>CAVWBD010000003.1:0-476713 GCA_963753105.1 uncultured Gammaproteobacteria bacterium
CGTCTGTGCCAACCCCCACTCGCTGGTCACCGCGCAAGCCGACCCGGCATTTCAGAGGCGATCCACGAGGCCGACCTGGTCACCCCGGACGGCACGGCATCGTGCTGGCGTCACGTATCCTCGGTGGCAACATCCGTGAGCGGATTACTGGCAGTGATATTTTCCAGGGGTTGAGCGAGCGGCTGGACCAAGCGGGTGGAACAGTTATTTCTTCCTGGGTTCAACAGAGGAAACCCTGGCGGCTATCAAGGACAAGCTCGCGGCAGATTATCCCAATATCCGTTTTGCCGGCTCGTATTCTCCGCCATTCAAGGCGGAGTTCGATGATGCGGATAACCGGCAGATGACAGACGCCATCAACACCGCGAAACCGGACGTGCTGTGGGTGGGTATGACGGCCCCCAAGCAGGAGAAGTGGATTCACCAGCACCGTGATCAACTGGACGTGAAGTTTATCGGCGCCATCGGCGCGGTGTTCGATTTTTACACGGGTAAGGTGAAGCGCTCACACCCTGTTTTTCAGAAAATGGGCTTGGAGTGGTTGCCGCGCTTGCTGCGGGAACCCAGGCGGTTGTTCAGAAGGAATTTCGTTTCATCGCCCAAGTTTCTGTGGTTGGTGCTGAAACAGCGTTTCGACGTTTAAAAATGGATCCCGGATAGTGGCTGCGGATTATAGGCCGGGATGACGCGGCAGTGCATTCCGCGGATGACGGAATCTATAAATGGATCCCGGGTTTTGTGCAGGGATGCACTATGTCGCGGGAGACATGGAGGTGCGGACGACCTAGTCCGGCATGACGGATATGCAGGATCGAGTCCGGGGTGGCGAGTCTTGTGGTTGAATTCAAGCCACCTTTCTGCCATCTATTACGAGTGGTTTAACTGCTAATGGTGGTGAGTTCCTTTCAGCAACTTCCAGGTCGTAGTGAGCTTGGAGATTCACCCAGTACTGGGCTGTCGTACCCAACGCAGCACCTATAAGACGCGCCATCGACGCGGAAATGGACGATTTTCCGGCCAGGATCCGGCTGACCTGGATTGGCGCCTTGCCAATACTCTTGGCCAGGGCATAGGCTGAAATACCCAGTTCCTCAAGCGTTTCTCGCAATAATTCACCCGGATGTACCGGGGGCATGGTCTGGATTCTCTTCGTCATTTCTTAACCTCTTACCCCTCTGTGATAATCCACGATTTCTACGTCGTGTGCGTTTCCGTTCCGCCATTCAAAGCACACCCTATGGGGCAAACAATCTCTCTGATTCCTTACTTGCAAAACTGACAATTGACATGATAGTAACGTAAGGCGTTATTAACGTAAAGTGTTAATAGTCTGATCTGCAAAATTTCTAAGCTTGAAAGTTACCTTTCCCATTCCACCAGTGTGCGAAGATTTCGTGAATTGTTGAAGAGGCATTGTGCTCCACTCTGTGTAGGCGTTTGGATGGGTGCTGGAAAGAGCCGCCTAGCGGGAAAACAGGTCCCTGATACGGGTTGCCGCGTAATGGGTTTGGAATTTAACCGCGTTGCTGAGTTTGTCCGGGAACGCCATTTGAGCGGCTAACTGGGTAAGCCTGTAACCGGGTGTTTTCGAGGAATCCTGCAGTGAAGATGACTGCAGGATTTTTTTGTTTATACGGTTGGTGATTCGGCCTGGCTCCAGTCTTGAAAGCAGTTCCGGAGGAACCGGGGTATGCATCAAGACTTTGGCGTTATGAAGCAGGTAGTAAAGCACCCGTGTCGCTCCCCAGGCGCGAGCACGCTCGCAGAGTAGATCGGTATCTATCTCCTGTTGGCAAATGATTTCATGCACGTCCAGCAGGTTGTGGCTACAGAAATTCAGGTCCCGGAAGGCGTGGGTTGCCAGGTGCAGCAGGGTGTCTTCCGGGGAAAGTATGCGCACCCGTTCGTTGCTATAGCCGGGGTGCTCCAGGCTCGCATTCCACAGGGTTTGCTCGTCGATGGTAAAAATATGCGGGTTGGTCAGACCCCGGTGGACTTCCACGTAAGGGGCAGGGCGGTCTTTGGGTGTGAACATCCGCTCAAACAGCGTGTCGTGCGTAGCCGTCCTGTTTTCAGCCATGACCACCGGGTTCATCGTCTCGGCCAGCAGGCTGCAGGCTTTGTCGAAATCGCTTTCCCTGACCAGGAAATCCAGGTCAACCCCAATCCGGGGTGCCGATGCTGGTAAAGGTTGTTCGAAAATGCGGCGCCCTTCAGCAGGATGATGCGGATGCCGTTATCGTTGAACAAACCAAGCGCTTCATGCAGCCATGCCTGGTTCGACATTTCCGCGCCAACCAGGCGCAGGGCATTTTGCTTCAGGAAAACCTGGGCCGGGTGATCCAGATCCTCGAACAGGCCGGTTTTTATGGCATTGTGATAGAGCAGTGGTTGGAATGTACGCGTGTAGATGTTGAAATCCGGTAGTGCGTTGAGTGATTCCAGCATTGTGTCCGGATCATCGGTCGCCATGTCAGCTTCATGGCCGGGACTCAACCTGGCAAAGCGCAGTAGCTGCAGGTATGCAGAGCTGATATCCGGCGGGCAGTAGACAGGTAATTCCACGGGCTAAGGTTAACCCGAACTGTCACGCAAGCGAAAGTTTAAACACAGTCATTCCGGCCTTGAGCCGGAATCTATTAGTGAGAGCAAAATGGACCCCGGGTCGAGCCCGGGGTGACGATTGTGGCGGGAGGATGCTGGACCAAGTCCGGCATGACGATTGTGGCGGGAGGATGCTGGACCAAGTCCGGCATAACGATTGTGGCGGGAGGATGCTGGACCAAGTCCGGCATGACGATTGTGGCGGGAGGATGCTGGACCAAGTCCGGCATGACGATAGAGTCCGGGGTGACGGGGCAGTGCACTACCGGGATGACGAGAACGGAGGTGAATTACGGGATGACAATAAAATCATCACGCCAGTGGACTACCGAATTTATCACCGTAGATTTCCTACACCAATATGAGTAATAGACCAATTTAACGTATATTGTCGTTGCAACAGAATTTGGGCATGCCTTCAGTAATGAAACTTGGCCCTTATCGTTTCTTCTTTTACAGCAATGAAGATGGAGAACCACCACACATCCATGTTCAAACAGATAGAATGTTGGCGAAGTTCTGGCTGACTCCTGTGACTTTGGCAGGTTCAACAAGATTTCCGCCAAAGCAGTTAAGAAGTCTGGAATTAATGGTAGTCGAAAACAGAGATCTATTTTTGGAGGCCTGGAATGAGCACTTTGGAACTTGAGCGATATCCGCAGGCTCACAATGTGAAATGCACTGATGTTGCCATAACCGTTGAGTTGCTTGACGGGCGGACGATTTCTGTTCCCTTGGTATGGTTTCCCAAACTTGCCCAGGCAAACAAAGATCAGCTCGAGAACTGGGAGCTATTGGGTGACGGTGAAGGAATTCACTGGCCGGATCTTGACGAAGACCTGAGTGTTGCCGGACTGCTGGCTGGCAGGCACTGAGAAAAATGGATCCCGGATATTCGCTGCGCGAATTCCGGGATGACGGGAAAGTTGTGCGAATTCCGGGATGACGAGGTAGTGCAAAATCCAGGATGACAAAATTTGTTGTCACCCCGGCGACAGCCGGGGTCCGGGATGACGGGAAAGGTGTGCGAAATCCGGGATGACGAGGTAGTGCAAAATCCGGGATGACAAAATTTGTTGTCACCCCGGACTTGATCCGGGGTCGGATGACGGCTTATTCCACTGGCTGGTTTACATCGTAGCCGCTTTTCAGCAGCAAGCGGTTTTTCTTGGCAATCTGCAGATCGTTTGCAACCATCTCCGTGATCATTTCATCCAGCGTCACACGCGGTTCCCAGCCCAGCTTGTTCTTGGCCTGGCTCGGGTCGCCTAACAACGTATCCACCTCGGTCGGGCGGTAGTATTTTTTGTCCACTGCCACCATCACGTCACCGGGTTTCACGGTGATGTCGTTTTCAGCGATATCCGGGTCGATGCTCTCGACGATGCCTTTCTCATCCAGCCCTTCGCCCTCAAATCGCAGGCTGATACCCAGCTGGTTTGCTGATTTATTGATGAAGTCTCGCACCGTGGCTTGCCTGCCGGTGGCGATGACAAAATCTTCGGGCTTGTCCTGTTGCAACATCAGCCACTGCATTTCGACGTAGTCCTTGGCGTGGCCCCAGTCACGCAGTGAATTCATGTTGCCCATGTACAGGCACTTCTCCAGGCCCTGTGAAATATTGCACAGGCCCCGGGTGATCTTGCGGGTGACGAAGGTCTCGCCGCGGCGTGGCGATTCGTGGTTGAACAAAATACCGTTGCAGGCATACATGCCGTAGGCCTCGCGGTAGTTGACCGTGATCCAGTAGCCGTACAGCTTGGCCACGCCATAAGGCGAGCGTGGGTAGAACGGCGTGGTCTCAGTTTGCGGGGATTCCTTGACCTTGCCGAACAACTCCGAGGTCGAGGCCTGGTAGATTCGGGTTTTGTCCGTCAAGTCCAGCAGGCGAACCGCTTCCAGGATGCGCAGGGTGCCCAGAGCCAACCACGTCGGCGGTGTACTCCGGCTCTTCAAACGACACGGCCACGTGGCTCTGCGCACCGAGGTTGTAGATTTCATCGGGTTGCACCTGCTGGATGATACGTGTCATGTTCGAGGTGTCGGTCAGGTCCCCGTAGTGCAGTATGAAATGCCGGTTCTCGACGTCTGGCGCTTCGTAAATGTGGTCAATCCGCTCGGTGTTGAATGACGATGCGCGGCGCTTGATGCCGTGCACCTCGTAGCCTTTTTTCAGCAGGAATTCTGCCAGGTAGGAACCATCCTGCCCGGTGACACCGGTGATCAATGCTACTTTTCTGCTCATGTTCTATGAATCCTCACGTGTCCAGCGTCTCATAATGTTCAACGAACCATTTATAGGCGTCCGCCAGGCCTTCCTGGAGTGAAATTTCCGGCTGCCAGCCCATCTCCCTGAGCCGGGAACTGTCCAGCAGTTTGCGCGGCGTGCCATCCGGTTTGCTGGTGTCGTAATTGATGGTGCCTGTAAAACCGGTTACCTCGCCGATCAGTTCCGCCAGTTCACGGATGGAGCAATCCACGCCGGAACCCACATTGATATGCGACAGGCGCGGGTTGGTTACTTCCCGGTATTTCTCCGTGGGCAGGTTCATCACGTGTATGCAGGCGCCGGCCATGTCATCCACGTGCAGGAATTCGCGCAGTGGATTGCCGCTGCCCCAGATGGTGATGCTGTCTGTGCCGTTCAGTTTTGCCTCGTGAAAACGCCGCAGTAGCGCAGGGATCACATGGCTGTTTTCCGGGTGGTAATTGTCACCCGGGCCATACAGGTTGGTGGGCATGACGCTGCGGTAATCGGTGCCGTACTGGCGGTTGTACGATTCGCACAGCTTGATGCCGGCGATCTTGGCGATGGCGTAGGGCTCGTTGGTGGGTTCCAGCGGGCCGGTCAGTAGTTCTGACTTCCTTGATGGGCTGCTCGGCCAGTCTCGGGTAAATACAGGAGCTGCCCAAAAACAGCAGCTTTTTCACGCCGTGGCGCCAGGCCTGGTGGATGATGTTGCACTCAATGGCCAGGTTCTCGTAGATGAACTCGGCCGGGTAGATGTGGTTGGCGTGGATGCCGCCGACCTTGGCAGCGGCCAGGTAGATTTCGTCAAATGGACCCCGGGTCGAGCCCGGGGTGACTTCATCATCATCATTCCGGCGAAAGCCGGAATCTGGTTGGTGATCCCCACAGTCGTCATTCCGGCGAAAGCCGGAATCCATTTCACTGAAGAAGTCAGCTACTTGCTGCTGGTTGGCCAGGTCCAGTTCGCTCAAATCACGCGTGATGATTTCGTTGTTTTCATCTTTTCCAAGCTGTCTTTGCAAAGCCGAGCCCACCATGCCCTTGTGACCTGCTATGTAGATACGTTTCTTGGTCATACGGCTTGTTCACCTGGCGCGTGGTCAATGCTTGGGGCTAGTTTAACTGGATTGGGGGAAGGCATGTCAATTTCAGAGCCACGGGGCGACAAGCCGGGTACAGCTTGGTAGCATGCTGCTATCACCGCCTGGACGTTTTGATGACCGAGAAATCACCGTTGTTGTCCCGCTACTTTCTGATCTCGGTCGTTGCCGTTTCCGCAATCGTTTTACTGTCGCTGTCCTGGCCCCGTCTGCAGGCCAGCCTGCGTTACCTGCCGGTGGACACGGCCCTGTCCAAATACCGGGAGTCCGGTACGATCAAGCCGGAACAACTCGATGCCCTGTTGGAACGGGCAGGGGAGGCCATTGCCCTGCATGACCACTACCGTTACTGGGACGGTCTCAGCGAGTTGGAAGTGCTGGGTGGGGGGGATATGGCCAGGCCATACTGGCAGCGCCGGCAAATGCTGGAACAGTCCATATCATCAGCCGGGGAAGTGGTCAGGCGGGCACCGGCCAGGCCGCGCGCCTGGTTGCGCATTGCCAGGCTCAGGGAGTTTTTGGGTTACTCGCACGACCAAATCATCCCGGCCTGGAAGATGTCGGTATTAACAGGCAGGGTGGAGCCCACCCTGATGCTGGTGCGGCTTGAACTGGGGTTCAGATATTTTGCCGGTCTGGATGATGAATCGCTTGCACTGTTGCGTGACCAGGTCGTGCTGACCTGGGCCGTGCAGAAAAAACAGCTGTTGGACGCGTTGAAAGACGGTTCGCTGGAAATCGGGCTGATGCGGGAGATCCTGTCAAACGATTATCCGGACATCATCAAGGCAATGGAGGCTGGATGACGACCGTACTCCACAGGCTCCTGTTGCTGCTGGTCATACTTGCGCCGTTGCCGCTGGGCAGTAACCGTGAGTGGTCGTGGACCTTGTGTGCGTTCACCGTGGGCCTGATCACGCTTGGCTGGGTGTTGCAATCAATACTCAGACCACAGCAGGTTTCAAGCTCACTCAAGCCACCTGTCATCGTGCTGTTCCTGGTCGTCTGTGCCTGGGCATGGCTGCAAACCGTTGCCTGGGTGCCGTTTGACTGGAAACACCCCTTTGGGGTATGAATGAGCTTGTACAGGACTGGACCATGCCGGGCAGTATTTCTTTATCCCCACAGGACAGCCTGGTGGCAATGATGCGCTTGCTTTGTTACGGACTGGTCTTCTTCCTGGCCTTTCAGTTTGGCCGCAACCGTGACAGGGCGCTCGCCAGTTTCAGGTGGATTGCCTTTGCCGGGTTTGCGTATGCCATCTACGGCCTGATCATTTTCTGGGGTGAGTTTGGCACCCTGTTCTGGTTTTTCGACGAGAGTTTCAAGGGGGATGTCAGGGGCACGTTTGTCAACCGTAATTCTTTTGCGACCTATACCGGCTTGTCGTTGTTGTGTGCAATGGCGGTGTTCAGCCGAGCCGTTAACAGGACGCATGTGCCCATTGGGGTACCGATGGGCAGGGAATTGCGGGTCGAGCGTTTCATTTTGCTGGTGTGGAAGCCATTGACCGCCATCCTGCTGATGACCACGGCCCTGATCCTGACCCATTCCAGGGGCGGGTTTTTCAGCACGCTGGCAGGTGGCCTGGTGTTGCTGTTTTTGTTCAACAGGCGCCAGCGTGGTGGCAGTACCAGGTCGAAGATGGCACTGGCCGGCGCCGTAACGGTCGCGGTGCTTGCTTTTGTGCTGACTTCCGAGGTGTTGCTCGAGCGCATAGACCGTCTTACGGCAGATGCCCCCGGCCGTTTACAGGTTTATGAAATGACGGCGGGTGCCATTGAGGACAATCCCGTGTTCGGGTTTGGTTACGGCACGTTCTCCGATAGTTTCAGGCTTTACCGGGATGACAAGCTGACTGCTCATTACGATAAAACCCACAACACCTACCTGGAGAATATTTTTGAACTGGGCTGGCCGGTGGCGGGTTTGTTGGTCCTTTGTATCGCCTGGCTGACCCTGCTGTGTTTCAGGGGTGCATGGACCCGGGGCAGGGACTGGATCTACCCGGCCACCGGTGCTGCTGCGACCGTGCTGGTTGCGATACATTCCTTTTTTGATTTCAGCCTGCAAATGCCGGGTATCGCGATCACCTATGCCTGTATCCTGGGTGTGGGTTGTGCGCAGTCGTATTCTTCACGGTCAACGTGACGGGTTCTACCTGGCGGCGATATAATTCTGTTCATGAATTTCCAACCCAACGACCGATTTAACATATCAGACGAAGTCCTCTCGCAGGAGGTCAATGGCGAGACCGTATTGCTCGATCTTAACGGCGAAAGCTACTTTGGTTTGAATGAAGTAGGAACGCGTATCTGGCAGTTATTCCAGTCAGACATAACGGTTGCCGAGATGCTGGATACCCTGTCTGGTGAATATGACGTAAATCCTGAGCAACTGGAAAGCGATGTGGGTGACTTGTTGGACAAGCTCGCCGAAGCCGGCTTGGTCAGCGTAAAGCATGCCTGATTTCTATCGTATTTTTGATACCGTTATTCAATGCGACTTTCCGCTTCCGGAATTGCCGCTTGTGCCGGATGAAAATGGGTTCCGGGTCGAGCCCGGAATGACACGGGGGTCTTCTGGAATAAAGGTGGCGATGGGGGAGGGTGACTTAGTCAAGTTTGAAAAGCAGGGTTTTGAAAAAACATTTGAATGGCGTGACTACGATGACAGGGTGGTTTGCTGGTGTGAACGGCGGGGTGACGAGTATTTGTATGTGTTTGCTCGCAGCGCCAGCTTTCATATTTCTTCCGAGGGCGTGATCACCTGCTATTTGCATGAGGACTCCACCATGCAAATGTTGCGGCATCTGTTATTGAACCAGATCATTCCCCGTTACCTTGCAACTACCGGTCGCTTGGTATTGCATGCGAGCGCGGTGACATTGGAAAACGGCAAATCGGTTGCCTTCCTGGGTAATTCGGGCTTTGGCAAATCCACCCTGGTATCGAGCTTTCACCGAAATGGCGCACGCCTGATTAACGATGACTGCATCCTGCTCGACTTCAACGAAAAGGGGGTGACGGCGATTGGCGGGCTGGTGGGCCTACGCTTGTTCCCTGATTCAGTGACAGCGGTGTTTAGTGAAGCTGCCGGCTTTACCAATTACACGCCCTACACGGATAAGCAACAACTGTTCCTGAAAGAAGAAGTGGCCAGCACACAAAATGAACCACGTGTGCTGGATGCAATGTTCTTGTTAAATGACCCAACTGAGAGACCGGCGGAAACAGTTTGTATTGAGCCAATGTTAGGTAGCGAAGCCATGATGGCCATGATCTACAGTGCATTCAGCCTCGATCCGTCCGACCCGAAGACGACCGTCAGCAATTTCCGCAACATTGGACAGGCGGTTGCTGAGCGCCTGGCAGTTTATAGGCTGCGATATCCCCGGGATCACAAACGCCTGGCCGAGGTGCGGTTGGCAGTGACGGAGTGTGACGCCTTGCGGGATAAGGGTGAATCTCATACCGTGTGAAGCATGCCACGGGGTGACAGGGGCTTGATCCGGGGCCGTGCTTGCTTCAATAATGGTGTTCGTGAGAGGGATGGACCCCCGGCCAGGCCCGGCGTGAACCCGGACATGGCCCGAACGAACAGGGAATAGACCGTGTACGTTTATTTTTCCAAGATACTTCCGTTGCTGGTGCTGCCGATCGGGCTGGTGCTCGAACTGTCGTTTATCGCCTTGTTGCTGGCCTTGGCCGGTAAGAAGAAATCCTCGGCATTGTTCACGTTCCTCGCCATGGCTATGCTGTGGTCGGCTTCCACGCCGTACGTCGCCGACACGCTGATGGGCAGGCTGGAGCGTGACTATCCCGCCGTGATGATGACGGAAATCCCACGCAGCAAGTGCGTCGTGTTGTTGGGCGGTGCGGTTGAGCCGGTCTTTCCGCCACGGGTCGATCTCGACATGCTCGATGGCATCGACCGGGTGCGTAAAGCGGCACAGTTGTCGAGGCTGGGCTTGGTGAAGACGATTATCGTGACCGGCGGCAACCAGCCCTGGTCACCGTTTCCTGAAACTGAGGCCGAGGCTATCAAAACACTTCTGCTCGAGTGGGGTGTGGCCGAGGAGAACATCGTGCTGGAAACACAGAGCCGCAACACGCGTGAAAATGCCTTTTATACGAAAGACCTGCTGGAAGGCATGGCCTGTGAAAAACCGTTGCTCGTGACCTCGGCGGCACACATGACGCGAGCGGTAGAAGCGTTCAAGCGCTTGAGGATCGAGGTGTTCCCCGTCGCAACGGATGTCAGGGTCGTGGACCGTCCGCAACTGACGGTGTTTGACTTCCTGCCCGATGCCGAGGCGCTGCTGATGAGCAACGATGCCGTGCATGAATGGCTGGGTCAGTGGGTTTATGAGTTGAATGGGTGGAATTAGCGCTCGTCGATTGACTAATAGATCACCGAGATCAGCATAATACTGACGCAGCCAACCAGAGCGGCCGAGAACAGACCGACACCGAGTGGCTTCAGGCCGATGTCTTTCAGACCTTTGAAACTCGTGCCAAGACCGACTGCCGCCATGGCTACACAGAGGCTGAGTTCAGACGTTTTTTTCGTGTAGCCCACGATGTTGTTCCACTGATCAAGGTCGAAAATGCCAAAAGGCTGCTCGCTCAAGTCACCAAGCGTGCGGATCAGGCTCATACACGCAAAACCGATAACGAACAGCGGGATCATCGTGTACCACTTAGGTGCTGCGGTGCCATCGGAATGATTTCGATGGAACACGATACTCATTAATGGAATGATCACGAGCATGCCGAGATTGCGCACGAGCTTGGTTACGGTCGCTACATCAAGCGCGCTCGGTTCCCCGTAGTACTGCTGATACACAAGACCGGCACCCGCAACCTGGGCCGTTTCGTGTACAGAGGTGCCCAGGAACAGACCACTTTTCAGCGTGTCACCATCAAAAATGAAGTGTCCTGCGAAAGGGTAGACCAGCATTGCGATAATGCCGAACAAAGTAATGCAGGCAATGGAGTAGGTGACCTCATCGTCCCTGGCCGCGATCGTTGGGGCCGTGGCGACGATTGCCGTTGCGCCACAGACACTGGTGCCTACTGCGATCAAGGTGCCGAGCCTGCCACTCAGGCCAAGTCGCCTGGCGAGGTAGGTAACGACCAGCAACGCCGCTGTAACCGTACCGATGATGACGGGCAGGGCCTTCAGGCCGATCGTGCCGGCCTGGCCAAGGCTCAAACGAATACCCAATAACACGATACCGAAGCGCAGCACCCGCACAAGACCAAAACGTATACCCGGGCGCACTGATTCCGGTAGCGTGATCGTATTGCGTATGATGATGCCCAGGACAATGGCCATCAGTATGGGGCTGACCGGGCTTTTCGGAAGCCCCATCAGGTCGATACCAATCAGTTTGGACAGATACTCCCCGGCGAGAGCCAGGACCACGGCAAGAAATAGTCCAGGTAAAACGGCCATGATGAGTTCTCTGTTCTGTTCTCCGGGAGTGACTGAATAATGTAGATGCGGTTATCTGAACGCTACTTTCAAGCCTGGTTTACCCCGCGAACCGGTGAGGTCAGCCTTGGTTCGGAAACATCCAAATTGCTTTTGGGCATCGTATCAAGGATTCGAGCCATTCAGGTAATTTGCTTTGGTGTTTTTCTCGGCTGGTGTCCTGCACGAGTGACTGGGGTGTAGGTATATATGGACTGAACGAGTGGAGTTGGCCTTACCTTCGTTTAAGCAACTGCCTGCACAACGCAGCTTCTCACCCGTACTTTATTGATCATTCTTTTGTGACATGCTGATGAGTGGTTGGTGCGGGTACATGTTTATTTTCATGCGTATGATATATACTAAATAATATATACCAAAAGATGTACAGGATATGTATGGGTAAATCCGCAAAAATATTTATGAACGGCCGTAGTCAGGCTGTTCGTCTGCCCAAGGAATACCGGTTTGATTGTGACGAGGTCTATGTTGAGAAACGGGGTGATTCGGTGATCATTTCGGCCGCGCGGCCCGGCTGGGATGAATTTTTTGATGCGGCGTCGGTCTTTGATGATGATTTTCTGAAGGACCGGGATGATTTTCCAGCGCAGGATAGAAGTTTTAGTTGATGTACATGCTGGACACTAACATTTGTATTTATGTTCTGCAGAACAGATCAAAACGTTTGCGGCAAAAATTTAAGGTAGAAAAAGACCTGTGCATCTCGTCTGTCAGCTATGCGGAGCTCTGTTTCGGCATTGAAAATGGTGTTGCGGAGCTAAGAACCGAGCGCTGGGAGCAACTGGGGCTATTCACACGTTTGCTTCATGTTGAGCCATTGGGATGGGATGTAGGCTGTTACTATGGACGCTTACGCGCCTGGCTGAAAAAGCAAGGTAAACCGATTGGCAACAACGATCTTTTCATTGCGTCGCACGCGTTGAGCCTGGGTGCAACCCTGGTGACCAATAACAAACGAGAATTTGAGCGGGTGCCCGACCTGGTGGTGGAGAACTGGGTCTGAAGGATCTAACACGCGTTGGTTCGCAGGAGGATGTGAAAAAGTCCCACAGATGCGGTTTTTTTCATATCTGGCGGAGAGAGGGATAGACTCGGGTCCTCCCTGGCCCTCGCCCTTCGGGCGCCTCCTTCGTCGACGTCTTCCTGGGCTGTCCTCGGCAACTGCTCCTGCGTCGCCTAAAGCGCCTACTCTTGGTGCTCTACCTCCTGCATCCCTGCAGTCGTGCCCAGTAATCGACCCTGATCCCTTCGTTGGAGACAAAGTGTTAACCATGTCTCCGGTATAAAGTGTAAACCATGTGTCCGGAATACACCTTTCAGAATTTGGCGGAGAGAGAGGGATTCGAACCCTCGATACGTTATTAACGTATACACACTTTCCAGGCGTGCTCCTTCAGCCACTCGGCACACCTCTCCGGATTTAAATTTTTACCTGTTCCTTGCAAACAGTCTGTCTGGTCGCACTTACGCGTGCTACGTTATTCCGGGCATCTTTGTTCTTTATCCGCATTCGAGGGACCGTCCTCGATTCGCTATTAACGTATACACATTTTCCAGGCGTGCTCTTCAGCCACTCGGACACCTCTCCGGTTTTAAATTTTTACCTGTTCCTTGCAAACAGTCTGTCTGGTCGCACTTACGCGTGCTCGTTATTCCGGGCATCCTTGCCCTTCACCCCTTCGGGGCCGTCCTCGCTTCGCTCGACGTTCTATTTTGTTCCCGACAAAATAGTCAGCCACTCGGACACCTCTCCGGATTCGCGCCATTTTATCAGGAATCTCAGGGTATGATGCTCCCGAAAAATGGGCAGCGGATTATCCGTTCACGCCGGCCCTGCTGTCAACCGGTTCCTGTCAATTCGGGGTTGCTTCGGCGGGCGCGCTGAAACCTCTACTCAGTGCTTTGGCCCAGGGCGTCATCATGCGCTTTGCCGCTGCCCGGTTTGCTACCTTCTTTTGCGATTGCATCTGACCCGTGTCCCAGTCAGAAGCCTGGTCAACGGCTTTTACCAGCAACTGTTCGGTCATTGAATCGTAAATCTCCAGGTAAAGCTTCATTGATCCAGCGGTAGAAACAAGTATATCGCTCGTGCCGGATGATTGAATGTCCGGCGCATTCACATCGAGGTCCAGGATGGCGGATTTTATTATCATGACGCCCGGCGCTCTCAATTCCGCAAAATCGAAGCCGGCACCCAGCAATTCTTCCGTAAATACCTCCATGAATAACTTCTTGATATCACGCTTGATATCTTCCATGTCACCCTCTTTGACCCGAATTGAAGGGTGGCCACGGTTTTGGTCTTTTAGCCAGTTTTTCCTGAATGCAACGGAAGGTTCAACCAGGTAAACACTCCGATACTGCGAGAGATCGACGCCGGGTCTTAACCAGACCCGGGAGATGCCCTTGGTGTCCGGAACCAGCTTGAGGCCGTCCGCAAGGTACTCAGCAGGTGCTTCCGGCTCATCGGCCATCACGGGTAACGGGGTGGTATTCAAAGCGAGCAAGCACAAAGCAATCAGTACATTTTTCATGTTGATTTCTCTTGATGAATCCAATCCTGGTGAAGGTTCCTTGCAGATATGCTTACTATACCGGATCGCGTATATTTTTCACTCAATGCAATTGAATGGAAAACATTGAGGAAATAAGCGAAAAGTGAGCTTCAAACGGTTGACAATCAATGGCCTCCCACGGATAATTCGCACCCCTCGCGAAGCATAGAGTTTTTCGCTGGGAATCAACGCGCCCGTAGCTCAGCTGGATAGAGTACCCGGCTACGAACCGGGCGGTCGGGAGTTCGACAAATTCGCCGGGAGCGAATTTCGAATGAGACTGCGCGGAGCGCAGCGAACCCGAAGGGTGGAGGGCAGGACCGGAATAATCTCTCCGAAGGAGGAGAGATGATACAGTTTTAAACAGCGCCCGTAGCTCAGCTGGATAGAGTACCCGGCTACGAACCGGGCGGTCGGGAGTTCGAATCTCTCCGGGCGCGCCAATTTAGTGGCCCATTGGGCCACGATTGTTTAAGACGGGAGTTCGAACGCGAGAGTGACAGTCGGGATCGAATACGACGAGCGCAGCGAGGCCCGTAGGGTGGAGGGCAAGGACGCCCGGAATAATCTCTCCGGGCGCGCCAAATTTTAAGGCCATCCACTTTTGGGTGGCCTTTTGAATTTATTGGTTTTTTTGTTGCCCAAACGGTGTAAATGGATTGACGCAAATTGGCTAAATCCGTAACATCGTCAGGTTAACCGGTTTCGGGGTGTAGCGCAGCCTGGTAGCGCAACTGCTTTGGGAGCAGTGGGTCGGGAGTTCGAATCTCTCCACCCCGACCATTTAAGCCCGTAGATTGAGCAATATCGGGATGAAGCGCCCGTAGCTCAAGCGGATAGAGCATCAGCCTTCTAAGCTGAGGGTTGCAGGTTCGAGTCCTGCCGGGCGCATTTGCCAATGTAGTGTCGGGCAGTATTTTTGCGCTATCCGGGTTGAGCTGTAGCTCAACCGTGGACATAAAGTGGTTCGGGCATCAGCCTTCTAAGCTGAGGGTTGCAGGTTCGAGTCCTGCCGGGCGCGCCATTTGGTATAGTAGCGGCAGGCAAGTGTTAACAATGGTGGGCGTAGCTCAGTTGGTAGAGCTCCGGATTGTGGTTCCGGCGGTCGTGGGTTCGAGCCCCATCGTCCACCCCAAATTTAAAAAGGGTCGGTTGACCCAAAATACATGGGCCATTAGCTCAATTGGCAGAGCAGTAGACTCTTAATCTATTGGTTCTAGGTTCGAGTCCTAGATGGCCCACCAATTTACAAAGCCCGGCAGGCTCCGTAGACGGATATCAGTTCGGAAAACGTTAAGCGAAAGTGGCGGAATTGGTAGACGCGCTGGATTTAGGTTCCAGTGGGGCAACCCGTGGGAGTTCGAGTCTCCCCTTTCGCACCATCACCCGCCACGCTCGGCACGACACAAATCACCAAGAGGTTGACACCATTCATGCAAGTCTCAGTTGAAAGCAGCAGCACGGTAGAAAAGCGGTTGAAAATCCAGGTCCCGGCAGAGGAAGTGAACCAGGCGATTGACGCGCGTTTGCGTGAAATCGGCAAGCAGGTGCGTCTGAAGGGTTTCAGGCCAGGCCGTATCCCGTTCTCCGTATTGAAGCAGCGTTTTGGCGCACAGGCAGCGGCGGAGGTTATCCAGCAAACGACGCAGACCTCCGTGCAACAGGCCATCGAACAGGAATCATTGCGTATCGTGGCAGCCCCGCGGCTGGATGCGGAGCCTGTGCTCGATGACAACGGCCTGGAAATCAACGCCATTATCGAGACTTATCCTGACCTGGAACCGATCACTGTTGCTGATATCAGCATTGAACGTCCGGATGCCAGCGTTACCGATGAAGACGTCACGACGATGATCGAGACCCTGCAACGGCAGAAGATAAAGTGGGAGGATGTTGATCGTCAAGCCGGGTGACAACGACCAGGCGCTGGTGGAGTACACGGCTGAGACCGATGAAGGCATGGTGCCAGAGGAAGGCGTACAGCGACTCGCCGTGATTGTGGGCCAGTCCGGATTCGATGCCCTCGAGAAGGTGGTACGGAAGATGTCCGCCGGGGATAAGAAAGATATCAAGCTGGAATTCCCCGCTGATTACCGTGAGCCCGCATTGGCCGGCAAGAAAGCCCAGGTCGCACTGACTCTCGACAAGGTCCAGGAAGGCATCCTGCCGGAAGTGGACGAGGAGTTCGTCAAGTCGTTTGGTGTCGAAAGCGGCGATCTCGAAGATCTGCGCAAGGAAGTCCGCAATAACCTGGAACGTGAACTCGGCCAGGCCGTTAACACGCAACTGAAGACACAGTTGGCGGAACGCTTGCTGGAAATGCACGAGGACCTGGAAGTGCCGGAGAGTATCGTCACCAACGAAGCGCACGCCATGTTACAGCAGATGCTGCGCGGAGCCGAGATCGAGGTCACCGAAGAAATGCTCGATCACTTCAGGGAGCCGGCCCGGAAACGCGTTCGCAGCGGCATGTTGCTGGGCGAGCTTGCCACGCAGAACGAGATCGCCATTGACGCGGTCAAGGTGCGTGAGGCCGTCGAGGAAATTGCCCAGACCTACGAAGAACCGCGTGAAGTCATCCAGATGTACTATGGCGACCAGCGCCTGTTGCAGGCCGTGGAAAACTCGGTGCTCGAGAGCCCAGGTGGTTGACTGGGTGGTCAATAACGCTAAAGTGACAGATAAACCGATGAGCTTCCAGGAAGTCATCAACGCAGCAACAGAGGCGGCAGGCCAGTAAATAATGAAAGATGAAACACGTGCTTTGAACCTTGTACCCATGGTGGTTGAGCAGACTTCCCGCGGGGAGCGTGCTTATGACATCTACTCACGGCTGCTCAAGGAGCGCGTTATCTTCCTGGTCGGTCCGGTTGATGACCACACGGCCAACTTGATCGTGGCGCAGATGCTGTTTCTCGAGTCAGAAAACCCGGACAAGGATATCAACCTGTATATCAACAGCCCCGGTGGTTCGGTCAGCGCGGGTTTGGCCATTTACGACACCATGCAATTCATCAAGCCCGATGTCAGCACCATGTGTGTCGGCCAGGCCGCCAGCATGGGTGCCTTGCTGCTGGCAGCAGGCGCCAAGGGTAAACGTTTTTGCCTGCCACACTCACGGGTGATGATTCACCAACCGCTGGGTGGTTACCAGGGCCAGGCAACCGATATCGAAATTCACACCCGCGAAATCCTCAAAATCCGTTCCCAGCTCAATGACCTGCTGGCGCACCACACCGGCCAGGATGTCGAGAAGATTGCCCTGGATACCGAGCGTGACAACTTCATGGGTCCTGCAGAAGCGAAAGAGTACGGTTTGATCGATGATCTGATCGATCGCAGAAAGGATGACTCTGGCGGTAAAAAATAGTAGACTTTTCCGAAAGATGCTGGATAAAGTGAAATGAGCACTCAAGATAACACGGGCACCGACGGCAAAATTCTTTACTGCTCTTTTTGCGGAAAAAGCCAACACGAGGTCCGCAAGCTGATTGCAGGGCCCAGTGTTTACATCTGTGATGAATGTGTCGAGCTGTGTAATGACATCATCCGCGAGGAACTGGAAGAAACCGGTCCCGGCGAGCGTGAACACCTGCCGACGCCCAAGGATATACACGCCTTTCTCGATGATTTTGTCATCGGTCAGCAGCATGCCAAGAAAGTCCTGTCGGTTGCTGTATACAATCACTACAAGCGTCTTGAGCCCCAGCGCTCCAAGGATGAAATCGAACTGGCCAAGAGCAATATCCTGCTGATTGGCCCGACTGGCTCCGGTAAGACCCTGCTGGCTGAAACTTTGGCCAGGATGCTGGATGTACCGTTTACGATTGCCGATGCGACGACCTTGACCGAGGCCGGTTACGTTGGCGAGGATGTCGAGAACATCATCCAGAAGTTGCTGCAGAAATGCGATTACGACGTGGACAAGGCGCAGACCGGTATCGTTTATATCGACGAGATCGACAAGGTTTCACGCAAGGCCGAAAACCCGTCCATTACCCGTGACGTGTCTGGCGAAGGCGTACAGCAGGCCCTGTTGAAACTGATCGAGGGCACGATTGCCTCGGTCCCGCCCCAGGGTGGCCGCAAACATCCGCAACAGGAATTCCTGCAGGTCGATACCGGCCAGATACTGTTTATCTGTGGTGGTGCGTTTTCCGGCCTGGAGAAGATCATCCAGACCCGTTCCTCAGCATCAGGTATTGGTTTTGGCGCCGAAGTCCGCAGCAAGAAAGACGACGAGAATATCGGCAAACTGCTGCTCGATGTCGAGCCCGAAGACCTGGTCAAGTATGGCCTGATCCCCGAGTTCGTCGGGCGGCTCCCGGTTGTGGCCACGCTGCAGGAACTGGACGAGGAAGCCCTGGTACGTATCCTGGTTGAGCCAAAGAACGCCCTGGTCAAGCAATACCAGCGGCTGTTTGCCATGGAAGGTGCTGAACTGGATATCCGCGAGGAGGCCTTGCGGGCCATCGCGATACGGGCCATGGGACGCAAGACGGGTGCACGTGGTTTGCGTACGATCCTGGAGAGCACTTTGCTCAACAGCATGTACGAACTGCCTTCGCTGGAAAATGTCAGCAAGGTCGTGGTGGATGAGAGCGTGATCGATGGCGAGTCCGAGCCGTTCATCGTTTATGAGAACATGCCCGCATCCGTTGCTGCTTCGGGCGAATAGCCCTTCTGTTCTAATTAGTTGCCCGGTGGTTTGCCGGTGTGTACTCCCGGCTCCACAGCCCTTCGGGCTACCCTCTCCCTCGAATCGCTAAACGGGGTCGGCCTCACAGGACATCCTGTCCTGGGCGGCCTGAAATGTGCATCCCGCACATTCCTACCCTTGCGATCCTCAGGATTCGGTGCGGTGCTTAATGTCGCCCGCACCGGCAAATCACCTGGCTTTCATGTAGGAGCAATCTGTGCAGCAGGTCGGGAACGAGGGATTATGACTTTCAGCGGGGATACAGGTATTCCAACCTGAGACCTCACACAACAGGGATGTTGTGTAAGAGCCTACAGGGATGTATTCACGGCGTGTCCCGGGAAGGAATACCCGGCGCAGCCATGGGAGCACCTTGCTGCTGGCGAATCGCGGCGAGGCGCCGCTCTCAGACTTGGCAATCTCCGGCATTGATTTTTGTAATCCCGCTCCCATATTTGCACTATCAGCTTGAAGGGCCATCCGCCCGGAATTACATTTGGTTTACCTCACCGGTTATCATGCACATGGCAGATACCGGTAGATTTACAAGGAAAAGCATGGCAAATCCCGACAAACCCGATACCGAAGCTCGCACAGTGAAGCGCACGAAGCAGGCCAGTATGCAACCCACACCGGTGCTTTCACTGCGTGACGTGGTGGTATACCCGCACATGGTCATTCCGCTTTTTGTTGGGCGTGACCGGTCTATCCTGGCGCTCGACCAGTCGATGAACATCGACAAGCGCATCGTTTTGGTCACACAACGCAGCGCCGAGATCGACGACCCGGCCGAGAAGGACCTTTTTGACGTCGGCACGCTGGCGACGGTTTTACAGTTGCTCAAGCTGCCCGACGGCACGACCAAGGTGTTGGTCGAAGGCGGTGAGCGGGTCAGGATCAGCAAGTTCGTTGATGAAAACGGCTATTTTGAAGCCTGGTGGGACATGCTGCCGATTGGCGGTAGTCACAGCGAACAGGAACTCGAAGTCACGATGCGCTCGCTGGTGTCGCTGTTCGAGCAATACGTCAAGCTGAATCGCAAGATTCCGCCTGAATTGCTGACTACGCTGGCCGGGATCGAAGACCCGAGCCGCCTGGCGGACACCGTTGCTGCCCATCTCAGTATCCGTCTCGAGGAAAAGCAAAAACTGCTGGAGACCGGGAGTGTATCCGAGCGCATTGAAAAACTGATGGGGCTGGTCGAGGGTGAGATCGAGGTACTGCAACTGGAGAAACGTATCCGTGGCCGGGTCAAGACCCAGATGGAGAAGAGCCAGCGCGAGTACTACCTCAACGAGCAGATGAAGGCGATCCAGAAAGAGCTGGGCGACATGGACGATGCGCCCAATGACATGGATGACCTTGAACGTCGTGTCGAAGAAGCCGGTATGAGCAAGGAAGCCAAGAAGAAGGCTACCTCGGAACTCAACAAGCTGAAGATGATGTCGCCGATGTCGGCCGAGGCAACCGTGGTCAGGAACTATATCGACTGGATGCTGAACGTGCCGTGGAAAAAGCGCAGCCGGATCCGCAAGGACCTGGCCGACGCCGAGGGGATACTCGAAGCCGATCACTACGGGCTGGAAAAAGTCAAGGAACGCATCCTCGAGTACCTGGCTGTTCAGCAGCGTGTCAAGGCCATGAAAGGACCCATCCTGTGCCTGGTTGGACCACCGGGTGTGGGCAAGACCAGCCTGGGCCGTTCCATCGCCCGTGCAACGGGCCGCAAATTTGTACGCATGTCGCTGGGCGGTGTGCGGGACGAAGCGGAAATCCGCGGCCATCGCCGTACCTATATCGGCTCCATGCCGGGCCGGGTGTTGCAGAACATGGCCAAGGTGGGCACCCGTAACCCATTATTCATGCTCGATGAACTTGACAAGATGTCGATGGACTTCCGTGGCGATCCTTCCTCGGCGTTGCTCGAGGTGCTCGATCCGGAACAGAACCATGCGTTCAACGACCATTACCTCGAGGTGGATTTTGATTTGTCAGATGTGATGTTCGTGGCTACGGCCAACACCCTGAACATCCCGGGCCCGTTGCTGGACCGCATGGAAGTCATCCGCATTCCCGGTTACACGGAAGACGAGAAACTGAATATCGCCAAGCGATACCTGTTACCGAAACAGATGGAACAGAACGGCCTGAAGGAATCGGAAATCCAGATCTCCGACCAGGTGCTGGTGGACATCGTGCGTTATTACACGCGTGAGTCCGGTGTGCGTAATATGGAACGCGAGATCGCCAAGATTTGCCGCAAGTCAGTCAAGCAATTGGCGCTGGATAAGAAAAGAAAACGGGTCGTGGTTTCAGCGCGCAACCTGGTGTCCTATCTGGGTGTCAGGCAGTTCCGTTACGGCCTGGCAGAGGAAAAAAACGCGGTCGGACAGGTGACTGGCCTGGCCTGGACACAGGTGGGTGGTGAACTGCTGCAGATCGAAGCGATGCTGGTACCGGGCAAGGGCAGGCTGGAGCAGACCGGCCAACTCGGTGATGTGATGAAGGAGTCGATCCAGGCCGCGATGACGGTGGTCAGGAGCAAGGCGGCCCTGTTCGGTATCGATCCCGATTTTTACCAGAAACTGGATGCCCACGTACACGTGCCCGAAGGGGCGACGCCCAAGGACGGCCCCAGTGCCGGTGTCGGTATGTGCACGGCGCTGGTCTCAGCCTTGACCAAGATCCCGGTACGGGCCACGGTGGCCATGACGGGTGAAATCACCTTGCGTGGCACGGTATTGCCGATCGGTGGTCTGAAGGAAAAACTGCTGGCTGCGCACAGGGGCGGTATCGAGACCGTGATCATTCCCGATGAGAATGAAAAAGACCTGGCGGATATCCCGAAGAATATCCTGCGCAAGCTGGAAATTCACCCGGTCTCCACCATTGATGAAGTGCTCAAGATTGCACTGGTTGAAATGCCGGAACCGGTACCGGGTGCGTTGGAGTCTAAAACCGTGATGGCCGAGGCCCCGGACAAGGAAACCCGTCCGCACTGATTTGTCCCGCTATCGAAGCGATTCAGCCCCGGATTTGTTCCGGGGCTGAACATTTTCTTTTCCAAAACTCATGTGGAAGCAGGCGTTGTTCGTGATCCATAGGCACGGCGAAAAATATTTCAGGTTGCGAGAAAAGAACACTTCCGTGCCAAATGAGTTGCTTGCAAAGAAACTTTAATGCAAAAAGTCGTCTTAATGTGCAAATGCAGTTGCGCCGCAACAGAAACGTGTATTACCATGGCTGTCCGGCTTGCAGGCCTTGATTTGTAAGGCCTTGCGAGAGTTGAGTAAACTTTCGTAGCGGCGTATTTTCAGTGGGGGTTTGGCGCTGAAAGGTCTGTTCAAGCTTTCACCACACACAATCGACACTAGACAAAAATGGAGTGCTTACATGAATAAATCTGAGCTAATTGATGCAATTGCGGCCGATTCTGGTCTGAGTAAAGCGGACGCCGGCCGGGCTCTCGACGCGTTTACCTCTTCTGTAACCGGCGCGCTGAAAGGTGGTGGATCAGTATCCATGGTTGGTTTTGGAACCTTCGCTGTAAAGAAACGCGCTGCGCGTGCTGGACGTAACCCACGTACCGGTGAAACCATCCAGATTAAGGCTTCAAACAATCCTTCATTTAAGGCTGGTAAAGCTCTCAAGGATGCCGTAAACTAGCGCGCCTTCGAACGGGGGTGCTTAGCTCAGCTGGGAGAGCATCGCCCTTACAAGGCGAGGGTCGGCGGTTCGAGCCCGTCAGCACCCACCAACGTATGTGGAGTGGTAGTTCAGCTGGTTAGAATACCGGCCTGTCACGCCGGGGGTCGCGGGTTCGAGTCCCGTCCACTCCGCCATATGTAAGACAAGGGCGCCTTCTAGGCGCCTTTTTCTTATCTGCTTGCAAATTGGAAAGGTTGTTAAACCATGGTTCTTCAATCCATACGCGAAAGACTGACCGGTATCCTTGCTTTCGCCATTCTCGGAATACTCGTTGTTCCGTTTGCGCTGGTCGGTGTTAACCAGTACTTCACTTCGAGCGGCCAGAATATCGTTGCCCGGATCAATGATACTGAAATCACCACCAATGACTTTAACCAGAGCTTTTCAGAGTATCGGAGAAGGATGCAGTCCATCATGGGTGCAGCTTATGATCCGATGGAATTTGATCAGCTGGTCATTCGCCGTCAGCATCTTGATTCCATAATCAACGAGGAACTGCTTACGCAGGCCGCGTTATCGATGGGATCTGGACGTTGATGACGAAACCCTGGCTGCGGAAATTCGCAGACATACCTGCTTTCCAGGTCGATGGCGAATTCAATGCCGATGTCTACCAGAGCAGATTGCAGTCGCAGGGGTACTCGCCACAGCGTTTTCAGAATGAAATGCGTCTGCAGTTCATCGTCACCCAGTTGCCCAGGAATATCACCGCAAGCAGCATAGCGACAGCTGCCGAGATCGATGAGTTCGTGGCCCTGTTTGAGCAGGAAAGGACGTTCAACGCCGTCCTGGTGCCTGCGCACACAGAAGAACTGGCAGTGGAATTCACGGATGAGCAGATTGCCGAATGGTATGACAATCACACCGAGGACTACCTGTCCGAAGAGCAGGTGATCATCGAGTACGTG
This sequence comes from uncultured Gammaproteobacteria bacterium, assembly GCA_963753105.1. Classification (GTDB taxonomy): domain Bacteria; phylum Pseudomonadota; class Gammaproteobacteria; order Xanthomonadales; family SZUA-36; genus SZUA-36. The sequence continues at coordinate 23,325 of CAVWBD010000003.1, forward strand.
GAGTTGGATGCCGCCTTTATCGAGTCCGGCCCGCCTCCGGGAGAAGAGTTGTTACGGGAACAGTTTGAATCCCAGAAAGCACGTTTCATCAGCCCGGAGCAAAGGCAGGTTTCACATATCCTGCTGGAGGTATCCCCGGATGCTGACGAGGCCGCTATCGAGACAGCCCGGCAGACTGCCGAAGACCTGGCCAACCGGGCCCGTGCCGGCGAGGACTTTGCCGCGCTGGCAGAGGAATACTCGCAGGACCAGGGCTCTGCGGCCGCAGGTGGCGATCTCGGCTGGGTAGAGACCGGGGTCATGGTTGAAGCATTTGAAGTAGCCATGTACGAATTGTCGCTGGACGCACCGATTTCCGACCCGGTGCAGACCGGCTTTGGCTGCCACGTCATCCAGTTGCGGGATATCCGTGAGTCTACCGGCATGACCTTCGAGGAGGCCAAGCTGACACTGGTCAACGAGTACCAGGAAGAGGCAGCGGCCCGGGTATTTCTCGAGCAGGCCGATGAACTGGTGGATCTGATCTATGAAGATCCGACCACGCTGGAGAGTGCCGCCCTGGTGATGGGTCTGCAGGTCAACGAGACCGGACCGTTTTCGCGCGGCGGTGGGGAGGATATTGCTGCCAACCCCGAAGTTGTCGAAGCGGCGTTCTCCGACCTGGTGTTATTGCAGGGCTCGGTCAGTGACCCGGTTAACCTGGACGAGAACCGCCTGGTCATGATCAAGCTCAAGGAACACCTGCCAACGGCCACGAAACCCATCGAGGAAGTACGTGACGACATCGTTGTGACCCTGCGTGAGAACCTGGCGCGTGATAAGGCCAATGCCCGGGCAGAAGAATTGCTTGCGGCCTTGCACGGCGGCGAAGACGGCCTTGAAACCCTGGCAGCGGCTGCTGATCTTGAATACGCCAACCACGCGGCTGTAAAACGCAGTGCACAGGTGCCCGATGCCACGTTGGTGCAGGAAGTTTTCCGCATGAACGTGCCGGTGGAAGGTGAAACGGCTGACGCCGTGTTGCCGACCTCCGATGGTTTTGCCGTCGTTGAGTTGACCGAGGTCAAACAGGGTGAACTCACCGAAGAGGCAGCGCCGTTCATGAAGTTGCAGGTCGAGCGGGTTATCGCCAACAGCAACGCCAGCCAGGAGGCATCTGCATTGATGCGTCAGTTAAGGTTGGCGGCTGATGTCCAGGTATACGAGGAACGGATTCAATAATCAGCCCGCAGGCTTGAGAACTCCGGATATAAAAAAAGGTGCGTATTTACGCACCTTTTTTTGTGGTTAAAAACTACCTGCGACGGTTTATTCAGGAATCATCCCGGCCAAGTTCCGCCATCCCAAGGATGTTGTAACCGGCGTCCACGTAGGTGATTTCACCGGTGATGCCGGCTGCAAGGTCGGAGCACAGGAAGGCCGCGACGTTGCCCACATCTTCAATCGTAACGGTACGGCGCAACGGCGCCGTGCCCTGCACGTGTTCGAGCATTTTTCTCAACTGGGATATACCCGCTGCCGCCAGCGTTTTGATCGGGCCGGCCGAGATCGCATTGACCCGGTGTCCTTCGGGACCGAGGCTCTGGGCCATGTAGCGGGTATTGGCTTCCAGGCTGGCCTTGGCCAGGCCCATGACGTTATAACTGGGCATAGCCCGCTCTGCGCCCATGTAGCTGAGTGTCAGCAGGGCGCCATTGCGTCCGGCCATCATGCTGCGGCCAGCCTTGGCCAGGGCGGTAAAACTGTAAGAACTGATATCGTGTGCAATCTGGAAACCTTCACGCGTGACGGCGTCCATGTAGTCGCCCACCAATTGTTCGCGTGGTGCAAAACCGACGGAATGAACCAGGATGTCGTAGCCGTCCCAGTGCTCACCCAATTGCTTGAAGGTATCTTCTATCTGCTCATCATAGGCCACGTCACATGGAATCATGATGTCCGAATTGCAGACTTCCGCAATCTGTTCCACCCGTGATTTGAGTTTTTCGGTCTGATAGGTGAAGGCCAGTTCAGCACCCTGGCGATGCATGGCCTCGGCAATGCCCCAGGCGATCGATCGTTTACTCGCGACACCGACGATCAGTGCGCGTTTTCCCTCCAGAAATCCCATGAAAAATACTCTCCTGCTTAATGGCTTGGTTTTGGCAAGGCGCAGGTTATCACAAAAGTTGGCGGTTATACGTCATTCTGGTGAACGCCGGAATCCATTCACTCCGTCATTCCGGCGAAAGCCGGAATCCACTTCGGGGCTCTATCAGCGCGGTTTGTGATTGAATTGCAGACGCTCGGCCGCACCGTGCTCGATCACCGACTGGCCGTCATAGGCCAGCGCGCCGTTGATCCAAACCGCGTCAATACGGCTGTTGAAACGGCGGCCTTCGAACGGCGACCAGCCGCACTTCGACAAAACGCGTTCGCGGGTCACCTCGGTGGTTGCCCCCATGTCCAGCAGCACCAGGTCGGCGTAGTAGCCCTCACGTATGAAACCGCGGTCAATGACGCTGAAGCGCCTGGCCGGGTTGTGCGTCATCCCACGCACCACGGTATGCAGGTCGAGTTTGCCCTCGTGCACCAGTTCCAGTGCAGCGACCAGGAAATCCTGCACCAGCGGCAGGCCCGCCGGTGCAGCCATGTAGTCATCCGAGGCTTTCTCATCAATCGTATGCGGTGCGTGATCGGTGGCGATGATATCCAGCCGGCCATCGCGAATTGCCTGCAACAGGCCCTGCTGGTCAGCGGCCGTCTTGATCGCAGGATTGCACTTGATCCGGTTGCCGTATTTCCCGTACTGCGATTCGTCGAAATGCAGGAAATGCACGCAGACTTCGGCGGTGATCTGCTTACCGTCCATCGGCCCGGGTTCGAACAGTTCCATCTCACGCGCGGTGGTCAGGTGCAGGACATGCAGTTGCGCCCCGTACTTCTTTGCCAGCGCCACGGCCAGTTCGCTTGACGCGTAGCAGGCCTCCGCGCTGCGGATATTGGCGTGCTCAGTGACCGGGATGTTGTTGCCGTATTTCGCCTTGGCCTGCTCGATATTGGCCTGGATCATCGGCGTGGATTCACAATGCGTCGCGATCGGCACCGGGGCGTCACGGAAGATGGCCGCCAGCGTGGATTCATCGTCCACCAGCATGTTGCCGGTCGATGCGCCCATGAAAATCTTGACGCCGCATGTCGCTGCCGGGTCCAGCGCCCTGATTTCCTCGATGTTGTCGTTGGTTGCGCCGAAGTAAAAAGCGTAATTGGCCGCCGAGGTCTGCGCGGCACGGGCATACTTCCATTCCAACTGTTCGGCGTCTGTAGTGGTCGGATTGGAGTTGGGCATTTCCATATAGCTGGTGATGCCACCGGCCACGGCGGCGCGGGATTCGCTATGGAAATCACCCTTGTGTGTCAGGCCCGGCTCGCGGAAATGCACCTGGTCATCAATGATACCCGGCAACAGGTGGCGTCCTTTTGCGTCCACAACTTCGGCACCCGCCGGCGCTGCGATATCAGCATCAATTTGCGCAATGCGGCCACCCTTGAGCAAAACATCTGACTCGGTAATCTCACCTTCATTGACGAGCCGTGCATTTTTGATAACGGTGGTTTTATTCATCGGGTTTACGTCCTGCAATAGTGCGCTCTCTCTAACCTGTATTTTACGCGGAATATCCTTGGCTGTGCCGGGTATTCCTTCTCAGGACACGCTCGAGCCATCCATGGGCGCTCGGTAATTCGTATCCCGACGAATTACGGTCCCGAGTAAGGAACGTCCCGGCACAGCTCGAAATGCTTCGCTGTTCGCCTTGAAAACAATTGCAATCGCCCCCTCATTGCGCTTGGTGGTTTACCAGTGTGGGTGACCTTTGAGCACCGAATCCTGAGAGTCATTAGGGGAGAAATGTGCGGGATGCACGTTTCAGGCCGTTCAGGACAGGATGTCCTGTAAGGCCGTCCCCGTGAATGGCTCGAAGGAGAGGGTAGCCCACTGGGCTGCAGGGCCGGGAGCCCACAGTGGTGAACCATTAGGCGATTGTCTAAAGGCCAATCGCAAAGAGGCGCCGCTCTAACAGGGTGTTACCGATTGCACAATGCGTCACCCCCGCATTTTGCGTCACGCTCAACAAATCCTTGGCAGCGGGTCGTCTTCCAACTCCTCGAGGATGCGCTCGCCGCCGAGTTCGGTTTGCAATATGACCTGTGACAGGCTGGCGTCCATCTCACCGAAGATGGCGGCCTGCTCGCCCTTTGGCAGAGCTTGCCATTTGGCCAACACCTGTCCGGCTACCTCGGGCGCCACGATGGCGACCACGCGGCCTTCGCAGGCCAGGAACAGGGGGTCATAACCGAGCATGTCGCAGACCGACTGCACGGGGTCGTTGATCGGGATATCCGCCTGCCTGATACGCACCCCCATACCGGTGATTTTCAGCAACTCGTGGCAGACCGTCGCGAGGCCGCCACGGGTCGGGTCGCGCATGAAGTGTACACCGTCCAGGCCGGAAAGAGCCTGGGTCAACGGGAACACATGGGCCGAGTCCGATTGCAGGTCACCACGCAACCCGAATTGCTCGCGTGCCAGCAGCACCGAGATACCGTGGTCACCGACCGGGCCGCTGACCAGCACGACGTCGCCATCCCTGATATTGTCCAGGGAAAGATCAAAGCCGGGATCACGCATGCCGATACCGGTCGTCGCCAGGTACAGCCCACCGCCTTCACCGCGCCGCAGTACCTTGGTGTCACCCGCCACGACTTCTACGCCTGCCTCTAGCGCGGCTTTGGCAAGACTGCAGACGATACGCTCCAGCTGTGCAACTTCCATGCCTTCCTCGATAAAGGCATTCAGGGCCAGGTAGCGCGGGATGGCGCCCGCAACGGCCAGGTCGTTGGCCGTTCCGTGTACGGCCAGTGAGCCGATGTCGCCACCCGGAAATTCAAGAGGCTGCACGGTGAAACCGTCTGTCGTGTAGATGATGTCGGTTGAGTCCAGCGACAGGCTGGCGGAGTCAACCCTGACATCGAGGTTGTCGTTGGCCAGGTGGCGGGCAAAAATCTCGTCGATCAGTTCACGCATGAAACGGCCGCCGTTGCCATGGGCCAGGGAAATATGGGTATCTGTCATGTCGTTCATAAGTTCATTGCTTTCCGTTATACGCGTAGTCGATGATCTGTCCGAAACTGATGCCGCCGTCGTTGACCGGGACCAGGCGGGGCAGGGTGACCGCGAATCCATCGGCATTTAATAGTGCCATGGCTTTTTCTGTCAATACGCGATTCTGGAATACACCACCCGCCAGGCCGATGGCGCTGACTCCCGTGTCCTCACGCACTTTCCTGGCCTGGTCCAAGAGCGCGTGCGCCATCGCCAGGTGGAAACGTGCCGCGCGTTCTTCCACACCCAGCGTGGTGTCGCTCATCACCGGGATCAATGCCTGCCAGTCTGCCTCGTAAAATCCGTCGCCCCCGGTTAACTTCAGCTGGGTGACAGGCAGTTCGCTGATGCCTCCAAATCGCGCGGCCAGGGCTTCGAGTTGCATTGGGCCCTGGCCCTCGAAACTCGCACTTGTCACAACGCCACACAATGCGGCGGCAGCGTCGAACAGGCGTCCCGCTGCGGTTGTCGATGGCGCGTTCTTGCCCTGTTGCCAGAAACTGTGCAGCAAGGGGTCGGCTGCCTCTTCGAGCGTGCAGTCCAACCCCGCTTCCCAGCACAGGGCTGCGGCGCTGCGCCACGGTTCACGGCCGGCGCGCTCACCACCTGGCAAACGGAAGGGCCTGAAACTGGCAACCCGCTTCCATTGCCCGGGTTGCCCCAGCAGTGCCTCTCCGCCCCACAGGCTGCCGTCCGGGCCGAGTCCGATACCATCCCAGGCAAACACCAACATGTCGCGCAGGGCGGCGTCCTGATGCACGGCCTCGATATACGCGCCAGAGGCGTGTGCGTGATGATGATAGACCTCGCTGATTGGCAGTGACTGACGGCGCGCCCAGCGCGAGGGTGCAAAGCCCGGGTGCGCGTCGCAGACGATGTGTCCAGCCTCCACCTGGTACAGGGCCTGCAGGTCATGGATGCATTGCTCAAAAGTCTGGAGGCTGCGCGGACTGTCCATCTCGCCAATGTGCGGGGAAACCACTGCGCGGTTTTTCCAGGCCAGCGCAATGGTGTTTTTCATATGCGCGCCAACCGCCAGTACCGGGGTGTCGATTTCGAACGGCAGTTCGATCTCCACCGGTGACAGGCCGCGGCCCTGGCGTATCGGTGAAGGCTTGCCGTTGATGACCCGGAACACGGGGTCGTCCGCAGGGCGCACAATGGGCCGGTCGTGGTGCAGGAAGGCCGTGACAACATGCGCCAGCCGTTTATCGATATCCCGGTTTTCGGTCAGCACGGGCTCACCGCTGACATTGGCCGAGGTGGCGACCAATGGTGCGCCAAAACCACCCAGTAACAAGTGGTGCAGGGGACTGTACGGCAGCATGGCGCCCACTTCGTTCAAACCTGGTGCAATACCTGCCGACAGACCGGTACCCGGCTTTTTGCGTACCAGCACGATGGGTCGAGCGGCTGACTGCAGCAGTTTTGCTTCGACCTCGTCAGGCGCCAGGTAATCGCAGAGGGCGGCCATGGGTTCATCCGGGATGGCCGGGAACATCACTGCCAGTGGTTTGTGCGGACGTGGTTTGTTTTGGCGCAATGCCTCAACTGCTGCGTCATTACGTGCATCGCAAACCAGGTGGTAGCCGCCGATGCCTTTGACCGCCAGCACTTTCCCGGCTGCCAGCGCGTCCAGGGCCGCCTGCAGGGCCGCTTCGTTACTGGGTACGGGTGCATGGTCCGCTTCACAATAAACCAGGCTTGGGCCGCAACGTGCGCAGGCAACCGGTTCAGCATGGTAACGGCGGTTGACGGGGTCGGTGTATTCCGCTTCGCAGGTGGCGCACAAGGGGAAGGCCGACATGCTGGTATTGGGCCGGTCGTAAGGCAAGGCCTCGATCAGTGTATAGCGCGGCCCGCACTGTGTGCAGTTGATAAAGGGATAACGGTAACGGTGGTTGCCCGGTTCGTTCAGTTCCTGCAGGCAGTCGTCGCAGGTGAACAGGTCGGCCGGCAGGTGAATGTCGGCATCGGCGCTGGCCTGGCTCTCGAGTATCTGGAATTCATCAGTTTCGACGGGTTCACAGGCATCACTTGATTCAATGACCGGTCTGGATAGCGGTGGTGCGCTGTCCAGCAAAGTGGAAGTGAAGTCTTCCAGTTGCTGTAGCTCACCCTGTGCGTGGATTTCCACGCGTCCGGATACGTTGCGCACCCAGCCGTGCAAATGGTGGTCGTGTGCATGCAGATAAATAAACGGTCTGAAGCCGACCCCCTGGACAATCCCGCTAAGGGTGATCTTGCGAGCCTGCTGCGGGCTGTTCTCAACCATGGGGTGGTGGTTACTCGTTGCCGGGGACTGCGGATTCCCGGATACCGTTCGCCCACCAGATCCGGCAGGCGCCTTCATCGGAAACCATGCAGGGACCGACCGGCTTGCGCGGCACACAGGCCCGGCCATACAGACGGCATTCATTGGGGTAGATCTTGCCCAGGACCACCCTGGCGCAATCACAGCCCGGTGGCATTTCACCGGCCCTCTTGCGTGCGTCCTCGGCGTAACTCGGGAAGTGCCTGCGTGCATCGTGTTGGGCATAACGGGAGCGAATGACAAATCCGGAGTCCGGGATCGTACCGATACCGCGCCAGTTCGCATCACTGACCTCGAAGGTCTGCGCCAGTTGTGCGCGTGCTGCCGGGTTGCCGCCTTCGCGCACCAATTCCGGGTAGCAGTTGTCGAGGAAGTAACGTCGATCACCCACCTGGCGCAGAACCGAGTACATCGCGGCCAGCAGGCTCTCGGGTGTAAAACCGGCGATGGCGGCCGGCATATCGTGCTCATCCACCACGAACTGCCATTCTTCAGGTCCCATGACGGTAGCCACGTGGCCCGGCGCGATCAGGGCATCGAAACCGGCTTCGCCCGATTCGAGCAACATGGCGACCGCCGGCCAGGTCAGGCGTCCGGACAGCAACAGGAACAGGTTGTCTGGAACACCTTCGACCAGCATGGCGGCGACCGGCGCGGTAGTGGTTTCAAAGCCGGCTGCAAAGAACACTACCGGTGTCGACGGGTTTTCCCGCGCGATTTTTACGGCCTCGGTTGGTGACGCCAGCGGACGGATATCGGCGCCCTGGGCCTTGGCTGCTTCCAGGGTGCGTGCTTCGCATTTTTTGACATTGACCGGAACCCGCAGCATGTCGCCAAAGGCGACCAGGATGACGTCTTCATTGCGGGCCAGTTGAATGGCTTCAAACAGGTCTTCTTCAGGACAGATACAGACCGGGCAGCCGGGGCCCGGAATCAGCTCGATATTAGCGGGCAGCGCCTTGCGCAGGCCGGCCATGCTGATGGAGCGCTCGTGCCCGCCGCAGACATTCATGATCCTGACATTGTGGTCTAACGGCAGCGAATGAATCCTGTCCAGCCACTGGTCGGCTGTTGTGGTCATGGATGCCCTTGATCCGCGACCTGCTTGCGCAACCACGCGAGCCAGTCCTGCATGCCTTCACCGGACTTGGCAGAGGTACGGATCAACGGCGCTTCACTGGCCAGGTTGCGCAAATGTTGCTCCGCACGGTCAGGGTGGAAGTCATCCAGTATCGGCAGCAAGTCCGACTTGCTGAGCATCACCATGTCGGCGCTGCGGAACATGACCGGGTACTTGGCGGGTTTATCGTCGCCTTCGGGTACCGACAACAGGGCCACGTTGACGTGCTGGCCGAGGTCGAAACTGGCCGGACAGACCAGGTTACCGACGTTCTCGATAAAAACGATATCGCAATCATCGAGTTCAAGCCCGTGCAGGGCATCGTGCACCATGTGGGCATCGAGATGACAGGCGCTGCCGGTTGTTATCTGGATGGCCTTGACGCCATGTTTGCGGATGCGCTCGGCATCATTTTCAGTTTCCAGGTCACCCTCAATCACCGCCAGCGTAAATTCGTTGCCGAGGGCCTGGATGGTCGCCTCCAGCAGCGCCGTTTTGCCGGCGCCGGGCGAGGACATCAGGTTGATGGCCACCACGCCGTGGCGTTTGAAATGTTCACGGTTGTGTTGCGCCGCGTGGTCGTTTTCATGCAGCAGGTTATGCAGCACGTCGATGGCCTCGTGGCCCTCTGCGGTCTTTTCCAGCTTGCCACCGGCTGTGAGCAGGTGTTCGTTACCGGGGGTTACGTTGCATCCGCAGGTATCACACATCGTCTACTCCAATGATCGTTATCAAAAGCATTGCTCGGAATCCGCAGTTGCATGCGGAATACCGCTACCCTTGATTCGGCGGCCAGCATCTGGTCGTAGAGTTCCCAGGCCGTCTGCGCTTCCTGCGGTGTGACTTTCTGGATGGCGTAACCGACGTGCACGACAACAAAGTCATCCACTTGCAGATTTTCTTCCTGCATCATGAACAGGTTGACATCGCGGTGCACACCGCGTGCTTCGCAGTTGGCGACGTATCCGTTGATCTCACGGATCTGCATGGGTATTCCAAGACACATATGTTGTTTCGCTTTCGTTGAATCGCTCGTCAGATCGTTACCCTAAAGTATGCACCAGATCCTGCCCATGATCTGCATCAATCTAGTCTTCCAATTTGGAGTCTGGGGTGCTGAGAATCAAGCCGGCAGCAGCAAGCCCTGGTTGAAACCCAGTTCATAGATCAGCAAACAACCCAGCCCGATCGTCACTACCCCGACCAGGGCCTTGAGCCCGTTGTGGGCCCAGGTCAGGCTGCGCGAGGTATACCTCAGTGGCAGGCTGATCACGACCGCGAGCGCGGCCATGCCAAGGATGGAACCGATACCGAACATGGCGATGTAGAGCAGGCCCTGGGTGATAGAAGTGACGCTGTTCAGGGCCAGGATGATCAGCGCGGCGGAACCGGCCATGCCGTGCATGATGCCGACAAACAAAGCACGTAACGGGAACCTTCCGGGGTGTTCGTGCCGGTGGGGGTCACTGTCGTGATCCTGCCCGGGTTGGTGGGAATGGGCATGGAAATGCAGTGTCTCGCCGTGCCGGTGGGTGTGGAAGTGGATGCGGTCCTCTGATCAGGCGGCGCAATACATCCAGGCCCAGCAGTACCAGCATGAAGCCGACGGCGAGTTCGAGTCCCTGGGCAACGTGTTCCGAGACCACGGTATCCATGACCACGACCAGGCCGCCGAATAAAAACAGCGTGATTGCGTGTCCCAAACCCCAGGTAACGCCCTGCTTGACGGTCTCTTTTACCGAGCGGTTGCGGGTAGCCAGGGAGGCGACGGCGGCAATATGGTCCGCTTCCAGTGCATGCTGCATACCGATGAGAAAGCCGAGAAAAATGATACTGATCACGGTAAGGTCCTGTCCGGGAATGAAAAAATCAGCTTTCGCTGTCCTGGTTTGTATATATTCCTGGCTTATATTAGGATTATTTAAATTAAAATTGATCTACATCAATTTGTCATGTGACATAGGTCAATAAGATAAAAGAGTCCTTAACTACTGTTTACAGGTTCAGCGGCTACTGGAATGAAATTTTCCAACACACTCTTGCTCGGCGTCGGTAACACATTGCTTACCGACGAGGGCGCGGGTATCCATGCCTTGAATCTGCTTCCAATTATACCACCCCGATAACCCCAACTTCACGTTCATTGACGGCGGCACGCTGAGTTTTACGCTGGCTGCCTACATCGAAGATTGTGACAACCTGGTTGTATTCGATGCAGCCGAATTGCACGCGCCCGCCGGCACAGTCAGGACGATGGCCGGTGAGGAGATGGACGCATTTCTCGGTGCGGCGAAACGCAGCCCGCACGAGGTCGGCTTGCTGGATTTGTTCGATATTGCGCGCCTGACCGGCTCACTGCCGGACAACCGGGCATTGATCGGGATTCAGCCCGGCAGTATCGATTGGGGTATGTCACCGACAGAGCCGGTGGCAGAAGGCGCTGGAAACGGCCGCCAGGGAAGCCGGGGCTTTGTTGGTGAACTGGCAACAACTGCCTGCCACGGACATCGCAGCGCAAACCGGGATAGCAACCGTGTTGATGCTGCAAGCAGCATGCAAACCAACGAAACGTACATTGCGGAGATTGACAGATGAGCAAGGAAAATTGCCCGAAAGACGGAGTGCACGGACAAGAGACAAACGCAAGCAGGGACCGCTGAGCGAGGCCTTGCGCAGCCAGGGTGTTTCACGTCGCAGCTTCATGAAATTCTGCGCGGCCATGGCATCCGCGATGGCTATGCCGCCGGCCATGATCCCGTCGATTGCGAAGGCATTGGAGAACGCAAAGCGGCCATCGGTGATCTGGATGTCGTTCCAGGAATGTACGGGTTGTACGGAATCGCTGACGCGTGCGCACACCTCGACCATCGAGAGCCTGATCTTCGAGGCCATTTCACTGGATTACCACCACACGCTGCAGGCAGCATCCGGCCACATGGCCGAGGAGCACGTGAAGCGGCAATGGAAGAACATTACGGGCAATACCTGCTGGTGGTCGACGGCTCAATCCCGCTGGACAACCCGGGATACTCCACCATCGCCGGTATCAGTAACCTCGATATGCTCAAAGAGGCCGCGGCAGGCGCCGCGGCCATCATCGCCGTGGGTACCTGCGCCGCATACGGCGGTGTACCGCACGCCGGCCCGAACCCGACCGGTGCGGTGTCTGTCAGTGACATCATCACGGACAAGCCCATCATCAACGTACCGGGCTGTCCGCCGATACCGGTGGTCATCACCGGTGTTTTGGCCCATTTCCTGACCTTTGGCAGCCTGCCGGAACTGGACCACATCGGGCGGCCCAAGGTGTTTTATGGCCAGAGCGTGCACGATCGCTGTTACCGGCGGCCGTTTTATGACAAGGGCCTGTTTGCCGAGACTTTCGACGATGAAGGCGCAAAGAAAGGTTGGTGCCTGTTCAAACTCGGCTGCAAGGGTCCGACGACCTACAACGCCTGTGCAACCACGAAATGGAATAACGGCACCAGTTTCCCGATCGAATCGGGCCACCCGTGTATCGGTTGTTCTGAACCGGACTTCTGGGATGGCGGTGGTTTCTACCGGGCCCTGTCCATGCCAACCGAGGATATTTCCAAGACCGCGGTGTATGCAGCCGCTGGTGCGGCCGTGGCGGGTGCCGCGGTCGGCATGCTGAACCGCAGCAAGAAAAACTCCAGTAACAAGATCCATATCAAAACAACGCTCGAAGACCTCGAAAAGTAAGTATTTCGAAAGCGGACGCGGCAGATAGAGTGAGGAACAGACTATGACCGAAATAGAACTTCTGAGTTGGGCGCGCGGACCAGGATTGCAGATCGCTACCGTGATCTTTGTGGCCGGTGTCGTGATCCGGATCCTGGAAATACTGTTGCTGGGCAGGAAGGCCAACCTGGCCGAGCCGAAGGGGTCTGAATTTTCCAGTGGTCTGAAAACGATCATCACGCGGACCGTTCCCGACCGCACGACATTCAGACGCTCCGGCGTGACCATCGTTGCCGGTTATGTATTTCCATATCGCCATGTTCATGGCCTTCTTTTTCTTTGCACCGCATATCCTGTTCATCCATGACCTGATCGGTCTCAGCTGGCCGTCGTTGCCGACACCGGCAGTGGATGCCTTTGCAGTCATCAGCATCATTGCCATGCTGGCGGTATTGATCAACCGGCTCAGCAACAAGGTCATGCGTTATTTGACCGGGTTCGAGGATATCCTGACGTGGCTGGTGACCTTTTTGCCGTTGGTCACCGGTTACATCGCTTTTCACCGTATCGGTTTCACCGCGCCATCGTTACTGGCCATCCATTTACTCAGTGTCGAGTTGTTACTGGTGGTGTTCCCGTTTACCAAGCTGATGCACACCTTTACGCTGTTCATGGCGCGTTGGTATAACGGCGCCATATCCGGTTACCGGGGGGTGGCATCATGACAGCGACCATTGAAAAAGGCATCAACGCCCTGAAACGCCAGGTCGATTCGACGGTAGCGGCATTTTTCAGCTCCTGCGTGCGTTGCGGCCTGTGTGCTGAAGCCTGCCTGTTCTACACCGAAACCGGTGATCCCAAGCGCACGCCGATCAACAAGACCGAGCCATTGCGCCGTATATGGAAATCCGAGTACACGCTGTTCGGGCGTGTCGGCAAGATGTTCGGACTCGCCAAGAAGGTGGATGACGCCCTGCTGGAAGAATGGGAGGAACTGGTTTACGACAGTTGCACCATGTGCGGGCGTTGCTCGATGGTCTGCCCGGTCGGCAATGACATTGCCTTGCTGATCCGCAAAACCCGCGAGGGGATGGCGGCAGCGGGTCATGCACCCGAAGGACTGGTCGGAGCGACCAACCGCGCTATCACCATCGGCAGCCCGATGGGTGTTACATGGAAGGCCGTGTCTGCCCAGATCCGGCACGTGGAAGAAGACACCGGCTTGAAGATTCCGGTCGATGTCGAGGGCGTGGAATACATGCTGCTGTTGTCTTCGATGGAGATCATGAACTTCCCCGAATTTATCGAGGCCGTGGCAAAGATATTCGACAAGGCCGGTGTTACCTGGACGATATCTTCCGAGGCATTCGAAGCGACCAACAGTGGGATCCAGATCGGTGTTTCCGACCTGGCGGCCGAGTTGGTGCAGCGGATCGTCGATGTCGCCGACAAGCTCAGGGTCAAAACGGTGATCAGTCCAGAATGCGGACATGCATACACCGCTATACGCTGGGACGGGCCGAACCTGGTTGGCAAGGCGTTCGGTTTCAAGGTGCGTCATATCCTGGAAGTGCTGGATGACTTGCGTGAGCAGGGCAAGCTGAAAACCACGGGTATGGAAACACAGAAACTGACCTACCACGACCCGTGCCAGATTGCGCGGCGTGGTGGTGTGATCGATGAGGCCCGTAACCTGATCGGCATGATCTCCGAGAACTTCGTGGAAATGCCGGACGCCGGCAAAATGAACTGGTGTTGTGGCGCAGGGGGCGGTGTCAGCGCCAACGAGCGTGCCGATGACATACGCCTTAAGGTATTCGAACGCAAGAAGGCACAGCTTGACGAGGTCAAGCCGGACGGGATTTTGAGCGCCTGCTCGAATTGCCGTATCCATCTCGAAGACGGCCTCGAGGAATACAACATGGATATTCCGTTGCTGAGCCTGACCGAAACGATAGCAGAGCACCTGGCCGAAGACGCGGCAGGTGATTGATTGTGCAGGAGTGACAAGAAATGAGTGAAATGTGCAATGACAAGGAATTCAGGAAGACCCTGGAGTCACTGGATCCCATACAGCAAAGAGAAGTCGCGGCCATGTTTGTCAACCACGTACTTTCATTGTGCGATGACAAGCGGCTCGACCGCGTGCTGAAAGTGGCGGCCGATGCCGAGGCCAGCGATGAAGAACTGGCGGCGGCGGTGAAAACCGCCCATGCAGTGACCTTTGACAGCCACGCGCGCTGCGGGGCCGAGGGTCACTGGTCCGAACAGGCGGGTTATTTCGTTGCCCGCGCGGCGGTCGCGGCGGCCACACCGCTGGCGCATTCGAGGGCCGGCGGGCCAGCCTGGCAGGCAGCCATGAGCGCCCGGATGGCCTTCACGACCAGCCTGATCGATGATGAAACCAATAGCAGGTCTGCACACACCGAATGCCTGTGGCAATACCAGGCATTGTCTGAATACCTGAACGCATAGAGCAGTGAGAAAACAACATGAGTGAGCGCATCGTAGTTGATCCCATTACCCGTATCGAAGGCCATTTGCGCATCGAAGCACAGATGGAAGGTGACAGGATTGCCAGTGCATATTCCTCCGGCACCATGGTGCGGGGTATAGAGCTGATCCTGCAGGGCCGCGACCCACGCGATGCCTGGGCGTTCGCACAGCGGATCTGCGGAGTTTGCACCCTGGTGCATGGTCTTGCCTCGATCCGTTCGGTGGAAAATGCCCTGAGTTACAAGGTTCCGAAAAACGCGGACCTGATCCGTAACCTGATGGCGGGCGCACAATACATCCATGACCACGTGATGCACTTCTATCACCTGCACGCGCTGGACTGGGTGGACGTGGTCTCGGCTCTGGATGCGGACCCGAAGGCGACCTCCGAACTTGCCCAGTCGCTGAGCAGTTACCCGAAATCATCCCCCGGCTATTTCTCGGACATGAAGAAAAAGCTGAAGGGCTTTGTCGAGGCGGGTCAACTGGGTATTTTCGCCAAGGCATACTGGGGTCACCCGGCTTACAAGTTGCCGGCGGAAGCCAACCTGATGGCGGTTTCACATTACCTCGAGGCACTGTCCTGGCAACGAGACGTGGCACGCCTGCACACGATTTTCGGTGGCAAGAACCCGCATCCGAACTTTGTCGTGGGCGGTGTGCCATGCGCCATTGACCTGAACTCCGACTCGGCCATCAACGCCAAGAAACTGTCACAGGTGCAGGACATCATCAACCAGATGAAGGCCTTTGTTGACCAGGTCTACGTGCCCGATACACTGGCGATTGCCGGTTATCTACAAGGACTGGGGCAGCCGTGGCGAGGGCCTGGGCAACTTCCTGACCTACGGTGATTTCCCGTCCAACGGAATGGATGACCCATCCGGTTTCATGATCCCGGCCGGCGCCATTCTGAATCGAGACCTCAGTCCACTATCCATGACGTGGATATGAATGCGGCCGACGAGATCCAGGAATACGTATCACATTCCTGGTACGACTACCAAGGTGGCAAGAACACCGGTCTGCATCCCTACGATGGTGAAACCAGCCTGAATTACACCGGGCCACAACCGCCGTATGAGCAGCTGGATGTCGAGCAGCCGTATTCCTGGCTGAAGTCGCCACGCTGGAAGGGCCACGCAATGGAAGTCGGCCCGCTGGCAAGGGTACTGATGCTGTATGCCACCGGCCATGAGCAGACCAGGGAACTGGTCGGCATGACGCTGAACACCCTGGATATACCGGTGGAGGCTTTGTTCTCCACTTTGGGACGTACCGCGGCACGCACGCTCGAGACCAAGATATTCGCCGATGCCATGCAGGGCTGGTTCGATGAACTGATTGCCAATGTCAAAGGCCGGTGATACCCGGACCTTCAATGAAATTCTCTGGGAGCCGTCATCCTGGCCGA
This sequence comes from uncultured Gammaproteobacteria bacterium, assembly GCA_963753105.1. Lineage (GTDB taxonomy): Bacteria > Pseudomonadota > Gammaproteobacteria > Xanthomonadales > SZUA-36 > SZUA-36. The sequence goes on from CAVWBD010000003.1 coordinate 39,514, forward strand.
AGCAGGCGCAAGGTGTTGGTTTCATGGAGGCGCCGCGTGGCGGCCTGGCACACTGGATCGTCATCGAGGACGAGATCATCAAGAACTACCAGGCAGTGGTGCCCAGCACCTGGAATGCCGGCCCGCGTGATGCCAGCGGTCAGCCGGGTGCCTACGAGGCTGCGTTGGAAGATAACCACCAGTTACACGATCCGCAACAACCGGTGGAGATTCTGCGCACGATTCACAGCTTTGACCCCTGTATCGCCTGTGCGGTGCATTTAAGCGACCCGGATGGTGAGGAGATTGTAAAGGTCAAAGTGCGTTGAGGAGCGGGGCAGGGTAGAGAGCCGGATAAGATTGTCAGTCGGAGACAACCTTGGCACTTTACCCTGGCCCCGGTTTTTTAAACTGCGTTCAGGGAACGGGGTCATGGCCGCCTTCGCAGAACGGTTGGCAACGCAAGATTCGCTTGATCCCCAGCCAGCTACCCTTGGCTGCGCCGTACTTTCGAATGGCTTCCGACGTATACTGGGAACAGCTCGGGGTAAAGCGGCAATGCTGGCCAAAAAACGGGCTCAGGGTGAGTTGGTAAGCACGGATCAGGCCCAGAAGTATCTTGTCCATGACCCATCTTTACGATAAAGACACGGCTTGTAAATAAAAAAAACTTGCCGTCTCTCTCCAGTTAAGATATAACACTGCACCTTGATTTAGTCTTGAAACGGCTAAATTTCACATAAATATATAATAATCAACCGATTACAGTATATTTGCTCAGATTTTCAAGGAGCTTTTGACGATATATGAACAATACCGATATCAAATTGCCCAAGGGATACAAGCCTTCACGCCAAAGAAGAGTACATGAACCCGATTCAACTTGAATACTTCAGGCAAAAGTTGACTGCCTGGAGAGACGAACTGGTCGACGAGTCGCGTGAAACCATCAGCAACCTGCAGACCGAGGTCAGGGACGTGGGTGACGAAGCCGAGCGTGCCACCCGGGAAACCGAGAATAGCCTGGAACTGCGTACCCGGGACCGTTACCGGAAACTGATCAACAAGATCAACAAGACCCTGGTGCGTTTGGATGAGGGTGAATATGGTTACTGCGAGGAAACCGGTGAAGAGATCGGCTTGCAGCGGCTGGAAGCACGTCCGATTGCGACCCTTTGCCTGGATGCCCAGGAGCGCTGGGAACTTCGCCAAAAGCAAATGGGTGACTAGAACCTGTCTATGACCCCAATATTCAGGCCCTGGCTTGTCCAGACACGCCTGAAACTTTAGCTTCTTTTCGACCAATAGCTTCGGCTATTGGTCTCTATCCAGCCATGCGTTTAGCCGCGCCTGTCCGGCGCCAGTCCTCCGGATATCAGAGTCATAGACAGGTTGAACCCGCCTGTTACCCCAATATTCAGGCCCTGGCTTGTCCAGACACGCCTGAAACTTTAGCTTCTTTCGACCAATAGCTATGGCTATTACCCTCAGTCCAGCTATGCGTCCAGCCGCGTCTGTCCGGCCCATCATCCGGGCGACCGGCACAATTAGAGGGTTAGGCCCGACCCTGGATTGTCAATCAACCTTGTATCATGAACCGGGATGGGGCACTCCTTCCCGGAACACGCCGTGGATACATCCCTGTAGGCTCTATCGCGTGTACAGACGCGGACACAGGTATATCCACCTGAGACACGCCGTATATACATCCCTGTAGTCTCTTACACAACATCCCTGTTGTGTAAGGTCTCAGCTTGGAATACCTGTATCCTCGTTATCAACTTACCTTTTCATTTTTACGCCGAAACATCGGGCTGGACGCGGTTTTCAGCCAGGGGAGTGCCCTGCTTTTTCTCAGAACCCTACAAAACAGGGAGGTTTTGTAGGAGTCCCCAGGGATGGGTTCACGACGTGTTCTGAAAAAAGATAGGGCGCTTGCCTGGCAACCCAGGCTTATCAGGTCTCAAGCAAGATAACTTTTTGCGGTTGAATAGATAGCCTGCAACATGGCGTGCAGGCCATTGGCGCGTGTCGCCGACAGGTGCTGTTGTAAACCCAGCGCTTCGATAAAGTCGGGCTGCGTATTGACGATTTGCTGTGCCGAGGCCCCCGAGTAGACACGGATAAGCAGGGCGATCAGGCCGGAAACGATGGCCGCGTCGCTGCTGGCCCGTATGATTAATTCATCGGCGCTGCCTTCGATGATCAGCCAGACCCGTGACTGGCAGCCGTGCAGCAATATGTCATCGGTTTTTTCTGCCTCGGCCATCGGTGCCAAGGCCTTGCCCAGGTCGATCAGGTACTGGTAGCGGTCCAGCCAGTTATCGAACAGGCTGAAATCGCTGATGATCTGCTGTTGCGCTTGTTGTGGGTCGTGCATTTTAGGGCCTCTCAAGGCTTACCAGGTCACTGCAGTTTTTATTAATCGCTACGGCGCCAGCGTGTGCCACCGGCAACGTCTTCCAGCGTGATGCCCATGCCCTGCAGCTGGTCCCTGATTTCATCGGCCCGGGCAAAGTTCTTTTCCTCGCGCGCAGTGTTACGTTCAGCAATTAACTGGTCGATCAATGCGTCATCCAGACCCTCGGTGTCCCCGGCCAGCCATTCCTGCGGATTCTGTTGAAACAGGCCGATGAGCGACCCTGCTGCGAGCAGTTCACCAGCGGCAAGCTGTGCTTCTTCCTTGCTGCCGGCATTGGCCAGGCGGCGCGCCTCGCTATTGAGTTCCGCCAGGGCATCCGGTGTATTCAGGTCATCCAACAAGGTCGACATGAATTTATCTGATGGCTGCCCGGCGGCCTGGAAAGGACCAAAATTCGCATCAGCGTCACGTAAAACACCGTAGATCCGGTCAACGGTGCGCTGTACCCGTGTCAGTGTCTCGTCCGACCAGTCAAGTGGCTGGCGATAGTGTGCGCTCAGCAGCAGGTAACGCAGGACTTCCCCTTTGAACTGCTTGAGCAATTCGTGCACCACCAGCGTATTGCCCAGTGACTTTGACATTTTGCGCTTGTTAACGGTGACAAAACCGTTATGCATCCAGTAGCGTGCAAAGGTCTGCCCGCCATGGGCGCAGACGCTTTGTGCGATTTCGTTCTCGTGGTGAGGAAAGACCAGGTCCTGACCACCGCCGTGGATGTCGATGGTGTCTCCGAGGTGCGCTTCCGACATTACCGAGCATTCGAGGTGCCAGCCCGGACGGCCCCAGCCCCAGGGGCTATCCCAGCCGGGCAGGGGATCTTCGGAGGGTTTCCACAGTACAAAGTCGGCCGGGTGGCGTTTGAAGTCGGCAACTTCAACCCGTGCACCGGCGATCATTTCATTAATATCCCGGCCTGACAGCGAGCCGTAGTCGTCAAACGACTCGACTGAAAACAGTACGTGCCCCTCTGCTTCGTAGGCGTGCCCGGCCTCCACCAGGCGGGCGATCATGTCGATCATCTGCGGGATATGCCCGGTTGCCCTTGGCTCGACGCTTGGCCGTCCGACACCCAGGGCTGCCATGTCATCGTGGTAGGCATCACTGTAACGCTGCGATACGACTTCGATCGGCACCCCTTCTTCAGCGGCAGCGGCGTTGATCTTGTCATCCACATCGGTGATGTTTCGGGCGTAAACGACCTCGGGGTAAAGATTCGACAAAATCTTGAACAGCAGGTCAAAAATGACCGCCGGGCGGGCATTTCCGATATGTGCATAGTTGTATACTGTGGGCCCGCAGGCATACAGGGTTACGCGGTTCGGGTCCTGTGGTATAAATACCTGTTTTTCACGTTTGAGCGTGTTGTATAGCTGAAGCGGTTTGGTCTGAGTCATGTTTTCGTTCTGGAATGTGTTTCGGCGGATAACAGTCTAACAAGTTTGGTAAACAAAGAGGCAATTGCTATGGGCGAACGTAGAACCATCACAGAGGGCTATGCAGCCCATGTCGCAGAAATCCAGGGACGCTGGGAAGTGGCGCTGGAAGCAGAGGGTTATGATGCAGCATTGATCCATGCCGGCAGCACGCTGGCCAGTTTCCTGGATGATTATGAATACCCGTTCCGTTGCAACCCGCATTTGCTGTGGTGGGCGCCTCTGCTGCGTCACCACGACAGCGCTTTGCTGGTACGTCCGGGTCAGAAGCCAAAGCTGTTCTATTACCAGCCGGATGATTACTGGTATTTACCGCCTTCGGATCCCGATTCATGGTGGGCAGATCAGTTTGATGTCGTGATGGCCAATGATCCTGATGCCTGGGTGCAGGCCGGTATCAATGAACGGACGGCTTATATCGGCGATGCGCCCTGCCTGGCGGAGCGCGTGGGCGCTGCCCAACTGAACCCGCAACGCCTGGTCAACCGTATACACCTAGAGCGTACCCGCAAGACGCCTTACGAGATCGCCTGTATTGCCGAGGCCGCACGGTTGGGCGCCATCGCACACACGGCGGCGGCGCAGGGCTTTCGTGAAGGATTGAGCGAATACGAGATCCACCAGCGTTATTGCATGTCGATCGGCCTGGTCGATGCGGAGCTTCCGTTTGGCAATATCGTCGCATTGAATGAACACAGCTCGGTCCTGCATTACCAGGCGCGCGATCAAAAGGTGCCGGCCGAGGTCCGTTCATTCCTGCTCGATGCCGGTGCGACGGCCCACGGCTACGCTTCGGATATTACGCGTAGCTACGCGGCGCAGGATGGTGATTTCGCGGACATGATCAAGGTCATGGACGCGATGCAAAAACTACTTTGCACGGCGGTGGTTGCAGGTCTGGATTACCGTGAACTGCACTTGCATACCCATCTGCAGATCGCCGGGATTTTGAAGGACTTCGACATTATCCGGCCATCGGCCGAGGACGCCGTTGCCAGCGGCCTTAGCGCAGTGTTCTACCCGCACGGCCTTGGCCATTTCCTCGGTCTGCAGACCCACGATGTGGCCGGCCTGATCGCCGATGCGGACGGTACGATGATCCCGCGTCCGGAAGGGCATCCCTTCCTGCGCCTGACCCGTAAGCTGGAGGCCGGCAACGTGCTGACCATCGAGCCGGGTTTATATTTCATCGAACCCCTGTTACGCAAATGGCGTGAGACCGGTGACGCAAGCGCCATCAACTGGGACCGTGTTGAAGCCCTGGCGCCTTATGGCGGCATCCGTATCGAGGACGATATCGTGGTCACGGATGGTGAGCCGCTGAACCTGACACGGGAGGCGTTTGCCGCGCTGTAACCATGGAAATTGACACCCGGATTGGGTAATTACTCCTGATGATGGCAGCAGCTACTGGCCGAGATTTGAACTATGGATGGACCTAGGCGGCGACACAGGTATATCCACCTGAGACACGCCGTGGATACATCTGACCTCCAGGGATGGAGGAAATGCAGGGAATTGTCGGGAACAATTCCTGCCCTGTAGGCTCATCCACAACATCCCTGTTGTGTAAGGTCTCAGGTTGGAGTACCTGTATCCCCGCTGGTAGCAATTGTTCTCATGGCCTGCGGCTGGCTCCTTCATTATGCCCGGTGGATTGTCGGTGTGGGCGACATTAAGCACCGCACCGAACCCTGAGAGTCGGTAGGGGAGAAATGTGCGGGATTCACATTTCAGGCCGACCAGGACAGGATGTCCTGTGAGGCCGGCCCTGTTGAGACGGCTCGAAGGAGAGGGTAGCTCGCAGAGCTGCGGGGTGAGGAGTCCATGCCGGTGAGGTGCCGGGCGATGGATTGAAGCTAGGGTCGCATCGCACATACCTGTGCTCCTTGCGATCTACACTCCATCCATGGAGATAAACGACTCTCAGGATTCGGTGCTCAGAGGTTGCCAACACCGGCAAACCACCGGGCTGTTATGAAGGAAGGGTAATTGCGATTGTACTTAGGCCTGCAGCTAAGGTTATGCCATGCTGGTCTCGGGACTCTAGACTTCGACCAAACCAAGCCCGCTAAGCTGGCTGACTGGGAGTTCGCTGACCGGGCCGTGGTTCCAGATGGTGGCCTGGCTCTCCAGCAAACGCTGTTTCTCGGGGCTGGCCAGGGCCTTGACGGATTCCCTGACGTCGGCATCGGTGATGGCTTTCGCGGTAATTCCGTCCAGTTCGGTGGAGTAGGGTTCACCGATGATTTTGCGCATGATCCTGTTGGCGGCCGTCAGGTCGTCGGGGAACAGGTACTTTCCGGACTGCATGCGGTACAGGTCGGACACGGCCTGCAGCGATGACAGGGAGCAGTAGGCGTCGTCCAGCAGGCCGATGATGCCCAGGGTATCCGGTATGACGTCATCATCCTCGATCCAGTAGGACTCGACCATTTTCAGGATGCTGACCACCTCTTCTTCGAGGCCCACGTTCCTGGCGGAAGTCCAGGCGACGGTCAGCAGGTAGGGAACCTGTTCGATGTAGTTGCACACGAAGCTGGCGCCACGGGCCAGTTCGAGTCCGTCCGGTTGCGCGCCCTGGCGCTCGGCGACCGCGGTCAGCAACTCGCGCAAATCCGCTACCGATGCCGGGTCGGCAAACTGCTCACTGATAATTTTCTGAATTTGGACCGTTTCCATACAGATAAATCAATAACTTAGGTATTGTAGCCGGATTTTTGCAGCACGATACGGCGGCTAGTTTAACAACTCACGGCCCTTGACGGCAGTGCCGCGTTAATGGCCGGGGTAATCAACAGGTGAAATTTCGGGCCATGTCCGTTAAGGTGGCCGCTTTCCAGATCCGTTGGAATCCATAGTGTTACTACTTTCCATTATCGTGCTGTTCATCGGCCCGCTACTCTACCAGTGGCTGCGGCGGGGCGGTTTTATCGCCAAGGCGTTTGATTCCCTGATCATCGCCGTGCTGGTTGTCCTGATGGTATTCCTGCTGATCCCGGAGTCCTGGGCTGAACTCGGAATCTGGTCTGTCGTGATGATGCTCAGCGGCTACCTGCTGCCGGGTGTGCTCGAGCACCTGGTCAAGAAGGCCGCGCACACTTTTCACCTGGTGAGCCTTATGCTTGCCCTGGTGGGCCTCGCGCTGCACGCCATGCTGGATGGCGCTGCGCTGACGGCCATGAATGGCGCCACGCACAGCAACCTGCCGCTGGCCATCGTATTGCACCGCTTCGGTGTGGGTATGATGTTGTGGATGATGATTCAGCCCGCTTACGGGAAACGCTTGGCTTTCGCCGTGCTTGGCTTTGTTGCAATGGTGACGGTGGCTGGCTACCTGTTATCGGGATTCTTCCTGGGTCTGGAGGGTGACCAGGTGCATGGCCATGATCCAGGCGGTGATCATCGGCATGATCGTGCACAGCCTGATACACCGTGGCCACGCCGTACACCATCAACATTGACCTGCAATCCGGGTAAAAAAAACGGGCCCCGCAGGGCCCGTAAATCCAACAGCTACTGATCAGTGAGTGACCCTAGTACAGCGTACTTGGCCGAGAACTGGACACGTGTCATGTCACCGTCAGCACCGCTTTCGATTTCACGATCGGCCAACAGGAGTTCCAAGCCAAAGTCGAGTTTGGGTTGCGGGCTGTAGATCATGTTCACATGAAGGCTGGACGCATTCTTTGTAACACCCATACCGGTCAGGTCGGTATCGTTGTCCACCGTCAGGTAGCCAAGGGTCAGGTTGCTGCGCCACTTGTCATTCCACAGGTGGCGGTAGGAGCCAAAGACACCGGTTGAATCGATGGCATGCAAATTACCGTGCATATCAAGCACCGCACCGTTGGCAGTGTTCAAACCCATGTAGCGGCCCATGCCACTGCCGGTGCTGACCATCCAGCGGAAGTCGTCCTTGTTGCCAAATACAAATTTACCGGACAGGCTGATGCCCCAACCGTTTGTGTCGTCATCAATGGCCACGCTTTTGGTTGCGTCTTCAATGTCAGGATCAGAGTATGTGTAGGTACCGTCATAACTCAATTGCCGGACCATACCTGCGGCGGTGAAAGATCCCCAATCGCCTTTCATGTTATAGCGCAACACGAGATCGGGCATCTGGGTGTCATCCGTCACAACACGGCCGGGTCCGCCTTTCCACTCCGAATAGGGCGTGACGGTCGTTTCCGGATTCTCTACCGCGAACTGCCACGGGCCATTGGTGTACCGGATCATCGGCTGGCGTCCGAAGATGGTTGATTCCGCCGGGCCAACAAAGTCGAGGTTCTCAGGCAAAGCGCCAACATTGAAGAAGGTCATCCAGGTCTGACCAACCAGCCATTTGTTATAGGTCACAAATGCATGCCGGATACGCGGGGCGAATGAATTGGAAACCCGTTCATCACCCTGGCCGGACAACATGAAGTCCATTTCGAGGAACGTTCCAATCTTGGCGCCGTTATCCAGGTTATGGGTGGATTTGAAGTTGATCCGTGATTCCTTGGCATGGAAATCAAGGTAGCTTTCGCCCGGACCATCACCCACAGGGATTGTGCCGGGAATATAGAAATCCCTGCCGGCACCGGAGGAGGAACCACTGTCATAGTCGCTGTAGATAACATCGGTCTTGATGAATCCACCAAATGCATAACTGTGTTTATGGACTTTCTCGGCCGTGGCTTGTTCGTGTTCATCCAGCATGGCCACAACCTTGGCTTCGGCTGCTGCTTCTGCCTTCGCCTCAACGTCTGCTGAGGCAACAACAGGCGGTGCTGACTGGGTTTGCATCAACTGGTGAACCAGTTTTTCAAGTTCTGCAATCCGCGCTTCGAGCGCAGCAACGTCGTCCCCGTCCGCAAAGATACTTCCAGACCAGCTACAGCCTAAAACAGTCGCTATAGACAGGCTTAGAAGGAGTTTCCTTGGTGTTTTTCGGGCCATGTTAGTCTCTCCTTTAATAAAATGTACGCATGCGAATCATGCGTAAGTTCAGAGCGTCGGTGTATTAGTCTTTGGTCTAATGATCAACACAGGTCGTGTTTCAAGCGCTCCATGATAACTGCCCGGGACCGCAATTTCGACCATGGTCTAATGGGTGCTGGTGGTACCCGGGTGAGAGAATCAAAACCCGTCCATGACCAGCTTAAACAACATGGAACAGACTGCCCGCTACGTGGCTGTATCAGAAGCAGCCCTAGTCGGGTATTCTGATGACTTCCGGGGGGAAGAATAGACCGCTGATGACAAATCGACTGATCGCATTACAGGCTGAAACGGTGATTGTTGCCGATGATCATCCGTTGTTCCGGACCGCCATCAAGGAAGCCCTGCAGGCCAGCCAGGGCGAAACCACGTTCCTGGAAGCCAGTTCATTCGAGACTTTGCAAAAACTGGTAGAAGAAAACCAGGAGGTCGACCTGGTATTGCTGGATTTACATATGCCCGGTGTAAGTGGTTTTGCTGGCCTGGTTTACCTGTGCAAACGTTATCCCAGCATTCCGGTCGTGATTATTTCAGCTAACGAAGACCCGCTTGTAATCCAACGGGCCCTGGAGCACGGTGCAGCGGGCTTTATCCCCAAGTCCTCGAGTATCCAGGTCATCACAAGTGCGATCAACGACATCCTGATGGGGGAAATCTGGGCTCCGGAATCGATACAGGCCAATCTCCCGGGAAATAATGTTTCGGAGCTGGTCATGGCCGAGCGCATGGCCCAGCTTACGCCACAGCAATTCAAGGTGCTGATGATGGTGACCCAGGGGTTACTAAATAAGCAGATTGCCTATGAAATGGGTATTTCAGAAGCCACTGTCAAAGCACATGTCACCGCGATCATGAACAAACTCGGGGTCAGCAACCGCACGCAGGCCGTACTGGCAGCCAGCAAACTGGATGTGTCACTGCCCGGAGCATAATCACCCGGACAGACTTCGGGCGTGGTCACCTGCCGATGTGGCATGGGCTGATGTCGTACTAGTGTGTTTTCAGCATATTGGTCATCAAGGCACGCAAAGCTGCAGGCCTGATGGGTTTGCGTAACAGTCCATAACCCCTGGCTTTAACCGCTTCTTCCAGTTCACCGGAACGGTCAGCCGTGATGACGATGGCTGGCAAGCGGGTTCCAAGGATGCTATCGATGTGTTGCATTACATGCAGTCCATCGCTTTGGTCGGACAGGTGATAGTCAACCAGTACAAAATCCGGTGTTCCGTGCATCAGCACCTGCTGTGCGGCCTGGGCCTGGTTCTCTGCCAGCATGACACTTTGGCAGCCCCAGCGGTCCAGCAACAGGTTCATGGCTTCGAGGATGTCGGGTTCGTTGTCCACGCATAACACGACCAGGTCTTTGAACCCGGATCCATCAACATGCACGACGGCGGGTGCCGGGGTTTTCTGCAGGTCTGCCTGGTGGGCCAGCGGCACGATCACTGAAAAACAACTACCGTGTCCGGTTTTTGAGCTGACATCAATTTCATGATCCAGCATCCTTGCGATCCGGTCACAAATAGCGAGGCCGAGCCCCAGGCCTTTTTCATCCAGGCGCCGGGCATAGTCCAGGCGGTGAAATTCCTGGAAAATGGCTTTAACCTCGCTGTCGTCGATACCAACACCGGTGTCCCAGACGCTGATTCGCAGCTGGTCACCCCTTAAACGGCAGCCAAGCAGGACACCACCGGTTTCAGTGTAATGGATGGCGTTGGCAAGAAAGTTCTGCAAAATCCGGTACAGCAGGTTGCGGTCGCTGTAGACCCAGTGGTCGGTAGCGTGCACACGCAGCTTGAGGTTCCGGTTATCGGCCAGGGCCCGGAACCTTCTGCGCAACTGCTCGAAAAGCTCAGGTACATGTATGGCTTCGCGTTCCGGCTCATACATGCCGGAATCCAGCTTGGATATATCGAGCAATGCGCTCAGTAACTGCTCTGAAGCCCGCAGGCTGCGGTCGATTCGTTTTACCAACCGGGCCTGCTCATCGTCAGATCCCTCCTGCTGCTGGCGCAGGATTGAAACAAACAGGCTGGCTGCATTCATCGGTTGCAGCAGATCGTGACTGGCGGCGGCCAGGAAGCGGGTTTTGCTCAGGTTGGCTTCCTCGGCAGCCTGTCGTGCTTCCTCGAGATTCCGGTTGGCCTCACTGAGTTCCGAAGTGCGCAGCTGCACGCGTTGTTCCAGCGTTTGCTTGGCCAGTTCAAGTCTGCGTTCGATGTTCTTGAAGTGCGTGATATCGGTAAATGTCGTGACATAGCCTCCGCCCGGCATCGGGTTGCCGCGTATCTCGAGTACCTTGTCACCCATCCAGGGCCGCTCAAAGCGGTACGGTTGTCCGTTACGCAAGTGCTCGAGACGTTTGTCGATCTCGCTTTGTTCCTCTGCGATCAATCCCCGGCGCGCGTTCAGGTAAATCAGGTCCTCGACCGGTTTACCGATGTGCAGTTCGCCCTCCGGGAAATTCATGATCTCCACGAACCGCCGGTTCCAGCCCACCAGGCGCAGGTTTTCGTCGACCACGCTCACGCCCTGGGAGATGTTATCCAAGGTGGATTCCAGCAGCTCACGGTTGAACTGGACAGCCTGCGAGGTTCGGTCAAGCAACTCCATGACCGCTTTCGGGCCAAGGCCCTGGTGATGCAAGGCGGTACTCAGAACTGTTCTTGCCGAGGCAGAGCCAATGGAGCCGGCCAGCAGACGTTCACCAAACTGGATTGTCTTTGGTGTGGCAAGCGCACCACGCCGCAGCGTGGTCAGACCGAGGTGCGTGGTCAGAGCCTTGCGCGTCTCCTCAACGCCCAGGAAGCGTCCGATAATTTCTTCCAACTCTTCCAGTGTAATCAGCCCACTGTGATCTACCGCGGTCTCACCGGTGGCAGAGCTCGATTCCTTGTCAGGCACCAGCAGGGATACCAGGACGACGGCCGAGGTGTTCAGCAACAGCGAATACATCGCGCCCTGGTTGAAACTCACCGAAGGTATGGCTGCGATCAAGCCTTCCAGCCAGCCAATTGCGGAAAACGAGGGCAGGAGCAACCATATGAACCAGGCCGAGACACCCAGTGAAAGCCCCCAAATGGCCCCCATCCGGCTCGCCTTCTGCCAGTAGATGCCAATCAGCATTGCTGGCGCAAATTGGGCCGCCGCCGAAAATGACAGGAAGCCAATCGAGGCAAGTGGAACACCGGATTCAATGGCGCGGTAGTAGGCAAAAGCAGCCAGTGCGAGCAACAGGATAGAAACCCGGCGTACGCGCAACAATGTCTGCGACAGGTCATGTTTGCCCCGGTTCTGGGTCAAGCCGCTACGCAAAATCAACGGCATGACGATGTCATTGCTGACCATGATCGCCAGCGCAACCGTGGATACGATGACCATGCCGGTGGCCGCAGAAAAACCGCCCAGGAAAGCCAGCACGGTCAACACGGGGCGGTCGAAAGCCAAGGGCAGTGCTAACACGTAGGTGTCCGGGTTGACACCCTGCCCGGAGAACTGTGTCAGTCCCGCCAGCGCGATCGGCACCACCAGTGCCGCGAAAATTAACAGGTAGAAAGGGAAGATCCAGCGTGCAAAACGCAAATCAGTGGTATCCCGGAATTCGACGATTGCCACGTGGAACTGCCTTGGCAGGCACAGGATCGCCACCATTGCCAGGACCACCTGGATTCCGAATCCTTCCGGTAGTTTCCAGGGTGTAAAAAGCTGTTGGTATTGGCTCTGCTCACGCATGGTCTGCGCGACACTGTCCAGGCCGCTGAAGACACCGAAAATCGCGAACAGGCCGATGGCGACAAAAGCCAGTAACTTGATCACGGATTCAAAGGCGATGGCCCACATCAAGCCACGGTGATGTTCGGAGGCATCCATGTTGCGGGTGCCGAACATCATCGCGAATCCGGCCAGCGCCAGCGCCAGGTACAAGGGCAACATTTCGGGCAATTCCGAGCTCGTTCCGGTAGCTTTGCCGATCACGTCGATGCCGGTTGTAATGCCCTTGAGTTGCAAGGCGATATAGGGCACCAACCCAACGATGGCTGCGCAGGTGACCAGTACCGCGATCGTGTGGCTGCGGCCGTAACGGAAGGCGATGAAATCGGCGATGGATGTAATGCGTTGATCCCTGCTGGTAATGGCAATACGCCGCAACATGTCAAAGCCAAACAACATCACCAGTACCGGTCCAAGGTAGATGGACAGGAATCCCCAGCCGCTAGTGGCGGCACTGCCTACTGCCCCATAGAACGTCCACGAAGTGCAATAAACCGCCAGCGATAACGAGTAAATGACAGCCTTGAATTTACCCCGGTCCTGCCCGATCCGCTGCTTGTCACCGAGCCACGCGATGGCGAACAGCAGCCCCATGTAAGCAAGTACGATGAGGGTCAACGTCCAGGGGTTAAGCATATGTGGCGTGGTTTCTTATTTGTTTATTCAACGAACGATCAACAGTTTGGGTGCTCTCTACGACTAAAGTAGGGGCGTTATGCTTGCGATCTCAACGTACCATAGCGATCGGGAATTTACCATCAAGGAGAGGCTACCCCATGAGTGAACAAACACAGAGACAAGCTTATTGGAAGGCAAACCTGAAGCTGGTGGCATTCTGCCTCGGCATCTGGTTCGTCGTGTCATACCTTTTTGGGATCATCCTGGTTGACCAGCTCAACGCCATCAGTATCGGTGGCTACAAGCTGGGCTTCTGGTTTGCCCAACAGGGTTCAATGTACATCTTCGTGGTCCTGATTTTTTTCTACGCGAATCGCATTGGAAAAATCGACAAGAAATTCAACGTGCATGAAGACTAAGGGAGAAAAATAATGGACCTCAAAACACTTACTTTTTTAGTCGTCGGCGCCACTTTTGCGCTTTACATTGGCATCGCTATCTGGGCCCGGGCGGGAACCACCAAGGAATTCTATGTAGCGGGTACGGGTGTGCACCCGATTGCCAATGGCATGGCTACGGCCGCTGACTGGATGTCGGCCGCATCGTTTATTTCCATGGCTGGCCTGATTGCCTTCCTGGGCTATGACGCATCGGTATACCTGATGGGCTGGACAGGTGGTTATGTTTTGCTGGCCTTGTTGCTGGCTCCATACCTGCGTAAGTTCGGTAAATTTACCGTGTCCGAATTTATCGGCGAACGATATTATTCAAAGGCTGCGCGCATGGTGGCGGTGCTTTGCCTCATCGTGGCTTCCATCACCTATGTGATCGGTCAGATGAAGGGCGTGGGCGTCGCTTTCGGGCGTTTCCTGGAAGTTGATTTCCATACCGGTGTTGCCGTGGGTATGGCCATCGTATTCATATACGCCGTAATGGGTGGCATGAAAGGTATTACCTATACCCAGATCGCGCAGTATTGTGTACTGATATTTGCTTACACCGTACCGGCAATCTTTATCGCCCTGAACCTGACGGGCAACCCGATTCCACAGTTGGGTCTGGGTAGCAGTATGGCTGATGGTTCAGGTGTCGCATTGCTTGATAAGCTTGACATGATCGTGACGGATCTCGGTTTTGCGGCCTTCACGGCCCAGAAGTGGTCGACGTTAAACATGGTCTTGCTGACCTTGTCACTGATGATCGGTACAGCGGGTCTGCCGCACGTTATCATGCGTTTCTTCACGGTACCCAAGGTAGCTGATGCACGTACTTCAGCCGGTTGGGCGCTGGTGTTTATCGCAATCCTGTATACCACGGCACCCGCAGTTGGTGCGATGGCCCGTTTGAACCTGATGGAAACCATCCAGTCCGGTCCGATCGGTGCAGCTGACGGCAACATGGTGTACGCGGACAGGCCAGCCTGGTTCAGGAACTGGGAAATCACCGGTCTGTTGCAGTTTGAAGACAAGAATGGTGATGGCCGTGTTCAGTATTACAACGACAAGAACGAAGAGTTTGCCGCGAAAGCCGCGAGCTTTGGTTGGCAAGGCAACGAGATGGTCAAGGTTGACCGCGATATCATGGTTCTGGCCAACCCGGAAATTGCCGGGTTGCCCAACTGGGTTATCGCCCTGGTAGCAGCAGGCGGCCTGGCCGCAGCGCTGTCGACGGCAGCCGGCCTGTTACTGGCGATATCAACGGCAGTCTCCCACGATGTTATCAAGGGCATGATATCGCCCAATATCTCGGAGAAGAAAGAACTGCTTGCAAGTCGTATCGCCATGGCGGGCGCCATCGTCGTGGCAGGCTACCTGGGTATGAATCCACCCGGCTTTGCGGCACAGGTGGTGGCGCTGGCCTTTGGCCTGGCGGCATCCTCGATATTCCCCGCCCTGATGATGGGTATCTTTAACAAGAATATGGATGATAAAGGCGCCATCGTCGGTATGTTGGTGGGTCTGTTCTCCACGTTGCTTTATATCTTCTGGTTCAAGGGTTGGTTCTTTATTCCCGGAACAGAGATGGCCGCCAATACGCCGGATAACTGGTTCATGGGTATATCGCCAGAGGCCTTTGGTGCAGTAGGCGCAATGCTGAATTTTGCTTCCGCATATGTTGTTTCCAAGCTTACGCCTCCACCACCGGAGCATATCCAGCATCTCGTGGAAAGTATCCGTGTTCCTATGGGTGCGGCTAAAGCACAAAGAGATCATTGATTTTAAGCTGTGATATTGAAAAGGGTCAGCACTCGTGCTGGCCCTTTTTTTTGTAGTCACATTGGAACTACACTTTAACCATGCCGAGCAATTACCACGACATAAGTTTCATTGCGGAATTCCTGCACACCGTGCAACCCTTTAATTCACTCGATGCCGAGGATCTGCAAAAGCTGGCCCGCACGCTGGAGGTGGCGTATTACCCGCAGGGTAAAACCATATTTCAGTCCCAACCAGCACCGGGGCTGGCCATTATCCGCAAGGGGGCGGTAAGGCTGGTTGATGAATCACATAAATTCCTGGACAAGCGTTCCGAGGGCGAGTTATTCGGGCACGATATCTATTTCCATGGAGAAATGAAGGATTACATCGCCGAAGCGGAAGAGGACTGTCTGCTGTGGTTGATGGGTGAGGAGGATTTCAAAGCGCTGCGTGAGGAGAATAAGCTAATCGGAGAGTACTTCAGCTCCCACCTCAAGACACGTTTGAGTGCGGCAACCCAGGTAAAACACAGCGTCACCCAGGTTCGGGACCTCCTGAAGCGTAAGCCAGTGATGGTTGAAGGCCGCATGAGTATCCGGGAAGTTGCCCGGCGCATGAGCGCTGAGCGGGTCTCCAGCGTGTTGGTGATGTGCGACAACAGGCTGTGCGGGATCGTTACGGACAAGGACTTACGCCAAAGGGTGCTGGCAGTGGGGCTGCATCCGGACACGGCGATCGTTGAGGTCATGACAGCCAATCCCAAGAGCGTCGCGGCTGATGCCGATGTCGACGCGGCCCTGTTGTTGATGATGCGCCAGAACTATCACCATCTGCCGGTGATGGATGACGGTCAGCCACTGGGACTGGTAACTGCGGGTGACATTTTGCGCGCGCAGTCAGAGCACCCCTTGCGTATCGTCCGGGACATTTACAGGAAGAATACGATCAAGGAGTTACTCGAGCTGAACCACCGTTTACCCTTCCTTTTCGAACGTATGGTCAGCCTCGGACGGGACATCGAGCAAATCGGGCGAATGGTTACGCTCGTGACAGACGCCTATACCATCAGGCTGATCCAGATCGCGGAGCAGAACCTTGGTCCTCCGCCAATTCCATACGCCTGGATTGTTTTTGGCTCGCAGGCCCGTGAGGCGCAGACAGCGAGAACGGACCAGGACAACGGCATCGTCCTGGAACGTGATGCAGTAGGGGATGAAATCACCTATTTTGAGAAACTCTCGCAATTTGTATGCGATGGCCTTGACAAGCTTGGTTATGTTTATTGCCCGGGTGAGGTCATGGCGCTGAACGTCAAATGGCGTGTCTCGCTTGACAGGTGGAAACTGCATTTCGATCGTTGGATAGATGAACCAACACCGAAGTCGGTGATGTACTGCAGCATATTTTTTGATATTCGCTGCGTGCATGGTGCCTGTGAACTGGTGGATGCGTTGCAAACCCATGCCAGTGACCGGGCCAAGGATAACCGGATCTTCAGGAGGTTCATGGCGGCCAATGTCCTGAGCCATAAACCGCCTTTGGGATTTTTTCGCCGCTTCGTGCAGGAGGATGACGGCTCACACAGCGAGGGCTTGAACCTGAAACACCGCGGCATCGTGCCCATCACGGGACTGGTCAGAATTCGTGCGCTGGAGGCGGGGATCAAGGAGGCCAACACTTACCGGCGTATTGAACTGGCTGTTGCCTGTGGCGCCATGAACGAGAACGATGCCAGCAGTCTGCGTGACGCCTTGCGGCTGATCAACCGGATACGCCTGAACCACCAGTCGGCGCAGATGATGGCGGGAGAAAAGCCGAGCAATTTTGTGCCGATTGAAGATATTTCCCCGTTGCTCAGGCGTAACCTCAAAGCTGCCTTCATGCTGGTGGGGGAAGCCCAGGATGCCATGGCCCACAGGTACCAGGTACTCTGATGTTTCCCCGCTGGCGTTACCGTAGACGGTGCCATGCCGCTGCAGGGCAGTGCCGGCATCCAAACATGGCGACCTATATCAAGGAATCCTCCGGACTTGGTGTGGACAGGCTTTCCAACACGCCACTGATCGCGGTAGACCTGGAAATGACGGGTCTTGATGCCACGCAAAACCAGATCATTGCCATCGGCTGGACGCAACTGGACCAGGGCCGGATAAGCCTGGCATCCAACCGTCACCTTTTGATCAACGCCGGACAGTCCGTAGGGCATAGCGCAGCAATCCATGAATTGACCGACAACGACGTGGCAGAAGGTATTCCGCTTGAAGCAGGACTGGCGGCCCTGTTTGAGGCTGCCAGGGGGCGCGTGTGGTTGTTTCACCACGCCGATCTCGATGTGGCTTTCCTGCAGGAGGCCTGTACGGTGTGGGCGGGCGTTGCGCTGCCATTCATGGTGCTGGATACCATGTGCCTGGAGTTGACCGTGCGCAAACGCCGGGAACTGCCGGTCCATCATGGCGATCTGCAGTTGAACAAGCTTCGTTCAGACTACAATTTGCCGGTTTACACGGCTCACAATGCCCTGATCGATGCCTGTGCCACGGCAGAGTTACTGCTTGCAATCGCAGAGAATATGGATACCTCGGGTTCTCTCAGGCTCAAACCCCATTTGAAATATTATTAGGGCCTGTCAACAGGCGAGGCAAACCCCTCACTAAAGTCGAATGTCTTCAGGTTGGGATTTGGTCCTAGAATGGCCAGAACAAACGGATCGCAAAAACAACATGGACCTGCTGAACATGGACTACCGCACGCTTTATCGCCACTCGTTGGAAAATCCACAGGAATTCTGGGCCGATGCTGCCGCAGACCTGGTCTGGACAAAACCCTGGGAAAAGATACTCGATGATTCGGATGTACCTTTCTACCAGTGGTTCACGGGGGGTGAGCTCAATACCTGCTACAACGCATTGGACAGGCATTGTGAAGGCGGCAGGGCCGGTCAGGCGGCACTGATTTACGAAAGTCCTGTTACCGGTCACTCCCGCACCTACAGCTATGCCGAACTTCGCGACGAGGTGGCAGTATTTGCGGGCGTGTTGCAAAAGTATGGTGTGGAAAAAGGCGACCGGGTCATCGTCTATATGCCAATGATCCCCGAGGCGGTCATCGCTATGCTCGCCTGTGCCCGGATCGGCGCTATCCACTCGGTGGTGTTTGGCGGTTTTGCCGCAAAGGAACTGGCAACACGGGTTACGGATGCAGGGCCGAAGCTGGTAATCAGCGCCAGTTGCGGTATCGAGGGTAAGAAGGTCATTCCATACTTGCCTTTATTGGACCAGGCCTTGAGACTGGCCGGTGTTGATGACCTGACACGTATCCTGGTTTCCAGGCCACAGTTGCCCATTGAAGAAATGCATCCATCGGCAGTGCTTTGGGAAGAGGCTGTTGCCGGGGCCGAAGCGGTGGAATGCGTGCCGGTTGGCGCGACTGATCCCCTGTATATCCTCTATACCTCCGGCACCACCGGTGAACCCAAAGGTGTGGTCAGACCCAATGGCGGACACGCCGTGGCACTTAAATGGAGCATGAAACATATCTACAATGTGCAGCCCGGTGATGTGTACTGGGCGGCATCGGATATCGGCTGGGTCGTCGGGCACTCCTATATCGTCTACGCTCCCCTGTTGTACGGCTGTACCACCATTCTTTCGAAGGCAAGCCGGTAGGAACACCCGATGCCAGTGCGTTCTGGCGGGTTATTGAACAACACAAGGTCAAATGCCTGTTCACGGCGCCAACGGCTTTCCGTGCAATCCGCCGCGAAGACCCGCAGGCAGATTTACTGAAAAACCACGATATCAGCAGCCTGGAAACCCTGTTCCTGGCTGGCGAACGCTGCGACCCCGATACCTTGCACTGGGCCGAGGATCAGTTGGGTGTCCCGGTCATTGACCATTGGTGGCAGACGGAAAGCGGCTGGCCCATGGCGGCCAACCCGATGGGTATTGAGCAGATGGAAGTGAAGGCCGGTTCACCCACGGTGGCGGTGCCCGGTTACGACATCCGCATACTCGACGACGAGGGCAGGGAAGTGCCCCGCGGCGAATCCGGCAATATCATGGTCAAGCTGCCGCTGCCCCCCGGCAACCTGCCAACGCTGTGGGGCAACCAGCAACGATTTTACGATGCCTACCTTTCACGCTTCGAGGGTTACTACCTGACCGGAGATGCCGGGGTCATGGATGAGCAAGGCTACCTGTGGGTGATGAGCCGCATTGATGACGTGATTAACGTGGCCGGCCACCGCTTGTCCACCGGCGCACTGGAGGAAGCCCTGATCACCAACTATAACGTGGCTGAATGTGCGGTGATTGGGGTAGAAGACAAACTCAAGGGCGAAATGCCCCTGGGGTTCGTAGTGCTGAACAGCGGTGTAAGGGTTGATGAAGAAGAACTGAAAAAAATCCTGATGCAAACGGTTCGCTCGCAGGTCGGGCCAATCGCCACACCGAGAGACATCCATATTGTATCCCGCCTGCCAAAAACACGATCCGGGAAAATTCTCAGGGGTACGATGCGAATGATCGCTGATGGTAAGAAGTTCAAGGTGCCGGCGACCATAGAGGACCCTGCGGTTTTAAACGAAATTGCAGAGACACTGGAATAGGAGTGGCGGATTCGAGTTGTCTGCCGGCCAACGGTAAACTGCCTCGTTGATGAAGTTTCAGCCTAGGTGTTCGTCACCCGGGCCTTTTATTCAGAGCCTAGAACAGCCAGTGCAGACCGGTTTTCTTGAGGGTTTTATAGACTTTTCTCTGGTGTTTCGTGGACCAGCCTTTCATGCCCTTGGCCTCGGTGGTTCTGCTGCGTAATTCCAGCCATTCCGGGCTGCCCCAACGGTAGGACAAGCCAACGAGGTGATCAAAGGCTTCGTTTAACTCTGCTGCCAGCGCATCGCCTCTGAAAAAGTAGCCCATCTCGCTGTTGTATAACCTTGAGCGATAATCGAAGTTGGTGGTACCGACAAATCCTATTTCATTTTCCAGGAAGAACTTGGCGTGTAATTTTCCGTAGTGTGCGCCCCCGTCACCAATCTTGCTCGAGTCCAGCTTGCCGGTTTCATAGATCAGCAGACGCGGGTGGTTCACTTGATCTTTCCAGGCGGCGGATGATGTCAGTTCTCCACCCATTTCGTCTTCGGCTTTCAGTTTTCGCCATGCATCACGTGTTTCCTGATCCAGCAGCAATCGCGGCGCGGTATCCATGTCGATAATGGACTGCGAGGAGAAGTTATCGGAGGTCAGGACCGAGTTGGTTACGATTTCAATACGTGACTGCGGGTGGTCATCGAGCCACTTGCGCATGGCGGAAGCTTCATCGACGGTGACATTGCCGTCCTTGTCCTCGTAGCGTGCGAGAAACAGGTAAGGTGACACGATCCGCGTGGTCTCGGTACCATCATTGCTTTGTGATATCTGCTTCAGCAAATAGAGAATGCTGTTCGGGTTGCTTTCCAGGTTCTCAACCGCGTTCCTTGTAACTTTCTTATTGGTTATGTTACTGAGGTTGAAAGCCAGCCTGACTTCGGAAGGATGAAACCCTTCCGTCATGTAGTTACCCATGTTTTCGAAGTGAGGCCTGAGAAGCTCGAATTGCCTGATCTTTGCCAGGCTTTCTTTTGCCTTGTTCAATTCAGCGCTATACAACCTTTGCGCCTGGCTGCTGCTGACGGGGAGTATCTGTTTATTTCCCTTGTAAAGAAACAGCAATGTGTAATAAATGGAGCTGACCTCGCCAATGGTTCTGTCGTTTTCCATTTCAGCGGGCATGAACAGGATTTCACTATCGCGGTAGCCGTAGGGATCATAGCTGCCGTCCGCTGCAACACCGTAATAATCAAGAGAGATATTCCGGCCACCCGTCATCATCAGGGCCTTGTCGTGGAAATCTGCATCCTTGATCAGGAGTTTGTCGTGTGAGCGGCGATTCGGGCTCGTAGAAATCTTGCTGAGTGCGTTAAAAATCATGACTTGTACACGCGCTTTTCGCGTAGTCAGTTGTCCGTCTTCATTTTTAATAAAACCAGCCTCGTCCTCGCAGGATTTCAGGGCAGCCAGTGTGGTCCGGCTGGCTTTCATGGACCCTGCTGAATCGACCATGACACGGACGTCAACACCTCTTTTTACCGCATTGCACATGGCGCCGACCATCGCGTAACCGACCAGGTCAGGCGTAAAGATATAGTAGGCAAAGTCAATTGTGTGTTCGGCGTTTTCGATCATCCACAACTTGGCAACCAGGGAGTTCATGGCGCCCTTGTCGTCCGGACCCAGTATCTTGCCGCGTGCACCCTGGATCGGGACATCGGCAGTGATGCCAAATTCGATCGGATCATGCTCAAGTTCAGCGGATGATTTCCAGGTCCGGTAATCATAGATGTGCTCAACCTTCGGGTCTGCCACCGCGCTCAGTGGCGGGCAGTCCGGCAGGTCTTGTGTGCCTGCAGGGCATGCAGGTGTCGTGGGGGCGGTTGCACAACCGGCCTGCAGCAGGACTAAAAGAAGAAATCCAGCGATTCCGGATAAAATGGTTCGAGCCTGTTTAATCATGACTGGTATCCGACTTCAATTCGTTCTGTTTACTATCTGCGTCTTTACCCGAATTATCAACCAGCCTCAGTGTTGCGAATACCGGCTGGTGATCGGACAGGACAATCTCCGGCACTTTGTAACTGACAAATTCCAGTTCCCTTGAAATCAATATCCAGTCCAACCGGTCTTTCCCGTTCTTGTATGTTCCCAACCTGGTGGAATGGGGCTCAAAAACTTTCAGGTTTCCATTTTCCGCAATCGTCTTAAGCACCGACTCATCCGTGCTCCAGTCGGTATTGAAATCACCCAGGATGACGACCGGCCCGGCCATGTCCTTCAGTACGGTCCGTATTTCTTCAATTTGTCCCTCGCGAACCTTTTTGCGGGAAAAATCCAGGTGTACGGAAATCACGTTTACGCCGATCGGTTCCGTTAACTGCCCGTCCGGGTTCCAACGAACTTCCCCCATGACAAAACCCTTGTTGGTCGTGGGTGGTGACGGTTCGAAAGTATGGTGGAGACTGTTTGTATAGGGCACACGGGAAAGCAGCGCCGTACCGAAGTCATACATATACTTCTTCGCGTGCCTGGCATGAATCTGACAGGGGTACAGGGAGTTTTCAGAAACAAACTCCACATGGTCAAAATTCCCCGACCAGCGCGATGGCGCATCTGCCTCCTGTAGCGCGATGAGATCTGCTCCGCTGTTATTGAGGAATTCAGCGATATTTTTCAGATTGCCGCGCGTCGTGCTGGCCCTCTGCAACATCTGGTTGAGTGCATCTCCGCGCCCGTGTGCCATGTTCAGGCTCAGTACCGAGAGCAGGGGGGATGTGATTACGTCTTCAGGTCCAGACGTGTCGCATTGTCTGTTCGCGGCGGCAACATTTGAGAGTGAGAAGCAGATACAAAGCGTCAGGCCCACGAACAAAGCCAGGCGGGCGGCCGGCAGGTAGCTGAATGAAGGTGTAATTGAATTTCCAATGATCATCACCGGATGGTGAATGGAATCACTGGGTTTTGCCACAAGAAATATTTTGCGTTTTGGCAATGAAAAGCCACTTCTACTATGTAAAAGCGGCTTTTGAAGTGGTCGGGGTGGCGAGATTTACTCCGGACATCCTGTCCTCCGCCCTTCGGGCCGTCTTCGCTGCGCTCGACGTTCAAAATTGTTCCTGACAATTTTGTGAACCACGGGTGAATTCAACTCTGGCCCTCCCAACTGACATAAAAAAAGCCGCTTCAGCAAAAAGTGAAAGCGGCTTTTTTAAATCAATTGGTCGGGGTGGCGAGATTTGAACTCACGACCCCTACGTCCCGAACGTAGTGCTCTACCAGGCTGAGCTACACCCCGACTAAGGCGCGTATTCTACCCAAGCGGGCTGAGCATTGAAAGAAGCGTATATGACGTCGGTCAAGCTGGACGGGAATAAATCATTCTCCGGGCCACGGGATTTTGTCCGCGAACTGTTGAGGAATCTATTTCACGCCCCCATACTTGAACCTTGGACAGGCGTTTTGATATGCGGGCGGTCAGTCCGCAGCGGGAACAGGTCATCACCGGCGAGTCGGCCGGTCAGCGCTTCAACCCGTTTTTCACGATGGCATATCATTTATCGAATCACGGAGGTTACCTTGTCTGCTGAACCCATTAGTGCCCGGATTTACCCGGCTGGAATTTTAACCACGCTGAGCCGTCTCGAGGTCCAGCGATTACGCGATGCCAGTCGTGGAGAATTGGGTGAGTTATTGCGCTGTTGTGCGCTGGCGGTGCTCAACAGTGGTACAGAAGAGGATGACGCGGAGGCATTACTGGCCCGTTACGCCGATTTCCAGATCGAGGTACAACAGGTCAACCGTGGTATCCGGCTGGACCTGAGCAACGCACCGGGAACTGCATTTGTTGACGGCGTGATGGTCCGGGGTATCCGTGAGTTGCTGTCTGCAGTGGTCCGTGACCTGGTGTATTTCGATACCGAGATCAGCGGAAGTGCGACCACCGACCTCGAAAGCCAGGAGGGTATCACCAACGCGGTATTCGAAATCCTGCGCAATGCCCATACGCTGAACCGGACACGCGAACCCGCGATGGTAGTGTTCTGGGGCGGTCACGCCATCAGGCGTCTGGAATATGACTATACGAAGAAAGTGGGGTATGAGACTGGTCTGCGCAAGCTGAATATATGCACCGGTTGCGGGCCGGGCGCCATGAAGGGTCCGATGAAGGGCGCGACGATCGCGCACGTCAAGCAACGTGTATCAAATGCCGCATATGTCGGTATTTCAGAGCCGGGTATCATCGCGGCGGAATCGCCAAACCCGATCGTCAACCAGCTTGTGATCATGCCGGATATCGAGAAACGCCTGGAGGCGTTTGTGCGGTTGGGTCATGGTTTTGTCGTATTTCCGGGCGGTGTGGGCACCACCGAGGAGATACTGTTCCTGCTGGGGGTTCTGCTGAACCCGGCCAACGACGAACTGCCATTTCCCTTCGTGCTAACCGGTCCGGCGGACACCGCTGCCTATTTTGAGCAGATCGATGCATTCATCGGCTTGACTCTGGGTGAGGAAGCACAGGCAAAATACCAGATCATTATCGACGACGCGGAAAAAGTGGCCCAGACCATGGCCTCCGGCCTGTCGCAGGTTAAAGAATTCCGCACCCTGCACAAGGATTCCTACTACTTCAACTGGTTGTTGCAGATCCAGCCCGAGTTCCAGCAACCGTTCAACCCAAGCCACGAAAACATGGCGTCCCTGCACCTGCACCGCGACCAGCCCAAGCACCTGCTGGCAGCCGATTTACGCAGGGCTTTTTCCGGTATCGTGGCCGGTAATGTCAAGCCTGAAACCCTCAAGGCGGTGCGTCAGCAGGGTCCGTTTGAAATCCGGGGTGAAAAAGAAATCATGCAGGCCATGGACAAGTTGTTGACATCATTTATCGAGCAATCGCGGATGAAGCTGCCCGGTACGACCTATTCGCCGTGTTACCGCGTGGTCTCCTGAAGTTGCTACGGCGGGGAATCAGGTATTCCAACCTGAGACATGCCGTAGATACGTCCTTGTAGGCTCTTACACAACATCCCTGTTGTGTAAGGTCTCATGTTGGAACACCTGCATCCCCGCTGCCAGAGCCTATTTTCACCTCTTCGTAAATCCGTTGGTTTGGGAACGACAGGCCAGCCAGGGGAGTGCACTGCTTTTTTCAGGACCTTACGAAACAGGACGTTGAGTAAGAGTCCCCAGGGATGGGTTCACGACGTGTCCTGAAAAAATGCTGGCGCTTACCTGGCGGTAACAGGAAGGAGAATCAATTTTATTCAGCGCTGAGCAGCTTGCGGGCAGTCGTCAGGTCGATGCCCTGGGTGTATTTGTAGCCACCCCGGTAGGGGATGATCAAGCCTTTGGCCAGCAACTCGTCCCGTCTGACAGGTGTTATGGCATCTTCATCCACCACGGCATAGCTGTCGTTGTAGTCAACCTTGCTGGCGTACATGGCCAGCGAGTCATCCAGTTCAAAGCCCTCCAGAGGCAACTTCAATGCATAGCGGTTGTCCGACGTGACCATGATTTCCAGCGCGCAACCTTCGGCCAGGCCGCGATAGGATTCCGGGTCTTCCGGATTGCGTTGGAAAAAGCCCAGGTAACGGCGGCCTTCCTCAAACACCGTCGGATTCTCAAAATAGCACTCATGCGGGTGTAGCCCTTTATCGTATACCTCGATGATGTCTTCACGTGTATCAGCCGGTTTGTAAGGGATCAGTACCTTCAGGAATGCGCTGCCTTCGCTGGGGAAATTGCGGGTATAGACGTAATCGGTGTCCTTGACCTGGACCACGGCCACGAGGTCGGCCCGGGCGCTCAGGCTGGAGAGACTGATCGGCGCTTGCGCGGTATCCGGATCGTTGCCATGTGCATCCAGGCAGGCTACGAACAAGCAGGCTGTAAGAAATTTACGACCAATCATCGGTGTTGTCCCGGTATGGTTAAGTTACCGTTTTGATTGCAGTCAAACACGCAATAATGGTGACACATTTCCAGGCGGGTCGCTAACCACCACCGTGGAGTCTGACAGGGCATTCTGGTAGCCTTGCCGGACTGGATTATCTCCTGACAATATTACCTGGAGCTGGAACCGTATGACGATCAAGACCTTTGCCCGCCTTTCGAGTGTGTTGCTACCCTTGCTGCTCATCGCCTGTGAGCCGGCGGGAGATTCTCCCGTCACGCAGGTTGCCGAAGATACACCGCTGACTGCGGCAAGCGCAGTTGAGTTCGTGAGCCGCTCCGAAGAGCAACTCGCCGAATTGGGCCAGCAAGCGGAACGCATGGCCTGGGTGTATAGCACCTACATCACCGAAGATACCGAGCAACTGTCCGCCACCGCCAGCAAGAATTTCACCGCGCGGCAGGTCGAATTGGCGAGTGAAGCGTCCAGGTTCAACGATGTTGCGGGAATTGACTCCGAGACCCGGCGCAAACTGGACATGTTGCGTAGCGGTATCGTCATTCCGGCGCCCGGCGATCCTGCCAAGACGGCGGAACAGGCGCAAATCGGCGCCAGGTTGGGTGGTATGTACGGCAAGGGCGAATACTGCTATGCAGACGGCAAATGCCTGGACCTTGGCCACCTGAGTGATGTCATGGCCGAATCACGCGACCCGGATGCCTTGCTGGAGGCGTGGGACGGTTGGCGGCAGGTTGCTCCGCCGATGAAGGACTTGTATGCCCGGCAGGTGGAGTTGGCCAACGAAGGTGCAGCGGAACTCGGGTTTGCGGACCTCGGCACCATGTGGCGCTCGGCCTACGATATGCCAGCCGGAAGATTTTCCGGGCGAACTCGACCGCCTGTGGGGTGAAGTCAAACCGCTTTACGAAGCCCTGCATTGCCACGTCCGGGCCAGGCTCGGTGAGCAATACGGCACCGGCCTGGTGGATCAAACCGGGCCGATACCCGCACACCTGCTGGGCAATATGTGGGCCCAGGACTGGAGTAATGTCTACCCGCTGGTTGCGCCTGAAGAATCCGTGTCGTCCTATGATCTCAGCGCTATCCTGACGGAACGTGGTTTTGATGCGATTACGATGGTCGAGGCAGGGGAGGCCTTTTTCAGTTCGCTGGGTTTTGAAGAACTGCCGGATACGTTCTGGGAGCGTTCACAGTTCGTCAAGCCGCAGGACCGCGACGTGGTTTGCCATGCTTCGGCCTGGAACGTGGACGAGAAGGACGACCTGCGGATCAAGATGTGCATCAAGGTCAATGCCGAGGACTTCAGGGTCATCCACCACGAACTCGGGCACAATTACTACCAGCGCGCCTATAACAAGGAAAGTTTCCTGTACCGCTCCAGCGCCAACGATGGTTTCCACGAGGCGGTGGGCGACACCATAGCGCTGTCCATCACGCCGGAGTACCTGCACCAGATCGGCCTGATAGAGAACATCCCCGATGCTTCCGGTGACGTGGCGCTGTTGATGAAGACGGCGTTGGAAGGCATTGCGTTCATTCCGTTCGGCCTGTTGGTCGACCAGTGGCGCTGGAAAGTGTTTGCCGGTGAAGTCGGACCGGAGGATTACAACGAACTGTGGTGGCAATTGCGTGAAGAATACCAGGGCGTCAAGGCGCCCAATGAGCGGCCCGTTGATGCATTTGACCCGGGCGCCAAGTACCACGTACCGGGTAATGTACCGTACACGCGGTATTTCCTGGCCCGCATCCTGCAATACCAGTTCCACCGTTCCTTGTGCGAGACCGCTGGCTTTGAGGGCCCGGTGCACCGTTGTTCCATCTACGGCAACAGCCAGGCGGGTGAGGCGCTGAACACGATGCTGGAAATGGGGCGCAGCCAGCCCTGGCCGGATGTGCTGGAGGGCTGACCGGTCAGAGGGAGATGGATGCAACGGCCATTCTCGATTATTTTGCACCGTTGAAAACATGGCTGGATGAGCAAAATCAAGGGCGTCAATGCGGTTGGTGAACGGGAATTGAACAATTCATCCCAAACGAAAAATTAACTGTTAAGTTTTTGTTAGAAAGCCTGCTATAATATTTTTGATCGGTCAGCTTGTCCGGTTATCAAATAAATAAGATATTTCTACCCTGAGGAATGGTGCTTCTTTTGAAACTTCGTGGACTTCCGGCGTCATATTTCTGTCATGTCCAGCGCCTGCCATCACCTCTGTTTTCAATCAAAAGGTTTAATCGATAGGAACAAATCCATGAATACAAAAACCCGAACTTGGTTTTCCGTAGTCACATTGGTTCTGATGATGGCCCTGTTTCCCGTGGCGTATGCGGCGGAAACAACATCATCGATCAAGGGTAATGTCTACGATACAAGCGGCAGTCCGGTATCCGGCGCCGTTGTCACCGTAGAAGACCTCAGGACCAGCGTGCAACGCCAGTACACGACCAATGAGGCCGGTGCATTCCTGGCTTCAAGATTGCCGGTTGGTGGACCTTACAAGGTCGTTACCCCCGGTGCCGATTCAGCAATCGTCGACAGCATTACCCTGGGTGAAATATACAATTTGACCATCGATGTTCTGGCAGCGCCGACCATGGAAGAGGTCATCGTCACCGGTGAAAATGTCAACATGGTCGTGACGGCAGCCGGACCATCTGCCACTTTCGCGGCTGAACAGATCGCGACCGCAGTGGCCCTGAACCGCGACATCTCCGAGGTGTACCAGATTGATCCGCGTATCAACCTGGACAACCAGGACGACGGTTTCGCGATCAACTGCGCCGGTAAGAACCCGCGTTTCAATAGCATCACGCTGGATGGTGTCAGCCAGAATGACCGCTTTGGTCTGAATGACAACGGTTATTCAACCGCGATGGGCATGCCGTTCCCATACGATGGTGTACGCCAGGTGGCCGTTGAACTGGCCCCCTTTGATGTTACTTACGGCGGTTTCTCGGCCTGTAACATCAACGCGGTGACCAAGACCGGTACCAATGAGTGGGAGGGTGGTGCATATTATGAATTCACCAACCAGAACCTGCGTGGTGACTCGATCAGCGTGAAGGACCCCGCTGGTAACTCTGAGCGCATTGACCTGAGTACACCCAATTACGAAGAAACCAGCTATGGTTTCAATCTCGGCGGACCGATTTTCAAGGATCGCCTGTTCATCTTCGGCGCTTACGAGAAATCTGAAAAACCACGTTTCCTGGCCCGTGGCCCGGCCGGTTCCGGCAATGGTGAAGTTCGCAACTGGTTCAGCCAGGCCGACTATGACCGTGTCGACCAGATTGCCCGCGATCTGTATAACTACGATACCGGTGGCATGCCGAGTAATGGTTCAGTGGAGGCCGAGAAATACATGGTTCGCCTGGACTGGAATATCAGCGATAACCACAATGCTTCGTTGATCTACAACTACTTACGATGGCTTCCAGGACCGTGATTCCGATGGTGATAATAACGAGTTCGAATTCGCCAACCACTTTTATGTGAAGGGTGCGGAATCGGAAACCACCACCCTTATATTGACTTCACAGTGGACCGATGCGTTCTCCACGGAGATTTTCGCCAGCACCAACTCCATGGATGATTCACAGGTCACCGTGGGTCCCAAGGACATGGGCGATCACCAGATCAGCTATGGCTCAAATACCATCTACCTGGGTGCAGACGACTCCCGTCAGGCCAACAAGCTGTCCACGGATTCGGATTTCTACAAGTTCGTTGGTAAATACCTTGCTGGCAACCACGTTATTACCGCAGGTTATGAGCGTGAAGAACTGAGTATCTTCAATATTTTCGTTCAGCATTCCCGTGGCGGTGAATGGGACTACTATGATGATTCCAGCGGCAATGACTCGTACTGCGCGGGTTTGAGTGCGCAGGGCCGTCATGATGATGCCAATTGCGGTACCTCAGGTATCGACAAGTTTGAACTGGGCCGGGCCAGCCGTATCTACTACGGCAGTGGTGGTGGCACCAATATCGCCACCGACGCGGCAGCTATTTTCCAGAACAACCAGAACGCCCTGTATATCCAGGACGAACTGTACTTCGCGAGCACGGACCTGTCGTTGGTATTTGGTCTGCGCTACGAATGGTTTGACAGCAGCGATGCACCCAACTACAACGCGGCCTTCACCGAGGCCAACGGTCTGCGTAATGACTACACCATCGACGGTGTCGATATCCTGCAGCCGAGAATTGGCTTTACCTGGGGTGTTTCGGATGACTTCCAGCTTCGCGGCGGTCTTGGTCTGTATTCAGGTGGCAATCCGAATGTATGGATTTCAAACTCCTACTCCAACGATGGTCTGACCAATGCGCAAACGAGCCTGAGAAACTATTCTGTAAATTCTATATTCGACGGCACGCTTCCTTTGACCGGTGCGCCGGGCGCCAGCCCGCCACAATCGCTGTACGACTACGTTGCTGCGATCACGCCTGAAGATGCCAGTGACAGCTACTTGGCCCTCATCGATCCCAACTTCAAGCAGCCGGCAGAATGGAAACTGGCCCTCGGATTTACCTGGGATATGCCTGGCGATATCCAGATGGACGTCGACTGGTTGCATTCGAGGGGAGAGGATCCGGCCATGTACGTTGACCTGTCGCAGGAAATCGTCGGTTACACCACGGTTGGCTTCCCGATCTACGATTACACCAACGGCGAAAGCAACTTCATGCTGACCAACTCGAAGTATAGTACTGACAGCGACACTATCTCTATCGTATTCAGCAAGTACTTTGATAACGGTCTGGACCTGAGCCTTGGGTTATGCCTATACCAACGCCGAGGACGTGTCGCCGATGACCTCATCGGTTGCACAGTCGAACTTCGAAAATAATGCAGTGACGGATATCAACAACCCGATGCCTGCTACCTCGAACTACGAAGTTCCACATCGTTTCACAATGCGTGCTAGCTATGGTCACAACTTCTTTGGTGATTACGAGACCCGTATTGCATTGTATGGTTACTCCAAGGAAGGTCAGCCGCAGAGCTACATCATGGGCCGGAACAACTTCGAAGGTAACGGCTACTACGGCCGCCACCTGTTGTATGTCCCGAACGGCTGGGATGATCCGAATGTTTCGTATGGCAGTGGTTTTGACACCAATGCGTTCTTTGCCTGGATCAACCAGAAGGGCCTGGAGCCTGGCATGCAGAAGCGTAATGATGATCACGCCAAGTGGTCCACGCGTTTCGACCTGTACTTCAGCCAGGAAATCCCGACCTTCATCGGTGATACCCGCGCCAGGTTCTATGTCAAGGTCTACAACCTCGGCAACCTGATCAACGATAGCTGGGGTATTGTCAACGACGCAGAGTTCTTTACCGTGGCAGCCGTACGGGCCCACGCTGGCGATGACGGAACAATCGTATATGACCGGTTCAACGGCGGTGATTTGGGTTACGTCCGTGAAAACCGTTCATTGTGGGATGTCCGTTTGGGTATCGAATTTAACTTCTGATTCGTACCTTTTAAGTAACGAGAAAGACCAGCCTCCGGGCTGGTCTTTTTTTTATCACCATGGATGGAGTGTAGATCGCAGAGAGTACAGGACGTACGTTGCGATCTGGTCGGTTTGCCAAGGGCTTAAGGAGAATGTGAGGGCGGGGATTGTTCCTGACAATCCACTGTATTTCCTCCACCCCTGGAGGTCAGATGCGCGGAGCGGCGCGCACCAGAGTTTTCCGCTGCCAACTAATTTGAATGGGAACACTTCGCAGTACTTCGCCGCAAATGCGTTTCAAGCATTAGCCCGTTGATTTTCCGTTCTGGGCTCCCGACCCCGCAGCCCTCGGCAACTGCTCCTGCGTCGCCTGAGGGCGCCTACTCTTGGTGCTCTACCTCCTACATCCCTGTAGTCGTGCGGGCTCCCCTCTCCTTCGAGCCCTCTTAACGGGGCCGGCCTCACAGGACATCCTGTCCTGGGCGGCCGGCAATGGACATCCCGTCCATTGCCCCCTAACGACTCTCAGGATTCGGTGCTCAGAGGTCGCCCACACCGGCAAACCTCCGGGCTCTTATGTAGGAGGGAGCAGCTTTGCTGCTCGCGATTAAAGGTCAAGGGGTTTGCTGAAGTTGCCTATGAAGCTGTGCCGGGTGTTCCTTAGCCGGGACCGTGTCGTCGGGATACGAATTACCGAGCGCCCATGGATGGCTTGAGCGTGTCCCGGGAAGGAATACCCGGCGCAGCCAGGGCAATTCCTTGGTGCTTGGAAATATTAATCAGATTGATGGGGTTAGTGAGTTGTGGCTAGTGTCGCCAATCTTTGTCCGACCTGGACCGCATCTCCGGCGGCCAGGTCCGGCAATGCTTCAACCGCACCGCGCGGCATCAGCAGAATAACGGTAGAACCCATGTTGAAGCGCCCCATCTCCTTGCCCCGGTTCAGGGAAATGTTTTCACCCCGGTAATCGGTGCGGCTCACTTCCCTGTTGTCGTTGGGTGTGACTTCACCCGCCCACACGGTTTGCGTGCTGGATACCAGCATGGCGCCGACCAGCACCATGACCAGCGGTCCTGACTCGGTGGCAAAGACCGAAATGACGCGTTCGTTTCGGGCGAACAGGCCGGGAACCTGGCGCACGGTATACGGGGCAACCGAGAATAAGCGGCCCGGAACGTGGATCATGCTTTGTAGCAGGCCGCTGATCGGCATGTGAACGCGGTGATAATCACGTGGGGACAGGTAGATCGTGGAAAAAAAGCCGCCATCCAGCAGTGCACAGACCGGGTCGTTGGCAAGCAGGTCCTGCAGCGAATAGTCCTTGCCCTTGGCCTGCAGTATGCGGCCCCCGTTAAGTACGCCGGTCTCGGAGATCCTGCCATCACATGGGGAGAGCAGGGCAGCGGGCTCGGGATCAAATACCCTGGCGCCGGGTTGCAACTTGCGTGTAAACCAGGCGTTGAAACAGCTATAGTCACCGGGATCCGGTGAAAGCGCTTCTTCAACGTCGATCCCAGCGATACGGCTGATAGCACGGATCAAAAAGTTTTTGATCCAAACCGTTTCATTGCGCATGACTGCGTACACCATGCGGGACAGTGTGTGCTGTGGCAGGATGTATTGAAAACCTGCGAGTATGCGCTCGAAAACCGTTGTCATTGTGTATCCTGTCGTATGCTTTATTCGTTGCTTATAATGCGCTTCAGCTTGTGCGAAGTGCAAGACCAGGGAATTGGATGATATATGAAGACCGCCGGACATTGGCTTGAATATTGTGCGACCGAGATGGGCCGGGCCGGCCTGTTTTTTGGCCACGGCACGGACAATGCGCATGATGAGGCGGCCTGGATGCTGTTGCATGTGCTTGGAATGCCACTGGACGGCAGCTTTGAAGATTGGGACCGGACGCTGGGTGAGACCGGGGAACGACGGCTTGAGGCCTTGCTCAAACGCAGGATAGAAGAGCGTATACCGCTGGCCTACCTGACGGGTGAGGCCCGTTTCTGCGGCCTGGATTTTGTCGTAACCCCTGACGTACTGGTGCCACGCTCACCGCTGGCCGAATTGATTCCTGAACGCTTTTCACCGTGGCTGGAAATCTCACCCGGTGACAGCCTGCTGGATATGTGTACCGGGGGTGGCTGTATCGCAATAGCAATGGCTTCTCACATGCCGGATGTTGATGTGGACGCCGTGGACATTTCCGCCGGGGCCCTTAAAGTGGCTTCGCAAAATGTTGCACGTCACCACCTGCAGGACAGGGTCCGGCTGGTGCAGTCCGACCTGTTTTCCGGGCTCAGTGAGCAGCCTTATGACCTGATCGTCAGCAATCCGCCTTATGTCTCAGCCGAGGCATTTGCAAATTTACCGCCGGAATACCAGGCCGAACCCGGCAGCGGGCTGGTCAGCGGGGAAGACGGACTGGATATTGTGCTCAAAATACTGGATGCTTGCCCTGCGTACCTGGCAGAAGGTGGCATCCTGATCGTTGAGGTCGGGGAGAGTGCACCAACATTGATTGAACTGCTGCCACGTACGCCATTTTTATGGCTGGATTTCCAGCATGGTGGAGACGGTGTTTTCCTGCTGGAGTATGATCAGCTAATCGCATGTCAGGCTGACGTGCAAACTGCCCTGGAGCGAAGAAACAATGTCTGATAACACCTTCGGACGACTGTTCAGAGTAACGACCTTTGGCGAGAGCCACGGGCCGGCCATTGGTTGTGTAATTGACGGCTGCCCACCGGGCCTGGAAATCGATACCGCTGAAATCCAGCAGGAGCTTTTGCGCCGGGCAAGCGGCAAGAGCCGGCATACCTCGCAACGCAAGGAAAAAGACGAGGTACAAATACTTTCCGGTGTGTTTGAAGGACGCACCACGGGAACCCCCATCGCGCTCGTGATTGAAAACACGGATGCCCGCTCCGGTGATTACAGCGATATTTCACAGAAATTCCGGCCCGGTCATGCGGATTTTACCTATTGGAAGAAATACGGTTTTCGTGACTACCGCGGAGGCGGGCGGTCTTCAGCACGTGAAACCGCGATGCGTGTTGCAGCCGGCGCGATCGCCAAAAAATACCTGCGTGAGCAATTCGGTATCGAAATTCAGGGCTGGCTGGCCCAGCTGGGTCCGATCCGGACCGATAGCGGTCATGGACATGGACAGTATCGAAGACAACCCGTTTTTTTGCCCGGATCCCGGTATCGTTGCCGAACTCGAGCAGTACATGGACAGATTACGCAAGGCCGGTGATTCCTGCGGGGCGCGCATCAATGCAGTGGCACGGGACGTGCCCGCAGGATTGGGCGAGCCGGTCTACGGCAAGCTGGATGCGGACCTGGCAACGGCGATGATGAGTATCAACGCCGCCAAGGGCGTGGAAATCGGCGCCGGCTTTGACTGCGTCGAGCAACTGGGCACCGAGCACCGCGATGAAATCACCCCGGAAGGTTTTCTGGGCAACCACGCGGGCGGCATCCTGGGCGGTATTTCCAGCGGCCAGGACGTACGTGTCAGCGTGGCCTTCAAGCCGACCTCGAGCCTGCGTATCCCGTGTCGCAGCGTGGACACCGAGGGTCGTGAAGTAGAAGTCGTTACCAAGGGACGTCATGACCCTTGCGTGGGTATCAGGGCAACACCAATCGTCGAAGCGATGTTGGCGCTCGTTTTAATGGATCACGTGCTGCGGCAACGGGCACAGAATGGCTAGTAAGGGATATTTGAAAAAGTGAATAACAAATTAAAAATAGCGGTCGCTGGTGCTACGGGCGCCGTGGGCGAGACCATGCTTTCGATACTGAAGGAGTACGGTTTTGCCGATGCCGAAGTGCACGCCCTGGCCAGTGAAAAATCGCTGGGCCGGACAGTCGAGTTCGGACGCCGCAAGCTCGACGTGGAAGTACTGGATGATTACGATTTTACCGGTACAGACTTCGCGCTGTTCTCGGCGGGTGCCGGGGTCAGCCTGGTGCACGCACCCAGGGCGGCCGCAGCCGGCTGCACGGTGATTGATAACACGTCAGCCTTCCGCCGCGACGATGCGATCCCGCTGGTGGTGCCGGAAATCAACGGCGACCTGCTCACGGACCTGGAGCCCGGCACAATCATTTCCAATCCAAACTGCTCGACCATCCAGATGCTGATTGCCATCGCGCCCATCCATGCGCTGGCGGGCATTGAACGGATCAACGTTGCGACCTACCAGTCGGTCTCAGGAGCCGGTAGCAAGGGTTTGGAGGAACTGGCGCACCAGACCATGGACCGGCTCGCTTTTCGCGACGTCAAGCCATCGGTTTTTGCCCAGCCAATTGCTTTCAACGCCATCCCGGTCATTGACACGATGCAGGACAACGGCTACACACGTGAAGAAATGAAACTGCATTGGGAAACCCGTAAAATTTTGCGGGACGAGACGATCGCGGTTAACGCCACGGCGGTGAGAATCCCGGTGTTCTACGGGCATTCCGAGGCAGTACACCTGGAAACGGCCAAAGATGTGAGCCTGGAAGATGTGCGCGAAGCAATGCACGCTGCCCCGGGGCTGGAACTTGTCGATAGCATTGAACCTGCAGAGCAGGTGACGGCGGTCACCCACGGCGCCGGCAAGGACGCGGTGTTTGTAGGCAGGTTAAGACGGGACCTCAGTCACCCGCGTGGAATCAGTATGTGGGTGGTCGCTGACAATGTCAGGAAAGGCGCCGCGCTGAACGCTGTGCAGATACTGGAAGCCATCTCAAAATCGATGGTCACGGGAAAAATGTAGCTGGAAACCTGATGCCGGCAAAAGTAAACTCATGAAAACCGGTTTGTTTTGTACTCAACTGGTGGTCTGAGAGGGACAGGGAATACCATGTGCAAGAAAATTCAATGGATTATTACAAGTGTGTTGGCCATATTCAGCCCGGCCTTGTTCGCGCTCGGTCTTGGTGGGGCTTCGGTTGAATCCTACCTGGATCAGCCGCTGGATGTTCGGGTTGAGGTAATCAGCCAGTCCAGCGAAGAATTGCAGAGTGTTACCGTGGGCCTGGCGTCTGCCGATGATTTCGAGATGCTCGGTCTTAGCCGTTCGGCCATCACGGTACCGCTTGAATTCAAACTGGTTTCGGATGTGCGGCAACCGTATATCCATATTACCAGCGACCTGAAGGTCAATGAGCCAGTCGTCCAGGTGCTGGTCGAGGTAGTTTGGGCCAGCGGCAGGATGTTGCGTGAATACACGCTGTTTTTGGATCCGCCAACGATCTCCTCATCCGCACCGCAACCGGACATTACACCCGCCCCGCAGCCAGCAGTGGTTGAGACACCACCGGTAGAAAGCCAACCGGCCGCAGCCGTAACCATGCCACTGCCTGCAGTGGTGGAAGAACCCGCTGCGGAAGAAGTTTCAATACCTGAAACGATGGATGAAGCGCCCGTTGAAGAGGCTGTAGAAGAAGTTGTAGAAGATACTTACGAAGCAGAAGCGGTAGCCGCTGATGAACCTGTTGACGATGTCATGGAAGAGGCCGTTGAACAAGCCGTGGCAACGGAAGTGGTTACCGATGATGCTGCAATTGAACCGGCAGCAGCGGAAGAAACCGCTACTGAAGAAATCGCTACTGAAAAAACAGGGATCGATGCTACGGATGATGAAGCAATCGAAGAAGATGTGCTTGCAGATGAGTTGGCCACAGAAGATGCCACTGGGGCAGAAGAAGTTATCGAGCCCGAAGCGATGGCCGAAGAGCTTGTTGATGATGACCTGCCCATGGACACCGGTGAAGAAGTTGCCGATGCCATGGATGAACCGGAGCAGGAAACTGTCCGGGAACAGGAGCAACAGGCGGAGTCACGGGATGACGCCTACCCCGTTGATGAGGAGATTTACGGCCCCGTGGAACGAGGTGAGACCCTGTGGGGTATTGCCCGTGAATACAGCCGCGACACCGGTCACTCGATCAACCAGACCATGCTGGCCCTGCAACGCAAGAACCCCGAGGCCTTTATTAGTGGCAATATCAACTTTTTGAAACGCGGTGCAATTCTGCGTATGCCTGAAGGGCGCGATATCACCCGTTTGACTTCGCGCCAGGCGATGCTGGAAGTCATGCGGCAGGAGGAAGAATGGCGCAGCGGTATTCCAAGCGTAGCGCCTGATTACGCGACACCAGTGGTCGACGACAGTGGTGATTACCAGGAATACGTAGCGGATGAACCTGCCGAGCCCGTAGCAGAAGAAGATACCGGACACCTCGAACTGGTGCCACCCGTTGAAGAAGGCACCCGGGAAGAGTTGCTGGCGGAACCGAGCCCCTCAACACAAGCCATCAAGGAAGAACTGTCGCGGACCGAAGAAGAATTGATCAACGTCCAGCAGGAAAATACCTACCTCGCCGAACGTATCCAGGAACTGGAAAGCGAGACCGAAGCACAGACCGATGCCCGCCGTTGCGGTTGAATCAAGTGAATTGGCAGCGATGGAATCCCAGTTGGCCGAGGAACGTGCAGCCGATGAGCCCGAGGCACCCATTGCGGTAACGCCGGGTGGCGAATCGGAGTCGTGGTTCTCGGGCAGGAACATGCTGATGCTGGGTGGGCTGTTGCTCTTGATCATTCTGATCACCTGGTTGTTACGGCGCAGGGGTTCTGACGAATTTGAGGCTGAAGCAGAAGTTGTTGAAGATGCCGGGGCTGAACCAGAACCCGAACCCGAACCCGAACCCGAACCCGAACCCGAACCCGAACCCGAACCGGAACCCGAACCCGAACCTGAACCTGAACCTGAACCTGCAGCCACGGAAGCCGCAGTTGCTGCCGTGGCAGGCGCAGAAGCTGAAGACGAAGCAGAAGCAGAAGACGAAGCAGAAGCAGAAGCAGAAGACGAAGCAGAAGCAGAAGCAGAAGACGAAGACGAAGCAGAAGCCGAAGCAGATGAAGGCACTGCAGAAGCAGGCGATCCTGAAATCAAGCTGGACCTGGCACGCGCCTACCTGTCACTCGGTGACAAGGAAGCATCGCGCTCGATGCTCGAGGATGTCCTGAAAAGCGGCAGCGAGAAGCAGAAGGCGGAAGCCCAGCAAATGATGGACGAACTCTGACGGATGCCGAGGTCAAAAAACCGGGTGTACCGCGGCGCCTGGCTGTAGGCGCCGCCTGTCAGCACGCGGTCTGTTAGCATGCGTTACGCATTGGGAATAGAGTACGACGGCAGCGGCTTTTCCGGTTGGCAGCGGCAGGATCATGCCCCATCGGTACAGGACTCCGTTGAACAGGCGGTGAGCACGGTCGCCAATCATCCCGTTACCGTCACCGCAGCTGGTCGCACGGATACCGGTGTTCACGCCCGTTGCCAGGTCGCACATTTTGACAGTGACTCCGAACGCTCGGACCGTCAATGGACACTCGGTATCAATTCCAATTTGCCAGATGGTGTACGCGTTCTTTGGGTACAACAGGTGGACGGCAGTTTTCATGCACGTTTCGGCGCATATTCGAGGAGCTACCGCTACCGCATCATGAACCGCTGGGTGCGCCCGGCCATCGGCGTGGAGTATTACGCCTGGTGCCGCGAGCCACTCGATGAAGAACTTATGCACCGGGCAGCACAGTTGCTGTTGGGTAAGCACGATTTCAGCGCGTTCCGTTCGGCGGGCTGTTCGGCGCAGCATGCGTTCCGGGAAGTCACGTCGATCAGCGTGACCCGCGCAGGGGAGGTCGTGGACGTGGATATAAGCGCCAACGCCTTCCTGTACCACATGGTGCGCAACATCGTGGGCAGCCTGATGGCCGTTGGCCGCGGTGAGCAGTCCATTGAGTGGTTTGCAGAAATCTTTGCCGGCAAGGACCGCAAACTGGCGGGTGTGACCGCTGAATCGCAGGGCCTGTATTTCATGAACGTGCGTTATGATCCGAAGTATGGTCTGCCGGAGACGTTTGAGCCCTTTCCAACCTTCCCGGCTGAACAATGACCCGGACCCGGATTAAAATCTGTGGCCTGACACGCGGCGAGGATGT
Source organism: uncultured Gammaproteobacteria bacterium (assembly GCA_963753105.1). Lineage (GTDB taxonomy): Bacteria > Pseudomonadota > Gammaproteobacteria > Xanthomonadales > SZUA-36 > SZUA-36. The sequence continues at coordinate 78,876 of CAVWBD010000003.1, forward strand.
AAAGTGCGCGGTCAGTTGTGGTGCACACGCCATTGGCTTTGTTTTCGCACAAAGCCCGCGCCGGATCAGTCCGCAAATAGCGGCCCGGTTGGCCGGTGACGTCCCGGCAGGTGTCTTGCGCGTGGGATTGTTCCTGGACCAGGACCAGGCTGAAATTGAGCGGGTGCTCGCCACGGTGCCACTCGATGTTTTGCAGTTCCATGGCCGGGAAACCGAACAGCAATGCGGCGTTCATGGTTTGCCGTGGCTGAAGGCAGTGGCCATGGAAGACAATGGCTCACTGGAACGTGCAGGGCAAGCCTACCCGGGTGCGGAGGGCCTGTTGCTCGATAGCCACCAGGCCGGCCAGCGGGGCGGCAGTGGCCAGGTGTTCGACTGGTCGCTGGTACACGCGGTCGCCAAACCGATATGGCTGGCGGGCGGTCTGGATGCGGTCAACGTGGGTGAGGCCATACGCGAGGTCCGGCCATATGCCGTGGATGTGTCCAGCGGTGTCGAAGTCACGCCGGGGATCAAGGACGCCGGTAAAATATCCGCATTTATTGCGGCGGTCAAAGAGGCCGATAAACTTATTGCAGGTAGTGAATGTAATGAATGAACAATACCAGCCCGGCCCTGACGAGCGCGGCCACTTCGGTACCTTTGGTGGGCAATTTGTGTCCGAGACGCTGATGCATGCGCTGGATGAGTTGCGCGAGGCCTACGATCGCTGGCGGAAAGACGAGGAATTTATCCGCAGGATGGACGAGGACCTGGCGTATTACGTCGGGCGTCCGTCGCCGGTCTACTATGCCCAGCGGTACACGTCAGCGGCCGGTGGGGCAAAAATCTTCCTGAAGCGGGAAGACTTGAACCATACCGGCGCACACAAGATCAACAACACCGTTGGCCAGGGTTTGCTGGCCCACCACATGGGTAAAAAACGTGTCATTGCTGAGACCGGCGCCGGGCAGCACGGCGTGGCGTCGGCAACAGTTGCCGCGCGTCTCGACCAGTCCTGCCGTGTTTACATGGGTGAAGTGGACATACACCGCCAGGCCATCAACGTCTTCAGGATGCGTTTGCTGGGCGCGGAAGTGTGCAGTGTTACATCGGGCTCGGCAACGCTCAAGGATGCGCTTAACGAGGCCCTGCGCGACTGGGTGACCAACGTGGATGAGACGTTCTACATCATCGGCACGGTGGCGGGACCACACCCCTACCCGGAAATGGTGCGGGATTTCAATGCCGTGGTCGGGCGTGAGGCGCGTCGCCAGATGCTGGAACTGTACGGCCAGTTGCCGGATGCACTGGTTGCCTGCGTGGGCGGTGGTTCCAATGCCATGGGCTTGTTCCACCCGTTCCTGGATGATACGAATGTGAAGATGTATGGCGTAGAAGCCGCCGGCCGTGGGCTGGCGACTGGCGAGCATGCGGCTTCGCTGTGTGCCGGCCGGCCGGGTGTGTTGCACGGTTGCCGTACCTATTTACTGGATGATGACGCCGGTCAGATCCAGCATACCCACTCGGTTTCCGCTGGACTCGATTATCCCGGGGTTGGCCCGGAACACGCCTGGCTCAAAGAACAGGGGCGTGCTGATTACGTCAGCGTGACCGACGAGGAAGCTTTAACAGCCTTTCACCAGCTAACCCGGCTCGAGGGCATCATGCCGGCACTCGAAAGCGCCCACGCGCTGGCCTATGGTTTCAAACTGGCATCGGGCATGCGCCCGGATCAGAGCGTGTTGATCAACCTGTCTGGCCGTGGTGACAAGGATGTACAAACGGTTGCCGACCTGGAAGGCCTGAGCTTATGAACCGCAGGATCAAGGACTGTTTCGATGGCGCTGCGACCAATGGGCGCAAGGTACTGATACCGTTCATCACCGCCGGTGACCCTGAACCGGCGTGGACGGTGGATATCATGCACGCGCTGGTTGAAGCAGGGGCTGACCTGATCGAACTGGGTGTGCCGTTCTCGGATCCGATGGCAGATGGCCCGGTTATACAAACGGCCAGTGAGAGGGCGATCGACAAGGGCGTGACACTCTCCACGGTGCTGGACATGGTGACGGACTTCCGCCGCGTTGACGACCGGACACCGGTGGTGCTGATGGGGTATATGAACCCGTTGGAACGCTTTGGCCGGCAGGCTTTTCCGGCCGCAGCAAAAGCCGCCGGTGTGGATGGCTTGTTGCTGGTTGATTGCCCGCCTGAAGAACGTGATGACCTGGGTGCTGCCATGATTGAGGCGGACATTGATGCCGTTAGCCTGGTCGCACCCACCACGACCCGGGAGCGCGTGGCACATATCGCGACGCACGCCAGTGGTTTTATCTATTACGTATCGCTCAAGGGGATCACCGGGGCCGGTCAGTTGGATATGGCAGAGCTGCAAAAGCCGATTAAACAGATCAGGGTCTTCAGCGATCTTCCGGTCGCAGTCGGTTTTGGTATCAAGAATGCCGAAATGGCCGTCACGGTTGCCACGCATGCCGATGCCGTTGTCATCGGCAGCGCGCTGGTTGAAGTCCTGGCGAAAGCCGCTTCATCCAGGGAAGCCTGTACACAGGCCCGGGCTTTTGTTGCGCCGGTGCGTAACTCATTGGACAATGTAGCGCGCTAAGCACTTGCCGCTGAGGTTATGAATATGAGTTGGTTTCACAAATTAAGACCTTCAAAAATCCGCACCGAAGGCGGCAACAAACGCAACGTACCCGAGGGTCTGTGGACCAAGTGCGCGGTGTGTACGGCTGTCCTCTACCGGCCCGAGTTGGAAAGAAACCTGCAGGTGTGTCCCAAGTGCGGTCACCACATGCGCATCCCGGCACGTATCCGCCTGGAGCAGTTCCTGGATCCGGGCCAACACCGGGAAATCGCGGGAAATCTCGAATCCGTTGATGCATTGCGCTTCAAGGACAGCAAGAAATACAAGGATCGCATTAGCGCCGCACAAAAGAAAACCGGTGAGAAGGACGCCCTGATCGCCCTGGCCGGGCAACTCAAGGGCATGGATATTATTGTCTGTGCCTTTGAGTTTGGTTTCATGGGTGGTTCGATGGGTTCCGTGGTCGGTGAAAAATTTGCCCGTGCCGGTCAGGAAGCCCTGCGTCTGAAAGCACCGCTGGTGTGTTTTTCAGCCTCTGGCGGGGCCCGTATGCAGGAAGGTGTTTTATCCCTGATGCAGATGGCCAAAACCTCCGCGGTCCTGGCAAGACTCAGTGAAAAAGGCATTCCGTTCGTGTCCGTGCTGACACACCCGACCACCGGTGGTGTTTCCGCCAGCCTGGGTATGCTGGGTGACGTCAATGTCGCCGAGCCGCTGGCGCAGATCGGCTTCGCCGGACCCAGGGTCATTGAGCAGACCGTGCGTGAAAAACTGCCCGAGGGTTTCCAGCGTAGCGAATTCCTGCTGCAGAAGGGCGCCGTGGACATGATCATGGACCGGCGCAATATGCGTGACGAACTCGCCAGTATCCTGGCCTTGCTGTGTTCCGGCAGTTTGCCGAAACCGGTCAGCGGTGAGTTGCTGGAGAGCTGATTTCCACCTGGTACTGACCCAAGACACTAAACAGGTATCATGAATCTCGAAGCGTGGCTGGCCTTACTCGAACGGCGCCACCCGCTGGCCATCGAACTGGGGCTGGAACGCTGCGGGCAGGTTTACCAGCGGCTGGGCTCCCCACGGCCCGCCAGGCAGGTATTTACCGTTGCCGGTACCAACGGCAAGGGTTCTACGGTGGCCTACCTGGCCGCATTGTGTGGCGCCATGGGCCTGCGTCATGGCACATACACCTCACCGCATATTTTCCACTTCAATGAGCGGATCTGCATCTTGGGTGAAGCGGTTGATGATCAAACCCTGGTGCGTGCATTTGAGCAGGTCGAAGCAGCTCGCAGGGGCGTCTCTCTGACCTATTTTGAGTTCACGACACTGGCGGGCCTGTTGATCCTGCAACAGGCGCAACTGGATTGCGCCGTGTTGGAAGTAGGGCTTGGCGGCAGGCTCGATACCGTCAACCTGGTGGACGCGGATTGCGCCGTCATCACCCCCATCGGCCTTGATCACCAGGATTACCTGGGTCCCGACCTGGATTCAATCGCGACGGAAAAGGCGGGAATAATCCGGCCCGGTATCCCCGTGGTATGCACGGAGCATGAGCCGCCGGCACCCGTGCTGCAGATCGCGGCGCGACTGCAAGCGCCGCTATACCGGCGTGGTGTGGATTTTGATATCAGCGAAGACCCTGTCGCAGATGACCAGGGTCTGCGGTTTACCCGGGACGGGCAGGCGATGCCGGTTCCGTCACCCACGATGCCCGGCGAATATCAGCGGGATAACCTGGCGGCGGCCCTGTGTGCCTTTTTTCTGCTGAACCCGGAGTGTTTCTCCCGGCACCAGGAACTTGCAAATGCAATACAGGCGGTCCGTGTGCCCGGCCGACTGCAGCGGGTCAGCACTTCACCCGAGATTCTGTTGGATGTCGGGCACAATACTCTGGCCGCCGGGGCAGTTGCCGCTCATCTTGCACGGCTGGATCAGGAAGGAGATACCGACACGCTTTGTGTATTGGCGATGCTGGCTGACAAGCCGGCCGAAGAGGTGGCGCTGGCCTTGCGCGGGGTTTGCAAGCGTTGGCTTTGCGCCGGTCTGCCGGGTGAGCGCGGACAAACGGGTGCAGCCCTGGCCGAACGTGTCAGGGCGGTTCTGCCGGGCGCAGATATCTGTGTCGCCAGGAGCGTTGATGATGCCATGCAAGCCGCGGTTGCAACACGAGGGGCTGAAAGAATCCTGGTTTTTGGCTCTTTCGTGACCATTGCTGCCGCTGCCCAATGGGTGCGGGAACGTATGCAGCGCGACTCGTAAGTTACTGCTAAAATCACGTGCAACAAACCTAAGAATCCCCCGGGACAGGTCAAATGGATAAAGCACTTAAACAGAGACTGGTGGGCGCAATCGTTCTGATCATCCTGGCAGTCATCGTTTTGCCCATGTTGTTGAGCGGGCGCTCTGACACGCTGAAACAGGAATCCAGGCAGATCGAGGTGCCGGACAAACCGGATGAATTGTCCATCGAGACCCGGCGTTTCCCGGTCGGGATTCCGAATCGTCCCGATGGCGGGCCCCCTGCGCAGGCGGAGTCACCCGGGGCCGGGGAAGAACCCGCATTGGTCATTGAGCAGACTGAACCCCCTGCACAAACGAATCTGGCCGTCAGTTCCGATACCGGGAGCGAGGCAGCGGAATCGACGCCCGGCGTTGAAAGTCCGCCTGAGGTGACCACGATCAGGCTCGCACCCGCTAATGATGAACCTGCAGCGGCGCCACCAGTGACTGTTGATGAGGTGGAAACACCCCGTTACCTCGTCCAGGTGGGTAGTTTCAGCAGTGAAAAAAGAGCCAACGACCTGGCCCAGCGTTTACGTGACCAGGATCTTGCGGTCATGATGGACGTGGTTGAGCGGGCGGCGGGGCGTCTGCACCGCGTGCGTGTTGGCCCCTATACCAGGCGTGAGGACGCGGATGCGGTTGTATCCGGCCTGCGTGCTGACCCCGATCCCGGGCTGAACGACCTGGTTCCGCGTGTGCTTGATCTGCGTCCCGACGACAGCGCCCCGGTAACGACACCGTCTGACCCGTTGGTGCGTTGGGTCGTGCAGGTTGGCAGTTTCAATGAGACCGAACGTGCCCAGGCATTGGTCAAGACATTACGCCAGGCCGGCCTGGCAGCCTTTTCGGAGCAGGTTACCTCGGCATCCGGAACAGCATACAAGGTGCGGGTCGGGCCGGAAATCAACCGGGAGCGAGCCGTGGAACTGATGCGCCTGCTCAGGCAGGAGCACGGTCTTGCTGATAGTTTCGTGACGACCAGCGAATAAGGGGATCAGGATGGGATACGCCGATTACGTCATTCTTGGAATTGTCGCCATATCGATCCTGGTCGGCGCCATCCGCGGCTTTATCAAGGAAGCGTTCTCGCTGGCGGTTTGGGCTGCGGCGTTCCTGGTGGCTTTTCAATATTCCGGTGCACTGGCCCTGCAACTGGAGAGCCATATCGAACTACCATCGGCACGCACGTCCCTGGCTTTTGTAAGCCTGTTCCTGCTCGTTTTGCTCGTGGGCGGGCTGGTGACATTCCTGGTTGGCAAGCTGGTTGAAAAAACCGGGCTCAGTGGCACAGACCGCCTGCTGGGTGGTGTTTTCGGCGGTGTCAGGGGGCTGTTCATCGTGCTGGCGATCATACTCGTCGCCGGGCTGACACCGCTTACCCAGGACCCCTGGTGGAAGCAATCAAAAATGGTACAAAGCCTGCTGCCACTGGCGGAATGGACGGCCCAGTTTTTACCCGAATACATCCAGGAGCACCTGGAACTGTCCGGTGATGGCATTGAAGACAGCGGGGTCGATGTCTAACATGCACGCCGTTCACGCGCTAACGGGACCAGGGAACAGATAATGTGTGGAATTATTGGCATTGTGGGTAAACAGGCGGTAACCCCGCTGATCTATGACGCACTGACCGTATTGCAACACCGTGGCCAGGACGCAGCAGGCATCGCGACGCTGGAGGGCCACCGGATCCACCTGTACAAGGGTAACGGCCTGATCAGGGATGTATTCCCCGACTCGGAACTGGAAAAACTGATCGGCACGACGGGGATCGGCCACGTCAGGTATCCCACCGCCGGCTCTGCCAACCGGGACGAGGCCCAGCCTTTTTTTGTCAATTCACCCTACGGTATCGTGCTTGGCCACAATGGCAACCTGATCAATGCCGGCAGCTTGAAGAGAGAGTTGTTTGACAGTGACCGGCGGCACCTGAACACCGAATCCGATTCGGAGGTGCTGCTGAACGTGCTGGCCCATGAACTGCACCGTATCGGCCCGGCGGGCATGCGTCCGGAAGACGTCTTCAAGGCGGTGGACGGTCTGCACCAGCGTTGCAAGGGGGCTTATTCCGTCATTGCGATGATTTCGGGCAAGGGTGTACTGGGTTTCCGGGATCCGTATGGCATCCGGCCTGCAGTACTGGGCTACCGCGACACGGAGCAGGGCAAGGAGTATGCCATTGCTTCGGAGAACGTGGCCCTGGATGCGCTGGGATTCACACTAATGCGTGATTTGAGACCCGGTGAAGCCGTGTTCATCACCCTGGATGGCGAACTGCATACGTACGTAAGCCCGCATGCGCGTCCGGCCAGTCCGTGTATTTTTGAATACGTGTATTTTGCCCGACCGGACTCCATGCTCGATGACATATCCGTCTACAAGGCGCGTTTGCGTATGGGCCAGGCGCTGGCGCGCAAGATTTTGCGGGACTGGCCGGACCACGATATCGACGTGGTGATCCCGGTGCCCGATACCAGCCGTACCTCAGCCCTGCCACTGGCCTACGAACTGGAAGTCAAGTACCGCGAGGGATTCATCAAGAACCGCTATATCGGGCGCACTTTCATCATGCCCGGCCAGGAGGAGCGCAAACGTTCGGTGCGGCAAAAGCTGAACGCCATCGGCCTGGAATTTCGTGGCAAGAATGTGCTGTTGGTGGATGACTCCATCGTTCGTGGTACGACATCCCGGCAGATCATCCAGATGGCCAGGGATGCCGGGGCCAACAAGGTCTATTTTGCTTCGGCGGCACCGCCGGTGCGATATCCGAACATCTACGGTATCGACATGCCGGCGACGAGTGAACTGATCGCCAGCGGGCGCGACGAAAAGCAGATCGAAAAGGAACTGGGTGCGGACCGCCTGATTTACCAAGAACTCGATGACCTGGTGGAAGCATGCCGGGAAGGTAACGCCCAGATCACACGATTTGATACCTCCTGTTTTTCCGGCGAATACGTGACCGGGGTCGATGAAGGCTACCTGGAAGAATTGCAAGCCAAGCGTTCCGATCAAGCCAAGAAGCGCAACAACCACAGCGCCGGGATGCAGTTGACGGTCTGATTCGCGCCTTGGCTATGGCAGATGATTCCTGCAGGCCGTATCATTCAGGGCTGGTGGTTTATATATAAGGCCCTAACTCCAATGACGCGTATTTATAATTTTTGTGCCGGTCCGGCAACCCTACCCCTGCCGGTACTGAAAAAAGCACGTGACGAGTTGCTTGACTACCGTGGCAGCGGTATGTCGGTGATGGAAATTTCCCACCGCAGCGCCATTTTTGACGAAATGGCGGATAGCACCGAGGCCTGCCTCAGACGTTTGATGTCCATTCCGGATGACTACGCCGTGTTGTTCCTGGCCGGCGGCGCGACCACCCAGTTTGCGCAGGTGCCGGTTAACCTGGCCGATCCGCAACGCCCCGGCGCATATATCGTCGATGGCAGCTGGAGCAAGAAGGCACACGGTATTGCCCTGCGGTTGGGGCTTGCCCACCTGGCAGCCAGTTCCGAAGATTCCGGTTTCCGAAAGATTCCCGCACAGCATGAGTGGGATTTGGACGGAGATTTCGCCTACCTGCATTACGTGAGCAACGAAACCATTTCAGGTGTGCAATTCGCCCGACCGCCGGTCAGCGCCTTGCCGCTGGTCGCAGACATGTCCTCGGATATCCTGTCAAGACCGGTGGAAGTTGCGGACTTTGGTGTCATATATGCCGGCGCCCAGAAAAATGTCGGCCAGGCAGGGGTCGCACTGGTGGTGGTCAGGAAGGACCTTTTGAGAGAGCTGCCGCCGGAAATCCCGGACCTGCAGTCATGGAAGGTCCAGCATCAGCAGGGGTCGCGTTCGAATACACCGCCGACCTATGCCTGGTACATCGCCGGCCTGGTATTTGAATGGATCGAAGCCCAGGGTGGTGTGCAGCGTATGGCTGAACTGAACCGGCACAAGGCACAGACGCTTTACGATTTCCTGGATCAGAGCCAGTTTTACCGCAATGAGATCCCGGCGGAGTGTCGCTCACACATGAATATTCCATTCCAGATCGTGGACGAGTCCCTGCATCCGAGATTTATCGAGGAAGCCGAAGCGGCGGGGCTTAGCAGCCTGAAAGGACATCGCTCGGTGGGTGGTATGCGCGCCAGCATCTACAACGCCATGCCCATCGAGGGAATCGTGGCGCTGATCGAGTTCATGCGGGACTTTGAGAACAGGGCAGGCTGATGAAAAACGAACACGGCGAAACAAACGGCCGCCAGGATAACGGACTGGGTGAAGTGCGTCAGAAGATCGATGAGCTCGATGCACAGATCCAGGCCATGATCAGTGACCGGGCGCGCCTGGCATCTGCCGTGGCTGAAACCAAGGGGAAACTGGACAATGCGGTAGATTACTACCGGCCGGAACGCGAGGCGCAGGTCCTCAAAGCCGTACGTGACCGCAACGAGGGCCCGATTTCCGATGACGAAATGCTGCGTCTGTTCAGGGAGATCATGTCCGTGTGCCTGGCCCAACAGGAACCACTCAAGGTCGCTTTTCTCGGGCCCGAGGGCACTTTCACCCAGCAGGCTGTGCACCGCCATTTCGGACACTCGGTACAGGCGTTGGGTGTGACCGGTATCGACGATGTTTTTGCGCAGGTGGAATCCACCGAGGCGGATTTCGGCGTGGTGCCGGTGGAGAACTCCAACCAGGGCATCGTCAGCCATACACTGGACAGGTTTGTCGATTCCGACCTGAAAATCTGTGGCGAAATCGAGATGGCGATTCACCACAACCTGCTGAGCCAGGCCAAGGGCCTGGCCGGTATCGAACGCATTTACTCCCACCAGCAATCACTGTCCCAGTGCCGGAACTGGATACGCCAGCATCTGCCATCGGCCGAGTGCATCGCGGTCAGCAGTAATGCCGAAGCCGCACGGCGGGTACGGCATTCACCGGATGCCGCGGCCATTTCCAGCCGGTCTGCAGCCGAGATTTACGGTGTGCCGATACTGTTTGCACGTATCGAGGACAGGCCGGATAACGCCACGCGTTTCCTGGTGATCGGCCGGCAGTTATTGTCCGCGTCAGGTGACGACAAGACCTCGCTGATGCTGGCCGGCTACGAAGGCCCCGGTGCGTTGCACGCCTTGTTGTCACCACTGGCGAAGCACTCATTGAACATGAGCCGGATCGAATCGCGCCCCAGTAGCACCTCGCGTTGGTCATACGTGTTTTTTATCGATGTCGACGGGCACGCTGAAACCGAACCACTCAAATCTGCACTCGAGGAGATGCAGGATCTGTCCAGCATGACACGCGTACTGGGGTCTTACCCAAGGGCGTTCAGCAGTCGCCCGGCCGACAGCAATGATTGAAATTCTGCGTGGTCCTGCTGCTTTAATGGTTGCCAGGGGCATTACGCCATGCTCCTGACAAGCGATCCGGCGCTTGAGGGCTTGCACGGGGAACTGGTACCCCCGGGTGACAAGTCCGTCAGCCACCGGGCGCTGATCTTTGCCACCCTGGCAAGCGGGCGGTCTGAAATTTCCGGTTTGCTCGAATCTGAGGATACGCTGGCCACGCTCAGGGCCTGCGAACAACTGGGCGCCGCTGTCGAGCGCGATGGCGACAAAATCCTTGTAACAGGGACGGGCGGAACCCTGTCACCACCGGTGGGTGGTGTTCTCGAGATGGGCAATTCGGGCACAGCCATGCGCTTGTTGGCGGGTGTCCTGAGCGGACAGGGTTTTGACTGCACGCTGAGTGGCGATGCGTCGCTGAACCAACGTCCGATGCGCAGGATCGTCGTACCGTTGAGCCAGATGGGCGCCGTGATTACCACCACGGAGCAGGGCACTGCCCCTTTGAGCATTCGCGCCGGTGGTGGTTTAAAAGGTATCGATTACGAATCCCCGGTAGCGAGTGCGCAGATCAAGTCCTGCGTGTTGCTGGCCGGCTTGTTTGCCACGGGTACGACCAGCGTCAAGGAGCCCTGCCTGAGCAGGGACCACACCGAACGCATGCTGCCCTTGTTCGGAGTTGAACTGCCTGCGTCGTGTACAGTGAACGGCGGCGCCCGCTTGCGGGCTACCCGTTTCGCGGTTCCGGGCGATATTTCTTCAGCCGTGTTTGCGCTGGCTGCCGCCGCCATCGTGCCCGGTTCCGGCGTGACCTTGCACCGGGTGGGTCTGAATCCGACACGAACCGGTTTTCTGCGGTGTCTTGAGGCCATGGGGGCGGACCTCACCATTGAAAATGAAACGGGCCAGGCCACGGAACCCGTGGGTGATATCCGTCTCTCATACAAGGCGGGACTCAGGGCCATCGATGTACCGGAGGCCCTGGTCCCGGACATGATCGATGAAATGCCATTGTTGATGGCGCTGGCGGCCACGGCTTCCGGTGTCACGCGGATTCGCGGCGCGGCGGAGCTACGGGTCAAGGAAAGTGACCGCCTGGCGGTGATGGCTACCGGTCTGCGCAAGCTCGGCGTGGAACTGGAGGAATATCCGGACGGTATCGATATCCGGGGGGGCGTAGTCAGCGGTGGACGGGTTGCAAGCGCCGGGGACCACCGTTGTGCGATGTCATTTGCCGTGATGGGACAGGCAGCGACCGGCCGGATTGAGATCGAGGATGCGGAATTTATCGCTACTTCATACCCCGGGTTCAGTGCAGACATGCGAGTGCTTGGCGCAGGCATTATGACGGGAGAATGAGGTGAATAAAAAGGACATCGTTCCGGTCATCGCAGTGGACGGCCCAGGGGGATCAGGCAAGGGTACGATCACGACCCGCCTGGCCGCGCACCTGGGTTGGCACTTCCTCGATAGCGGCGCCCTGTACCGCCTGGCGGCGCTGGCAGTGCGGTTAAAAATGAGGTGGCATTGGATGACGAGGCAGCGTTGGGTGAGATTGACGGCCGGCCTGGATATACGTTTCGAGATGGATGGTGAAAGCGTGCGCGCCCTGTTGGACCAGGAGGATGTCAGTAACGCCATACGCCAGGAAGAAACCGGTGTCGTGGCTTCCCGGATTTCTGCTGTTCCAGCCGTCAGGGCCGCCCTGGCAGGACGCCAGAGACGCTTCGGCAGCCACCAGGCCTGGTGGCTGACGGCCGCGATATGGGTACCGTGATTTTTCCGGATGCGCAACTCAAGATATTTTTGACCGCGAGTGCAGAAATCCGGGCCGAACGGCGATATAAGCAGTTGAAAGACAAAGGAGAAAGTGTTAACCTCACGCGCCTTTTCAGAGAGATCAAAGCCCGCGATTTGCGTGACCAGTCACGTAGTATTGCACCGCTAAGACCAGCTGAAGATGCAGTGATCATAGATTCGAGCCATTTGAGCATTGAAGAAGTGTTCAATAAAGTCGTGTCGTTGATTTGATTTCTGTTCTTTAACTATCTGAAAAGTAAATAAAATATTGGGGCTGTCCGTGATGGACGGCATACTTTTAACCGGCACGCTTTGTGCCATACAACCAGGTGGGTATCCGGTTGGTTTTGCAGGATGCCTGTTGAGATTAAACTAATGACTGAGAGTTTCGCTGAACTATTTGAAGAGAGCCTTGCTTTACAAAGCTTAAAGCCAGGTACTATCGTTTCCGGTACGGTAGTTGAAATCAGGGACGACGCTGTTGTCGTCAATGCCGGGCTGAAATCAGAGGGCATCGTGCCCATTTACCAGTTCCGCACACTGAGCGGTGAACTGGAAGTAGAAGTTGGAGATATTGTCGAGGTTGCACTGGAATCCGTCGAAGACGGTTATGGTGAAACCCGCCTGTCACGGGAAAAAGCCAAACGGGCCATGGTTTGGGACAAGCTGGAGAGCGCGTTCGAAGGCGAAGACACCGTGCAAGGCAAGATCAGCGGAAAAGTCAAAGGTGGCTTTACGGTCGATATCAATGACATTCGTGCATTCCTGCCCGGATCCCTGGTGGATGTGCGGCCGGTCCGTGACCCCGGTTACCTCGAGGGCAAGGACCTGGACTTCAAAATTATCAAGCTGGACCGTAAACGCAATAACGTGGTTGTGTCCCGTCGTGCTGTTGTCGAACTCGAATTCAGCGCGGAACGTGAGCAACTGCTCGAAAACCTGGAAGAAGGTGTCATCGTCAAGGGCGTGGTCAAGAACCTCACCGACTACGGTGCGTTCATCGACCTCGGTGGTATCGATGGCCTGTTGCACATTACCGACATGGCCTGGAAGCGCGTCCGCCACCCGAGTGAAGTTGTCAATGTAGGCGACGAACTCGAAGTGCGTGTACTGCGCTTTGACCGTGACCGTAATCGTGTTTCACTGGGTCTGAAGCAACTGGGTGATGATCCCTGGAGCGACCTGGCACGCCGTTACCCGGTGGGTGCAAGGCTGTTTGGCCACGTTTCCAACATCACCGATTACGGTTGTTTTGTCGAGATCGAAGACGGTGTCGAAGGCCTGGTCCACGTATCCGAAATGGACTGGACCAACAAGAACGTCAACCCGGCCAAGGTCGTACAGACCGGTGACGAAACCGAAGTCATGGTGCTGGAGATCGACGAGGAACGCCGCCGCATTTCACTGGGCATGAAGCAGTGCCAGTCGAACCCGTGGGAGACTTTCGCAGCTACCCATAACAAGGGTGACCGTGTCACCGGCGCCATCAAGTCGATCACTGACTTCGGTATCTTTATCGGCCTCGACGGCGGTATCGACGGCCTGGTTCACCTGTCGGATATCTCCTGGCTCGCGTCGGGTGAAGAGTCCGTGCGAAACTTCAGCAAGGGCGAAGAGGTCGAAGCAGTGGTATTGGCCGTTGATCCCGAGCGTGAGCGTATTTCGCTGGGTCTGAAGCAGCTTGACCAGGATCCGTTTGCTACCTTCATGGCCGAGCATCCGCGTGGAAGCCAGGTCAAGGGTACCGTCAAGGAAGTAGATGCCCGCGGTGCGGTCATCGAACTGGCTGACGGTGTCGAAGGTTACCTGCGTGCTTCCGACATCAAGAAGGAGCGTGTCGAAGACGCGAGCAAGGAGCTCAGTGTTGGTGATGAGATCGAGGCCAAGTTTATCAGCCTGGATCGCAAGAGCCGCAGCCTGTCGCTGTCTGTTCGCGCACTCGAAGATGAAGAACTCGCCGATGCGCTCGAAGAGTACAAATCGCAGAATGCGTCCAGTGGCACGACTTCATTGGGTGAACTGCTCAAAGAGCAGCTCGACCAGGAAAGTTGATACAGGGAACGGGCAGCCCGGAAAGGGTTGCCCGTTGTTTTGACGGCTAAAGATATAATAAACAGGAACATGAAAAGCCAATGACCAAATCAGAACTGATCGACCGTCTCGCAGACGAACAGAAACACCTGGCCCACCTGGATGTGGAACTCGGTGTGAAATCCATCCTTGAGCAAATGAGCGCTTCGCTGTCCGGTGGTGAACGTATTGAAATCCGGGGCTTTGGTAGCTTTTCCCTGCATTTCCGTGCACCGCGTATGGGTCGCAACCCGAAGACCGGTGAAGCGGTTGCATTGCCGGGTAAGCACGTACCCCATTTCAAACCTGGCAAATCATTGCGTGAACGGGTGAACAATATCTCCTGACAAAGACGCAGGTCGGAGTTGAGGTGAAAAAAGCAGGCTTTTACCTGGTGGCCATTGCAACAGTCGTTATCGGACTGTTGGTCGGCACGCTCAACTCGGCACCCGTGCTACTGGATCTGCTCTGGATCCAGTTCGAATTGCCCCTTGGCCTGGCCGTGCTGCTGGGTTTCTCAGCGGGTCTGCTCATTGGCCTGTTGCTGCTTTACCTGGCCCGTGTAGTGCCACTCAAGGTCAGGCTCCGCAAGGCCCGTTCGATACTGGCCAGGCAGGATATCCAGGATCTGAATTCGCACGATGATTGAAATCCTGTCGCTTGCGTTGATCCCGGCAGCGGCCTGGACAGGCTGGATTTTGGCGAAGAGCAGGATCAGTCGCAAGGAACGCAACCGCAACCGCAATTTCAGCCACCGCTATTTCCAGGGCCTCAACTATCTGTTGGATGAGCAGCCCGATAAGGCGATTGCCGTCTTTATCGAGATGGCGGAAGTGACCCCCGACACCGTTGAGACCCACCTGGCCCTGGGCAATTTGTTCAGGCGTCGTGGCGAAGTGGAACGGGCGATCCGGGTCCACCAGAACATCATCACCAAGCCGGGTCTCAAAGAAGGTCAGAAGACCCGCGCGTTACTGGAGTTGGGTGAGGATTATATGCGTGCCGGCCTGTTTGACCGGGCGGAAAGCCTTTTTGTCGAACTGACCGAGCGTGAAGCGCACGCACCCTCAGCACTGCGTCACCTGCTGGATATTTACCAGCAGGAAAAGGACTGGGAAAAGGCCTTGCAGCAGGCGCAGAAACTCGAACTCGTAACCGATGAGAAAATGGGCCTGGTGATGGCTCATTTCTGCTGTGAAATGGCAGAGATCGATCTGCAGGAAGACAAGCTGGCAGCGGCGCGCAAGTATCTTCGGCAGGCACGGCGCTACTACCCTGAAAGCGTGCGGGCACGCTTCATCCTGGCGCAGATCGCCACCCGGCAGGAGATGTATAGCGAAGCGCTGGATGTTTACGAGGAAATTGCGGAAATGGATATGGAATATGTCCATGAGCTGTTACCGGATTACCTGTCCTGCGCCAAACAGGCCGGTGAGTTCCCACGTGCACTGGAGCACATGGCAGCCTGGACCGAGGTTTACGACGGGGTCAGCCTGTTGCTTGCGCAGACTGCCGTGATCCGTGAGAACCAGGGGCTTTCAGAAGCAACAGATTACCTGGCGGAGGCTTTGACCCGCCGGCCATCGGTCAAAGGCCTGGACCACCTGATTGAGCTCAAGCTCGAAAGCGGGACGGAAACAGAATCCGGTGACGAGATACTCCGCGCGGTTGCCCAGAAATTGCTGGTCAGGCAGCCGTCCTACCGTTGCACGAATTGTGGGTATGCCGGCCACAGCAAGCACTGGCAATGCCCCAGTTGCAAACACTGGAGTACGACACGGATCATCCGTGGGGTGCTGGGCGAGTAAGCCGTGGCTCCCTCTTTCTCTGATTGGTTTTCTACCTATGGCTGGATCGCAGTCGGATTATTCGCCGGAATTCTCAGCCTGCTTGCTTGCTTTTGGGTAACAAGCGTGGCCAGCAAATCCGGCATGATTGTCCAGCCGGGTGAGCGGCAGAGCCACGCCATCGCCACGCCAACCGGCGGCGGTCTTGGCATTTTGCTTAGCCTGCTGGTAACCACGCTGTGTTTGCAGCCGTTCGTGCCACTGCCCGGATTCTGGTGGCAGGGCATGCTGCCAGGTGTCGTTTTGCTGGCTGTTGTCGGCTGGCGTGATGACCGGCAAACAGTTTCGTCTCTTTTGCGCTTGTTCATTCAGCTTGCAGTCAGTCTTTGGTTGCTAGGCTTCACCACGTTGCAGTTTTTATCGGTTGAAACAGGATGGTTGATCGCCGGTGTTGTTGCCATGGTCTGGTACATGAACATGTATAACTTCATGGATGGCAGCGATGGCATGGCGGCATTCCAGGGAGTCTTTGCAGGAGTGATGATGGCAGTGCTATTCCACAATGACGGACGGTTGGCAATGACCCTGCTGTCATTGGCCGTAGCCGCAGCCTGCGCGGGTTTCCTGCCACTCAATTTCCCCACCGCACGTGTATTCATGGGGGACGTCAGCAGCGTACCGCTGGGGTTCGTTTTTGCGGCATTATCAGTCTATGCCATCAAGACCGGAGCATTCGGTTTGCCGGTGGCGATTTTGATCATGGCGCTGTTTATAATCGATGCCACAATGACCCTGCTCGCGAGAGTAATCCGCGGGGAGCGGTGGTATACTGCGCACGCCCAACACGTTTATCAGCGATTGATCGTCCAGGGATGGTCGCATCGCCGGGTTTTGGTTGTTTACCAGGCCATTAATATGGCCATTGTGTTGCCAGCCATCGTGTTGACAGAAAAATATCCGCAAAATGCCATGCTAACGTCAGGGTTGACACTGTTACTGCTCGGAACATGCTGGTACTTTGCAAGTCGGAGACTTGGCATGCTCGCTAGGGTGCAAATGAAATGAAACGGATTATCGATTTGGTGCGCCACCCACGCGCTGCAGTGATTGTTCATGATCTTTGCATGGTCCTGATTGCGTGGTTCGCAGCGGTCTGGTTGATAGAGAGCACATCCAGCAACGAATTGTCAGCCATGAGTGGTTTGTTCATTGTGCTGTTTTTGCAGGGCAGTGTTTTTTGGGCAACGGGTCTTTACAAGGGCTTATGGCGTTTTGCCAGTTTCCAGGACATGTGGAATATTGCACGGGCCTGTAGCTATGGCACGATCGCGATCATGGCGGTACTGACGGTCATCCAGGGTCCGGCCATTGTCAAGTGGGCTCCGGCGGTTTTGTCTTACCCGATCCTCTTGTTTGTACTGCTGGGCCTGCCGCGGATGTGTTACCGCTTCTTCAAGGACTCACGCATGTCAGCCTCGACACACGGAAAGGGCCTGAAACGGGTCCTGATCCTCGGCGCAGGCCGTTCCGGTGCGATGCTCGAGCGGGAGTTGCGCCGGCGTGGTGGCTTCGACGTGGTGGGTTTCCTGGACGATGACAAACGTTTGCGTGGCGCGCAGGTGCATGGAGTCTCGGTACTCGGCACCATCGACTGGCTGCCCAGGGCGGGAGCCAACTACCAGGTTGACCTGGCCATCATCGCGATGCCATCGGCCAGCAACCAGCAGATGCAGCGTATCGTTGGTATCTGCGAACTCAGCGAAATTGAATTCCGCACATTGCCGACACTACAGGACCTCGGTTCGCAGGCGACCAGTATTGGTGACCTGAAACGCGTGGCCATTGATGACCTGCTCGGGCGTGACCCGGTTTCACTGGAATGGGAATCCATCCGCGAAGGGCTGGTCGGCAAACGCGTCATGATTACAGGGGGTGGCGGTTCGATCGGTTCCGAGTTATGCCGCCAGATTGCCCGCTTGAACCCGGTGGAATTGATTGTTGTCGATCACAGCGAATATTCGCTCTACCGGATCGACCACGAGTTACGTAGCGAACACCATGACCTGGTGTTCCATTCCGTACTGGGCGATATCTGCGACCCGGCCACGGTTGAAAAGGTGATTGGCGATTTCAAGCCGGACGTGGTTTTCCACGCAGCTGCCTACAAGCACCTGCCGATCCTGCAGACCCAGATTCGAGAAGCATTCCGTAATAACGTTTTTGGCACCATGCGTGTGGCCGAGGCCGCTGAACGTCACGGTGTGGGCACCTTTGTACTGATTTCAACGGACAAGGCAGTCAACCCGGCCAACATCATGGGTGCGACCAAGCGTGTCGCAGAAATGTACTGCCAGAACATGAACGCCCGTTCACACACGCGTTTCATTACCGTGCGTTTTGGTAACGTGCTGAATTCGAATGGAAGCGTGGTGCCGCTGTTCCAGGAACAGATTGCCAAGGGTGGTCCCGGTGACCGTGACGCACCCCGAGATATCACGCTACTTTATGACCATTTCCGAGGCCAGCCAGCTGATCATGCAGGCCGCCGTCATGGGCAGTGGTGGTGAAATCTATGTCCTGGATATGGGTGAGCCGGTCAATATCACATACCTGGCAGAGCACCTGATACGCCTGGCCGGCAAGGAACCGGGCCGCGATATCGAGATCATTTACACCGGCTTGCGCCCCGGTGAGAAACTGTTCGAACAGCTGTTCCACGAACTCGAGCCATACGAGCAGACCACGCATGAGAAGATCCTGTTGGCGCACCCGCGTGCGGCCGACTGGGATGAGTTGCGTGCAGAATTGCGGGGATCCGAGCTGGCGGTAAGACGCTATGACACGGAAAACCTGCAAAAGGCCCTGATGCGCCTGGTGCCCGAACTGTTCAAAGTCCGGTTTCAATACAGAGCCGGCAAAGGTCGTACCGATACACCGCGGCAAATAGCAGCCCCGTTATACTTATGATCAGCGCAGAGGTTTCCTGGGTCGATGTCTGATTACCCACCCATCCGGAAAGCGGTTTTCCCTGTCGCAGGCCTGGGAACGCGTTTCCTGCCGGCCACCAAGTCCATTCCAAAAGAGATGTTGCCGATCGTGGACAAGCCACTGATCCAGTACGCGGTGGAAGAGGCCATCGATGCCGGTATCGATAGCATTATATTTGTGACCAATCGCAATAAGCGCGCCATTCTCGATCATTTCGAGGCGGATCCCGGGCTTGCAATCCACCTTGCTGGCGCAGGGCAAGGAAAAGCTGGCCGCGTGTGTCAGTGACATCATTCCGGCGGGCGTTGAAATTCAACACGTTTTCCAGGACCAGGCACTGGGCCTGGGGCACGCGGTTTGGTGCGCGCGGGAACTGGTGGGTAATGAGCCATTCGCAGTGTTGTTGGCCGATGACCTGATCCGTTCACCGGAGCGCGGCTGTCTGCAGCAGATGGTGGAGGTATACGAGGCAACGGGAGTCGGCGATTATCGGTGTCGAGGAAGTACCCGCTGCAAAAACCGACCGGTATGGCATCGTTTCGGTGGAGATGGACGCCAACGGGCGGGATCATATCCAGGCCATCGTGGAAAAACCCGCGCCCTGGGATGCGCCGTCCAACCTGGGTGTCGTTGGCCGCTACATCCTGCCGGGTGAAATATTTTCATTGCTCGAGTCCGTGCGCGCAGGTGTCGGTGGCGAAATCCAACTGACCGATGCGATCGCAATGCTGTTGCACAGTTCACCAGTATTGGCCCATGCGTTTTCCGGGGTACGGTACGACTGCGGCAGCCGGCAGGGCTTTATCCAGGCGACCGTCGATTACGCCCTTGAGCATGATGAGTTGCGGGCCGACCTGGTATCCCATTTCAAAAAAGCCAAGGGGCGCTAAGTCCATGCCGGTGCGCGAGCAAGCCGATTGGCCCCAGGGGAAGGTTGTCTGCCTCGAACATCACTCGAAAGTGTTAGCAGGGCAACACCTGGTCGGACCCGGTACGACGGGACTTCAATGTTTACCTGCCGGCCGGTTACTCAGAATCGGCTCCGGCGTACACAGCCCTGTGGGATTTTGCCGCGTTCACGAACGCCGGTCCTGGCCATTTGAACTGGCGGGGCCAGGGTGAAAACCTGCCGCAAAGGCTGGACCGCCTGATTGGTAGCGGTGAAATGCCGCCCGTCGTTGTGCCGATGCCGGATTGCTACACTTCGCTCGGCGGTAACCAATACATCAATTCAGCGGCCGTTGGCCGTTACGCCGATTACGTGGTGGAGGAACTGGTGCCGTTCCTCGCCGAGCACATCAATGTCAGGAACGACCGCTCGGGACGCGGAGTATTCGGAAAATCATCGGGTGGATATGGCGCCCTGGTGCACGCCATGTATTACCCGGAGACCTGGGGTGGGGTGGCGTCACATGCCGGGGATGTCGGCTTTGACTGGGTTTACCGGCCAGAATTTCCACGCGCTGCAGCAGTCTTGTCGGGGCTGGATGGTGACCCGCACCGTTTCCTGAAGAATTTCTGGAACAAGAAGTCACCCGGCGGGCTGGATTATTCGGTGCTGATGACCCTGGCCATGGCTGCCAGTTATGATCCCGGCGATGATCCGGAAACACCGATCCGTCTGCCATTCGACCTGCAAACGCTCGAACTGGACACGGAGCGTTGGGAGTGTTGGCTGCAGCACGATCCATTGAACCTGGTTGAATCATACGTTGAACAACTGGCGTCACTCGAGTTGCTCTATATCGATGTCGGCTGTCGTGACCAATACAACATCCAGTATGGCACCCGCGCTTTTATCAGACGCCTTGAAAAGCTGGGTATCAAGCACCATTTCGAAGAATTCGATGGCTCCCATTCCGGAATGGACTGGCGGCTGGATATTTCACTGCCGATGCTGGCCAAGGCATTGTGCGCAGACAAAAAGGGCGGTTAGCCCTCAACAATGACTGGATTACCGATGATTGAGATTACCAAGAGCGCCGAACAGTATTTTGCAAAATTAGTTGCACAACAGGAAATGGATGATATCGGTCTGTTTCTTTCGGTGCTCAATCCCGGGACGCCACTCGCGGCCTGTGACCTGAAGTTCCACGTTGCGGGTCAATCCGGTGAAAAGGAACTCGAATTCGATTATGACGGATTCAAACTCTATGTCCCCGCCAACAACGAAGAGTGGCTCGGGGAAGCAGAAATCGACTTCGAGGATTCAGCGACCGGCGGCCAGTTGACGATCAATGCACCGGGCATCAAGGGCGCGCGTCCGGATGAATCCGCAGACCTGGAAGAGAAAGTGACCTGGGTCCTGGAATCGGAAATCAACCCGGGGCTTGCCTCGCATGGTGGCATGGTCCGGCTGGAACAGATCACCGACAAGAACGAGGTAGTGTTGCGCTTTGGTGGCGGTTGTCACGGCTGTGGCATGGTCAACGTGACCCTGCAGGACGGTATCGAAAAAACCCTCAAGGAATATTTCCCCGAAATTACCGCCGTGGTTGACGCGACTGATCACGCCACGGGTGATAACCCCTACTACAAGTAACTCCTAGAATGCAGGAGCGGTCGCTCGTGCGCATCCTTGCGCACGCAACATTCCATTCGTCCTGTACATAATCGGCGCAGCCGGTCCGATGCGTGGTTGGCGACAAGTACTCCGAAAGGTCCTGAAATTTGCAAGACTTATTTTTTGGCTGTGCCGGGTATTCCTTCCCGGGACACGCTCAAGCCTTCCCTCGGCAATTGCTCCCGGCATTGCTCTACCTCCTGCATCCCTGCAGTCGTGGGCGCTCGGTAATTCGTTTCCCGACGAATTACGGTCCCGGATAAGGAACACCCCGGCACAGCTTCTGTTGCTAGCACCAATCTCAGTCTAAAAGAATCTGACCGCCTTTAGCAGCAATGCCCCTCAAGTTAGTAGAAGTCACCGGAATTCCATGAGGCAAATATTCCGGGTGTGGTGTTTCCTCCAGAAACCTTACACAACAGGGATGTTGTGGATGAGCTTACAGGGATGTATCCACAGCGTGTTTCTGGAGGAAACACCGGAGCCGGGATGTACCCTGAAAAGCGAAGTAGGACGCTTGAGGCGCCTTATTTATCCTTGATTTCGGTGAGCCCTTGCTGGCTGGCATACCAGGCCGTGATGTCATCGATATCCTGGTCACCGAGGTTGGCGGCAAAACCACTCATGATGGCGTTCGGGCGGCTGCCGTCACGGAAGGCACGCAGGGTTTTACTGAGGTAGTCCTGGTGCTGTCCGCCCAGGTTGGGGTAGATGGGTTGTACCGCAATACCCGTGGTGCCGTGGCAGGCATGACAGACTGCAGACTTGTTTTGCCCTGCGGCAACGTTGCCGGTGGAACCGGCGCTGATCCCAACCGATTGCCCGTCCAGGTATACCGCGATGTCTTCGATGTCCTGGTCCGAAAGGGCCTCGGCCTGAAGGTTCATGTTCTTATGCGTGCGTTCACCGGACCTGAAAGCTTTGAGCGATATGACCAGGTATTCGGCATTCTGCCCAGCGATACGCGGTACGTGGTAGGTCGGATAGGTGTTCTTGTAGCCGACGATACCGTGGCATCCGGTGCAGGTATAGGCTTTGATCCTGCCGGCTACCGGGTCACCGGCTGCGAAGCTGTTCGCAGAAGCCAAAACGAGCAATAAGGAGAGCAGAGCTGTTGTTTTACGCATACGGGGCCTTATCGTTAATGATTATCAATTCGGGCGATTATAACCGCAGTTTCCAGGCAGGCCAAAGTTTCTTCAAGAATATCGCGGCGGGCAGGGATTGTTCCCGACAATCCCCTGCATTTCCTCCATCCATGGAGGTCAGGCGCCGCCCCCACAAAATTTCGAGTCTTGCAGCAGCAACCGGCGAAGCCGGTCTCGATTCAACAAAAGTCTCGCGAACGGGTCTGGAGACTCGCCAGTAAATGGCCGAAATCATGCACCTGCCGTGCAATCAGGTGATAGACCTCGCCATCGCTTTCCATGACCCCGTCGACAGCAATCAGCGATGACTTGAGGACAATGTCACGCTGGCGTTCCCACAGCCGTTGCCAGACCACCACGTTGACGTGCCCGGTCTCGTCCTCGAGGGTCAGGAAGATGGTGCCGTTGGCGGTCATCGGGCGTTGCCGCATGGTGATCAGGCCACAGGCGCGGGTATGGGTGCCGTGCTTTAACCGGAGTAACTGTTGCGCTGTTTTGACCGCGCCGTTGCCGTAAGATGCTGCGTATCAAGGCGATAGGGTGCCGTCCCAGGGTCAGGCCCGTGGCGGCATAATCCGCTTTCATATCATCGGTCTCCGATGCCGGCCGAATGGTAGCGCTGTCATCCCCGCGGCTGATACCCAGCAACAGGTCCACCGGCTGCTTTTCGCTGGCGGCTATCTCCCAGTAGGCACGGTGCCGGTGGCCTGCAATTCCCCGCAGGGCTGCGGCCGCCGCCAGTGCGGCAAGTTCACGCCGGTTCAGTTGTGCGCGGGTGGCGAGGTCCTGCGCATTACTGAACGCATCATTGCTACGGGCGCTGCTGATACGTTCGGCAGCCGGTTTTCCCAGGCCCTTGACCAGGCGCAGACCGAGACGTAGCTGCGGGCTGTTCCCGGTATCGGACTCCAGCGTGCAGTCCCAGTCGCTGTAGCGGACATCAGTGGGCAGCACGGTCACACCGTGCCGGCGGGCATCCTGTACCAGTTGTGCAGGCTGGTAAAAGCCCATCGGTTGTGAATTGAGCAGGGCGCATGCAAACGCGGCGGGGTGATGGCGTTTCAGCCAGGCGGATACGTAGGCCAGCAGGGCAAAGCTGGCGGCATGCGATTCGGGAAAGCCGTATTCCCCGAAGCCCTTGATCTGTTCGAATATCTGCATTGCAAAGCCGTGTGGGTAACCCCGTTCCAGCATGCCGTCGACCAACCGCTGGCGCATGTGCTCCATGTCGCCACGGCGGGCCCAGGCGGCCATCGAGCGGCGCAACAGGTCGGCTTCCGAACCACTGAAACCGGCTGCGACCATGGCGATTTGCATGACCTGCTCCTGGAAAATGGGCACACCCAGGGTGCGCTGCAGAACTTTTTGCAGTGCCTCGGAGGGGTACACGACCGGTTCCAGCGCCACGGCGGCGCTGTAAATAGGGGTGCACCATGTTGCCCTGTATGGGCCCGGGCCTGACGATCGCGACCTGGATGACCAGGTCATAGAAACAGGCGGGTTTCAAACGTGGCAGCATGGCCATCTGGGCGCGGGACTCGATCTGGAATACGCCGATGGTGTCGGCTTGCTGGATCATCTCGTAGGTCGCAGGGTCTTCTGACGGAATATCGGCGATGGTTAAGGCTGGAGTGGGGCTGGTATGGGGTGTTCCTGGCGGGACCGTACGCGGCAGGGAAGACGCGTACGAGCCTGACGTGATGGGGTCAGAGTCAAGTGCCCGAGTGCGCCACTCTGGCACTTGACTCTGACCCCGCTTGAAGCCATTGATCAGGTCCAGGCAACGGTGGATGGCGGTCAGCATGCCCAGCGCCAGGCAATCGACCTTCAGCAGCCCCAGCGTTTCGAGGTCGTTCTTGTCCCACTGGATCACGGTGCGCCCCGTCCATGGCCGCGTTCTCGACCGGTACCAACGAGGCCAGGCTGTTTTCAGAAATCACAAAACCGCCCACGTGCTGGGACAGGTGGCGGGGGAAGCCAACCAGGTTTTGTACCAGGTACAGCAATTGCCTGATTTTCAGGTCATGTGCTGCAATGGTCCCGGCCTCCTGTTCAGTCAACCGTCCGGGCAAAATCTTCCGGCTTGTCCCACCACGATACGTTGCGGGCCAGCAGGTCGACCTGGTCGGGTTCGAAGCCGAGCGCCTTGCCGACATCACGGATCGCACTGCGTGGCCGGTAGCGGATAACCGTGGCGGCCAGGGCGGCCCGTTCACGTCCGTACTTCTGGTAGATGTACTGGATCACCTCCTCACGGCGTTCGTGTTCGAAATCAACGTCAATATCGGGTGGCTCATCGCGGTCACGGGAAATGAAGCGCTCGAACAGCATGTTCATCCGCGCGGGATCCACCTCGGTGATCCCCAGGCAGTAACAGACGGCGGAGTTGGCGGCCGAACCACGTCCCTGGCAAAGAATATCCTGCTTGCGGGCAAACTGGACGATGTCGTGCACGGTCAGGAAAAAGGACTCGTACCGCAACGCGGAGATCAGCTCCAGTTCGTGTTCGATCTGCTGCCGCAGCTTTTTGTCGATACCCTGCGGCCAGCGTTGCCGGATACCGGCTTCGGTCAGGTCACGCAGGTGACTTGCACTGCTGACGCCTTTGGGTACGACCTCGTGCGGGTACTGGTAATGCAACTCATCGAGCCTGAACCGGCAGCGCCGGGCAATACGTACTGACTCTTCCAGCAATTCTCCGCGGTACAACCGGGCCAGGTACTGCCGGCTGCGTAAATGGCGTTCACCGGAGGGGAGGGCACGGTAACCCAGTTCTGCGACCGTACAGCCATGCCGGATGGCGGCAAGCACATCGTGCAGCATCCGGCGTGAACGGATATGCATTTGCACGTCACCGCAGGCCGTGACCGGCAAGTTGACGGTCTTGCCGATACCCAGCAGTCGCGCCAGCCGGCTCTCGTCATCAAAACCCAGTTCACGGCTGACCGCCAGCCAACTCCGTCCCGGGAAGTGTGAAACCACCCAGTGTGCGAGCAGCATGTCGTCTTCGGGTGAATGATTGCCAATGTCGGGCAGCCACAGGGCCAGGCAGTGCTCCAGGCCGCTCTCAAAGGCCTTGTCGGGCAATTCGTAGCGGCCTTTTGGGGCCTTGCGCCGTCCGCGCGTGATCAGGCCGCACAGTTGCGTGTAGCCGGTGGCATCTCCGGCCAGCAGCACCAGCCGGGAGCCACCCTCCAGGGTGAACAGGCTGCCGCATATCAATTCGATGGCCTGACCCCGCTGCTTGCAGCGCTGGGTCTCCTCGAAGGCGCGTACGATACCGGCCAGCGAACACTCGTCGGTTAGTGCAATGGCGTGATAACCCAGTTCCGCTGCACGCGCCACCAGTTCACCGGGGTGCGAGGCGCCGTGCAGAAAGGTGAAATTGCTGGTGCAGACCAGCTCGGCGTAGCCGGGGATGTCTTGCGATTGACGCATACTGTAAATTTATACAGTAATCAGGAATGATACAAGCCTTGACCCGTATTTTCAGACAAACCGCCTCAACTTCTGTTTCGCACGTCCTGAAAAAAGCAACGCATCTCCTTGGCTGTGCCGGATATTCCTTCCCGGGATTGTAGGAGCCCGCTTGCGGGCGACTCTGCTTCACACATAACCCGGTGGTTTATCGGTGTGAGCTCCTGGCTCCGCAGCCCGGCGGGCTACCCTCTCCTTCGAATCGTTTACGCGGCCGGCCTCACAGGACATCCTGTCCTGGTCGGCCTGAAATTTGGATCCCGCAAATTTCACCCCTGACGAATCTCAGGATTCGGTGCGGCGCTCAATGTCGCCCACACCGGCAAACCACCGGGCTTTTATAAAGGAGAAGACTCTGTGCGACAGTTCTCAGAAAGACGTGTCTCAGATTCGAAATGCCTGTGTTTCCGTCGCCCTTTTTGCTCGATAGGTTCCCGGTCCTTGGTGACCGAGCCGGTCAGCACCAGTTTCATGGCCTGCTCAAACGGGATATTCAGCGGTGTCAGGCAACTGCGTGGCAGAAACAGCGTGTAGCCGCCGATCTGGTAGCTCATCGGCATGTACACGGCCACCGGGTCTTCAGCGGTTGGTGTGAAGGGCAGATCGTCGAATTGCTCGCGGGTGACAAAACCCAGCAACTGGAATGACTGGCCTGGCAGTTGCACCATCACGACTTTGCCCAGTTCTGAATTCTTGTCCGGGTTCAAATAACCGATGAAATCCTTGAGCGCCGTGTAGATGCTCTTGACCAGCGGCAGTCGGCGCAGGATGGCTTCGCCGAGGTTGAACAGCTTCTGGAAGATCAGGACATGTGACAGCAAACCGATCAGGGCGATCAGGGCCAGGCCGGATATCAACCCCATACCCGGTACGTACCAGCCTTCGGGCAGGCTGAACTTCAATACCGTGCCCATCAGACGTTCTGCGCCTGCGGCAACCCACCACAGAATGGCCAGCGTCAAGGCGGTCGGTATAACGACCGCAAGACCTTTCAGAAACAGTTTGCCCAATGCATTCATCGTGTATGTTTATACCATGTAATATGCCGGTGATTACGGTATTTTATGAGAATAAGCCATGCAAATACCAACCGGGGTTAGATTTGTACTCGCGAAAAGCCCACAGGGTACTGCCACTGGTATCCTGCACGATGAAATAATCCCGGCGGCAATCCCTGCCATCCCACCAGCCGGATTCAATACGTTCAGGTCCCGTCAGCACCGGTAGTCATCGATCCGGCAGCGTTGTGGCGTGGGAAATAGCCAGCTTGGCCGGCCTGGCCGGGTCGTGTAGGTGGCTGGTGTATCCAGTTCCCGCAACGACCAGCTGTGTTCGGGTCGGTGGTCCTGCCGGGCCGTGATACCTTGCACGGCGTTGGCGCCCAGCCGGGCCTGCAGGCGCTCGATGGTACTGCTGTCCTGCAGCGCAGGCATATCACCGTCCTGCAGCAGGTCGGCCTGGCTTGCAGCGAAGGGTAAAAACTCCGTCGCCTGCAAACTGATATGACGCGCAGGGCAGGGTAGTTGCAGCCTTTCCAGGCGTTCACGCAGCAACAGCACCAGGTGGGTCTCCGATCGCGTCACCTGGCGCAGGTCCAGGCGGATGTCTTCCGTGCCCTCGTGTAATTGCAGGTGGACCTGCAGCCTCTGTATGCCACGGTCACGGGCGCGCAGCACCCCGCACAGTTCCTGTACCAGCCGTTTCAGGGGAAAAACCAGGCCCTGTGTATGTTCCGTATCCGCCAGGTCCATACCGGCCGAGAAATTGTCCGGGGGACGGAAAGTTTTACGGGGGTCGGCACATCGGCCGAGCAGGCGGTCCAGGTAATCGCTCGTTACCGGTCCCAGCCGCCTCGCCAGTGCCTTGCGTGGCAGCCGGAAAATTTCACCAACCGTACGAAAACCCATTTTCTGCAGGGCGCCGATGGCGGCCGGGTCGAGGTTCAGACTGCTGATATCGAGCGCACCGACCACTTTGTGTATGTCAGCAATGGCCCGAATCCGGAGACCATGCCGTGCGGCGATCAGGGCTGACTCGGGCGTAGGTGCGATACCGCTGTTAGCATCGTGGCCAAGTTGTTTGAGTTCCGTGCAGATGTGCCTGGCCAGTGTTCCGGCGTTGCCAAACAGGCGCCGGCTGGCGGCGACTTCCAGTAACAGGCTGTTATGTTGCGTGACAGTGGAGACCTGGCTGCTGTACTGGTAACACCAACCGGCAAGACGCTCCAGGCGTGCCCGGTCCTTCGAGTAGTGGGAAGTGCAGGGCCAGCCATTGGGGCTGTGTTTTTTTATCAGCGCGCTTGACCATGAGAGGAATCTTGCCAGTAGCGGTTCTCCATTCGTGAGAATATGGGTGCTGGGCCGGGTACTCCTTCCCGGGACACGCCGTGAACCCATCCCTGGGGACTCGGTCGCGACTCCTGTCGCTCACGGTCCCTGGAAGGAATCCTCCGACCCAGATTCAGGTGCCTCGCAATGTGAGGGGTATGAATAATTATACTGTATAAAAAACCAGGTAACCGTACCACGGGCTGGTGGGTACGGTTACCTGGCTTGCTTAATCCCGTTTGCTCAGGGGTTCAAGCGTATCTGCAGGGCATGGTCAGTGCCCTGCAAGCGTTTAACTCTCGGTGGCGCGACGCCTCAGCCACAAGGTGGCGCCCAGGAAGACGGCGGCGATGGCCAGGCCAATCAGCATGTCACTTGAGAACAAGCGGTCAAACATGTTGGCCACGGTAACCTGGTGGTCGAAGTCACTCGTCAGCGGTATGCCCAGTGCTGCCCCGAAGCCATCGTTTTCATGCATATCGCCGGACATGATCAGCGGGCTGTTGGCAAACCAGTGGCCGAACAGGCCAAACAGGTTATCGCTCAGGGTGAAGGTCTTCAGGAAATCAACCCACAGTTCCAATACACCCAGTATCACCGGCGGCAGGACCGCAAATAACAGCGGGATACGTGGTGCGAAAGCGGATACCAGCATCAACCAGCCATACAGGGGCAGGGCCCAGACCGATTGTGCGAAGTAGCTCGTCAGCACCAGGCTCCAGGCCTTGAACGGGTCGCCCAGGCTGAGGAACAGCGTCCACGGGTTTTCACCCAGCGACAGGACCACCACTGAGAACAGCAGCATGATCACGATATGGGTGATGACATAGATGACCCAGAAGATCAGGGGTGCAATGACCATGGCTGCGAACAATTTCGAGCCGATCGTCAGCGTGTCGGAGGCCGGCAGTGACTTCCAGAACAATATGCTGCGGTCCTTGCGGTCGTCGTACAGCGAACCCAGCAGGTAGAAAAATACAACGAAGGCCAGCACCATGGAGAATATGACCGAGGACTCGAGGTTCGCTGCATAGAGGATCTGGCTGCGTAGCTCGACATCCTGCTGTGCGAGGAAGCGGATCAGTTCCTTGAGTGACTGGAATTCATTGTCAAAGTGGTTGAAGGTGATGATGAACATCAGCATCGCTGCGAGATGGATGCCTCCGATGACCAGCGGGGTGGTGCGGAATGCACCCTTGTTTTCCCAGAATTCGCGCTTGACCAGCGCCAACAGGCGGTTCATGACTCACCTCCGTTCATGGTCGCGACAAACAGGTCGGCAACGTTTGGTGTATGCAATTCTCCCAGCGCCTTGAGCTGATCCCGGTCAGCATCTTCGTAAAGAAAAATATGCCGTCCGAACAATTCGCGTTCATACAGCGGTTTCAATTCACGGGCCTGACCTGCCTTGTCGGGTGCAACCATCAACTCGGCATAACGCTCCTGGACCTCCTCCATCGTGCAGTTGAGCGCGATGCGGCCCTCCTTGATGAAGATCAGGTCGCTGAGTATATGTTCCACTTCCTCGACCTGGTGGGTGGTGATGACGATGGTGCGATCCTCGTCAAAATAATCATTCAGCAGGTTGGTGTAGAACTGTTTGCGGTACAGGATATCCAGACCCAGTGTGGGTTCATCCAGCACCAGTAGTTTCACATCGATCGACATGACGATGGCAAGGTGCAACTGTGCGACCATGCCCTTGGATAGTTGTTTGACCCGGTGCTCCAGCGTGACCTTGGTAGTGGACAGGTACTTGAGGCATTTTTCACGGGAAAACCTGGGGTGTATCTTTTCGGTCAGTTCAAGCAGTTGCCAGACGCGTATCCAGCGTGGCAATACGGCAACATCAGCGATGAAGCAGACATCTTCCATCAGTGCGGCCCGGTCCCTGGCTGGGCTCTTGCCCAGTACGCTCAGGTCACCCTCGTAGGTAGCCAGTCCGAGTATCGCCTTCAGGGCAGAGGTTTTGCCCGCGCCGTTCGGGCCGATCAGGCCGACAATTTTTCCTGCAGGAATATCCAGGTCAATATTGTCAACGGCAACGGTGCGCTTGTAGCGCTTGGTAAGACCGCGAGCTTCAATGACGTTGTTCATCAGGAACCAGCCTCTTTTTCTGTTTCAGTCTTGAGTAGTGCATCGATATCGAGCCCCAGTTGGTGGATGCGGGTGAGCATGGCGGGCCATTCATCGGTGAGAAATTTTTGCCTTTCGCTCTCGGTGAGCTTGCGGCGTGCGCCTTCGCAAACAAACATGCCCAGGCCCCGGCGCTTTTCGACCAGTCCGTCATCCACCAGTGCCTGGTAGGATTTGGAAACCGTAATCGGATTCAACTGGAAGTCTGAAGCAACCGTGCGTACCGAGGGCAGGGCGTCACCCTCGGCCAGCGTGCCGTCCAGGATCATTGCAACCGTGCGTTCTTTCAGTTGCCAGTAGATCGGTTGGCTGTCATTCCATTGGGTGGTCATATCAACGGCGGAACAGAAGTAAGCCCAGGTTCAGGCTGCGGCGTTTGGGTTGGACCACGTCGCCACCCATGTCACTCTCACTGGTTTCAGCTTGTGCAGTGGTGACGATTTGCTGGTCAGGTGTATGCATATCCTGCTTGGCGTTGTAGCCGATGGCGGTGCTCGCCAGTAGCAGGATGGCTGCGAAAATCGCTAATCCGTTGGGGACGTGTATCCGGTGGTGTTTCAATAAGTTCAACATTTTGCTTCTCATCAATGTGTTGATTCTTTAGTGTTGTAGTGAAGTATAACACTACCAGCTCTAATTGCAAGCACTTTGTTGAGGTTTTTGTTTCGCCTGGCGGCGAGTGTGTTTATTTGTGTGTAATAGGTTTCGCCCTGACGGGCGAGTTACTTTTCTTTGCGCGCACAAAGAAAAGTAACCAAAAGAAAGTGCGCCCCGGCGGATGGCCGCTTCGCGGCTGCCCTCGTCATTCGTTGCTTTGTGGCATCGGCTCGACGAGCCGTCCTGGCTCGTACGATCCTGAACTGGCCATCCCTGGCCAGTTCAGCCAGTCACGCCTCGTTCCTCGGCATCCTTAAGGGGGCGAAGAGCAAGAGCAAAGCGGGGTGTAGTTAATTTAACGTCTGAATTAACCGGCGCGTGGGCCGATGTTTCCGCGGAAACGCGCCGACACACTTTCCCGCGTCCGGTTGAATGATTTGTTATATGTGTACATCACGCAGCGGATAACCTATTTACGTGCAATGAATCACGATACTTTTCAGCTTGCCAAAGATCGTATTGGGATTGCTGGCTGAGCCAACTTTCAGAAGAAGTATCAAAAGCAATTGAAAGGCGAACTGCCATTTCAGGACTGATTCCGGCACGTCCATTGAGAATTGCAGACAATGTCTTCCGACTCACACCCAGGCCTTGTAGCTGCCGCAGTAACAGAGATGCCCAGCGGTTCAAGACAAAGTTCCTTAATGATTTCTCCAGGGTGTGGTGGGTTATGCATTAACATGTTCTTCCTCAATGGTAGTCCTCGTAATTAACGATTTCGGCATCACTTTTCACAAAACGAAATGTGACACGCCAGTTTCCACTCACTCGTACTGACCAAATTTCACTTCTTCTACCACTGAGCTGATGAAGATAAAGGCCGGGCAAATCCATGTCTTTTAGTGTTACCGAAGCATTCAGCCTGCCGAGTATCAAACGAAGTTTGGTAGCGTGTTTAGCCTGTATACCTGACTTTGTTCCCTTAAGAAAAAACCGTTCAAGGCCCTTGTGCTTGAAACTTCGAATCATGTGTTCATTGTACCCTGTAACGTTTCGGGTTACAATTCATACAACTACATTTAACGGGAATAGGTGTTGTTAAGATGAAAAATCTTAATTGGTAAGTTGCTTATCATTTCTAACCCTTCAGAAAAGCACAGAAATATTCTAGCTCTATCGAAGCAGGAAAGTGAGCCAATGTGCTGTTAAATTGCCAATCCTTTATTTAACGCTTATTGCTGCCATGCCAGGCCATGGCCAGTGCGATGAGCATGGGGATATAACGCTCGGCGATATCACCCGGTGTTTCCGTGGTCCAGCTGAGAATAACGGTAAGTACAAAACCGGTGACCATGGCGGCGATACGCCAGTTGGGCGCGACCGGCCCGCGCCACAGGGTAACGACCAGTAACGGGCCAAAGGCCGCGGCCAGCGCCTGCCAGGCGAACAGCACACGGCTGAATATGGCCTCGGGCGAGTACACCGCCAGCGCGATGGCGGCGATACCGATGGCCAGCACCACCCAGCGCGCCTGTTGCAGGCTGCCCCTGCGTTGCGGGCCTGCCATTACGCATATCGTGGCTGACGCTGGAAGCCGCGACCAGCAATTGGCTGTCGGCGGTGGACATGATGGCGGACAGTATCGCGGAAACCATGATGCCTGCCAGAAGGGACGGCAGCAGCAGGGTGGCCAATGCGAACAGGACCTGCTCACCGTCACCCAGCGCTTGCACCAATACTCGTCCGCACCAGCCAAGCAATACCATGCCGGTGTAGATAATGATTGCCCAGCCGACTGCAATCAGCCGCGCCTTGGGAATATCCTCCTGGTTTTCCATGGCCATGAAACGGTTCACCACGTGCGGTTGGCCGGGGTAACCAAGACCGATTCCCATCAGGCCGATGACAAAGCCTATACCCGCGGCCAGTCCTTCCTGGCGGGTCCATAGAATGGTGTTTGAAGCGTCATCCATGCGCAGGCTGGCCAGCAGTTCACCCGGGCCGCCGATGGCGATCAGGGCGATTGAGGGCAACGCGATGGCGCTGCCGGCCATCAGCAAGCCCTGCAGGCTGTCGGTGATGCTGGCGGCCCAGAAACCACCGAGCATGACATACACCAGCACGATGCTTGCGCCGAGCAGTATGGCCGTGACCGGTTCGATGCCCAGGGCGCTGGCAAAGGTATGTCCGGCGGCCTGGAACTGCGCCGCAACATAAAAAGTGAATGAAAACAGGATAACCGCGGCGCCGATCCGCATGATGGCCACTCTAGCCGGGTCGCCCGGCGGGCCGGCGATGAACTCGGTCAGTGTCAGGGCATTGCAGTTCCTGCTCTGCTGCCACATGCGGGGTGCGATCCAGTACCAGTTGATAAAAAAACCAAGCAGGGTGGAGGGAATCAGCCATATGGCCGGCAGACCCCAGGCGTAGGCGGCGCCTGAGACACCCAGCAAACTCCAGGCTGAAGATGAACTGGCCGAGGCGCTCAGAGACGCAACGACCGCACCCAGCTTCCGCCCGCCAAGATAAAAATCCTCGTTATCAGAGGTGCGCTTGCTGGCCCACCAGCCGATTGAGAGAAGTAACACCTGATAAGTGATCAATGTGGCAATTAAGATGTACTTGTCCGTATTCATGGTGCTAAGCATAACTTGCCTGTAAAACGGGGTCAGGTTAATTTTTATTTCTACATAAAATGCCGGGAAACGGTGCATTTACGGAAAATTTGGCCTGACGCCGCATTTTTGTTTGCGAACGTGGTCGGATAAAGCGACAATTCCCAATCTGTTTAACAGGAGCAATCAAAGAATGAACTTTTTAACACGCTGCGGGCTGGTTTTGGCTGTCGCAACCACCTCACTTAACACATGGGCTGCTGAATTGGAAACCGAAGAACAAAAACTGGGCTATATCATCGGCATGGACATTGGAAAATCGTTACGTGAGCAGGGCGCGGACGTGGACCTCGAGTCCCTGATCGATGCCGTTCGCACAACTTTCAAGGGTGAAGAAGCGGCCCTGACAGATGAAGAAGCCGCTGCCATTCGCCAGGCTTATGTGCAAAAACGCCAGGCCGAGCAGCAGGCAGAAACAGCCGCAGCAGCCGATGCCAATCTCGCCGAGGGTCAGAAGTTCCTCGCTGAGAACAAGTCCAAGGAAGGTGTGCAGACCACCGAATCCGGCTTGCAGTACAAGGTGCTGACCATGGGGGACGGCGCCAAGCCTGCCGCAACAGACACCGTCCAGGTCCACTATCGTGGAACATTGCTGGATGGAACCGAGTTCGATAGTTCTTACGCACGTAACGAACCCATTTCCTTTGCCCTGGACCGGGTAATCGCGGGTTGGACCGAGGGTGTGCAACTGATGCCGATCGGCAGCAAGTTCATGTTCTATATCGCGCCTGATCTGGCCTATGGTGAAGGCGGTGGTGGCCCGATTCCACCAAACGCGACCTTGATCTTCGAAGTAGAATTACTCGATATAGTCACCGAGTAATTACTTCATCATATATATGAAGAATATATCGTAAGGTATTGTTATATAAGTTAATGGTGTGGTCAGGTTTGTTTCTGGGGTCGGTTTTAAATAATCTACCCTGGGATGCCGGCAGACCTGGCCGCACCACCATTTCCCGCTTATGCAAATTCCCGTATCTGTTTATCCAAACCTGATTTTGACCTGATATGAGCAATAGTCTGAAAGACCAGTTGCTGGCCCTTGGCCTGGCACCCAAAAAGGAAGTTTCCAAAGGGCAGGAAGAAAGCTGTTGCCCGCAAGAGCGCAGCCAGCAAAAAACCGCGTGGTGATGCGGATATCTCCCTGGACCAGGCCTACAGGATACGCATCAAGGAAGAACGGCGCGCCAAGGAGCAGGCCATTTCACAAAAACGCGAGATGGAACGGCAGCGCCGTGAAACCAACAAGAAGATCCGGGACATCATCAAGGACTGTGCCGTGCGTGATGAAAAGGCCGAGATCAAGCGCAGTTTCATCTACAAGGGCAAGATCCGCAGCGTGCTGGCGACTGCTGAGCAACTCAAACAGATCAATGGAGGTACCCTCGGTGTCGTCTACCTGAGTGGCAATTACTACCTGCTGCCGGCAGACAAAGTCGAGGACATCCGTAAATTCGCGCCTGACCATATCCCTGACCTAGGGGGCGCTGACAATGAGGAAGAAACGGAGCACCCGGTACCGGATGATTTAATCTGGTAGCAATCACTTTGCCACACGAGTGGCTGCTTTTTTGGAACCAGTGGGAGCAGCGCCTGACCTCCAGGAATAGAGGAACTGCAGGGGTTTGTAGGGAACGAGCCCTGCCCACCGCGATTTCGTTTCAAATGTCGCCCAGTGATTTGCCAGTGTGGGCTCCCGGCCTCGCAGCCTTACGGGCTTCCCTCTCCTTCGAGCCGTGTTGACGGGGCCGGCCTCACAGGGCGTCCTGCCCTGGTCGGCCTGAAATGTGCATCCCGCACATTTCTCCCCTAACGACTCTCAGGATTCGGTGCTCAGAGGTCACCCACACCGGCATACCACTGGTCGATTTATTAAGGCTGTCGTAGTTAAGATTTTTTTATGGGTCTACAGCTAAGTAATTCGGGCTGTTCCGGGGTGTTCCTTCCCGGGGCCGTAATTTGTCGGGATACAAATTACCGAGCGCCCAGGGACGGCTTGAGCGTGTCCCGGGAAGGAAAAACCGGCACAGCCTGGCGGAATCCGGTTCAAGGCCGGAATGGCGGTGCAATATGAAAAAATCCGTAAATACTCAGGCGAGATTGGACGCTAGCAACCGGCGTGCCTGCTCCGCGCTGATGCCTTTGCGCCTGGCATAGTCCAGCAGTTGGTCTTCCTGGATATCCCCCAGCACGAAATACGAACTCTGCGGGTGGGCGAAGTAATAACCACTCACGGCGGCTGTCGGTAACATGGCGTAACCGCTGGTCAGTGTCATGCCGGAATTCGTTTCTGCATCCAGCAGCTCGAACAGTTTTTCCTTTTCACTGTGCTCAGGACAGGCAGGGTATCCCGGGGCAGGGCGTATGCCGCGGTAACTTTCTGCGATCAGGGCCTCGTTGCCCAGGGTCTCGTCGCTGTCATAAGCCCACAGGGTCTTGCGTACCACTCGATGCATGTGTTCAGCCAGCGCCTCGGCCAGGCGGTCGGCCAGCGCTTTGAGCATGATGGCCGAATAGTCGTCGTGGTTGCGTTCGAATTCTTCCAGCTTTGTCTCGATACCCAGCCCGGCGGTGACTGCAAACAGACCGATGTGATCCTGCAAACCGGATGACGCCGGGGCGATGTAGTCGGCCAGGCAGCGGTTGTGGCGGCCAACGGCTTTCGCTTTTTGCTGGCGCAGGAAGTTCAGGCGCAGGGTTTGTTCGTGTGCGTTCGTTATCGCTGTAGATAACGACATCATCACCATCGGAAGCAGCAGGAAATATGCCGATAGTTGCACGGGCTTTCAGCCATCGTTCCGCGATGACCTTCTGCAACATGGCTTGTGCGTCCGCAAACAGGCTGCGGGCCGTTTCACCCTGCTTCGCGTCATTTAGGATATCCGGGTAGCGGCCACGCAATTCCCAGGTTCTGAAGAATGGTGTCCAGTCGATCAATTCCAGTAATGCATCAAGGGGGATGTCATCGAAGACGTGCAAACCGGGCTGCCGTGGCTGGCTGATGTCAGCGGCTTTCCACGCCGGTTGAAAGGCGTTGTTGCGGGCATCTTCAAGGCTCAGCGGTGGCTTGCGGGAGCTTGCAGCGGCCCGGCGCTCGCGTATGTCAGCGTAGTCCCGGGCAGTACTGGCGGTAAATGCCTGCCGCTGATCGGCATTGATCAGTTTACGCACGACACCGACCGCTTTCGATGCATCCTTGACCCAGAAAACGCCATTGGAATATTCGGGCTCGATACGCAGCGCCGTGTGCGTTGGTGAAGTGGTGGCGCCACCGATCAGCAACGGTTGCTGCATACCCTGGCGTTGCATTTCGGACGCAACATGGCTCATTTCCTCGAGCGAGGGCGTGATCAGCCCCGACAGGCCAATGATGTCGACATCCTCTTTGCGTGCGGTCTCGATAATCTTCTCGGCAGAGACCATGACACCGAGATCGATGATCTCGTAGTTGTTACATCCCAGTACCACGCCGACGATATTCTTGCCGATGTCGTGTACGTCGCCTTTGACGGTGGCCAACAATACGCGGTTCAGGCGTTTACCGGCAGATTTTGTCAGGCGTTTTTCTTCCTCGATGTAGGGTATCAATACAGCCACGGCCTGTTTCATGACACGCGCGCTCTTGACCACCTGTGGCAGGAACATGCGTCCGTCGCCAAACAGTTCGCCGACCGTGTTCATACCGTCCATCAATGGGCCTTCGATGACATCCAGCGCTTGGGCGCACTGCTGGCGGGCGGTCTCCGTATCTTCCTGGATATGGCTGTTGATGCCCTTGACCAGGGCGTATCTCAAACGCTCCTCGACGGGCAGGGTTCGCCAGGTCTCGTCTGCTACCTCGTGTTTGCCGGCGCCCTGGTATTGCTGCGCCAGTTCCAGCAAGCGATCGGTGGCATCAATCCGACGGTTCAGTACGACGTCTTCGACGGCCTCGCGTAATACGGGGTCAATCTCATCGTAAACTTCCAGTTGGCCGGCATTGACGATACCCATGTCCATGCCGGCGTGCACGGCGTGGTACAGGAATACGCTGTGGATGGCCTCGCGGACCCGGTCCTGGCCCCTGAATGAAAACGAGATATTGCTGACCCCACCGGAGATCAGTGCGCCCGGGCAGGATTGCTTGATACGCCGGGTCGCCTCGATAAAGTCGATACCGTAGGCGTTGTGCTCTTCGATTCCGGTGGCGACGGCAAAAATATTGGGATCAAAAATGATGTCTTCGGGTGGGAACCCGACTTTTTCGGTCAACAACCGCCACGCCCGCTCACAGAAGGCAACGCGTTTTTCAAGCGTATCGGCCTGGCCGTTTTCATCAAATGCCATGACGATGACAGCTGCGCCAAAGCGCAGGATTTCACGTGCTTGGGTAAGAAATACTTCCTCGCCTTCCTTGAGGCTGATCGAGTTGACCACGCCCTTGCCCTGCAGGCAGGCAAGACCGGCTCGCAGCACCTCCCAGCGCGAAGAATCGAGCATCACGGGGACCCGCGCGATATCGGGCTCCGAGGCGATCTGGTTGAGGAAACGGGTCATAACCTCAACACCGTCCAACATGCCCTCGTCCATGTTGATGTCGATGATCTGTGCACCGTTTTCGATTTGCTGACGAGCGACCTCCACCGCAGCTTCGAAATCATCGGCCTGGATCAGGCGGCGGAAAATTGCAGAACCGGTGACGTTGGTGCGTTCACCGACATTGACGAAATTCAGTTCCGGGGAAATCGTCAGTGCTTCAAGACCGGCCAGCCTGCAATAGGGCAGGGGTTCAGGCGGGACCCTGGGTGATTTATCCGCAAGTGCGCGGGCGATTGCCTCGATGTGCTCCGGCCGGGTCCCGCAGCAGCCACCGGCGAGGTTGATCAGTCCGTCATCGGCAAAACCGGCCAGGATTTGCGCCATCTGTTCAGGTGTATCGTCGTACTCACCCAGTTCATTGGGCAAACCGGCATTCGGGTGAACACTGACCGGGCACTCGGCCACCTTGGACAATTCCACCAGCCAGGGCCGCAGCTCGGTAGCCCCGAGCGCACAATTCAAGCCAATACAGACGGGCTTGGCATGCCGGACCGAGTTCCAGAACGCCGCCACGGTCTGGCCAGACAGGGTGCGTCCGCTGGCATCGGTGATGGTGCCGGAGATCATCACGGGCAGGCGGTACCCAAATTGATCAAACACATCATCGATAGCGATCAACGCCGCCTTGCAGTTCAGGGTATCGAAAATGGTCTCGACCATCAGGATATCCGCGCCGCCTTCGAGAAGGCCAGTCACCGCCTCGGCATAGCTGTCACGTAATTGTGCAAAGGTAATATTGCGGTAATCCGGACGGTTCACATCGGGGGAGAGCGACGCTGTGCGGTTGGTCGGGCCGAGGGAACCGACAACGAAGCGCGGCCTGGACGGGTCCTGGGCGCTGATACGTTCAGCTTCGACCGATGCCAGCCTGGCGGCCTCGCGGTTAAGTTCCCTGACCAGGTCCTGGGTTCCGTAATCGGCTTGCGAAATACCCGTGCCGTTGAAGGTATTGGTTTCGATCAGTTCCGCACCGGCTTGCAGAAATGCCCGGTGGATGGCCGCAATTTTATCCGGCTGGGTCAGGGTCAGCAGGTCATTGTTGCCACGCAGGGGCAGGGCATGGTCCCTGAAACGCTCACCGCGGAAATCGTCCTCGGTCAATCCCAGTGTCTGGATCATCGTACCCATGGCCC
The DNA here is from genome assembly GCA_963753105.1 of uncultured Gammaproteobacteria bacterium. Lineage (GTDB taxonomy): Bacteria > Pseudomonadota > Gammaproteobacteria > Xanthomonadales > SZUA-36 > SZUA-36. The sequence goes on from CAVWBD010000003.1 coordinate 118,373, forward strand.
CGTCGAGCACCAGGATTTTTTCTGTGAGCAGACGTTGTAGCTGTTCTGCCTTGTGCGTGTCTTTATAGGGCTGGGAATACATTGTCGTTACCGGTCGTTTTCAGAAATGTCGTTTTAAAGGGGCTTGCCGGCCACCAGGGTCAGCACTTCGAAGTTGGGCGTGCGTTTCTCGATCGCTGAGACCCGGGTATCGAGTGGTTCCAGGCCTGCCTTGGAGCAGAATTCCTGCAACTGCTTGACCGTAAACCCGAGGTTCAGGTGGTTATATGCGGCAACCGCGTTTTTGTGTGCGTGTTGCTGCAGGGTAGCGGCGACCAGCCGGCCACCGGGGCGCAGGACCCGGCTGACTTCATTGAAGACCGTCTGTGGTGTATTGGTATAGGTCAGTGCATGCATCAACAACACCGTGTCGAAGCTGGCGTCAGAGACGGGCAGTTCGTGCATATCACCCGGTTCGAAACTGACGTTGGGATAGCTGCGCAAGCGTTTCTTGCCCGCTGCCACCACCTTCTTGCTGATATCGAGGCAGGTGATGCTGCGTGCGCGCGGCGCCAGCAATTCGGCTAAAACACCGTCGCCAGAAGCGATGTCCAGCACATCACCGAGATCCAGTAATTGAACGATGCTGCGCATGGTCACTTCCCAGGTACGGCCGGGAGAGTAGTGGCGTTCCATGTCACCAGCGACGCTATCGGCCCAGCTCGGGCTGCCACCGCGTGCATTCAATACCTGTGGAATACGTTCAAAGTCCTGCTGTACCAGCGGGTCTGACGTATTGCTGCGTAACAGCTCCCAAAGCGCGTCCAGGCCCTTGTCAGCGATAGTGCCCGCCATGCGGTAATAGACAAAGGTGCCTTCACGCCGGTCGCTGACCAGGCCTGCTTCTTTCAGCTTTGCCAGGTGGGTGGAAACGCGGGGCTGGGCCAACTGGGTGATGGCGGCCAGTTCCGCGACGCTCAACTCCTCGCGGTCCAGCAACATCAGCAGGCGCAAACGGGTGCTGTCCGATAGCAGACGGAAGTGGTGAGAGGCGTGTTGCAGGTCCATTTTCGAGGACATATATCCTTCTATCATGATTTAGAGATATGTACAGCTTAGCCAGTGCGTGTTAGCGGGTCAACCTGCATGCATGACGTCACCGAAAGAAGTGGCGCACAAAGCAGGACTGCGCCTGGGGCCGGTGGCCGCATAAAAGCCATGTTTCCGGAAAGTAAAGAGATTATACTTTCGCAGAGGAAATCTCATGACAAAGCCCAATATTCATTTTATAGCCAGCCAGGTGAAACCCGCCGGTGATGCAGCCGAGGCGATGCAAAAGCGCTATGGTCAGTGTGACCTGGACGAAGCGGAGGTCATCGTTGCCCTCGGTGGTGATGGTTTCATGCTGCGTACCCTGCACCGTATGATCCACAGGAACCTGCCGGTTTTCGGTATGAAGATCGGTCATGTTGGCTTCCTGATGAACCGGCACAGCGAAGATGACCTGGTGGAAAGACTGACGGCTGCACGGGAAGTGACACTGAACCCCTTGTGCATGGAAGTGGAGACGGAGTCCGGAACCCGGGCCAAGGGGCTGGCTATCAACGAGATATCCCTGCTGCGCCAGACCAACCAGGCCGCACGCATACGCGTTTTGATCAATGACACGGTCAAGGTGGAGGAACTGGTCTCTGATGGTATTTTGCTGGCCACGGCAGCCGGCAGTACCGCTTACAACTCATCCGTGCGAGGACCGATCCTGCCATTGGGGACCGACGCAATGGCGTTAACGCCAATCAGTCCATTTCGTCCAAGACGCTGGGGCGGTGCGATCTTGCCCAGTTCAGCGCGTGTCACCTTCGAGGTGATCGACCACTACAAGCGTTCCGTCAGCGCCACGGCCGACGCCTACGAAGTGCGTGACGTTTTGCGGGTGGATGCATTCGAGGATAAAAACCTGCAGCTGAAACTGCTGTTTGACCCGGCTCATTCACTGGAAGACCGGATCCTGGACGAACAATTTCTGTAGCTGCCCTGACTTTCTCACGTTCTGAGAGGATGCCTGTTAGGCTATTGCCATGGCTGGAAATAACGACCACAAGCCGCTCGTCGTAGCGATCTCATCGCGCGCCCTGTTTGATCTCGACAAAAGCCACGAGGTATTTGAAAAGCAGGGGCTGGAAGCCTATGCGAAATACCAGATTAAGCGTGAGGACGTCCCGCTGCGCCCCGGTATGGCATTTCCGCTGGTAAAGAAACTGCTGGCCCTCAATGCCGATGAGATCAACCACCAGGGTATTGAAATCATACTCATGTCGCGCAACAGCGCCGACACCGGTTTGCGTATTTTCAACAGCATCAAGCACTACGAATTGGATATAGAACGTGCTGTTTTCACCCGTGGCGAAACCCGTTTTGGCTATATGAAAGCCCTGGGGACCGGCTTGTTTCTATCCAGCCACGCCGAGGATGTACGCAGGAACCTGGCGGCGGGTATCGCCTCGGCAATGATACTGCCCGGCGCACAAAGCAGGCCGGACACCGGCCAATTGCGTATCGCTTTCGACGGCGACGCGGTACTGTTCAGCGACGAGTCGGAAAGGGTTTTCAAGGAACAGGGCCTGGATGCATTCCACGATTCCGAGGAACAACAAGCGCATACGCCGCTCGCGGGCGGCCCGTTCAAGTCGTTATTGCAGGCCCTGCAGCGTATCCAGTCAGCTTACCCAATCGACAACAACCCGATCCGAACCGCGCTGGTTACCGCCCGTTCGGCACCGGCCCATAAACGCGTCATCCTGACCCTCAGAGGCTGGGGTATCCGGATCGACGAGGCATTGTTCCTGGGCGGCAAATCGAAGGGACCATTCCTGGCGGCTTTTGGTGCGGACATCTTTTTCGATGACCAGCAGTTGCATTGTGATTCGGCCCGAGAGCATGTGCTCACAGGGCATGTACCGCACGGGGTACGGAACCCATAAGCAACACGGTCTAGGCTTGAACCCGGCTAATTACCCGTCACCTGGCAGTTTGCAGCAGTGGCTAGTGACTGCACACGCTGCGCTGTACAATATGCGCCTTTGAATCATGCCAGCCACGTCCGGAGTACACATGGCCACACTGAATCCGACCGATTTGTTCGATGTCCGCAGCCTGCTGAGTGAAGAAGAGCAAATGATCCAGGACACCGTTGCCCGTTTCGTCGACGAACGCGCCCTGCCGCTGATGAGTGACGCGTTTGACAAGGGTGCATTCCCAATGGAATTGATCCCCGAAATGGCCGACCTGGGTCTGCTGGGTTCGAGTATCGAGGGTTATGGCTGCGCCGGTCTGAACGGCGTGTCCTACGGCCTGATCTGCCAGGAACTTGAACGTGGTGATTCCGGCCTGCGCAGTTTTGCCTCGGTCCAGTCGAGCCTGTGCATGCACCCGATTTATGCCTACGGATCGGAAGAGCAGAAACAGCGCTGGTTGCCGGATATGGCGGCGGGCAAGGTCATCGGTTGTTTTGGCCTGACAGAAGCACATGGTGGTTCAGACCCGGCCAACATGAAAACCAACGCACGGCGTGATGGTGACGACTGGGTCATCAATGGTTCGAAAATGTGGATCACCAACGGCAACATCGCCGATATCGCCATCGTTTGGGCTCAAACCGATGAAGGCATCATGGGATTCGTGGCGGATACCGATATGCCCGGCTTCGAAGCGCAAGAGATACACGGCAAGATGTCGCTGCGGGCCTCGGTGACCTCCGGCCTGTTTTTTGACAACCTGCGGGTGCCGGAGGAAAACCGCCTGCCGGATGCCATTGGCCTCAAGGGGCCCTTGGGCTGTCTGACCCAGGCGCGTTACGGCATCACCTGGGGACCCATCGGCGCGGCGATCGCCTGCCTGACCGAGGTACTGGAATACACGGCTGACCGAAAATTGTTTGGCCGGCCGCTGGCCGCCAACCAGGCTGTCCAGATCCGGGTTGCAGAAATGGCGCGCAAGATCACGACGGCACAATTGCTGTCGTTGCAGCTTGGGCGTTTGAAAGACAAGGGCAGGATGTCCCCGTCCCAGGTTAGCCTGGCCAAGTGGAACAATGTACGCATGGCGCTGGATATCGCCCGTGACTGCCGGGACTTACTCGGCGGTGCCGGGATTACCGTGGAGCATGTCGCGATCCGTCACATGTTGAACCTGGAAAGCGTCATTACCTACGAGGGCACCGAGACAGTGCACCAGCTGGTGATTGGCAGGGAACTGACCGGGATCAACGCTTTTTAAGGAATCGCGACCGGCATAGCCGGTCCCTCCTACGGGCAAGACGCCGGAAATTCATATTGCGGGGCCGCTCCTGCGCATCCATGCGGCCAACAAAACCGACAGCCTTCGTAATGTCTGTCTGCTACAGCGATTACCTTCGGTTGTTACCGGACAGCGAGGCTTCTCTGATGGCGCGGAACTCGTTGCCCTCAAACCATTGCGGCCAGTCCTCACTGTCAGCCACGCGTTTGCCGATCTGGTAAAACAGCACCAGGTCCTCGATGGCGGCATCCACGTCCCAGTCATCACGGATTTCATCCAGTGGGGAGTGGTAGCGGTTCTTGATGTATTCCGCGTTGCGCTGTGCGACGTACTCGCTGCCGTGTGCCCGGTCTGCGGTGCCGCCGCGCGCGTAGAGGATCGGTACGCCGCGCTTGGCAAAATTGAAGTGGTCTGAACGGTAATAGAATCCTTTTTCAGGTGTGGGTTCCGGTGTCAATGTGCGGCCGAAGGGCAGGGCCACTTCCGCCAGTATTTTTTCCATCTCCGAGCTACCGTAGCCCATTACGACCACGTCGTTCATTTTGCCGCGAAAATTCAGCACGTCCATGTTGATTCCGGCGACGGTCTTGTTCATGGCAAAGGGAGGATCGGCAACATAGGCCTTTGAACCCAGCAAGCCGGATTCTTCTGCCGTGACCGCTACAAAGCCCACGCTGCGTTGCGGTGCGGTGGGTAATGACGCAAACGCCTCGGCGATTTCAAGCATGCCGGATGTGCCGCTGGCGTTGTCTTCCGCGCCGTTGAAGATGAAATCACCTTCCTGTCCCTCTTCGTGTGCGCCGGTACCGAGGTGATCCCAGTGCGCCATGTAAATAAACAGCTCGTCTGCACGTGCGCTACCGGGAATGATCGCGCCGACATTGTAGGATTCCGCGTATTTAATGGTGTTGTGGATATTGACACTGGCCAAAAGGCCGGTGGGGCTGGGTTTGACCGGGCCCTTGGCGGCATCCTCTGTCATGCCTTCGAGGCTCAGGCCGGCCATGCTGAACAGTTCATTCGGCCACCTCGTATTGCAGCCAACCCTGGACCTTTAGCTGGTCCATGTTTTTATTTTCCGTTGCCAGGTGGAATTGCGGGCCTTCCCAACTGCTTTTCGACAACGTTCCAGCCATAGGCGGCTGGTGCGGTCTGGTGGATGATCAATGCGCCGTCGGCGCCCTGACGGGCCGCTTCTTCGTACTTGTAAGTCCAGCGGCCGTAATAGGTCATGGCGTTACCGTTGAACAGTTCCGGGTTCTGCGTGGCGTAACCCGGGTCATTGACCAGTATGACAACGGTCTTGCCGCTGACATCCAGCCCTTCGTAATCGTTCCAGTCATATTCGGGCGCGACGATGCCGTAACCCACCCATACCAGTTCACTACGCGACAGACCGTTTTCTTCTTTAACCTGCGGACTGCCGAGCATCACCTCGGTGCCATAGGTGTAGGAATGGACATTGCCTTCCAGGTCGGAGATCGACAGGGCCATGGCCGGGTCGGCTTCGATGGACACCAGTGGCACGGCTTGGCGGTAGCTGTCGCCAAACATCGGTTTCAGACCCATTTCCCGGAACTGGTGCTTCCAGGAAGTTCAGTGTCAGGCGCTCACCCTCCGACATCGGGGCGCGTCCACCGAACTCGTCGGATGACAGCGTGGAAATACGCTCCAGCAAACCGGCCTTATCCAGTTTCTGGATTGCAGCATCGGCATTATCAAAGGCATCGGCGCAAAGCGCTATCTGGCCGGTCAGCATGAACGGGAGCAGGCAGCTTACCTGGAACAGACGTGTTTTCATCGGGGGACTCCGTTGTTGTTATTCGTGGTTGTTGTTAATTATGGGCCTACGATACGCGGTTCCGGCGACAGATCAATAGCAAATTTTTCCCGCACGGAATCACCGATGGCAGTGGCCAGTTCGAGTAATTCAATGCCGGTCGCATTATCGCGGTTGACCAGCACCAGCGCGTGCTGTTTTGATACCGCGGCGCCGCCCAGGTTACGGCCTTTCCAACCGCATTGCTCGATCAGCCACGCGGCGCTAAGCTTGGACAATCCATCGCCCGCCGGGTAGACCGGCATCCCGGTAAACTCCCCCTGCAGGGATTTTGCCAAATCATCACTGACCACCGGGTTCTTGAAAAAGCTGCCGGCATTGCCGCTGATAGCGGGGTCAGGTAGTTTGCGGCGGCGCAGACGGATAACGGCTTCGCTGACCTGTTTTGCCGTGGGCCTGTTTACACCCATTGCGTCGAGTTCTGAACGCAAGCCGGGATAGGCAAGTTTTGCTTCACAATGGCGTTGCAGACGCAAGCGGATACGCGTGATCAAATACCTGCCGGCATCGACACCCTTGAAGCGGCTGTCGCGGTAGCCCAACTGGCAGTCATCGGCAGGGAAAAGACACCGGTTGCCATCGATAAGGTCCAGGGCTTCGACCGAGTCGAGAACATCGGCCAATTCCACGCCGTAGGCACCGATATTCTGGATCGGCGCCGCGCCGCACAATCCGGGTATCAGGGATAGATTTTCCAGCCCGCTGAGGCCCTGTTTCAGACTCCATTCGACCAGCTGGTGCCAGTTTTCACCCGCACGGGCTTCCAGCACTGCCGTGCCGTCTGACCCGTCAACAATGCGCTTGCCGCTGATGCGGTTGAGCACGACGGTGCCATCGACATCCCCGGCAAACAGGATGTTGCTGCCGCCACCCAGGACCAGGTCACTCCCGGGATCAAAGCCTAAATCACCGCTAAAGACCTGCAGGTCAGCATCGCTTTCAAGCTCGAGTAAATGGCCCGCGCGGGCTTCGACGGCAAAGCTGTTGAGGTGTTTCAAAGAAGCGTTGTCGGACCGCTTCATACGTGATCTTGATCCCTGATCGCCTTAAGACAATCACTGATCAGGTCAGGTCCCTTGTATACAAAACCGGTGTAAAACTGCACCAGGTCGGCACCCAGGCGGATTTTTTCAGCCGCGTCTTCACCCGATGTGATGCCGCCCGTACCGATCAGTGCGACTTCACCCGGTAGTGCATCGCGGAACCGGGCCAGCACGTGATTGGCCTGCTCCCTGACCGGTTCGCCACTGAGGCCACCGGCTTCATCCGCAAAACGCATACCCCTGACGGCCTCGCGGGATATCGTCGTATTGGTTGCGATCAGCCCGTCGAAGCTGTTTTGCACCACGGCATCCGCGATGCCCGGTATTTGTTGGTCCTCGAGGTCGGGTGCAACCTTGACGACCAGTGGCACCAGCCTTTCGTGTTCATCGGTCAGTTCGGCACGCCGGCTGTTGAGTGAGCCCAGCAAATGGTTCAGTTGTTCCTCGTTCTGCAATTCCCGCAGGCCCTTGGTGTTGGGAGAGGAGATATTGACGGTGATGTAGTCTGCAAGCCCATAGACTTTCTCGAGGCACAACAAATAATCATCGACGGCCTTTTCGTTGGGTGTGTCAAAATTTTTACCGATGTTGATACCGAGGATGCCCTTGAACCGGCGCCTGGCAACCTGGCGTACCAGGTAATCCACGCCCTTGTTGTTGAATCCCAGCCGGTTGATCATCGCATTGGCTTCTTCGAGACGGAATACCCTTGGCCTGGGATTGCCCGGCTGGGGGCGTGGTGTGATGGTGCCGATCTCCAGGAACCCGAAACCGACGCTACCGAGCGCATCGATATAGTCGCCATTCTTGTCCATGCCGGCTGCCAGGCCCACCGGGTTGCGGAATTCAAGCCCCATGACCGTTCGCGGTTGATTGATCGTTTTACACAGCACAGCCGTGGCGCCGACGTTGTGTCCAAGCTTCAGGCTTTCGAGCGCAAGACCATGCGCGGTTTCGGGGTCCGTCAGGAACAACGCTTTTCGCAGCAGTGAATACATGTCTGTTTTTGTGCCCGTTTGCCGATGATCAGGATTGGGCTTCATTATCGCATCGCCGGGGTGGGGATGTACACGCAGGGTCCGCAGCAGGCCACGCCTGGTCAGAAAACAGCAAAGGACGGTTGCGGTCACGGGAACCACTTCTTCGGAACGGGGTCATAGCGTGCGATGTGTGCCAAGTCGGTATTGAAATCAGTCGTGCTATGCTCAACTTTACAGGGTAAGGGCAAATGAGGGCGTCGCAGGTGGTCAGCATTGACCGTGACGATGGCTTGCCCGTGTCACCGGTGAATTTACAAACCCGGGTCGGACCGGTACAAACACGTGGAGTGCATGGCTCAGTGAGCGAAGCCAAAGTTGATCAATTGCTGGTAGAGCGGGTCCAGAAGGGGGACAGGCATGCTTTCGACCTGCTGATTCAGAAGTATCAACACCGGATTGTCAGCCTGGTTTCAAGATACGTGTCCGATTCCTCGGAAGCGCAGGATGTCGCGCAGGAAGCATTCATCAAGGCCTACCGGGCGATTGGCAGGTTCAGGGGTGACAGTGCCTTTTATACCTGGCTATACCGGATTGCCATCAATACGGCCAAGAACTGGATCGTTGCTAAAAGCCGCCGGCCGCCGGCCTCTGATATAGACGCCGTTGACGCTGAACAATATGGCATGAGCAACAAGCTGCAGGAAACCGCCACACCCGAGAATGAAATGTTGCGGGAAGAGATCGAACGCACGGTGTATGACACCATTGCCGCTCTTCCCGAGGATTTACGCACCGCCATCATGCTGCGGGAAATGGATGGCATGAGTTACGAAGAAATAGCCGTTACCATGGAGTGCCCGATCGGTACGGTGCGTTCGAGAATTTTTCGGGCGCGGGAAGCCATTGACGAGAAACTAAAACCCCTTGTTGGTGGTCACATAGACAATGGGGAATAACAGACGGTATCCGGCACGGGTATCCGGCACAGGTATAGAGAAGAAATGAGTAAGGAATCTTTGGAGCATCTTTCCACCTTGATGGATGGTGAGCTGTCACGCGAAACCAGCCTCTTCATGACACGCAGGTTGTCATCGGATGAGTCGCTGAGCGAAAAGTGGGAGCGTTATCACCTGATCCGAGACTGTATCCGCCAGCCGGGCAGCAAGCAGCTGGTTACCGGTCTGCGTACACGCGTCAAGGCGTCACTGGATACAGAGGCCGTCCCACAGACCTCCGCGTGGAACAGGAGTCGCTGGTTGAAGCCGGTTTCAGGCCTGGCCATTGCGGCCAGTGTCGCGTTAATGGCCATCGTGGTCACGGCACCGCAGCAGGGTGTTGCCCCGGGTGTCGAAAACGGCACGATCGCAGACCAGGCGGATCAACCATTTGTCAGCCCCAATACGCTGCCCGTATCGCCGGTGTCACAGGCGGCCAGTTACGGCTCCAGCCCGCAGGCCAACAGCAACGCACTGAACGTTTACCTGTTACGCCATAACCAGATAGCGAAAACCGCCGGCCGGCAGGGTTTTGTCTCTTTTGTACCCATCGTCGCCAAGCCCGTTGAAGCAGATGCGGAGGAAGCTACCGTGGAAGAAGGTGCGGCAGAGCAGGCTGCCAACGTGGCGGAGACTGCAGAAAAGCAATGATACCCGTGCGGCGCCGAGCTCTATTGCTGCTGGTTCTGACCAGCTTTAGCACACTGGCGATCGCCGGCAGTTCCACCGAGGCTCGCGAGTGGCTGGAACGCATGGTCGAGGCCATGCAGCAGATGACCTACCAGGGCACCTTTGTCTATGTACGTGGCGGTGATGTCGAGACCATGCGCATCACGCACCTGGTGGATGAGTCCGGCATCCGTGAGCGATTGTATTCGGTCAGCGGGCCGCACCGCGAGGTCGTCAGGGACCGCAAGGGCGTCCGCTGTGTGCTGGAAGACTCGGCGTCAGTGGTGGAAGACCAGGCACTGGCGAATTCCTACTTCCCGGAGCTGCCTTTGTCTGTCATCGACAGCCAGGACAGTGGTTACCGCCTCGAAACGGGTGGACTGGCGAGGATCGCCGGTCACAGCGCACGCCGTGTCAGTATTTCACCGGCAGACAGTTTCCGCTATGGCTATGATTTCTGGCTGGAACAGCAGACCGGCCTGTTATTGAAGTGGGTATTGCTGGACTCAGGACGCAAACCGCTGGCCAAGCTGATGTTTACCGATTTTTCCATCGGACCGGAAATCAACCTGGACGAAATCGAATCGGGTTCAAAAGAACAGGATTTTGTGAAAATGAAGACCATGAGCCCGGAAAAGGCGGTGGTGGCCGAGAGCACCCCACGTTGGCAACCAGCCAGCTTGCCGCCAGGCTTTCAATTGGCTGCGCATAACCATAAATCCGGAACGGACGGGGTCTATGAGCACATGGTTTACAGCGATGGGCTGACAGCAGTATCGGTTTATGTCGAAGACAAAGGCAAGGGAATGCCCGTAAAACCCGGCGTGAGCCGCCTGGGTACCAATTATGCCTTTGTCCGGGACCAGGGTGGCTTGCGGATTACCGTTATCGGGGAAGTACCCGTGGTCACCGTGAAATCCATTGCCAACGAGATGGCGTTGTCCGTTGCAGCCGATTGACGGGTTTACACCCGGTCGTAATCGGGAAATGCGCCAGAAGGTTTATTTTTGTATTTATTTCGGAGTGAAATGATGAAACAGGGAATTACAGTGCGCTTCCTGGCACTGATGATGCTTTTTATGAGTTTGCCACTTGCGGCCAGGGTCACTGGCCTGCCTGATTTTACCGAGTTGGTGGAAAAGGCTGCGCCTGCCGTGGTCAATATCCGTGTGACCCAGTTTGGCAATCCAAACCCGCAGGCACAGGACCGGACTGGCCGCCAACGTGGCGAGCGTGGTGAGAACCATCCGGAAATGCCGGAAATACCCGAGTTTTTCAGGCGTTATTTCGATATTCCAGACGGACAAATGCCCCGGCGGCCTGACCGTACCGGTGCAGGTTCCGGTTTCATCTACAGCGCGGATGGCTACATCCTGACCAACCACCACGTCGTCGAGGATGCGGACGAGATCATCGTACGCATGGCTGACCGTCACGAATTCGTGGCCGAGCTGATCGGTTCGGACGAAGCCAGCGATATCGCGGTGTTGAAGATCGCAGCCGAAAACCCGTTGCCATACCTGCATCTTGGTGAATCAGAGTCGCTGAAAGCAGGTCAATGGGTGGCCGCAATCGGTTCCCCGTTCAACTTTGAGCAGAGTGTCACCGCGGGTATCGTCAGCGCCAAGGGGCGCACGAATCGTGCACAGCAATACGTACCTTTCATTCAGACCGATGTTGCGATCAACCGCGGCAACTCCGGTGGACCCTTACTCAACATGGAAGGGGAGGTCGTCGGTATCAACTCCTGGATCTTGAGCTCAAGTGGCGGTTATATCGGCCTGTCGTTTTCCATACCGGTCGAAGTGGCGGCCAGCACCGCGAAGCAATTGCGTGAAACCGGCAAGGTTGAACGTGGTTTGCTGGGCGTGGTCGTTGGTGCCGTCACCCGTGAAATGGCGGAGGCGCTGGACCTAGAACGGCCCGTCGGCGCACTGGTCAATGATGTGAGCGAAGATGGTTCTGCCGAACGTGCCGGTATCGTGCCGGGTGATGTCATCCTGGAGTTCAATGGCCAGGAAATCGAGACCTGGAATGACTTGCCTCCATTGGTGGGCGCCAACCCGCCGGGTACCGAGGCCACCGTGCTGGTTAGCCGTGACGGCGAGGAGAAGAACCTTCGACGTGACGCTGGACGCGCTGGAAGGTGACGATGACCAGGCAGTAGCCGGCGGTGATGAAGGCACCCAGAATAGCAATGTCCTTGGCCTGGTGGTTGAAGCGATCAGCAGCGAACGGCGGCGTGAACTGGGTGATCCTGAAGGTGGCGTTGTCATTGCCGATATCGAGAGTGACGAGGCATGGCGCGCCGGTTTGCGTCCGGGTGACGTCATCCTGATGATCAATAACCGAGCAGTCGAGGGCATGGATGATTTCGCAGCCCTGGTTGAGGGTATTGAACCGAACCGCGCGGTGGCATTGCGTATCTGGCGCAACGGTACGGCAAATTTCGTTGCCTACACACCACGTGTGAAGGAAGAAGAATAGCCGTGAAGTCCTGGGTGACCAGACCGACAAGATAAACAACCGGTAATTATCCTATTTATGGGGCAAGACTCAGTTATAATCACGGGTTAAGGACGAGGAGGCCATTCGTTGCAATCAACGAGTGGCCTTTGAGTGTTAAGTATTTGGCAATACACCGGCTTAGCCCGCATATTGCACCAGCCGGGACTGAAGCATCAGATGGATCAAAAATACATCCGTAATTTTTCCATTATTGCCCATGTTGATCATGGCAAGTCGACGCTGGCCGACCGTTTTATACAGCTTTGCGATGGATTGACCGAACGTGAAATGTCAGAGCAGGTACTCGATACGATGGATATCGAGCGCGAACGGGGTATTACGATCAAGGCCCAGAGTGTAACGCTGGACTACAAGGCAGAGGATGGCCAGGTCTATCATCTGAATTTCATTGACACGCCCGGTCATGTCGATTTCTCCTACGAGGTTTCACGCTCGCTGGCCGCCTGTGAAGGCGCCCTGCTGGTGGTGGACGCCGCCCAGGGTGTTGAAGCACAGAGCGTGGCCAATTGCTACACGGCGGTTGAGCTCGGCCTGGAAGTCATACCGGTACTGAACAAGATCGACCTGCCTTCGGCGGATCCGGACAGGGTCAAGCAGGAAATCGAGGACATCATCGGTATCGAGGCCCAGGATGCGCTGGAAGTCAGCGCCAAGACGGGCATCGGTGTTGCCGAGGTGTTAGAGCGACTGATCCGGGATGTTCCCAGGCCGGTTGGTGATGAACTGGCTCCGCTCAAAGCGCTGATCATCGATTCGTGGTTCGATAATTACCTGGGTGTCGTGTCGTTGATACGCGTGGTTGAGGGTAGCGTGCGTACCAAGGACAAGATAAAGCTCATGTCGTCGGGTGACGAACGCCAAGTGGACCAGGTCGGTGTATTCACCCCCAAGCGTGAATTGCGCGACACGCTGTCAGCCGGGGAGGTGGGCTTCCTGGTGGCAGGAATCAAGAACATTCATGGTGCGCCGGTGGGTGATACGATCACGCTGGCCAGGACACCCGCAGATAAACCGTTGCCGGGTTTTGCGACCATGCAGCCCCGGGTCTTTGCCGGCCTGTTCCCAAGTGAAGCCGATGATTACCCGGACTTGCGTGAAGCGCTCGAAAAACTGCAGTTGAATGACGCGGCCCTGCACTTTGAACCTGAAACATCAGAGGCGCTCGGTTTTGGGTTTCGATGCGGATTTCTCGGTCTTTTGCACATGGAAATCGTGCAGGAGCGCCTGGAGAGGGAATACGATGTCGACCTGGTGACCACCTCGCCGACCGTGGTATACGAGGTCGAGCTGACCTAGTGGTGAGGTGCTGACACTTGAGAATCCGGCCAAGATGCCAGCAATCAACAAGATTTCCGAGGTGCGCGAACCCATCATCCAGGCCGATATCCTCGTACCGCAGGACTATGTCGGGGCCGTGATCGGTCTGTGCGAGGAAAAACGCGGGCGCCAGATCGGTCTGCACTACCTGGGCGGGCAGGTTTCGATACAGTATGAATTGCCCCTGTCAGAGGTCGTGCTGGACTTTTTTGACCGCTTGAAATCGGCCAGCAGGGGGTATGCATCCTTCGACTATCACTTCCTGCGCTTCAACGAGGGCCCCTTTGTCCGGGTCGATGTTTTGATCAACGGTGACCGGGTGGATGCACTTTCCCAGATCATGCACCAGGATCATGCACGGCGGCGTGGTCACCAATTGGCCGTGAGCATGAAAGAATTGATCCCGCGGCAGATGTTCGATGTGGCGATCCAGGCATCGATCGGCGCGCAGGTCATCGCGAGGACCAACGTCAAGGCACTACGCAAGAACGTGACCGCAAAATGTTACGGTGGCGACGTGACACGAAAACGCAAATTGCTGGAAAAACAGAAAGCCGGCAAGAAGCGGATGAAGCAGGTTGGCAGTGTCCAAATACCCCAGGAAGCCTTCCTGGCCGTGTTACAGCAGGACAACAAGAAATAGGATAGAAATCCGATGAATATTGATTTTGCATTCGTGCTCGTCGTACTGACCTCGGTCACCGGCTTTGTCTGGCTGGTTGACAGTGTGCTGTTCAGGCAGAGACGCATGGATCGTTCGGTCCAACAGCGTGTTGAACCGCAACGCGAACCTGTGATCGTGGAGTATTCCCGTTCCCTGTTCCCGGTTTTGCTGATCGTGCTGTTGTTCCGCTCGTTTCTGTTTGAACCGTTCAAAATCCCTTCCGGCTCGATGATACCCACTCTGCTGGTGGGCGATTTCATCGTAGTCAACAAGTTTTCCTACGGGATTCGCTTGCCGGTACTGAATAAAAAGATCATCAGCATCGGGTGAACCCGAACGCGGCGATGTCGTGGTTTTCCGCTACCCGGTTGACCCGGGTGTAAACTTCATCAAGCGTGCGGTCGGTTTACCAGGCGACACGATCGTTTACCGTGACAAGCAGCTTTTTGTAAACGGGGAAGAGGTACCGCTCGAGCGAAGCGGGGCGTTTTGCCAGTGATGACGTCAAGTGCTCCACACCCGCCGCCGATGCGAACCTGTCTGATGAGCAATTGGGCGATGCGAACCACAAGGTCCTGCTGCACCAGCACAGTCGCGGCCGTGATGGCCAGTGGATCGTTCCGCAGGGCCATTATTTCATGATGGGTGATAACCGTGACCGCAGCAACGACAGCCGCGAATGGGGCTTTGTGCCGGAAGAGAACCTGTTGGGCCGGGCCGTTGGCATATGGCTGAATTTCGATTTTGCGAAAGGTTGTGCGGATTTATCACGTGTCGGAAATGGCATACACTAGGTTGGGTTTGCAAAGTGTTAACAGGTCCCAAGACGCGTTATAGTGTGGTCAAAGACATGGTTGAAAGGAGGCAGGCTATGAAGGTTCGTAGAAAACAGGGGGGCTTGACCCTGATCGGTTTCATGATTGTGCTGTCGATAGTCATATTCGTGGCCTTCATCGGTATGAAAATCGTACCCATATACATGGAATATTACTCGGTGGTCAGCGCCATGAACGGAGTGGCTTCCGAGCGCGGCAGCGCCAACCTTTCGCCGTTCGATGTCCGTGTCAGGATTCATAACCGGCTCTATGTTAGCAACACAAACTATAGCGTCAAAGACAACAATATCAGGCTGGCCCGCACCAGCAATGGTGTCCACCTGCGTATTGCCTACGAAGTGCGTAAACCGGTGATCGGTAACCTAGACGTGGTCGCCAAGTTTGACCGTACGGTCCAGTTGGCGAACTGAGACCGGACCAGGTCTGTTCACCCCGTCATAAAATGAGGGAAATTCCCGGTATTCCCTACCGATTCGACGATCCCGCGTTGCTGTGCCAGGCCCTGTCCCACCGCAGCGTGGGACGCCACAATAACGAACGCCTGGAATTCCTCGGTGACAGCGTCCTGGGCTTCGTGGTTGCTGCGCGTCTGTTTGAGTTACGTACCGATGTGGACGAAGGTGACCTGAGCCGGCTGCGGACACGCGTCGTACGCGGCTCCACGCTGGCGGTGATGGCCAACCAGCTCAAACTGGGCGATTACATCAAGCTGGGTGAGGGTGAGCTGAAATCGGGCGGCCATAAGCGTAACTCGATCCTCGCGGATGCACTGGAGGCCATTTTCGGCGCTATATACCTTGACGGCGGGTTTGAAGAGTGCGCCAGGGTCGTACGCCACGTGTGTGACCAGGTCATAGACGGGCTTCCCGATGCCAGTGAATTGAAAGACCCGAAGACACGCTTGCAGGAGTGGCTGCAGAGTAAGGGCCACGCCCTGCCGGAATATGGCCTGCTGAGCGAAAGTGGACCGGCCCATAAGAAGCATTTCGTTGTGCAATGTGTTGCAGATACGACCGGCATAACGGTGAATGGCGAAGGCTCCAGCAGGCAAAAAGCCGAGCAGGCAGCGGCTGCGGCCGCACTGGTCGAAATTGCAGGAAGGGAAGGGTAGTGAATAGCACCCGTGAAGATTTCCGTTTTGGTTACGTCTCGATCGTGGGGCGGCCCAACGTTGGCAAGTCGACCCTGTTGAACCAGATACTGGGTCAGAAAGTCAGCATCGTCACGGCCAAGCCGCAAACAACGCGGCAACGGTTGGCGGGTATCAAGACCACGGCCCGGGGACAGGTCGTCTACGTGGATACACCGGGTATCCATCATACCGCCAAGCGTGCGCTGAACCGTTACATGAACCGGGTGGCCAAGGCATCCTTCCGGGACGTGGACCTGGTCATGTTCCTGATAGAAGCCGGTGCCTGGACCCGCCAGGACACGTACATTGCCAAAGCCCTGGCCTCAGCGGATGTGCCGGTGATGCTGGTATTGAACAAGGTCGACCTGGTGCCGGAAAAAGAAAACCTGCTGGCGTTTATCGATGAGCATTTACGTGAAGGGGATTACCAAAGTGTCATGATGGTGTCCGCCAAGAACGGTAGCGGTGTCAAGGAACTGGAGGAGCATGTCCTGCACAGGCTGCCATTTTCAAGGCCGTTTTACGACGAGGACCAGTTCACCGATCGCAGTGAGCGATTCCTGGCTGCCGAGATGATCCGTGAGCAGTTAACCCTGCGTCTGCACCAGGAATTGCCGTACGCCTTGACCGTGCAGATTGAAGAATTCCGGCGCAAGGGCAATCTATTGACCATCGGTGCCATCATCTGGGTTGAGCGGGACAGCCAGAAACAGATAACGATCGGTAAAAAAGGCATCGTGCTCAAGCAGGTCGGAAGCAAGGCGAGGATGGTGCTCGAGGAGTTGTTCGGTGAGAAAGTGTTCCTGCGTCTGTGGGTCAAGGTCAGCAAGGACTGGTCGGACAGCGATAAACTGATCGAGAGGTTCGGGTATACGGATTAGGATACGGGTATTTGCAAGCCTGATGAGCCGTATACAACTGGAACCGGCCTACGTACTTCATAGCCGGTCTTTTCGTGAAACCAGCCTGATCATCGAGATATTCTCGCGTGAGCACGGCCGAGCGGCGGTTGTTGCACGCGGCGCAAAATCAGCCCGGTCACGTTGGCGGAACATACTGCAGCCGTTCCGTCCCCTGTTGTTGAGCTGGACCCAGAAAAAGTGAGCTGGGCACGTTGACGGCGGCAGACCAGGTGGCTTCCCCACCTGCCTTGCGGGGACAATCCCTGTACTGTGGTCTGTACATGAACGAACTGCTGATGCGTCTATTGCACCGCGGTGATCCACACCGCGAGGTATTCGAGCGATACCGGAGCGTGCTTTCAGAACTGGCCTCCGATAAGCCACCGCAGCCGCTTTTGAGAGTGTTCGAAAAGCACCTGCTGGAGGCTATCGGTTATGCAATGCTGCTGGATCGGGAATATGATACCGGGACTGATATCCGGCCGGAGCAGTGGTACGAATACAAGCCCGACCGGGGCCCCGTTGTGGTTTCCGGCCCGGGCAAAGGCCGGATGTCGGGCGCAGCCTTGCTGGGACTGCATGCCGAGCACCTGCAGGCTGAGCATTTACTTGAACTGCGCATGTTGATGCGCAGCGTGATCGGCTATCATTTGGGTGACAGGCCCCTGAAGAGCCTGTCGCTGTTTGAGAGGTAAGTCCTAATGCGATCCGGGAAATTATTGTTGGGTGTGAATATCGACCACGTCGCCACCATTCGGCAGGCCCGCGGAGCCAGTTATCCGAGCGTACTGGAAGCCGCGCGAATAGCCGAAGACGCGGGTGCGGATGCCATTACCGTGCACCTGCGCGAAGACCGGCGCCACATCCAGGACGATGAAGTCGTGGCCCTGTGCAAGCAGGTCAGAACCCGTGTCAACCTGGAAATGGCGGTGACCGATGAAATGCTGGCGATCGCTGAACACAACCGGCCGGCAGATGTTTGCCTGGTGCCGGAAAAACGCGAGGAATTGACCACCGAGGGCGGGCTGGACGTGCTGGCGCATTTTGATGCGGTCAAGTACGCCTGCGCGTACCTCGCCGATGCCGGGATCAGGGTTTCCCTGTTTATCGATCCGGATGTTGAGCAACTCGATGCCGCAGCAGGTTGCGGTGCGCCGGTCGTGGAACTGCATACCGGCAGTTACGCCGATGCCATTGATGCTGATGTCGGGCCGGAGTATCAACGTATTGTGCAGGCTGCGCAGTATGGTGACTCGATCGGTTTGCACATCAATGCGGGTCATGGTCTGCATTACCAGAATGTGCAAGCGATCGTCCAGATACCGGAACTGGTTGAATTGAACATCGGCCACGCCATTGTCGCAAGGGCACTGTTTGTCGGGCTTGAGCAGGCTGTGCGTGAAATGCGTGAATTGCTGACATGAGAATATGGGTTGGGATTTCGATGGTCTGCCGTTTGTCCGGTAAGCACACTGACCGTTGAAAGGCGTCAAAACTGATGGGACGTAACCGAAAAAAGCTCTCTGACCAACCATTCGACGTTGGAAATTACATCGCTGGATACAAAAGGCCTGGGACTCGCCGAGCACGAGGGCAAAACCCTGAAGGTATATGATGCACTACCCGGGGAACGGGTGCGTGTCCGATACCTGTTCGGCAGGAGCTTCAGGGGTAAGGCCGAGACTCTCGAGGTGCTACACGCATCCAGGGACAGGGTGAAGCACCTTGCCCGCATTTTGGCGTCTGCAGCGCCTGCAGTTTGCAGCACATGTCTGTGCAAGCCCAGTTGGATTACAAACAATCTGCACTGCTGGCGCAATTGCGGGAGATTGGCACAGTGGAGCCCGAGGCGGTATAGCCCCGCTGGACGGCCCGGTGTGGAATTACCGTCGCAAGGCGCGGCTTTCGGTTCGCGATGTCGCCGCCAAGCAAAGGGTACTGGTCGGGTTCCGGGAGCGTAACGGACGTTTCGTGGCGGACATGGATCAGTGCCATATCCTGCGTGACGAGGTTGCCGGCATATTGCCGGACCTGGCGCGTTTGCTGGAGTCAATGGACGGCAGAGCCGAAATCCCGCAAATCGAGGTCGCTTGTGGTGACGGGCAGTGTGCCTTGATCATCCGTCACCTGGCTGAATTATCCGATGGTGACACCCAGCGCCTGGGTGACTTTTCCAAACTAACCGGTGTGGGGCTGTTCCTGCAACCGGGCGGCCCCGATACGGTGCATTTGCTAACACCCGGAGCCTTTCAACTGGGGTACGCGATCGAAGAACCGGCCTTGCGTTTCCACTTTGAACCGCTCGATTTTCTGCAGGTCAACGGCGGGCTCAACCAGTTGATGATCACGCGGGCGCTCGAATTGCTGGAGCCGGGGCCGGAAGACAAGGTGCTCGACCTGTTCTGTGGGCTGGGTAACTTCACCCTGCCATTGGCCACGCGTGCAGCCAGCGTGACCGGTGTGGAAGGGTCTGAGGCCATGGTCGGGCGCGCCCGTGCCAATGCCGGTCTGAATGGCCTGGAAAATGTCAGCTTTCACAGTGCCGACCTGTACCAGGAAGTTGAAGTCCAGCCGCCGTGGAAAGAAGCGAAATTTAACAAGGTCCTGCTGGACCCGCCACGTACCGGTGCACTTGAACTGTTGCCCTGGATCGGTGCATGCGGGGCTGAAAAAGTGTTGTATATCTCCTGTAACCCGGAAACCCTGGCCAGGGACGCCGGTGTCCTGGTGCACCAGCTTGGTTTCAGACTCAGTGGCGCCGGCATCATGAACATGTTCCCGCACACACCACATAGCGAGGCCATTGCCCTGTTTGAGCGCGAAGTGGAGGGTACAGGGGCATGATGGCCGCCACGACAGCAGGTACAACCATGGGTCCGCTTTTGATCGGACTGGCCGGTTATGAAATTACCGGCGAGGAACAGGCCTGGTTGCAACACCCCGCAGTGGGCGGCGTGGTGCTATTTACGCGCAACTATCGGGATGTACCCCAGTTGAACGCCCTGACCACAGCGATTCGGGCAACGGCAGGCCGTGACCTTTTGATCTGTGTCGACCACGAGGGTGGGCGTGTGCAGCGATTCCGGGAAGGTTTTACCCGTCTGCCGCCGTTATCCGTGTTGGGCAAAGTGTATGCCGAATCCCCGGCATTGGCCCTGGATTACGCCTATCGTCACGCCCGTGTCATGGCGACCGAACTGTTGCTGTGTGGTGTGGACCTCAGTTTCGCCCCCGTATTGGATCTCGGTGGCCGCAGCGAGGTGATCGGCGACCGCGCATTTGCCATGGACAGCACGACGGTCATCGAGTTGGGAAGGGCCTATGTCGCAGGCATGCACGATGCCGGTATGGCGGCCACGGGTAAGCATTTTCCCGGTCACGGTTCCGTCGAAGCGGACTCCCACACCGATGATGTCTGTGACCCACGTGCTTTTACCGAAATCGAAGATAGCGACCTGCGGCCATTCAGCAAACTGTCGGGCGAATTGGATGCGGTTATGATGGCGCATGTGCTATACCCGGAGGCGGACACGGTGGCTGCCGGGTACTCGGAGTACTGGATTCAAACGGTTTTACGACGGCAACTGGGTTTTCGCGGCACCGTGTTTTCCGACGACCTGGGTATGTTTGCCGCCAAGGTCGCAGGCGGTCTGGCTGCACGGGTTCGTGCATCATTGCAGGCGGGTTGTGACGCGGTACTGGTTTGCGAACCGGCGGATGTCAGGGCGTTGATGACTGCTGGTCAATTGCCGGATATGGATTCCAGCCAGGCCCTGGGGCGTCTCAGGGGCAGGCTCACTACCAGTCGTGCCGACATGGAGAGAGTTGGCGAGTGGCGGCAATGGAAAATGACAATTGAACAATTGGAGCATTCTAAATGGGTATGACAAATACACCGGACCCAAAAACGATACTTGAGAACTCGAGGGTTCTTTTTGACCGCGAGCAGGTCAACGCGGCCGTGCAGAAAATGGCCAACGAGATTAACGAATTCTATGGTGACCGGCCCATCATCCTGATCTCGGTGTTGACCGGCGCGATCATACCGGCGGCCTGGCTGGCAACGAGGCTCACAATGCCCGTGCAGATGGATTTCGTGCATGCAACCCGTTACCGGGGTGGTTTGTACGGAGCGGAACTCGAATACCGCGTACCGCCGCGCCTGGACCTCGAAGACAGGGACGTGCTGATCGTGGATGACATATTTGACGAGGGCCATACGCTG
Source organism: uncultured Gammaproteobacteria bacterium (assembly GCA_963753105.1). Lineage (GTDB taxonomy): Bacteria > Pseudomonadota > Gammaproteobacteria > Xanthomonadales > SZUA-36 > SZUA-36. The sequence goes on from CAVWBD010000003.1 coordinate 139,780, forward strand.
GCCGCGATCAAGGGTTCGGTTGAAAAACGCAAGGCCCGCGAAGTGAAAATGGCTGCGCTGGTACGCAAGGATCACGACCGTGGCTTGCCGCGTGACTACGTTGATTTCATCGGCATGGACGTGCCGGATGTGTATGTATTCGGCTGTGGCATGGACGCTTACGAGGAGTGGCGGCACCTGGATGAAATTTTGGTGTTGGAGGAAGACTAAATGGAAGTCTCGGCCTGATCGGGGGTACCGGGCTCGACCAGTGGGGCGGGCCAGGTGTTCACACGCCGTTGACACGCCGCTATGGAAGCCGTCGGCGAAGCTGGCCGAATATGAAATTTCCGGCTGCGCGGTGTTTTTCCTGCCGCGCCATGGGCAGGGGCACCAGTTTCCGCCGCACGCGGTGAACTACCGGGCCAATATTGATGCTTTCCGGCAACTGGGTGTGGAAGATATCATCGCCGTCAACGCCGTGGGCGGTATCAGTCAAGGATAGCTACCCCGGACGTCTCGTGATACCCGACCAGTTGATCGACTACACCTGGGGCAGGGCGCACACGTTCAGCATGGAGGCTACCGATGAACTGCAGCACATTGAATTTGCCGAGCCCTTCTCCGCACGCCTGCGCGAGGGTCTGTTGACGGCGGCCGGTCACGCCGGTCTGGATGTGCACGACGGTGGCTGTATTGCCGTATGCCAGGGCCCCAGGCTGGAAACGGCCGCGGAAATCGCACGATTCGAACGCGATGGTTGTGACCTGGTAGGCATGACTTCAATGCCCGAAGCGGCATTGGCGCGCGAGGCAGGGTTGGGTTATGTCAGCCTGTGTGTTTCTGCGAACTGGGCCGCAGGCCTGGGTGAGGCCGTGACCATGCAGGCGATAGATGCCACGCTGGTAAAAGCCATGCTCGAAGTGCGAGAATTACTGGAAATGTTTTTCAAGGGTTATACCGATGTCTGCTGAATCTGCATTTCCACACCTGTTGGCGCCACTTGACCTGGGCTTCACAACGCTGAAAAACCGCGTGTTGATGGGTTCGATGCACACGGGATTGGAAGACCGCCGCAAAGATTTCCCGAAACTGGCGGCGTATTTTGCCGAACGTGCAGAAGGTGAAGTGGGATTGATCGTCACCGGTGGTATTGCCCCGGGTCTGCGTGGTTCACCGATGCCATTTCCTTCCGGTTTGTTTAATCGCTGGCAGGTGCCCCGTCACAAGCTCGTCACCTCGGCCGTACACGAAGCCGGTGGCAAAATCTGTATGCAAATACTGCATGGTGGGCGTTACAGCTATCACCCGTTAAGCGTGGCGCCGAGTGCAATCAAGTCCCCGATCACACCATTCAAACCCAGCGCATTGTCGGGACGTGGCATTGAGAAACAGATTCAGACATTTGTCCGGGCGACCCGGCTGGCCCGCGAAGCGGGCTATGACGGTGTCGAAATCATGGGTTCCGAGGGCTACTTCATCAACGAGTTCACCACGCCCAGGGTCAACAAGCGAAGTGACCAGTGGGGTGGCAGCGCGCGCAACCGTTACCGTATCGCCGAGGAAATCCTGGGCCGGTGCAGGGAAGCGGCCGGCAAGGACTTTATTATCATCTACCGGTTGTCGATGCTCGACCTGCTGCCCGATGGTAACAGTTGGGATGAAATCGTCGAGCAGGCCCGGATGGCGGAAACCACCGGTGCAACCATTATCAACACGGGTATTGGCTGGCACGAGGCGCGTACGCCCACCATTGCGACCATGGTGCCACGTGCCGCATTCACCTGGGTGACAGCCCGCATGCGGCCAGAGGTCAATATACCCGTGGTTACCAGTAACCGGATCAATACACCGCAGGTTGCCGAAGCAGTGCTTGCCAATGGCGACGCCGACATGGTCTCGATGGCGCGGCCCCTGTTGGCTGACGCAGAATTTGTAAAGAAAACGCGCCAGGGCAGGGCGGATGAAATCAATATCTGTATCGCCTGCAACCAGGCCTGTCTTGACCATATCTTCAAGCGTGAAACCTGTTCCTGCCTGGTCAATCCCCGTGCCTGCCGGGAAACAGAGCTGAATTACCTGCCTTCGAAAGATATCAAGGCCATCGCAATCGTGGGTGCGGGTCCGGCAGGCCTGGCCTGTGCTTCGGTCGCCGCCCGGCGCGGCCATCGGGTCACCTTGTTTGAGCAGTCGGACCAGGTCGGTGGACAGTTCAACATGGCGAAGAAGATTCCCGGCAAAGCCGAATTCAATGCAAGTATCGATTATTTCCGTGGCGAGCTTGAACGCAGTGGTGTGGATGTGCAGTTGAGCACGCGGGTTACCGTGGAGGATTTGACGGGTTTTGACGAGGTGGTCCTGGCTACCGGTGTTTATCCGCGCCCGGTTGAAATCCCCGGTGCAGACCATGCAAAGGTGGTTTCGTATATCGATGTGTTGAACAACGCTGTCGAAATTGGTGAACGGGTGGCATTGATCGGCGCCGGTGGTATTGGCTTTGATATTGCCGAGTTCTTGAGTCACCGGCATGACCAGCCTGACAGCAGCCAGTCAAGCGAGGCATTTGCACGCGAGTGGGGTATTGACCGCAGCCTGCAGGCGCGGGGTGGCGTGGAAGGGGTAGAGGCGCAGGTGCCGGAATCTGCGCGCCAGATTTGGTTGCTGCAGCGCAAACCGGGCAGACCGGGCAAAACCCTGGGCAAGACCACCGGCTGGATCCACCGCATGAGCCTGCACAGAAAGGGTGTGAAGATGCTGGGCGGGGTCAGTTATCGGCGTATCGATGACCAGGGTCTGCATATCTCAATTGATGGCGAGGAAAGATTGCTGGAGGTAGACCATGTCGTCATCTGTGCCGGGCAGGTCAGCAACAGGGACCTGGCGGAAGAATTGCGAGGTACAAGACGTAGCCTGCCACCTCATCGGTGGTGCGCAAAAAGCCGCCGAACTGGACGCCAAGTACGCGATCCGGGAAGGCAGCGAGTTAGCGGCAAGACTTTAAGAACACGCATTGACTGTGCCGTGTATTCCTTCCCGGGACTGTGGGGCCGGCGTCTTGCCGTGATTTGGACTATGGATGGACCTAGGCGGCGACACAGGTATATCCACCTGAGACACGCCGTATATACATCCCTCGACAACTGCTCCTGCGTCGCCTGAGGGCTGCGGGGCCGGGAGCCCACACCGGTAACCCATCGGGCGATAGATTAGATTCTAGCGAGATGCCGCCCCCACGAGGTTTGCTATTAACCGGCCTCGATTGCTCTGATCAGCCAAGCTGTGAAATCTGTTGAACCTGTGGGGTGATTTCTAGTCGGCCTGTTTCGGCAGGCTCAGGTGTAGCACCAGCCAACCACAGAAACCGGAAACCAGTGACCCCGCAATAACACCGATCTTCAGTGCAGCGTCCTGGGAAAAGCCGCCGTGCTCAAATGCCAGGCTGCCGATAAACAGGCTCATTGTGAAACCAACGCCACAGATCAATGCAATCCCGTACAGCATGGCCCAACTGGATCCTTCGGGTTTCCTGGCGATACCCAGGCCGATGGCCAGCGCCGTCATGCCGAATACACCGACCTGTTTGCCCAGGAACAGGCCCAGCACGATACCGGTGGACACGGTGCCGAGCACCACGTCGCTGCTGACACCGGAAAAGGATATACCGGCATTGGCAAATGCGAATATCGGCAGCACACCGTAAGCCACCCAGGGGTGCAGGATATGCTCCAGGTGACGTGATGGTGAGTGCTCGTTACCACTTTCCAGCGGGATAAAGGCCGCGACCAGGATCCCGGCCAGGGTCGCGTGAACCCCGGACTTGAGCACAAACAACCAGATAAAAATACCCGTGATCAAATAGGCCGCGAGGTGTTGTACACCGATCCGGTTGAGTATGAAAAGTACGATAATCCCACCTCCCGCCGCGAGCAGGGATGCCGTGCTGAGATCGGCGGAGTAGAACACCGCGATGATCAGGATGGCGGCCAGGTCGTCGAAAATGGCGATGGTTGTCAGGAATATTTTCAGGCTTGCAGGGACCCGGCTACCGAGCAGGCTGAGGATCGCCAGCGCAAAGGCAATGTCAGTAGCGGTGGGGACGGCCCAGCCGTTCATGCCTAGTGAATCGCCACGGTTAATCCACCAGTAAATCAGCGCCGGGACTACCAATCCGCCCAAAGCCGCCAGTGCCGGCAGGATGATCTGGTCCGGCGTTGATAACTGCCCTTCGACGACTTCACGCTTTAATTCGAGGCCAACGAGCAGGAAAAAGACCGCCATCAAGCCGTCATTGACCCACAACAGCAGGGGTTTGCTGACACCAAAACCATCCAGCATGACCGTGAGTTCCATGTTCAGTACGTAGCCGTAAAGATGTTCCAGCGGTGAATTTGCCAGCAACAGTGCCAATACGGCGGCAGAAACCAGGATCAGCCCGCTGGCAGACTCCAGCCGCAGGAATTCACGCCATGCCCGGTTAACCGCCTTGCTTGTTCGTTTTATTGGCACTGTTTTTAGCCTCGTTTTCTGTTATTGACAATTGAAGAAATTATAAACACGAAATATAATTCATCAAACTACCAAAACACATGGATCTTGTATGGGTAAGTGGACACTGTTCAGTAATCACGGTCATGTGCTGGTCTGCCTGGTGAATGATCCGGAATCCCGCCTGCGCGATGTCGCGGTCCAGGTGGGTATCACGGAACGTGCTGTACAAAAAATTGTACGTGATTTACAGGATGTTGGCATGCTCAATGTCACCAAGGACGGGCGCAGGAACCGCTACCGCATCGACAAATCACGACCATTACGCCATAAACTCGAATCACATTGCACGGTCGCGGACCTGATCCGCTTTGTCGACCAGTCCCCGGAGGTTAAAAGCCAGGAGGCTGCAGTTGATGTCCCGGCAGACGAGCCACCGTCTGTCAATGAAGTGGAGCCGGACGAACCGGTAGCGCCTGTTGCAGAGCCTGCCGCGGAACCCACGTTTGAGAGGGAGCCCGTGCCACCGCCACCCGCGCATGAGCAAGAAACAGAAGAAAAGGACAAGGGAGATAACAGGGAACAGGCTGACGTTGAATCCGTTAGCCTGGTGGAGAAACAACAGGGATCGTTGTTTTAGTGTTAATCAGCCCTGATGCACCAGCACGGTTTCGTGCAGGGAATTGAAGCCCATGAAAAAGCAATGGATGCTATATGGCGCCAACGGTTACACCGGTCAATTGATCGTTAACGAGGCGCTAAAACGCGGTATGCGACCGGTATTGGCGGGACGTAACGCTCAAGCCATCAGGGCGATGGCTGCGAAAAACGGGCTGGAAAGCCGTGTATTCGACCTGGATGATTCAGGGGCATCCAGCGCGGCAGTAAAGGGCTTCAATACCGTTCTACACTGCGCTGGTCCGTTTTCCGCCACCAGCCAGCAGATGATCAATGCCTGCCTGCAACAGCATTGTCATTACCTGGATATCACCGGTGAGATCAGCGTTTTTGCCAATGCGCACCGCCAGTCGGAGGATGCCCGCCACGCGGATATCGTGCTGATGCCGGGTGTGGGCTTCGACGTGGTACCCAGTGACTGCCTGGCCGCAACACTGGTGCGGGAGTTGCCCGCTGCAACCTCGCTGAAACTGGCGTTCAAATCGGATGGCCGTGTCAGCCCGGGTACCGCCAAGACCAGTATCGAGGGACTGGCAGGCGGTGGCTGCATACGCCGGGACGGGAAGTTGCAATGGGTCCCGTTGGCCTGGAAATCCCGGGAAATCCGCTTCTCAAGTGGTAAATATTTTGCCGTGACCATCCCCTGGGGGGATGTTTTTACCGCTTACATCAGTACCGGTGTGCCGGATATCGAGGTTTACATGGCTGCACCGCCATCCGTGATTCTGCGTATGAAACGCATGCGTATGATGAAGCCCTTGTTATCCATGCAATGGGTGCAGAACATGATGAAGCGCCGCGTGGAAAAACTGGTCACCGGCCCGGCCGCAGAGGAGAGGGAACACTCCCGTATGCATTTGTGGGCCGAGGTCAGCAGTGCGGATGGTCGCAGCGTTACGGGGGTTATGACCACACCGAATGGTTACGACGTCACGGTGACAGCCAGCCTGGGGATCGTGGAATACCTGTTGGAGAACGAAACAGAAGGCGGTTTTTACACGCCATCGTTACTGATGGGGTCGGGTTACGCAGCCAGTCTGCCCGGGGTCAGTTTCAGTATCAACACCTGACAAAACCGATCTGTCCGCGGCTTGCATCTTGCAAACCTGCGGCCAGTTTGCCCGCGTCACGCACACGGCAGCGGATGTTCATAGTCACGCCATCGTTGTCATAGGTCTCATTGAGTTTTTCGGCGTGGAATTGTTCCAGCAGGCCATGTACGGATGATGCCCACTCAAAACCGGCCTTGATACGGTACTCGGCCACCGGAAAAAGTTTTTCCACGCCCGCCTGGTCCAGGCATTTTGCCGCACTGCCCGAGTAGGCCCTGACCAGCCCGCCGACCCCGAGTTTGATGCCGCCAAAGTAGCGTGTCACCACGACCATCACATTTTCCAGTTCGCGCCGCTCGATGACATTCAGGATCGGCCGCCCGGCGGTGCCGGATGGTTCGCCGTCATCACTCGAACGGACCTGGTAATCGATACGCCAGGCCCAGCAGTTATGTGTGGCCTGCGGATCAGCAACCGACTCAAAGAACTCGAGGGATTCCGCCTGCGTGGTGACACGGGCCGCGTGGGCGATAAAACGGCTCTTTTTGATGAGCGCTTCGTATGAAGCCGTCTGCTTGATTGTCAGCATCAGTCTTGCAATTGTGCCGGCAGTGGGTAGTCGGGGAATTGTTGCAGGAAGTCTTCCAGTTCCTTTTTCCAGCTTTCATCATCCGCATCTTTCAAACGCAGGATCTTGGCCAGTTGCTGCTCCGCCGGGGTCATGTCCTGCAACGCGTCCTCGTCTTCTGACTCCTGCGGCGCGATTACAGAAGCAAAACCGGTTTCGCCGACGTCCAGGCCTTTGGCCCGGGAGCGCTGTGTGGGTGCTTCTTCCTCCAGCGAAATCTCCTGTGCACGTGCTGCTGCGGGGGCGCCTGCTACCTTTTCCAGTAGCTGCCTCTCTTTGTTTGGTTCGCTGTATTCCCGGATTTCAAGGTTGCTGTCTACGGCTTCTTCCGCCTCCAGTTTCATCGCCGCGGTGGGTGCTGCTTGCTGCAACCGGTCACTGCCTCTGGATTCACTGCCTATCAGCGGAGCAGAGCTCTCAGGGACAAGGCCTTCTTCGACCGGTATCGGTTCACGCTGCTGCAGGACGATGGAGAACGCCAATACGATTACCGCGGCGGTGGTCAGGCCGTGCAGCCAGCCAAACTGCATCCAGCCGGCCTTTTTCTCAACTTCACGGTGTGCACGGTTCAGGATCGCCTGGTCAAGCAGGTCCGGCGGATTGTCGCTTCCCAGGTCCCGGTATGCCCGGCCGAGCTCGTCCAGCCCCTGGTCCAGGGTGCCATGTTTGCCGTCATGTGGTTTTTGCGTATTCATTCGAGCAAGCCTTTCCTGAGCCTGCCGACCGCGTAACGCAGCCGGCTCTTGACCGTTTCCCTGCTGACACCGGTGACCCGTGCAATGTCCTCCATTTTCAAACCCGTTTCAAGTTTCAGCAGCAAGGTGTTCTTCTGGTCGTGGGGCAGCGCGATGATGGCTGAGCGCAGCCGGTCGCGTTCCTCACAGTCGATGATATCCTGCGCCGGACCCGCTTGCTGGTCCGCCAATACATCATCCTCCAGCGGGGCGTTGGGGCGCAAACGCCGGTAGTGGTCAACCAGGTGGTTGTGGGCGATCCGGTACATCCAGACCGTGAACGGGGCGCTGGTGCGATAGCGGCGTCGCGCCTTGATGATCTTTTCCCAGGTGCCCTGGTATAGATCGTTGGCCGTGGCAGTGTCGTTGACCTGGCGGACAAAGTAGCGGTATAGCGGCCCGCGGTGGCGTTCGTATAACTGGTCAAACGCCCCTGCATCACCTTTTGCATAGCGGCGCATCAGCTGTTCGTCGGTGAATTCCCGCATGCGGGCAGCGTAGCCGATTATTAAGGTTGCGCCAAGCGACGGAGTCGTCCCGGAAATGCGAAGCATTATCCGGGATCTCCATTCGCTTAGCATGTGCGAGTCACAGTGCGGGAGGCGAAGACGAATCAGGGCCCGGTAGTGGTGCTTGATTCCGAGACACGCTACAGGTACATCCCTGTACGCTCCGTCCTCAACGTCCCTGTTCGAGAGGGTCTCGGAAATAAGCACCACTGCCGGCCCGTGCAGCCGCTATTCTTCCGGAGCCTGGTAGGCAACATTGGCGGTCTGGTCCAGTGTCCCGGCCAGGGCCACCAGCTGCATGAACTCACCACGGTACCCGTGCGGATCGCCGCCCCTGGAGTTGCGTGCCAGTTCTTCGATCTGATCGTAGCCAAAGTCCTCGAGGTACTTGCCGCCTCGCAGCTTCTGCCCAAAGGCCGCAACTGCTGCTGCGAAGTTGAGGCTGGTGCTCGCGGTAGCCTGAAAATCACTGTCGGTGACCGGTGTTTCGATCAGGCGCGAAGCGGCCTCACCCGGCAGCTTGTAGCGGATTCGGACGTGTGCGAGTTCATGGCTGAACGACTGGGTTTCTCTTGCCTTTGTTTCGCTGCCGGACTGGTAACGACGCTCCGGCAAACGCTGTCCATTGCCGCCTTTCAGGCTGATTTCGTACAGGGCCGTGACGCGGTGTCCGGCGCCGATTTCACCCGCATCCACCTTGTCATTACTGAAGTCTTCCTCGGCGAGCATGCGGTTTTCGTAACCGATCAGGCGGTATTCAGAAACCCTTTCCGGGTTGAATTCGATCTGGATCTTGACGTCCTTGGCGATGGTCAGCAAGGTGGCGGTCAGTTCTTCCACCAACACTTTCCGTGCCTCGCTGAGACGGTCGATATAGGCGTGGTTGCCATTGCCCTCATCGGCCAGTTGTTCCAGCAGGTGGTCATTGTAGTTGCCGCTGCCGAAACCCAGCGTGGTCAGTGCGATACCTGCTTCGCGTTTACGCTGGATCAGGTCGATCAGTTCCTCGGTGCTGGCCAGACCGACATTAAAATCGCCATCGGTAGCCAGGATGACCCGGTTGACACCGTCCTTGATAAAGTTCTGCTGGGCCATTTGATATGCCAGGCGGATGCCAGCCGCACCATTGGTGGAGCCACCAGCCTGCAATTGTTGCAACGCAGCCAGGATTTCCGCCTTGAGATTGCCCTTCGTGGGTGGCAACACGACACCCGAGGCACCGGCGTAGACGACCATGCTGATGCTGTCATCCGCATCTAGCTTGCCAACCAGCATGCTCAAGGCTTTCTGCAACAAAGGCAGCTTGTCGTTCGAACTCATGGAGCCGGAGACATCGATCAGGAATACCAGGTTAGAGGCCGGCAACTGTTCCTGCGGCACTTGGTAACCCTGTATGCCGACACGCAGCAGGCGGGTTTCCGGGTTCCACGGCGTTGGTGCCATCCCGGTGCTGACACTGAATGGGGTCTGCTTGCTTTCAGGCACCGGGTAGGCGTAGCTGAAGTAGTTGATGAATTCCTCGACACGCACGGCGTCCTCGGGCGGCAACTGACCCTGGTTCAGCCAGCGACGCATATTGGAGTAGGCGCCGGTGTCGACGTCAATTGAAAAAGTGGAAACCGGGTCAGTCACAACCCGCATCACACCCTGGGTGTCGAGGTGCTGGTAATTTTCCCTGTACAGGGTCTCAACCGCATGGCGGATATTGCCCTGGGCCATGCTGGTAGCAACCAGTCCTGGGTGTGGCATGGCATGTTTTCCCGCCTGGATCGCGTAAACTTCGCGCCGGGATTCCATGGCCTCGGGCAACGCGGCGATACTGTCTTCCTCCACGGTTCCGGCAATCACCACTTGATGCACCCGGTCCTTTACAACTGCCTCGGGCTCCGGGCTTGTAGCAACGAGGTTTTCGTCATTGTTGTCCGCCGCACAGGCTGCGAGTACAACGATGATGACAGTGGTAAAAATCGTTTGGTATTTCATTTCTTGCTCCTGTTTGTATGGGTTTGTATGGGTTAATACGCAGCCCAGGGCAAAAAGGGGTTATCCAGTTTGTGGGGGCGACGTCTCGCCGCGACTTTTCTTCAATCTATCGCCTGACGATTTGCCGGTGTGGGCACCCGGCCCCGCAGCCCTTTGGGCTACCCTCTCCTTCGAGCCGTTTTTACGGGGTCGGCCTCACAGGGCGTCCTGCCCTGGTCGGCCTGAAATGTGAGTCCCGCACATTTCTCCCCTAACAACTCTCAGGATTCGGTGCTAGGAGGTCGCCCACACCGGCAAATCACCAGGCTTAAATTCGTAGGAGCCGCTGCTCGTGCGCGTCCTTGCGCCCGCGGCATACCATTCTTCCTGAACATAACCGGCGTAGCCGGTGGCGATTCAGGGTCAAGGGAGTTTCTAGATTTGCTCACGAAGCTGTGCCGGGTATTCCTTACCCGAGACCGTAATTCGTCGGGATACGAATTACCGAGCGCCCATGGACGGCTAGAGCGTGTCTCGGGAAGGAACACCCGGCACAGCCCCGCCGAATCAACTTTTTGAGTCAAGAAAGAGTCGTGTCGTTGGTTTCGTCAACCGTGGAGATAACCTGCCCATCACTGAGTTGGGTGCGCAGTTTCTGCCCCTGGCTGACGTCCTCAATGGAGGTGATGACTGCTTGGCTGGCGGCATCGGTGACAATTGCATAACCACGCGCCAGCGTCGGCAAGGGGCTGAGCGCCTCGAGCGTGCGGACCAGGTCCAGGAACCTGCGCCGGCGTTCGGGAACGATACGTTTTGCCAATGGTAATAAACGGTGCTGCAGAAGTTCATGCAAGCTGTGTTGCCGTTGTGGGACGACCCGGATTCCCGCCATTTGCAGCCGGTGTCTGGCCTGCTGCAAAACCTTGCGGTGCTGCTCAAGTCGCTGCCCGGGGTGTCGTTGCGTTAGCCGGTGGGACAAGTGGTCAAGTTTCTGGGCAAGGCCTTGCAAGTGATTCCGGCAATTCCGTTGTAAGCGGTTTTGCAATGCCAGCAGGGCATTTTTAAGTGACGCCTGGTCAGGCGAGATCAGCTCGGCTGCCGCCGAAGGGGTCGGTGCTCTCAAGTCTGCGACAAAATCACTGATGCTGAAATCGATCTCGTGGCCAACTGCTGAGACCACCGGCAGGTGTGATGCATGGATGGCCCGCGCCACCACTTCCTCGTTGAAGGCCCACAGGTCTTCCAACGAACCGCCACCACGCCCGGTCACGATGAGCTCGGCCCAGGCGTGCTCGTTGGCTGCCCGTAACGCACTGGCGATAGCGGGCGCCGCGTCATCACCCTGCACGGGCACACCGTATACACGCACGGCAGCGATCGGCCAGCGGCGTTGCAGCACGTTCAGGATGTCGCGCAGGGCAGCCCCTGAAGGCGAAGTGATGACCGCGATGCGTTTCGGGTAAGCCGGCAGGGGTTTCTTGTCTTGTTCGTCAAACAGGCCTTCGGCAGCGAGTTGCTTCTTCAGTTGTTCAAACTTTGCCTGCAGTACCCCTTCACCGGACTGGAGCATCGAGTCCGCGATCAACTGGTAATTGCCACGCGCCTCGTAAAGGCTGACCCGGCCGTGAGCCCGGACCTGCATGCCGTTTTCCGGAATAAAATTAAGTGCCTGCGCATTTGAGCGGAACAGGGCGCAATTGATCTGCGCTTTGTTATCTTTCAGTGAGAAATATACGTGCCCGGATGACGGCCGGCTCAGGTTGGAAATCTCACCTTCGACCCATACTTGGCCAAAGCCTGCTTCGAGATGCAGCCTGGCTTCGTGGTTCAGTTCACTGGGTGTGTAGACAGTTTCCATGCATTCCGGGAATTCAAGGTCGTCAGCATTGTTGGCCTGATGATAAACTGCTGCCCGCAATCTGTCCTGTTTTTGTGCCGGAGAATAAGCGATGATCAGAAAATTGTTGTTGGCCAGCAGCCTGTTGTTCCTCATCGCCTGTGACACGCAGTCCATACCGCAAGGCGCCGCTGAGGTCACAGCGACACAAGCTGGGGAAATCCTCGTTCACAACGTAAAGATCTATACCATGGATGCGGGTTTTTCCACGGCCTCGGCCATGCTGTTTGACAGCGAAGGTAAAATCCACAACGTTGGCGACGAACAGGCCATGTTCAACGCTTTCCCCGACGCCCGCCGGATTGACCTGGGTGGCAAGACCATTATTCCCGGTCTGATCGATTCCCATGCACATCTTGCAGGATTGGCACTGAGCCTGAGCCAGGCACAGTTGCGGGACACTGCCAGCAAGGAGGAAGTGATCCAACGCCTGCGTGAGCACGAACAGAATCTCGCTGATGGCGACTGGTTGCTCGGCAGGGGTTGGGACCAGAACGACTGGCCGGTCAAGGTGTTTCCGAGCAAAAGAGACCTGGATGCAGAATTTCCTGATCGGCCGGTCTGGCTGCGCCGTATCGATGGGCACGCGGGCTGGGCCAACAGCGCGGCCCTGGCGTTGGCAGACCAGGACCTGGCGGGTGACTGGCAAGCGGAAGGCGGCTTCATTCACCGTGATGAGGACGGGCAGGCCAACGGTGTGCTTATCGATGGTGCCATGAACCTTGTTGAGAGCGCGGTACCTGAAATTTCACCGGAGTTATTCACAGCATCGCTCGATCTCGCCCTGCAAGCAAATGGTCAGTCTCGGTCTGACCGGCGTACACGACATGGGAATCAGCCGTGAAGTGCTCGAAATCTACCAGCAACAAATCAACGTTGGGCGTTTCCCAACCCGCGTTTATGCCTTCACCGATGGTGCGGGGGAGACGCTCGACTGGCTATGTGCCAACGGCGCCGTCAACGATGCATCCGGGCGTTTGCACATGCGCGCAGTCAAGCTCTATATAGATGGTGCGATGGGTAGCCGTGGCGCGGCTCTACTGGAGGATTATGCGGATGATGCCGGCAATTCCGGCCTGCTTTTCATGGGCCAGGAAGATCTGGAGGCCCGCATGGACAAGGCCCTGGCATGTGGTTACCAGGTGGGTGTGCACGCGATCGGTGATCGTGGTAACCGGGTCGTGCTGGATGCGCTGGAATCTGTGATACCCCGCCATGCGGATAACCCGGGCCGTCACCGGATTGAGCACGCCCAGACCCTGACTGCAGCCGATGTACCCAGGTTTGCGCAACTGGACGTGATTGCCGCCATGCAACCGACCCACGCCACCAGCGATATGTACTGGGTCGAAGACCGCCTGGGCCCGGACCGCACGCCATACGCTTATGCCTGGCGCATGTTGCAGGAAAGCCACGCGCACCTGGCCCTGGGGTCGGATTTCCCCGTTGAGCAGGTCGACCCGATGCTCGGTATCTACGCGGCGGTGACCCGGCAGGATGCCGAGGGCTGGCCCCCCGGTGGTTGGTACCCCGGCCAGGTGCTGAGCCGCGAGGAAGCGGTGCGTGGTTTTACCCTGGACGCGGCCTACGCCGGGTTCATGGAGGACAGTGTCGGTTCGCTGGAGGCCGGCAAACGCGCCGATTTCCTGGTGCTGGACAGGGATATCTTCGAGGTGGATACCGTGGAAATCCCACAGGTCAAGGTATTGCAGACCTGGCTGGATGGCGAACTGGTCTATTCAAGACCATGATTCCAGCCTGTTAAAGAAACCAATGGCTCGTTATAATAAATTGCTAACGCGCCCGGCTTGCTCCGGGCGTTGCCATATTCGATATGGAGTGCACCTGCCATGAAAGTAATCTCTGAAGCTCTCACGTTTGATGATGTGTCGCTGGTCCCTGCCTATTCCGAGGTTCTGCCCAAGGACGTCGAACCTGAAGACCCGGTTCACCACCGGTCTGAGCCTGAACGTACCATTGGTCTCCGCCGCCATGGATACTGTGACCGAGGCCCGCCTGGCCATTGCCATGGCGCAAGCCGGTGGTATCGGCGTGGTGCACAAGAACATGTGTCTCGAGGACCAGGCTGAGCAGGTCCGCATCGTCAAGAAATACGAAGCCGGTGTCATCAAGGATCCGATCACCGTGGGTCCCAATACGACCATCAGCGAGGTGCTGGATATCACGCACCGGCACAATATTTCCGGTGTGCCGGTCGTGGATGGTGATGAACTGGTGGGTATCGTGACATCCAGGGATATGCGCTTCGAGCGGCGCCTGGATCACCCCGTCAGCAAAATCATGACCGGCAAGGCGGACCTGATAACCGTCAGCGAGACCGCCAGCCAGGACGAGGTGCTGGAATTATTACACCACCACCGCATTGAGAAGGTGCTGGTGGTCAATGACAACTTTGAATTACGTGGCCTGATCACGGTCAAGGACATCCAGAAGTCATCCGATTTCCCGACCGCGGCCAAGGATTCGCGCGAGCGATTGCTGGTTGCTGCGGCAGTGGGGGTTGGCGGCGATACCGAGGACCGGATCGCCGCGCTGGTCGATGCCCAACGTGGACGTGATCGTCGTGGATACCGCGCATGGACATACGCGGGGTGTGCTGGACCGTGTCGTTGGGTGAAACAACAGTTCCCCGATGTGCAGGTCATAGGTGGCAACGTAACCACCGGTGAAGGCGCGCTGGCACTGGTCGAGGCCGGCGCAGACGGCGTCAAGGTCGGGCAGGGCCCGGGCTCCATCTGTACCACGCGCATGGTGGCGGGCGTTGGTGTGCCACAGATTACCGCGGTGACATAACGTGGCGCAGGCATTGGCCGGAAAGGGTGTTCCGTGTATCGCCGATGGCGGTATCCGGTTCTCCGGTGACGTTGCCAAGGCGATAGCAGCGGGCGCGTGGACAGTGATGATTGGCGGCCTGTTCGCTGGCACCGAGGAAGCACCCGGTGAAGTCGAGTTGTTCCAGGGGCGTTCTTACAAGTCCTATCGTGGAATGGGTTCGCTCGGCGCCATGGCGGAAGGCTCCAAGGACCGTTATTTCCAGATGGACGTTTCGGCGGACAAGCTGGTGCCGGAAGGCATCGAGGGCCGTGTGCCTTACAAGGGGCCATTGTCCGGCGTGATCCACCAGTTGATCGGTGGCCTGCGCTCGTCCATGGGTTACATGGGCTGTGAAACGATCGAACGTTTCCGCGAAGAGGCCAGGTTTGTCCGTGTCACCAATGCGGGCGTGCGTGAAAGCCATGCGCACGATGTGCAGATAACCAAGGAAGCACCCAACTACAAGCTTGGTTAGTAGCCCGCCTATTGCACCAGTCGGTATCAGGCCTTGGCATGTTTATGTGAATCCTGCAATCCAGATGAGATGTTTGTTGAATAAGCACCATATAAATTTTGTAAACGGCCTGATACCTATCCCGTCCCTGGCTTGTCCAAATACGCCAGGGCTTGAGCTTCCCTCAAGCCATAGCTATGGCTATGGCTTTCAGTCCACCCCAGCGCCCAAGCGCACCTGTTCGACGCCATCATCCGGGATACCGGTACAATATGCAGGCTTGCCCAAATGACACAAGACATTCACCAACACCGAATACTGATACTGGATTTTGGCTCCCAGTACACGCAGCTGATCGCCCGCAGGATTCGGGAAATCGGTGTTTACTGTGAAATCTGGCCCTGGGATATCCCTGCAGATGAAATTACAGCCTTCAGCCCGAAGGGAGTCATTTTATCCGGCGGCCCGGAATCAGCGACCACGGAGCAGGGTCCGAGCGCCCCGGACGTCGTCTTTGACATGGGCGTGCCCGTACTGGGCATCTGCTACGGTCTGCATACGATGGCAGCGCAACTGGGTGGCAAGGTAGAGCCGTCGGAGGAGAAGGAATTCGGTTACGCCGAGGTCGGGCTGTCGGGGCACTCGGAGTTATTCGAAGGCATCACCGACAGGATCAACGATGACGGCAGGGCCGTTTTGGATGTGTGGATGAGTCACGGTGACAAGGTCACCCGTCTGCCGGCGGGATTCAAGCTGGTGGCGAGTACCGCATCGGCGCCGGTCAGCGCCATCGCCGATGATGCCAGGCATTTCTACGGTGTGCAGTTTCACCCGGAAGTAACACATACCAGCCAGGGCCAGGCGATCCTGCAGCGCTTCGTGCTGGATATCTGTACCTGCGAAGCGCGCTGGACAGCGGCCAACATCATCGAGGACGCCATCGCCCATGTGCGCGGCGACGTGGGGGATGATCACGTATTGCTGGGCCTGTCCGGCGGGGTGGATTCCAGCGTGGTCGCTGCGCTGCTGCACGAGGCCATCGGTGACCAGCTGACCTGTATTTTTGTCGATACCGGCATGTTGCGTTTCGAGGAAGGTGACCAGGTCATGGCCACCTTCGCGCGCCACATGGGTGTGCACGTCATCCGGGTCGATGCGCGTGAGCGTTTCCTTTCTGCACTGGCGGGGATCGAAGAGCCCGAGCAGAAACGCAAGGTCATCGGCAACATGTTTATCGATATCTTCGAGGAACAGGCCAAGGACTGTGCGCGCTCGGACCACCAGGTCAAGTGGCTGGCCCAGGGTACGATCTACCCCGATGTTATCGAGTCGGCCGGCAGCCGCACGGGCAAGGCGCACGTGATCAAGTCCCACCACAATGTCGGTGGCTTGCCCGACTACATGGAAATGAAGCTGATCGAGCCTCTGCGTGAGCTGTTCAAGGACGAGGTGCGGCGTATCGGCATGCAACTGGGGCTGGCGCCCGAGATGGTCTATCGTCACCCGTTCCCGGCCCGGGCCTGGGTGTGCGGGTGCTCGGTGAGGTGCGTGAGGAATACCTTGAGCCACTGGCCAGGGCGGATCATATTTTCATCGAGGAACTGCGCAAACATGAACTCTACGATGAGGTCAGCCAGGCCTTTGCGGTGTTCCTGCCGGTCAAATCCGTCGGTGTGGTGGGTGACCAGCGCCGCTACGAGTGGGTCATAGCATTGCGTGCAGTGGAGACCATAGATTTCATGACAGCGCGCTGGGCGCGTCTGCCTTACGAGTTTCTTGAGAAGGTATCTTTACGTATAATCAATGAGATATCAGGTATATCTCGAGTAGTTTATGATATATCCGGGAAGCCGCCTGCCACGATTGAATGGGAATAATGACCGTTCCTGAAAGCAGGATAAGATTATACACGAACCCGGATTCCGGTATTTTATACCCGTTGTTACTGATTATTTTCTGTGCCGGTGTTTACTTCAGGCTGGACCAGTTCCTGTTGCAGGTACTGCTGGATGATGAATGGCATGCCGTTCACCAGTTACTGGCCAAAGACACCCGGAGAGATGTTCCTGACGATCGGGCACGCTGATTTCAGTATCCCGCTGGCCCTGTTGTACTGGCTGGAGAAGACAGTTTTTGGCCTGAGCGAGCTTGGCATGCGCTGGCCGATGATGCTCGCGGGTATCGTGACACTTGCTCGTGATGCCCTTGTACGTACGCCGCTACCTCGGCTCGCGCACAACCTTGCTGTTTACCGTGTTGTTGGCGATATCCCCGGTATTGATCCAGTACAGCAGGATGGCACGGCCTTACGCACTGACCCTGTTGCTTTCCCTGTGTGCACTTGCTGCCTTCAAACGCTTTGTCGAGGCAGACAGGCAGGCCTGGAAGCCGGCGCTGGTTTACCTGCTCTGTGCGGTCAGCTGCAGCCTGGTTGCACCTGATTACCTTGCCGTTGGTGGTGGCGCCATTTCTGACCACCGGTGTGGCTGCAATATTCAACCGCGATTGGGACCGGGTGGGGCGCATCTTCTGGCTTGGGCTGGCAACTTTGGCAGGATTGCTATTGCTTGTATTGCCGCCGTTGTTGAATCACCCGCAGGCCTTGACGGTCAAGCTGGGTGCCGGAATCCCGACCTTGCAGACCTATTACGGGGTCCTGTATGTCTGGTTGGGTACGTCTTCGCCAGCCGTGGTGATCATCGGAGTGGTGCTGGCTGTCATGGGAGCAGGAACCCTGTGGCGCGAGATCCCGTTGACACGTACGTTGCTGGCTGGCCTGGGGCTGATCTTATCTAGCCGTGATATTGACCCAACCGGCCTGGGTGCACCATCCACAGACTTTTGCCCGCTACCTGTTACCGGCACTGGTGTTGTTTTTACTGGCGGTTGCCAGCGGTGTGTCACGCTTGAGTGGCGTTATCGAGCGGCGTTTCGCTGGTTATGGAGCACGGGTATTCAGCATTTTTGCCCTGGGCTTGATCGTGCTGATGGCGGCGTACTCCCCATTGCAGAAAACACTGGTAAAGCCGAACTCCAATACCCTGCACTCGGTGTTCCGCTTTGATTACCGCCAGCATGAAAACCTGATTTACCGCTACCAGCAAGATTTCCCTGTGAGTATCTTCTGGCAGGACCTGGCGAGACTTCCGGCGGATTCGGTCAAAATCGCAGTAGCGCCGTTCTCGTTTGAAACCAACCACTGGGATGCCGCACGCTGGGAAAAGATTTCAAGGCAAAGGGTCATGCCGGGTTATTTCACCGGTTTGTGTGTTGACCAACGTGCAGGAGAAGTGCCTGCAGGGCAGGGCTTCAGGTTCCGCAATGTAGGCTACCTGGCAGATCAGCAGGACCTGCTGCAAGCGCGGTTTTGATTATGTCGTCTACCAGAAACCATTCAGCGTCGTGACCTACCAGGGTGAAAGAGCATTTGGTGCGGATACGGCGGCCTGTGAAACAGTTTTAAGGAACAGCTACCCTGTACCTGTATTTGAAGATGAATGGTTGCTGGTGTTTCCCCTGTCACCTGGCGATCCAGACCAGGCCGAAGATACTGGCGCTTCCTGATCCGGAAATTGCCACTTTCAAAACCGCAGTGCGCAGATACGCCGTTTTAACCTGGCTCCGTAACGCCGAAGCACTGGTCTCCCGAAAGCAACCAGGCCCTTGGGCTCCAGTCCCCGCGTTTGACATATTCCGGCTCCACCAGGGCAAAAAATATCGGGTTCCTGTTCAACGTCCAGGTATGGCCGGAGGCAACGATCAGGTCATTGCTCGTGATCAAAAACGGTGTTGACTCAGTGCTGAGCGCGTCACCGGCGAATGTGCCCACCACGTAGGCTGGCACGGCCTTGCCAGGATCAGTGTTTGGCAAAGCCTTGAAATCGGCAAAGCCGATCCTGAAGTCGGCAGGTACCTTTTCACAGAGCACATCCATGGTTTGACCGCGCAGATGATCATAGGGGCCAATTTCCCACAAAGCTGACCCGGGTACATCCAGCTTCAGCTGGTTGCGGCTTTCAGCGACCATGGCGCCGACATCCAGGGCGGTTTCATCCAGTGGTTTCAATTCACGTTGCTGCAGGGAGTTTGCGAATCTTGTCCGGTTTTTCGGTACATCGTTTGATCGCAGGTCGACGCCGTCTGCGTTCAGGGTATCAAGCGAAAATCCCAGTGTGCCCAGGATTGTCGGCAGAATATCTACGGTCATGACCGGGAGTTTAATTCGCTGCCCCTGCAATTGACCGGGATACTTGATGAATAAGGGCACCCGCAGCAAGGCCGCCTGGTTGATATCAGAAAGTGCGCGGCGGGTGTCGTTGCGCGCAAAACTGATGCCGTGATCCGCCAACACGATCAGCAGGCTGTCTTTCAGTATCTGTTCGCGCTGTAAGTGGTCGAGCAGGTCGTTTACCAGGCGATCTGCATATTGCACCTGCAGGTAATGTCTTTGTTTGCCACTGATAACGCCCCATTCCACGTCGCCCCATGTTTCCTTGTGCCGTCCCCGCATCCAGGCGAGGCCATAATTCTCACCGTTCGGGAAATAGGCGTTTGGTTCGTGGGGAAACAGCAGGTGCAAAAAATTCACAGTGGGTTTGTCGCGTTTTTGGATGGAGTTTGTAAACGCGCTGAAATAACCCGGCCGGTCAATCTCGGTTTGCGCACCGGCGTGTGTGACCCACCCGTCGGGGAAAAACACCTGCCGCTTGGCAAAAAAGCCACTCCAGTTATTGGTCACGACAGGCAAGGAGGCTTTCCACTCGTCGGGTGCAACACGGTGCAGGTATATGGCTGTCAGGTCCAGTAACAGGGCCTTGAATCTGCTGTAGTCCCCGGGTCCGGTACGTGGACACAAGGCGTGTGGGCAAAAACGGGTGACCGATTCCGCCACGTTGTACCCGTAGTGGTGACGCAGCATGGTAAACAGGTTGACGGGCTGCCTGGCCACGGTCAGTCCCGCGCCACGTTCTCCCGGATAGCGGCCCGTCAAAATGGCGGGTATCGCGGAACCGGTGGAGTCGGACACCGAAGTGGTATTGGCATACCAGTTGGACATGGCCTGCAAGCGGGCAAAACCCGGGAACAGCGCGGCATCCACCTGGCCATCGTTATCCAGCAGGGTAGCCACGGGTAATTCATCCAGGATCACAAACACGATGTCGGGCAGTGCCTGTCCGGCGGTTTCCTGTTTTGGAGTTGCGGCCGCGTAGTTCTCCACCTGTTCCATCACCGGTGAGAAAAACAGGAACCACAGTGGAAATACCAGCGCCGGTAGCGCAAGTACACGGGCCAGCATGATCCACCGGGTGCTTAGCAGCACCCAACACACCGCAGCCGCGACAATGATGGAAATGGCGATGTAAATCTGCCAGTTCCAGACGAGTTTACTGAGTATCAGCTGGGCAACAAAAAGGCCTGCAAATGCCGTACTGATCGCCCAGCACCAGGCAAAGGCAAAACGTGGCCAACGTCCATGGCTCAACCAGGCGGGCAGCGCCAGCAGCAACGGCAACAGAAAACTGAGCACCAGTACCAGCAGCCAAACATCCGGCGTGGTATTTTGGCGCGCCAGTAAAAAGACCGGGGTGTGCAGCAACAGCATGTAAACCGGCTGGGCGATAGCGAAACCGCACAGTGCGAACGGCAGCAACAGCAGGTCCAGCTTCTTGTTGATCGGGCGCAAAGGGAAAACCGTCATTAGTGAAAGCCACATTCTATAGAATCCGGCAGCTTCTGGAACAGGGGATTTACGTTAGAATACAAATTCACCGGCCGGGATGCGTGGATGGCAAGCCAGATCATTGAAAAATTTGACCTGCAGGATCATGCCTGGATGAGGGAAGCTTTGCAGTTGGCGAGGCGGGCAGAAGCCGAGGGTGAGGTTCCGATCGGCGCCGTCGTGGTCAGCGAGGGCAGGATCATCGGTCGTGGCTGGAACCGGAATATCGGTTGCAATGACCCATCGGCCCACGCGGAAATTATCGCCTTGCGAGAAGCTGGGGAGTCACTATCCAACCACCGGCTCGTGGATTGCAGCCTGTACGTGACCCTGGAACCATGCCCGATGTGCGCAGGCGCCATGATCCACGCCAGGCTCGAGCGGATTATCTACGGTGCCAGTGATCCCAAAACGGGTGCAGCCGGCGGGAAGTTTGACCTTTTGCTTGATCCGGCACACAATCACGCCCCGGCAGTTGAAGGTGGTTGCCTGGCAGGGGAGTGTTCAGAGCTGTTAAGAACTTTTTTCCGGGCGCGCAGAAAAACCGGAACTGCTACACAAACCGATTGAATCCAAGAAGAGAAATTTTTATGCGAGTCTTGTTAACTGTTTTGATGATGCTGGTTGCCGTTGATGCCCTGGCTTATCTCGATCCCGGCACCGGCAGCATGTTGTTGCAGGTCATCCTGGGCGGTATCGCGGCCATTGGTGTAGCGCTCAAGCTGTATTGGCACAAGCTGAGAGCCGCACTGGGCATGGCCAAGAAAGCAGACACCGAAGACGAATCGGCCTGAGCGCATGAACGAGGCGCAGGCGGCAGTCAATACCGGCTCATTCCGTGACCGTGATGGCCGGGTGTACCATTTCCAGGGGCGCGTATTCCGTGGCTTGAGTGAGTCCGCACTGGAAAGTTTCAGGCAACTGCAGCAAAAACCGTTCTATAAAAAGCTGGCAGAGTCCGGCAAGGTGATTGGCACCCGGGAGATATCTGCTGGCGATAACCCGCTTCCTGAAGATGTCAAAGCACAATGGGCGGGTTTTCTCGAACACGATCCGGTACCAGTTATTTCATACCCGTACGAGTGGACTTTCAGCATGCTGAAGGCCGCCGCCGGTTTGCAATTGCACCTGGTTGAGCGTGCGGTCAGCAATGGTTTCACCCTGAAAGACGCGACGCCGTACAACATCCAGTTTGTCGGCGGAAAACCGGTTTTTATCGATATCCCATCCTTTGAACCCCTGCAGGAAGGCGAGCCCTGGTCCGGTTATCGCCAGTTCTGCGAGATGTTCCTGTTCCCGCTGTTTCTGCAGGCCTATAAGGGCTGTGATTTTCAGCCGTTCATGCGTGCCTCCATCGATGGTGTCGGTGTGCAGGCTGCTTCTGCACTTTTTGGTTTCCGTGACAGGTTCCGTAAGGGAGTCATGAGCCACGTTTGGCTGCAATCAAAACTGGACCGCCGTTATGGCGGGTCATCCGAAAATGTTCGTTCCAACCTGAAGTCCGCGGGCTTCAACCGGGAGTTGATCCTGGTCAACGTCCGTAAATTGCAGAAACTGGTCAAGAAACTCGAGTGGGAAGCCAAGGGCTCGGAATGGGGCGACTACACCGAGTTTCACAATTACTCGGATGAAGACCACCTGCTCAAGGAAGCGTTTATCCGGGACTCGGTTATCAGTGAGAGACCGGAAACGGTCTGGGATATTGGTTGTAATACCGGCCAGTTTTCACGTATCGCTGCTGCAGAGTGCCCACGGGTCGTGTCAACGGATATCGATCACGTGGCCGTTGAGCGGATTTTCCTGAACCCCGAGACACCAGACAATATCCTGCCGCTGGTACAGAACGTCGCCGACCCGTCACCCAACTGGGGTTGGCGCAACCGCGAACGCACGGATTTGCAAACCCGCAGCCGGCCGGATCTCGTGTTGTGCCTGGCATTGATCCATCACGTCGTTATCACGGCCAACATACCGTTGGCGGAATTCATCGAATGGCTGGCAGGTCTGACCGACAAGCTGGTCATCGAGTACGTATCGCGCAGGGATGACAAGGTGCAGACCCTGCTGCGTAACAAGGAAGACAAGTACCAGGATTACAGCCGGGAATCGATCGAACGGGAACTGGTGAAGCACTTTGAGATCCGGCGCCGGGAGGAAGTCAACAACGGTGACCGCAGCCTGTACTTGTGCATCAGGCATGAGCGGGTAGTGGCATAGGTGAGATACTGCGTCGTCAGCCCGCTCTCAAGGTCCAGTTGGCTTGTAGATTCCTGAAGAATTATTTATGAACCAATTCATCCATCTTCTGGCATTAAGCGTTACCGCCCTGGTGCTGCTTCACCGGGTTCCCAGCCGACCAGCCACCGGGGTTATCGCATTCGTCTTCGCAATCTTCTTCATCCTCCAGTTCGCAGCGTTGTACACGCTGGACAGTTTCATAAATTACACGTTCTACAACCATCTGGACCCAGGAGACCTGAGGGTCTACCTGTTCCAGTTCTGGCCCCAGGTCGGCCTGGCAATCGTGCTACTGGCTGTCGTGTGGGTTTGCCTCTGCAGATTGGCGGAGTGGATGAAGCGGGTGCTCAAACTTCCTGCTGTACTGAGCGTTCTTGTCTTTCTGGGATCAGTGGCTGTCCTGAGTATGCCGTCAGGCATCCTCGGTGAGATCTATGGAATTTACAGGATTTTATCCGTTGATACGGAGACGTTTGAAAACGCGCTGAGCAACCTGGGGATTGACCCAGAACAATACCCCGGGCCGGGAGACATTCATGCCATGCCCGGTAAAAATATCGTCGTGATCTCGATGGAGTCAGTGGAACGGGGCTTTCTGGGGCCAAGCTTCCCGGGACTGACACCGAATTTACGCCGACTGTCAGGGGAATTCACCTACTTCGATATGCCCATTCTGCAAGGTACGGGCTGGACAGCGGGGTCGATGTACGCACACCAGGTTGGTGTACCAGCGCTTTTTAAAGGCCAGGGTAACGATTTTTTCCAGGGGGTGGAGAACGTGAGGTTGACCGGCTTGGGCCATGTCCTGAGCAGAGCTGGTTACTTTACCAGGTACCTGATTGGCAAGCCGGAGTTTGCCGGGACGACGGACCTGCTTGGTGCGTATAAACTGCCGGTGGTGTCCGAACATAATAGCTTGGGACAGTACCCGGAGACCAGAGCGGGACTTAATGACCTTGACCTGTTCGAGGAAGCGAAGCTTCAGGTCAGGCAGGCTGTTTCCAAGCGGCAGCCGTTCGCGATATTTATGTCAACGATAAATAGCCACTATCCGGCCGGTATCCACGATTCGCGCATGGAAGGCTTGGTGGACACTACGCTGGAAGGGCTCGAATTTTCGGTGGCGTCGCTGGACTACCTGGTAGGTGATTTCATCGGTTTTTTGTCAAGTGAAGGGTTGTTGAATGAAACCGTGATCTTTCTGTTCCCCGACCACCTGTTGATGGGGAAGACCGGTAAAACATTGGAAAAACTCAAGCGTGAAGCACGTTCGCTGTACCTGGTCACCAACGCCGGGGAAGAAGCATTACACAGGGACAGCACTCAACCCGTTTACCTGATCGAGTTTCCGAGGCTGTTGCTGGATGGTGCCGGAATCAACACAAATGCCAGGTTTCTGGCCGACTTCGAGAGGGACCGCCCCCTGGCCAAGTTCATTTCGGACAATGCGAGAAAGCTGACGGCTTTGAACCAGGCCTCGGTTTACCGGACCAGTTTTGCGGGTGGATTCTGGGTAAAAGTGCAAGGCGACAGGCTGCTTATATCTGCGCGCAAGGACATCGACAGCATTGCATTCGATATTGAGGATGCCGGGAAACACAGGGTCTTCAACGTGTTGTTTAACGACCAGTTGAACTTTATCGAGAAGTCTGTCAACCAGGTCGGTGACTATTTCCAGGCTGGTAAGTACGACGAAAGTTTCACGCGCCTGCACCTGTCGATCCAACTGCAGGACGAGCATATCGTTGCCTACCTTGGGGATAAGAAGAAGGTGGGGGTTGCCAGGTCTGGAACCGGACGAGTCGAGTTCAGCGCGGATGACATAGAGACCGTGCAGAAGTCTGTCGCTAACCTGGGGGAGATTTACCAGTTGGATCCAGGTATTACGAATGACGGGGATATTTACGCGGACAACATCATTCGGCTTACGAGTTCAGCCTGGAGCAGGTCTGGCCATCTGAGAATGGGCGCCGAAACTTATTCGACCGGATCCGGTTTGAACCTGTTCCTGTATGAAGGGGGTCGCTGGAATGTTGCAACTTTCGATACCTGGTGGAGCGAATCGGCAGCCCAAGTCTTCGCAGAGAAGGTTCAGTCATTGCGTGCTGCCAAGAGATTTTTCGTCATTTCGGTGAACAACACCGTACGCAACACCTATCCTGGCTACAAGGAAAAACTTCGGCGAGCCGGCTTGGATTTGCTTGCGACGTTCAATGGCCGCACGGCCTACCTGGCTTATCCGGATGCGGATTTCAAAATCAAGGAGTTCTCATCCGAAACATCAATTTCCAGGGTGATAGCGGTGCCGCCAGGACAAGGGAATGTTCCATCGGTGCCGCCGGGCAGGCAGGGTGAGCGCATGCGAGACATCGGACGTTTCATTGCCCACGCCGGCGGCAGCATCGAAGGCCGACGCTACACAAACTCCCTGGAAGCGCTTGAACACAGTTACCGGGCCGGCTTCCGTCTATTTGAGTTGGATATCATCGAAACCTCCGACAAGCACTTTGTTGCCGCTCATGACTGGCAACACTGGCAAAAAATCTCTGCCTACCAGGGTCCGCTGCCGCCGACGCTGGAGATATTCAAGAGCCTCAAGCTGCATGGCAAGTTCACCCCCTTGGACATGCGCGACATCAATGCCTGGTTTGCGGATCATCCTGATGCAATATTGGTCACGGACAAGGTCAACGATCCCGTACGGGTCGCGAGCGAGTTCCTGGATGAATCGCGACTGATGATGGAGTTATTCAGCCTGGATGCCGTGGCGGATGGCGTCAGGGTCGGAATCCGGTCAGCCATGGCAAATTGGAACGTGGTCCTGGCGATTGCTGGCGACAGAGTACGGAAATTGCAGGAGTTGGGTGTCACGGATGTGGCTGCGAGCCGGCGAATTGTAACAGGGCACTCGACTCTGCTGAAGGATTTGAAAGCAGCCGGGATCAGGGTTTTCGCATTTCACGTCAATACGGAACCGGGCATGAATGAAACCTACGTGGTTTGCGAGGAAATGGACCATTTTTACGGGCTGTACGCGGACAGCTGGGACTTCAGCGCCATACCGGAATGCGATGAGTGATTGTGCACTCGCGCCTGTCGAAGCCGGGTGGTTTTTCTGACGCTCGTGCGTTTTGAAAAGTCGGTACCCGGATTACTTCTAAGATAAGTGGAATACGGCTAGAA
Source organism: uncultured Gammaproteobacteria bacterium (assembly GCA_963753105.1). Lineage (GTDB taxonomy): Bacteria > Pseudomonadota > Gammaproteobacteria > Xanthomonadales > SZUA-36 > SZUA-36. The sequence continues at coordinate 166,133 of CAVWBD010000003.1, forward strand.
TTGACCAATCATCAACCGAAGGTATATCTCATGAACAAAACCACCCTAAAACCCGGTGTCGTCACCGGCGAAGACTATAAAACACTCGTTAACGCGGCCAAGACTGGCGGCTACGCGCTGCCGGCCGTCAACGTGACCGGCACCAATACCATCAACGCAGTCATGGAAGCTGCTGCCAAGGCCAATTCCGATGTCATCATCCAGTTGTCCAACACCGGCGGGCAGTTCTATGCGGGCAAGGGTATCGAAGATGCCTTCACGGCCAAGGTCATGGGCTCGGTATCGGCCGCGCAACACGTACACCTGCTGGCCGAGTATTACGGTATCTGTGCCGCCATGCATACCGACCATGCCAACAAGGCGTTGATTCCGTGGATCGAAGCGCTGCTGGACGAGGGCGAGAAGTACTACGAGAAACACGGCAAGCCCTTGTACAGTTCACACATGCTGGACCTGTCAGCTGACCCCATCGAATTCAACCTCAGCGAAAGCGCACGTATCCTGGAGCGCATGGCGAAGATCGAGATGTCGCTGGAAATCGAACTCGGTGTGACCGGTGGTGAAGAAGACGGTATCGGTGGTGAATTCGAGGAATCTGCAGACAATTCCAAGCTATATACCCAGCCTGAAGACGTATTGCGGGCTTTTGAACTGCTGGACCCGATCGGGCATTTCTCCGTTGCGGCCTCGTTTGGTAACGTGCATGGTGTTTACAAGCCCGGCAACGTCAAGCTGCGTCCTGAAATTCTGAAGAATTCGCAGGCCCTGGTACAACAGACCCACGGCACGGGCGACAATCCACTGCACCTGGTGTTCCACGGTGGTTCCGGCTCCGAGAAAGCCAAGATTCACGAGGCGGTACGCTATGGTGTGTTCAAGATGAATATCGACACCGACACCCAGTTTGCATTCTCAAAACCAGTCGGTGCATTCGTCAAGGAGCACCCACGCGCGTTTGAATACCAGATCGATCCGGATTCCGGCAAACCGTACAAGAAGATGTACGATCCGCGTTCTTACCTGCGCCTCGGCGAGGAAGGCATCGTGGCGCGTTTGCAGGAAGCCTGCGAGGATCTCGGCTCGAAGGGTAAGTCAATCGCGGCTGGCTGATATTAAACGTCTGATCCGCACCGTTGAAGACCGGGTCGATTGGCCCGGTCATTTTCCAAACAGGCCCTGATTATGCCGCTGGTCGAACACCTGGAATTGCCGACATTCTCCCACCTGCGTGAACAGGGGCACGAGGTATTGCCACTGGACAGGGCAATACACCAGGACATCCGCGAACTGCACATCGGTTTTTTGAACATGATGCCGGATGCGGCATTGGGTGCGACCGAGCGCCAGTTCATCCGGTTGGTCGGCAGTTGCAACCGCATTGCGCAGTTTTATGTCTACCCGTTCACGTTGCCCGGTTTGCAACGCAGCGAAGAGACGCTGGCCTACATCGAAAAATACTACTGTGATTTTGGTGAGCTGAAAGAGCAGGGACTGGATGCCCTGATCATCACCGGCGCCAATGTTGCAAACCCCCAGCTGGACCAGGAAGCGTTCTGGGAACCATTGATGGAAGTGGTGCACTGGGCTGACCAGAACGTTGCATCCACCCTGTGCTCCTGCCTGGCCACGCATGCACTGCTCAAGCATTTGTACGGTATCGATCGCCAACCACTGCCTGCAAAACGCTGGGGCGTGTACAACCACCGTATTTGCGAGCCCGGGCACCCCTTGCTCAGGGGCGTCAACACGCGTTTCGATGTGCCGCATTCACGCTACAACGAAATTTCGAGGCAACAGTTGGAGGATGCCGGGCTTACCGTGCTGGTGGAAAGTGGGCAGGGTGGGGTGCACATGGCGGTCAGCCCGGACCAGTTCCGTATCATATTTTTCCAGGGACACCCCGAGTACGACCTCTCCAGCTTGTTGAAGGAATACAAGCGCGAGCTCGCGCGATATTTGTCGGGTGAACTGGACGAGGCCCCGCCATTCCCGGAAAACTACTTTTCCACAGAGGTGGGTGAACGGGTGCAGGGCTACCTGGCACAGGTGCTGCAGGCAAGGGAACGTGGCGGTGGATTTCCCGAATTCCCGGATCGGGAGATCGAAGACTTGCTGGACAACACCTGGGGTGATACGGCCAAGGCGCTGGTCGCCAACTGGCTCGGGCTGGTCTATCAACTGACCAACCTGGACCGGACCAGCCAGTACATGGATGGTGTTGACCCGGACGATCCGCTTGGTCTGAAGGGTATTTAAGACGGTTGCAAGACCGCAAATCAGGGGAAGTTGTAGTTCACCCAGAAACCGATGTTACGTCCCGCTGCGTCGATGCCGGACGCGTGCTCCCGGTAGGTCTTGTTGGTGAGGTTTTCCAGCCGCAATCCCAGTTTCACAGCCGGGTTCACTTGCCAGTCCAGTAACAGGTTCAAGGTTTTCCAGCCGTCCGTTCCGGTCGGGTCGATACGCGGGTCCCTGACGTCCCGGGGACTCAGGCGGTCCTGGTCGGTGGCAAACAGCCAGTAGGGCTCGATACGCCAGTCGCCGTTGATGAAGTACTCCAGTCCCAGCTTGCCATTGAGTGGCGGGATACGGTCGGCCGGAAATGCGGGTACTTCCAGGTCGCTTTCCTCGCCCCGGCTGTAGTTTGCCACTGCATAGATGTTCAGGTTGCCGGTGACAGCCCAGTACATGCCTGCTTCGAGCCGTAGATTTCCACCTTGTTGCGGTTCTCGCTGCGGATGATGTCGCGCCCGTCATCGGTCACTTCACCGGTATAAACCGAGGTGATCTTGTCCGAGTAATCCAGGTAAAAGGCGAACAGCTTCGAACTCCACGTCGCCGGTTTCCGTTTTGAAACCGAAGTCATAGCTCCAGACGCTTTCCGGCTCCAGTTCCGTGTTGGCGATATTGAACCGGTTGCCGGGGCGCGGGCCCAGCGTTGCCAGGTCGAATATATTGGGTGGGCGGAAGCCCCGGCCGAAGTTTGCAACCAGTTTGAATTCCGGGTTGACCTCGTAGACCGCGTGGATGTCGCCGGTCAGATCGGAAGGTGACAGGTTGACAAGCCCGTGGCTGTCATCGGCCGGCAGGCGGATATCGAACCAGCTGTAGCGCACACCGGTGTTGAGCTGTAAACGGCCCATTTCCGGCCATTCTGCAAACAGGTAAACTGCCGCGCTGTCCATCGAGGAGTTGTCCGGGAAGCGGCTTTTGACCGGGTGTTTTTGACAGCGGTGCCGGTAAGCTGGGAAAAACGGCTGCTGTCCACGGTATCGGTGTAGTATTCACCGCCCCAAACCAGTTGCATACCATTTGATAGTGAAGAATTGAACTGCAGGGTCAGGCCGTCCAGCGTACTGGCGTTGTGCTCGGTAATGATCTCGTCGCTGGCGTATTCCTGGGTCAGCCGGTCATCGGTAATTACCTGGCGCGCCAGGTGGGCTTCGAACTGGTCAAACAACAGCGACTGCCCGTCGAGACGCAGACGCGCGTGCAGCAGGCTGCGGCGGTTGGGTTCGAACAGGAATTGCTCCGCAGAAGGCTCTGTCTGCCCAAAGCCTGGCACCAGTTCGTCGTAACGGGGTGTTGACGGCTGTTCCATCACCTGTGCTGACAGCATCAGGCTGGAACGTTGCGTGGTGTCCAATACAAACTTCAAGTCAGCCGCTTCCGAGGTATAGCCGGATGGGCTTAACCGCTGCCCGCTGCCGGATTTGCGTGAAGCATGATCCTGGTAACTGGCGCCGCCGGTAAAGCCCCAGCCCTGTTTACCGCCGCTTGTGCGTGCATTCAGCACCAGCCCGTCATCCACGCTGTCATAGCTGCCATAAGACGTGCTGTCCTGTTGCCATTCCAGGCCATCGTAATCCGGCTCATGGGTCAGGATGTTCAGTACACCACCCATGGCATCGGCGCCGTACAGGGATCCCTGGGAGCCACGCACCACTTCCATGCGCCGGGTGGCGAAAGAATCCACCAGGCCGAGGTACTGGTTGGGCGCATTCCGGAAAAACGCATTGTTCAGACGGATGCCGTCGACCATGTGCAGCACCTGGGAGCCTTTCAAACCGCGGATGATCGGGATGCCCTGTCCGGGTGTTGTTTGCTGGAAAAATGTGCCAGGCATGCCACGCAACATCTCTGCGATCACGTCGGGCGCGCTTTCCCTTATGGCCTCTTCATCGATGGCGGTGACGGCGGCCGCGATGTCGATATCACGCTTGCTGCTGCGGGTCGCGGTGACGTGTACCTGCTCCTGCAAATTGTCTTCATACAGGGTCTCGCCGGGGGCGTTATCCGCCCACAGCGCCGGTGTATGGAACAACAATAAAAGGAGGGGCGGAACCAGCCGCCCCGCCCGTGCAGAAGATGGTCATCTGAAAAATTCAAGCCTGACTGAAAACAGGGCGTATTTTGCCACAAAAACGACGTGAATTGGTGCTCAGTGTAAGAGTTAAAGCGATAGAAATGACCTGGAGGCGCGATGCTGAACTGCGGTGGGAGTGCAGTGCTTTCCCAGGACCGTTACGCGACAGGACGTTGAGTAACGAGTCCCCAGGGATGGGTTCACGACGTGTCCTGGCAACAAGACAGGCACTTACCTGACAAGATGTTCGTTTTTACAGACCGTCTAAGGCTCAGTTAACGCAGGAATATTATTTCCGCAAAGTCTTCAGTCCTTGGAGTCGCCGGTGCAGTTCCTGCGCTTGTTCGGCAGGCGGGTTCCAACACGGCTTGACCGCCGATACCGTGATATAGCCTTCCAGGTGCGCGCGCACGTCGCCGTCCTCATCGTGTGGTTGCTCCGGGTCCACACCCAGCTTGTAGCCGGGTACAAGCTGGCCGGTTTCCGTGCAGTGGCGGTATACCAGTTCAACGATATGTCCACCTGAAATCTCCGGGTGCAAAACGCCCTTGATCTGCTCAGGTGGCAGGGCCGGGTAATTGATATTGAGCAGTATGTTCCTGGGTAGCAGTCGGTCATCCGGGTCCTTTGGATTCAAGCAGGGAATCCACCACCGAGCGGATAAAGACCGCTGCAGGCTCCAGCACATCGTGGGTGCTGGGAAAGCGGCGCGGCGTGTGATTGGCCTCCTCGGGGTTCAGGCCGGCGGAAACGGCAATGGCGGGCACACCCAGGATGGCAGCAATGGCGGCGGCGCCGAAAGTGCCTGAAATATGCAGGTCCTGTCCCAGGTTCGGGCCAAAATTGATACCCGATATAACCAGGTCCGGCGGGTTGTGCTGTAGTAAATGACGCAGGGCCACCAGCACGGTGTCGGCCGGTTGGCCATCCAGGTGCCAGCTCGTTTCCTCGGTCTGTTCCAGGGCCAGGTTCCTGCGGCTGGTGACCGCCATACCCGTGGCGCTGCGCTCGGTGCTCGGTGCCACCATGCTGACGTGGTAACCGGCCTCCTTCAAAACACGTTGCAGGGTGCGGATGCCGGGTGCGTGCGTGGCCGTCATCGTTGGTCAGAAGAATATGCAAAGGCGTGGCGGAATCCATGCGGTATATTTTACCCCTTATTGCATAGATTGCTGGCGCAGGATCAACCAGCGCCGGACAGGTCATTTTCTGCTTTTTCCAGCGCCTCGCTGGCTTCCAGCCATTCCCATTCCAGGGCGGACAGGCTTTCCTTCAAAGCAGCCTGTCTTTGTGTAAGCGCAGTCATTTCCTGCTTGCGCGATTCATCGGTATAGAGGTTTTCGTCGTGGAGAGTCTCCTCGACGGCACCCAGTTCATCGCGTTGCCTGGCCATCTCCTTGTCAAGCGCGCGAACCCGGTCGCTGAACGGTTTGAGCTGACGGCGCTTTTGGGCCTCTGCCTGGCGGGTTTGCCTGCGGCTGTTCCCGGCTGGCTTGCGAGGCGTCGATTCATCCTCACCTGCATCGCTGGAGGCTGACGATTCCTGCGCTTTCAGCCACGCCGGGTAGTCATCCAGCGAATCCTTGAATTCACTCAGCCGGGCGTCGTGCACGATGTAGAGTTCGTCACAGACACTGCGCAACAGGTGCCGGTCGTGTGAAATGACCAGCAGCGCGCCGCTGTATTCCGCCAGCGCTACACCCAATGCGTGACGCATTTCCAGGTCCAGGTGGTTGGTGGGTTCGTCCAGCAGCAACAGGTTGGGTTTTTGCAGCACCAGCAACGCCAGTACCAACCGTGCTTTTTCACCGCCGGAAAACGGCGCGACTGGATCGGTGACACGGTCGCCCTGGAAGCCGAACTGGCCGAGGTGTTTACGCAGGTCCAGTTCACGCATTTCCGGCGCCTGTCGCTGCACATGCCACAAGGGGCTGCAGTCCATGCGTAACAGCTCGAGTTGTTGCTGGGCAAAATAGCCGCTACAGGTGTAGTTATTGACTGTACGTTCCCCGCCCAGAAGGGTGCTGCCATCGACCAGTGTCTTGACCAGTGTGGATTTGCCGGCGCCGTTGGCGCCCAGCAAGCCGATGCGGTCACCGGCGCCCAGGCGGAAACTCGAGCTCACCGACGACTCGTTTCGAGCCGTAACCCAGTATCGCGTTTTCCAGTTGCATCAGTTGCTGTGGCTGACGTTCCGGTTCGTGGAAACGGAAATGGAACTGCGAATCAACGTGCGCAGGCGCGATTTTGACCATGCGTTCCAGCATTTTCAGACGGCTCTGGGCCTGTTTTGCCTTGGTGGCCTTGTAACGGAAACGGTCGACGAAGCTCTGGATATGGCTGATTTCTTTCTGTTGCCGTGCGTACATCGCCTGTTGCAGGGCCAGTTGTTCCGCACGCACTGCTTCAAACTGGCTGTAGTTACCGGTATAGGTCTTGAGCCCCTCGTGCTCGATATGCGCGATGTGGGTGCACAGCCCGTCGAGGAAATCCCGGTCATGCGAAATCAGCAGCAGAATGCCGCGCGTAGGACCGCAGCCAGCGTTCCAGCCAGAAGATGGCCGGCAGGTCCAGGTGGTTGGTGGGCTCATCCAGCAACAGGATATCCGAGCGGCACATCAGCGCCTGCGCCAGGTTCAGCCGCATGCGCCAGCCACCGGAGAACTCATTGACGGGTTTGCTGCATGACTTCCGCGGTCAAAACCCAGGCCGTGCAACAAGCGGGCCGCACGCGTCTCGGCGGTATAGCCGTCGATGTTGTCCATTTCCTCGTAGAAGCTGTGCAGACGCTCGTCGTGTCGCGTCGCCTGCCTCCAGTTTGGCAATGCTGGTCTGTAGCTTGCGCAAGCCATGGTCGCCGTCCATGACAAACTCAAAGCCGTGCTTTCCGACGTGGGGCTTTCCTGTGCCACGTGGGCAATGACGTCCTTGGGGTTGACCAGCAGGTCACCTGCGTCGCTGTCCAGTTGGCCGAGGATCAGGGAAAACAAGCGAAGTCTTGCCACTGCCATTGATACCGATGAGACCGACACGTTGACCGGGGTGGGCCTGCAGGCTGGCGTTCTCGAAATAGCAGTTTGTCGCCCCGGCGCAGTTCAATTTGTTTCAGTTGTAGCATGACGGTAGTTGCCGGGAGGTCGTATCAAGGGGGTGGCATTATAAAGCAGAACGGCTATAGATGGCTGGGCGTCGGGATTTCAATTGATATTCTCAGGGGCAACTGGAGTTGATCAGGCCCTCCAGGTCCCGCATTTCGTCCGTGGGTCAGCAACGCTGGTCGCACCCAGCAACAACAGGGGTGCCAACTTGAGAAGTGTCGGCATGACTGAACCTCCCATTTGTACAAACAGGTCAATTCCATAACGAGTTTAGCGGCCATGTGGGTTAAACTCGCTTTGATGACTTCATATGGCGGCAAAGTCGTGGACTGGTCCGCTGGTAATAAAGCTGATAAAAAGGACGACAAGTGAAACATACCCTACCTGGACGATTAAAAAACCGCCGTTATATTTTTCTGCTGCCAGCCACCTTGATGGCTGGTCTGATGATGTCTTGTGCAACGGGGATAAGCGTGCGCAGTGACATGGATCCGGCTACGGATTTCAGTACTTTCACGAGCTACAATTTCTTTGAACCCATGGGTATCGAGAGTGGTTACAACTCGCCGATTTTTGGTGAACATTTCCGCGCTTCGCTCAACTCCGAATTGGCACAACGCGGTTACCGGGTATCGGGCAAGCCTGATTTTCTGATCAACGTGACGGTTCGTGGCGATGATAAAGTCGAAATGAAGTCATACAGCGCACCGTATATGACCGGTGGTTATTACTCCCGTCCGGGCGGTCCTTATTATGGTTCGGCAGTGGGGGTCGGTGTTTCAAGCACCAGGGTCGCCACCGAGGTTACCGAAGCTTCGGTGTTTATTGATTTTGTTGATCCTGAACAACACAAGCTGGTCTGGCAGGGCGTTGCCGTATTTGAAGCCAACGAGGACGTGGCCACGCACTTGCGAGACGCGGTCTACACAACAGTCAACAAGGTACTCGCGGATTACCCGCACACTGCAGGAAATTGATGGCATGTGTGCTCGATGACAAGACTGCTATTCATAATTTCTGTAGCGGTCCTGGCTTACTGGTTCTTTGAATACCGGGGAGACCGGCCAATCGTCTACCCGCCCGGGGTACTGGTCAACGAGCAACCACTTCAGCAGGAGGTGTCGCCGTCACAATTCATGCTGGATGAATACCAGGTAACGCGCCGGGCGCGGTTTGAAATCCGCGCCAGGGTACTGTCAAAGGAACCCTACTACCTGCGGCGTGATTCCGATCTTTCGCCACTTGACCTGGCGTTGGGCTGGGGCGTGATGTCCGACGAGGCTGTGCTCGACAGGATAGACATCAACCAGAGCGGCCGCTGGTATTTCACCCGTTACGAATATCCGGCGCCGCTTACTGACGCACAGATCACGGCCCATAGCAGCAATATGCACATGATCCCCGCGCGGAAGTCCGTCGAGAGGCGGCTCAAGGACCTGCGACCGGGGGATATCGTCAAGCTGGAGGGTCACCTGGTCGATGTAGACCACGCTTCGGGCTGGCGCTGGCGGACCTCCCTGTCACGCACCGACACCGGCAACGGCGCCTGCGAGATTGTTTACGTGGAATCAATAACGGTTGAATAGGCCGTTTAGAGCACCCGGGCCAGCAGCGTATTGATGATGCGCTCACAGCGCGACAGGTAACCGCCGCCGAACAGGTTAAGGTGATTGAGCATGTGGTACAGGTTGTACAGGTCATGGCGTAGCTGATGACCAGTGGGCAAGGGATAGCGCGCCTGGTACGCGGCATAGAAATCAGCGCCAAATCCACCGAATAAGCCGGTCATTGCGATGTCGGTTTCGCGGTCCCCGTAATAGGCGGCCGGGTCAAAGATCACCGGTTTACCGTCAGCCAGGTAAGCCTTGTTGCCGGACCACAGGTCACCGTGCAGCAGCGATGCGGCGGGCTGGTGGTCAGCCAGCAGCAGGTGCAGGTTGTCCAGCAGCCGTTCACCGGCGTTAGCCAGGCGTTTGCCATAAACAGTAGTCCGGGCCATTTCAAGCTGTGGTCGTAGCCGGTATTCCCGCCAGAAGGTGAGCCAATCGTCGCAACGCGTGTTGTACTGCGGCGTGCTGCCGATGTAATTGTCGCTATGCCAGCCATGCTGGCCGGCAGTCACGTGGTGCAGTGCTGCAAGCTGCTCACCCAACAGTGCTTCAGAACCATGGGACCTGAGTTCCAGGTATTCAAGCACCAGCCAGTCGGTATTACCGGTCTTGCCATACGCGATGGGTGCCGGAACCCTGATGCAGTCCTGTTGTGCAGTTTCGGCCAGGGCCTGCGCCTCCGCCTCGAACATGCCGTCGGGCGCGTTGTGGTGATATTTCAAAAACCACTTTCTTGTGCCGTCGGTGAGCAGGGCGGCCTGGTTGATGTCGCCACCGGGCAGACGGTCGGCCCATTCCAATGCCCGACGCTTCCCAGTGCATCTGAAAGGCCGCTCCGGATCGATTCGAGCAGGTCGTTTTTCTGAAACATGGGCTGATTTTACGCCTGCGATCCGGTGGCTGCACCACCGCCCTGGCGGGACAGGTGTTACATGTGCCTGAGATCAGGAATACGGGTAAAATGGGGTCACACACTGGCGGAGGTTCAGGACGTGGGAATTTCACTATCAGACCGGGGCTTGCTCAAGACAGGCGCGTACATCGACGGGCAGTGGGTTGCGGCGGATAATCGGCGAGACGCTTGATGTCGTTAACCCGGCCACGGGTGAGGTGATCGCCAGGGTCGCAAAATGTGGCACGGCTGAAACACGCCGGGCCATCGAGGCGGCCGAGGCCGCGCAGATTGAATGGCGCAGACGCCCTATCAAGGAGCGCTCCGCGATATTGCGCAAGTGGTTTAACCTGATGATGGCGGCCCAGGAGGACCTGGCACAGATACTGACCGCTGAACAGGGCAAACCATTGGCGGAGGCACGTGGTGAAATTGCCTACGGTGCCAGTTATATCGAGTGGTTTGCCGAGGAGGGCAAGCGCATCTACGGCGACATCATCCCGCACACGGCCATGGACAAGCGGATCGTGTGCATCAAGCAACCGGTCGGGGTCGTGGCCTGCATCACGCCATGGAATTTTCCCAACGCCATGCTGACCCGCAAGATTGCACCGGCCCTGGCCGCGGGCTGCACGGTGGTGTGCAAGCCGGCCAACGCAACACCGTTGTCGGCCTATGCTTTTGCCGAATTGGCGGAACGCGCCGGTGTGCCGGCTGGTGTCATCAACCTGGTCACAGGTATCACTGCGGAAATCGGCAAGGAACTGACCTCCAACCCGATCGTGCGCAAATTGACCTTCACCGGCTCGACACCGGTGGGCAAGCAATTGATGGCGGAATGTGCGGCACGGTAAAGCGTACCTCGATGGAACTGGGTGGCAACGCGCCGTTTATCGTTTTTGACGATGCGGACCTGGATACCGCGGTGGCCGGGGCCATGGCGAGCAAGTACCGCGCTTCCGGCCAGACCTGCGTGTGTGCCAACCGCATCCTGATCCAGGAAGGTATTTACGATGCTTTTGCGGAGAAACTGGCAAAAGCCGTGGAGGGCCTGAAAGTGGGTAACGGGGCGGACGAGGGTGTCACCATCGGGCCGTTGATCGATGAGACTGCTGTCAATGACGTGATGGATTTTGTTGACGATGCTGTCGACAAAGGCGCACGTGTGATTGCCGGCGGAAAGCGCTCCGAACTGGGCGCCTGTTTCGTCGAACCGACCATACTGACCAATGTCAGCGATGACATGCGTGTTTTCAGCGAAGAAATTTTCGGCCCGGTCGCCCCGCTGTTCAAATTCAGCACGGAGCAAGAGGCCATCGCGATGGCCAACGACACCGAATTCGGCCTGGCCTGCTATTTCTATTCGCGTGACATCGGGCGGATCTGGCGGGTGGCCGAAGGCCTCGAGTACGGTATCGTTGGAATCAACGAGGGCATTATTTCCAACGAGATGGCGCCGTTCGGTGGTGTCAAGGAGTCCGGTCAGGGCCGTGAAGGTTCGAAGTACGGTCTGGATGACTACCTTGAGATCAAGTACATGTGCATGGGTGGTATCGACCGGTAACTGGTATGCTGTGAACCTGCCAGGTACTGCCGTGCCAAGAATTATTGCACGGTGTGCTGGCAGTGAAATCTGGAAAGAAAATGCAAACACAATACTCAGTGAGTGCAACGCGCGGCGTGCCGTTGACGAGCCGCCACGCCCTGAGTTTGCTTAGCTTTAACATCCAGACCGGGGTCGAAACCCGCGATTTCCACGAATATGTCACCAAGAGCTGGAAACACCTGCTACCGTTGCGTGAACGGATCTCGAACCTGAACCGTATCGCCAACCTGGTGCAATCCTACGACATCGTCGGTTTGCAGGAAGTGGATTCCGGTAGCCTGCGAACCGGTTTCCTGGATCAGACCGAATACCTGGCCCACCGGGCGCGATTCCCATACTGGTACCGCCAGGTCAATCGCAGCCTGGGCAAGATCGCCCAGCACAGCAATGGTGTACTTGAGCCGGGTGCGGCCCAGTTTCATCGACGAGCACAAGCTGCCGGGCTATGCGGGGCAGGGGCGCGATGCTGGTCGAGTTGAAAACCAACCGGGAGCCCCTGATGGTTTGCATCATGCACCTGGCACTGGGTAAACGTGCCCGCAGGTTGCAACTGGCCTACATCGGTGAACTGGTCGGCGAATACCCGCAGCTGGTAGTCATGGGTGATTTCAATTGCGGGATAGAATCCGACGGAACTACAGGAACTGGTGCATAACACCCACCTGAAACTGCCCATCGAGAATCTGAAAACCTTTCCCAGCTGGAATCCAAACCGCAAGTTCGATCACATCCTGATTTCTGAATCACTGCAGTTGACAAAAACCGACGTACTGGAACATACCCATTCGGACCACCTGCCGATTAGCGTGCATATCGAACTACCCGAAGATGTCTACCTGGCAGATTAGCGGTTGAAAGGATTCAGGTTCATTTTTCTGTGGAGGGGCCAGCTTGCTGGCCGCGATTGACCCGGAAATATGAACTAACCCCTTTTTTTGCCCTAAAAAAACCAGCCCCGTTTCCAGGGGCTGGTCGGTGTTGTCAGGCAATAAATCTGCCTATATCTTTAACTCATTCAAAACCCACTTCGATACCTGCAAATACATAGCGTCCAACACCACCACCGTACGGGCTGTCGAAGTTACCCGGGCCGCTGGCATAGGTATCACCACCGGTCGGGATAAACGGACCCTGGTCGTTGAACATGTTCCTGACACCGGCATACAAGCGCAGGCTGTCCGCCCAATCGGTGCGCATGGTATAAGACGCGCTGAGATCATGCGTTATATAGGCCGGGAAATGGTAGTAGTCCAACTTTTCCGGGTTCGCGATGCAATCGCTGTCACCGCTGGCACACCTGGCATCATTGTCGTCCATGAACTCATTCCATTCATCCATGCGATCGTAATTGTCGACGACTGAACTCCTGTACTTGGTCGTCCAGCGTAGCCGCCAGCCTTCATAGCGCCAGGTCAGGGAGGCGGTCGCCCGGTCATCGAAATTCTTGTAAGAGACTTGACCCGTGTAATCGACCGTCACCAGGCCATCGAGACCCTGGTAGGTGTCGCTGTCCTCTAGCATATGGGTCCAGTCCAGCTTCAAGGTCAGGTCGCCTTTCGAGGTGAAATCCCAGACATAGTCCATGGCCACGTCAACACCCCTGGTCGTACCGGAGTCAAGGTTGTATTGGCGGTTCATGATCTGGTAGATCTGCCCGTCGGCATCATGGCGGCTGATTTCATTACAGAAAGGATTGTCGGAACCCCATGGCTGCGTGGAGTCATAGCACTGTGCCATGATTTCTGCATTATCGATTTCAGTGATCTTGTCCTCGATGGAGATATCCCAGTAGTCCACGGCCAGGCGCAGGTTTTCCGCCCATGACGGGTTAATGCTGAAACCGACGGTCCAGGTGTCTGCAGTTTCTTCAAACACGTCCGGGTTACCGGCGGAAGGGCCATAGCCGTTGTTTTCATCCGGGAATCCGTCTGCCTGCTCCTCTGGTGGAAGCTCCAGGAGGGCAGCTATGATTCCTGGCTCCAGTCGGCAGTTATCGTATACGCGGCCCGGTGTCAGGCTTGGGTCGAGTGTTGTGCCTTCGCAGATATCGTTAATCGAATCGTAGTCACCACGTGGCGGTGAGTACAACTCGGCCAGGGTCGGTGCGCGCTGGGCACGGGCGTAGTTGGCGCGCAGCCTGTAGCCATCCACCGGTTCCCAGATCAGGCCTGCCGTGTAGCTTATGACCGTGTCGATTCCTGACGGGCTGTAGTCGGCCACGCGTGCGGAGATCTCGAGATCAAGCTTGTCTGACAAAGGGAATGCCATTTCGGTAAAGGCTTCCCAGACGTCATAGTCAGCGGCAAATGATGGGATCAGGTTGAACGTGATGCCGCCATACTGGCTGCCTTCGTCGGTCTTCAGGTCCACGGCGTCCTTGCGATACTCGATGCCGAATACCGCCGGTACGGTGCCCGCCGGCATTTCGAACAGGTCGCCCGAAACGTAGGCCAGCGCTTGTGTCTGTTCGACCGTGGAATCAATGGTCGGGTTGACACGCAGCCACCAGGCCATTTCTTCCGTGATCGAGCCGACACCAAATACGTTCAACGGCACACAACCCGCTGCCCTGGCTTCAGGATCTGCACACCAGATGGTCACGCCGTCCGGGGCATATTCGGCATCCAGTGCCTGCCGTTCCTTGACCACGTCAATTTCGTTGGCCCGGAGTTGCTTCTGGTGGGATTTGCCATAGCTGATGGAGGCATCCCATTGCCAGTCGTTGGCAAATTCACCTTGCAGTACGAATAAACCACGGAAGGTGGTGCGCTTGTTATCGGTCGTGATATGGCCGACTTCGAACATACGCCGTTCCCAGTCAATAGAGCTGTTGGCAATGGCTAGAACTTCATCGGGAACGAAGGGGTTATCGAGGGCTATCTTCCCGGGTGTGATTGTGCTTGGCTCCAGTGTTATCGCGGTCAAGAATCAGCACCTCGCCACCGTCATATTCGTCTTCCGGGGACTTGTCGTTGAAGGAGTTGTTCTCGGAGTACATCATCTGGAAGGTGGCTTTGACATCATTGTCAAAATCGTAAGTGGTCTTGAATGCCAGCGAATAACGGTCTTCCGGAACCTTGAGCTGTACAAATTGCTCGGAGTGGATGCCGTCACGTTCTTCCGACCAGTCGTCATGCAAATGCCGTTTTCGTCGTACCAGATGCCGCCGTTGCCGCGGCCTTCCTCGAACACGCCGCCGGCGATGCCGTCACTGCGGTTACGCCAATCACTCTTGTCGGGTACGTCACGTATGCATTGGTAACTGTTCTCGGTTAGGACCTGGTTGCACATGTCGTCTTCGTCGTAGCGGTAATAGGCTTCGATCTTTGCCCTGTCACGTTCATAGGGCTTGATGCCTTTCTCGTCGTTGAAGACTGCACCGAAGAACACATAACCGCGGTTATCGGAAAAAAACGTGCCATATTGCGCGACCGCCGTAGTTTCTTCGCCACCGCCATCGGTATAGCCGCCATAACGGCCTTCAAAGCCCAGGCCCACGTAATCTGTCTGCGTGATGATATTGACCACACCGGCGATGGCGTCCGAGCCATAGGCCGCGGAAGAACCACCGGTAATGATTTCGACCCGCTTGATAAACGGGGTCGGAATGCTGTTGAGGCTGACGCCGTTGGAACTGAACTGGTTGGGTACAGTACGGCGGCCATCGATCAGCACCAGGGTCCTGTCGTTGCCCTGGTTACGCAAGTTCATGGTCGTAATACCGGTCGCATTGACCAGGGATTGCGAATTGGTGTTATTTGTCCCTTCAAATACTGCTGGCAATTCGTCAACCAGTATCTCCGCCAAAGAGCCAAGACCGGTGTCCTGGATGGCCTGGTTTTCCATCATGACCAGTGGAGTTGAGACTGTGTAGCTGTCGCGGCGTAAACGCGAACCGGTAACAACCACTTCTTCAAGTACGCCTTCCTCTTCCATTGCTGTGACGTCAGTAGCCTGGTCGGTTTGAGCCCAGGCCGATCCTGCCAGCGCGATGCAAATCGAGTAGAAAAGTGTGTGCCTGCATAGTGGAATAAGTTTCATACGAATTACTCCTGAAGATTTTAGTTTTTGGATTCCATGAGGAATCATGAATCAAAAAGATTCATGACCCAATATACCAACCGGATTATGAATTTCTGTTGCTATTTGTTTCTAATGTTATGCGCGAGGCGCATAATAGATATCAACTCGATGAGAAAGCGTACTAATCGGACCGGAGGCAGTTATGGATTTGGGTTGGTTGGAAGACTTTATAAGCCTGGCAAACACGGGCAGTTTCTCCGAGGCTGCAACGCACCGCAATATCAGCCAGTCGGCTTTCAGCAGGCGTATCCATGCGCTGGAAAACTGGCTTGGAACACCCCTCGTTGACCGGCACACACACCCTGTCACCCTGACCGATGCTGGTTCGCAACTGGTGGACACCGCGAGCCAGGTGGTGCGTACGGTTTACAAGACCCGGGAAGATTTCGATGCCCGTGAATACTCCAGGTTGCGCACCCTGAGATTGGGTGTTGCGGATCATCTCGCGGTGCATTTTGCGCCCTCATGGCTGACAGAGCGTCCGGTCAATTTTGGGTGAGCGCAAAATCCAGTTGGTAACGGGGTTGAAAGCAGGGCTTGGTTTCGTGGAGTTGTTGAAGTCCAGGGACCTGGATTTCCTGTTGGCTTACGGTGGTTCCGTGAGTAAGAGAGGGCATGATTCAAGTTTGTTCAGGTCACTGACCCTGGGTCAGGATGAGTTATTGCCAGTTTGCAAAACAAGCCTGCGCAAAAATAAAACCTATCACTTCCCGACCACGCCGGATGACCCTGTGCCTTTTATTTCTTACATGCCAGCGTCGGCCATGGCAAACCTGGTAAACCACGAATCAATCGAGCATGCCAATGCGATTCATCTCAAGCCGGTCATGGAGACGGGGGCGGTTGAAGCCATCAGGGCGCTGGTGTTGGAAGGTTTTGGCATGGCATGGTTGCCACGCACCGCAATACGTGAAGATTTGAGGCTTGGTTCGCTTACGGAGATGGGTGACAAATCCTATCGGATTCCTTTTCACGATCGAATTGTATCGTTATACAGCCAATACCAAGGCCGAAATTATTCTTTTATGGGATAAACTACGGGCTGGTATTTAATGGTTGCATAAGCGACTCTCGGTCACATCGGCGGATGGGCTGTCCTGGCCCGACGCCAGAGGTATGGAGAAGGGACATGACGATTACCAGGTATTTTGGATGTTCTGCAGTTACTGTTGTTTTGTGCACTGCTGCTAGTGGCTTGCGCGCCCGAAGTTGAGGCGGAGACAAGTAACGGCTGCTGCCGCGGGAGGAGGTCATGGCAGTTGCTCATGATTACACCGAGTACGACATTCAGTCCTTGCAGATTCTGATGCAGCAGGGCGAGCTCAGTTCCGTCCAGCTGACGCAGTTCTACCTGGACCGGATCGAGGCCATTGACCAAGACGGCCCCGGCTTGAACTCGATCATCGAGACTAACCCGGAGGCGCTTGAGATCGCCGCAGCGCTCGATGCAGAACGTCTGGCCAGTGGTTCGCGTGGGCCGATGCACGGCATACCGGTGGTGCTGAAAGCCAATATCGACACGGCGGACCAGATGGAAACCACGGCCGGTTCGTTGGCGCTGAAGGGGCACCGGCCGCCGGCCGATGCATTCATCGTTACGCAACTGCGCGAGGCGGGTGCGGTGATTCTGGGCAAGGCAAACCTCAGCGAGTGGGCAAATTTCCGCTCCAGCCATTCGTCCAGCGGCTGGAGCAGCATCGGTGGACAGACCAATAACCCCTACGACACACGACGAAATCCCTGTGGGTCTTCCAGTGGTTCGGCGGTGGCCGTCGCCGCCAGTCTGACCAGCGTGGCCGTGGGTACCGAGACCAACGGTTCGGTCGTGTGCCCGTCCAGCGTCAACGGCATCGTGGGTATCAAGCCGACCCTCGGCCTGGTCAGCCGCAGCGGGATTATCCCGATCGCGCACAGCCAGGATACGGCCGGTCCGATGGCGCGTACCGTCAAGGATGCCGCTATTCTGATGAATGCGATGGTGGGCAGGGATGCCGCCGACCCGTTGGCGGATTCATTTCCCGGATCCATGCCGGACTTTGCCGCCGGCTTGTCGAAAGACGCACTCAAGGGCAAGCGCATCGGTGTCTATCGTGGTCATTATGGCGCCGGCAGGGACGCCCGCATCGAAAAGATCGTCAGCGACAGTATCGCCACACTCGAAGCCTGGGCGCGGAGGTCGTCGACCCGATCGAAATCGACACCGAAGGCATGGGGGATGCCCAGCACGAAGTACTGTATTACGAATTCAAGACAGACCTGGCAGCTTACCTGGAGAATTCAGGTGCGCCGCTGAAGAGCCTGGCGGAGATCATCGAGTACAACGAGACACACGCTGACACGGTGATGCCGCATTTTGGGCAGGAGAGGATGCTCGAGGCGCAGGAAAAGGGTGAATTGACTGACGAGGTTTACCAGCAGGCGCTGGTGGACGCCAAGCGTATTTCGCAAAACGGAATCGACAATGCATTGGAGACCCATGCAGCTCGATGCCTTGATAGCACCCACACGCGCAGCCGCTTGGCTTACCGACCATATCAACGGTGACCAGTCAATGGGCGTATCGAGTTCCTCACTGGCAGCAGTGTCCGGCTATGCGAGCATTACGGTGCCGGCCGGCAATATTCTCGGGCTGCCCATCGGCATATCGTTCATCGGCGCAGCGTTCAGTGACGCGGAACTGATCAGGCTGGCTTATGCCTTTGAGCAGGCGCGGTTACCAGCGCGTGCCACCGTCACTGGATTAACAGAACGGAGCCTTGTCTTCCAATAACAAAACACAGGGCAACATCCCCGCCATCCTGGTGGTCGGCGACTTTTGTCCTGCAGCTCTGTTTCTTTGCACCATTAAGCACTTTAGCGGAGAATATTGGTGAGTTCTCAGTTAGTTATAGCAGTATCTTAATAACATACATTGTATTATCGCTGGTGCTTATCCTGCTGTTGCTGGTGCTTTTCAAGCTACTCAAGGGGCGCGCACTGTTGCCTCTTTTGGCTTTCTTGAGCCTGGTGGCTTTCCTGGAATCCCGGTTTTTCCTCGGCCTCGCCAAGCATCCGCCATTCGACGGCAGCCTGATCGACTGGTCGGTCCTGCACTGGCTGGCCGTGCTGGAACTGGCGGTGATTATCGGGCTGGCGGTCGTGTTTGTGCTAATCAGGAAAAACCTGCAATTGCTGTCCACCGTATCGTTATTTATCCTGTTCTTCCTGACGGCCGGCCTGTTGCACACGACTTATATCAACCGGGCTGCCTTGCTGGCCGGTCAGCCCGCCACGGATGGACAGACAGCTTATTTTGACAATTTTTACCGGCTGTCCACCCAACGCAACGTCATCCACATCGTGCCTGACCAGGCCCAGGGTGCCATGCTGCATGACATTTTGAGTACGCAGCAGGATCGTTTTGGGCAGGCTTTTGATGGCTTCACCCTGTTCACGCAGGCCACCGGGCAATACAAGAGCACTTATCCCAGCGTGCTCTTCTACATGTCAGGTGAAGCACCCGAGCCGGAGTATGACCTGGTGCGCAAGCAGCCTTTTACCTGGGAATATATCGATCAGACACTGCGCGACAAGTCCATTGTCAGCACGCTGGCGCAACACGGTTTCAATACCTATGGGTTCCAGTTCCACCCCGGCATATTCTGCAAGGGTGAATACACTGCCTGCACGGGTACGCACGAGGAGATTTTTGGTGGTGGCGCGATCTGGAGCCCCGCCAGGCGGCTGGCCAATGCCGTGACCACCGGTCTGGACCTCGGGCTGTTCCAGCTCAGCCCGGTCGTGTTGCGCCAGCATATATTTGCCGATGGGCGTTGGTTGTTGCGCAGACTGAGCAAGGGCGCGCCGACACACTCCGGCATCCTCGATCTTTTCATGCAGAACATGCAGGCCGGGGAGAACCCCGGAACCTATAACTACTTTCATCACGCCGGCGCCCATGCACCATTACTGTTTGGTCGTGACTGCAACTACACAGGGCCGCGCACGGTCAACCAGAAAAACCAGCGAGAGCAGGTGCACTGCACGCTGGCGCAGCTTGAAGAACTGGTGCAGGTACTGAAGGACAAGCAGCTATATGATCAGACCATGATCGTCGTTAACGGCGACCACGGCTCACCCTGGTTGCCGGACGGATATACCGGGCGGGCAGGTACGGCAGTACCGGAATCATTGATGGGCATGGCCAGCACCCTGTTACTGGTCAAGCCGCCTGGTGCACACGGACCATTAGGCTTTTCCGCTGCACCTGCAAGCATCGGGGATATCCCTGCCACGATCACCAGGGTATTTGGTCTTGAAAACAGACACGCCGGTGTACCCTTGTTCGCTGAGGAACCGCCGGCTGACAGGGAGCGGCTTTACTACAACTATGCTGACGCCTCCAGGACTCACAACCTGCAGGTCCTGCCGGATCTGATGCGGTACCGTATCCGTGGCGACGTTTTTGATGAACAATCCTGGGTGCAGCCGAATGCCGGGGTTGTTGGCGAAGCGGTTACCGGGCATATTTCGCAACTACACATGGATCATCCGGATTTCATGGCTTTTGCACACGGGTTCAGCTGGCTGGAACAGCAGCAAACTCCGGTGCGTTGGGTCGACGGGACAATAGCGGGTGTCGAGTTGCTGGCCCCGAGGGCGGGTTCGCTGGCGCTGGTGCTTGAAGCCTATGTGCCGCCCAACATTACTGGGCAGTGGCTGGAGATCACGGTGCAGGGCAGGGTTGTTGCCAGGCTCGACGAAACCGAACTGAAGGAACGGCGGCACATCATCACGCTGGGTGATGAGGTGCCACGTGACGAGGTGCTGGAAATTGAATTTACCCTGGGCAAGTCGTTTAAACCCGAGCGGGACAGCCGGCATCTTTCGATACTGTTCAGCTATATCGGACTGGTGCCGATAGGGTGACGTGGGATCAGCATAGTAGGTATTAATATCCAAAAAACACTTGATTTTGAAAGCGGCATCTATACCCTGTTCCCCACACTATAAATGGCAGGGCAGATGCGGTATTTGCACCGCCCGGACACCTGCCGCGCGCCGGCAGACATGAAGAAACAGACACGATGATCCAGGACAAACACAACCGCGGTACACCGGACAGGGCTTTCACCAAGTGGGACCGCAAGCCCGTGCTGTTATTCGTGGATCACTCGATGCCGCAGTACGACCTGTACGCCGGCTCCCGCACCAACTTCATGTACCTGAAGCTACTGGTGGAGATGGGGGTCTGGAGTCAAGTTTCTGCCGGCAGATTTCTACCGGATCGAGCCCTACGCCACCGAGTTGAACAAGATGGGCGTGGAAACCCTGGACGGGGACTGGTACCGGGAGAACTGGCAAAGCTGGTTACAGGCCAACGGCCAGAACATTGATTACGTGTTCATGCACAAGCCAGACCCCGCGGCCGAGATACTGCCAGCCATACTGGACTACACCAACGCCGCGATCATCTACCAGTGCCATGACCTGCACTACCTGCGCTTGAGGCGTAAGGCCGAGATCGAGAACGACCCGGCCGTCCTCGCAGAGGCCGAAGAATACGAAGAGAAAGAAGACTTCGTTTTTTCGAACAGTGATGTGCTGCTGACCTTCAGCGAAGTCGAAGAACGCTTCATCAGGGAAAAGTACCCGCACAAGAAGGTATTCACGGTGCCCTTGTTTTTCTACCCGGAAATGGGACAGGTGGAACGCGATTTCAGTGTGCGGCGCGACCTGTTGTTTATCGGTGCCTGTGCGCACACACCCAACCACGATGCGATCACCTGGTTCAGCAAGGAAATTTTTCCACTGGTCCAGGAGCAGTTGCCGGATGTCGTTTTCAACGTGGTCAGCGCCGATCCGCCGGAAGATATTGCCGCACTTGAATCGGACAGCATCCAGGATACTTGGCAGGGTCAGCGATGACGAATTGGCGGAGCTGTACCGCAAATCCCGGATGATGGTGGTGCCTCTGCGCTTCGGCGCTGGCGTCAAGGGCAAGGTTATCGAAGCCTTTTACAAGGGCTTGCCGATCGTCTCGACTTCCATCGGGCTGGAGGGCATCAAGGGTATCGATCAACTGATGTTGCCTCAGGACACGCCGGAAGCATTTGCCGCTGAACTGGTGTCCCAGTACCGGGACGAGGAAAAACTTCAGACCCTGAGCGAAGCGGGCTCCGAGTTTGTTTCGCAGCACTTCACCTCGGAAAAAACCGCCGAGCTGATGCACCGGGTCCTGGCAGCCTCAATCGAGGTGTCGGACCACCGTATCGCGGCGATGGACGTGGATGACGCTGACCAGATTCCTACCCGATTAATTGCCTTATACCTGCCACAGTTCCATCCGATCCCCGAGAACGACAGGTTCTGGGGTGAGGGGTTTACCGAGTGGCACAACGTTAAAAAGGCGCATGCCCCTGTTCCCGGGGCACCACCAGCCCCACGTACCCAAGGACCTGGGCTACTACGACCTGAGGAATGAAGATACACGGATCGCGCAGGCCGAAATGGCGCGCAAGTACGGCATCGAGGGTTTCTGTTACTACCACTACTGGTTCAACGGACACCGTCTGCTCGAACACCCTCTGGAGGAACTGCTGGCCTCGGGCCAGCCGGACTTCCCGTTCTGTATCTGCTGGGCGAACGAAAATTGGACCCGCCGCTGGGATGGCAAGGATAAGGAAATCCTGATACAACAGAAGTACAGTGAAGAGGACGACCGCAACCACATCCGCGCTCTGATTCCGATTTTCCAGGATAAACGTTACATCAGGGTCAACGGCAAGCCGTTATTCCTTGTTTACCGCACCTCCGACCTGCCGGACCCCGCCCGCACGGCGGAAATCTGGCGCGAGGAAGCACGCAACGCGGGCCTGGGTGAGTTACACCTGTGCCGCGTTGAGAGCATGGACAAACCCGATCCGCGTGATATCGGTTTTGACTCGGCAATGGAATTCGCACCGGACTGGCAGCACAAAGGTGAGCGACTCACGCCGGATTCCGATGACCTGCCGGAGGACGCGAGTAACGAGTTGCGCACGGCCTGCAAAGAAAATTTAGTGCACTATTACGACCACCTGGCCGATGCGATGATGGCCAAGACGACGCCGGCCTACAAGCGCTTCCGTTGCGTGACACCGTGCTGGGACAACTGGGCTCGCCGTAAAAAGGGTGCAGCCATTTTCCTGGGTTCAACACCGGAGAAGTACGGGTCGTGGCTGTATCGCATGATCACCGATACCAATCTGCATTTCCAGGGCGAGGAAAGAATACTGTTCATTAATGCCTGGAACGAGTGGGCGGAGGGCTGCCACCTCGAGCCGGACCAGAAATTCGGCCACGCCTACCTTGAAGCCACGCAAGAGGCCGTGGAAGCCAGCAGACGGGTGCTCGCGAGGCGTACCGGCAGGAACAGCACCGCCAGGGTCAGCCAGATGATGAACCGGATTGTTGATTACAGGAATCAACTGGAACAACGGGATGCGGAGATCCTGCGGCGCGACGAGCAGATCGAAGAAATGCTGAATTCCACCTCTTGGCGTTTGACCACGCCCGTGCGCTGGGTCAAGCAGCGCTGGCTGGACCTCAAAGACCGTTTCTCCGGGTAAACTCCACCCTGATGCGTGCCATCGCTTTTTATCTCCCTCAGTACCACCCGATCCCGGAAAACGACCGCTGGTGGGGCGAAGGCTTCACCGAGTGGACCAATGTCCGGCGCGCCAGGCCGTTATTTGCCGGTCACCGTCAACCACGGGTGCCGGGTGAACTCGGTTATTACGATTTACTCGATCCGCAGGTGCGTGAGAAACAGGTGGAATTGGCCCGCAATGCAGGCCTGGCCGGTTTCTGTTACTGGCATTACTGGTTCGCGGGTCAAAGATTGCTGGAACGTCCGTTTGCCGAGGTGGTCAATACTGGCAAGCCCGATTTTCCATTTTGTCTCGGCTGGGCCAATGAAAGCTGGTCCGGCGTCTGGCACGGTGAACCCGACCGCACATTGATGGAACAGACCTATCCCGGGCCGGACGACGAAGAAAGGCATTTCCGGGCGCTGGAACCGGCATTCAAGGACCCCCGTTATCTCAAAATTGACGGAAAACCCATTTTCTACGTGTACAAACCCAGGCAGATACCGGACTGCTGGCGTTTCGTGGAGCACTGGCAAAAGCTGGCCATCGAGGCGGGTCTGAACGGGATACATTTTGTCGGCGAAGATGTGTATGTCGATGACGAGTCCTGGGACTACAAGGCTAACGGTTTTGACGCTGTCGTTGCGAATACTCCCGGGGTGGCTTTCCTGAGGCTGGCAGCAAAACGCTTCCAACCGCACTATTTACTCCCCCGCATGGTGCACAAGGCACTCAAACACCCGGTATTGCATGACTACCGTGATTTTATCGAACACAACCGGGTCGATCCGGGGCATGAGGATTTCTATCCCAGCGTGTTGCCCAACTGGGACAACACGCCAAGGGTGGGCCGGCGTGGATTTGTCCTGACCGATAGCTCGCCGGAACTTTTCCAAGAGCAACTGCAATACGCGGTCGGGCAGGTGGCGGAGCGCTCAGGCGAGAAACAAATCGTGTTTATCAAGTCCTGGAACGAGTGGGCCGAGGGCAACCACCTCGAGCCCGATCAGGAGCACGGTTCCGGCTATCTTGATGCCTGCCGGGAAGTCCTCAAGCCATTGTAAAAACCATCCTGGCTGCTTTTTTTGTCCAGTCAATGCAATGCACTTCAAAGCAAGGTAGAGTGTCGATTCTCGCTTTAGAACAAGCCGATGAAAATCTTTTAGACGGGTGGGGGCCAACTGGAAAGCGTAATGCAAGAAATCGTCGCAACAATCAATTCATACGTCTGGAGCAGCGCGCTGGTCTACCTGTGCCTGGGTGCCGGCTTGTTTTTCTCGATCATGACGCGCTTCGTGCAAGTGCAGGCAGTTCAAGGAAATGCTGCGCTTGCTATTCCAGGGCAGGGAATCGGCACAGGGCATTTCCACCTTCCAGGCGCTGGCCGTATCGCTGTCCGGGCGCGTGGGCACCGGCAATATCGCCGGGGTCGCCGCTGCGATCGGCTTTGGCGGCCCGGGTGCGGTTTTCTGGATGTGGGTGGTGGCGTTTCTGGGCGCTTCACCGCCTATGTCGAGTCGGCACTGGGCCAGATTTACAAGGAAGTGGACGAGGGGCAGTACCGCGGCGGACCGGCTTTTTACATCGAAAAAGCTCTGGGCCAGAAATGGTATGCGTGGATTTTCGCCATGACCACGGTGCTTGCCATGGGATTCCTGTTGCCGGGCGTGCAGGCCAACGCCATCGGCAACGCCGTTGACCTGGCAGTCGGTGGGGGGGTGTTGATCGACAGCCCGTTCGGGGAGGTCGGCCGGGCCAAGCTGATCGTCGGCGGCGCTATCGTGGTCATTCCTCGGGCATCATCATTTTTGGCGGTGTCAAACGCATCGCCCACTTTACCCAGTTCGTCGTGCCGGTCATGGCGCTGGCCTATATCATCAGCGCACTGGTGATCATTGCCATGAACATCAGCGCGGTACCGGGTGTTATTTGCCATGATCCTTAGTGACGCATTCACACCGATGGCCGGATTCGGGGCCGCGATAGGCTGGGGTGTAAAAAGGGGTATCTATTCCAACGAAGCGGGGCAGGGCACCGGCCCGCATGCTGCCGCTGCCGCCGAAGTGGCAGCACCCGGCCCAGCAGGGCCTGGTACAGGCCTTTTCCGTGTACGTGGATACCTTGCTGGTGTGCAGCGGCCACCGCTTTCATGATCCTGATCACCGGCGCATACCACGTGACCGGTGTTGAAGGCGCCGTCTCTGGCGGTGCATTGACTGCAGCCAGTTGATCCCAACAGCCCGGCATTTACCCAGCTGGCAGTTGAGAGCGTCGTAACGGGGGTTGGTGGGCCTTTTGTCGCGATCGCGTTGTTCTTTTTTGCCTTCACTACGCTGCTGGCCTATTACTACATCGCTGAAACCAACGTCGCCTATATCAAGCGGACCTTTCATATTCCCGGCCTGATGATGATCCTCAAATTCGGCTTGATGGCCGCGGTGTTTTACGGCGCCATCAGGGCGGCCAGCCTGGCATGGGGTTTGGGTGATATCGGCGTCGGCCTGATGGCCTGGCTCAATATTGTCGGTATCCTGATCATATTCCTGGCCTCAAAACCCGCGATCAAGGCCCTGCGGGACTACGAGGCGCAAAAGAAAGCCGGGGTCGAAAAATACACGTTTGACCCATTGGCCCTGGGTATCAGGAACGCCGGGTTCTGGGAAAAGAGAATCGCGCAGAAAGATCAGCAGGAACCGGGCCAGGACGGCCCGGAAACCAGGGGCGACCGGGTATAGCCTCGATCATGTCTTGAATCAGGGTCGGAGTAAGTTTTTGCGCTGATCCCAAATATTACTGGAGAATGAAATGGCCAAACTGACATTCTGGGGTGCAATTAAAGGGGTTACCGGTTCCAAGTATCTCATCGAGACCGAAAAAGCGGTGATATTGCTGGAGTGTGGTTTGCTGCAAGGCAGCCGCAAGGACGAAGGTGGTAACAGTAAACCATTCCCGTTTAAAACAGGCAAGATTGACGCCGTTGTGCTGTCGCATGGTCACCTGGACCACAGTGGGCAGTTACCCAAGCTGTCTGCCGATGGCTATGCCGGGCCGGTCTACATGACCAACCCGACCGGCGAATTGCTGGAGATCCTGCTTCGCGACGCAGCATTCCTGCACTTCCGGGATGTCGAGTGGGAGAACAAACGTCGTAAACGTGCGGGCAAAAAGCCAATCGACCCCCTGTATACCATCGACAATGTCGAAGACGTGCTGGCGCAGCGCGAGGGGCTTCCCTATGGTAATCGCCAGCAAATAGCGGAAGGTATCGAGGTCTGCTTCCGTGATGCCGGCCATATCCTGGGTTCCGCGATCGTGGAGCTGTTTATCACAGAAGCTGGAGTGGAAAAGAAACTGGTGTTTTCCGGTGACCTTGGCAACAGCCAGGTTGCGCTGCTGCGGGATCCGGAAGTGGTAACGGAAGCCGATGTATTGCTGCTGGAATCCACCTACGGGGACCGGGAACATCGTTCCATGGAAGAAACGCTGGAGGAACTGGAAACCATTATTGCGGAAGCCTCGAAGACTGGCGGCAATATACTGATTCCATCTTTCGCCGTGGGCCGGACCCAGGAAATTATTTTCAGGCTGGGCGAGCTTTATCAAAAAGGCAAGTTAAAACATCAGCGTATATTTCTCGACAGCCCGATGGCGATCGCCACAACCAAGGTGTATTCGCACTTTCAGCATGTGTACAACAAGGAAGATGTCACCACCATTCGCCAGGGCGATATCGGAACGCTGAAGACATTCCTGCCGATTTTGCGTTTTTCAAATACAACTGAAGAATCCATGGCGCTGAACAGGATCGAGGCCGGCGCCATATTCATTGCCGGTAGTGGCATGTGCAATGGAGGCCGCATAAGGCATCACCTGAAGCATAACGTGTGGCGGCGTGACGCCCACGTCATCATCATTGGCTACCAGGCCCATGGCACACCCGGCCGGGCACTCGTGGATGGCGCGAAGACGTTTAACATTGCCGGGGAAAAAATTGCAGTAAATGCTTCCATCCATACCCTGGGTGGATTTTCGGCTCACGCCAGCCAGTCACAACTTTTGGATTGGGCGCTTCAATTCAAGGAACCACGTCCCAGGCTTCACCTGATCCACGGTGACGCGGAAGCAAAGACAACATTGAGCACCTGTTTTCACCACCAGGGATGGCCCGCAAAAATCCCCGAACATGGTGAGAGCATCTCTTTCTGATCCAGAGTGTGGTGGAGAGTCCGTTCCTTCAGACATAGGTCTGTTATTGGTGGACGCGGCGGATCGCTCATGCGGGCCTCCATTTTGAATACTCGTAAGATTGGAGTCGGTGAATTATCTGCCTTGGGTACTTTCGTCAGCACTGAATTTTTCACTGGACTTATGCTATTCTCGCTTTGTAGGGAAAAGAGGGGAGCTTTGACACGCAAGGGTTTGACCTAACAGTTAATCAGGAGCATATGGACATGTATTCCGAATTACCCGTTTTACGCCATGGTCTTTATTCCAGGACACTCTCATGGCTCTCATGCCTGCTAGTATTTATTTTCTCAACCGTAGTCAGTGCCCAGGTTAGCCTGGAGGCGAACTACCCCTTTCTGACCGACCTCGCGGATGCCACTGGCAACTATGGCGATGCGGTCTTGGAGGGAGATCCAACCCCGATGGTCCCACCATCTCCGGGAGTTCCCCTGTGCCAGAACGGTGTTTATGGTGACCAGGATGTCGTGATACCGAATATTACCAGCCTGGATACGACCGATTTCCAGGTAGGTATTGAATTCAACTTGTCTGTACTTCCAACTGATTCGAGAGGTACCTCAATCATTGTTGGCTCACGCTTGTATAGGTGGGCTGGGATTTATGTCTCCCAGGGGGGCAAGGTAGGTGCCTTGTACAACAATTCTGATTTCGTGTGGTCCGATGCTTCAGTGACCCTTGGGGCATGGCAAACAGCACAACTCAAGTTCCTCAATGGTGTGCTCCAGGTGGTTTTCGAGGGGCAGTTGGTTCTGGAGGAAACAGTTGGTGTCCTGGATACCGATAATCAACTGGACTTCACCACCAGTGATTACTCACGGGGTGTAGCCTTGAACGGGTGCATCCGGAACCTGGAGATCATCAACGGCGCCGACCTTCGTGTGGGTCCTATCCTGGCAATCAGCAAAACGGACAGTGTGGATCCAGTGGTAGCCGGCAACGAACTTACCTATACAGTGCGTGTGGATAACACCGGTTCGGCATCCGCAGATAATGTCGTGGTTACCGACACCTTGCCCGCCGAGGTGACGCTGGTTTCAACCACCGGTTGTGCCGAAGACCCGGTTGGCGCCCCAGCCTGCAGTCTTGGCACGATTGCTGCTGACAGCTTTGCCGAATATACGGTCACGGTAGATGTCAATCCTTCGGCAAGCGGAGTGATAACCAATAGTGCGACGGTGGATACGCTGTTTGTGACCTCGGAAGAAACGGCGGTCTCGGCAGAGGCTGACTTGTCGATCACCAAGGTCGATAGTGCTGACCCATCGCCCGCAGGTAATAACCAGACCCTCGACTACACGATCGAGGTTAGTAACGCAGGTCCTTCCGATGCGAGTAACGTCGTTGTTACAGATACCTTGCCGTCACTGGTGACTTTCCAGTCGACGTCGGGTTGCCTGAACGATCCTGCCGGTGTGCCTGATTGCCAACTGGGCACCATTGCTGCTGGATCCTCGGCCGTCTATACCGTCAGGGTGGGGCTGCCCCGAACTGACCAGACTATCGTCAACTCGGTATCGGTCAGCAGCGATACGACCGACCCGGATGACAGTAACAACTCGGCTGAAGAATCGACCGAACTCTCGGCTGTTCCTATCCCTGCGTTGGGTGGTATTGGGCTGGCCTTGTTGGCCTTCCTGATGGCAGGCCTTGGATGGGTGATCGTCAGGCGAACCTGATCATCGCGTGAAAACGAAGAAGGCCCCTCACAGGGGCCTTTTTTGTATCCCGATATTTGGGATCAGATTAAAAACTGTTCAGTCAGAGCCTTTTTGGGTGGGAGCGAGTTCCACTCCGTCCCCGATCATTCAGTGGTACTTCTTGACGCCTGCAAGAACCGCAATTGGAAGCTTGTTTTCCAGGGTCGGAACGATGCAGTTGTAGATGCCTGCATAGCTGCACAGGGGATTGATGACCAGGTTGAAGTCAATCCAGACTTCATCGCCTTCCGCCGGCTCATCAACAAACAGGTAACGCCCGCCGCCATAGGTATATTTGCCGGTGGTTTTATCGGTGAATGGTATGAAAAACATACTGGATCCTTCACCTTCGAGTGCATATTTGTAGGCAGTGAGTTCGAGCGCTGTACCGTCTATTTCAAACTGCAACTTGGCGTAGCGGTATTGCTTCTTGAACCGCTGGAGCCCGGTGATGAGTTCCAACTGTTCGGGTGACTCAAATCTTTTGATTTTTGCAGTCAATGCGAACTTCGGGTTTGCCTCGTACCTGTCCAGCGTTTTGAATTCCTTGAGCCTATCGGTATTGGGATCAAAGACCAGCACGGTGATAGTTTTCTCAGAAGGGTAGAACACAACGGTAAACCGCCCGGCTTTTAAATTGTCACCAGCAGTAACAAATGAACCCGACGGGACTTCTTCGTCTGCCCTTTTCAAACTGACGTTTTCTTCCAGCCCTGTCCATGTCCACTGACCTGTGTTATTGACCAGTGAAAACACAGCCTGGTTCTCCTGTTCAAGCGACCACTCAAGCTTTCCAGCACTCTCAGCAAAATAGACAAATCCGGTTTCCTCGATCTCAAATCGCGAAACACCTGCAAGCGGTGATGTCGGGCTGTTTTTAAACTCGCTGTCCTCCTCCAGCCAGGACTCATGAATGGACTTCAGCCACGCTTCCTGGTCCCCGGTTGCGGTGCTGTCGGCACTGACACCGGTTACGAGGAACAGGCTCATGGCGAGGAAACAAAGCTGCAAAACTCTGAAGTTCATGATGGAAATCACTCTTGTTATGCGAGGGCGTATTGTACGCCTTGAGTGCGCAAGCTGCGATTTCAACAGCCCACAAAATTGGTCAGAACTAGACTCCTATTAAAATGAAATTACCCTCTCGGCGTAGAAGCGCTACAATAATTAATTCACGTAGCGCCCCACAGGAATATCCATATCACGATTTAGTATCTGGCCCACAAAAAATTTAAGCGACTAAGGAGACTGAGGTATGATCAAGTTCAGCAAGCAACAGTTGAAATTTCCTAAATTGCAGCGACCGGTTTACCTGGTCACGGCAGGTCAATCCAGGTTCGATCGTGCGATCCCGGACATGCGCACCGAAGAGTTGTGCATCGAAGCGTTTACGATGGCCTCCGACTTGCTGGATATGTCTCCCGCTGAATTAAAACGCTACATACACAGTTGTTACTACGGCCATTTCGCAGACCATTTTGGCGACCAGTTGTTGGGTGAAGCAGTCATTCACGACCGGCTCGGTCTGGACCCGCTTGGCAACGTCGGTATCAAAACAGGCGGCGCCACGGGTGGCTCGACCTTGTGGGAAGGCGTCAAGGCCGTGGCTTCGGGATACTCGGATTGTGTCCTGGTCATGGGCTGGGAGCGGATGGACGAGGTCCCCACTGACGAGGGCAACTTCCTCATTTCGTGCGCGGCGGATAAAGACTGGGAATCTCCTCTCGGCCATATCTACACCGGTTATTACGCGGTGATGGCGCAGCGCTACTGGCAGATTTTTGGCAAATCAGAGGAGTCCTTCCGAAGGACGCTGGCCGAAATCTCCGTGAAACACCACGGTTACGCCCGGTTTAACCCCTATGCCCAATCACCGATGAAGATCACCGTCGATGACGTACTGAACTCACCCGTGGTGGCCTATCCGCTGCGGGCCCTCGACTGTTGCCTGATGAGCGTCGGCGCGGCTTGCACCATTCTCTGTGATGAAGATACCGCCATGGAGCTGACCAAAAACACCAGGAACAAACCTTTACGCATCTGGACTTCCGCGGGCTCGCATACCTTGCGTCCGGCGGACAGGATGAACATGGATATACCGCTGTTGCCCAATGAAACGGCCGACCAGTACGCCGACCTGGGTGAGCGGTTCCCCGGTGGGGACCGTTATCCCGGCTTTACCGGTTTTCTTGCAGCCAGGATGGCGGCCTACTGGGGCTATGGAATGGCGGGCATCACCGATCCCACCGAAGACCTCGACGTGATCGAGTTGCATGATGCCTTCACCATCAGCGATGTGCAGACCTATGAAGACATCGGGCTTCGTCCTTACGGCTATGGCCGCGATTTTGTTGAATCCGGTGATTGCTACCACACCAACCCCCATACGGGGCAGCCGGGCAAACTGCCGTCCAACCTGTCCGGCGGACTGATCGGCTGTATGCACTCGGTCGGGGCGACCGGCATCATGCAGACCTTTGAAATCGCCACGCATATCTGGAACAGGTGGGAGGAGATGCACGGAGATGAAAAGCTCTGGCAGAAATTCAAGCGGGCGAAACCCGATGACTGGACAAACCTGCAGGTAGTGGGTGCAAAAAGAGGCATGGCCATCAGCCACGCCGGTGTTGGCTCGCATGTCACGGCCACCATCCTGATGGACCCCGACCACCTGGTTAAAGAAGACGCCTAAAGGAGAGAATTATGAGCACGTTCGGACACGTATTTGTCAAAGACAGGAAATACAAACCAAAAGGCGCTTTCCACCACCTGACGCCAAACACCCCCATACGCGACGCTGACGACGGCTGGAAACTTCTCGGGGTGACCAACCCCAGGGACATGACCTACATGCACACCTATGGTGGTGAAGCGGTATTCTTCGAATCCTTGAGCAAGGGCAGGTTGATGGCCACCCGTTGCGATAACGCCAAGTGTGACTTGCATGAAACCATCTATGTCCCGTTCCGCATCCATTGCCCGGACTGTCTCGGCAAAAACACCGTCATCGACCTGACGGAAATCGCCCAGAAGACTGCCCGGATCCATACCTTCATGGTCTGCGAACGGTCAGGAGCCTTCAACCTGCTGGACAAGCCAATCAAGTTCATCAATATCGAATTTGACGGGGTAGCCACCATCCTGATGAGTTACCTGAGCCTCGGTGACCCGAGCTTCGGCATGAAAGTCATCCCAATCTTTCAAACACAGGATCCGACTTTCACGATCCTCGACCTGTCATGGGTACCTGAAGGGACAGCGGAGGAAGAGCTTCCAAAAGGGTTCAGCTTTTAAGACCAGGGATAAAGGTACGACCAATCCGGGGAGATTTAAACAACAGGAGGCGCCATGTTAGAACCATTGTGGAAACCGTCTGATCAGCGCGTCAGGGCTTCCAACATGTACAGGTTCATGCAGAACGTGAACCGGCGTCATGGCACACATTTCAACGACTACGACTCGCTGTACCAGTGGTCGGTTGAGAATATCGAGGCCTTCTGGGGCGAGATGTGGCGGTTTGCCGGGATCAAAGCCTCGCAGGATTACCGGGAGGTGATAGACGATCTCAGCCGCTTCCCGGGCGCAGACTGGTTTCCCGGTAGCCGCTTGAACTTTGCCGAAAATCTCCTGCGCTACCGGGATGATCAAACGGCACTTATTTTCAGGGGCGAGGACAGGGTTCGCAGGAGCCTGAGCTACAGGGAACTCTTTGCCGCAACAGCTAAGGTTGCCGCCGCCCTGCGCCAGGCGGGCGTCACGGCCGGCGACCGGGTTGTCGGGTTCATGCCGAACATGCCCGAATCGATTATCGCCATGCTCGGGGCAACGAGCATTGGCGCAAGCTGGTCTTCCTGTTCTCCGGATTTTGGCATCAAGGGCGTTCTGGACAGGTTCGGCCAGACCCAACCCAAGGTACTGTTTACCGCCGATGGCTATTTTTTCAAGGGCAAGGCCCTGGACAGCCTGGCCAGGGTTGCGGAAATCACCAGGGCTATCCCATCCATTGAAAAGGTCATCGTGGTTGGGTATACCCGCCCAAGGGCCGATCTTGGCGGCCTGCGAGATGCGGTTCATTACGATGATTTCTGCGCAAATGATGCCCGCGACATTGAGTTTGCCCAGCTGCCCTTCGGCCACCCGCTCTACATCATGTATTCCTCCGGCACGACCGGCCTGCCAAAGTGCATGGTCCAGAGTGCGGGTGGTGTGCTGATCCACCAGGTCAAAGAGCTGGTCCTGCACACGGACTTAAAAAGGGAAGACACCATTTTTTACTTCACGACCTGCGGCTGGATGATGTGGAACTGGCTGACCACCTCGCTTGCGGTTGGCGCGACGCTCGTGCTCTACGACGGAAATCCCTTCCACCCCGGGCCCGACGCGCTGTGGCAGATGGCCCAGGACGAGAAGATATCTGTTTTCGGCACCAGCGCAGGGTATATCGCGGCCCTTAAGAATACCGGTGTCAAACCCGGCAAGCAGTTCGACCTGGGCGCTTTGAAGGCACTGCTCTCCACCGGTTCCCCGCTTTCCAGGGAGGATTTTCATTTCGTCTACGACGAGGTCAAACAAGACCTGCAACTGGCATCGATTTCCGGGGGCTCCGACCTGAATGGCTGTTTTGCGCTCGGCAACCCGATGGGCCCGGTCTATGAAGGTGAACTCCAGTGCCGAGGGCTCGGCATGAAGGTTTTTGCCTACGATGAGGACGGTGCGCCTGTTGTTGGCAAACAAGGCGAACTGGTCTGCACGGCCCCGTTCCCTTCCATGCCCATTTATTTCTGGGATGACCCGAAAGGTGCGAAATATCACTCGGCCTATTTCGACAGGTATCCCGGCATTTGGACCCACGGTGACTACATCGAGGTGACCGAGCGGGGCGGGCTTGTCATGTACGGGAGATCCGATGCCACTTTGAACCCGGGCGGGGTCAGGATCGGAACCGCGGAAATTTACCGCATCATCGAGCGGATAGAGGACGTCGAAGACAGCGTCGTGGTCGGCCAGCAGTGGCAGAACGACACCCGGGTCATTCTCTTTCTCAAGATGAAACCCGGTTTTGACATGAGCGATGACCTCCGGCAGCGCATCAAACAGGATATCCGGCAGAATGCATCGCCCAGGCACATGCCGGCCAAGATCATCGAAGTGCCAGATATTCCTTACACCCTCAATATGAAAAAGGTCGAGCTTGCCGTGCAAAAGATGATCCATGGACGGGAAGTCAAAAACAGGGACGCGCTCAAGAACCCCGAGTCCCTCGATCATTTTGCTGGCATCGAGGAACTCAAGACCTGACAAACGGGAGGCATCATGAAAACATATCCTCACTTGCATTTTGGACTCGGCGATACTGCAAACATGATCCGGGAGTCGGTGCAGAGTTTTGTCAGTACGGAAATTGCCCCTCTGGCTGCCGATATTGATCGCGAGGATCAATTTCCGGCAGAGCTTTGGCAGAAGATGGGCGCCCTGGGTCTGCTGGGTATTACGGTCCCGGAGGAATATGGCGGAGCTGGAATGGGCTACCTCGTACACGTGCTCGCCATGGAGGAAATCAGCCGTGGGTCGGCTTCGGTGGGCCTGGCTTATGGCGCCCACTCCAACCTGTGTGTCAACCAGATCAACCGCAACGGAACCGCAGCGCAGAAACAGCGTTACCTGCCGGACCTGGTCTCCGGTAAACATGTCGGCGCTCTGGCCATGAGCGAAGCCGGCGCGGGCTCCGATGTCGTCGGCATGAAACTGAAAGCTGTAAAGCAGGGTGATTCGTATATCCTCAATGGCACGAAGATGTGGATCACAAACGGTCCGAATGCCGATGTTTTGATCGTCTACGCCAAGACATCCCCGGAAAGGAAGCACCGGGGCATCACGGCGTTTTTGGTTGAAAAAAACATGCCGGGATTTTCCACCGGCCCCAAGCTGGACAAGCTCGGAATGCGTGGTTCACCTACCTGCGAGCTTGTATTCAACGATTGTGCGGTTCCCCGGGAGAATATTCTTGGAAAGCTGAATCGTGGGGTCGAGGTGCTGATGAGCGGGCTCGATTATGAGCGGGTGGTGCTCGCGGGTGGCCCTCTCGGAATCATGAAAGCATGCATGGATGTGGTATTGCCCTATATCCACGAACGCAGGCAATTTGGCCGCGCCGTTGGAAAATTTGAACTGATGCAGGGAAAACTGGCAGATATGTATGCGAACTGGAACGCCTGCAGAGCTTATGTCTACACCGTTGCAAAGGCTGCTGACGCCGGGAGTGGTATTCGCAAGGACGCCGCGGCCGTTATCCTCTACGTGTCCGAAAGAGCCACCTGGATGGCCCTCGAAGCCATTCAGTGCCTGGGTGCAAACGGCTATATCAATGAGTATCCCACCGGCCGCCTGCTGCGGGATGCAAAATTGTACGAGATCGGGGCCGGCACCAGCGAAATACGCCGTATGCTGATTGGCCGGGAGTTGTTCAAGGATTCGGCAGATTAATTTACGCGGTTGGAGCAAAAAATGCACTAAACCTGAACAGGGGAAAAGGGCTCTGATCTCTTTTTTCTTGCCTGGTATCTACCATGAAGGATAAGCAACTTTTTCCCAATCGGCAGGGGCATCAAAAACGCTATTAGATACGTCCCGCTCGTGGATGTTCGTCAATTCTGTCGATATCTTGAAAAGCGTTACTAAAGCAGCTGCCGGGTTGGCTTCCTGGGTAGCGGCTTCAGGCGTCTTGTCTTTTTTCTTTTTGCCGAATTTCTTGAAAGCACCGCCCAGGAGTTCCCTGCTGGCAGCGCCAATGGCCGAACCGGCAATCGAGCCGCCTACACTGTCACCGACAGCCTCTGCGGTCTCCGCTGCGATGGCATCACCCGCGTGCCCCGCAGCCGTGCTTGCCGCGGCATCCATGCCGGCATCCATGGCCTGGCCCCAGACATCATCCATGGCTATTGGCTGGCCAGCATCGGTGGTACAGCTCTCACCACCCATCTCCAGGCTCATGACGGTCTTGACCGGGTAGCCCTCAACTTTTCCGGACTCCTGCAAAACCTCATCCCAGCCTTTTTTGAACATGGCCGTTAATCCACGTGAGTATGCCTTTGCCATGTCGAGTGCTTCTTCACCACCCATGGCCTTTGCCATGCCCTTTTGGAAAGAAGTGACTTCTTTCTTTCCGGGCATGCGCTTGGCATTCCAGTACTCCATGTTCCAGGTCATATTGCAGCTTTTTCCCGATTCCGGGACGGTGCATGTCTGGGTTACCGAGATGATGCTCTGTTCGGCCTTGATATCTGCAAATTTCTGCTTCTCACCGGTCTTTTTGACGTCCAGTTCAGGTTCGGACCACTGGCATTCGTCCTCGTTGACGGGCAGGCTTTCCCCGCCGCTCATTTCCTCTGCTTGCTCCATGCTCTGGTCCATCTGCACACGGAGTTCTTCGAAAGTTATTTCGGAGTATTGCTTCTCCTCGATGGCCAGGTTGAGGATGCGTTCTTCATCGAGTCGCACGATGGTTGCCGTATTCATGTTCTTGGCAAATTTCTTCACCAGGCTCGACGTGGGTTCCATGCGGTTCTCCGTGCGGCTGCGCTCCCCCGATATGACGGTGGTCACCGTACCACTTGCACCCATCATCGACATCGCGCCCGAAGCACTGACCGTGACATTTTGCTCCATCGTCACGTCGGCCGACGCCGGGGGCAGGTATATGCTGCAAACTGCAACTGCAATCGACACGCAAATGTTTAGCTTTTTCATGATCATTCCTTGATATCAGTCTTGTCTAATTAGCCTGTGAGCAAAGGTAAACCGAAAAGCCATTTTGCCAGAATTGGCCGGCAAGGGTATGAGGTTTAAATAGGGGGCCACCAATTCGTGGATGATGACATTGAATCAAAACGACAATTGCGCAGGGCCACGCGCGCCAGTAGGATGAGCAATCCAGCGAACCGGGATGTGTGAACCATGGAGCTAAGTGTTTTCGACATCTTCAAGATAGGCATCGGACCGTCGTCGTCGCACACCATGGGACCGATGCGTGCCGCCAACTTCCTGCTTACCAAACTGAAGAACCATGGCTTGTTCAACGAGGTTGCGCGGATTCGTTGCGAACTCTTTGGCTCCCTGGCTTCGACGGGTAAGGGTCACTGGACCGATCGCGCCCTGATCTGGGGTTTGCAGGGTGAGGAACCCGAGACCATGGATCTGGATCTGCAGACCGAGCGGTTTGAAGACGTAGCAGCTACTGGGGAGTTGAGGCTGGGCGGAGAGCGGACCATCGCTTTCGTGCCTGATCGTGACATCGTCTTCAAGCCTGATGAGCTGTTGCCCTACCATCCCAACGGTATGCTGTTCACCGTCTGGAATTCCGCCGGTGAGGAGATTTTCACCAAGCATTTTTATTCCATCGGGGGTGGGTTCATCGTGGGCCAGAAAACGGCCGAGGCAGACCAACTCATCAAGCATCCCGTCCAGGTCAAGTATCCCTTCGCATCGGGTGATGAATTACTGGAGATTACGAGGGATACAGGCAAGAGTATTGCCGGGATCATCTATGAGAATGAACATGCCTGGCGTACGGCAGCAAGAAATCGAGGCAGGCATATCCCGCATCGATGCCACCATGAATGCCTGCGTGGAGCGTGGGTTCACGAGACGTGGCGAGCTGCCAGGCGGGTTGGGAACGCAGCGTCGCGCGCCGGATTTGCATGATGCCCTGACACACCAGGACGAGGGGGTATTCGGTGATCCCCTTGGCGCCATGGACTGGTTGGTTCTCTATGCACTGGCGGTGAACGAAGAGAATGCGGCCGGGGGGCGGGTGGTCACCGCACCCACCAACGGGGCTGCCGGTATCGTTCCCTCCTGCCTGCGCTTTTTGCAGCGCTTCAACCAGCGGTTACCGGAGACGGCGACGCGGGACTACCTGCTGGCAGCGGGTGCAATCGGCATGCTCTATGCAACCAACGCGTCGATCTCCGGAGCCGAGGTTGGATGCCAGGGTGAAGTGGGCGTAGCTTGTTCAATGGCGGCAGCAGGCTTGGCACAGGTCGCGGGCGGCACGCCAGAGCAAGTCGAAAACGCTGCCGAGATCGGAATGGAACACAACCTGGGGCTTACCTGTGACCCCATTGGCGGTCTGGTGCAGGTGCCTTGTATCGAACGCAATGCCATGGCTGCAGTCAAGGCCGTGAATTCGGCGCGTATTTCAATGCGGACCTGGGGTAAAAGTGTGGTGTCCCTCGACCAGGTGATCCGCACCATGCGGCAAACCGGGCTCGATATGCAGTCCAAGTACAAGGAGACATCAAAAGGCGGGTTGGCGATCAATATCACCGAGTGCTGATCGTAAAAGGGCTCTGACCCATTATTTAATCCAGCGTGGTACCTGTTGGCTCTGATCCGGATTTCAGTGCCCACATGGCCAAAACTTGAATATCCAGCGAGAGACTGTATGACCAATCCCATTATTTCTGACAACAAACCTGTAGGCGTAGACCTCAAGAAAGACCAGGAATATTACTTCTGTGTATGCGGCCGCTCCAAAAATCAGCCGTTTTGCGATGGGTCGCACGCGGGAACTTCCTTCAAGCCCAAGGCCTTCAAGCCAGAACAGGACGGAAAGGCATACCTGTGTGCGTGTAAGCATACCCGCAATGCGCCGTATTGTGATGGCTCGCACAAACAGTTTTCCGCCGAGCAGATCGGAAAGGACGGACCGGGCGCAGCTTCAGATGTTGACGAGTTACCGACAGCGGTTCCCACACTGGAAGAGCCGACAGTCGCATTTATTCACCAACTCGCCAAAGAGGGCTTATCGACACTGGGTCATCATGGCCCGATGACTTCCATGGGAGTGCCACGCCATCAACTGCCACACTGGGATGACATCCAGATCATGGCCGCGCAAATGGCCACCAAGCCGCTGATGGAAGATCAGAATGTCTCCACGGAACTGATCGTAGGGCCTGAGGCAAAGAAGCCGCTGAGATTGAGTATCCCACTGTTGGTTTCCGATATGAGTTTCGGGGCCTTGTCGGAGGAAGCAAAAATTGCCCTGGCCAAAGGTGCCGAGTTGGCAGGTACGGGCATCTGTTCCGGAGAGGGTGGCATGTTGCCGGAAGAGCAGGCTGAAAACTCCCGCTATTTTTATGAATTGGCCAGCGCAGGCTTTGGTTACAAGGAAGAACTGCTGAAGAGCGTGCAGGCGTTTCACTTCAAAGGCGGGCAGGGAGCAAAAACGGGCACGGGCGGCCATCTGCCAGGCGATAAAAACAGGGGTAAAATCTCCGAGGTCAGAGGCATTCCAGAGGGTCAACCAGCCGTGTCTCCGCCCACTTTCAAAGACATATCATCGGTGGCAGATTTCAAGCGGTTTGCGGATCGGGTAAGGGAAGTCACGGGTGGCATACCCATCGGTTTCAAGTTAAGCGCCAACCACATTGAACGGGATATGCAGTTTGCACTGGATGCCTCGGCAGATTACATCATCCTTGATGGCCGTGGTGGAGGTACCGGTGCGGCGCCTGAAATGTTCCGCGACCATATCAGTGTTCCCACCATTCCGGCATTGGCCCGGGCGCGCCGGTTTCTTGATCAGCAAGGTGCAAGCGGGCGGGTAACGCTTATTATTACCGGTGGGCTGCGTGTACCCATTGATTTTGTAAAAGCACTGGCGTTGGGTGCTGACGGTGTCGCGATATCAAACAGCGCCATGCAGGCCATCGGCTGTGTTGCAGCCCGGATGTGCAACACGAATAACTGCCCGACAGGTATCGCTACTCAAAAGTCAGAATTGCGCAAGAGGCTGAACATTGAAAAATCTTCAGTTCAGCTGGGTAACTTTTTCAGTGCCAGCATCGAGTTGATGCAGGTAATGGCACGCGCCTGTGGTCATGACCACTTAAACCAGTTTGTAAAAGATGACCTGGCAACCTGGCACCGTGAGATGGCCTTGCTATCGGGGGTGAAGTATTCGGGTTTCGCGAGCTTAGTAGACAGATAAATATTGGTTTTTGGCAGAATCAAGGGGCCGGATACATTTTTCAATAGCTGTGTTCGGCCCGTTTAGTTGAGTTTGCTCTGGTACTCGACTCTGAGCCAGGTATTTCTTAGCTTTCGTCACAGAAACTAACAAAATCCAACACATCCTTATTGGCTTCGTCAAAAGTTCCATGAGAGCACAAAATTTTATACTCATTACCCAACTCAAAAACAGACTGAAAAATGTTCTTTTCAATCTGGACCGTGTAACAGCAGGTAACCAGTAACGGATTTAAAAACTTGCCATTTGGAAGTGGAAACATTCTCATTTTGTTGGCCTATGACTTCGTTTTTTGAAAGTTGTTTTTTAATTTTGCTTTATCGAACTCAAAATGGGAAGTTTCCATGGTATTTTCAGGCAGCCAAATGTTAATGGTTTCCAAGGCGATAATGCCTTGAAACTCAAAATGAGTAGCCGGTACGGTGCCGCGATATCACTTCCCAATTTCTGCCTGGCTCGGCCGCATCAAGAAATGCTTGCAACCAGCCCCCAAAAGAGACCTTGTGATCAAAAGGGCGGCCTTGAGTTGTGGATCCTCCAACGGTAAAGATGCGATAGCTGTGCTTGCGCTTGGTCTTCGGAAACGCCTGATCATTGAAATGATCAAGTCTATTTTTCGCCGTCCTGAGGACAATCGTGCCATCACTCTGGCGCTGTTCGACAAACAGGGGCACAGTACTTGAAAAGCCAACCATGGGATCTTCTGTCAACAGGATCGGCTTGACGCCGGATAAGGCGAGGATCAGCTCGATGCCTCCGAAAAAGACAACAAAAATGATCAGTGAGAAGAGGATTTGTTTGCCTATAGTTATCAATTTACCAACCATTTTCTTTTGAAGAGATCCAGGGGCTATTTACACTTCATTAATTTTGTTTCTGCGAACCCGGTGGGAAACAATGTTTTCTTTTCCAAGGCTAATTATAGTTAGTGTGTTTGTGGAGATACTTGGAGAATCAATTATAAACTTATTCCATTCGTGTCATCAGTCGATCTGGATAAAGGGGTTGGCGATATATGCCCTCATAGCGAAGGTTAATTTTCAAATCTTGTGCTCCAGAGCCAAAAATGGGAAGCTCTTTCGGTGACATGTAGATTTGAACAAAAACAGTTCGAATTTGTCACATTGTTGCAAGGCAGGACCTGAGGAGAACTCCGGTCTGGACACAGGTGATTTTCCTTTCAGATTGCCGGGTTATGATCCAGATCATTAGTCACAGGACGTGGCCTTGGTAGCATAAATTTATAAAAACTATGTCCCACATTGTCAAATTGACGGACTACCAGGAATCAACTCGGATGGTAACGATGGCAAAAGGAGGCTTGTCCTCTCTTCTGTTCAGTATTCGGAAAATGCTGAGACACCGCATTACGGTGCTCAGTGTTACTGTGCTACTGGGCATTGTTGTTTTGTGGCAGGCGGGCTCTCTGGTGTGGAAGCTGTGGCTCCTCAATGATGAATTACCGCAACCTGGAGCCCTCGTTCTGTCGTCGCCCCAGAAAACAGAGTCGGAGTCACTACAAGATTTACTACACTATCCTTTAATCCGATCTGCATCGATAACGACACAGGGTTCCGCCTCGATTGACGCACCTAAAACATCGTTGAAGCTGAAGTTGGTTGGCTTAATGTATTCAACGGACAAAGACCAGGCCCGTGCAATCATTGAGAGTCCAAAGGACGGTGCACATAGTTATGCCACCCATGAACGAGTTGTCGACAATGCTGAGATTTATAGCATTGAACCAGATCGTGTTATTTTGATTCATGCCGGAAAGAAAGAAGCCCTGATGCTGGATCCAGAACAAAAGACTACCAGTATTCAATCGGGCAAGGGAGATCAGTCAAGTAAGTACCAGACATCCGCCGAAATACAAGCGGAGTCTCGTCAAGTTTTAGCAAGTGCCCCAAAAAGAACTGCTGATTTGATGAGTGAATTTTCCGCGACACCGGTTACGGAGAACGGAGAGCTGCTGGGTTTTCGGTTAAAAGCTCTCAAGGAACCAGAAATTATGACAGAGTGGGGTATTGGTCCCGATGATGTAATAACTGCTGTGAATGGTATCCCACTGAATGCTCCGGGTAGAATAATGGTCTTGTACGACAAGCTCAGGAAGCAAAGAGAATTTGAGATAACCCTGAGTAATGACGGAAATCGTCGCACCATTACTGTCGATCTGTATGAATAAGCTTTTATAACTGGAACAATAGCATGGGCAATTACCTCCGTTTGATGACTGCAGTTATAGTGTTTTCAGCCTTGGGTATATCCAAGGCTCTAATTGCAGAAGAGCAAATTACACTTAACTTCAAAGATGCCGAGATCACAGCAGTCATCAATAGTGTTGCCGATTTAACAGGGAAAACTTTTATCATAGATCCCAGGGTAAAAGGCAAGGTTAATGTTGTTTCCAGCCAGCCACTATTGAGAGATGAAGTACTGAGCGTTTTCCTGTCCATAATGGAAGTCCATGGTTTTACTACCGTGACAGTCGGCAAAGCCATTAAGATCATTCCCAACACGCAGATCAGGAATGTCCCTCAACCGGTCGTCGATAGAGTTACCAGTAGCCGTGACGAGGTAGTTACCCATGTTTTGCCTCTGCGATATGTCAGCGCCCAGGAACTGGTGCCGATTTTGCGTCCTTTGATGGACACCAATGGACATCTGGCTGCTTACCCGGCGAGTAATAGCCTGATTTTTTCAGACAACGCCAGCAATATTGAAAGAATGTTGGCGATTGTCCAGCGTGTGGACAAGAACACCGAGCAGGAAATTGAAGTGATTCCGCTGCAATATGCCCTCGGTTCAGAGATTGTTCGTCTGCTGGAGAAACTGTGGCCACGGGATGCTGCAGATCCTACAAACAGAATCTCTGTCGGGGTTGACGAACGCAGCAACAGTATCCTGCTCGGTGGCAGCTCCGGCAACCGCTTGGAAATCCGTGCTTTGATTTCGCATCTCGACACCCCGGTGGAATCTGGCGGCAATACCCAGGTGATTTATCTGCGCTATGCCAATGCTGAGAATGTTGCCCGCATTCTCACTGGTCTCAGTAATTCAACAAATACTGCCGCAGGCACAGGAGGCACAGACGCCAATGCAGATAACAGCCAGATTCAAGCGGATATGGAATCAAATGCACTGGTGATTACTGCAACGACGGCCCGCTTCAAATCGTTACGAGCCGTCATTCAGAAGCTCGATATGCCACGCGCGCAGGTGCATATTGAAGCAATTATCGCAGAGGTTTCTTTTGATACGGCGATGGAGCTGGGAGTGGAATGGTTCGTAGATGGTCGTAACACTGGCAGTAGAACTTATCCAGTCGGCGGTACCAACTTTCCAGACAATGGCGGCACCTTGGGAAGCATCGTCGGATCTATTGTTGAGGGTGCAGTCCCTGTTTTTGGAAGTGGGCTAAACCTGGGCATGGGTGGACAGAGCGGTAATGGGACCAATTTTGGCGTGTTGTTGCGCGCCCTGGCTACGGATGCAACGACCAATATATTGTCCACTCCGTCCTTGACAACGCTTGATAATCAGGAGGCTGAGATTATTGTTGGCCAGAATGTGCCCTTTAAAACAGGATCTTACACCACGCAGGGCGGGCTAGGGCAGGTTAATCCCTTTACGACGATACAACGCGAGGATGTGGGCATTACACTCAAGGTAAAGCCGCAAATTAATGAAGGCGATGCCATTACCCTGACTATCGAGCAGGA
This sequence comes from uncultured Gammaproteobacteria bacterium, assembly GCA_963753105.1. Taxonomy (GTDB): domain Bacteria; phylum Pseudomonadota; class Gammaproteobacteria; order Xanthomonadales; family SZUA-36; genus SZUA-36. The sequence goes on from CAVWBD010000003.1 coordinate 210,100, forward strand.
CACATCCAGCGTCAGTGAAAGCTCAGCCAGCGTCAATGATCTGATAACCAATAAACGCTCCATAAAAACCACTGTTCTGGTGGCTAATGGTGATGTGATTGTGTTGGGTGGACTGATCGATGAAGATGTGCAGGAAACCCAGTCCAAAGTCCCGGTGTTGGGCAGTATTCCTCTTCTTGGCCGTTTGTTCCGTTATGACAAGACCACCAAGACCAAACGTACCCTGATGGTATTTATCCGTCCGACAATTATCAGTAGTCCTTCCATGGGTCATATGATCAGCCAGTCAAAATACACCTATGTAAGGGGACAGCAAGAACTGTTGAAAGACGCGAAGGCCCTGGAAGTAAAACCTGAACTGGATGAATTTCCAGACCCACCGGTTGTTTCTGAAGAAGAGCAGGACAGCCCTGATTCCGAAGGGGATCCAGAGCCACAGTTTGATGACAAGAACCAGTGAGATGAGATCAGACATCTTGATCCCTTATAGCTTCTCACGCCGTTACGGTGTCGCTGTTATTAAAACAGACCCGCTGACCGTTGCGTGTCACCCGGAAACCAAGGCTTTGGGTCTGCTTGAAATCCAACGTCAGTACGGCAGTCAGTTTCAGCTGGAGGAACTGGCCAAAGAGGATTTTAGCGAGCTGGTGTCCTCTCTTCACGAGCAAGGAAGCGATCAGGCAGCCCAGTTAATGGCAGATATCGGTGGCAATAATGAGCTGGCCTATCTCGCCGAGGTATTGAACGAACCGGAAGACCTGATGGAAAGTCAGGACGACGCGCCCATTATCCGCCTGATTAATGCGCTGCTTACTGAGGCCATTAATGAAGATGCGTCCGATATACACATCGAGCCGTTTGAAAAACGATTGTCGGTACGTTTTCGTGTCGATGGGACACTGCGCGAGGTTTTAAGCCCACCGATCAAGGTTGCCCCATTATTGGCATCGCGGATCAAGGTAATGGCGAAACTGGATATTTCTGAAAAACGTCTTCCCCAGGATGGCCGCATCTCCTTGAGGGTGGCGAACCATCCAGTAGATGTTCGAGTGTCCACGCTACCTTCCGGTCATGGGGAACGTGTTGTTATGCGGTTGCTCGACAAGAAGATTGGGCGACTGAACCTGGAAGCCATGGGCATGGCTGCAGAACCCCTGGCACTTCTGGACGAGTTGATTCACAAGCCCCACGGCATCATTCTGGTAACCGGACCCACCGGCTCTGGTAAGACCACATCACTCTATGCCGCCCTGTCAAGACTGAACAGTGCCGAGCGCAACATACTAACGGTTGAAGACCCCATAGAATACGATTTGGACGGTGTTGGTCAGACCCAGGTTAACAGCAAGATTAATATGAGTTTTGCGCGGGGTCTGAGAGCCATTTTGCGACAGGATCCCGATGTTGTCATGGTTGGTGAGATTCGCGACCTGGATACTGCCCAGATTGCGGTGCAAGCCAGTTTGACTGGTCACCTGGTGCTCTCCACTCTGCACACCAATAGTGGAATTGGCGCAATTACCCGACTACGGGATATGGGTGTTGAAAGTTTCTTATTGTCATCAAGCTTACTGGCCGTGGTCGCCCAACGCCTGGTCCGGGTTCTCTGCCCCAACTGCAAAGAACCCTACACCGCCTCTGAGGAACAATGTCGGGTAATGGACGTTGACAGCCAAAACCCTCCAACACTATTCAAAGCGGAGGCTTGTAAGCTCTGTCAGCAGCGGGGCTATATGGGGCGCACCGGCATTTACGAAGTCATTGGCATCGACAATTCATTGCAAACCATGATTCACGACAACGCCGCTGAGCAAATACTGCGTAATTACGCCCACCCACTTTATCCCAGTCTACGCCAGGATGGTTGGCGACAAGTGCTAAACGGCACAACGTCACTCGATGAGGTTCTTCGCGTTACCAAGGAAAGATTAGACCCCATGCCGGCCTTTGAATACAGAGCGCTCAATGCCGATGGCAACAAAGAACGCGGCGTGTTGGAAGGTGATTCAGAAAGACAGGTACGGCAACAACTTCGCAACAAAGGCTGGTTACCCCTGGAAGTGATGCCAGCCAAAGAAAAAGCCACGAAAAATCTTATATCGTTTAGTGGTTTCTTTCGCCGCGGACATCGGCTTAGTGCGAGTGCACTCACGTTGATAACACGCCAGTTGGCGACACTTATCGCCGCTGGAACTCCTGTTGAATCAGCACTGCAATCTGTTGCCCGCCAAAGCACCAAACGCGCCCAAAATCGCGTTTTGTTGGTCGTTCGTGCCAAAGTGCTCGAAGGCCACACACTGGCTACTGGCCTGGGAGAATTCCCACAGACATTCTCACAACTTTACCGGGCAACGGTATTTGCCGGTGAACAGGCTGGCAAACTGGACCAGGTTTTGGAGCGTCTGTCCGATTACCTGGAAGCACGTAACCGTGTCCAACAAAAAACCAGTCTGGCGCTCATTTATCCGGCAGTACTTACCGTAGTGGCCATTGGAGTGGTCATAGCCCTGCTTACCTATGTTGTGCCAACAGTGGTGCAAGTGTTTGAAAGCACAGGGCAACAGTTACCTGGTCTGACCCGTGGCCTGATTGCCAGCAGTGACTTCATACAGAGTTACGGTCTGTTGTTGCTGCTACTGCTGGGCGCAATTGTCCTGGCCACAAGGATGTTATTGAAGAACCCTCTCTGGAAAAAACGCTGGCACCGGTTTCAGTTACGCATCCCTGTGGTCAATGGCTTGATCAAAGGTATCGAGACTGCACGTTTCACCCGGACCATGAGTATTTTGTTGGGCAGCGGTGTGCATGCCATTGAATCGTTGAACATTGTAAAGCAAGTTATACACAATCAAGCTATGATTGAAGCGGTCGATATAACGGGCCAACGGGTAAAAGAAGGTGCTGGCATTGGCCAATCATTGGCCAATACGGGGCTGTTTCCACCCTTGACACTGGAACTCATTCGCAATGGTGAAGTCAGCGGTCAGTTACCGGAGATGATGGAGCGAGCAGCTATTAACCAGGAGCAGGAACTTGAAACCAAGACTGCCATGGCCCTGGGTTTATTTGAGCCGTTGATGATTCTCGCCATGGGTGGCATTGTCCTTGTCATTGTACTGGCAATACTGATGCCCATATTTGACATGAACCAATTAGTGAATTGAAATTTAAGGCGCGTCTATGAAACAAAAAGTCCACGGATTTACACTTATCGAAGTAATGGTTGTCGTTGTTATTCTCGGCATTCTGGCGGCGATTATTGCCCCCAAGGTAATGGATCGCCCGGATACTGCACGATTGGTAAAAGTCAAAACGGATATTCGTGCGCTTGAGAGTGCCCTCAACCTCTATAAGTTGGACAATTTCAACTATCCCAGTACTGACGAGGGGCTCGAAGCCCTGACTCCCAAGTATGTTGAACGTTTGGCCAATGACCCCTGGGGAAACCCTTATTTATATTTAAGCCCCGGATTGCACGGCGATATGGATGTGTACACCCTGGGCGCTGATGGCCTGCAGGGAGGAACAGGGAAAAACGCCGATATCGGCAATTGGAACGCTAATTGAGAACACCCGTTAAGGATTCCTGTGCAGACGAGCAATCACCAGCACTTTGCTTTTCGCAAAGGAACAGGCTTCACGCTGATAGAGCTATTAGTGGTATTGGTTATTATCGGTGTGCTGACATCTCTGATTGGCTTGTCAATTGCTCCCAGTAAACCTTCCCCGCAAAGGGAAAGTCGTCGTTTTCATCAGGTGTTGGAAGCGGCCCGGCAACAGGCAGTGTTATTTAACCAGGACCTGGGCGTGGAAATAAGAGGCGACAGTTACCAGGTTTTACACTGGCGGGGTCAACAATGGTGGCCTTCGGATACCCCCATACTGTCCGAATACAGACTGCCTGACAATCTTTACCAAACCCTGTGGTTCAATGGGCTGGCGGATGAGACCGAATCTGCTGACAGCGACAACCCGCAACCACAAATCCTGTTATTTGCTACCGGCGAGGTTACTCCGTTCGGATGGACCCTGAAAGATCCGGCAGAAGATACGCAGTGGCGATTATCCGCCAGCCCGCTGGGGGTGTTTGAATTGGAAACGGAGTCACTACGGTGACAAGCAGCAACACCAGAAACAAGCCATATACGGGCTTCACCCTGATAGAACTCATTGTCGCGCTGGCCGTACTGGCTATTGGTATGACCGCAGCATTGCACGCCACCTCCCAGGCCGGACATGCCGGGAGCTTTCTCAAACAAAAGACCATCGCTCATTGGGTGGCCAGCAACCGGGCTGCCGAGCTGTCGATCAACAAGGAATGGCCCCGGGCAGGCGTCACCACTGGTACAGAAACCATGGCAGGACAAACCTGGCACTGGGAGACCGAGGTTCAGAGCACCGGTATTCCCGAGCTACGGCTTGTCACGATTCGTGTCACGCTGGACGATGAAGAAAAAGCTTCCCTGATCACCTTTCTGGGTAGGCCAACGTGAACAGGTTCTCTGCCCTCGGCTCCTGCAGGGCCAAATTCCAACCGGCTTCTATTCCCGGACAGGCCCCCAGGCAATCAGGGATAACCCTGCTGGAATTACTGGTCGTTATCGCTGTCTTCTCTATCATGGCGAGCGCCGCATATAGCGGTCTGCAAAGCAGCCTCAAGGCCGAGGAGAACTTCAACGCCGCCATGAAAGACCTGGAAGCAGTGCAAATGAGCCTGACACTTTTTCAGCGGGATATCATGCAATTGAGTTCACGGGCCATCCGCGATGCTTATGGTGATGAACAAGCCGCGATCGTTTTATACAATGGACGAGAGTTGACCTTTACTCGCGGTGGTAATTTTTCATCCCTGAAACTTGATTATACCGAGCTGACTCGCGTCGCTTATTCCTTGCAGGACGAACAATTTGTCCGCTCACACTGGCGCCACCTGGATAGCACACAAGGAGACCAGCCATTAAGAGTATCCCTTTTAGGCAACGTAACCGATCTGCAAATGCGCGTTCTTGATCAGAATAATGTTTGGCACATGGATTGGCCCATATCGAGTAACACCGCAATACGCGCCGTGGAAATAACGCTTGAACTGGAGGGTTGGGGTGAAATTCGCCGCTTGTTGCCAACGCCGGGCTAGCCCGTATATTGCATCAGTTGGGCTCGGGCTTAGCGGCAATCAACCCCGCTTGCCAGACGGGCAACGCGGCGTAGCCCTGATTACAGCGGTTCTGGTGGTGGCCATCGCCGCAATTATTGCCACATCAATAATGGGCCGCCAGAATTTTGATACCCAACGCACCGCCAACATCATTCACCGCGATCAGGCAATCGCGTACGCATTGGGCGCGGAACATTGGGCTGGTGTCGAACTTACCAGAGATGCCCAAGCGAACAATTACGATCATTTACAAGAGAACTGGGCCTATGAATTGCCACCGTTGCCCATTGATGGTGGGTATATCACTGGCAGAGTTCAAGACCTGCAGGGGCGTTTTAATCTCAATTCAGTGCTCGATCCATTACAGGCAGAACGCTTTATCCGACTGTGCCAGTCCATCAATGTTGATCCTGGCTTCATCCCGGCCTGCAAGACTGGATAGATAGCGATACAGAGGTGCGTGACAATGGCGCGGAGGATGAAAGTTACACCCTGATGTACCCTCCTTATCGTACTGCCAACCGCCTTCTTGCCGATACCAGCGAATTGTTACTTGTCAGAGGTGTAAGTGTCCAAGACTACAACGCCTTACGTTTTACATAAGTGCGTTACCGGGGAACAGTAATATTAACGTCAATACCGCTTCACCCCAGTTGCTTCAGAGCTTGACTAACGATCTCACCCCGCCTGAAATAGAAGGAATCATTGGACTTCGCACTGCCAGACCCTATCAGGACATTGATTCTTTTGTGGAAGACAAGGTTTTTGCAGGAAAAGAAATCAGTGAGGAACACTTGACCGTGAGTAGTCAATATTTTCTACTTACTGCAGATGTCATGTTGGGTAATACACCATTAACATTACAATCTGTGTTATTCCGGCAAACAGGGGGAACATAACCGTATTACAACGCCGGTTGGTCCCTCTCGGACGGATTCTGGCTCAAACTGACAGCAACCTCGAATCAAGCTACCAGAACGAGAGATCATGACGGATACATTGATAGTACAACTTATCCCACCGATCAGCAGTCCCGATGACGACGGACACAAGGTCATCGACTGTGTCGCACAATGGGTGCGTCTGCCGGGCGAGGCAACCCCCGATACATTGAATGTCGAAACCGGGGAACTCTCCCTGTTACTGCAACAGCCACCCGTTGATTGTCGATGGATTGTTCTGATACCCGGTGAAGATGTACTGACAACGACTGTCAACCTACCAAGAAAACGTCGTAGTCAGGCATTAAAGGCATTACCTTTTATGTTGGAAGACAGCATCGCCTCTGATGTGGCACTGGAGCACCTGGCTCGTCGGCCCCGAAAACGCCCAGGGTGAAACCCTGGTTGCCATTACCCGGAAACAGCAATTGCGCGACTTGCTGCAGGTATTTACTGAAGCGGGCATTACTCCCCACAGCGTGCTGCCGGATTACACGATGCTCCGGGGAAGTCCCGATGCCTGGCAGATTCTGCTTGGCGGTGAACGGGCCATAGTGCGTTGCCCGGATGGTACGGGATTCTCGGCCCCTTTGTCCCGGTTGCCTTTATTATTGAACACCGACCAGGACCTGGAAAGTGACAGCTCCGTCAAGTCGGTACTATGGATCAGGTCGGCCGATGCAACCACAGTTGCACTGCCCGATAACTGGCAAATCAACGAGCAGTTGATTGCCGATCCATTGCAGCACCTTGCTGCCGGTGCTGCGAATGCGTCGCTGAATTTATTGCAGGACGAATTCAAAGTAATACAGCAGGATGGCTGGAACTGGCGCCCCTGGGCGATGGCGGCCCTGTTAGCTGTTGTTGCCATTAGCATGGGGTTGCTGGAAACCGGGCTTGAGACAATTCGCTTCAACCGTGAAAACGACCAGTTACAAGCATCGATGATCGATTTGGCCAGGGAAGCGCTGCCTGAGACGAAACAGATCAGAGATCCACAGACCCAGATGTTGATTGCCTGGCGGCAGTTAGACAATGGCAGCGCTGGCGGCGCGGAATTTTTGCCATTGCTCAACCGGGTTTCCGCCACCATCAGCCAGCAGCCGGTCACCGTGCAAAGTATTCAATACAGAGATGGCGCCCTGACATTGGCCCTGCAGGGAACCAGTTTGCAACAACTGGATAACCTGCGCCAACAGATAGAACAACAAGGCCTTTACGCCGCATTGCTCGATGCTGGCACCGATGCCGACAGTGCACGCAGCAACCTGGTCATCAGAACCGCAAACCCGCAAGAGCCACGGAGTGCAGGCTGATGGAACTAATTAATTCTATTAAGGATCGCTGGCACAGTTTACAAACCAGGGAACAGCGAATACTGCGCTATAGCTCCGTCGTTATCGGCTTGCTATTGTTATACCTGTTGATTATTGATCCTGTGTACTCCGGCCGCGACAGTGCTGAACAGAGACTGCGCTCCGCCCAGGAAGCCTTTTCTGTCATGCAGCAACAGGCCGCCGATCTCAAGGCCTCCCTATCAGCGACCCACGGAATGGCAGGATCCGGGCCTTTGTTGACGTTGGTTGAAAGCAGCGCCCAGAAAGAGAATTTGCGCAGTGCCCTCAAACGTCTTCAACCCAGCGGCAACGATCAGATCCAGGTTAATCTTGAGGGGGCTTCTTACGCACAGGTAATGCAATGGCTAAGCAACCTGCAACACCAGGGAGTCAGGGCGCAACGGGTGGATATCCAGGTGGATCGCAGTTCGAATCTTCTTGAAGTGCAACTGGTGCTTGCTCGTTAATCAAGTACTCGATCCCTACCGGGATTCAATCCCATTCATTTTCGTGGCTAAACATTTGTAGGCATTATGCAAAAACGGTGGTTGATCATTAGCGGTTGCGTGGTATTTGGCTTCAGTTTACTGGCCCACCTGCCAGCGCAGTTGGTTGTTCCGGAACGTTCAGGCAAGTTTCAATTCATCGGTATCAGTGGTTCTTTATGGCGAGGTGGTGTCACAAAGATACTGTTTTCCGGTAAAACGCTGCCCGTTCGAAATCTGAATTGGTCAGTCCGGCCGCTAGCGCTACTCATGGGAGCCCTCAAGGCGGACTTTAGTGAACAATGGACGCCCGTTAATCGTGGAAGCGTGGGCATGGGCTTGTTTTCACGAAAGATAGAGTTACATGAACTGCACTGGCAAGCCTCCAGCAAGTCTTTTGGTGCAGCAGTTCTTTTGCAAGGTGTGAAGGCGCGGGGGGATTTGGTACTCGATATTGAAACCCTGCAGTTTCCGGCAGACATGTCCTTTCCCAGCCAAATGGAAGGGCGGCTCGATTGGCAAAACGCAGAATTGCAGATTAACTCTCAATATTGGCAAATCGGCTCGCCAGTCATACAGTTTTCTGGTCAGGATGATGTCATAAAAGGGGTCATAACGAATACGCAGCCCTTGTTGCCGGGTGACGGTTCGTTTGAGTGCGCAATAAAGAGCTGCCAGGCTAATTTGAGTCTTCAGCCAAGCCCTGATGCACCTCAATCAGTGTTGAATGCACTTATACTACTGGGGCTTCAACAAACAGGAAATGAGTTCTCAGGGCAGATCACCATTCCATTTGAGTGACCCGTAGAATTTACTAGATTCCAGGTCTTAACTTTTTGGGCTGCCCTCAACGCTGACCCACCGTGTTATCGGGGGTGGGGAGCCAGAGTGGGTATTGGCTGCCAGGACTCGTTGCAAGTACACCCCGGTGGCGGGTTCGGCAGACCAAAAGTCCATATCCAGGAAGCACTTTGTATCGTAACCCGGTTTATCTTCAGGAACTAAAGTCCGCTGGGCAACAGTCACTAATCCCACCCCAAAGCCATTTATTCCAGGCATAAAAAAACCGGGCAAAGCCCGGTTTTTTTATAAACGCTTTGTCTTTGTAGAAGTGAGGTGGGCCAGAGGCCCACCTCGAAAAAAGCTCTACTCAAACATGCTCATGATTTTCTCAACTATATCTTCATAAACGCCATCTTCATCTTCAATCCGATAACCGTTTACGCTGGTATGCGCGTCGAATGCCGCCAGTACACCAGCATCATCTGCGGAGATAATGTCAGCTCTGTGACAACCACCACAAGCTCTCGCGCCGGGACCGGTAACAACGCTAGGTACATAACCGATGTCCCTCATCCATGTATCTGCACCATCCACGCCTGCCTCATTGATAAACGCATCTGACAAAATGTGAGGCAACGATTCGGACTGGTCCGAGGACTCGTAAGTGCCTGGCAAATGACAGGCTTCACAGGCCTTGGCGGTGAAGGTGGGGAGGGTATGACCGATATGCTGGTTATATCTCTTGGCTTCTACATTATCGCCAAAGTCTATCTCATCCGTATCAAATGCCTGGAAAGTATGGATCGCATGGACATAACTTGCGATTTCGCGTGACGCCATTTCCAGGTGGCTACCACCATTGCCCGGATAATGACAATGCTTACAACCTGTGATGTCGCCGCCACGGTCACCGGAGTGGAAGGTCGTCCCCAACGCATCGTGACAGGCATTACAGCCTTCCACGTCCACAACGGCATTGGCGCCTTTGAAGAAGTCGTCATCGACCATATTGCTGGTCATATCCAGAGTTGCAGAAACCATATTGGTGGCCACAGGGTCGGGTTCGGGTGGATCACTGTCATCCATGTTAACCCCATCAATTGCCACAGTCGGTCGTATGGATACTTCCAGTCTCCTGATGGCGCCGCTGGCGAGCATGTCCTGGATATCCGCCGGAAGGGCAGTCGTATCATAGGTGACATGCCAGTCACCCTGTGCGCTATCGGCCTCTTCGGCAAAATACGGACTGCTTCCACCGATCGTATATTCTCCCAACCGGTTCCGGTCGGCATCCCTGCTGTGGCTGGAAACGATAAACTGCTTGGTATCATATCCGTAGAATGAAACCAGTACCTGAGGCTCAGTCATAAGGGCTGTGTTGGCCGTGAACTTGATATCAACTTTGCCATCCGCCATGGAAAGACCGGTAATGTCGGCTGTATAGAGGTCTGCATATCGGGCGCCGGTGGCGTCATAGATTGCTTCGTCATAGCCGTTATGTATATCGGCGAAGGTTCCACCAATACCCGCTCCATGACAGCCTGCGCAGTTCAAATCGATATTGTGACCGCCTGCCCAGATATCTTCCAGCGCAGGAGCCCGCTTGGACTGTACATACTCTTCAGGCGTTGACTGAACCGGGTGACAACTCTTACATGTTACCGCCGTAAAATTCGCACCGTCCGTCACCGCGGCCATTTTGCCTTCGTGGCAAGTGACACAGTTGGCCATGCTCTGCGGATAGGGGAATTCCATGGCGTGCGACATATGCGTATCGTTCATCGTGTTGGCCGTATAAGCATACGCAGGAATGTCGGCATCATCGCCATTGCCCCAGGCTACTGGGTCATCGACCATCTGCTGCCATTCAAAATGACCGCCAGTCCTGTCAGAGTAGTGGCAAGCCATACAAGAGGCAAAATCGCCCAGGTTCGAAACGACTGCTTCCCTGTAACCGTGCTTCGCATACGGCGCACCGTGACAGTTCGTACAACCTTCGGCATTGGCGAGAGATTGATACTCAGGAACAACACCAAAGATCTTACCTGCACTGGCTACGTTTGAGTAAAGATGGACATGGCCGGCTGGTTCAGTGTGGATAGGGCCCTGGGCAATATAGCCATAAGCCTGGGTGTTCCCATCTTCAGGCGCAAAGCTAACCCCTGCTTCCATTATTTCGTATACGCCAGCACCTGCAGGTGTCATCGAATCATTCAATCCCTTGTTTAACGAACCGGGATACGTGCCCTCTACGGAATCGTAGCCGTTAACATAGAACCGTTTTTGGTCCAGGGACGGCAGACCAGCTGCGTCGATAAATGGCATGCCATTTTTCATGATTTTAACTGTCATGGTGACGTTAAAGAGACCGCCTCCAGCAGCTACGCTGTCAATTCCGAGGATTTCCAACGCCAGCTCACTGGCATTCAGACCACTCAGGTAATCATCGTAATCTGCCTGGTGTCCTGCCTCGCCTGCGTCGGAGTGACAGACTATGCAGGATTCTGGCTCAACGGCAGCCACCGGATTGTAGTCAGCGCCGTCTGCGCCGTCAGCACCATCAGCACCATCAGCACCATCAGCACCTGGGTCACCTTGGGGGCCTTGAGGGCCTTCAACACCCTGAGGACCTTGCGGACCTGCAGGTCCAGTTGCTCCGTCATCACCCTCGCAACCGCCCAAAAGGACGATCGAGACGAGCAAGCCGAAGACCATCAGTAATTTCCTAAAACTCGATAGTTTCGAACTCATAATACCTATCCCTCGTTATTATCAATAGAGAACACCTTGATCGTCTGTCAAGCTGTACCACCGTTATCAACGCCCAAGCAACAGTATTGTTTCTCCATAGAGCATGCGCATCAAACAGATGCAGCGTATCAAAGGCACCTGTTACCGGACTTGACTTATATCAATTTATTCCTGACTTAGATCAATTATTCCTAATACGCGTATCGTCCCATCCCGATAATTCGTGAATACCCCTGATCCCGCTGGATTTGGTCGTCGGTTTCCATTCTTCCTGGTGGCAGGTAGCCGAATCGATGAGATCGTTCATCCGATGGTGTTTTTGGGAACTTTCTGATCTGCAGGCCTGAAGATCAACTGCTCGCGAGAAGCGTCTACTTATTGACCCGAAAACGCTCGCCCTGGTAGGACATTACCATGCCATCCGGCAAAATTTCTTCCAACACCAGTCCGCTTGCCAGTTTTTCACCCTCGCGAAATTTTTCCAGGTTGACCAGGATGTAGCGTTCTTGAGGCTCTTCCGAGTACACATGAATATCGGGGCGCGGTAAGTCAAGTTCGTTACGAATTTCCTGAGGCAGCTCATACCAATTTTGCAATTGCGAATTCTCGTTTGCGGTCGTCATGACATCTATCCGTATACCTGAGTCTTCCTCTGGCAATATTGACGCCTTGGAATCCTGCATATAAGGAGGTTCTGATAACACCACCACCTCGCCGCCAGAGAGCTTCGGCTCGTTTATCGGTGGCATTGGCTTTTCCGGAGTTGGCGCTTCGCTAATCAGGGCTTCGGAGGTTTGTTGAGCAGGCTGTGCCGGCTGATCATTTATCGGGGCTGCCCGCTGTTCGAGCGGGAATTGCGCTGTGACGGGTACTTGTACATCCTCTGGATTCTCGTCTTTCAGCAACATAAAAACCAATACAGCATTCACGCTTAGCAAGGTCACAATAATCCAGGACCATCGATATGAGCGGGATTGAGAACGCTCGGCCTCATGGGGTGTTGCAAGGTCAGGTACAGCACCAAGTTCGTGTTCCTGATCCGCTTTTTTAAGTGCCTCGAGGATATAGGACATGGCTAATGCACCAGATTACTCAGGAGGACTCAACCGACAGCAGGGGGATATTCCTGTCGGTATAGGTATTAAGTTGAATCAGTGTTTGTCTGCCCACCACACCATCGGGTGTCAGACCGTGGCTGCGCTGAAAATTCATTACCTGATCGAGTAAAGCGGTGTCGAAGTACTGCGGATCATTGGTAGGCAGTTCCACGCGCTGGGCAATCTCCAGTAGCTGACGTAGCCAGATAACATCCGGATTTCGATCTCCCGCCCTAAATAACAAGTGTCCGTTGGGAGGTGACTGTAGTAATAATGTGAAATCACCGAACCAGTAGCGATCCACTTCGCCGATAGGCAAGCGGTATAACTCATGGCCCATAATCAATTCCGCTACCCTGTCGTCCAGGTGTTGCAAAACCACCGGAACAGATTGGCCATCGTCGGCCCTCAGCCCCAGGATTACCGGTCGGTTGTATTGGCGCAACAGCCCCCAGGAACCTCGTTCACCCAGGCAGTGCAAGCCCATGTCATTGGCAAAAACACAATATTCGGGCTCGACGGCTGCGGGCAGTTTGACAGACCACCTGGCAAACAACTCCGTCCAGGCTGCAAGTGACCAGGATTTATCCGCCGTCAGCATTACTTCCGCTAGCGAATCTGACGGGGTCTCCATACTGCTCTGGGTCGTTACTTCCGGTGAAGCGTTTGAGGGTAGTGCTATAGAGGCCTGGGGCGACCGTTTGTCAACAGAAGTATCGTCTGTGGACATCTCGGGGGACGTCTGAACCGTCTCTTGGTCCAGTATTTGTCCAAATTCAAGACGTTGCCAAAGTACGTAAAGGACAATACTAACGAGAATCAGCATAATCACGCTGCCGACTAACAACCTGGGGCTGGGCCAGGTGCGGGATTGTTGCAATTCGTCAGCCAGCACTTCATTCGCTGCAAACCGGACAATTTTCTTGTCGATTCGTAACTTGTCTTCGGTGTAGGCACCGAGCAAGGCGCGGTCGCACAACACGTTAATCAGGCGGGGGATTCCACCGGATAGTTTATAAATCCGGTCTACCGCCGATTTGCTGAAAATTGGCCTGGTGGTGCCACAGACATGCAAGCGGTGCTTGATATAGGCCCCGGTCTCTTCCCGGGTGAGAGGTTCAAGGCGATAACGGGCTGTTACCCGCTGGGCCAGCTGGCGCATGTCTTCACGTTGCAACAGGGTACGGAGCTCCGGTTGCCCGATCAGGATAATCTGTAGCAGTTTCTTCGTAGAAGTCTCAAGGTTGGTCAGCAGGCGGACCTGTTCGAGGACGTCGGCGCTCAGGTTCTGGGCTTCGTCAATGACCAACACCGTACGTCGGCCCTTGGCGTGTGCCTCCAGCAGATAGTGATTCAGTATATCGGTGAGCATTTTAATGCTGGCATCTTTCTCCTGGTATTCGATGCCTAGCTCATCGCACACGGTGGCAATCAATTCTATCGATGTCACCTTGGGATTCAGCACCAGGGCCAGATCAACATTGTCCGGCACTTTCTCCAGCAGACACCGGCTCATGGTGGTTTTGCCGGTTCCCACTTCACCGGTGAGTTGAACAAAGCCACCACCTTCTCCAAGACCATATAACAGGTGCGCCAACGCTTCCCGGTGACGCTGGCTCATGTAGAGGAAACGTGGATCCGGCGTTATCGAGAACGGCCATTCAGACAGATTGAAGTGTTTTAAATACATAATGCACCCAGACCGTTGCCGTAGCGAGTGTAACATTCTTGTTGATGAAACTTCTCCAAAAAGAGCCTCCGGAAGACAACAATAAGTGTACCGCCAAACCTGTCAATATATATCTATATTGCCAACCTGTTTTCGATTTGAAATCGGGCCTGTCAGCCAAAAACGGGATACAATGCAAGGTAATACAAGGATGAATTGATTCAACCCTGTTGATCCAAGCCGCTGGGCCAGCAAGAATGGGCGTCCGGGTTACGGAACATACATAACTGCCCATCGCGGCAGTTTTTTCTGCCTTGTGTCTTCAACTATGGGCTGAGCAATTAATGAACGGAGTTTGACCATGAAAATATTTGTCATATTACTGAGCCTTACCTTCATTCTCTTGGGTTGCGGCGAAGAAGGGCCGGTAGATTACGGCTTGCTTCAGGCTCGCGACGGGCTTGTATATATTGAAGATGAGTCCAGGCCATTTTCAGGAGTGGCGGAGTCCCGATTTGAAAATGGGGAATTGAAAAGCTCAATCACATATAAGAATGGCAAGAAAGATGGTTTGGTTCGCTCCTGGTATGAGAACGGACAGGTGCAAAAGGAAGCCACGTACAAAGATGGCAAGGAAGATGGTTTGGTTCGCTCATGGTTTGAAAGCGGACAATTAAAAAAGGAAACGACATACAAAGTAGGTAAGGAAGAAGGCCTTTTTCGAACTTGGTATGAGAGCGGCCAACTCAAATTGGAAACCACATACAAGGACGGTGAGAAAGTTGACTTGAATCGCTCCTGGTATGAGAGCGGCCAACCACAAATGGAAGTCACTTACAAAGATGGCAAGACGGATGGCTTGGTTCGCATGTGGTACGAGAACGGACAATTACGAGTGGAAGCCCCCTACACAGATGGCAAGGAAAGCGGTCCGGTTCGTGCTTGGGATGAAAACGGCGAGATGTTGTCATTGGATCAGTAAGTGTGCTGACGTCACTTGCGAGGGTAGTCTTTTAGTATTTGGTGGAGGCGGCGGGATTGTTCCGCACATCCCTGTGCTTCACCCTCGCTTTACTCGGGTTTCTCGCGATAAAGGGGTCAGAGACCTTTATCGCATCTATTTTTTTGAGTACTCAAAAAGGGGTCGGATCCAATTTACTGGCTAATCTCGACCACTTTCCTGGAGTGTAAAAGGACTCTGACCCCTTTATCTCCAAATATTACTCTTTCAGCGTTTTGCCGATCGGCATGACCGCCATAGGTTTTTCGTCATCAGGAAGATTGAGTACTCTTTTCAGATCATCATCTTTGTAAGCTCCAATCATCACTGTACCAATGCCAAGTGAAGCCCCCTGCAGGTATATGTTTTGTCCAATATGACCAACCTCGGTGAAAATGTATTTTTCAGACCGGGGACCATACTTAATCGATGTACGTTCGTACACAGCTGCCATAACAATGACCGCCGCGCCTTCTGTAATTGGTTTCTGTTTCAGAGACACTTCGCGTACATCAGCTCTTTTGTCACCATCCATTACTTTCAAAAGTGAATGATTTTTAACAATGTATTTATAGACACCCTGGTCCAGTCCTTCAACATTTCCGGCCAGCAGGTAGAGTTCCATGGGGTAGAGGCCTCCGGCCGATGGAGCAGTCCGATTTCCGCCCTGCCACTCGTATTTTTCGTTCCATTTGCTGGAAGGGGTGTCCTTTTTCCTGGTGATGCCCTGGGCTGCCCAGAGCATTTGAGAGATCTCTGTGATAGTCAAGGGTTCAGCAGAATAAGCCCTGACAGATCGTCTTGCATTTAAGGCCTCTTCAATGGATATATCACTTTTAAAACTTGGATCAGGCAACTGTATGATTTTCGATTCAAGGCTATCTGCAGCTTGTTCCGGATTACTCTCTTGAGAGAATCCATTGCCTGCGATGGCAAACCCAACCATGATAATTACGATAGATGATAACTTCATTTTAGATACTCCATTTTTTTGTCCCTCGATTCCTCTTTCTGTTGTCAGTAGCGCCAACTCGTTAGATCGGCACCCTCGGGCGCTGTTGCCTCGATACGCCTGAGAATCTTGGGCAGGTACATCGTGTTGTAGCGCAACCGGGAAATGTGATTGCCATTCTCATGGTCACCGTTCCAGCAGTGCTCGGCCCGGTCACCATAGTCCACCTCACCGCCGTAGTATGGGTCGGTGGTGCTTTCCAGGAACTCCTCGGCGAGGTAGACGGCGTTATTCAGGTAGTAATTATCCATATCGCCGACATAGATATGCAGTTTGCCTTTGAGCTTCGGCCCCAGCGTGGCCCAGTCCCGTTCAAGAATGTGCCGAAGATCAAAATTCTCCTTCCAGTACCCGGCGACCTCGTGGTTGATCTCGCCGGTCTGCTTATCCCAGATTCGCTCGGGGTAACCATCCTCGCCCATCGGTGAGAAAGTCGCTTCCCAGATATCAAACTGGCTCCCTGAACGGCTCTTGTCACCGAGCACGGCTTCGAGGCGGTTGTAATCGTACATACTTGCAGTGATGTGACCCAGGTAGTCACGGCCACCGGGACGTGGCAACTCCTGGAACTGGCTGTCGTACCAGTAGGCATTTGCATCCTCGTAAATGTTAACCGTCACGTAGGCACGGAAGTCGATTGGATCAGGGCAGCCAATGAATGCGCCGTTGTACTCATCGGGATAGAAAACCTGTACCGCCATGGCTTCCCAGCCACCGGTCGAGCCACCATAGGTAAAACGCGCCCAGCCTTCGCCGATACCCCGAAACTGTTCCTCGATATATGGAATCAACTCGTAGGTGATCGCATCACCATAGGGTCCCTGGCTGGCCGAATTAACGGCGTAGGAGTCATCGTAATAAGGCGTGGGATGTTGTATCTCGATGACGATATAACGCGGGAAGTCATCGCTGATCCAGGTCTGGTAGAAATCATAGGCCTCTTGCTGTTGGATGATGTTATAACCACTGACACCAAAACGTTCGCTGAAATCCGGTTCGAGGTCTGGATCAGGTGGCTGGGTGCGGAAGTCACCGATGTCGCTTGGAAAATGGCCATGGAAGATCATCAAGGGGTAGCGGGCGGCAGTGTGTTCAGCGAATCCTTTCGGCAGGAGTACATGCGCGCCGAGGTAGACGTCTTCACCCCAGAACTCGGACAACAGTTCGCTGCGCATGCGGATATGCTTGACGAACTCAGTATCTTCCGGTGGTTCGATTTCAGGAATAACCTGGTCGAGAACCAGGTCAAAGGAAGCGGAACCCTCTTCATCGATGACGACCTGTATTGGTTTAGAGTAGAAATTACCCGGTTTGCGGTTCCATACCTGGCCCTCGCCACGGTCAGGTGGAAGACTCACCACCTTGCCATTGCCGAGGTGGTAATCCTTGTAACGATTCAGCAGTGCCTGCGCATAGTAGGTGCCGGCTGGTACTTCAGATAAGTCCGCCAGCGGGAAGCCAACGGCTTGTTGGTCTATGATGACCGCGGAGTCGTGCTGCCAGCCTTCAACGTTGAGTCCAAAAATGAGCTGTGTGTCAGCCGAGTTATCGACAAGGAAGCGTGGCTCATTACTGTCATGGGTTGCCAACAAAAGCAGCAGGCGGCCATCCTGCTCCTCCTGGGTCAGTGACGGTTCGAACGTGACCGAGAACGACAGACCGCGCTCCTTTTCCAAATCCATTTCCACCTGGCAGGCTGAGGGAAGAATGCACAGAAGTATCAGCATTGCCACACCGGTTTTTGTAAGTTTCATTTTTTCT
The DNA here is from genome assembly GCA_963753105.1 of uncultured Gammaproteobacteria bacterium. Lineage (GTDB taxonomy): Bacteria > Pseudomonadota > Gammaproteobacteria > Xanthomonadales > SZUA-36 > SZUA-36. Next base: position 228,091 of record CAVWBD010000003.1, read on the forward strand.
CCGTGCGTATTCTTATTTGAAGGTCAGCGTGTGAGTTTCCAGGGGGCGGACTGAGATAACCCACATTTCACGGACAGTGCGTTATGCAACAGCTGCAATTGTTTCACACTCATTGGGAGGTTGATAGCCTGGCAATTAGTGCGAACTGGAAAAGGGTTCTGACCACGATTTACGTGTATTGGGTCGTAATGTTGGGGTCAGAGTCAAGTGCCAGATTAAAATTCTCGGAAAAGAAAAACTCCGGCCTGACGCCGGGGCTTTAAGATGGTGGAGGCGGCGGGAATCGAACCCGCAGCAGAACCTTTAAAAACAATCACTTACGCCACCATGTGCCCGATCTGTGCCAGTTTTGACTCAATATTTCGGGTGATATCAGGTCTGGTTTCCTTGATCCAGCGTCCGTAAACACGCCGAATCATGCCCCAATCACGATGCCCCATCTGTTGAGCGACCCACATGGGATCAGCGCCGAAGGGACAGCAGTTGAGAGGCATAGGTGTGGCGCGTTTGGTACGGGCGTCGGTACTCGATGCCGGCGGCGTCGAGTGCCGGCGCCCACGCTGTCTTGCGAATCTGCCCGTCAGATGTCCAGGGGGCGTTTGTCTTGGGGTTTATGAACACGCGGGTGCCCGTGCTTAGGGATTAACCGTAAAACACTTTCTAAGGCCGCAAGAGCGAGCGGCAGGAGGGCAATGGTGCGTCGCCCAGAGTACGTCTTAGGTTGTTTGAGTGTGCCACGTACTTCCGCCTTGCAAATGTAGGCCTGTTGTATTAGGGAGGTCGACGTCCCCCCATTCCAGCGCGATAAGCTCAGAGGTTCTTAGGCCAGTCCAGAAAGCAAACTGGAACAGCTCGCGTGTAAGGGGAGGGCAGTGGTTGAGAATGATGGTCAACCTCATCCAGGGTGAATGGGTCAGGTGCCTGCGATCTGTGAGGCAGGTGCTTGATCCTGTCCAGTGGATTATCGTCGAGCAATTCGTTGTAGTAGGCCTCAGCAAATACTTTTCTAAGTGGAATAAGAATATTGTTTATTCGCTTGGAGGATATATCCAGGTTGTTGTACCAGTTCCGTATGTCTGTTGGCGTAACTTCATCCAACTCTTTTTCACCAAAAGTGGGTATCAAGTGAAAATTAATGGCGCTTTCGTAGTCTCGGTATGTGCTCGGGCTTAATGCTCTTTCTGAGTCTTTAAGAAATGTTTTGAGGGCTACCTTAACTGTGGGTATTTGAGAGTTCTTAACAAACGATGATTTTGAATCTGGGAAATACTTACTTGCCTTGAATGTTCCCTTTGAGACATCCAGTAGTGCGGCAGCTCTCACGTTGGATGCGTATTCCAATCCTTGCGAAGTAGGGGGAACACGGAATTGAAAACCTGGCACGTTGACCATTGATCGGTAGATCAACCTGGATACTGTTTCCGCGTGCCCTTACGCCCGTGTACCGCTTAGCCATTCGTCGATTGCCTTTGTGTTAAATACGATTCGGTTATCCGGAGCTTTTCGCCAGTGGAGGTTTTCAGCCCACACACCCTTTTTCTTTTTCTGATAGATGGCTTCGACTGTGTAGCCAGTTAATTCAGCAGAGTTTTTTGATAGTTACCCAGTTCATTTCTCACCAACCTCTCTCCAACGTACTGTGTGAAACAACTGAGGTTTTTTCGTTTCCAATTTCTTTCTCATGCTTGAGAAGAAACTCATTAGTCTTACCCAGGGTATTCCTAGTCCTTTTGCCAATGTCTGGCTCCATGATTACTTCGCGTGGTTCTCCAGTATGCTCATCAATATCGTAGGTCTGTTCCCTATCTTTTTCCTTACCTGGCTGAACTGCAAAACCATTCTCAAACTCAACAAGAGCTGCAGCTGAGAGATCATTTATTACTTGAGATTTGGACTTGGCTGGAAATAAGTGACAGATTGCATCAATCTTCGCGCCGATGTGAGTAGCAAGCCGAACAGAGGTTTGCTTCTTCATTAATCGTGTATTATCTGGGGCTTCCCAAATGGCTTTTAAGTCAGACGCTTTCACGGTTGTACTCCTGAAGCTATACTTTGTTATGAAATATAAATAAAAGACATATAAATGTCAAATAACATATTAATGAGTTTAGTTCACGTTGTGAAGCATATATTGCGTAAACTTACATCTTCATTCGTTGCTTTCAAGGACAAAAGATAGGAGAAGTAACAATGCTGCAGCAAAAACAATCGCTGATTAACGAATTAACTACCCCACTTTTTAGACTCAAACCTGCTTTTAATCACGGTGACACAGCGCAGACAGCATATGCTGGTCACATCTTAGGCTTTCATGTTGGTAATGGAATAGTTGTATCTGTAGCTCATCATTTACGCACTTCATTACTTCCCCTTTACACACTAACTAACAACGAATTCCTAAATGTGTTGAGACCGTTACTTACCCCTGTTGAGCAAGCACAGTTTGATGCGAGCTATCAGCTAAACCAGCAGACGAATAAACGTTACTTTTCTGCAAGCCCTCAACTTGCTATATGAACGGAGTACTGAAAATTCTTGGGACACATAGGTATGACTCAAGATTGCAGACCCTATTGACGAAGGGATTTTGTAAGACCCTCTTAGTGTGCCAATTTAGTACAAATTTCTTTTATAACGACCAAACTGTGACCAATTCTTTTACTCCGCACAATGTTTTGCCTGAGCCACAATTCAATAGGTACAACTTCACATTGGAACTCGAACTAGTTAGTGCTTTTTATGAGCATGATTTGGCAATATATAGGATTGTGAATGCCCCTCCAGTGCAATTGATTTGCTTCAAATCGCAAACCCTGATTACCAGTATTGTGATGATACCGAGGAAAATTATTATTGCGTTCAGAGCGCGCCAACAAGTGAGGCTGGAAGGATGCTCAGTATCGCCAAAATTGAAGGTCTTACTCGATCAATTTAGTCTTTTCATGGATCCAATAGCAGGACAATATCTTTCTGAAGGAAGTCGGTATTTAATTAAAGGCTATTTCTGTTTTGGTTCCTCGGGCGCTCCATATTTAAAGTGGGATAGTGAGTCGGATGAATTCAAAGTAAACTCAGTTCAAAGTGAAGCTTGTGGATTGCAGCTGAATATCGATGGAAAACGTGACAATAACTTTCAATACGTCAATGCTATCGCCTCTCCTATAGCATTAATTGAGGACGAACTTAATCAACTAATTAATTAAAATGTAAAGCTGGCCAATTAGTCTTTGTTTCAGACTGTAGCACTCCAGCAGATTGCCATTTTTGGCAGTAAAGTCCTGTTTTTACTGAGACAGGACTCTAAGATGGGCAGACATAAATCAGAAGAAGAGATTCACGAGCAACAACAGCAAAGATACCCCAGACGGCAATATTTGTTTATAGATTTTTAGAAGTTTGGAATTGTATGTGTTTGCGGCTACATTTAGAGCCTGAATAACAATGTCGTGTAGAGGACGACTGCAATGTTCGAATCTTCATCTGTGAAGGAGTGCTTTTTTCTGTCTTCTTCCCATTTTTCGCTTAATGCGTGATCCACTTCAATTAAATAGCTCTCAATGTTCATTATTTAGTTACTCCTGACAGATTCAACTGCGCAACGCGCGCGGCGTGGTGAGACACTGCCCGCGCAAGCACAACGCTAACTTGGTTACGTTCCAAAGACTGTAAATATCCCCGAAAGAGCGATAAGAGCGATTACAACAATCAAGGCTGCAAGAATGCTTATTGCAAAGCCACGGAGGATCGTAGTGTCTAAAGCATAAGAATAGATAATTGAACCAACCGGAATAGTGATTAACCCGACAGCTAGATCATTAGTTAAAAATAGTCTTATTAGGACTCCGGCGATTACCAACAAAAATAGTGAGAAAATAACTGATCCGACTCCAGTCTTACCTGCTCCGACCAATCGCGCTGCTAGCATTATTGGATAAATGATGAGTAGAAAGATAATCGCAAATGAGATGACGATCTGTGTCATGAATTTTCCCTTATTAGTCTCAATTTGGGACTAATGTGCAGTATTACAAAACACTGCACATTTTGTGAAAATAACGTCAGGGCCGATTTCTACTGTTAGCGTTTCCCAGGCTTTAGAGATTTGAGGCACTTGGCTTGATTGATGCGTCTAGAAGTTCAGAAGAAATTCTCAATCCTTGTTGACTAGATACAATCTTCGCTTGTTCTGAAAGCCACTTTGCCAAACCATCTTTTTCAAAATGTTTTGGGTCTCGGAAATATTTCCCATCTTTAAACCACATCACAACGAAGATACCACTCGTTGATCTAATTGCTTTTAAGTATGCGGGCAACTGCCTACATATTCCTCTTTTTATCTTTTTGTGATGCGCTAATTTGAATTCAATGCCGACCGCCAATGGGATTCCATTTTTGCTCGTGTGCGAAAACCTAAAATCTAATGTGCCGACGCCTTCATCACTTTCACGTATTACTTGTATACCTAAGGGAGACAATGCCATATCAAAAATTACGTGAAGGGTAGGCTGTATTTTGGTCTCCCCCTTTGGTGTCCTTGGCACAACGATTCTTTTATCATTGTGTTTTACGGTTCTTTGTCCATCCCAAAATGGTTGAATCCAGTGACGAGATTCAATGTAGTGCCTTAGTACAGTGTCAATTACTTCCTCTACTATTTTTAAAAGGTCCTTTTCCTCCTCTATGCTTTTATCAGTGTGAGACTCTTCAAATTTCAGCAAAGATTTTTTTGCGCCAGATTCTTCAATATTTGGTAACACATAATCATATACAGCGTCTTTGTAGGCGCTTTTTGACATTAGGGAGTTTATCTTTAGAATTAGTGGCTTATTGATTCCTTTTCTAAAATAACTCTCTAGAAAAACAGTCACATCCTCATAGGTTATTGCCCTTGCATCTTTCCATTTCTCTGCCTTTATTAGGCGATTTAATACCATGAGCGCCTTTATTTTTTCTTTATTGTCCGGCATCCCCGTTATTTGAATTTCTTCATAATCGAAATCCATTTTCATGCCGGTCTTACTGTGTTTATCAGTCCAAGATGCAATTCGTTTATGGAATATTTCAGTTATCAATACAGCTGGATATTTACCCCTATTATCCGTAAAAGCCTCAAATGGTATCGTGTCAAGACCTGACCCAGATGCTCCAAAACTAATGTCTTTCGCAGCACTGTAGATGGGGTCATCTTCTTTTTTGGTTATGGTGGTTATTACCACTTCGACTATCGTATCCTCAAATGTTTGACGATAAGCTCCGACCGGTAACTCAAATTCAATCGGCAAAACTATATCTATCCTAGTTACATAGTCTTCATCTTGCCCACCCAAAATAGATTGGGTTGTTCCAACAATGCTCATCATGTTGGACATGTCCATGTTTAGAGTAATACCGTGCCTACTCATTACATCTCCCTTTTAGTGCTTGTGGCATGACTTATATTCAAATAAGCGGCCATTCTACTCTCGAAATACAAACCATTGCTTTTCAAGTTGCTTGGAATCTCGGCAATGTGCTCAGCAGTTAGATAACGCAGCATTGGAATAACCTGACCCGGTTCGGGGGGTGGCGCAGAAATGTCGACACCGTGTTCCAACAGTTCGGAGCGATAGCGGTAAAAACTGGACCTTGGAATGATTGTTCTTACGTCCTGTCCGTTTGTCCAGGCACTATAAACGAGCGACAGGCGAGGGGGCAGGTCACTAACTTCATTTGAGCTTAGTCTGAATTTTTGATTTAGTTTCATGTTCATTACGCGCTCCTTCACTATTTCAAACGGTATTTCCACATTCTTCCAATCGCTGCCCCTATTCAATCGGCGCCTTTTTAGTTCCATAGAGTGTAAGCGCACTTCAACTCGCAGCAAGCCCTTTGCATGGTTTATCAGTTCATCTTTTTGAGGTAATAATTTTGGTAGTTTGTGTTTAAGTAGCTCCAAGTATTTACTATATATCTTTAGTGAAATTCTCCTTGAGTTTTGCCCTACATAGATTGTTTCTCCTGAATAAGATGAGGCGGCCTGGCGCTTGCCGCGCACGATTGGTGCAGCGGCACGAATCCATGCGGGTACATCATCTTGTTTGGGAAGCCGGAATGACTCTGTGCAATCGACAGTCTTAAGCTCAAAGTTGCCAGTCAGCCAGGCAGACAAGTCGCCCTGGCTGGCTGGCAAATCAAGTCTTTCCACAACTCGCTTAAAGAACTCAACGCAGATTCCAAGTAAATCGTTTGTTCCGAAGATATTGTGCCCCTGCAAAAACTTGGTGGGATTGCCACTTATCCATAATTTGTTGATGTCATGGGTTTTAACGTGGATTCGGCTTTCATGTGAGCCTTCAATTTTGAGTCGCTTGTTGCAACTCCACTCAATTTCGCCTGTTCCTGGGCAAGTGGAGATGATCTCTCCACCATTAATTGGCTCAGCGTGACAGCATGGAATGACTGCTGTGATCCAGTCGATCATGCCTCGTTTCCGCATGTGACGAATCTGTGCCATTTTGGAGACCAAAACAGACCATTTGAGACAAATCGGAGAGAATTCTGAAAAAAGAAAAACCGCTCTAAGCCACTGGTTTTAAAGGGTCTATAGTGGTCTAGAACGGTCTTTGAATTGGTGGAGGCGGCGGGAATCGAACCCGCAGGATTTCAGTCCACATTTGTGCTGAAAAACACTCTGATCGTCGCTGTGTATGACCTGCTAGTTGTTGGCCTTGATTGAAAGTACCGAATTTTCAAACTCTTCTTTTTGTGCCAGTAGCTTAGCAGAGTACTTTCCATTACGCGGAGTCACAGTCAGGTAGTCTCTCAATATCAATTCTGCTCTGTCTCGCTTATAAGACTTTAAGAACGGGAGAGTCTGCTCCAACAAGGCCAATGCTTGTCTATTGTATACAGCAAAGGTAAAACTCTTGGCATGGTGGGATTTACTGACTGACTTGTTGGTGATCTTCCCCACGCCTGTTATGGAAAGAACGTATTCGAGCAGGGGTCGTTCCGTGCTGCTGATCGAGACACAAAGCTGGCGGTTTTCGTTCTTGTGTTTGCGTGTGAGGGTGAGAGTGGCTTCACCATCAATCAGCCCGGCGATGTAGGCTGCATCCGATTTAGAAAGACCTTGGAACTTCCTGTATCCGGTCATCCGAATATTATATAAGAAATACCCCGGCAAATGCCGGGGTATCAATATGGTGGAGGCGGCGTTGATCGGGTCGCTCACGGCCATCCGTGGCCTCCGCGACAGACCGACATCCTGTCGGCCACCCGCGTAAGGAACACACGAGTCTCAACCCAACCACCCGCAGCAAACAAAAAAACCGCCACAAGGGCGGTTTTGTTGTTTGGTGGAGGCGTCGGGAATCGAACCCGAGTCCGCAAGTGATTCACTTTTGGCTCTACATGCTTATCCGTCTCTTAATTTAACTGCTGGCTACCCAGACGGCGGGGAAGACCAACAGCGAGCCTGGATAAGTTTTAACGGGTCCACACCAGGCGTGCTTCTCCGCGGTCCTGTGTTGGGTGACCCCCGGGCTCCGGCGCGCACAGGCACGAATCGGGCGGAGGGCGCTATGCAGTTTATTAAGCTGCTAGTGCGTAGTTGTCGTCATTGGCAACTAAAAGTTTGCAATCAGTTTTACGAGTTATTTGCAGCTCGGCATGCACCTCGAGTTTCACGACCCACGTCGAATCCAAGTCGCCCCCGGGTATATCTTGGAGGGCTATTCTACTGATTAGTTGCATGAATGTCTGTAAAAGATGGATTTGGACATAATCGCGGCCAGAGGCCACTCCCACAGGGTTCTGTTCGCGGAGGAGCGATCAATGCACGGTTTGTGTTATGGCGTCAGGGCCCCGGCTCAAAATAGCGTGAAGGTCCTGCGGGTCACGCAGGATGAAATCGGCTCCCAGTTTTTCGACGGACGTGGACGAGTAACCCCAGGGCACCACGCCGATGATAACTCCAGCAGCCCGCGCGACGGCCACGTCCACCCCGGAATCACCGAGCATCAGGCTCTGGGCCGGGTCGGCGCCAAGTTCACGGAGGCAGGCCAGCAGCGGCAGCGGGTTGGGTTTCAGCGCGTTAGTGGTATCCCCGCCGATGACGCTGATGAAGTAATCACTCAAACCGAGGCCGTCGAGGATGGCCCTGGCGGGCGCCTCCGGCTTGTTGGTGCACACCCCCATCGGGATATCCAGCGCACGGCATTGCTCCAGGGCTTTTACGATACCGGGGTAGGGCCGCGAGCGCTCGGTCAGGCAGGCGTTGTACTCCTGCTTGACCAGGAGCACGAGCCGTTCCAGTTGCGCAGTGTCCGGACGAGCGCCGACGGCGTTGAAACCCCGCTCGACCAGCACCCCGAGGCCGTTGCCGATCATGGTTCGAACGGCCTCCACCGGGTGTGGCATGAAACCACGCATATCGAGCACGCTGTTCAGCGCCGTGGCAAGGTCCGGCGCCGAATCGACCAGCGTGCCGTCAAGGTCCCAGACGATGGCTTCAGGCTGTGACATTCAGCTTCTTGCGCCAATCTGGGTACAGCGCATCGGCGTCTGCCGGAAAGCTCTCGAACGCACGTGCCAACTCCTTGTGCTCCTTGGCATATTCGATCGGGTCGGCGCCGGCGCGCCAGCAGGCCTCGGCCTGGCGTAATGACATCGCCCCCGCCGCCGGACCGTCGACGTGGCCATAGCTGCCGCCACCGGCGGTCAGTACCAGGTTGGAATGGCCCAGGTTGTTGAAGAAACCCGGGAGTCGCAGCGCGTTCATACCGCCGGAAATAATCGGCGTGGTCGGATTCATGCCCAGCCACTCCTGGTGGTAGTACGGGCCGTCCGCACTGTCCTGCTCGATCATGTAGGCAATCGCTCGGTCGTCCTGTTCGCCCTCCATCTTGCCGTAGCCCATGGTGCCGACGTGGATACCCGACGCGCCCTGCAGGCGGGCCATCTTGGCCAGCACGAAGGCCGTGTAGCCACGTTTGGATGACGGCGAGGTCACGGCCCCGTGACCGGCGCGGTGGTAGTGCAGGTACTGGTTGGGAAACCGCCGCCGTGCCGTGGTAATGGCCGCGGGTCCGGCTACATAGCCATCGACCAGGAAGGCCACGTGGTCGGCGTTCTCGGCGAAGGTCTCGAGGATGAATTCGCCGCGTGCGACCATCTCGTAGTGGTCATCGGCAGTGATATTGGCCGAAAACAGTTTGGCCTCGCCGGTTTTATCCTGCGCACGCCGCATGGCGTCTGCAACCGCGGTGATGGTTTCCTTCAGCGGTGCGAACAGCTGGTTGCCCTGGGGCTCGTCGTTCTTGATGAAGTCGCCGCCCAGCCAGAAATCGTAGGCCGCGTAAGCAAACGGCTGCGGCCGCAAACCGAGCTTGGGCTTGATGATGGTGCCGACGATAAAACCACCGTCTTTGACGGGCCGGCCCAGTACGCGCCACATATCGGCAATGGTCGTTGCGGGGCCGTCGAACAGCCGCAGGTAAGCCGGCGGCACCCAGAAATCGTGCATCTTGGCATATTCCACGTCGCCCATGCCCTGGTTATTGCCGATGGCCAGGGTCAGGAACGAGGCCAGCATCGCGCGGCCGTCGGTGATGTTGCGGTCGAACAACTCGATCGGGTAGGCGAGCTTCATAAGCTCTTTTTCCTCGTCGATTTCGTAAACCAGGGCATCCACGCCCATGGTGAAATCGTCCGTGGTCGAAACCGCGACATTGGTGCCGGTCGAGGATTCGGCCGCGAAGTGCGCCGCCGTTTCCAGGTAACCACCGAAGCCTGCCTTGGGTTTCATATGGTAGGCAACCAGCACGTGCCGTCCGCCGTCTACCAGTTCCTGCTCTTTCAAGTCGAGTCTTGCATATCTGTTGGATTGGTCCATTGTTTCCTCCTAAAAGTGAATGTTGAATTCTGTATTGGCTTCAGCGCGCCCGGCGCCTGCGTTCCATTAACCGCAATATCATCGGTGTCAGGATCAACTGCATGGCGATATCCTGCTTGCCGCCCGGGATCACGATGGTATTGGCGCGCGACATGAAGCTGTCGTGGATCATCGAGATCAAATAAGGAAAATCGATACCACGCGGGTCCTTGAAGCGGATAACGACCATGGATTCGTCCGCGGTCGGTATCCAGCGGGCGATGAAGGCATTTGAGGTGTCCACTGTCGGTACACGCTGGAAGTTGATGTCGGTTTCGCTGAACTGCGGGCAGATGTAATTGATGTAGTCCGGCATGCGGCGCAGGATGGTGTCGCGGATGGCTTCAGTCGAGTACCCGCGTTCACCCTTATCGCGCTGTATTTTCTGAATCCACTCGAGGTTGATCACCGGCGTGACACCGATGGTGAGGTCGCAGTGCTGGGCGAGGTTGACCTCGTCGGTCACCACGGCGCCATGCAGGCCTTCGTAGAACAGCAGTTCGGTTTCCTCGGGGATGTCGCGCCAATCGGTGAATTTGCCGGGCGGGGTGTTGTAACGCTCGGCTTCGATATCATCGTGCACATAGTTGCGGATACGGCCGGTGCCTTCCTCGCCAAACTGTTTGAACACGCTTTCCAGGTCCTCCAGGCGGTTGGCTTCAGGTCCGAAGTGGCTGAAGTGGTTATCACCGCGCTCAGCACCATCCTGCATCGCGATTTTCATATCCTCGCGGTCATAGCGGTGAAAGGCATCGCCTTCTATGGTCTCGGCCTTGATGCCCTCGCGCTCGAATATACGTTCGAAAGTATGCTTGACCGAGGTCGTGCCGGCCCCGGAGGAACCCGTAACGGAAATAATGGGGTGCTTTAATGACATGTTCTCGTCTCCTGGTTTTACCGGCGCAGCAGGTTGCGTTTACTGAACAGCTGCGAGCGTTCGTGGTAGGGGTTGATCTCGGCGTAATATTTTTCGACCAGCTTCACCTCGTGTCTTGATCCGAAAATCATCGGCACACGCTCGTGGATGGATTGCGGGTCGATTTCCATGATGCGCTGGGTGCCGGTCGTGGCATAGCCACCAGCCTGTTCAACGAGGAAGGCAACGGGGTTGCATTCATACACCAGCCGCAGACGGCCCTGGGCGTAACCCTTACGGATGTCCCCGGGGTACAGGAAAATACCGCCGCGTGACAGAATCCGGTGGCATTCCGCGACCAGGGAGGCGATCCAGCGCATGTTGTAGTTGCTCCCGTGCGGGCCATCCTCACCTTCCAGGCAGTCGTCCACGTAAGCGCGAATGTGCCCGTCCCACTGTCGGGAGTTCGATGAGTTGATGGCGAACTCGTTGGTATGCGCCGGAATCCCGGTGGTGGGGGAGGTCAGGCGGAACTCGCCGTTCAAAGGGTCCAGCGTAAAGACTTGCGTGCCGTCGCCCAGCGTCATCACCAATGCCGTCTGCGGGCCGTAAATAACGTAACCGGCGGCAAGCTGAGCGGTGCCCGGCTGCAGCAGCTCACACGGCTCGGATGATTGTTCAGGGGTTGGCAGAATCGAGAATATCGTACCCACCGATACATTGGTGTCGATATTGGAAGAACCGTCCAACGGATCGGTGGCGACAAACAGCGGCGCGTTCTTGTTGATCGGCGTGGGTTCTTCCAGTTCCTCTGATACCAGGCAGGCCACGGGTGCTTCGTGCATGGCTTCGATGATCAGGTCATTGGCGATCAGGTCGAGCGCTTTTTGCGTGTCGCCGTCGGTGTTGTCGCCTTGCTCGGCACCGAGTTCACCGGCCAGGGGGCCGCGCGCAACCAGTTCCGAAATTTCGATACAGGCGCCGGCGAGCGCTTCGATGGTCTGGGTGATGGCCAGGCGCGTGTCTGAATCTTTTCTCCAGTCCGCCAGGTATTGTTTCAGGCTTGGGTATTCGCTCATTGGCCGTTCTCCAGCTGTTTACCGCGTGCAATGCATGGCCATCAGTATAGGCAGGCGGGCCAATGCACAAAATATGCTTTTGAGGGGTAAGACTGGTTTATTTGGGTAGGGAAAACCCCACCCATTGGAAGAGGTGGTATGCAGGAGCGGCGTCTCGCCGCGAGGGCGACACTCCAAATCGCCGAGGTCGCTCCCACAAATTATCCCGTAGGAGGACCAGCTCTGCTCGTCGCGAAGGGCGCATCACAAGGCTGGATTTCTTCAACTTTTGAGGTATAGCGCGATAGCCTGGCCACGGTTGCTGACACCGAGCTTCTCAAACAGGTTCCTGATGTGGTATTTGACGGTGTTGGTCGAGACGTTTTTCTCGGCGGCGATTTCCTTGTTGGTGCGCCCCGCGGCGAGCGAGGAGAGTATCTCCAGTTCACGCTTGGTCAGGCTGGCCAGTGGATTGGCGTGAATCTGGCTGACATCCAGGTAGGGGAACACCATGCGTCCCTTGGCTACCTGGGCGATGGTGTCCAGCAGGTGCTCCGGTTCCTCGTTCTTGGATACAAAAGCGGCACCACCGTGCGCCATGACCTGCATCGGCACAGTATCGCCTTCGAGACCGGTATAGACCACGGCGCGTGGTGCTTTCAGCATGGTTTGCAGGTGATCCAGCAGGAAACGCGCATCACCCGGCGGGATGACCCAGCCAACGATGGCCACGTCCATTTCGATCTCTTCCACCTGTTTGAGGAAAGCCTCGGAGTGTTCACTTTCGCTGACAATGGAAAAACGCTCGTCTTCAGAAAACAGGTGTTTGAGCGCCGCACGCATCAGCGGGCTCTTGTCCGCGATACCGACGCGTATCGGCTTACCCTTCCTGTCCTTTTGGCCGACCATAGCCGAATGTTACTCCAACGCCGCTTGAGGCAACAGGGTCAGGCGGGGGAAGGCACGGTATTTAACCGTGTTTCATGATGCGGGCTTTCTGGCGTTGCCAGTCCCGGTCCTTCTGGTCATGGCGTTTGTCGTGGGCTTTCTTGCCCCGGGCCACTCCGATTTCGACCTTGACCTTGCCCCTTGACCAGTACATGGCAGTGGGGATCACCGTAAAACCCTTGCGATCTACCATGCCGGTCAGGCGGTCGATTTCCCTGCGGTGTAGCAACAGCTTGCGGGTGCGCAGCGGGTCGGGTGTGATGTGGGTCGATACGGTGGGCAGCGGATCGATACGGCAGCCGAATAAAAAGGCTTCGTTGTCCTTCAGCAGCACATAGCTGTCCGCAAACTGCACACGTGAATCACGCAGTGATTTAACTTCCCAACCTTCCAGGCCCAGGCCCGCTTCGATTCGCTCGTCGATGTGGTAGTTAAAACGAGCGCGCTTGTTCAGGGCAATGGTCTTGCTGCCGCGGGTGGTTTTGTCTTTTTTGGTCTTCTTGTTCATCAATGCCAATAACGTTTAGCCATGCGGTAGTTTACTGCCTGCAGCCTGAATCGTGTAAAATTTTGCGGTTTCCGCACGGGTTCGATATGAAAATAGAGCGTTCAGCACTGGTTACACACAGCGCCATGGATATGTACGCCCTGGTACTGGACGTCCCGTCCTACCCGCAATTCCTGAGTTGGTGCACCGCCACCGAGGTGCACGAACAGGACAACGTATTACAAAAAGCCTCGTTGACGGTCACGGTTGCCGGAATCACGCAGCAGTTCACCACGATCAACACGCTGTCAGCGGGTCACAGTGTGGGCATGATGTTGCACGAAGGCCCGTTCCGGAATCTACACGGCGAATGGCGCTTCACCCAGCTGGGGGAGGACGGGTGCCGGATCAGCCTGGAGCTGGATTTCGAAATATCCAGTGGCCTGATGTCCACCATGTTCGGCAAGGGCTTTGGCAAGATCGCTAACCGGCTGGTCGAGGACTTTTGCCGGCGTGCCGAGTCGGTTTACACGACATGACCGGAAAACCTGCCGGGAAAAACATTTCCGTGGAAGTCGTGTTTGCGCTGCCCGAACGCCAGGAACTCGTGTCGTTGAAGCTTGCACAGGGTTCAACCGTGGCGGATGCGATCGAGCGTTCCGGTCTGGCCAAATGTTTTGATGATTTCGAGGTGGATCCGTCCCGGGTCGGTATCTTCAGCCGGAAGGTTGCTCCCGAGCAGGTGTTGCGAGACGGTGACCGGGTAGAAATCTACCGCCCGTTGCTCGCAGACCCGAAAGAAGTGCGCCGTCAGCGCGCACTGCTACAAGCCAAAGACGGATCTTAGTTAACGATTGGCAGATCGACCGGTACGGTAATACCTACGATATCCAGGTCTTTTTCGACACGCCTGAGCGCATCCTGGGCCTCGTTGTAGGTATCGTAAAGACCGACACGTACCTGGTAGCGGGTACCCAAGCCTGGAACAACCTGTTCTGCGAGTCTCGCCGGGTAACCTTTATCCCGCACTTTCGCGGCGAGTTTTTCGGCCTCGGCACGAGTGCCGAATGCGCCAAGCTGCAAGGTCCAGTTGATCACGGCATCGTCTGTTATCAGGCGTGTGTCTCTCGCCTTGGCCGCATCAGCGACCTTGGCAACAGCAGACTTGGTGTTTTCGAGCGCCTTGATATCACCGCCTTTTGAATCACCGATACCATCGGTGGCAACCAGCAGGTCATCCTGAAATGTCAACGTCACCAGGCGACGCACCGGGTCACCGCCGCGGCGGCTGAACATCGAGATGTAATCCCAGCGGTCCTGGTGAAACGGGTCGTGGATGGCCGGTGTGCCCAGCAGGTAAGCAACCTGTTTCTTGGTCATGCCGAGCTCGACCTGGTCGAGGTCCTCCTGCTCGTGGGCATTGCCTTGCTGGACGTTTTGCTTGTAAATTATTCCGCAGCCCGTATTAAGTGTAAGGGTTGCCAGCAGGACAATTAAAAGATAGCGGGCCATGTAGTTCCTTAAGCGATTGCTTGTACTAAAGATCAAGGCGTTGAATGATACAATAGTACACAGCCCTTAAGAACAGGTCATTTGAAATTAGTCTGCACAGGAAACAATAGTGAGCACAGGAAATCTACGTAAAGCCGGTCTGAAAGTCACCATGCCGAGAAAGCGCATCCTTGATTTATTGATAGAGGAAACCGGCAAACACCTGACCGCAGACGGGATCTACCGGGTATTGATGCAGGCTGGTGAAGACGTCGGCCTGGCAACCGTTTACCGGGTGCTAAACCAGTTCGAGCAGGCAGGCCTGGTGGTCAAGCACAACTTTGAAAGCGGGCAGGCCTATTATGAACTGGATTCAGGTGGCCACCACGACCACATGGTCTGCGTGGAGACCGGAAAGGTCATCGAATTTACCAATTCGGAAATCGAGCGTCTGCAGGCCGAAATCGCTGCCGAACACGGCTACGACATCGAGGATCACAGCCTGGTGATCTACGTCAGGCCGAAGAAGAAATAGCAAGCCCCTGGCCGCAAATCCAGACCATAGACATCTCTCAGGCTGCGCCGGGTGTTCCTTCCCGGGACACGCTTTAACCGTCCATGGGCGCTCGGTAATTCGTATCCCGACGAATTACGGCCCCGTCCAGGCGCGTATGGACAAGCCAGGGCCGGGATAGGAATAGGGATAGATATCAATTAAGCGCTCTATCGAATCTGAACTCCGGCTGGTGCATTATGCGGTTTAGACGGCTCGAAGGAGAGGGTAGTCCGAAGGGCTGCGGGGCCGGGAGTCCACACCGGCAAGCCACCTGGTAATACTTTGAAGCAGAGTTGCGGCGAGGCGCCGTGCCCACTAGTCCTTAGTTAACCTTGCTCCGCCATATTGGCAGCAGCCAGCAACTCCGCCGCATGTGCACGGCTCTGCTCTGAAACATTACCACTCAGCATTCGCGCGATTTCATCGACCCTGGCAGTGGCGTTCAACAGGCGTGTTTCCAGCACCACGGTATCGTTCCTGGTGGCTTTATGTACCGGTAACTGGTGCGTGGCACAGACCGCAACCTGGGCCAGGTGGGTCACACACAGGGCCTGGCCGCTACCGGCGCCACGCCGCGTGGACAGGCTTTTGATCAACCGTCCCACCGCGTTGGCCGTGTCACCACCGACACCGGCATCAACCTCGTCAAATATCTGCGTGACGGAATCACCGGTGGTCACAGTGGCCACCTTGATCGCCAGGCTGATCCTGGACAGTTCGCCACCCGAGGCGATTTTGTTTAAAGGTCCCGGTGGTGTGCCCGGGTTAGCGCTGAGCCTGATCTCCACGTCATCATCACCACGCAGGGACGGGCTTGCCTGTGGCTGATGTGTAACCGCCAATTCAAACGAGCCACCTTCCATGCCCAATTCTGACATCAAATCGAGCACGCGGGCGGACACCACTTCGGCATGCCGGGTGCGGCTTTCATGCAAACCATGGGCGGCTCGCCGGTAAGCAGCAAGGCAGGTTTCCAACCTGGTCTCAATTCCTGGCGGTGTTGCAGGGAATTACCGACACGCTCGATGCGGGCTGCGATTGTGTTTCGGATATTCAGCAGGCTATCCATCGGTACACGGTGCTTGCGTGCGAGGTCATGTAACTGGCCCAGCGTTGCGGCTACCGACTCGAAACGGCCAGGGTCCAGGTCCAGGCGGTCGCGTACAGCGCGCAGGGAATTGACTGCCTCGGTGCAGTTGACCGCCGCTTCCTGCAGCATCTGGCAGGCTTCGCCGATGTCCTTATCCAGTGGCACGAATCCCTGAAGCTGCTCCAGCGGTGCAGTGCAGACTTGAATTGACGCCCGTCGGCATCGGTAGTGGATTCCGGTTCCAGCATCCCAATGCCACGGTTCAGGGCATCCAGCAGGTCACCGCCCGCCGCGAGCCGGTCGTGTTCGGTTTGCAAGCGGTTGATTGCGTCCGTCTCGAGATCAAACTGCTGCAGCTCATCCAACTGGAATTCGAGAATTTCCAGCTCGGCCGTGGACACCATCGCATCACGTTCGAGATTGTGGATTTCTTCGCTGACCTCGCGCCAGCCGTCGAAGCTGCACCTGACTTGATCGACCTTATCGGCATAGTCCCCGCTGCCATCCAGTAGCCTGAACTGTTCGACTTTCTGGTTCAGCTTCAGGTGTTCATTCTGACCGTGAATCTCGACCAGCAGGTCACCGAGTGTCTGCATCTGCGCCAGCGTGACAGCCGAACCATTGATATAAGCACGGGAGCGTCCCTTGGCATTGATGGTGCGCCGTAGCAGGCACTCGGCACCCGCTGAAAGGTCAGCGTCTTCCAGCCAGGCACGGGCCACTTCGTTATCCGTGACCGAGAATTCTGCATTTAACTCGGCCCGTTCAGCACCCCCACGCACCCAGGTCGCATCGGAGCGCTCGCCGAGCAGCAGGCCGAGTGCATCGACCAGGATCGATTTGCCGGCGCCGGTTTCACCGGTGATCGCGGTAAAACCCTCGCGAATATCCAGGCTGAGGGTCGGCACGATGGCAAAATTACGAATTTGCAGATGGCGTAACATTTTTGTTTTTCTAATACGTGTCTCTAATTAAGGGTGTCTCAAATAGTCGCATGCGGCTTCTTTAAAGGTATTTACATATTTTAGGTATTTCTTGTAAAAGATATCTCTATTAGTCGCTTGCGGCTTCATTAGTTAAAAGGCATCTTCACTTATAAGGCTAATTCTCTCTTATTAAGGGTGTCTCTAATAGCTGCTTGCGGCTTCTGGCACACGTGCGGTACCAGGGTCAAGGCTTGATTTTGCTGGCGTGCTGGTTGCACGCCGAGAAATTATAACGCAGAACCTGGACCGCACGGGAAGCCCGATAGGTTTACAGAAGTCGTAATGAGCTATTAGGGACACCCTTCTTGCTTGAATCGTCGTTGCCAATCCCCATATCTGGCGTGAAAGCAAGTGCAGGATATATTCCCTGCCGCAATCCAGGAGCAAAGACCGTGACCACAAGAAAAAGTGGCAAAGATAAGAACACCGAAATTCCTCAAGAGGAAGTGCTGGAAACGTCCGTAGAGCCAGAGGCCGAAGATGTTTCCGAAGAAGAAACCGGGCAGGTTCCGAAGGACCCGATCGAGGCACTCGAGGCAGAACTGGCAGCGGCTCAGCTGGTAGCAGGCGAGGCCCGGCAGGATATGCTGCGGATGCAGGCCGACATGGATAACCTGCGCAAACGACTGGTGCGTGAGCATGAAAAATCCCGCCGCCGTACGCTGGAACGTTTCATGGGTGACTTATTGCCGGTGGTCGACAGCATGGAGCGTGGCCTGGAAGCGGCGGAAGACCCGTCCGCGACGGTGGAAACACTGAAAGAAGGCAAGCAGCTGATCAGGAAAATGCTGAACAAGGCAATGGCTGATCACGGTTTGCTGGTCATTGACCCGATCAACGAGACGTTTAACCCGGAAAAACACGAGGCGATGGCCATGCTGCCTTCCGGGGAGCACGATGAGAACACCGTTATCGAGGTGTTGGAAAAGGGTTACCAGCTACACGAACGCCTGATCCGGCCCGCCAAGGTCGTGGTTTCGAGAAAACCCTGACAGGAGCAGTTAATCGTGGTCGGCCGGAATACTGAAAACAACAATAGATTGAATTATTCGGGCCGGACCCCATGTTTGAGACATCAAATTTTTAGCTTATTTTTGGAGATTTTAAATGGGTAAGATCATTGGAATTGACCTGGGTACCACCAATAGCTGCGTTGCGGTTATGGAAGGTGGTGAGCCGCGGGTAATCGAGAATGCCGAGGGTGACCGTACTACGCCATCTATCGTTGCATTTACAAAGGACGGCGAGGTCCTGGTAGGGCAGGCGGCGAAACGCCAGGCTGTTACCAACCCGACCAACACGCTGTTTGCCATCAAGCGTCTTATCGGACGTAAATTTGACGAAGACGTGGTGCAGAAGGACATCGACCTCGTGCCATACAAGATCGTCAAAGCCGACAACGGCGACGCATGGGTCGAGGCTGGCGGCAAGAAAATGGCCGCGCCGGAAGTTTCTGCACGCGTGCTGATGAAGATGAAGAAAACCGCCGAGGATTATCTTGGTGAGGAAGTGACCGAAGCCGTTATCACGGTGCCGGCCTATTTCAACAACCACCAGCGCCAGGCCACCGAAGATGCGGGCAAGATTGCCGGTCTGAAGGTGCGTCGCGTGATTTCCGAGCCAACTGCCGCAGCACTGGCATTCGGCATGGACAAGAAGGGTGGTGAACGCAAGATCGCTGTTTATGACCTCGGTGGCGGTACCTTTGATATTTCAATCATCGAAATTGCAGACGTTGACGGTGAGCACCAGATCGAAGTGCTGTCCACCTCGGGTGACACTTTCCTTGGTGGTGAAGATTTTGACAAGCGCGTCATTGACTACCTGGTCGCCGAGTTCAAGAAAGACCAGGGTGTTGACCTGCGCAATGATCCATTGGCACTGCAGCGTCTTAAAGAAGGTGCAGAGCGCGCCAAGATCGAACTGTCTACCACCGAGCAGACCGAAATCAACCTGCCGTACATTACGGCCGATGCCAGCGGTCCGAAGCATCTGAATATCAAGCTGACCCGCGCCAAGCTGGAATCACTGGTCGAAGACCTGGTCAAGAAGACCATCGGTCCGTGCCGCACAGCACTGGACGATGCCGGACTGAAAGTCAGTGAAATCGAAGATGTAATTCTCGTGGGTGGTCAGACCCGTATGCCCATGGTGCAGAAAGCTGTCACCGAGTTGTTTGGCCAGGCGCCGCGTAAGGACGTTAATCCTGATGAAGCCGTTGCCCTGGGTGCTGCTGTTCAGGGTGGTGTCTTGTCCGGTGACGTCAAGGACGTACTGCTACTGGACGTCACGCCGTTGTCCCTGGGTATCGAAACCATGGGTGGCGTAATGACCAAGCTGATCGAGAAGAACACCACGATCCCGACCAAGGCATCGCAGATCTTCTCCACGGCGGAAAACAACCAGACCGCGGTAACCGTGCACGTGCTGCAGGGTGAGCGTGAAATCGCCAGCGCCAACAAGTCACTGGCGCGCTTTGACCTGGCCGGTATCGCACCGGCGCCGCGTGGCATGCCGCAGATCGAAGTGACCTTCGATATCGACGCCAATGCCATCATGCATGTCAGCGCCAAGGACAATGCAACCGGCAAGGAACAGAAGATCGTGATCAAGTCCACTTCCGGCCTGAGCGATGAAGAGATCGAGAAGATGGTCCAGGACGCCGAGGCGCACGCCGAGGAAGACCGCAAGTTCCACGAAACGGTTACCGCACGCAACAGCGCTGACGCCATGGTCCATGCCACGCGTTCCAGTTTGAAGGAACTGGGCGACAAGATCTCTGATGATGACAAGCAGAAGATCGAAACCGCCATCGAAGGCGTGGAAGAAGCCATGAAGTCGGATGACAAGGAGGCCATCGAAGCGGCGACCAACCGCCTGACCGAAGCCGCGCAGATCATTTACCAGCAGGCTGCCGCAGCAGCAGAGGCGGGTACGCAGGATGCCGGTTCATCGGCTGAAGCAGCCACCGATGATGTGGTTGACGCCGAGTTCGAGGAAGT
Organism: uncultured Gammaproteobacteria bacterium; assembly: GCA_963753105.1. GTDB lineage: Bacteria > Pseudomonadota > Gammaproteobacteria > Xanthomonadales > SZUA-36 > SZUA-36. Next base: position 248,478 of record CAVWBD010000003.1, read on the forward strand.
CGACGACAAGGACGCTGACAAGTAAGACCTGTCAGTTCCCTTTGACCTGATAAAAAGCCCGGCGATTGCCGGGCTTTTTTTGCCTTACAAAACCAACTGCAGCAGTTCTATTTGCGCCAATTGCAGTCGTCAGCCACGTTCACATCTCGAGGCGTACTCAAGCAGTGCAACCTCACTGCGTGATATAGCTCTCACAGAGCGCAACATTATCGGCTGCAATACGCTGGATGGGAACAATGCCACTTTGCCCGATGGACGGGATGTTGTATTCCACTGTGCCACTATTACAGTTTTCGAAGGTAATAGTCATCGTTCCGTCTCGAACCCTGTCGATCTCCGTTGGCGTGTCGAATATTCCGCCGGAGGCGATCTTGTTCGTCATGATGGCCTGGTTGCCTTCATAGCGGCCCGAGGCGTTGAACCATCGGTGACCGGGTTCACCCAGGTTGGCAGTTACACCTTCAGCTGGCCGTACCGTGTCATAGGTAAACCAGGATGCCACCACCTTGCGCAGGTCTGGAAAGACCGTGATGAAGAATCCCTGGCCGTCTGTTTCCGGGTAATACCAGGCATCATTGAGCCCGGGATTCAAATCCACAAGCAGTGGTGCTTCGACTTCAGGAATCGGCCCGCTGGATGACAGGATATGGTCGCCGTTTTTGATTTTCCCAACGTCAGCCTGTTGAACGGCCATTTGTTCCGTAATGGACTCACACAATGCGATATTGTCGCCTGCTACCCGTTGGATCGGGACGAGACCGCTTTGGTTGATTGACGGAATGTCATATTCGACAGAACCGGTATTACAATCGTAAAAAGTCAGGATCATGGTTCCGTCTTCGACCCTGGTTATTTCAGTCGGCGTATCGAAAATTCCACCAGAGGCCATCTTTATGTTCAACACGGCCTGGTTGCCATTATATAGACCAGAGGCATTGAACCACCGATGACCAGGTTCTCCCAGGTTCGCAGAAACCCCCTGCGCAGGACGCTCCGTGTCGTAGGTGAACCAGGAAACGACGGCTCTGCCCATAGCGGGGGAAATTGTAATGAAGAATCCCTGTCCATCTGTCACCGGGTAGTACCAGGCATCATTGAGGCCGGCATTTATTTGGAAACTCGTTGTGCAGGTCACCGTGACATTGGTGATACTCGCAGTGGCAATCGTACCGCTGCCGCTGCTCACGTTGCAGGTCTGGCCGATGGGCTGGGCCGATATCGTCACCGCATACGCACTGCCTTCTTCCAGTTCCGTGGCAAATGTGAACGGTCCGTTGGCGGCAACCGCCAGGGTATCGGTTCCGTTATTTTGCAATGCCAGGCCGGATCCGGTCAGTCCGCTGACATTACCACCTACAGAATGGGTGGGTATGACATCGGTTACGCAGTTCACAACCACGTTAGTGATATTCGCAGTGGCAATCGTACCGCTGCCGCTGCTCACGTTGCAGGTCTGGCCAACGGGCTGGGCCGATATCGTCACCGCATATGCACTGCCTTCTTCCAGTTCCGTGGCAAATGTGAACGGACCGTTGGCGGCAACCGCCAGGGTATCGGTGCCGTTATTTTGCAATGACAGGCCGGATCCGGTCAGTCCGCTGACATTACCACCCACCGTATGAGTTACGATGACGATACAATCAGAATCAACGGTGTCGTAACTGCCATCACCGTCGTTATCCAGTCCCTGGGTCCCAGCTGCAAAATTCTCTGTGCCGGTGGGGTTGCAGGAATCCGTGGGCATGGACGGGTGGTTGGTGCCCGGAGATGCGAAATAATTGGGCAGCACATCTTCACCCACGGGAGTGTAATTTGCGGGAACTGCATCACTGTGACAGGCCTGACAATTCGTTTCACCGGCATTCGTATGGTGTTGGCGTAAACCTGCGCCCCGTCCGGCAGATATGCCGTCATTGCCCAAGTCTTCTTCACGGCCATGGCAACCAACGCAGCCAATAGTAGCCAGCCCATTTCCTCCTGAAGATCTGTCCAGGAAAACCGTGCCTCTGCCACTCGAGGTGTGGCAGGCATCGCAGTCGCCACCTAACATGTCATTTCGATGAACGTTATGGAGATTGTCCCCCCAACTCGCTCCATCAGAAAGTGAAACATAGGGGCTGTCCCGAAAACTGCCGTGACAATCCTTGCAATCTGAATATGTTTCAAATGCCCAGGCTTCAGAAGCCCAGAGAGATAAGACGATTATTGTTATGAATGATATAAAAAGTGGCGTTACAGACTCAGCTACTCTCGATGATGATGGTTGCATTCCTGCTCTCCTCGGTTAATCACAGTTGCGCTATTTGCGAACCATGACAGCTTGGAGAATTGACACATCAAGCCGCTCAGTATCCCCGCTTTTTTTTGCCAAAAAGACGTCAGCGATAACTTCAGCTCCAAAAATAGCCCGCAAAGTCAAGTTTATGACACCAACGTTAGGATAATATTAAGTAATCTTAAAAACGGCATGAGGATTACATTAAATAAATCTAAAGTTCCGCTTTCGGCAGAAGCGGCCACTGATGATATGGTCGACGCGGATTTCGAGGGGGTAGATGGCAAGGATGCCGGCAGCTAACACTTGCCAGTACCCCTTGATCTAACGAAAAGCCCGGCGATTGCCGGGCTTTTTTTGCCTTGTAAAATTATGGCTGAAAGGAAGGAAGGATTACTTCTCGACGATGTTGGCGCCGCTGATCTCACCTTTCACACTGCCGCCACGCAGGTAAATTTCAACTTCCAGATCATCGTTCTCAACGATCACATTTCCGCGAACGCTCGATCCATCTTCGATGTAAATCCTCAGCGGCTTGCGGTAGCGGTTATTGTTTCCTCTCGGATCCTTTACAAGAATGTCACCGCCCACGCTCGTTTTGCTGCTCAGCTTTACATCACCGTTGTAGGTGCTCACATCGGTTTCGACCTCAACACCTTCCAGTTGTAGTTGGCCGTTTACCGTGGACACCTCCCGGGCCCGGGAACCATTTCCCATGAAAACAGCACCGTTAACGGTCGAGACTTCATCAACAACAAGCGTGCCTTCACCGATCTCGACGCTGCCGTTTATCGCGCTGACCTTATCGACCTCGACATCACGACCGATCCTGACCGCCCCGTTGACGGACTCCACTTCGCCGTGCACGCTCACGCCATCGCCGATCTGGATTCGTCCGTTAATCGTCGACAGGTCCTTGTTCACGACTTCTCCGGGTTCGATTTTGATTGGTTCATTGATTCCGGCAGCGGCTGGCAGGGCTACCAGAAGCATCAGGAACGTAAGAATAATGCGACCTCGTTTCATAACAATCTCCGCCTATGAATGGGAATGTAGTCAAGTCCATCTTGACTTCTATTGGTTGGATGTCGGCTGGTTACAAAAGGTTGTAATCGAATTACCTGCGGTACGCCTGATAATTTAAGGTCGCTACTCGTCGAAGGGCACCAACCCGCGTGTTCCGGGTGTCCCAGGGTTGCAAAAAAGCTTGACAGCCCGGGTATCGCCGGTAGTATTGCTCAGACACTCATTGAGACCGGCTGAGGGACAGGCCCTTTGAAGCCGGGGCAACCTTCGGGTTTAACCACCCCGTAAAGGTGCCAACTCCTGCGGAGCCTTCGGGCTACCGGTAAATGAGCGAGAGGCAGCACGATTCATTGTGATGGGCCGATCCCTTTCCACGGCTTCGCCAGAGTTTCCAATGAGGTTTGCAACAAACCCATTGAAAAGGAAACGAGGCGAAAATCATGAAGCACCAGAAAATTACCACGACCGTTCGTGCAGGTATTGATACCGACGCGCAGCACGGTGCGGTGATGCCGCCGGTTTACCTTTCCACGAACTTCAATTTTGCGGGCCTGGGTGGCAAGCGCGAGTACGATTATTCGCGCAGCGGTAACCCGACCCGTGACTTGCTAGCAGACGCAATCAGCCAGCTGGAAGGTGGACAGGGAGCCGTGGTCACCAACACGGGTATGTCTGCCGTTGTGCTGGTCACCTACCTACTTGGTACGAACGATACGATCATTGCACCACATAATTGTTACGGTGGCTGTTACCGGGCCTTTTCATCGTTGTCCGGGGCAGGGCGCTTCAAGGTCAAGTTTGCCGATTTCACCCGGCCGGGCAGCATTCGCAAACTGTGTCTGCGGGAACATCCGAAAATGATCTGGCTGGAAACTCCCAGCAACCCGTTGTTGCGAATTACCGATATCGATGCGGTGGCAGCGATTGCGCGTGAGTTTGGCGCCTTGCTGGTGGTCGACAACACCTTCCTGACACCGCTGTTGCAGCAACCGTTGTCACTGGGCGCCGATATCGTCGTGCACTCTACGACCAAGTATATCAACGGCCACAGCGACGTTGTGGGTGGCGCTGTCGTGGCCCGGACACCGGCCTTGCTTGAGAAACTGGACTGGTGGGCCAACTGCGTTGGTTCAACGGCTTCGCCTTGGGACAGCGCCCAGACCATGCGTGGTCTGCGTACCCTGCATGCCCGTATGCGATGTCACGAGGAGAATGCCCAGGCCATCGCGCGGTTGCTGGATCGCCATGATGCAGTCAGCCGGGTTCACTATCCGGGGCTCACCACGCATCCTGACCATCAGCTGGCACGCTCACAGCAATCGGGTTTTGGCAGCATCATCAGTTTTGAGCTCAATGGTGGTGAGCAGGCGATACATGCATTCCTGGACGGCCTGACGCTTTTCACACTGGCTGAGTCACTGGGGGGCGTTGAAAGCCTGGTGTGTCACCCGGCGACCATGACCCACGCCGCGATGACCGAAGAAGCGCAGGCCGAGGCGGGCATCGGACCGGCCTTGTTGCGCCTGTCGGTAGGTATTGAATACATGCCCGACCTGGTCAGCGATATCGCACGGGCTCTGGACTGGGTACAGAAATCACTCTCGGCACCACTAAATATGGCTTGTAGCGCTTGAATTAACACTTGTCCGGCCTCAAATCTGCTCCAGACGATAATGACTCAGATTTGAAGCATGGCAAAACGCGATTACTATGAAGTACTCGGGGTTCCGCGCGACGTTGATCAAGCGGGGCTCAAGCGCGCCTACCGCAAGCTCGCGATGAAACATCATCCGGACCGCAATCCGGATGACGCCGATGCGCAGGAGCATTTCAAGGAAGCCCAGGAAGCCTATGAGGTGCTGAAGGACGAACGTAAGCGTTCGGCTTACGACCAGTTCGGGCACGCGGCGACCAATCCCGGTGCGCGGGGACCAGCCGGTTTTGACGGTGATGTGGGCGATATATTCGGCGATATATTCGGCGATATATTCGGCGGTCGCGGCGGCCGTGGGTCACGTCAGCAACAGCGTGGTTCCGATCTGCGTTTTGCCATCGATCTCGACCTTGAGGAAGCCGTCGCCGGCATCACCCGCGAGATTCGTATTCCGACCCTCGGTGAGTGTAAAAAATGTCATGGCAGCGGTGCCGAGGACGGTGAAAAAACCTCCTGCACGACCTGTGGCGGAGTAGGCCAGGTGCGCATGCAACAGGGCATATTTTCCGTGCAACAGACCTGTCCGGCCTGCAAGGGCATGGGCCAGGTGATCCGGAATCCCTGTACGCAATGTCACGGCCAGGGCCGCGTCCGTGAAACCAAGACATTGTCGGTCAAGGTTCCAGCCGGCGTAGATACCGGGGACCGGATAAGGTTGGCGGGTGAAGGCGAAGCCGGCATGGCGGGCGCCCAGGCGGGTGACTTGTACGTGGAAGTCCGGGTCCGTCAACACCGTTTGTTCGAACGTGACGGCGATGACCTGTATTGCGAGGTACCGATCCATTTTGCAACCGCAGCGATTGGCGGCGAACTGGAGATACCGACGCTTAAGGGCCAGGTCAAGTTGAAGATACCGGCCGAAACACAGACCGGGCGTATGTTTCGCTTACGTGGCAAGGGTGTCAAATCGGTCCGTAGTCACCGCCAGGGCGATTTGATGTGCAAGGTGGTAGTGGAAACCCCGGTGCGGCTATCAAAGGATCAGAAGGCCCTGTTGAAGCAGTTCCAGGCGACTTTTGAAACCAGCAAAACCGACCACAACCCGAAGGCCAGTTCCTGGCTGGATGGTGTTCGTGAGTTCTTTGACAGGATGACTTCATGACCCGGGTGCTGATCCACGGTGGCGGTAAAATGGGTTGCAGATTACTGGCTGCATTGAAAGATTCAGCGGACTTTGAACTCGCGGGCCTGGTTTCCGAATCCCGGCCCGGTGGTCTGGCGGAAGCGGACTGGTATCCGTCACTGGAGCAATTCGATTCCTCTGCGGACCTGTTAATCGATTTCACGCTGACTGGCGGCCCGAGCGTGGCGGCCGAATGGTGTGAGCAACACCGTGTGCCGTTGCTGAGTGGCACGACGGCCCTGTCGGATGACGATGCCGCGGCGCTTTCAAATGCGGCAAAGCAGGTGCCGGTGCTGTGGGCGCCAAACTTGAGTTTCGGGATTGCCTTGATGAACAGCCTGGTGCGCAACGCGGCAGCAGCGCTGGGTGACGAGGCTGATATCCATGTCACGGAAACTCACCACGTACACAAGCTCGACGCCCCGTCGGGCACGGCATTGGCACTGGCTGAAACAGCGAAAGTGGTTAGGCAGGCGGCTGGCGGTGATGATGAAGTCACTTTTACCAGTATCCGCGAAGGCGAGGTCGTCGGTGAGCACACGATGTGCTTTTCCTTTGGTGACGAGGTGCTGGAGATCACCCACAAAGCGTTGGATCGTGACATTTTCGTCCATGGCGCGCTGAAGGCCGGCCAATGGCTGGTTCAACAGGCGCCCGGTTATTACTCGACCAGGGACTGGCTGGCGGTAGACTGAAAGCTACTCTGTAGGAGGCCCCATGGGGCCGACCAACTCCTCCATCCATGGAGATCGCCGCTTCTGCGCATCCCTGCGCCCGCGGCATACCGTTCATCCTGAACATAATCGGAATGTCGCCCGCAAGCGGGCTCCTACATTCTCCACAGATTTCACAGATTGAAAGGGTAATCCGGAATACCCGCGCTGTTTGGTTAGACACCAGCCGAGGCATCCAGTAGAATTTAAATGCTTAGAGCAACACTGCGAATGTGGTCGGCGACTCCAGCCACGAGTGGTGAACACTCACAGAATCTAAGCGGGAATAGCTGCCGGCAGCATTCCCGTTTTGCATATCCGGAGGCAGGAAATTGACACAGCAGGCAGTGCTGGCACTCCAAGACGGCAGTGTGTTTTCAGGTCACAGCGTCGGCGCTGCCGGCATCACGACCGGTGAGGTGGTTTTCAATACATCGATGACCGGTTACCAGGAAATCCTGACCGACCCATCCTACGCAAAACAACTCGTTACCCTGACATTTCCACACATCGGCAATACCGGTTGTAACTCGATCGACGAAGAGTCCGTGCGACCGATGGCGGCCGGTCTGATCGTGCGTGACGCCTCCATGGTGATGAGCAACTGGCGCGCCGAGGAGCCCTTGCACGATTACCTGCAACGCAACGGTATCGTGGCGATCGCCGGAATCGATACGCGCCGCCTGACACGCATACTTCGTGAGAAAGGCGCCCAGGGTGGGTGCATCATGGCCGGTTGGCAAGCAGACCGGAAACGGCCTTGCAGAGGGCCCGGGAGTTCCCCGGTATGCAGGGCCAGGACCTGGCCCGCGTGGTGACCACGCCCAGGCACTACGAGTGGTCACAGGGTAGTTTTGATATTGACCAGCAGCACCAATGGCAGGGCACTGCCGGTCGTTTTCACGTGGTGGCCTACGATTTTGGTATCAAGCGCAATATCCTGCGCATGCTCAGCGACCGCGGCTGCCGCGTCAGCGTGGTGCCGGCCACGACCCCGGCCAGCGAGGTGCTGGCGATGCGTCCCGACGGTGTATTCCTGTCCAATGGCCCCGGTGACCCGGAGCCCTGCGATTACGCCATCAGCGCGATACAGGAAATTCTGCAGACCGATCTGCCGGTATTCGGCATCTGCCTCGGGGTCCAGCTGCTGGGCCTGGCGGCCGGCGCCAGCACGATCAAAATGAAATTCGGTCACCATGGCGCCAATCACCCGGTACAGGACCTGGATACCAGGCAGGTGCTGATCACCAGCCAGAACCACGGTTTTGCACTCGACGAGGACAGCCTGCCCAAAAATATCCGTGCCACGCACCGTTCCTTGTTTGACGGCAGCCTGCAGGGCATCGAGCTGGAGGGCGGCCGTGCCTTCGGTTTCCAGGGACACCCTGAAGCCAGCCCCGGTCCGCACGACGTGGCGTACCTGTTTGACCGTTTTATCGCGCTGATGGAAAAAGGGGATTGATGTAATGCCAAAAAGAACTGACATCAAAACCATCCTGATCATCGGCGCCGGCCCCATCGTCATCGGGCAGGCCTGTGAATTTGACTACTCCGGCGCCCAGGCCTGCAAGGCCCTGCGGGAAGAAGGCTTACCGGGTCGTGCTGGTCAACTCCAATCCCGCGACCATCATGACTGACCCCGAGATGGCCGATGCGATCTATATCGAGCCGGTTGACTGGCGCACAGTGGCCGGGATCATCGAGAAAGAACGTCCGGATGCCCTGTTGCCGACGATGGGCGGGCAGACGGCGCTGAACTGCGCGCTGGACCTGGTGCGCAAGGGCGTACTGGAAAAATACGGCGTGGAGATGATCGGCGCCTCCCGTGAAGCGATCGACATGGCCGAGGACCGGGAGCTGTTCCGCCAGGCGATGACGGATATCGGTCTCGACACACCACCCTCGAAGCTGGCACATTCGCTTGAAGATGCACTGGAGGCACTGGACACCATCGGTTTCCCGACCATCATCCGGCCCTCGTTCACGATGGGCGGCTCCGGTGGCGGTATCGCCTACAACCGCGAAGAATTCATCGAGATCGTCAAGCGCGGCCTGGAGCAGTCACCGACCACCGAGGTGTTGCTGGAAGTCTCGGTGCTGGGCTGGAAAGAGTACGAGATGGAGGTGGTGCGCGATCACGAGGACAACTGCATCATCATCTGCTCGATCGAGAACCTGGACCCGATGGGTATCCACACCGGTGATTCGATCACCGTGGCGCCGGCCCTGACCCTGACCGACAAGGAATACCAGCGCTTGCGGGATGCCTCCATCGCTGTGCTGCGCAAGATCGGCGTGGATACCGGTGGCTCAAACGTGCAGTTTGCGGTCAACCCGGAAGACGGCCGCGTCATCATCATCGAGATGAACCCGCGCGTTTCGCGTTCATCCGCGCTGGCCTCGAAAGCGACCGGTTTCCCGATCGCCAAGGTTGCGGCCAAGCTGGCGGTCGGCTTTACACTGGATGAATTGCTCAACGAAATCACCGGTGGTGCAACACCGGCGTCCTTTGAGCCGGCCATCGACTACGTGGTCACGAAGATCCCGCGTTTTGCCTTTGAGAAATTCCCGGCCGCAGACGACCGCCTGACCACCCAGATGAAATCGGTGGGTGAGGCCATGGCCATCGGCCGCACCTTCCAGGAATCCCTGCAAAAAGCCCTGCGCAGCCTGGAAACCGGCCGTGACGGTTTTAACCCGGTATTGCAGGCAGAAGACCCGGACTGAGCGGAGCAAGGAACTGAAGCGTGAGCTGCGCCAGGCCGGGGCCGAGCGCCTGTTGTACGTGGGTGAAGCCTTCCGTGAAGGACTGAACAGGGAAGAAGTACATGAACTGACGCGGATCGACCCATGGTTCCTCGCACAGATCGAAGACCTGATCCGCACCGAGGAAACGGTGCAGAAACAGGGCCTCGAAGCGTTGGACAAGACACGTCTTTTCGCGCTGAAGCAGAAAGGCTTTTCCGACTCAAGGCTGGCCAGCCTGGTTGGTTGCAGCGAACTGGCAGTTGCGTAGCCAGCGTCACGAACTGGGCGTGCGCCCGGTTTACAAGCGCGTGGATACCTGCGCGGCGGAGTTTGCCACCACCACGGCCTACATGTATTCCACCTACGAGGAGGAGTGCGAGGCCGAACCGTCCGACCGGCGCAAGATCATCGTGCTGGGCGGCGGTCCCAACCGGATAGGGCAGGGTATCGAGTTTGATTACTGCTGCGTGCACGCCGCCCTGGCGCTGCGTGATGACGGCTATGAGACCATCATGGTCAACTGCAACCCGGAGACCGTGTCAACGGACTACGATACCTCGGACCGCCTGTACTTCGAGCCCCTGACACTGGAAGACGTGCTCGAAATCGTGCACCGGGAAAACCCCGAAGGCGTCATCGTCCAGTATGGCGGCCAGACGCCGTTGAACCTGGCCCGGCCGCTGGAGGCCGCGGGTGTGCCGATCATCGGCACCTCGCCGGATTCCATTGACCTGGCCGAGGACCGTGAACGCTTCCAGCAGATGTTGCAGAAGCTGGGCCTGCGCCAGCCACCCAACCGCACGGCAATCAAGCGTTGAGCAGGCCGTGGTGCTGGCCGAGGAGATCGGCTACCCGCTGGTCGTGCGGCCATCCTACGTGCTCGGTGGGCGAGCCATGGACGTGGTGCACGGTGAAAAGGACCTGCGGCGTTACATGCGTGATGCGGTCAAGGTATCGAATGATTCCCCGGTATTGCTGGACCGTTTCCTCGACCACGCCATCGAAGTGGACGTGGACGCGATCTGTGACGGCACGGACGTGGTCATCGGCGGCATCATGGAGCATATCGAGCAGGCCGGCGTGCATTCGGGCGACTCGGCCTGTTGCATTCCGCCACACAGCCTGTCGCCGGAGATACTGGACGAGCTGCGCTCGCAGATGAAACGAATGGGGCTCGAACTGGGGGTCGTGGGCCTGATGAACGCCCAGTTCGCAGTGCGTGGATGACGATATCTATATCCTGGAGGTCAACCCTCGCGCATCACGTACAGTGCCCTTTGTCTCCAAGGCGACCGGGCGTCCACTGGCCTCGATTGCCGCCTTATGTATGGCTGGTAAATCACTTAAAGAACAAGGTATTACAGAAGAAATCATACCTAAATTCTACTCTGTGAAAGAGGCTATTCTGCCGTTCCTGAAATTCCCCGGCGTCGACCCGATCCTGGGTCCGGAGATGCGCTCCACCGGTGAGGTCATGGGGGTCGGGCGAGAGCTTTGGTGAAGCCTGCGCGCGCGCCATGCAAGGGGCAAACTACCGTATACCCAGGCCGGGACAGGCGTTTTTGAGTGTGCGCGATGCGGACAAGGAAAAGTTGTTGCCGATTGCCAGGGACCTGGTGGACAGGGGCTATTCCCTGATCGCTACCGGCGGCACCTGCCAGTATCTGCGTGAAAAGGGCTATATATGCGAACGTATCAACAAGGTGGACGAGGGCCGTCCGCATATCGTCGATGCGATCAAGAACGGCGAAATCGAGTTTATCGTCAATACCACCGAGGGCAGCCAGGCCATCGCGGATTCATTCTCGATCCGGCGCGAAGCCCTGCAATACAAGGTAAGCTATACAACGACCATCGCCCGCGGTTGGGCGACATTGCAGGCGATTGACCACGAATTTGACCGCAAAGTGCACAGCCTGCAGGAATTGCACAGCGCGGCGGCCACCGAGGCGTAAGGGTTCGGCAGGATAAGATTGATGACAAAAAGAACACCATTGACACACCACGGCGCAAAGCGGCTTAAGGGACGAGTGCGCGCAGCTGAAAAAGGTTGATAGGCCAAAAATCATTGCCGCCATTGCCGAGGCAAGGGCGCATGGTGATTTAAAAGAAAATGCCGAGTACCACGCGGCCCGGGAGCAGCAGGGCTTTATCGAAGGCCGTATCCGTCACCTCGAATCCGAACTCTCAGGCGCACAGGTAATTGACGTAACCAAGCTGAATCCGGGTGGCAAGGTCGTTTTTGGCGCCACGGTTACCTTGTACGATGCCGACGCGGATACCGAAACCACCTACCAGGTCGTCGGTGACCTGGAATCGGATATCAAGCAGTTCCGTATTGCAATCACCTCGCCGATCGCACGCGCCATGATCGGCAAGGAAGTCGGTGACGAAATCGTGGTCAATGCACCGGCCGGTGAACTGATCTATGAAATCGTCGATGTTAAATATATCTGAGGCCGTTCCGCTTGCTGGCAACGCGTAAGGTCAGGCAAAGGACACCGGTAGTTGCCGATACGCTGCCGGCGTCCATGCACCCGGTCATACGGCGCGTGCTGCTGGCGCGCGGTATCGGTGATGAAAACTCCCTGGACCTGAAACTGGGCCGCCTGCACCCACCGGGCGATTTGTCCGGTATCGAAAAAGCCGCTGAAATTCTCGCTGACGCCATAGCCGGTGGAGAGCGCATCCTGATCGTTGGAGATTTCGATGCAGACGGTGCCACCGGTACGGCAGTGGCTGTACGTGGTCTGCAGCTCGATGGGTGCAGCTAACGTCGATTTCAGGGTGCCCGACCGTTTTGAATTCGGTTACGGCCTGAGCGTGGCGCTGGTTGAAACGCTTGCCGATGACCCGCCGGATATCCTGGTCACGGTGGACTCCGGCATCAGTTCGATCGATGGGGTCAAACGCGCCGTGGAGATGGGCTGTAAGGTTATCGTGACGGATCACCATTTACCCGGCGATGTATTGCCCGCAGCCGATGCTATCGTCAATCCCAACTGTCACGGTGACGATTTTCCGAGCAAGTCACTGGCCGGTGTCGGCGTGGTTTTCTACCTGATGGGTGTGGTCAGGCAGGTTCTGCGCGCACGTGACTGGTTTACCACTGCCCGTCCGGAACCAAACCTGGCGAACCTGCTGGACCTCGTGGCGTTGGGGACCGTGGCAGATCTTGTTGGCCTGGATGAGAACAACCGCATCCTGGTACGCCAGGGCATCGAACGTATCCGTTCGGGACACTGCAGCACGGGTTTGCTGACACTGCTGCGCCTCGGAAAACGGGACTACCGGCACCTGGTTGCTTCAGACCTGGCGTTCGCGGTCGCACCGCGACTCAATGCAGCAGGAAGGCTCGAGGACATGAGCGTGGGCATTCGTTGCCTGCTGACCGACGACCGTGAGGAAGCCATGAGCCTGGCGGCGGAACTGGACGCGCTCAATCAAGAGCGCAAGGCGCGCCAGTCGGGCATGCAGACCGAGGCCTTTGAGCAGATCAGCGTATTGGTGGCCGGACTCAAGGGTGCTGAACTGCCTGCCAGCGTGTGTCTTCACGATGACAGCTGGCACCAGGGTATCGTCGGGCTGGTTGCATCACGCATCAAGGACGCCGTGTACCGGCCGGTGATCGCCTTTGCCCCGGAAGCGGATGGTTCCGATGTGCTGAAGGGATCAGCGCGTTCCGTTGAAGGTTTGCATGTCCGCGACGTGCTGGCGCGGATTGATGCCCTGCACCCACAGATGATCTCGGCTTTTGGTGGCCACGCGATGGCAGCGGGTTTGACCCTCGGTGCGGACAAACTGGATTCATTCAAACGTGCCTTCGAAGAAGCTGTTACGTTTTTCATGCAGGACCAACCGTTCGAGAATGAAATCCTGACCGATGGTCAACTGGGGAAAGGGGATCTCAAACTGGGATTTGCGGAGCAACTCAGGGATCTTGAGCCCTGGGGACAGCATTTCCCGGAGCCGCTATTCGAAGGACGCTTTGTCATCGAGGAACACCGGGTGGTTGGCGGTGCGCACCTGAAAATGCAACTGAGACCGATTGACGGCCGTAACAGCATTGATGCCATCGCTTTCCATTGTCTGCCAGAGAATCTGCCCGGAGGCAATTCGATCGGGCTGGTTTACCGCTGGACGTCAATCATTTTCGTGGGCGCAAAACCTGCCAGTTGGTCATCGAGCAGATACTTCCAGTTGAGTAATGGGTCCATGTCAAGTAGCTGCGCCGGGTATTCCTTCCCGGGACACGCTCAAGCCATCCATGGGCGCTCGGTAATTCGTATCCCGACGAATTACGGTTCCGGGTAAGGAACACCCCGGCACAGCTTCGTAGGTGATTCCAGCATATTGGCCTTGAGACCGAATCGCAACCGGCTGCGCCGGTTGCTCCTACATAAAAGCCTGGTAGTTTGCCGGTGTGGGCGACCTTTGAGCACCGAATCCTGAGAGTCGTTAGGGGAGAAAAGTGCAGGATGCACATTTCAGGCCGACCAGGACAGGATGTCCTGTGAGGCTGGCCCCGTTAAGACGGCTCGAAGGAGAGGGTAGCCCAGAGGGCTGTGGGGCAGGGAGCACACACTGGCAAACTACCGGGCGATTGAGAAGATCAGTATCGCGAACGGTTTTGCCTATTGCTCCCACATTGTGTCCTGAAAAAATGCAGGCACTTACCTGGTGTGTAAGAAAACCAGCCCCCCACCGTCCCCCGGATGAATTATCATTGAGCCTTGACACCAGCCTTGGTGTAAAATGCAGCGCTTCGTAACTCAAGTTAAGAGCTTCTGATGTGGAAACAAACCAGATCAGCAACCAGCTTGAAGACTTACAGCAGCGCTCCGATGCGCTGAGGGGGTATCTTTGACTATGCCGGCAAAAAAGACCGCCTGGAAGAAGTAGTCCGCGAGCTGGAAAACCCCGAAATCTGGAATGACCCGGCCCGTGCCCAGGCGCTGGGCCGTGAACGCGCCCATCTCGACGGCATCGTCAGTACGCTGGAACGCGTGACCCAATCCCTGTCCGACAATGCCGAGATGCTGGAAATGGCGGTTGAGGAGCAGGACGAGGGCATCGTCGGTTCCGTGGTCGAAGAACTCGATGGTATCGAGGACGAGGTCGGCAAGCTGGAATTCCAGCGCATGTTCCGCGGCGAAATGGACCCCAACCCCTGTTACCTGGATATCCAGGCCGGTTCCGGTGGAACCGAGGCCCAGGACTGGGCGGAAATGCTGTTGCGCATGTACCTGCGCTGGGTCGAGCGGCGTGGCTGGAAGGGTGAACTGGTAGAGGTGTCGGCCGGAGACGTGGCCGGCATCAAGAGCGCCACGATCCACATCACCGGCGATTATGCCTACGGCTGGTGCAAGACCGAGATCGGGGTGCACCGATTGGTGCGCAAATCGCCATTTGATTCCGGCAACCGCCGCCACACTTCGTTTGCCGCCGTGTTCGTCTCACCCGAGGTGGACGACAGCATCGAGATCGACATCAATCCGGCTGAACTCAGGGTTGACGTTTACCGCGCGTCCGGCGCCGGTGGCCAGCACGTTAACCGTACCGAATCCGCGGTGCGTATCACGCATTTGCCGACCAACACGGTCGTGCAGTGCCAGAATGACCGTTCGCAGCACAAGAACAAGGACCACGCGATGAAACAGTTGCGTGCCAAGCTGTACGAGCTGGAATTGATGAAACGCAATGCCGAGAGCCAGCAACTGGAGGACTCCAAGTCGGACATCGGCTGGGGCAACCAGATCCGTTCCTACGTGCTGGACCAGTCGCGTATCAAGGACCTGCGTACCAACGTGGAAACGGGCAATACCCAGGCCGTTCTGGACGGCGACCTGGATCAATTTGTGGAAGCATCCCTGAAGCAGGGCCTCAGTACAGACACTTAGTGCAGGAAATAGCGCGTGAGCAAACAAGACAACCAAAAAAACATCGAAGACAGCGTAAACGACGAAAACCGCCTGATCGCCGAACGCCGCGAGAAACTGAATGCCATGCGTGCAGAACGCAACGCTTACCCGAATGACTTCCGTCCGAATTGCAACGCTGCCGAATTGCACGTGCGTTTCGCGGATGACGACACCGAAACACTTGGCGCAGGTAGGCGAGGTCATTCGCGCTGGCTGGCCGCATGTTGGCCAAGCGCGTCATGGGCAAGATCGCTTTCGTCAAGGTGCAGGACGGCACCGGCAGTATCCAGTTCGTCGTGCAACGCGATAACCTGCCCGAGGGCCTGTACCAGCAGTTCAAGCAATGGGACATCGGCGACATCATCGGTGGCAGTGGCGTGATTTTCCGCACCCAGAAGGGTGAGTTGTCCGATCAAGCCGTCAGAACTGCGCTTGCTGAGCAAGTCACTGCGGCCGTTGCCGGAGAAATACCACGGCCTGACAGACACGGAAACCCGTTACCGTCAGCGCTACGTGGACCTGATCATGAATGAGCAGTCGCGGAAGGTGTTCCACGCACGTTCGAAGATGATCCGCTTTATCCGCGATTTCATGGAAGCCCCGGGACGCGAATTCCTCGAGGTGGAAACCCCGATGATGCACCCGATACCGGGTGGTGCGACCGCGCGGCCCTTTGTGACCCATCACAACGCGCTGGACCTGCACGATGTACTTGCGCGTGGCGCCGGAGCTGTACCTCAAACGCCTGATCGTGGGTGGGCTGGACCGGGTCTACGAAATCAACCGCAATTTCCGTAACGAGGGTGTCTCGACCCGGCACAACCCCGAGTTCACCATGCTGGAGTTCTACTGGGCCTACGCCAATTTCGAGGACCTGATGGATCTGACCGAAACCATGCTGCGTGGCCTGGCCGAGGCGGTCACCGGTGGAACCACGGTTGAATTCGAAGGCCGGGAAATCGATTTCGGCGCGCCATTCGAGCGTATCAGCGTGGAAGAGGCCGTTCGCAAGTACAACCCGGAACTGGCTGACGCCGACCTGTGGGATGCCGACACCTTAAGAGCTGAGTGCAAGGCCCGCGAGGTCCACACCGAGAACAGCTGGGGTGCAGGCAAGTTGTTGATGGAATTGTTCGATGCCACCGTTGAAGCAAAACTGCACGACCCGGTCTTTATCACGGCCTATCCGACCGAGGTCTCACCGCTGTCGAGGCGTAACGACGAGAACCCGATGATCACGGACCGCTTCGAACTGTTCATCGCCGGCCGCGAAATTGCCAACGGCTTCTCCGAGTTGAACGACCCCGAAGACCAGGCAGCCCGTTTCAAGGAGCAGGTATCGCAGAAGGACGCCGGCGACCTGGAGGCCATGCACTATGATGCCGACTACATCCGCGCGCTGGAATACGGCATGCCGCCAACGGCAGGCGAGGGCATCGGTATCGACCGCCTGGTGATGCTGCTGACCGACTCGCCGTCAATCCGTGATGTGCTGTTGTTCCCCTACATGCGCCCTGAGGCCTGATTGATACAAGGGGATATATAAATACCGGTTTTCTGAATCGACGCACCCGGTTTGCGAGTGTTGCCATTCACTCCCCAGGCTGGAATTCACTGTCGATCAGGTTTATAAATTCACCAATTGTTTTGTGGGATTCCAAGGGGTGTCTCAAGCGCTGATCAAGGTCCAGGTCATAACTGTTCCGCCGCCCTTCTTTTTTTACATTCACGATGCCAGCCCTGACTAGTTTTGCCAATATCCGTTGCACAGCGCGCTCGGTGATTCCCACTTGAGCGGCTATTTGGCGGGTGGTTGGTTGTGGTGTATGTGTCAGGCAGATAAGCACATGTACATTGTTACTGAAAAAAGTCCAACTCTCGATTTTCTGGTTATTGTGATCCATATTCTGCTCCCTGCTAATAATATCACGACATCACATACAGGACATCACAATCATGACATTATTGTCGTAGCAAATGTTATGATACGAACCCAAGGTGTTTAATGTCAAAAAGAGGATACACTCATGCAGCAAATTGGACAGATACTTTTTGTACTTGGAATCATTTTCGCATTTGTAGCGGGTTTAGGTTTTGAGCATCCATGGTTACCAATTGGATTGGCGATATTTGGTGTTTTCGTTGGGATGGTGAACATATTAGATGTTGATACCAACAAGTTTCTCATTACGGGTATTGCGCTGGAAGTAAGTGCTTCGGCCCTCAAGCAATTTCCTTTCATTGGTGAGGCGATGTCCGACGTCATGATTTTTGTTGGCGGTGCCTTGCTGGTGGTGGCAATGCGGGTGCTGCTCAAAACAGCTCTATCTACGCTGTGGAAAACGCACAAATAGAACACGGGTGACGGATTTAAATGAATCCTTCTAAGGGCCGGTTTCTGCCAAATCTTGTTTGCGCACTGATGCTGCTCACGGGTGTTTGCGTGTCGGTGGATGCTTTAGCAGTCACTTCCACTTCGGGTGCGGTGACAGACCTTACTGGGACTTGGCTGGGAATGTTTGCCCTGGCGATCTTCTTCGCTGCATATGTGCTGATCATCAGCGAGGAAACAATACGTCTGCGTAAGTCGAAGCCGATCATGGTTGCAGCCGGTTTTATCTGGTTGTTGGTGGGTATCGCCTTTATTCAGCAAGGGGACCCTCTCGGCGCGGGGGTAGCATTCAAGCATGATTTGCTGGAATTTGCAGAATTGTTTTTATTTTTACTCGCCGCCATGACCTACATCAATACGATGGAGGAGCGTGGGATTTTTGATATCTTGCGCGATTGGCTCGTAGTCAAGGGCTTTTCTTTCCGCAAGATTTTCTGGCTTACGGGCCTGGTTGCATTCTGCCTGTCGCCGATTGCTGATAATCTCACTACCGCCCTGTTGATGGCCACAGTGGTGATTTCAGTGGGCGGTGACAATCGTAAATTTATTGCTATTGCCTGTATCAATATTGTCGTTGCAGCCAATGCCGGGGGTGTTTTCAGCCCCTTCGGTGATATTACGACCCTGATGGTATGGCAGAAGGGTATTGTCGAATTCACGGGTTTCTTTGCCTTGATTGTCCCGGCAGTGGTGAATTGGCTGGTGGTGGCTTTAATCCTGAATTTTGCCGTACCGAAGGTCCAGCCAGAACCTCTTGAAGGCAGGGCTGAGCTGAAACATGGGGCCTTGGTCGTGGTTGCTCTGTTTCTGATTACCATTACCATGGCTGTAACCGGACACAACCTCCTGAAACTGCCGCCTGTGGCTGGAATGATGACCGGCCTGGGCTTACTGAAACTGTTTGGTTATTACTTGCAACGCCGCGATGAACGCTATGCGTATCATTTGAAGACGGGGTTGATGAGTTCCGCGCTGTCGATTGACTCCAAGCCAAGAGAACAGCAGAAACCTGCGCAGCCCGTTTATGACATTTACCGCAATCTACAGCGTGCAGAGTGGGATAGCCTGATGTTTTTCTACGGCATTATCATGTGCGTGGGTGGCTTGGGTGCGTTTGGGTACCTCGCGGTTGGGTCTGAGTTGATCTACGGTGGTCTTGGTCCTACCACGGCCAACATACTAGTCGGTATCGCATCCGCCATCGTGGACAACATACCGGTCATGTTCGCCGTTTTGGAAATGTATCCGGATATGAGCCACGGCCAGTGGTTACTGGTCACATTAACGGCGGGCGTTGGTGGCTCGTTGTTATCAATTGGCTCCGCCGCCGGTGTTGCAGTCATGGGCCAGGCGCGTGGTATTTATACCTTCTTCTCTCACTTGAAATGGAGCTGGGCCATAGTGCTTGGTTACGCTGCGAGCATCGTGACCCATATGTGGTTGAATGCCTCAGCATTCGTAGTATGAGGCTGGATTAGCCAACTGATGGTCATATTTAAGGTGGGAAATGGCCGCTTTCCGGCTAAGCGTGTAGTGAATTGCAGGTTTCTCGGCATTTTTTATTTACAAACTACGTGTTTTGCCGTTATGTTGTGACTGTTGGGAGTTTGATCAGTGTTTGAAATACTTTTGCCTGCTTGGTTACCCTCCGTCACACCTATCCGTACTTAACTAATTAAGAGCTCAAGAATGTCATTTAATATGAAAAATATAATAAGGATCGCCATTTTCACCATGATTTACGCAGGGGGTAGTAGCGGGGTGATTGCAGATCACACTGTTGTAGACAACCTGCAGTGCAGTCGTGATGCCGAAGTGATCACAACAACCTGGACCGTGGCGGATCCGACGGAGAGTTACGGGGGGGATCTAAAAGTTAAGGCAAACTTCATCGCTTATTGCAGCAATGACAGTAAAAAGGGCAATGTCGATCTCGAGATTCACCTTAGCAGGGATAAGGCGGAAATTTATTCGTACTGGTGCGATGAAGGTACAGCTGATGGCTCCGAGTGTACGGGCACAGCAGCAGTAAAAGACGTTGAAGCGGCTCTCAGCAACGCAGTTGCAGTTGCGGCCAAAGCACTTTGCGAGGAAGTGGGACAGTCACTGGTCAAAACCGAAAACGAAGAGATTGGAACCGACGTTAAGGTACAGCACCTGCAGAAAGGTGAGAAAGTCAGGGTTGATTGTAACAAGCCCCAGTTGCATGAGACCTCAGAGAGGCAGCCCCTGTCAGACAGTCAAGCAGATGGGCACTCTCACTGATTGGCTCTGATTTCACTAATAAACAGCTGAGCAATTTCAATTATTGACGTCCTCAACTGGCCCGTTAGAGGCTAAAGTCAATTGTGGCGTCCGACTGTCTGCTTCTATCCTGAATGCTGACATCAAAATTTGCTTTGAAATGATGTTTCAGACCGCACTAGTCCTTTTTTGAGCGCCTACGGCGTAACTCCATCGGGTGCACCGCGCGACGCAGCTTGTCAAATATATGCACGATGGCGTCGACGGGGTGGTGCCGCATCATTCTCGGACCCGCGTAGCGCATGACTTCCCGTACCTGTTGCCGTTGCTGTTTCTTGTAGCAGTGGATCGGGCAGTTGTTGCAGGTTGGCTTGGCTCCACCATAAGGACACTTGGCCAGGCGCCGTGCGGAGTAGGCCATCAGTTCTGAGCATTCATTACACATCCCGTTGTCCTGCTGACCGTGGTGATCACGGCAATAGATCACGGTCATACGCACCAGGGTCTCGTGTTCGCGCTTCAGTCTGCCTGTCAGTGTGGTCATCGATTGATTTTACCCGGTTTTTCTTGTTTTTAGACTGTACACACGTACATGGAGTTGTTTCCCGGAATCTAAAGAGTATTATCCAGCTATTCCGTTCAGTGCATCCAAACGCACAAAAGCTGCATCTTTAAGAATAGAAACATGTAAACATAGGAGAAAGTCATGCAGGAATGGGGATTAGGTGCCGGATTAGCCGCCATGGCGTTTTGGGTGTTTATCGCAGCCATATCCGTTGCGGGTGTATGGGATGGTATTCGCAAGCGGGAGGCCAAACATGAAACGGTACGTCGCCTGATTGAAAGCGGGAAGGAAATCGACTCGGAGTTGATGGACAAGCTGATCGGCCTGACCGACAACAAGAGTGAGCGACCCGACCGCGTCTTTTTCATCACCGGATTGTGGATACTGCCGGTGGCGGTCGGCATGGTGGCACTGGGGTATGGACTGGGCTTTATTTCCCCGGAGGCAAAAGTGGCCTTATTTGGTGTCGCGGGGTTGCTGGGGGTCCTCGGAATCGGATTCATCCTGGCGTCCAAAATCGTCGGGCGCTGGTACACAGACGACAGCTCATCCTCCAGCATCTGAGGAAATAGCAGGTGCATCGCGCACATGACTATTACCCGAAGTGCCCGGAGCCGATGATCGTCGGCCTCGCTAGATCCGGTGACCGACACGCTTTTGCAGAACTGGTGAAGCGCCGGCAGTCTTCGATCAGAAATTTGCTGCGGCGTTGCTGCGGCGATGTCGCGCTGGCCGACGACCTCGCACAACAGGTCTTTGTGCAGGCATGGCTGAAAATCCGGATGCTGAAGAACGCAAACGCAATCGGGGGCTGGCTGAAGAAAGTGGCGATATCCGCATGGCTGCAACACTTGCGGAAAAAGGATGCGCTACGCAATGCCGGTGAACTGCTTGATACGGATTTATCTCACGAATCTGAAAGTGGCATGGACATGGACCTGGACACGGCGCTGGGCACTTTGCCTGAGACGGTCCGCTTGTGCATCGTACTGTCTTACCATGAAGGCATGACCCACGCAGAGATCGCGGAATCGGTTGACATGCCATTGGGCACGGTCAAATCCCACATTGTGCGTGGTACAGAAAAATTGAGACAGGTGCTGTCGCCCTACAGGGAAACAGTACAGGAGGCGGAGTCATGAGCAATGACCGGGATATGGTTCTGCAGAATTTATTCAAAGAAGCGGATGAACAACTGGACGATAGCGCATTCACCGGCCAGGTGGTCAAGCGTACCTACGGCCTGATTATTCGTCTCGGATCGTTGGCTGCATTCACTGCCCTGGTGGTGCTGGCTGGCATGCTGGCGTTTGATTATTCCCCACTGCTTGTGGTGCAAGGCATCACTGAAGTAATGACAACGCCTGTATTCGTGATGGAAGGTTGGGCCGGGTGGTTTCTGACACCGGTCAATAACATCGCCGGCGTGCTTATTCTTGGATTCAAGGGTTTTCGCCTCCTGTATAAGAAGGGCCTGTGCGGTTCCAAATTTAGCTAATTTCTTTTTTGGGGCTCGGTTCAACTAGATTTGCAGTTTAGGGAACCTGAACCCGCTTGACCCTCCTTCCATACGCCCGCGTATTGAGATAAGATCAAGGGGTGATTTTCCACCCTTGTCGGAGGAGTTGAAATGCGAGATGTTGTCATAGCTAGTTACGTCCGGTCTGCCCAATCCCGAGCCAGGCCGAATGACCCGGGCCAGGACTGGTTTTACAAGATACGTGGCGATGATCTGCTGTCCAGGTTGCTGCCCGAAGCCCTGAACCGTGCAGAAATAGAAGCCGGGGATGTCGATGATTTCATCATGGGCTGCGCCCAGGCGGTCGGGGAAAACTTCTCCTTCGGTGGTCGTGGGCCACACATGCTGGCCAACCTCGACAAGCGCACCTCGTGCAAGTTAATTGATGAGCAATGTGGCTCCACCATGGCCGCCATGCAGATGGGCTTTATGGAGATCGCCCAGGGGTTCGCCGATACGGTTTTGATCGGTGGCATGGAGCACATGGGTCGCCTGCCGATGGACGGTGGCGGCAAGATCGAACTGAACCTGCGGCTGTTTACCGAGGCGCCCTTGTTGCACTGGGATTTCATGACCTCCATGAACATGGGCTTGACCGCGGAAAACATCGCTGCGATGGGTTACGCGCGGGAAGACATGGATGCCTGGGGCGCACGCTCGCACCAGCTGGCGTACAAGGCCCAGCAGGAAGGCTTCTTCAAAGAGGAGATCATGCCCGTGGATGTGTTGCAGGCCGATGGTTCGGTCAAGACGGTCGATACTGACCAGTCGGTCCGTTCCGATGCGAGTGCGGAGGACATGGCCAAATTGCGCCCCGTTTTCAAGAAAGGCGGTACCATCCACGCCGGAAATTCCTCACCACTAAATGCAGGCGCCTGTGCACTGGTGCTGATGGACCGGGAGACCGCCGAGGCCAAGGGTATCAAACCGCTGGCCCGAATCGTTTCAATGGGATTTGCAGGTGTCGAGCCGAAGATCATGGGTACCGGTCCGGTGCCTTCCTCGAAACGCGCGCTGGAGGCCGCCGGTCTGGAGGTCTCCGACATTGATTACTGGGAGATCAACGAGGCCTTCGCGGTTGTCGCCCTGTATGCCATCAAGGAACTGGGCATCGATCCGGACAGGGTCAATGTCAAGGGAGGCGGCTATTGCCATTGGACACCCATTGGGTGCCTCCGGTGGCCGCCTGGTGGGAACACTCGCACGCATTCTGCAACAGAAAGGAGGACGTTACGGTTGCGCAACGATGTGCGTGGGAGCAGGCCAGGGTGTGGCCATGATTATCGAAAACATAGCGAACTAAGGAGCCTGCAATGAACATCAACGACATCAAGACAGTTGCAATGATCGGCGCCGGTGATATGGGACATGGTATTGCCGAAGTAGCTTTACTGGCCGGTTACAGGGTCAACCTGTATGACATCAAAGACGAATATGTTGAGTTGGGCAAGAAACGCATATTCGAGAGTCTCGACCTGCTGCTGGGCAAGGGCAAAATTCCCGCCGAACTCGACGCGGCCATCCGTGGTCAGCTATTGACGACCACAACCGTGCTGGCCGACGCGGTTGGCGATGCCGACCTGGTGATCGAGGCGATCCCGGAAATCATGGACCTGAAGCAGAAGGTCTTTGCGGAAATCGACGCCCTGGCGCCAGCCCATACCTTGCTGGCTTCGAATACATCGACCATGAGCATTTCGGAAATCGCCACGGCGACCAACAGGCCCGACAAGGTTTTCGGCCTGCATTACTTCAACCCGGCCGTGCTGATGCGCCTGATCGAGGTAATCAAGGCCGACGAGACCTCGGAAGAGACCATGCAGATCGGCATGGAGTTCGCGAAAAAGCAGAGGAAGGTCGGCGTATACGTCAAGAAGGACTCACCCGGTTTTATCGTCAACCGCGTCAATCACGCCATCTCCGTGCTGATCGGCGAAGCACTGGAGCGCGGTGAGGTTGAACCAGAGCCGCTGGACGCCTTCATGCGTATGATGGGCGCGGCGATGGGGCCCTGCGAGCTGACCGATTACGTGGGTGTTGACGTGGCGGTCCACGTGGCCCGCTACTTCGAGGAGACCATTGGTCCGGAATACGGCCCACCCGCTCACCTGGTCAAAATGATGGAAGCCGGCAAACTGGGCAAGAAGGTCGGGCAGGGCTACTTCGAGTGGCCGGACGGCGAACGGCCAAAGATCGATTTTTCCAAGGCCACACGGGAGTTCAATTTCCTGTGGCCCTTCTTCGTGCAGATCAACGAGGCCACCAAGCTGATCCTGGAAGGCGTGGTCGACACATTGAGCGAGGTGGAACTGGCCATGGTCAATTCGTCCGGTATGCCTTTCGGGCCGATTACACTGGGCCGCCAGGTATCCATGCTGGACCTGAAAGACAACCTGGATTTCCTGGCAGCACGCTATGGCAAGGACATGTTCAAACCCACGGCGCGCGTACTGGGAGGTGGACACAAGTACTGAAAGAAAAGGCCCGCGTTGCGGGCCTTTTCTTTCGTGGGCGGAGACCCGGTTTACGTAGCTGTTTATCAGAAGTTAAAGCGGGCGTATGCCATGGGTCCGGAAAAGTCGATACTGTAGACTTTTACATAGTTGCTCTCTTCGGTTTTTAAGTCCAGGTCTACAAATTGGTAGCCGGCGCCCAGCGACCAGCGTGGTGATAATTCGTAATGGTGGAAACGACCGTAGCTGGTGCGTAGAAATCGCACCACAATATAGGGTCGAAGGGGAAGATTAGCTGTTTGTCGCCTGATAGAATTAATGCCATGCACAACATGAATAATCTTCGCTGCCTGTTGGTCCAGACCGAATTGTTCTGGGCTGATGCTGCCGCCAACCGTCAGCAACTCGAATCAATCACCCGTGACAAGTCCATGGGGGTCGACCTGGTCGTATTCCCCGAAACCTTTACCAGTGGCTTCCTGGGCGACGCACAGGCCGGTGCCGAGCCCATGCAAGGGGAAACACTCAAGTGGATGCAGTCACTGGCATCTGAGCTTGGCTGTGTACTTTGTGGCAGCGTGGCCATTGCAAGCAACCGGGGCACGGCCAACCGCTTTTTGTGGGTACAGCCCGACGGGCAGGTGCAGTTCTATGACAAGCGGCATTTGTTTTCATTCGGTGGCGAGGACCGGCGCTACGTCGCTGGTGATGAGCGAAAGGTATTCCGTTACCGGGGTTGGCGGATATGTCCGCAGGTTTGTTACGACCTGCGTTTCCCGGTCTGGTGCCGCAACCAGGATGACTACGACCTGTTGGTATTCGTGGCCAACTGGCCGGACACACGCGCTGCGGCCTGGTCGGCCCTGCTCAGGGCACGTGCGATCGAAAACCAGTGTTACGTGATCGGTGTCAACCGCAGTGGCAAGGACCCGCGTGGCTTGCAGTACGTGGGTGGCAGCGTGGTTTACGACCCTTTGGGTGAAATATGCCTGGATTTGGGTTCGTCTGAGAATAGCGGCAGCAGCTTGCTTGATCTCGACAAGGTGCGCTCAACCCGGCGTCTGCTGCCGTTCCAGCGGGATGCGGATGATTTCAGTTTGACATCTACTAGAAAGCTCTCTACATCCATCGCAACTTCGTAGAATCCAGAAGGTGACTGATCGGGAATTCCTGCATCCAGAAGCCAGTCGTGGATACTGCCGGCGCAGCCGGTCGCGATCTTAGCTGCGTTTCGACAGCCAGCGCCACACGGCGCCACGCGGCAGGTGCTTGCCGGTAATATTGCCCATCAGGGAGTGTGTATCCATCAGGGTCCAGGTCATCAGGCGATGTGCCTGGTCACGACCGGCGAATAACAGGCGGTCATTGACCTGCAATTCAGTATCCCCATCCGGCAGGAATAGCCTCTGCGCACCACGTTCCAGTGTCAGGCACACGCAGGGCAGTACCTCGTTCTCTTCGCTACGGCTGTTGCGTGATATATGCTGGAGTTGAACCCGGCCGGTCCGCGAGCGCACGAAACGCAGGTTCCTGGCAATTTCACCGCTCAGTTCAAAAACCCAGATCCTGGGCGCACGGTTGCGCAAAACGTCTTTAAGCCGTGCCGCAGTGCGTTCGGCAAAACTTTCATTGGTGCGGATCAGGTGGTCGATGAAAGACAGCAATAAGGGTGTGGTGACCACCGAGAGGATCCTGCGTGCAACGATCAGGCTGCGTCGAGCGAGCAGGTCTGCACCGGAGCTGTCAAACAGCTGGTCGTGCTGGCGCCGGTCCTGCCTGGAAACGACGAATACCTTGGGGTTCAGTGTCCTCGCCGTCATGATGATCGACAGGTTGTCGATGTCATCCCCGGTGCCCGCAATGATGCCCACCGCATCGTGGATGCCGGCTTCTTCAAGCTCGTGGGCCTCCGTACCCCTGCCCGAGTACCGCACGTTCATAGGCGGGCAGCCGATCCGGGTGCACATCGACCACGGTGACCGGCATGCCCTGCGCTTGTAGTTGTTCCGCCATCAGGGCGCCAAAACGGCCAACACCGCAGACGATCCACAATCCCTTGGGTGGGCGAATGACTTCACGCAGATCGCTGCCGGGTACGGAGATCAGCCAGTCCTGGACCAGGTATTTGACCGGTGAACTGAGCGCCAGCGACAGGCGTTCGGCAAAGATCCGGTATGGATTGATAATCGAATCGGTACCGAAGGAGGCCATGTTGTCGCACACGCGCTGATTCTCGCTACGGGCGAGCACCTGCGCTTCCGGGCGTAACAGCTTGACAGTAATGGCGATGGTCAGGTTGACCTGGTCAACGTTGGTGGTTGCAATGACACCCTGGCAGCTGGGGTGATGCAAGCCGGCGAGTTCCAGCAACTGCCGGTCCCGGCCACGCCCGGTAATGGCTGGCACGTGCGCATATGCGTCCTCCAGCGCCATGTTGCGCACGGTGCTTTCATCACTCTCAATGACCGCGGCCTTGATGCCACGTGCCATCAGGCCCGATACGGTCATCGACCCGGTATTGCCAAAACCACAGACGATATAGAAGGGCTCTTTGAGTCGCCGGACCTGCCTGCTGAAGCGGTTGCGCTGAAACACCGACTGGAATTGTTTGTCCAGGATCAGCCCCAGCAAGGTACCGATCGAGTACAGCCAGGCCACCACGTTGGGCAACAACAGTAGGTAGACCAGTACCCTCTGGGCTTCGGTAAATGCGTACGGAATCTCCCCAAGGCCGATCGTCGTTTGCATGATGGCGATGAAGTACGCAGCATCCAGGAAACTCATGTAATAGGGATTGCCGTGATCATCCATGCCGGCGACCGAGATCATCGCCAGGGTCGAGAAGAAATAAATCAGGATCAGTATGATGAACGGCGTACGCATACGCCGCATCGTGATCCAGACGATGTCATTCTTTGGGGATTGACGTGGCAAAGGGTTATCCCTCGATGGTTACGTTCAACGCCGGATACTGATCGTTTCCGCAATCAGCAGCGTCACGGATACCAGGTTGGCCAGCAGGGCGCCACCGGACAGTGACACGATGCTGGAGATGATCTCGGCTGTCCATGCCCGTCGTTGCAGTGATATTGACCGCCCAAATCCAGGTGCCCGCCGCGATGACCAGTTGCAGGTCGGCGACCAGGCTGGTGGCGAGCAATACGGCGCCCATCTGTGAGCGATCGCCGAATTTCATGATGGTGGCGATCAGGCTGACTGCCAGTGCCGCAGCCAATTCCAGGCCGTCGTGGTGGGCAGGATTATCGATGTCGCCGATGAAGAAGCCGAAGTTCAGTGTGAGTGCCAATACGATAAAAAAGGCAAACATTACTTTTTCAAAATTCACGGTAGGTGCACTCCCAGTGGATACCGTGACTAAGAATAATCCTATTCAGCGGGGTGCGCCACTTTGATGCACCCCACAGTTTTGTTACCGCTTACTCGATAATGTTGCCGTCCACATCCATGATGGAAACCTTACCCATGTTCATGCCACGGATCTTCTCTTCGATCTGTGCACGGTCACCAACGATCAGCCAGGTGAGCTTGTCCGGTTGCAGCACCTGTTCGGCGGCGCCCTGGATATTCTCAAGGTTGATGGCCTCGTAACGTGACTTCAGGGTGGGCACGTAATCATCCGGGCGGTTAAAACGCTGGTTGGACAACAGCGTGTTCATCACTGCGTTGCCCGTTTCGAACTGGCCGGGCAGGCTGTTGATATTGTTGTTCACGCTCTTGCTCAGTTCATCCGGGGTCGCCGGCTTGGTGCCGAGGTACTGGTTGAACTCTTTTTCCAGTTCCTGGATGGACTCCATCGTTTTGTCCGTCTGAACAGGCGCGTAAGCCATCCAGGGACGTTGTCCGCGCGCATTGAACATGAAGGTATAGGCACCATAGGACCAGGCCTTGTCTTCCCGCAGGTTCATGTTGACACGGGCGCTGAACTGGCCACCGAGGATGTCATTCATGGTGGTGATATCCAGGTTGTTCTCGACCCCGGTCGGTGGTGCAACATGGCCGGCCAAAATCAGGGACTGTGGTGCATCGGGCTTGTCGATGATGATCACCTGGCCCTGGTCCGGCAATTCAACGGTGGCCAGGTTCTTGCGTGGCACGGCCATGCGGTTTTCACGCCAATTGCCAAAGTGTTTCTCTAGCAAGGGCAGGATTTCCTGCATCGTCGTATCACCGACGACAAACAGGGTGCCGTTGCTGGGGCGGATCCAGGTCTGGTGAAAATTAACCAGCTCGTCACGGGTCAGCGAGTTGATAGACTCCTCCGTGCCAGAACCGGTCAGGGGGATACCGTAGGCATGTCCTTCGCCGTACAGCAACGGCGGCAGGTTACGCAATGCAAGTTGTACCGGCTGGCTCTTTTCCTGCGCAATACCGGCCAGCCAACGCGGGCGCATCCGGTCGATCTCGGTCTGCTCGAATGCCGGGTTGCGCACGATGTCGGCAAACAGTTCAAGTGAGGGCTCCAGCTTGTCACGCAGCGCCGACAGGCTCAGAGATGACATGTCCAGGTTGGAATTGATGTTGATGTCAGCGCCCAGTTTTTCGGCTTCCAGGCTGATTTCCAGTGCATTACGGTCCTTTGTGCCTTCATCCATCATGGACAGGGTGAAGTCGGCGGTGCCCGGTTTGCCAAAAGAATCGGCCGCGTACCCTGCGTCAAACTGCAATGAAATATTGACCACCGGTACCGCGTGGCGCTCGGCAAGTACCACGTCCAGGCCGTTTTTGAGCTCCGCACGCTGGATTTCCGGGAAGGCCAGGTCGGGCAGGGTGCCGACCGCTGGCAGACCGGCGCTGCGGTCCACCTGTGACTCGATGGTGGTGTAATCGCCAAACGGCAGGACGTCGAGCTGGTAACGGCCCGTGTTGAGCCATTTTGCCGCGCTCCGGCGGACTGTTGCGGGGCTCGCCTCATGCATCCAGGTATTCGCAGTAAGGAAAAACGCCGGGTCACCGGCATATAGCTCACCCTTTGCCAGGGCCGTGGCCTTGCCGCCAAAACCGCCGATCTGTTCGAGACCGCGGATCAATCGTCGCATCGGCCTGGGTCTTGACTCGTTCCAGTTCATCTTCACTCGGCCCATCGCTCAGGAAGCGTTCAATTTCCGCATCTATGATCCGGTTGACTTCATCCAGTGACGAGCCTTCCTTGAGCCGTACATCGATGGTGAACATGCTCGCCAGTGAGTGTTCCTCGACAAAGACATTCACGTTGCTGGCCAGCTGGTTGTTGTACACCAACGCCTGGTACAGGCGGGAGTTCTTGCCATCGCCAAGCACGGATGCGGCGAGATCCAGTTGCACCTTTTCTTGCGTGGTGCGCCCCGGTACGGGCCACCAACGGTAGCTACGCGTTTGCGGTACACGGTCGTACATGACTTCAAAGGTGTCACTCGTGCGTTCCGGGACCATGGCCTTCAAACGCTTGACCGGCGGGCCGGATGGAATGTCACCGAAATATTTCTCTGCCAGCGCACGGCCGGTTTCGGCGTTGATATCACCGGCCAGCACCAGTACCGTGTTGGCAGCGCCGTAATAGTCCTTGAACCAACTGTGCACGTCATCCAGCGAGGCTGCATCGAGGTCTTCCATCGAACCGATCGTGCTGTGACGGTAAGGATGTCCGGGCGGGAAAAGACCTTCCAGTTGGCGGTATTCCACCATGCCATAAGGCTGGCCGTCACCCTGGCGCTTCTCGTTTTGCACGACGCCGCGCTGCTCATCCAGCTTGTCCTGTGTCACCGCACCCAGCAGGTGACCCATGCGGTCGGATTCCAGCCACAGTGCCATCTCGAGTGCCGGTGTCGGAACGTTTTCAAAATAGTTGGTGCGGTCAAACCAGGTGGTTCCGTTCATCGCGGTGGCGCCGACCTGCTCGAATGGCTCAAAAAATTCAGCGTCGTGATTTTCCGAACCGTTGAACATCAGGTGTTCGAACAGGTGGGCAAAACCGGTCTTGCCGGCAGGTTCATCCTTGGAGCCGACGTGGTACCAGATACTGACAGCCACGATCGGTGCTTTGCGGTCTTCGTGGACAACAACCGTCAGACCGTTGTCGAGTATGAATTTATCAAACGGTATGTCAATCCCGGTGTTTGTTTCGGCCAACGCAGCGCCGAATACAAAGGGGATGGCAAGCAAAAGGGTTTTAACCGATTGCAGTAATTTCATAGTGTCTCTCCATAGCTGAATGACGGGCTGGCACGGATTGTACGTGCAACAGCTGAACAAAATGTGAGTTTATCTTGCCTTCAAAGTTTGCTGAGCAACAGCATCGAAAGTCATGCCCACGGCACTTTTACTCGGAGTCGATGGCAGTGACGAGCACCAGGACACCGAACTGCGGGGTGTCGAAGTACTGCATGTGCCCGGTGCGGATCTGCCGGTTCTGCTTGATTTCGAACACCCGGTACTTGTCCCGGGCAGGTGAAAGTGCGCCCACTCCCGGCTGCTGCAGTACGGGTTCGCGGTATTCGAGATCCAGGAAAAGATGCAGGAAGCGACTGCGTCTGAGTTGCACGCTGCCGTCGAGTTGATAAAAAGCGCTGCGGTAGGCTGCCAGCGGGTCGGGCGCCGTCAAGTCTGCCACCATGAACCGCGAGGGCGGGCGCAGCTGTGTTTCAATGAGTTGCTGGTCGTGGATACGCATGGGCGGGTAGTAATCGGTACGGTTCTGTTCCCACGCGGCATACAACAATGGCCGGTAGTTATTGCTGCCGCGCAAGCGTCGCCAGGCGTCATCGACCACGGGGCTTTTCTCACTGATCACGTGCAGATCATCGGGCAGGTCAAAGCGCGGCGGTTCCGTTTCTTTCACTTCTGCTGGCTCATTTGCAAATCCGACGGGTTGCCGGACGGGCAGAACGGGTACCTCGAGCGCGGGAAAAGCGGAAAAGCTGCGCAGTGTCTCAACCTCGGCAGCCTCGGCAGTTACGGCCAGGTTACGAAAAACGATGACTTCCACCCGGTAGGCCCCGGAATCCGCCAGAACAGCGGAACTCATCAGCAACAAAAGGGGTAACAGGCGTTTCATCATGGTTAGTTTAGGTGCTCTGGCTTCCATCACCAAGCGAAATCTATGTAGGAGGGACCCGCTTTGCTGGCCGCGATTAAATGGTGAATGGGTCTCGCGAGCGGACCAGCCGCTCCCTCTTACAGTCCTGTTTCAGCAGTGCCAGGTGTGAGCTTGTCCAGGATCTCGTGACTGGTACGTATGCGGTCCTCGACGGATTCCTCGTCGAACTTGAGAAGCAGCTTGTTTGGGCCCTGCATTTTGTAATCAAACGGTTGCTGCTGGATCATCTCCAACAGCGCAACTGGGTTGGCACTTGTGTTCTCGGCAAATTCGATCCTGCCACCCGTGGCGCCGAAATCAATCCGGCTCACCCCGATGGCACGTGCCTTCTGACGCAGTTCCGCCACCTGGAACAGGTGTTTGGTCTGTGCTGGCAACAGGCCAAAGCGGTCGATCATCTCCACCTGTAAATCACGCAGGGCAGATGGGTCCGGTGCGCTGGCGATGCGTTTGTACAGCGTCAGGCGGATATGGATATCAGCCAGCCAGTCATCCGGGATCAGCGCAGATTCGTGCAGTTCGACCTCGGTCTCCTGGTGCAGGCTGCCTTCGAGGTCCACGTCCCGTCCGTCGCGCAAGGCGCTGACCGCCCGGTTCAGCAATTCGCTGTACAGGCTGAAACCCACCGATTGGATTTCCCCACTTTGCTCTTCACCCAGCAGTTCACCTGCGCCGCGAATCTCGAGATCGTGGGTGGCGAGTGTAAATCCGGCACCCAGTTCTTCCAGCGATGCGATGGCTTCCAGCCGTTTGTGTGCATCGCGGGTCATGCTGCGTTTGTCCGGTACGATCAAATAGGCATAAGCGCGGTGGTGGGATCTTCCCACGCGTCCACGTAGCTGGTGCAACTGCGCCAGGCCAAACTTGTCGGCACGGTTGACGATGATGGTGTTGGCCGTGGGCACATCGATGCCATTTTCGATGATCGTGGTGCACACCAGCACGTTGAGACGCTGGCGGTAGAAGTCCAGCATGACTTTTTCAAGCTCTCGCCGGGCCATCTGTCCGTGCGCAACACCGATTCTTGCGTCCGGAACGAGTTCGGCCACCTCGCGCGCGGTACGGTCGATGTTGCGTACCTCGTTGTGCAGGAAAAAGGCCTGTCCGCCACGCTGGATTTCCCGCTGCAGGGCCTCGCGCAACAGGGCGGAATCCCACTGCGAGATCAGGGTCTTGACGGCCATGCGGCGGGCCGGCGGCGTGGCGATGATGGACAGGTCGCGGATCCCCGACATGGCCATGTTCAGAGTGCGTGGAATCGGGGTCGCCGTCAGGGTCAGCAGGTCAACTTCTGCACGCAGTTGCTTGAGCCGTTCTTTTTGGCGCACGCCAAAACGTTGCTCCTCATCAACGATCACCAGCCCCAGTTGCTTGAAGCGGATATCCCGTTGCAACAGCTTGTGTGTGCCGATCACGATATCCACCTTGCCGTTGGCCAGGTCCTGCAGGGTCGCATCGAGCTGCTTGCCGGTACGGAAACGCGACAGCAGTTCGATACGGATCGGCCAGTCGGCGAAACGGTCGCTGAAATTTGAGAAGTGTTGCTGTGCGAGCAGGGTGGTGGGGACCAGGATCGCGACCTGTTTGCGCCCCTGCACGGCGACATAGGCTGCACGTAGGGCCACCTCGGTCTTGCCAAAACCAACGTCACCGCACACCACCCGGTCCATGGGCCGGGTTGACACCATGTCCTCGATCACCGCCTCGATGGCTGTTTGCTGATCCAGGGTTTCTTCGAACGGGAAACCCGAAGAAAACTCGGCGTACATCGGCGCATCGAGATCAAAGCCATAGCCTTCGCGCGCCTGCCTGCGTGCATAAAGGTCCAACAATTCCGCTGCGACGTCACGTACGCGCTTTGCAGCCCGTTTACGGGCCTTGGCCCATTGCTCGCTGCCGAGACGGTGCAATGGCGCGCTTTCCGCTGCACCACCGGTGTAGCGGCTGATCAGGTGCATGGAAGTGACCGGCACGTACAGGCGATCCTTGCCTGCATACTCCAGCATCAGGAACTCGGCCTGGCGGCCGTCGATTTCCAGAATTTGCAGACCTTGGTAGCGTCCGATTCCCTGGTCCTCGTGTACCACCGGGTCACCGAGTTCCAGGTCTGACAGGCTGCGGATGATCGCTTCCGGGTCACGCTCGCTGAGTTTGCGGCCGATCTTTGGCCGGACGCGTCCACCAAACAACTGGCTTTCGGTCAGGACCGCGACCCGGTCGCCCGAGATGAAACCCTGCTCCAGCGGCAGGACCATCAGGCCATGTTTTTCACCGGAGGCAATAAATTCGCCCCACGAGTCAAAACGTCGCAGCCTGGATAGCAAAGGCCCGCAGGGTATCCGCCAGCACTTCACGGCGCCCGGGCGTGTCGGCGGCAAACATGACCTGGCCGTTGAACTGGCTGCAGAATTTCAGCAGGGCGGCTGCGGGTTCATTGCCCCTGTCGTGGATATGCAGGTCAGGCGCTGCTTGCGTCTTGAACTGCAGCGCTGTTGTGTCCTTTGCATCGCTCTCGAGCAGGCTGACAGATGCCATGCCTCCCAGGCGTTCAAGTGTGTCACCGGCGCTGAAAAACAGTTCCGCTGGTTCCAGCACCGGGCGTGACAGGTCGTAACGCCGCTGTTCCCAGCGCTCCTGGGTTGAGGCCCAGAACCTGTCCGCAGCTTCCGGAACACCGGGTTGGCTGACCACCAGCGGTTTGCCCGGCAGGTAATCAAACAGGCTTTCGGTGTTTTCAAAAAACAGGGGCAGGTACTGCTCCAGGCCCTGCGGGTGCAGACCCTGGCGTAAGTCCTGGTACAGGGCGACGTCGCGCGTGTCGACCACGAAGCGGTAACGGAAGGCCTTGCGCATCGCTTCAAACGAAGCGGGGTCACAGGGGTATTCACGCGCCGGCAGCATGTGGAACTCTTCCAGTTCGCCGGTCGAACGCTGGCTGTCGGGGTCAAACTCCCGTAACGAATCGATTTCCTCGTCAAACAGGTCGATACGCAAAGGCTGGGTGTTGCCGGTCGGGAACAGGTCGATAACGGACCCACGCACGGCAAACTGGCCGGCCTGGTAGACCGGGTCGGCATGGCTATAACCTGCCTGCAACAGGCGTTGACGGAAATCGTCGATCACCAGTTGCTGGCCAATTTTAAGCTGGATGTTCTGGCCCAGTGCGTGGCTTCTTGGTGGCAAGCGCTGCATCAGCGTAGCGACGGGCGCCAGCAGCAGACCGTGTTCCAGGCTGGCGAGGGCGGACAGCGTGGCCAGGCGATCGGAGATGATGTCCGGGTGCGGGGAGAACGGGTCGTAGGGCAGGGTTTCATGATCCGGGAAGTGCAACACAGGCAACACGCCGTCACTGAACAGGCGTATGTCCTGCTCCAGGACGTGTGACTGGTGACTGGAGCGTGTAACCACGAGCACGATGCCCTGGTGCCGCGCAGCAGCGCTTAGCAGCGCCAGTGCGGTACTGCTGCCATGCAAGCCGGCCCAGCGTGGCGGGCCATTGCTAAAACACGCCCGCAGCGGGCTATCCGGCCCGGGCTCCTTCATCAGCGTGATTTACTGTGCCGTAAAAACGCAGGATCGACCACAGCACGGTCAACCCGAGCAGCATACCCAGCCACCAGGGTGAACCCAGCGCTGTCAGAATGTTGCCGAAAAGTATCGCCGTCGCACCGACGGTAATCGCGTATGGCAACTGGGTGCGCACGTGTTCGATGTGGTCGCAGCCGGAGGCCAGCGAGGACAGGATCGTCGTGTCGGATATCGGTGAACAGTGGTCACCCCAGACCGCACCCGCGAGGATGGCCGCAATCGCCGAGTACAGGATGTGCATATGTTCGGGCCCTGCTTGCCCCTGCGCGACCATCACGGCCCAGGTCAACGGCATGGCCAGCGGGAACAGGATGCCCATGGCGCCCCAGCTTGAGCCGGTGGCAAAGCCGGTAGCAGCAGCCAGCACGAATACCATGGCCGGCAGTAAGAAGACCGGCAAGGCATCGCCCAGTACACCGACCAGGAAATCTGCGGTTTTGAGAACGTCGGTAACTTCCCCCAGCGACCATGCCAGGATCAGGATGATCATGGCCATCAACATGGCGTTGAGGCCCTTGAACCAGGCGTTGACCAATTCATCCAGGTTCATGATCCGCTGCCCGAGCGACAACAAGGCGGCGCTCATCATGGAAACCAGCGATGCCCACATCAGGGCAGTGTAGGAATCCGCGTTGCCAATGATGTCTTTCAGCGCGGGGTCGGCGGTACCTTCAAGTGCGTTGCTTCCGGTGACGTACAAACCAACCAGCACACCCAGTACCATGACCAGGACCGGGATATAGGCATTGAAAGCGCGCTGAGGCTTGCCCTCGACCGGTTGCAGGGCTTCGGCTTCCTGGCTGGCGTCTTTGTTCGGGCTTGAATGTTCCGAGCCGTGTTCCTGCGCCATGCGCTCCGCTTTCAGCATTGGGCCGAAATCACGACCGGAAAAGGCAACCATGTACACGAAAGCGATGGCCATGATGGGATAGAAACTGTATGGGATGGTGTTGAGAAACATCAGGTATGGCTCACCATCGAGGCCCGGCATCTTTTCCAGGGAATCACCGATCAGGCCTATTTCATAACCGATCCAGGTGGTCACAACCGCGATACAGGCAACCGGGGCGGCCGTGGAATCGACAATGTAGGCCAGCTTTTCCCTTGACACACGCATCGAGTCGGTCAGCGGGCGCATGGTATTGCCGACCACCAGCGTATTGGCGTAATCGTCGAAGAAAATCGCCAACCCCATTGACGCAGTGGCAACACAGGCGTGACGGGCGGAATCCACCCAGCGCACGATGTGGTTGACGATGCCCTGCATGCCGCCGTTGCGGGAAATGATGCCGACCATGCCGCCGACCATCATCGAGAACAATACGATGGCCGTATGGTCGGGGTTGGCCAGCGCACCCAGCACATAAACCTGGAACGTATCGAGCAGGCCAGTCCAGAGGCTGTACAGGCTAAAATCCCCGATCGCCCACGCACCGACCCAGATACCCAGGAACAGGGCAGGGATCACGCGTTTGAAGGCCAGCGCCATGGCGATGGTCAATACCGGCGGCAGAATCGAAACCCAGCTTCCGGCCATGGCCGGCGATGACTCGGACGCTACAACGGTGGAACTGAATGCAAGAAGATAAATAGCATTAAATAAGCTTTGTATCTTATTGTTATAAAGCATTAATTACCCTCTAATATTCGATAGCGCCTGCTTGATGCGTGCACCGTATGCAGAAAATTCCTGTTCGGGCAGCGCATACATGGTCAGCCATTCGCGCTCGGCGTCCGCGGCCTCCTCAGAAACCGGCTGGCGGGTTATTTCACCCGACATCGATCCGGCAAGACGGTCAACCTGGTACTTCATACGCTGTTCGCGATCTTCTTCTGGCGATGCCAGTCCGGCGAGGAACTCGAGCCGGATACACAGGCCGCGGGCACGTTTTTGCATGTCCTCGATGGCTTCCGGGTCCGGGCCGGGTGTTTTGCCATCCAGCAGATCCTTGCAGGCCTTGTCCAGGCTGGTTTCGGGTTCTTCACCTGAGCTATCGGCCGGCCAGGTCTTGTTGACCTTGGTTTCGGTCTTTTTGCTGATGGCGCCCTTGGTGGTACGGCCTGTGACCGCCAGTTCGTGCAATAGCGAAAATTTCAGCCACAGACGATCGTGCTCCGCAGCGGCCAATTGCTGCTCCATCTGTTTCAGTTTCTGCTTGTACTCGGCGAGCAAATCCTGGAATTTCTTTTGCAGCTTACGGTCCGGGTAGCGGATTTCATTCCAACTGCCCTGTAATCCGCGTACCTTGCCGTTCTGAGTGGCCAGGTCATCCTTGGAGCCAAGGATATCCTGCAGTGCCTTGCACAGGTCCCGTTGCGCGGTGAGTTTTTCCTCATCCGCAGCCCGCAGGCTGTCCTGTTCTTCTTTCAGTTCCGAGAATAACGGATCGAGGTGGGAGCGGAATTCATTCCACAGTTTCTGTTCACGGCTGCGCCACAGGCTGCCGGCGTCCTTCCATTGTGATTGCAGGGACTTGGCCTGGGTGATGGCTTCGCTGCGTTCCGCCAGGTGCACCAGCTGGCTGGCGGCGCGGATCAGCTTCATTTTCTCGACCTCGACCGCCTCGTAGTGTTCCTGTATCACCGCGTTAGCAGCATCCAGCGCCTTTTTCAGCTTCCTGGCCAGTTTATGACGCTGCCTGGCCGGTACACTGTTGAGCTCGTGCAGCTTTTTACGGCCACGGTTGAGGCCCCGGCCCAGTGCGGTCCAGTCTTTCGGCTCAGCCTGGGCGAGTTGTTCCAATTCGGCACAGAAAGTCGCCAGCGATTGTGCGTGACGGGACTGTATTTCACTGCGCTTGTCCAGGTACGGCTTGACCGTATCGAAAGCCGTGTGGCCGGCAGCGCTGAATTTCCGCCACATCCAGGGGGCAGCCGCGAAGTGTTTCTCACCGGGTATCTGCTCACTATGCTCCAGGTCTTTCCATTCCTTCTGTAAGCTCTTGATGCGGTCGAGCAGGGCATCGGGGTGCAAGTCCGCTGACGGTAATACTTCCATTTCAGCGATCAGGCGTTTGCGTATCTTGTTATTGGACCAGTGGTGCCATTCGCGCAGTTCACGCAGACGGGCGTGCATGCCGGACATTTTTCGGTTGATCTGCTGCCAATCGCGGCTCTTGCCGTGGCCCTTACCCATTTGTTGTAACTTGGCCCGGGTTTGCAGGGCGTCGTGCAACTTGCCCTGTTCCAGTTCATCTTCGAGTTTCGTCAGCAGGGCTTGCGCCTGCTCCAATTCCTTGCCGAGCTGTTCCTTGATTTGCCCGATCTGGCCTTCCAGTTCCTGCACCGTGGCCATGGCCGCAGTGTGGTTGGCAAGATTCTCCGATTGCTTCTGATCACATTGACGCCAGGCTTTGTCGAGCTGGTTGACCAGCTTTTTGAGGCTGGCGGTATGTGGCCGGTCGGGGTTTTCTTGCCGGTACAGTGCGATATCATCCGCGGCCCGCACCAGTTCCTCATCAGTCTGCGAGGCTTGATCGGCATCCGGTGCTGCCTGCTCTTCAGATTCCTGTTCAGGTTCCTTACCAGGTTCCTCATCTGAAGCTTCCGCCGTGGTTTCGCTTACTACCGGGACAGGATCTGGCGGTTGCTCGCTCAGCCTGCTACAAATCCGTTGGTAACGCGCCGTGAGTTCATCATCGGTATGCCCGGCAATCTTTTTCCATGCGGCGTGCAAGACAGGGACCCGGGCTGGTTCTTCCTCGCCTTCCAGCGCGAGTTTTTCCAGCGCGACGCATATCTGCAGGGCTTCCGTCTTGACCGCCGCGGGATCCTTCTGTTCCAGTAATTCTGCGTGCAGACGGGCCTGTAATTCAGTGTAAAGCGCCTTGTCGCGTTTGCGCAGGGCGTCGATAACCCGTTTCAGGGTCGTGTGCTGGCTGATCCGGCCGGCAGCATAACGGCGGTTTTCCGTATCGTCGTCATTGATGCAGCAATCACCCAGTACACCCTGTCTTTCGACCCTGGCCAGTGCGGTGCGTCGCAACTCCTTTTCCGGGGCATTACGGGCCAGGTGCTCGATCAGGTCACGGTCGGTGGTGTTCTCTGCGACCTGTATGCGCAGTTCCACTGGTGGGCGTGATTCGCTGGTCGAAGAAGCCAGTTGGTGGATGCGCTCCTCCAGCAGCGTCTTCGCCGCGCTGTCTTTTTCGACTGCGTATAGCTTCAGGATGTTTTCCAGCATGTGCAGGCGCTTGATGGCAGCACAGCGTACCCGCACGTCTTCATCGTCTCGTGCAATTTCAAGCAGGCTACTGATCAGTTCAGGGTCTTGCTCGGAACTGACCGATTCCAGGCGTATGTCCGCGCTCTTGTTTTTCCACTTGGGTTTGAGAATGTGTTGTTTCCAGTTCATTTCTGCTCGGCTCCCCTGACAGGATCTTGACGATTATCGGCAAGCACTGCGCCGGTTGGTGATAAAAAATGTTGTTCCAGTAATTGGAACTGTTCCTGCGGGCTCGTGACCCGCATCAGATCATACAATACCTGCCGGGTGCCGGGGCGTCCTTTGAGGTACCAGCCTATATGTTTGCGCGCCATCCGCACGCCATGGATAGGTCCGTAGAAGTCATGCAGGCGCTGCAGGTGCTCACGCATGACAGCATGTATTTCTTCATCCTGCGGGGGTGGCAAAGTTTCCCCGGTGTACAGGTAATGGTTCAGTTCACGGAATATCCACGGGTTGCCCTGTGCGCCGCGCCCGATCATCAGGCCCTGCGCGCCTGTGAATTCCAGTACTTTCCGGGCTTTCCCGGGTGATCCGACA
This sequence comes from uncultured Gammaproteobacteria bacterium, assembly GCA_963753105.1. Taxonomy (GTDB): domain Bacteria; phylum Pseudomonadota; class Gammaproteobacteria; order Xanthomonadales; family SZUA-36; genus SZUA-36. Next base: position 288,617 of record CAVWBD010000003.1, read on the forward strand.
TCGCCATTGGCAAACACAGGGATCGACACCCGCTGGCATATCTCGCGAATGGTTTCGTACTCGGCGTTACCTTTGAAACGGTCGGCCCGGGTCCGGCCATGTACCGCCAGCGCCGCGATACCGCAGGCTTCCGCAATTTCCGCCACTTGGGCCCCGTTGCGGTTTTTCGTGTCCGGACCGGTACGTATTTTCAGTGTGACCGGCACATCCACGCTCTCCACCACCGTTGCCAGTATGGCTTCGACCAGCCCGGTATCGGATAACAGGGCAGAACCACCGAGCTTGCCGCAGACTTTCCTGGCCGGGCAACCCATGTTGATATCGATAATCTGTGCACCGAGACTGACATTGTAAGCGGCCGCATCACTCAGGCTGGCAGGGTCGCCACCGACGATCTGCACGGCGATGGGGCCGGGTTCACCTTCGAAATTGCTGCGCCAGGTCGATTTGCGTGTATGCCGTAACTGCGGGTTGGAGGTGACCATTTCGCTGACCACGTAACCCGCACCCAGTTCACGGCAAAGTTGGCGGAACGGACGGTCGGTGACACCGGCCATCGGCGCCAGTGCGATCGGGTTGGCTAATGTGTACGGTCCAATTTTCACGGCAGTGTGTGCCCGGGCTGACTTCAGCTAAGGGCGTCGAAGATCTGGAATCCCGCTACCCATGTGCCGATGGCGGAACCAATATTCGAGAAAAAGAATACCAGTAAAATGCGTGTCGCGGGGTTTTTGAACCAGCCCTTCAGGGTGGTTGCGTCATCCCGCAAGCGCTCCAGGTCGGATACTCTTGGTTTGCGTAGCCAGGATTCGACCACGCCGGTCACCATGCCGGCCGCGATCGCCGGGTTCAACGAGGTCAGCGGTGCGGCAATCATGGCGCTCAGTACCGTCAGGGGGTGGCCACGGGCCAGCAGCGCGCCGATGGCCGACAGTCCGCCGTTGACGACCACCCAGATCGTTACCAGACGCCAGCCGAGTTCCGGGCTGCGTGAAAAGCCGATTGCAAAACCCGTGATGACCAGTGCCGCGATGACCCAGGGGATCAATTTCGGCCAGCGCTTGACGGGTGGCAGTTCCGCCAGGTTTTCGACCAGTGTGGCGGGGTTGTCTGAATCGCTTTCAAGGTACTTTGCCAGGCCTTCGAGGTGACCGGCGCCGATAACGACCAGGACGCGTTTGCCCGCGTTATCCACGTTTTCCTGGCGCAAACGCGCCGCCATGAAACGGTCCCGTTCAGCGATCAGGGCCTCGTACAATTCAGGGGACTGGGCGGCGAACTCCGTGAAAGTCGATTCCAGGATGTCGCCTTCCTTCAGTTTCTCGATCTGTTCCTCGTCGATTTCATCCGAGCTGACCGTGCTCATCACAAGCCCGGTGGTCAACATCATGCGCTTGTACCAAGGCACTGCCCGGTAACTGCGTTTAAGCGTGGTCGCCAGGTCGCGGTCAATCAACTGCAGGGGCAGGTCGTGCTCAAGCGCCGCGTCTGCGGCAGCCTTCAGTTCCGCGCCGGGTTCGATACCGAACTGTTCCGCAATACGGCGCTGGTACGCCCCCAGCGCCAGGTTGGCCATGACCAGCGCCGCCTTGCGTTCGCGGATAATGCGGTACAGGTCCATGTCCTTCCACTGTTGTTGCTTGGTCAGGGCCTGGTAGCGGGCAGGGCACAGTTCGACGGCGATGGCGTCAAAATCGCCATCAGCGGCCATCGAGGTGACCGCGTCCACGCTGGTGCGTGAAACATGGGCGGTTCCCAGCAGCACGTAATGGACACCGTCGCGGGTAATTTCCCGACGTTGGTTGTTCACTCAGAGTGTTTTCCTGGGTCGCCGTTTCCGGCGTTGGTGAGCTATTTGAGTCAGGCATCAGGCTAGGGCCTGGTAATACTATGTGAATGCCCAGCGTTGGCCCTCGAAAGTGGGCAGGCAAGGCGTGATGAGTGTAGTTTGGTTACTCCAAATAAACGAATCGCAACGCCGCATGGGCGCTTTCGAGGGCCAACCCTTCGGGGCGGGGCCATTTTCACCCATGACTGCGCTGCACTTTCGTTCATGTACCGATAGTAAACTTCACTCAGTGCGCCTTGCCCTGCACGAAAATGGCCGACGCCGATGGATATCCACATAGTGTTAACAGGCCCTGGTGAGCCCCTGCCGGGACTCCATGCGTTTTAAAGGGCGCAAGGATAGCGCAGTTGCCGGCTAATGCCTATTTTTCTATGACGGCGCCGGGATGTAATACGGTTGACAGCACCAGGTCATATTCAAAGTAAACGCTGAATTCGTTGTATTTCCAACTGGAAATAGGTGGATCGCCGACCGCGCCGCGCCGTTCATTTGGCGCACCGTACTTTGATTCGATGTCCGCTTTACTTTGCCCGTTCTTTGGCAATTCCATGCGCTCTGCCTGGCGCACTTCGTCAATGATCAGCACATCGGCATAAACGGCCTGGAATGCAAAAGCCAGCATGAAAGCCAGAACAATCCTTGTCATTGTCTTTCTCCACTGCAGTCTGTAGTTCAGGGGCGATCAGAATAACACAAAAAAGTAATAGTCAACTAATCCTGAGAACGGCGCAGGCGAGCGGCGGGGTGGCGACCAAGACTACTCGTTCTGCTCCAGCAAACGCAGGTAGGCATCAAAGCGCCACTGCCGGATATGTCCGTCCGTAACTGCCTGTTTGATGGCGCAGTCGGGTTCCGAAGCGTGCAGGCAATTGTTGAACCGGCATTGCCCGAGCCACGGCTTGAATTCAACAAAGCCGGCGGCGAGTTCGTCCTGTTCCAGCTTCCAGATGCCGTACTCCCACACACCGGGTGAGTCGATCAGGAAGCCGCCACCGGTGAACTGGTACATTATGGTCGTGGTCGTGGTATGTGTGCCTTTACCGGTTGCATCCGACAGGGCGCCGGTCTGGATTTCGAGATCGGGTAACAGCTGGTTGATCAAAGACGATTTGCCGACACCCGATTGCCCAACCAGGATGCTGGTCCGGTTGCGTAGCACCGGGTGCAGGTCCACGATGCCCGGGGAACCCTTACACGAGGTGCGGATGACGTTATAACCAAGCTCCACGTAATCCTGCATGTGTGACAGCACATCCGCACCAGCCGCAGTTTCATCGGCCGGGACTTCCAGGTCCACCTTGTTCAGTACGATCACGGGCTCTATGCCAAGACTGTGTACAGCCAGTAAATAGCGTTCCATCAGGTCCCGGGAGGGCAGGGGCCGAGCGGCTACCACGATCAATACCTGGTCGAGGTTGGCGGCGATGACGTGCTGGCGCTGACGTTCATCCGCACGCACAAAACAGTTCCTGCGTTCCAGTACGGATTCAACCACCAGGGAGGCATCGTCAGCGACATCGACCATGACCCGGTCGCCGCAGAAGGGCCGGCCGACCTTGCGCCGGAACTTGCAGTGCTTGCTGGAACCGTCTTCCAGCAAGACGACACCGTGGCTGCCATAGGACACCTGCACCAGGGCCTGGGCGGGGAATTGGATTGTCACTTGGACTTGTCATGGCAGCACATGTCCCTATTGTAACCGCCCTTGGGCCTGTTAATACCAACCAGGTCCTAAATTCAGCATGGCGAAACCTTGCCTGGAATTGTATAGTTCGCAAAACACGTAAATTTTTAATATGAGCTCTGAAAAAAGCAAACGACTAATATGGGTTGACCTGGAAATGACCGGGTTGGATACCGTCAACGACTCGATTCTCGAAATCGCGACCATCGTCACCGACAGCGAGTTGAACGTGCTGGCGGAGGGGCCGGTTCGCGCCATCCAGCAGCCCGAGGAAGTACTCAAGACGATGGACGAATGGAATCGGACCCACCACACCGATTCCGGGCTCTGGCAGCGTGTCGTGCACAGCCGCTTCAGCATGCGCGATGCGGAGCAGGCCACGATAGAATTCCTGGACCAATGGGTAAAAAAGGGTGTTTCACCAATGTGCGGCAACAGCATCTGCCAGGACCGCAGGTTCATGCACCGCCTGATGCCGGAACTCGAGAGTTGGTTCCATTACAGGAACCTGGATGTCTCCACCCTCAAGGTGCTGGCCAAAAACTGGATGCCGGCGGCCTTGCAGGAATACGAAAAGGAAAACCGGCACGAGGCCCTGTCCGATATCAGGGAGTCAATTCAGGAGCTGCGTTATTACCGCCAATTCATGGGTGCGCTCGGCGGCCAGGAGTCATAGATTCCGCTACCTGCGCCGAGGTACGCCTCGAACTTCTCCTAAGTTTTTCCTGTAGGATAATCTCGGTTTCCGGTTGATTGACGAATCTGCGTATATATTTAGGGCAGGGAATTTTGCTTAACAGAGAAAATTGAATGGGTGAGAAACATTCGGGTTGGAGTGTTTATTTCGAGGAACTGAAGCGCCGCAAAGTCGTGCGGGTTGCTGTTGCCTATATCGTCGGTGCATGGTTGTTGCTACAGGTCGCCGATGCCACTTTCGAACCGCTTAATTTGCCATCGTGGTCAACCACGATGGTCCTGTGGTTGCTGATCCTTGGCTTCCCGGTAGCCTTGATCCTGGCCTGGGCGCTTGAAGTCACACCGGAGGGAATCCGCCGTACCAAGAAGCGCCGCAAACCAGTGCGACCGGCAGCCAAGGCCCCGGGCATCCAGGCGGAACCTTCTATCGCAGTTCTTCCATTTGTGGATATGAGTCCGGACAAGGACCAGGATCATTTTTGCGAGGGCATGGCCGAAGAAATCATTAATTCCCTGGCCAGGATTCAAGGCGTCCAGGTAGCCTCCCGGACCGCTTCGTTCCAGTTCAAGGATACGACGATGGACATCGATACTATCGGCGAACGTCTGAACGTCAACACCGTGCTCGAGGGTAGCGTACGCAAGGCGGGTGAGCACCTGCGTGTGACAGCGCAGTTGATCAATGTCGAAGATGGTTACCACATCTGGTCTGAAGGTTTCGATCGTGAATTGAAGGACGTGTTTGGCATCCAGAAAGAGATCGCCGAAAACGTGGCCAAGGCATTCAAGCTCTCGTTGGCTCCAACCGCGGATGAAGCCGTTGAGAAACAGCCGACGCAGAATATGGAAGCCTACGAGTTTTACTTGCGCGGCCGGCGCCATTTCTACCAGTTCAGTGATTATGGCTGGAAAAAGGCCCGCGAGGAGTTTTCCCACGCCATCGATCTCGATCCTGACTACGCACTGGCCTACGCCGGGCTGGCAGACTGTTTTTCTTTTATATACATGTATGCCGACAGTGCGGTGTCGGTCCGGCTACAGGCCGAAACCAACAGCCGCCTGGCATTGCAACTGGCGCCGGAGCTTGCCCAGGTGCACGCATCACGCGGCTTGGCGCTATCCTATAGCACACGTCAGGACGAGGCGGAAAAGGCGTTTGAGCGGGCCGTGGAGTTGGATCCAAAGCTGTTTGAAGCCTACTACTATCACGGCCGGCATGCTTTCACGAAAGGCAAGCTCGACAGGGCGGCGGGGTTGTTTGAAAGAGCCACAGAAGTACGACCCGACGATTACCAGGCCCTGGCTTTGCTGGCCCAGGTCTACCGGGCGCTGGGACAGGAAGACAAGCGCAACGATGCCAGGGCGCGCACCCTGGACGTCATCGAGAGACGCTTGCAAACCACGCCAAACGACGCACGGGCACTGTGTTTCGGTTCAGTAAACCTGTTGGAAGCAGGACAAACAGAAAAGGGCATGGAGTGGCTGGAGCGCGCCAAGACCAGCCAGGGGGACGATGCGCTCAACCTGTACAACGTCGCGTGCGTTTATTCCAATATCGGTGAAATTGAGCTGGCCCTGGATTGTCTGGAAAAGAGTATCCGCAAGGGCATGGCCGAGCTCGATTGGATGATGAATGACAGCGACCTGGACAACCTGCGTGACCATCCACGCTTCAAGGCCCTGCTGCCCGAAGACCGGAAGTAGATTTTACGTGGTTTATCTGGCCTCGTCTGCCGGCTTGACGGGTTGGTTCCCCGCTAAACTCGCTGCCCTGGTGCGTATCAATCCAATGACGGACAACTGAGTGCTTCACATGCCTGGCAATCACCGACAAAAAATCTACCTGGACTTCAATGCAAGTGCCCCTGTTGACCCCGCAGTGGCAGATGTCATGCGAGAACACCTCGAGAGCGCCTTCGGCAACCCTTCCAGCGCACACTGGGCGGCCAAACCGGCCCGTGCGGCGGTCGAGAAGGCGAGGAGCCAGGTCGCCGGTTTGCTTGGATGTGACCCGGGCGAGATCGTTTTTACCAGTGGCGGAAGCGAGTCCGACAACCTGGCGATCAAGGGCGTGTTGCAGGGGCGCCGTGACGCGCACATCATCACGACGGTGGTGGAACACCCCGCCATACTGGAACCCTGCCGCTATATGGAGCGTCGCGGCGCACAGGTCACCTGGCTGGATGTTGATGCGGCCGGGCAGCTTGACCCAGACGATCTACGCAAAGCCATCCGGGCGAATACGGCGCTGATCAGCATCATGCACGCCAATGGCGAGGTTGGCACGATCCAGCCCATTGCTGAATGCTCAGGCATTGCCCGTGAACACGGTATCCCGTTTCACACCGATGCTGCCCAGTCCGTTGGCAAGATACCGGTTAACGTCAATGACCTCGGCGTCGACCTGCTTTCAATCGCCGGACACAAGCTGTACGCGCCCAAGGGTATCGGGGCACTCTATGTGCGTAACGGTATAAAACTGGAACCACTCGTACACGGAGCCGGCCACGAGGGCGGACGGCGTGCGGGTACCGAGAGTGCGATGCTCACTGCTGCGCTTGGTAAAGCCTGTGAACTGGCCAGTGACCTTTCCGGCATGGTTAGGATAAAGACACTCGGGGACCGGCTCTGGTCGTTACTGCATGCTGCACTGGGCGAGCGCGTGGTGCTTAACGGTCACCCACAGGAGCGCCTGCCCAACACGCTGTACCTGTCGTTCCCGGGTTGTGTTGGCGCCGAGATCCTGGCGGCAATTCCCGAAATCGCAGCTTCCACCGGCTCGGCCTGTCATACGGGTATGGTGGAGATGTCCCCGGTACTAAAGGCCATGGGTATATCAGAGGAACGCGGGACAGGGGCGATACGTTTCAGCCTGGGGCGGACCACGACTGAGCAGGAAATTAACCGGGTGGCGGAGCGTGTTATCCGGTATGTGGAAGAAATGCCAAATGCGTTGGATTGATAGTATGTCTGAGACTATTGTTGTACTGGGTTCGTTTGGAAGTGGGACTACAGCTGTAACAAAGGCGCTCTCAATCCTGGGTTGTCACACTTGCCCGCCGCATTTGAAAACCAACGATCCACGTACACCAAACGCCTACGAGCCTGTCAGTTTACGAGACATAATCATTTCTGATTTCGATGAGAGCAATATGCGATTCAGAGGACTGGACCGCACCTCAATGCCCAGTATTCTCAAAATTTGGCTCGCAGGCGAAAAAGCGCAGACCGAGCGGCCTGTTGCAGTGAAATTGCCCCTGCTATGTTTTTATGTGCCTGAATTAGTAGCTGTTTGGAACCCGGTTTTCATTTTGGTTCAAAGGTCGCTTGAAGACATTGAGAAATCCCGTTTACGACGTAATTGGCCACCCTACCTCGGCGCTGCTGGCGCCAAAGTAGCGTACAAAACGGTTCTCAACGCTTTAGAAGTCTTGGAGCAAGACTATCTCACTGTTACATACAGTGATTTGACGAAAAAATCAGAACAAGCAATCGGACGAATAATCGATTGGACAGGCCTTTCACCAGGATTGGAAGCCAGGGCGAGGGCGGTTGAAAGTGTGACGAGGTGATTAAGTGTTAATTCCCGCGCCCTTTGGGATATGGGTTCTCATCCCACCCACAAATAGAAACCCGCCTGATGGCGGGTTCATTATTTGGCGGAGAGGGCGGGATAGATTCGCACCATCCCTGGTGCTCACCTTTCAGGCGTACTCATTTTTTTCGCACGTCCCAATCGGCTTTCCTGCCGATTGGTCGAACCTGATCCCTCCGGGATATGGGTTCTCATCCCACCCACAAATAGAAACCCGCCTGATGGCGGGTTCATTATTTGGCGGAGAGGGTGGGATTCGAACCCACGGTGCGGGGTTACCGCACAACGGTTTTCGAGACCGCCCCGTTCGACCACTCCGGCACCTCTCCGGGAGTGGAAACGGAATGGTACCGTATTTTGCTAAATCAGGGGCAGGGTAAAGTGTTGGGGTCAACCCCAATAATTACTCCATTCATGTGAAATCCACCAGGGGATAGACTCGGACCATCCATGGTCCTCGCCGCAAGGGCTTCTCGCTTTGCTCGAAGTCCAAACTGGCTATCCAGCCAGTTTGTCGACCCCAGTCGAGCTTCGCTAGGGGATGAACGAAAACCGTCCCTGGTTTTCGCCCTGCGGGCGCACTTCGTGCGTTCAATTCGCTCCCGGCGAATTAGTCGAACCCTTAAATCACGCTACGCGCGATTAGCCCCGAACCACTTTGAGACCACAAACAAAAAAGCCCCACCTTTTCAGGTGAGGCTTTCATATTTGGCGTCCCCTAGGGGATTCGAACCCCTGTTGCCGCCGTGAAAGGGCAGTGTCCTAGGCCTCTAGACGAAGGGGACATATTTGGTGGAGCTAGACGGGATCGAACCGTCGACCTCTACAATGCCATTGTAGCGCTCTCCCAGCTGAGCTATAGCCCCGCAAGGCGCGTGATCTTACGCAGTTTGACACTCGCTGTCAAACCAAAATACCACTTTAAGGTCAATTCCTTGTCTGGCCCTGCTTCAGGCGATTCTGTCGTCGGCGGGTTGCATGCTTTTCATGCTGTGTCCCTGGTGTAAAAGATAGCCCAGCCACTTGTCCAGCGTGCGGTTCTGACGCCAGCTGCGCTGGAACAAATGGTGCTGTGGATACCACGGGTGGGCCTCGCGGTTGAAGCCCTGTTCCGGGTTGAATGCAGTGACCTCGGCAAGGCGTGCGTCGTTATACATGCGGATGTGCGCATCCGGTGAAACCTCGGTTTCATCGCCCGTTTCAAACTGGTAGGTCAAACGCAGGAAATGGGTGTAGGGGTGACGTTCGAGGATGTCCATTCTCAGTACCGGTGATCCGGGCACTTTTGATTGAAACGAATCGTAATACGCCACCTGCTCGGGCAACAGCAACTGCAGTTGCCGGTATATCTCCGTCTGCAGATCCTGCAGGCGCTTGAGCCTGGGGCGTACCAGGAGGCCGGTTTTTTCCCTGAATGAAACCATCGAAAAAAGCATAACACAGCTGGCAGCCGTCAAAAAAAAGGCCCGGCGGGGAGCCGGGCCAATGCGTTTAACACCTGAGGCAGGTGTTAGGGGGACTGTATGGTCTCAAGACGCGGTGCGATGAAGTTTTCCTCGACCGCCTTGGCCAAAAGCTCCGGTGGCAACAGACCCTGCGCCAGCAGAAAATCGTGGTATTCCTGTTGCCTGAATTTTTCTTTCAAACGCATCTCGGTGGTGGCCCGCAATGCCTGCAGGTTCTCGTAGCCGTAGTAGTAGGACGTTGCCTGGGCCGGCGAGCGGAATGTATAGCGATCGATTTCCGTTTGCGCATTGTGATCATCCAGTACCACTTCTTCCATCAGGATCCGCTTGGCTTCATCAGCACTGACCAGGCCCAGGTTCAGCATTGGATCAAGCCAGATGCGCGCCGCTCTAAGCAATCGGTCCTGCAGTGAAATCAGTTGCCCCTCGAGTGGCATATACGGCTTGCTGATGGCCTCGGCGTACAGGGCCCAGCCTTCGACATTGGCCGAGTTGAAAGCGAACAGGGCACGCGCGGTCGATACACCGCCACGCAACATGGTGGTGAACTGCATCTCGTGACCCGGGCGGGCCTCGTGTGCGGCCAGCGTCCACATCATGGCGGGGAAGGCATAGTCGTTTTCCGGCCAGGTGCCGTCCTCGTTCTGGTCAATTTTTGGCACGATGAACTCGGGGAACTCACCGGTATTGCCAACCAGGCGCGGTACGTCCAGGTGTGCGGACGGAATCTGCGCTGTCTCGGCCGTAGTCGCCATGCGCACACGGGCCGGCTCGTCCGGCAGGGAGACCAGGCCCTCGCGCTCAATAATGACATCCAGTTCCTGCATGGTCTCGCGGTATTTCGCCATCAAGGCATCTCCGTGCACCTGCTCCTTCTTCAGCAACTTGATCACCTCGCGGTAATCCGTGGTGTCAAAGCCTTTTTCCCTGGCTACCAACGGCGCCAGCGCCATCATCTCGTTGCGGATATTCAAAAAGCCGACCTGGCCGGTGCGCATGAGCTGCTCCGGTGTGTCGTCGACGCCGAACTGTTTCAACTGCAGTTCGTACAGTTCGCGGGGCAGGGCGGCGCTTTCCCGGGTATTGGGCAGGATCGTTTCTTTAACCCACTGGTTGTACGCGGTGAGCTGTTCCGACAACAAGCTAAGGTCCTGTTCCCAGCCTTCCAGTTCGGTGGCGGAAAACAGCTCCTGCAGGCCTTCGACCATGATCGGGGAGCGTTCCAGGTCCTGCTGCACTTCACCGGCAAATGGCTTGATCAGCCCCGGAACTTTTGCGCGTTCCGTCAGCGTACGCTTGGCCAGTTCGGTAAACGGTTCATAACCCTCTGCCTGGCCTGTGTACTTCTTGAGCCTGACCAGGGCCGCTTGTTGGCGTTCAAACGGTACCTGCTTGTCGAGCAGTCCCTTGAAGCCAAAAAACACGATGCCATTGATGTTGCCGTAGGGTAGTACCTTCTCGTAGTTAATCCGGTTGGCTTCCATACCATCACGCTCAGACTTGATCATGATCTCGATATCCTGCGCGACCCGCGGGTCTTCTTCTTTGGCCAGCAGGCCTTCCAACATGCCAATATTTTGCTCAGCGACGGCGATCTGTCTTTCAAAAAGATTTTCACGCAGGTCGAAAATATCCTCATCAAAGCCTTCAACCCCGGTTTGACCCGAGAATTCGGGGGCGAACTGTGCGTTGGTCTCCAGGAGCGTGTATGCGATTTCGTTGGAGCGCTTGACCCAGTCCGGAGTGAAATTGGTCGCGCCTTGTGCGAATGACTGGCCGGCGATCAGCAGCAGACCGCTTGCGAGGCAGGCCAGGGCCATAAATCGTGATTTTGTGGTGCTTTGCATGGGGTGTACCTCGGTTAACAATGAAGCCATGCTACAAGCTTGTACGGGGCTTGGCATGGGCAGATGGTAATGGCATCGGCAAGCGGATTGCTGCATACTGCCGCCTTGCAATTTTTTGTATTGAACTATGCCATTGCTGCTCCTGACAGCCCTGTTTTTCATCGTTGCCGTGGCCTATTCCGCGGTCGGTTTCGGTGGGGGGTCTTCCTATAACGCCCTGCTGATTCTCTCAGGTATGGACTACCGCCTGGTGCCGGCGATCGCATTGAGCTGCAATATCCTGGTCGTGACAGGTGGTGTTTACCATCACCTCAAGGCGAAAACACTGTCACTGGACCAATTGCTGCCCTTCATCCTGTTGTCCGTGCCGATGGCATGGATCGGTGGCAGGCTGGCTGTAACTGAGCAGGTTTTTGTCGGTTTGTTGGGTTTCAGCTTGTTGATTGCGGCAATGCAGATGTTGGTAAAACAGAGGACAGCGGCTGTCCAGCATGATTTTGGGCGGAAGCAGTACTGGCTGGTCTCGACAGTCCTTGGCGGGGGCATTGGGCTCTTGGCCGGGATAACCGGAATCGGCGGCGGAATCTTTCTTGCGCCCTTGATCTATTTGCTGCGCCTGGCGCCTGCACGCACGGTCGCGGGCATTACCAGTGGGTTTATCCTGGTCAATTCAATTGCAGGCCTCATCGGCCAGACGATGAAGACAGGCGCTTATTCACCAGCCGATGACCTGGTCGGCGCCTGGCCGTTATTTGTCGTGGTGGTGGCCGGTGGCCAGATCGGCAGCCGCTTGGGCGCCTACCGTCTGCCCGAGACCTGGATAAAACGCCTGACCGCCTTACTGATACTATACGTTGCATTGAGGCTGATCTGGCGTTGGGCAGGAATGACTTGGTGAAACCACTGTATGACAAACTGGGCAGACCGCTCAGGGAACTCAGGCTCTCGGTGCTGGACCGTTGCAACCTGCGTTGCACTTATTGTATGCCCGAGGAATCCCTCAACGGCAGGGGGATTTTCCTGCGACCGCACTATTTGTTGAGCGATGGCGAGATCGAATTGCTGGTGCGTGTATTCGCCCGCCTGGGTGTCCGCAAGCTGCGTTTGACCGGTGGTGAACCGATGCTGCGGCCGGGCTTTGTCGAATTGGTCAGCCGGCTTTCCAGGGTCGAGGGAATCCAGGACCTGGCCATGACCAGCAATGCGATTTTGTTGCCACGCCAGGCCGTGGCACTGAAGCAGGCCGGTTTGCAGCGAATTACAGTCAGTCTCGACAGCCTGGATGACACCATATTTCGCCAAATGGCGGGTGGACGCGGCTCGGTGGCGGAGGTCATGGATGGAATCCGGGCTGCTGAACAGGCAGGTTTTGCCGCTGTAAAAATCAACACCGTGGTGCAACGCGGGGTCAATGATCACACGGTCATGGACCTGGTGGAGCGTTTCCGTCATACACCGCACACGGTCAGGTTGATCGAGTTCATGGACGTGGGCAATGTTAACCACTGGCAGCGTGAACTGGTGGTGCCCAGTGCCGAGTTATTAAAAACGATACACACGCGCTGGCCATTGCGGCCGGTGACTAAACAGCCTGTGGGTGAAACTGCCCGGCGTTACCTGTTCGAAGACGGGGCAGGCGAAGTCGGCTTTATCAGTTCGATCACGGAGCCTTTCTGTGGCGATTGCTCACGGGCCAGGATCACAGCCGAAGGCTTGTTGTACGGGTGCCTGTTCTCCGCCAAGGGCACAGTGCTGCGTGATAAAATCCGTGAAGGGCTGGGTGAGGACGAGATGACCGAAATCGTGCGCGCACTCTGGTCGAAACGGGCTGACCGCTACAGCGAGTTGCGCAGCCATCTGCCGCAGCGCCAACCACATATTGAAATGTACCGAATGGGCGGCTAGGCGGAGCCCCTGATCCACTCATGAACTCGTACCTGACACCCCAAAAACCCGGCCCCTGTGCTGCAAATCTTGCCAGCAGCCCCACTATTACCTGCGATTCGCGCCTTGAATCCGGCTATTTGGAATCGTAATCTACTTCGCTCAGGACAGAGCAGGGGCTCCTAAATGAACAATAAGGCTCGATATTTCGCATTGTTTCGTGACCAGGCCGGTTGCGGGTCCGAGCAGGTCGAATGGGCCGGTGGCACCACGGCTGAGCTTTTCCGCCTAATGAGTGAAAAACACCCATCCCTGCAGGCCGAGGCTGCCGCACTGGTGGCCGTCAATGACGAGATGGTCAACTGGGAAACCGTATTGTCCGATGGTGACGAGGTACTGTTTTTCCCACCGGTGGCTGGCGGATGAAGTTCGCGATCAGCGCCGAGCCGATCGATGTGGCCGCTGCGCGGAAAATGGTTACGGACCATCATTGCGGCGCCTTGGCCGTATTCGAGGGCTGGGTGCGCAATCACAATGACGGCCGAGAAGTCGAACGCCTCGAGTACGAGGTTTACCGCCCGCTGGCCGAAAAAGAAGGTACCAGGGTCATCGACGAGGCCCTGCAAGATTTTGCCATTAGCCACGCGCTTTGCATACACCGGGAAGGCCTGCTGGAACTGGGCGATTGCGCCGTGATTGTATGTGTCTCATCAGCGCACCGGGGCGCTGCCTTCGACGCCTGTCGCTATATTATCGACCAGGCCAAGGCCCGTCTGCCCATCTGGAAGAAAGAGCACTACACCACGGGCGTTAGCGAGTGGGTAAATTGCGAGGCTTGTGCCGAGGCCGGTCATTCCCACGGAGACCACCTGCATGAATGATGAACGCATGCAACGCTACAGCGAGACCATCATCGAGCACAGCCAGTTTCCGCGTCACCACCACCCCATAGAAAACCCGACCCACCAGGGGCAGGGTGAAAACCCGTTTTGCGGTGACCGTGTCAAGCTGCAGTTCAATGTAAACGAACAGGGGAAAATCGAACAGGCCGGTGTCGAGAGCGTGGGCTGTGCGATTTCGGTTGCCTCGGCTTCGTTGCTGGCCACCCATCTTCAGGGTCTCGATCTGGGTGAAGCGGAGGTCTTGTTTGAGCAGGTCCGGGCGGCGATCACAGGCGGTGATGATGAAACCCTTGATGAGCGGCTGGGTGAACTGGCCGCGTTGGCTTTTGCCGGCCGTTACCCCTCGCGGGTCAAGTGTGCAACCTTGCCGTGGCATGTGCTGAAACACGCGCTATCCGGGGACGAGTCCGTCGCAACGACTGAGTAAATATAAGCGGCTATCGCGACCGGCTTCGCCGGCAGCCCAGGCTGGCTTCTCGATCGGTTCCCGATCTGACCTTCTTGCTCCTTGTATCTTGACCTCTGTGTTCGAAATTGGTTGTTAGACTGGTTTCGAACCCCGGGGTGAAACCGTTTGCTCCTGAAGGCTTTGACCTTGATCTGTAGAGTGGTTCCCCCGCCTTAGCTGCGAATGCCGGAGAGTATCCGAGACCTCGAGTCTGTATCACAAGGTGTGCACGCAGATGTGGAAGGTCAGGGGAACCGGGGTTCACTGTAGCCTTTCAAAACGGAGATGACAATGAACCAGCTCGGTATCGATGTATCCAATGAGACATTGGATGCCACCCGACAACAGGCCAAGGGTCTTACCCGACGTCAGTTCCCCAATACCCCAGCGGGCCACCGCGCCTGTATCCGCTGGGCTTTGCAAGGTGTTAATCACGCCCAGGTCTGTTGTGAGGCCACTGGCATCTATCACCTGCAGTTAGCGCTGTGCCTGCATGCGCATCCGGCTATCGAACTGATGGTGCTCAACCCCTGTGCCGCACGACGCTTCGCACAAGCCCACATGGTGCGTGCCAAAACCGATGCCATCGATGCCGACGGGTTATTGCTGTTCCTGCAACGCATGCCGTTTCAACCCTGGTCAGCGCCACCTGAGAGCGTGCTGCAACTGCAAAGCCTGGCACACCGCATGGGTCAGTTGGAGCAGGAAGTGGTGCGTGAACGTTGCCGCCTGCATGCCACACGCAAAGCAGGCCCACATACCCGTGTGGTGCAACAGGATATCCAGGCCCATATCAAACAACTGCAACGACGTTTACTTTGCATCCGACAACATGCCGCTCAGGCGGTCCAGCAGGATACATCGTTGGCTAATGATGCGCGCTTGATCGATAGTGCTCCTGGCTTTGCCCAACTCAGTGCCATCAAGTTACTGGCAGAACTGGCCGCACTGCCTGATGACATGACCCCGTCCCAGTGGGTGGCCCATGCTGGTCTGGATCCCAGACCCATGGAGTCCGGCACCTCTCAACGACCACCACGGAGAATCTCCAAACAGGGCAACGTGCGTATCCGGGCAACACTTTACATGTCGGCCTTGGTGGCTGCACACCATGATGAGTACGTCTCAGCTTATTACCAACACCTGCTCAGTCGTGGAAAGCCGAAAATGGTGGCGTTGACTGCGGTCATGCGTAAACTGCTACATGCTCTCTGGGGCATGCTGCACCACCAGCAGGAGTGGGAAGGTAATAAGTTCTACCAACTCAATCCTGCTTGACAGGTAAGAGAGTATCTACAGGGGTTTACAATCCTGGCAATTTGGATCTTGTGCCACGTTGAGCGAGCGCCATTCCCAGTTAGCCCCATCAAACAGGTGCATACCGCCCGGCAACGTCATTCCGGCGATATGGGCCAGCGCAAAATGGGCGGCCGAGGTGCCGATGATCCCAGCCACCGGTGCAAACACACCCGCGCCCGGACAGTCTTCCAGCGTATCCGGCGCTTTGCCGTAAGCACAACGGTAGCAGGGCTTGGACTCCAGGTCGGGGCGCAACAACATTAGCTGGCCTTCCATGCGGATACAGGAGGCCATGACCCAGGCTTTTTCGAGCTCGATGCAGACGCGGTTTACGGCCAGGCGGGTCCCGTAATTATCACATGCGTCTATGATGAGATCACAAGCTGGAAACAGGTCTTGCATATCGCTGACATGCATGCGCCGCGTAATGCTGTGCAGTTCCGTTGAAGGGTTGAGTTTGTGCAGCATGTCGGTTGCCGCCGCCGTCTTGAGGCGTCCGACATCGCCAGGGTGATAAAGGACCTGCCGTGACAGGTTGCTCTCGGCCACCGTGTCGTAGTCACACAGGGTGAGGCGGCCGACACCGCTGGAAGCCAGGTACTGCGCAGCGGCGCATCCCAGGCCACCCAGGCCGATCAGGGCCACGTGGGCATCATTGATACGCTGTTGGCCATCCTTGCCAATGCCCTTCAGTGGCAGGTGTGCAGCATAGCGCACGGCCTCACGCCCGGTATTCACCCAGTATGGCCTCCGCATCGGTGGACAGGCCATCCGGGTGTACCCATTCACCGTGTTTGCCACCGGATTTGTACTCAAGCCGTATGTTGCTGACAGACAGCGCGGCATTGATGGGCTTGCTCAAATCCCAGATGGTCAGTAGTGCGATATTCACGGCGCAAAGGGCCTCCATTTCCACCCCGGTTTTAGCATCGATTTCCGCCACGGCGTAAACATCAACCGCCTGCTCCACTTCGTTCAAACGCGGGTGGATCGATACCCGGTTCAATGAAATCGGGTGGCACAGCGGGATCAACGATGATGTCAGTTTGGCTGCCTGTATACCGGCGAATTCGGCCAGCGCCAGTGCATCGCCTTTTGGCAGCGCCTTGTCTCTCAAAAGTGCAAAAGCCTCGGCACCGACCGTAATACGCCCACTGGCCAGCGCCACGCGGCGTGTAACAGGCTTGCCGGCTACATCCGCCATTGAAAATTCCCGTGTGGTACCGCCTTCAGACATGTGACTGTTTTCCTTGCTCAGCGTAACGTTTCGATATTCTGTAGGTGAATCTGCTTGTCTTCCGGACTCAGGAAGGATGCCTCGAAGCCATTGATGATCAGTTGGAAGATTTCATCGCGTGCCAGGTTCGTGGCCTCAATCAATGCGAAGAAATTTTCGTTCATGTAGCCACCGAAATAAGCCGGGTCATCAGAATTGACACAGGCATTCAGACCCATGCTCAGCATCTCTCGAATCGGGTGGTCGGCCATATCCTTGACCACGGCGAGGCGCAGGTTGGACTGTGGGCACACGGTCAGCGGCATTTTTTCCTCGACCAGGCGCGCGACCAGGTCTGCGTCTTCCAGTGAACGGTTACCGTGATCAATACGGTCCACACCGAGCAGGTCCAAAGCCTCGTAAATATATTCGGGCGGCCCCTCTTCACCGGCATGGGCGACACGTTTGAGACCCAGTCCCGCCGCGCGCCCGAACACGTTACGGAACAAGTGTGGCGGGTGGCCCACTTCCGATGAATCCAATCCCACGCCGTCAATGCGCTCCAGGTAGGGCAGTGCGGCATCCAGCGTTGCAAGGGCGCTTTCTTCGTCCAGGTGACGAAGAAAACACATGATCAGCTTGCTGCTGATGCCAAGCTCGGCCTGGCCCCTGTCCAGTGCAACGCATATACCGGCCATGACGGTTTCAAAATCAACGCCGCGCTCGGTGTGGCCCTGCGGGTCGAAGAAGATTTCAGTGTGTACGACATTCTGTTGTTGGCAACGCAGCAGGTATGCCCAGGTCAAGTCATGGAAATCCTGCTCGGTCAACAGGACCGACATGCCTTGATAATAAAGATCAAGAAAGTCCTGTAAACAATTGAAATTATATGCGTTAGAGATTGCTTCGACATCGGGATAGGGCAGGGTGACGCCATTGCGCTCGGCGAGTTGGAACATCATGGCAGGTTCCAGACTGCCCTCGATATGGATATGCAATTCAGCCTTTGGCAGTTTTGCCGCGAGTTGTTTTAGCTCGTTTGACATCGTGTGGCCCGGTCTCTGGTCGGTGGGAAATAAAATTGTACTGCACTTGTGGCAGCGACTCCTACAAACCCTCGCTCTGCCAGCGCCACGCATCACGGCACATATCTTCAAGTGAGCGCTGTGCGCTCCAGCCGAGCAAATGGTTGGCAAGGCTGGTATCTGCCCAGCAACGGGCAATATCGCCCGGCCGGCGGGGTGCAATACGGTAGGGGACCTTGCAGTGATTGACAGCTTCAAAGGTGTTGAGCATTTCCAGCACGGAAACGCCATGTCCGGTCCCCAGGTTAACAGTCAGCATGCCGCCTTCACGGTAAAGGTAATCGAGTGCGGCTACGTGGCCGTCGGCCAGATCGGCAACGTGGATATAATCCCTTACGCCCGTCCCGTCCGGTGTATCGTAGTCATCGCCAAATACACTCAACTCGCCCCGCAGGCCCGCCGCGGCCTGGGTAATATATGGCATCAGGTTTTCCGGCTCACCGGATGGTTTTTCACCTAGCAAACCGCTGGGGTGGGCGCCGACAGGGTTGAAGTATCTCAGGCGCGCGATGCGCCAACCCGGGATTGACTGGTGTACGTCGGCCAGCATGTTCTCGATATCCAGCTTGCTCTGGCCGTATGGGTTGGTGGCAGAACGTGGAAAGTCCTCGCTAATCGGCACGCTGGCAGGTTCTCCGTAAACCGTGGCGGAGGAGGAGAACACGAGCGTTTTGATACCGGCGTTTTGCATGGCGGTGAGCAACACCGAGGTGCCGACAACGTTGTTCTGGTGATATTTCTCAGGTTCCCTGACCGACTCACCCACGGCCTTGAGACCCGCAAAATGCAGCACAGCCGATATCTGGTGTGCACCAAAAAGCCTGTCGAGCTTTTCGGCATCGCGTATGTCACCCTCGATGAATGCAGGTTCCCGGTTACAGATTTGCCCGATGCGTCCGATAACGGCGTGCTCGCTGTTGCACAGGTTATCCAGAACGATGACATCAAAGCCCGCGTCCAGCAGGGACACGCAGGCATGTGAGCCGATGAAGCCGGTGCCGCCGGTAACAAGTATGGTTTTGTTCATTGCCGCCCGTTTGATTGCCTGTTTGTATGATAACCCCAATAGCTCGCAGGAGGGACCGGCTTTGCCGGTCGCAAATACACTTGGCACCTGACCATTCCATGCTTTGGGGAGCAAAAGGCCCACAATTGCAGGCAGCGGAGCTGCTACCTCCTACATTTATGACATCGGCTTCAGGTATAATTCCGGCCCCGACACAGGCGATTGAAAACATGAAAATTCTGGTTACCGGTGGGGCTGGTTTTATCGGCTCTGCATTAATCCGCTACCTGATCAACGATACGGACAACGAAGTGGTCAACCTGGACAAGTTGACCTACGCAGGCAACCTGGACTCGGTCGCGCCGGTTGCGGATTCTCCGCGTTATCATTTTGAGCAGGCCGATATTTGCGACCGTGCAGCACTGGATCGCATTTTCGCCACGCAGCAACCGGATGCGGTGATGCACCTGGCGGCGGAAAGCCACGTTGACCGTTCGATAGATGGCCCGGGTGACTTTATCCAGACCAACCTCGTGGGTACATACACCATGCTGGACGCAAGCCGAAGTTTTTGGAGCGGTCTGGATGAGAAAAGGCGTAAAGGCTTCCGTTTCCTGCATGTCTCCACCGACGAGGTTTACGGGGACCTCGAGGGTGGTGACGACCTGTTCCGGGAAGATACACCGTATGATCCCAGTTCCCCGTATGCGGCGACCAAGGCCGGCTCAGACCACCTTGTAAGAGCCTGGGGACGGACTTTCAAGTTCCCCATCCTGATAACCAATTGTTCCAATAACTACGGACCCTGTCAGTTCCCGGAAAAACTGATTCCCCACATGATATTGAATGCCCTGGAAGGCAAACCGTTGCCGATCTACGGTGACGGCAGCCAGATTCGCGACTGGTTGTACGTGGATGACCATGCGCGGGCGCTGTACCGGGTGTTGACCCGGAGTCAACTCGGCAAGACCTACAACATCGGCGGTTTGAACGAGAAGAAGAACATCGACGTGGTCCGGATCATCTGCGCCATCATGGACGAAGCGGTCAATGACAAACCTGCGGGTATCGGGAAATTCGAGGACCTGATTACCTATGTTACGGACCGTCCCGGCCACGACGTGCGTTATGCCATTGACGCCAGCAAGATCAACGCGGAGTTGGATTGGACACCCGATGAGGATTTTGAGTCCGGTATCCGCAAGACGGTTAACTGGTACCTGGAAAACAGGGAATGGTGGCAGCGGGTAGTGGATGGTTCTTACCGCCTGGAGCGGCTCGGCACAGCCTAGGGATCGAGGGTAAACTCATCCTCGTGCAGAAAAGCCGCGTGCTTGGGCGCCTTCCTGGTGCGGCTCCATTCCTCGATCATCACCGGCGCCACTTCGTGCAGCTTTTCCAGCGCACCGGGGCGCTCCACGTTGGCGCATAACTCCAGGCGGTGGCCGTTGGGGTCGAAGAAATAAATAGACTTGAAAATGTGGTGATCGGTGGGCCCGATCACATCCACACCGGCTGCTTCGATACGGGCTTTTGCCGCCAGCAATTCACCCATGCTGCCGATATCGAAAGCGATATGCTGCACCCAGTCGGGTGTGTTTTCATCGCGCCCCATGGGCGGTGAATTGGGGATTTCGAAGAATGCCAGCACGTTGCCCTGTCCTGCATCGAGGAATATGTGCATGTACGGGTCGGGTTGCTTGGTGCTGGGCACCAGGTCCTCGGCAATCGCCAGCACCAGGTCCATGTTGAGCACCTCCTTGTAGAACTCGACGGTTTCCCGTGCGTCCTTGCAGCGGTAGGCTACGTGGTGGATTTTTTTGATATTCATTTTGATCAACCCTTGTCAGCAGCCTCAATGACACCACGGCGTAACTGGTCGCGCTCCATCGATTCGAACAGGGCGGTGAAATTGCCCTCGCCAAAGCCCTCGTCCTTCTTGCGTTCAATAAATTCAAAGAACACCGGACCGACCATGGTCTCCGAGAATATCTGCAATAACAGGCGTGGGTCGCCGTCCTCGGTAGAACCGTCCAGCAGGATCCCGCGGGGCTTGAGTTCATCGATCGGTTCACCATGGCCGGGCAGACGTTCTTCGAGCATCTCGTAATAGGTATCCGGTGGTGGGGTCATGAATGGCAAGCCCCGGGCCTTGAGTGCATCCCAGCAGCTTAACAGGTCATCGCAAATCAGGGCGATGTGCTGAATACCCTCGCCGTTGTAGGCCATCAGGAACTCCTCGATCTGACCGGTGCCCTTGGAGGCCTCTTCGTTCAAGGGGATGCGAATCTTGCCATCGGGGGCGGTCATGGCCTTTGACAACAGGCCGGTGTATTCCCCCTTGATATCGAAATAGCGAATTTCACGGAAATTGAAAATACGCTCGTAGAACTCCGCCCAGAACCCCATCCGGCCCCGGTAGACGTTGTGTGTCAGGTGGTCGATGAGCTGGAAACCGCAGCCCGGAGGATGACGGTCAACCCCGTCGAAGAACTCGAAATCGATGTCATAAAAACTGGCGCCGTTGTCATAACGGTCGATCAGGTACAGCGGCGCGCCACCGATACCCTTGATCGCCGGCAGGCGCAGTTCCATCGGCCCGGTCGGTATCTCGATGGGTTGCGCGCCCATTTCAAGCGCCCGGTAATAAGCCTTGTGGGCGTCTTTTACCCGGAACGCCATGCCGCAGGCACTGGGCCCGTGCTCTTCGGCGAAATAGGCGGCGTGGCTGTTGGGCTCCTTGTTCAGGATGAAGTTGATTTCGCCCTGGCGGTACAGGGTGACATGCTTGGAACGGTGTTTCGCCACTTTGGTAAAACCCAGCATGTCAAATACGGGTTCGAGCACGCCCGGTGTTGGAGATGCGAACTCGACGAACTCGAAACCATCCAGGCCCATCGGGTTTTCAAACAGGTCAGTCATATTCAAATCTCCAAAGAAAAAGGGTCAGGCCAATTAATTCTAATTGAACCTGGCCCCTGTTGCTGAAGCATTAAACGATGGGTTCGAATCTCGCCTGGAAGAAACGCAGGTATTCCGGCTCGTAGACCATCTTCAGGCCCTTGATCTTGTCGCGGCTTTGATACAATCGAATGACCGATTCCGCTACGACATCCATATGTGCCTGTGTGTACACCCTTCGCGGCAATGTCAGCCTGACCAGTTCGAGGGCAGGGCGGCGATTATTGCCAGTTTCCGGGTCACGTCCAGCCGACACGTTGCCGCGTTCCATTGCACGAACACCGGCCTCGAGGTACAGCTCGGCCGCCAGTGTCTGCGCCGGGTAGTCGTCCTGGTCGATATGCGGCAGGAACTTGCGTGCGTCGAGGAAGATCGCGTGCGAGCCGATCGGGTTGACGATGGGTACACCGGCCTTGCGTAACAGGTCACCCAGGTAGCGTACCTGGCCAACACGCGCCGCCTGGTGATCTTCGGTCACGGCTTCGCGGATACCAATCGCCATGGCTTCCATGTCACGCCCCGCCAGGCCGCCGTAGGTATGCAGGCCTTCGTAAATCACCACCATGTTCTGGGCCTTGAGGAAAACCTCCTCGTCGTTGCAGGCGAAGAAACCGCCGATGTTGACCAAGAGGTCCTTCTTGGCGGACATCGTGGCACCATCGGTCAGGTCGCAGATCTCGCGCAGGATGCTGCGCAGCGACTTGTCGGCGTAGCCTTCTTCGCGTTCACGGATAAACCACGCGTTTTCGATGGTGCGCGTGGCATCCAGCATGATCGGGATATTGTGTTTGCGGCAGTAGGCGTTCAATTCCTTCAGGTTGGCCATCGAGAAGGGCTGGCCACCCGCCATGTTTACATTGCCTTCGAGGCTGATATACGGAACACGGTCTGCGCCGACTTCCTGAACCAGGCGGTCGAGTTTTTCCATGTCGATGTTGCCCTTGAAGGGATGGCGGCTGGCCGGATCGTGCGCTTCATCGACGATCACGTCAACGAAGGTGCCGCCGGCCAGTTCCTGGTGCAAACGGGTAGTGGTGAAATACATGTTGCCGGGCACATAGTCACCTTCCTTGACCATGACCTGCGACAGCAGGTGTTCTGCGCCACGGCCCTGGTGTGTCGGCACGAGGTACTTGTAGCCGTAATATTCCTGTACGGCTTCCTGCAGGTGGTAGAAGTTTTCACTGCCGGAGTATGACTCGTCGCCGACCATCAGGCCGGCCCATTGCTTGTCGCTCATGGCGGAGGTGCCGGAATCGGTCAACAGGTCGATATAGACGTCCTTGCTGCGGATCAGGAAGGTGTTATAGCCGGCTTCACGGATGGCGGCTTCGCGTTCTTCACGCGTGGTCATGCGGATCAGTTCAACGGATTTGATCTTGTAGGGTTCGGCCCAGCTCGGGCGCTTGCCTTGTTCTGTGTTCATGGTTTCACCTGGTACTGTCTGGTTGAAGTTAATGTACATGCTCAGCTAATCATTATCTTGCAGATTGCAAAACTATGTGTTTCATAATTGTCAGTTAAATGAGATAATTGAAACAATAGTTTCAAGATATAGATGTATAAAGGGATCAATGTAAATATGAAGTTGTCATCGTCAGACCTGAAACTGCTCGGCGCCTTGCAGGAGGATGTAACCCTGAGCCAGATCGAACTTGCCGAGCATGCCGGCCTGTCCAGGACGTCCGTCTGGCGGCGTGTACGGGAACTGGAGGATGCGGGCGTGATTGACAACCGCGTTGCGTTGCTCAATCCGCGTTCACTGGGTTTGCAAATACACGTGTCTGCTGTCGGTCAGCATGGTCGAGCACTCGGACAAGGTCCGGCAGGCATTCGAGGAACACGTGCTGGGTTTGCCCGAGGTCATGGAGTGTTTTTCAGTGTCCGGAGACCGGGATTACGTGTTGCAGATCATCTCCAGGGACATGGAATCCTACAACGAGTTTTTGAATGCAAAAATACTGCATCATTCCAGCGTGCATTCGGCCAGTTCGAGCTTTGCCTTGCGACGGGTTAAGTACACGACAACTTTACCGTTTTAATGGTTTTGCATGGTGAAAACGTGTAAAATATGCCCGCTGCCAGTTGCGGCGAGCGATTAAGTGTTTAGTCTGTAGAGGTCGTTATACTTCCTGCCAGATATACCGCGGTCCCGTTCTACTCCAGCACAGTCACCACCGCGAGGTGGATTTTCAACTAAATATAGTGAGTTAAATATAATGTCGGATTCAATTACCGGGACCGTAAAGTGGTTCAATGACGAGAAAGGTTACGGCTTTATTTCACGTGAAGGTGAGCGTGACGTTTTCGTCCACTTCCGCCAGATCGTCGGTGAAGGTCGTAAAACCCTGAAAGAAGGCCAGCAAGTCGAGTTCACCGTTGGTGAAGGACTCAAGGGACCACAGGCTGAAAACGTAACCCCTATGTAAGGCTCTGAAGTTCCCAGGAAAAGCCCGGCAGGTACACACCTCGCCGGGTTTTTTTATGCCTAGGTGCAGGGTGCGATCGCAGAGCAGTAGCCGAAGCTAGCTCCTAGTTGCCCAGAGGACACTCCCCGCATTGTGGGGATGCGCGACCGGCTTCTGCCAGATCGACGAGGCTTCAGCCTGTAGAGCTAGGCAGCCCTCTGATCAGCATCAATTGCAAAAGAAGGGCCGCATAAGCGACCCTTCTTTTGTCTACCAATACTCCCGCAGGAGTTGGGTCATTCAGTGGTTTCGTTCAAACCGCGTCGTTCCAGCAAGGCTCGATCCTGGGCTCGGCACCACGGAAGTTGCGATACATGGTCATCACGTCATCAGATCCACCACGTGACAGTATGCCCTGGCGCAATAGGTCACCATTCTCACGGGTCATGCCGCCATTTTCTTTGAACCATGCACGGTGTCCGCATCCAGCACTTCTGCCCAGATGTAGGAATAATAGCCGGCAGAGTAGCCACCGATGATATGTGAGAAATAGGTGCTGCGGTAGCGTGGCGGTACGGTTTCCAGCGCAACACCTGCATCCTCAAGCGCCTTGGCTTCAAATTCCAGCAGGCCATCGGCATCCGGCACTTCCTCGGGTGTGATCTGGTGCCAGGCCTGGTCCAGCAGGGAAGCGGCCAGGTATTCCGTGGTCGCATAGCCCTGGTTGAATTTCTGGGTTGCCAGGACTTTGTCCAGCAGTTCCTGTGGCATGGGTTCACCGGTCTCGTAGTGAACGGCATAGTTGGCCAGCACCTCCGGCCAGTCAGCCCACATCTCGTTGACCTGTGACGGGAATTCCACGAAATCACGCGGTACCGAGGTGCCAGCGAAGTCCGGGTATTTGACATTGGAGAACATGCCGTGCAGGCCATGGCCAAATTCGTGGAACATCGTGGTGACCTCGTCCCAGGTCAGTAGAACAGGCTCGTCGGCAGAGGCCGGCTTGGGAATGTTCTGGTGGTTGGCTACAACCGGCTTCTTATCCAACAGGTGGGACTGGCTGACATAGGCGTTCATCCAGGCGCCGCCACGTTTGGAAGGGCGGGCAAAGGGATCAAAGATGAACAGCGCCAGCGTGGTGCCGTCGGCTTCAAATACCTCGAAGACACGCACGTCTTCCTGGTAAACCGGCAGGTCATGACGTTCTTTGAAGGTTATGCCGTAAACCATTTCCGCAGCGTAGAAAACGCCTTTGTGCAGGACATTGTCCAGCTCAAGGTAAGGCTTCAGCTGTGAGGCGTCGAAATCATAACGCTGCTTGCGCACTTTCTCGGCATAGTAATCCCAGTCCCAGGCGGCCAGTTCAAAATCACCACCTTCGGCATCGATGATTTCCTGCATGGCAGCGGCTTCAAGTTTCGCATTTTCAACGGCCGGCGGCGCCAGTTTTGCGAGCATTTCATTGACTGCTTCCGGGGTGCGTGCGGTCTGGCTTTCCAGGCTAAAGGCCGCATGGTTCTCATAACCCATCAATTGTGCACGTTCAGCGCGCAGCTTGATGACCTTGGTCAGTGCTTCGCGGTTGTCGTAATCACCGCCGTGGCTGCCACGGGCGACGGATGCTTCAAAGATGCGCTGACGCAGTGCGCGGTTTTCGAGTACCGCCAGGGGTGGTTGCTGGGTAGTATTCAGCAGGGCAATCAGATATTTGCCTTCCATGGCCTTTCTCTTTCGCGGCCTCTGCGGCGGCATCGATCATGGCATCGGACATGCCTGCGAGTTCTTCGCGGGTGTCGACAACAACACCTGAGTTGTTGACCTCTTTCAGCACGTTCTGGCTGAAACTCGTCTGCAGTGATGCCAATTCGGCATTGATCGTTTTCAGTTGCTCTTTCTCGTCGTCGGAAAGCTTGGCGCCGGCGCGTACGAAATCCTTGTAGGTTTCTTCGACCAGGCGGTATGACTCGGGGTCCAGTTCAAGCGTGTCACGTTGGTCATAGATGCGCCTGGATACGTGCGAACAGATCGGCGTTCAACAGGATCTGGTCGTTGTGCGCAGACAGTTTCGGCGCCATCTCGGTACGGATTTCTTCGATGCGTCATTGGTATGGGCGCCGGCCATGCTGAAGAACACACGTGTCACGCGGTCCAGCGTCTGGCCGGAGTTTTCAAGCGGGATCAGCGTGTTGTCAAAAGTTGGCGCATCGGCCTGGTCTACGATGGCCTGTATCTCGGCCAGTTGCTCTTCCATGCCACGCTCGAATGCGGCTATGTAGTGCGAGTTATCGACCTTGTCGAATTGCGGGTAATACATGTACAACGGGCTTTCATTGAAAAATGGATTGTCGTCAGCGTGCTGTGTTGTCATGGGTTCTGAAGAAGGTTTTTCGGATGCTGTTTCTGCCACTTGGTTATTATCGGTTTTGGAACAGCCGGCTAGTGAAAATACCAACGCTACAGCGAGCGCCAGCGGTAGTTTGGAGTTCATAGATATACTTCCTTTTTTATGCTGAAGTGCAACGCGGGATTTTACCCTAATCGTTGTGCCAATGCTGTAGGTGATTGGTCATTGATGTAATCGGCACCGGCCTTTCAGTCGCATTGGATTAAGGGGATAATGCAGCAATGCAGCGCTGATACCGGGCTTGCGGGGAGATGGAACATGACGTACTGGATATTCGTGGCACTCGCGTTGGTTGCGATCGCCACGGCCTTGCTGGTTCCGCGATACCGGCTAAAAAAGGCCCTCGATGCACCTTTTCCGCAGGAGTGGGTGACCATCGTTGAACGTAACATAGGGATATACAAGAACTTACCGATGGATCTGCGTCTGCAGTTACGCCGGATGATCAAGCAATTCCTGCACCAGAAACACTTCAGCGGCGCAGGCGGCCTGGAGATCACAGACGAAATACGGGTCACCGTTGCCGCCGAGGCCTGCATGTTGCTGCTGAACCGCAACATCGGTGTTTACCCATCGCTGCGCTATATCATCGTGTATCCCGCGGCCTTTGTCGTTGAACGTCCCGGTGCTGTTGCAGGTGGTGTTGTCAGCGTGGGGCGCAAGGGCGTGCTGGGTGAGTCCTGGAGCAACGGCAAGGTGATCCTGGCCTGGGATGACGTGCTACGCGGTTCGACGAACTTTGTCGATGGGCAAAACGTGGTTCTGCACGAGTTCGCCCACCAGCTGGACAGCGAATCAGGCAGTACTAATGGCGCACCCGTGCTGATGGGTAACAACTGCCTGCGTACCTGGGCGAGCACCTTGTCCGGGGAATTCGAGGAACTGCAGCGTGATGCCTGGAAGGGCAAGCGCTCATTGCTGGATCATTACGGCGCCACCAACCCGGCAGAGTTTTTCGCCGTGGCCACGGAGACGTTCTTTGAGAAGCCCCGGCAAATGGCCAAACACCACGCCGAGCTGTTCGAGGTATTGAAATGCTATTTCCGGGTTGATCCCCGGGAGTGGGTGGATTGAAGGCAGCCCGTTAAAACCTGGGGAATTGCCAGTGTCATTCCCTCAGTAGCTGTCGAAGGTCCGCGACCACGGCATCGCTGTGGTTGACATCCGACATCAGCAGACGGATACGTCCCTGGGCGTCAAATACAAATACAGCCGTACTGTGCATGACATTGTAGTTTCCCTTGTCCGGCGATGATTCCATGGCCGAATACACACCATAAGATTTTCTGAGCTTTGCAAGATCCTCTTCGGAACCGGTCAAACCTGTGAACCAGGGGCCGAATGCCGCAGTAAAATTCTCCAGCACCTCCGGTGTGTCGCGCTCCGGATCAACGGTCACCAGAAAAACCTGGATGTCTTCTGCTTGCGAGCCGAGTTTCTTCATTGCAACCGACAGTTGGGTCAGGGTGGTCGGGCAGATATGCGGGCAGTTGGTAAAACCGAAAAATACAAGCACGGGCCGACCACGCAGGCTGCGGGCATCCACGCTTTGACCTCCGGGGCCCGTCAGCTTGAATTCGAGGTCCGGCATGCTGCCGCTGATGTCCGTTGCGTGATATTCGACTACCCTGTCACAGGACGACAAACAAAATGTGAACAGTAGGGCAAAAATTATTCTGAGTGCATGCATGGTCATCGTCTAGCAGGTTCAGAGCACCTACCATAAACCAGTGGGACCGGGTAGGGAACCCCTGAGGGTTGTCATGAATATGCTCAACTTTTACCGCTTATTCCTGCTAGACTAACTGGCCCAGTTACACAGTTAACGGAATATTGTTATGTTTGAAAAACACAGAACCGGAAAACCGGAAACCAAAAGCGCACAACATGCACGGGAGCAGGCTGCTCCTGGGGGCCAATCGTCTGCAGCAAGTGGCAAGGCAGCAATCATTGGCCCCGGCATTCATATCAACGGCGATATACACGGTAATGAAAACCTGCTCGTAGAAGGCCACGTGAAGGGAAAAATCCACCTGGAATCCCACCAGGTAGACATCGGTCAGAGCGGCCGGGTCACGGCAGATATTACCGCCAAAGTAATCACGATTTCAGGCGAAGTACGCGGTGACCTCAATGGTATCGAGAAAGTCGTCATTTCACGCACTGGAAACGTGCACGGCAATATCGTGGCACCGCGCATGACGCTGGAAGATGGTGCGATTTTCAAGGGCAGCATCGACATGAATCCGAGCGAACCGGTCAAGGCCAAGCCAGCGGCACCGGTTGCCAAGACCATTGAAAAGACGCCGGACAAGCCTGCTGAGGCACCTAAAGGCACGACCGGCGACAAGCCCAAGGGCGCCGGCGGTTATTCCCTGAACTGAGACCAGATCCCAGCAGTGATTATCTATCGCCAGTCACCGGGAAGTTGCTGAGTTGAGCGGCGTTGCACCCAACACACGGAGTGAAGCCTACCGGTCTACCTCAGAGGCAACGCCACGCAACCAGCAGACGCTATTGTTCCCGTCACTGCTAAGGCAGGTCGATCCGTACAGGCGCCTGTCTGTCCTGGAAATCGGCCCGGCCTTACCGGAGACCATCGAGTATTTTTCACAGTTCAAATGCCGTTTGCATTTCGCAGCAATGTACACCGACCCCATTTTGCAAATGCAGACCGGTGACCATACAGAAGCTGAAATGGTTGCTCATTTGAAACGTTCATTCGGTTTTCGCAAGGGCACGCGTTTCGATCTTTGCCTGTTTTGGGACTTTCTGAATTACCTCAACGACCGGGCCTTGCGGGCCTTCACTGAAGCATTGAGACCGCATCTTTACAAGGGCACCCGCGCCCATGCTTTTACGGTCAGAACGCTGGACACATCAATTGCCAACCAGCAATACGGGATACAGCAGGGCCACATTTTCAGTATCCGGCCACGGAGTGGGGTGCAACCACGCGCCTATCCGCATACACAGGCGATTCTCGTCAACCTGCTGACGGATTTTGATATTGACCAGGGGATGTTACTGCCGGATGGCAGGCTGGAGGTATTGTTGTCCGCCAGCCTGTAGATTTATGAAATTCATTGCTTGTCCCGGGTGACGATGTCACCCGGAAGCGCGTTTTAACAAAGTGGGCAACTGTCAGCGTTTACGTTTGAACTTGTCCCAGAAAGTTTTCTTCACCAGGTCGGTCAGTTCGCCTGAATCCAGGTAGGTGCCATGGCCTTTCGGGCAGGATTCGTAAGTGATGTGCTTTTGCTTCTCATCACTCTCGTGCACCATTGACTCACCACAGACCGGGCAATGGTAGTCTTTAATGGCATCGGCTTTTTTGCCATGGGTTTTGTCACCGGTATCGATGATGTAGTCAGCCATCCATACATCATCGCGCAGCCTGTGCAGTTCTTCCGGTTGAAACCACAATCCACCGCAATCTGTGCAACGATCCACTTCAATTCGTGAGTAATAAACCTGTTCCATTTCGCCTGAACATTTCGGACAGTCCATAAATATCGCACCTCTCGTTGTTTATCATTTGGAGTACCAGCAGCTACCCCGCGTAGCGGTCTATTGTGGTGTAAAAGTGAAAAGCGGTCAAACGGGAATGATTATTAACGTCCCCGGAGCGCATCTGTAAAGTTATACCCAAAGTTTTCAATGTCCATACGGTACAAGTCAGCGACAAATTCACGGGTCTCGTCATCGTAGAAATCGGTGTATTGCCGCAGGGGAGTCTCGTTATTGCGGTACAGGAAATTACGCATCTTGCGTTTCAGTTCACGTGAGCTCTTGTCCGACGAGTTCACGTGCGGCAGCGTGGACTTTTCAATACCCAGTTGTGCGCAGACCTTGTCAAAATCACTTTGCAGGTTTTCAAACTTACCAACAAAGTCCACCAACAGCCTGCCGTCACGGCCATACAACATGTCGGTCTGTGGCATAACATGGCGGTAGTTGTCATCCGGACCCGGTGACGGGAGCTTGTTCATCACGAAGTCCTTGAAACTCCGGTGATTGAGGTAATTCCGGTAACGGTACTCTGAAACCAGGCGTGCCCAGGGGTTACGCACAAAACTGAATTTGTAAAACCCTGCAAACTCATCCTGCGCCAGGTATCCGCATTGCACATACTCCGCGGCACTGAGGTGGGTCAGTTTTTCGGTGCCCCTGTGCGGGTCCGGGTTGTCCGTAATCAGCAGCTTCTGCCGGTCAGCGTCATTTTCGCGATCCATGCCGAGACGTTGCAAAAAGAACATCTCGACACTACGTCCCGCAGTCTTGGGGATATGTACGAAAATGCAATTGAAGTCTCTGCAAATCATGTTTTGCACCGAAATCCGGGGCTGACAAGTGTCGGGTCTTCCATTAGATTACCAGAATATAAACCTGTCGAAAAAAATGACAATGACAATCATCAATAACAGGGTGCATTATGGCCCAAAAACCTGCTTTGGGAGTTGAATAAAAATGCGGCCAAAATCACTTTTACCGCTATTGGCGCTTGCCGGCCTGATGCATCTCTCGCCATGTGCGGCGACGAGCCCGGATATATTTTCAGATTACCAGTCTCTGTTGCCCCCGGTGCAGGACTGGTCCGGCAAAAGCGAGACCCTGCTCGCGGCCCCCGACGCTGAATGGGTAACACCGTCGGAGCGAACAGGGTTGAGCGCAACACCGACGTATGACGAAACCGTATCCTGGTTAGACAAGCTGGTAGCGGCAGCGCCTCAACTGGAGATGGTCTCGATCGGCAAGAGCCTGCAGGGCAGGGACTTCTGGATGGTTATTGCGAGTGCTGACGGTGTGTTTACACCTGGTGCTCTGGCGGAAACCGGAAAACCGTTGTTGTTGGCCCATTCCGGAATCCATTCCGGTGAGATCGATGGCAAGGATGCGGGCCTGATGCTGTTGCGGGACATGACCGTGGCGGCACGGCGCAATGAATTGCTGGAAGGCGCCAATTTCCTGTTCATACCCATTTTGAACGTGGATGGTCATGAACGCCGTTCAGCGTTTAACCGGGTCAATCAGCGCGGCCCCGCCGAGATGGGCTGGCGGACCAATGCCCGTAACCAGAACCTGAACCGTGATTTCACCAAGCTGGATACCGAGGGTGTGCGTGCGCTGGTGCGTGTATTCCAGCAATGGCAGCCAGACTTATACCTGGATCTGCATGTCACCGATGGTGCGGATTACCAGTACGACATCACGTTCGGCGGTAATGGCCGCAAGGGCTGGTCACCGGCTATCGGCACCTGGATCGAAGACGTCTACCGCCCTGCGATCAATACAGCCCTGGCGGAATACGGGCACGAACCCGGACCCTTGATATTCAC
This sequence comes from uncultured Gammaproteobacteria bacterium, assembly GCA_963753105.1. Classification (GTDB taxonomy): domain Bacteria; phylum Pseudomonadota; class Gammaproteobacteria; order Xanthomonadales; family SZUA-36; genus SZUA-36. The sequence continues at coordinate 320,706 of CAVWBD010000003.1, forward strand.
GGCCAACGGCAAGGACATGCAGGATGGTTTCCTGTCCTGGACCGGCAACCCGCGTTTTTCAAATGGCTACGGGGACGCCATTCACCTGCCGACCGTGCTGGTGGAAAATCACTCTCTGAAGCCCTATAAGCGCCGCGTGCTGGGTACCTACGTGTTACTGGCCGAGACACTTGCCCTGCTGGCCAGGGAACAGGTTTCCCTGGACCTGGCCACACACGAGGATAAACAACGACGGCAGGCCTCCATCGCACTCAGCTTTGCAAAAAACCAGGAACCGGTTCCTGGCAAGGTGTTTTTCAGAGGTGTCACTTCGCAACGCTACCCGGGTCCCGTGGCAGGCGCAGAGGTGGTGCGTTGGACAGGTGAACCCGTCAACAAAGAAATCCAGCAATTCAACGTGGACAAGCCGGAAGTCGTGGTAGAAGTCCCTCAAGCATACATCATTCCTGCCGAGTGGTCTGACATCGCCGAGCGCATCGCCTGGCACGGTATCGCAGTGCAAAAGCTTGCCGAACCGCTGACGGCAAGAGCCGAGTTCTATCGCCTGACGGACGCAGCTATCGCAGAGCCTTCCACGTGGACCCCCAATCCTTTCGAAGGCCACATTCGCATTGACCCGGGCACACCCGGGAAAGAAGCAATTGAAACCACGTTCTCCGCAGGCAGTTTCCGGATCAATACAGATCAACCCATGGGTGAGTTGGCGGTACTGATGCTGGAACCCCAGGCCCCGGATTCCTTTTTTCAATGGGGCTTTTTCCTGGAAATATTCACCCGCACCGAGTATGCGGAAGCCTATGTACTGGAACCGATGGCACAGAAAATGATGGAAAACGATGCCGGAATAAAGCAGCGTTTCGAAGAAAAGCTGGCCAGTGACGAGTCATTTGCCGCCAGCAGCTATCAGCGCCTGATGTGGTTTTACGAACAAACCCCATTTTATGATCGGCAGTACTTGCTTTACCCTGTGGCCAGGATACCATCACCGTAGTAAATGCAAGCCGAAACAGTGACGATAACGCCAAGGTTCGTTGACATTGGCAAATAAATGCTTAATTTGGTACTTATTCGCTAAGCATGTTGCGTTCACTCATATATAATGGCAGCAGGCATAAGGGTTCAACTTGATCAGATGGAGGATAAAAACGTGAAATTTTACAAACTGGGTATCATGGCAGTGACGTTGTCATTATTGCTGAGCGCCTGCGCAGGCAGTCCGGGCAAGACGGGCTGGTACGACGAATGGGCAAACTGCGCAGCGGCGGGCGCCGCGGTGGGTATTGCGGCTGGCGCAACAGATGATTTTGATTCCGCAATGGCTGGCGCTGCGGGTGGCTTCATTATTGGCGGATTGATTTGCGCAAATGCTGACACCGATGCCGATGGTGTGAAGAACCGTGACGACAACTGCCCCGGAACCGTGGGTGGTGCCATTGTTGACGCGAATGGCTGCGAGATGGACAGTGATGGCGATGGTGTTGTTGATCGCCTGGACGAGTGCCCGGGAACACCGCAGGGCGTTGCAGTCGATGAGCGCGGTTGTGAATTGGATGATGACGGTGACGGCGTTGGCAATAGCCGCGACCGCTGCCCTGGAACACCGGCTGGTGCGAAAGTAGACCAGTACGGTTGTGAATTGGACAGTGACGGTGATGGTGTTGTTGACAGCATGGATAAGTGCCCGAATACAGCGCCTGGCACGCCCGTTGATAACACGGGTTGCGTACTGGCCGCTGAATACAAACTCATTGGTGTCAACTTCGAATTTGATTCGGCAAAACTGACAGCTGACTCAACTGCCAAGCTGGATGAAGCCATGAAGATCCTGCAGCGTCACACCGACCTTAAGGTCGAAGTGGCCGGTCATACCGACAGCCAGGGTAACGATGCTTATAACCAGGGCCTGTCAGAGCGCAGGGCGCAAGCAGTTGCCGACTACCTGATTGGCAAGGGTGCGAACGCCGGCAACATCACCGTGAAAGGTTATGGCGAAACCCAGCCCGTGATGGACAATGGTACAGAAGCAGGTCGTGCCGCTAACCGCAGGGTTGAGTTCAGACGCTAAGCTGTAAAGACAGTCGTTACGAGAAAAGCCCGGCGTATTTGCCGGGCTTTTTTTGTTCTGAAAACACAGTACATCCCCCTGGCTGCGCCGGGTATTCCTCCCCGGGATTGCCGGAGCCCGCTTGCGGGCAAATCTGCTTCACACAGCCCAGAGGGTTGCCGGTGTGTGCTCATGGCCCCGCAGCCCTTCGGGCAGCTTCTCCTTAGAATCGTTCACGGGGCCTGCCTCACAGGGCGTCCTGCCCTGATCGGCCTGAAATGGACATCCTGTCTATTGCTCCCCTACCGACTCTCAGGATTCAGTGCGGTACTCAAATGTCGCCCACACCAGCAAACCACCGGGCAACTCGTGAAAGTACAAGGTTCATTTTCCACTCTTGAATTTTTTACACTGGGAACGGCGGTCGGTGCCTAGCAATAAGGCTGACGCCGAGAAGAAGAGGGCCAGCCAGGAGAGTGCACGGCTTTTTTCAGAGCCTTACGAAACAGGATGTTGAGTAAGAGCCCCCAGGGATGGGTCCACGGCGTGTTCTGAAAAAATGCAGGCGCTCAACTGGCACTGTTAATTTCTTGGCCTTGTCCTTTTATCTGCATCACCAAGCGCGGATACCACAAGGCCTGCGTAATGCCGCGTACGGCCATGAACAGCAACACCGCGAACCATAGACCTGCCAGACCCCAATGCTCCGTCAGCGGGCCCAGGGCGAGGATGTAGACGATGAAGGAGATCGCCATGGTGACCATCATGGCCGCACCGGCAGTCGCCGCTATAAAGACACCATCGAACTGGTAACAGGCCACGGCGACCACGGGCAGGACGGTGACCAGCGGCATAATTTCTGCCACGCTCAAACGCACTGCGGGAATATCCGTCAGCAAAGCGGTTATGGTATTGCCGCCAAGCCAGAAGAACAGGGCATAAACGGCACTGGCCGCCAACGCCCAAAGCCCCGTTAACTTGACCCAGCTGCGGAACGCCCGCGCATTCCGCTCACCCCAGGCAGACCCGGCCAGGGCTTCGGTGGCATGGGCGAAACCGTCCAGGCCAAGTGAGATCAGGAGTATGTACTGCATGGCAACGTGGCTGGCGGCCATTTCAATCTCACCAATGGAGCCTGCCACACGCATGACCAGCGACAGGGCCGTCATCAACAGGATGGTGCGTACAAAGATAAACCCGTTGACCACGAACAACTTTCTGAAACCGGCCAACAGCCACGTACCCGGATCACGCAAACCGGCCAGCAGTTTGTGTAAGCCAAATATTCCCACCAGTATCCACACACCCACTAGCACGGCCAGCCATTGCGCAATCAGCGTTCCCAGCGCCACGCCCGCGACCCCAAGACCCAGTCCAACGACAAAGGTGACGTTCAGGATGGCGTTGGTAATATTCAATACCAGTTGCTGTACGAGGACCGCCCCTGTTTTAGCCAGGCCGAACAGCACCCCGGAGATGGCGTAGACCAGCAGCGTGGCTGGGGCAGCCCAGATACGTATGTGAAAATATTCTTCTGTCAGGCTGCTCACCGCCTGTGGCGGAGCCAGCGCTTCGATGGCGATCACCAGGATGATTTCCTGCAGCAGCAACAGGACAATCCCGAGACCTACTGCCAGTGCCATGCTGCGCCAGATGCCTGCGATCAACAGGTTCTGATCACCCTGGCCGTTGGCTTGAGCAATGATACCGGTGGTGCCCATGCGCAGGAAACCGAAGGCCCAAAAAATGAAGTTGAATATGACACTGCCCAGGCCAATCGCGGCCAGGTACACGGCGCCGGGCAGGTGGCCGATGGCCCAGGTGTCCACCAGGCCGACCAGTGGCGCCGACGAATTCGCCAGGATGGCCGGCGTCGCGATCGCCAGTATGGTCCTGTGCGGTTGATCTGATTGTCGGGCCGGGATTGGCTGCATGATGGGGGTTGTTGTGGCCGATAACGGACATATGGGTATTGTTAAGATAGCTTCTATAATAAAGGCTGCGCAGAGCTTTCACGAAATAAAATATGCCAAACACCGGTCAATGAAGCTGTAACGCACACTGGCGGAAAAAGGAAAAGACAAAATGCTGATCAAGCGACCAGCGGATATACAACCATCCGAGATCACCTCTGAATCTGTATACCAGCAGCGACGTACCTTGCTGAAAATTTCAGGGCTGGCAACGGCGGGCGCGATTGCCGGTTTCCCGTTGCTGGCCGTTGGCGAGCAGGACGGTATCAGCGGCCGTGAATTGCAGGCCGTCATGAAAAGCCCCTTGAGCACCGATGAGGAGCGCAACTCCTGGCAAGACATAACGACCTATAACAACTATTACGAGTTTGGCACGGGTAAAGCGGACCCGGCCCGCAGCGCGCAGGACTTCGAACCACGGCCATGGAGCGTTATGGTCAAGGGAGAGTGTGACAAGCCGGGCCGTTACGACTTTGAGGACCTGGTTTCAGGCCAGCAACTCGAGGAACGGGTTTACCGCTTCCGTTGTGTCGAGGCCTGGTCCATGGTCATTCCCTGGGTGGGGATTCCACTGGCCAGCATCATCGCTCGTCTGCAGCCAAACTCGGCCGCGAAGTATGTGCGCTTCAGGACCTTGCACGATCCGGACCGGATGCCCGGCCAGCGGCGTCCTTTACTCGACTGGCCATACGCGGAAGGCCTGACCATGTCCGAGGCCATGCACCCACTGACATTGATGGCCGTGGGGCTTTACGGGCGTGAACTGCCAAACCAGAACGGTGCACCGATGCGCCTGGTGGTGCCGTGGAAATACGGTTTCAAAAGCATCAAGGCTATCGCGGAAATTGATTTCACCCGAAAACGTCCGCGCAGCAGCTGGGAGCGCGCCATCCCATCTGAATATGGTTTTTATGCCAATGTGAACCCGGATGTCGCACACCCGCGCTGGAGCCAGGCCCGCGAACGTCCGATCGGCAAGGGTTTGTTTGCAGGGAAAAAGCCCACCCTGATGTTTAACGGCTATGCCGAGCAGGTCGCCTCGCTGTACAGCGGGCTCGATTTAAGAAAGAACTTTTAGTGTCCTTACCCAGGCTGTACAAACCGCTGGTTTTCTCGGCCTGCCTGGCGCCGCTGGTTTTACTGTTGCTGCGGGCATTTGAAGTTACAGGACTGGACCTTGGCACCAACCCCATCGAAGAATTGCTGCATGAGCTGGGACGTTGGGGGCTGAAATTCCTGCTGCTGACGCTGGCCGTTACCCCCGTACGGCGTTGGACAGGGTGGTCCTGGTTGATCCGATACCGGCGTATGCTGGGGCTGTTTGCCTTTTTTTACGCGCTATTGCACTTCCTGGTCTACATGGTCCTGGACCAGGGCATGGAAGTGCGTTTGGTTATCGAGGACATATTGAAACGGCCATATATCACCCTGGGTATGACAGGGCTGTTATTGATGATTCCGTTGGCGGCGACATCAACCAAGGCCATGATGCGTAAACTGGGCAGACGCTGGAAAACACTGCACCGTCTGGTTTACGTGGTGGCCATCCTGGGCGTTTGGCATTTCTACTGGCAGGTCAAGCTCGATACATTGCAGCCCCTGATATACGCGGCCATCCTGGCCGTATTGCTCGCTGCCCGCGTTAGGTGGCAAAAGTGGTGGTCAAGACGCTCTGAATAGCCTGCAGTGATGCCTGCAGGCTTAATGATTACAGAGCCATCTGCTACCATGGCTGGGTGCACCAAGGAACCCCTTGTCCCGCGTAACCACAGCAAGAGAATCTCATGCGCATATTCAAAAAAATCTTCAAATGGCTCAGTCTGACACTGCTCGTCATCCTGCTGCTCGGTGGTGCGTTTATTGCCCATAGCTGGTATTTTAAGCCGGTCAATATCAATATCTTTTTCGCCCGCTCCTTCTTGCAAGTCGCACTGGAAAGTCCGGAGATGCTGTCCTCGATCCACGTGCTGGAGCAGTTTGGTATCCGGGGACATAACGCCAAGCTGGATGACGAGAGCATGGCTGCCGGTGACAGGATGTTTGAGCACCTGAAGGAGAGCAGGAAAACACTGCTGAGTTACGCGGACGAAGACCTTTCCGAGGCCGACCGGATGTCCAAGCGGGTTGCGATGAGCATGATGGACATGCTGACCGAAGCAGAGAAGTTCCGTTTCCACAACTACCCGGTCAACCAGTTGTTCGGTGTACAGAACGGATTCCCGTCGTTCATGGAGTCGAGCCACCAGGTGCACAGTGTGCGCGATGCCGAGGATTACGTGTCCCGGTTGTCACAGGTCGACCGCAAGTTTGGCCAGGTGATCGACGGGCTGAAGCACCGTGAACAACTGGGCATATTGCCGCCCCAGTTCGCCGTCACCAAGGTGCTGGAAGAAATGCGCGACTTCGTCGCCACGCCCGTCGAGGAAGGCATCCTGATGGTTAGCTTGACCGACAAGATGAAGGAAGCGGATCTGCCCATGGATGAACAGCAGCGTATCGCACTGGAAGCCAGGGAGCAGATCGAGATGACCGTGTACCCGGCCTATGGTGAGTTGATTGCCTATTTCGAAGGCCTCGACGACAAGGTCAGTGAAAATCACGGCGTGTGGGTCTTGCCGGACGGTGACGAGCTGTACCGCCTGGCGATAAGGCTGTTTACCACCACCGATTACACACCGGACTACCTGCATGATTACGGCCTGATGGAGGTTGAGCGTATCCAGGCGGAAATCCTCGCCATCCTCGAGCAGGAGGGCTGGGATGTCTCACAGGGGTTCTTCGCAGCGATATTGGAAATGGCGGACGACCCGCAGTTCTATTATTCCGACAGCGACGAGGGGCGTGACCAGATATTGGCAGACTACCGAGGCATCCTGGACGAAATTTCCCAGGGGTTGGAGCCCTATTTTGATGTCGTTCCAGAAGCTGAACTCGAGGTTGACCGCATACCGGAATTCAAGGAAAAAACCGCTCCCGGCGCGTACTATGAGAGACCGGCCATGGATGGTTCCAGACCTGGTGTGTTCTACGCAAACCTTTACGATATCAAGGCCACGCCGCGTTACGGGATGCGTACCCTGGCGTACCACGAGGGTATTCCCGGACACCATTTCCAGTTGGCCATCCAGCAGCAGCAGAAAGACCTGCCATTCTTCAGGCGCCTGATTCCCGCTATCGCTTATTCAGAGGGTTGGGCCCTGTATGCCGAAAAACTAGCCTGGGAACTCGGTTTCCAGGACGATCCATATGACAATATCGGCCGTTTGCAGGGCGAATTGTTCCGGGCCGTACGCCTGGTGGTCGATACCGGTATCCACTACAAGCGCTGGAACCGCGAACAGGCTATTGAATACATGATCAACAACACCGGCACCACCGAGAGCGACGTCGTGGCCGAGATAGAACGCTATTTTGTGATGCCCGCCCAGGCCCTGGCCTACAAGGTTGGCATGACCAAGATATTGGAATTGCGTGACCTGGCCCGTACTGAACTGGGTGACGCCTTTGATATCCGTGAATTTCATAACGTGATACTGACCAATGGCTCGGTACCCTTGGACATACTGGAAGAACTGGTCATGCAGTACATTGACCGGAACAAGTAAACTGGAGGAGGACAAACCGGGGGAGAGCAGGCGGCAATACCCGTCCAGCTGCAATTACCAGGGCATGCAGCAACGTTGTATGGGTGCGCATGCCAGGCTAGCCGGACGCCGTCTTTAAGCAAAGGGAAATACGGGCGGGGTGCGCAAGATATGCGTACCCCGTTTTTTAATCAAGCCAGGGATCTGTGACAAGATAAGCAGCGATCTCACCACTTTTGGCGTTCAGCACGGCTGCAAACTGGCCGCCGTGTAACATGCCGGGTACGAATCGCAGTTTGGTGATGTCGCCGCCGTTGCTGTTTACCAGCTTATCGATAGCCGTAACATCACCAGGACGCGCCTCGCGCAACTCGGCAAGCGGGCGTGAGATTTCCAGGACCTGTTGCCGGCGGTCTTCGAAAAGACTCCAGAATTCGCTGCGGAACTGCAGGTCGGGCCGGCCTTCGAACATCACTTCCTGCAGTAACTGCTGGAAAGCATCCCGGTCCGTGGGCATGTTTGCATACAGCGACAAGGGGCCGGCGAGCGGTTTGTCAAGAAACACCGGGTTGGCGATCCTGTCAGTGTCAACCTCCCTGCTGGTCAGCACCTCGAAACGGTCCACGGTGAACACCATGAAATACGGCCGGTTCAGGTAGAGCGTATACATACCCCAGCCCATGGCCGCCAACTGCATCAGCGCGATAAATACCAGGTCAAAAACAAGACCCTTTTTACCCTTTTTGTAGATGAGCCAGGTCAGTACCGGCCCGGCCAGTGCGGCGCTGACAAGCAGTAGGATGGAAAATTTGCCGCTATTGGGTAATTGCATAAAAGGGTGTGGGTACCATGCAAACATGATCACTGCCACGCATATCACCAGCACAAGCAGGCTGGGCCAAAGGTATGAGAAAGCCGCGCGAGACCGGGTCATTGCTCTGCTCCTTCCATGAATAGCCTGCTAAGCGGTGTGGTGCTCACGGATTGTCAAAGTAAACCGGCTCACCTTCCATACCTCGGCAAGGGCATCATCGGGTTCTGGTTCAGCTTCAGCGCTCATGGTTATGGGTTCTTCTGCCTGTGCCGGTGCTTCTTCCCTGGCAGCCACGCTTTGCTCGTTGATGAAATACAGTGCAAAACCAATAGCCATCAGGATGATTGCAATCAGTATCGCGACGAAATTATTGGTTTTGGAACGGGCACTCATAGTCCATATCCGGTTGGGCAATGGTAATGTAGTATACAACAGCCTAGCAGGTGGAAACCCACCGTTACCCAGGTGTGAACACAATCGTCTGACAGCCGACCGGAGGAAGTAAGCAGAGATGAAAAATATACTCGTCACCGGTGCCAATCGTGGCATCGGCCTTGAACTGTGCAGGCAACTACTGGCGCGCGGAGAACAGGTCATTGCGGCCTGCCGTCCTGCGAGTGATGAGCTGCAAGCCTTGGGCGCGCGCGTTATCGAAGGTGTCGATGTGTCCTCTGATGACTCGCTCAAGCACTTGCAGGAACAACTGGGTGACATAAGCCTGGACTGGCTGATCAACAATGCCGGGATTCTGTCCATCGAATCGCTGGAAAACCTGGATTTTGCCGCAATGGAGCGGCAGTTCAGGGTCAACTCCCTGGGCCCGCTACGCGTGACATCGGCACTACTGCCAAACCTGCACGCCGGCTCCAGGGTTGGCATTATTACCAGCCGTATGGGCTCGATCGATGACAATACCTCGGGTGGCTATTATGGCTATCGCATGTCGAAAGCGGCCGTGAACATGGCTGCCGTTAGCCTGGCGCGTGATCTCGAGACCCGTTCGATCGCAGTTGCGGTGTTGCACCCGGGTTATGTCGCGACTGACATGACGGGCAAGAAGGGTGTACCGGTAGGAGAGTCCGCCGCCGGCCTCATCCAGCGCATGGATGAACTGGATATGACCAACAGCGGCGGTTTCTGGCACGCCCAGGGTGAACGTCTGCCCTGGTAATTTAAGGCCGGCTGTTTTACCCGCCAGGTATGGCGTCGATTTCCTGCAATGCCTCGTATAACTGGCCCCAGCGTTGCTCGAATGTGCCGGTAAAACCGATTGATATGCGCACCAGTCCGGGTGAAATGTGCGCTGCCTGTTTGTCCTCATCGGTCATTTCGCTGGATGTGCTGCTGCCGGAACAGGACATCAGGGTATCGAAATAACCAAGACTCACAGCGACATAACCAAAGCGATACGTATTCTGTAGCAGGTCCATCAACTGGTAAGCCTTTTCTTCTGTGCCCAGGTCAAGTGTCAGGATGCCACCGTAGCCAAATTCCTCGCAGTACAGCTCAGTCATCAAAGCGTGGTCCGGGTGTGTGGCAGACCGGGATAAGTGACTTCAAGTCCCAGTGCCTGAAGACGTTCGGCGAACAACTGCGCCCGTTTGCTGTGTTCTGTCATGCGCAATGGCAGAACCGGCAGGCGCAGGCCGATGTTGTAGGCAACCTGCGGATCCATTGTCGGCCCCAGGATCATCAGCATGCCGGTGTGCAGGTCCATCAGTTGCATGATGAATTCCTCGTCTGCACAGATCGCGCCGGCAATAAAATCGGATGCGCCGTTGATGAACTTGGTCATGCTGTGCACGACGATATCCGCACCCAGTTTTTTCGGGCTCAGGATCAGTGGGCTGAAGGTGTTGTCCACGACCAGCTTGATACCGTGCCGCTTGGCAATTTCGCTCAAGCGCGGGATATCGGCAATGCGCAGGGTAGGGTTGGCTATGCTCTCGGTGTAGATAACCCTGGTACGCTCGGTAATTGCGGCTTCCACGGCGTCGAGATCGTTAATATCGACCAGCGTGGTGGTGATACCGGTCTTGGGTGGCAGCAGGTCATGCATCAGCGCGTAGGAACCGCCATAGACCGTATTGGATGAGACGATGTGATCTCCCATATCACACAACTGCATCAGCGTGGCCGAGATGGCCGACATGCCGCTGGCTGTGCAGTAAGCGGCTTCGGTGCCTTCCAGTGCCGCCAATTGCTTGCTCAGGTTATATACCGTCGGGTTGAAGTGCCTGCCATACAGGAAACAACCACCCTGGTCGGGGCCCCGCAGGCCTTCAAAGATCTCTGGCATGATGTCCGGGTGCATGACCGTGAATGTCGTGCTGGCTTCTATCGACATATTTACACCGCCGTGCTCGCCAAATTCATGGCGCGTATCAGCCATCCTCTCTACTGGGTTGCGGGTTTTCATAAGATTTTCGCCGGTGGCGCCTCCTGGGTATTGGTCTGAAGACCGGCTGGTGCCGGCATTGAACTGCTGTCTTATGGATGCTATTTATTCTGGTGATTCACTGCATTATAGAAGATAATTCTCATATAGATTCTATATACGAACAATATACGGAATATGGTCATGAAAAAAGCGCTGGATCGAATTGATTACGAAATTCTGAACCTGTTACGAAACAATGCTCGGATGTCCAACAAGGAGATCGCCCGGAAAGTCGGGTTGGCACCTTCGACCTGCCTGGTCAGGATTCGGGTTCTTCAAACCTCTGGTGTCATCAGCGGGTTTCATGCCGAGATCGACCCGGTCAGCTTGGGAGTGGGTATCCAGGCGATGATCGCAGTCAGGCTGCTACGTCATTTCAAGCCGGACGTGGATGCGTTCCGCAGCCACGCACTCGACCTGCCGGAGGTGGTGCAGCTATATCACGTAGCAGGTCAAATCGATTTCCTGGTGCATGTCTGGGCGCGAAATTCAGATCATCTGCGTGACCTGGCGATGACCGCCTTCACCTCGCGCAAGGAAGTAGCCCATATCGAAACAGAGCTGATTTTCGAGCATATCCGCAGCGCCGAAGTCCCATCGTTCAGCACGACATGATCAAGCAAACAACCAGACCACGTCTTGTATCTGAGGCACCGGCCAATCGTTGCATTGCGCTGAATATGCAACATGGTAAAATATTGTCTATACTTATTTCAGTTGGTTGCTAAAACCAACGTTGAGTTTCTGTACAAAAAGGGGGGGAACCTTTTTTGCACAGCCTGCTTCGACCGGTGGTTCTCGGTGCGCTTATGCACCCGTATATCCAGACACCGGGCAGGATCGGCGAATGACACGGATATTGATTCGCTGACGCCAAAGATTGGCAAGGGGTTTTGAGGATTTTCACCCAGAATCCTTGACATGGAATGTGGCTAATGGATCACCATGGTCACGAAGTCTCCTGAAATTGATGAATGGATCACCGCAAGGATGATCCCTTTGTTTTCCGGTCCGCTAAAACGGACCCCATTTGAGGAGATACAAATGCTTTTGATCGCTTTATACATTGTGTGCGTATTCCTGGTGGCTGCATCCGGGGTCTGGTTATACCGCAATCTGCCGTGGCGGAAGGGGTTCAGTGAGCACCTGCTCGGGCGCACGGAGCGCTATCCGGCAATGACGCTCAAGGCACAGCAGGGTTTTATTACACTGGCACCCAGGTCACGGAGAAATCCACAATCCGCTAAGAGTCGCCGCGAACGGACCGATGAATTGAAGGCGCCGTGGGGGTGGTAACAAGGCTGTCTATAGCCAGAATGGCAAAGTGTCTATAGCCAGAATGGCAAAGTGTCTATAGCCAGAATGGCAAAGTGTCTATAGCCAAATCGGCAAAGTGTCTATAGCCAAATCGGCAAAGTGTCTATAGCCAAATCGGCAAATGTCTATAGCAAATGGAATGTCTATAGCCAGAATGGCAAAGTGTCTATAGCCAAATCGGTAAAGTGTCTATAGCCAAAATGGCAAGCTGGCTATAGCCAGAATTGCATTTATAATATCTATATATATCAGTAGGATAATACCTTTTGTATCTTGTTTCAGTGTCATGGTTGCACTGGAAAAACTGGTTTTGTGTGGCCAGGAACAAGGCAACAAATAAACAACGGGAGTTACAAAATGATTGGTTACGTGACGGTGGGTACGAATGACCTGGCAAGAGCAGTGTCGTTTTATGATGACTTGTTTGCAGAGTTAGGTGCAGCGCGCTTCATGGAAGAAGAGACCTTTGTCGCGTGGTCGGTTGCACCGGACAAACCGGGCTTTTCAGTGTGCCGTCCGTGGGACGGTCAGGCGGCGAGTGTTGGTAACGGCACGATGGTCGCACTGGCGGTGGACTCGACCGCCATGGTTGACGCCGTATATGCGAAAGCCATACAACTGGGCGGAACGGACGAAGGCCCACCGGGACAGCGTATGGAATGGTTTTACGCCGCTTATTTCAGGGACCTGGACGGTAACAAATTGAACGTTTTTTACGCCTCACAGCCGGAGGAATGAGCCCTGTCAGACAACGCCGTGACGGTGTAAGGAGGTCGGCAGCAGAGCTTCCACGCGTTCCATGACATCCAGGCAGTCCATCATGTCGTTGCAGTAGTCGAGCTTGTCGGTTTCCAGCACCAATACCTCGCTGAGCTGGTAAGTTTCCAGCCATTTATCGTATAGCCCTTCAAGCCGTTTGAGGTAAGACAGGGGTATGTCGTTTTCCATTTCCCGGCCACGCATACGGATGCGCTTGCGTAGCGTGCGCATCGAACAACGCAAGTAGATCATCAGGTCCGGTGGCCTGATCGCGTCCAGGATGATCTGGTAGAAATTCCAATAGGTGTCCCAATCCCGACCGGTAAAATTTCGCATGTCATGCAGTGCCGTGGCAAAGATTTCCGCGTCCTCGTATATGGTGCGGTCCAGTACCACGACACCGGAAACCTGTTCCAGTTGCTGATGCATACGGAACTTGTTACTGAGGAAATAAAGCTGGGAATGAAAGGCCCAACGGTTCATGTCCTTGTAGAAATCGGGCAGGTAGGGGTTTTCGTCGTTGGGTTCGTAAAAGGGTTGGATACCGTAGCTGCGGGTGAGGAATTCAACCAGTGAAGATTTGCCGGTACCGATGTTTCCGGCGATGGCAATGGTTTTGCCCTGTACCCTGTTTTTCATTGAAGTTTTGCCCATGACAGGCTCCGGTCCCGTGAAACCGTGAGCAATTCCAATTCTCTAACGACCTGTTCGATCATAAGCTATGCCCTTGCAGCGCCAACTCTGAAATAATATACAGATGATATATCCATGATTGGCCTAATGACAGGGCACGTTCCATCCAGGGGTTAAATGATGCTGAAAAAAATAAAACAATTGCAGCAGGCCTGTGCCGGGCTGGAGCCTTCGACGGGGCAACGCCGGGAAATGACCAGCCAGGCCGTCAATTTTGCAGATTCATTCATGCAAAAACTACCGGGTATGGATACTTATGAAACAGAGCAGGGTTTCAGCAATCTGCTTGATCAGTCATTTTCTGAAATGCCCGTCGAGATGTCTGAACTGTTGGCGACACTGGACGCGGCGATCCTCCACGAGGGTATCAACCCGGCATCGGGCGGACACATGGGGTACATACCGGGTGGCGGTGTCTATCCCGCAGCCCTGGGTGATTTCCTTGCCGATGTCAGTAACCGTTATTCCGGGGTCGCCTTTGCGTCACCGGGTGCGGCCATGCTGGAACAGACACTGGTCCGGTGGATGGCGGAGCTGGTTGGCTACCCGGCAACATCCGGTGGCGACCTGACCTCAGGCGGCAGCATGGCAAACCTGTCAGCGGTGATAACCGCGCGGGAGACCATGCAGATCCGGGCCCGTGACGTGGAGCGCAGTTGCATATACCTGACCGGGGACGCTCACCATTGCATCGACAAATCCCTGCGTGCTGCGGGTCTGGCTGACTGTCATAAACGCCTGGTACCCATGGATGCTTTCTTCAGAATGGATGCTGCGGCGCTCGAAGCAATGATCCTTGCCGACCAGGCGGCCGGTTACAGGCCCTGGCTGCTGGTCGCCTCGGCCGGCACCACCGACACCGGCGCCGTTGACCCTATCGAAGCGCTGGCGGACCTCGCTGAGAAATATGCAATGTGGCTGCATATCGATGCTGCATACGGCGGGTTTTTCCTGTTATGCGAGGAAGGCCAACAGGTGTTGCAGGGATTGCACAGGGCACATTCGATCGTATTGGACCCACACAAGGGCATGTTCCTGCCTTATGGGTCAGGCGCAGTGCTGATCAGGGATGTCAACTGGCTGGCGCAGGCCCAGGCCTACGAGGCTGACTATATGCAGGATGCCCGGGCGGCTGAAGGGCATTATTCACCGGCCGACCTGTCACTTGAACTGAGCCGGCCATTCCGGGGCTTGCGGTTCTGGTTACCCCTCAGGCTATTTGGATTAGCGCCGTTCCGCGCGGCGCTGTCGGAGAAAATCTGGCTGGCACGCTACTTTCACCAACAGCTGGATGAGTCACCGGGTTGGGAGACAGGACCTTATCCCGACCTGTCGGTGGTCACATTCCGCTACCTGCCGCAAAAAGGTGACGTCAATGCATTCAATCAACGCCTGGTCGAAGCCGTGCAGGCAGATGGAAAAGTATTTATCAGTTCAACGATGATTGATGGAAATTTTGTCTTGCGCCTGGCCGCTCTGCACTTCCGCACTCACCTGGCGACAGTGGACTACCTGCTGGATTTTCTGAAGCGAAGTGCAAGCTCAATGGATCGATAGGAATCACCGAGGCTGTCAAATCCGCCTTAAAGCAAGTGCCAGGTGCTGGAATGGTCCAGGATGTAAATATCAGCACAAAAAAAAGCCGGCCTGGTATATCCAGACCGGCATCGAATTCAAGAAACTTGATTTACGCGTTGTTCTTGATATACGCGAGCATGGTGTTTGCGTCGCTGACCTCAAACGGGTCAGTGGAGCAGTTGTCCTCTTTACCTGCTTCGCTGAAGACCTTTGTGATTTCGCCGTCTTCAACCAACATCGAGTAACGCCAGGAACGTGCACCGAAACCCAGGTTGTCCTTGCGTACCATCATGCCCATCAGGCGCGTGAAATCACCACTGCCGTCGGGTAGCAACTTCACATTCTTCACACCCTGATGGATGCCCCACTGGAACATGGTGAAGGCGTCATTCACGCTCAGGCAATAAACCTCGTCGACACCCGCTTCACGCAGTGCCTCGTACTGTTCTTCGTAACCGGGCAGGTGAGTGCTGGAGCAGGTAGGTGTGAACGCACCCGGCAACGCGAATACGACAACTTTTTTGCCTGCAAAAATGTCATTGGAAGTGACATCCTGCCAGCGGAAAGGGTTGGAGCCTTCGACGCTTTCGTCGCGCACCCGGGTCTTGAAGGTAATCTGTGGTACTTGATGTGTCATGGTTAATCTCCTTTGAAAATTCATGCTGCCAGCGTTGGCCGGCAGACGAGATGAAGGATTATCCGTCAGAATTCGGCATATGTGAAATCGATTGTATGTATCAATGCGATAGGTTTTGTGAATGGAAATATGACGACATGACCCGGCTCGTATTTCACCGGGTCACCCGGCGGCATCAGCGCTTGTGCAACCAGCCCGGTAACAAGGAGACGGGTTCGAAATCTTCCGGCATTTCCTTCATGCCGATATCGTGTTCTGCCAGCATGTCACTCAAACTGCCACCACTGTATGTTGCAAACAGGTCCGTGGCACCACCGATGTGTTTTCCGCCGATATAGATCTGCGGGATGGTTGGTGAACCGATCTGGTCCATCAACACCGCGCGGACCTTACCGCCCAGGTTGTTTTCCTGGTACTTGAGCGAATCGAGGTCGATGGCCAAATAAGGAATGCCCAGCTTGGCAAACAGCTTGCGCACCGACCAGCAGAACTCACACCATTCCAGGGCGAACAATACGACCGGTTGCGCTGCATCGCTGGTGACCTGTTTGACAAAAGCCAGGGCTTCGTCATCGAGTTCCACGGGACCGTCATCCTGCGTGTCGGGCTTTTCCTTGCCGGTTTTTGCAGCGTCAAAACGGTAATTGGGTGTTGAGCGGGAGATCTCCAGTTCCTCTCCGGACATTTCAACCACGATATCGTCGAACAACGGTGTGGATAAATAGCGCTCACCGGTGTCCGGCAGCATGCACAGGATATTGCTGCCGGGGGGCGCATCCTTTGCAATTTCCATGGCCGCGGTGAAGGTTGCGCCACCTGAAACGCCGCAGAAGATGCCTTCTTTTTGGGCCAACTCGCGGCTGTATTCGAGTGCCTTGTCGCCCGCGATTGGCAGGATCCGGTCCACCGTGCCAGCTGCCATGGCGTCTTCGGCCAGCTTGGGTATGAAATCCGGCGACCAGCCCTGCACGAGGTGCGGACGGAAATTAGGGTGGCTTTCGGCCGGGCTGCCGTCTTGCTCCCTTGCCTGTGGAATACCACTGCCCAACAATTGTGCGTTATCCGGCTCACACACGATGATCTTCGTCGCCGGACTCTTTTGCCGCAATGCCCGGCTGGTGCCCTTGAGCGTTCCCCCGGTACCAAAGCCCGTTACGAAGTAGTCCAGTTGCTCCCCCTCAAAACTCGCCAGGATTTCCTCGGCGGTTGTCCGGGTATGTGCGTCGGCGTTGGCCTCATTTTCAAACTGCCTGACCAGGAACCAGTCATGCGCTTTTGCAAGTTCAACTGCCTTGGCCAGCATCCCGCTGCCCTTTAGCTCCGCGGGTGTCAGTACGACCCTGGCACCCAGGAAACGTAATATCTTGCGGCGTTCGATACTGAAACTCTCAGCCATCGTAACCACCAGCGGGTAACCCTTGACGGCACAGACCATCGCCAGGCCGATACCGGTATTGCCACTGGTCGCCTCGATAACTGTCTGCCCGGGCTTCAACTGCCCACTGGCTTCGGCTGCTTCGATGGTAGCAATCGCCATGCGGTCCTTGACCGAACCCATTGGGTTGAAGCTTTCCACCTTCACAAACAGGTTGACCCCCTCGGGCGCCAGCTTGTTGATGCGGATGATGGGTGTATTGCCGATGGTGGCAAGGATGTCCGGTACAGATACGTTTCATGTCGGCTCTTGAGTTGGTGATTGTCGATTACCCGAAAGTATAGACGCTGCACCGGAATTCACAGGATTGCCACTTGTAAACGCCATCCCTGAATTTGCGTAGCGAATATCCCAGATATCTCAATCACATCATCCGGAGCTGTGGTGGGGAGTTCCTTCCCGGGACACGCCGTATATACATCCATGTAGGCTCGGTCGCGACTCCTGTCGCTCACGGTCCCGGTAAGGAACTCCCCACCCCAGCTTGGCGCGGTCAATTGAAGAGTCAAAAAGATCAGTATTACAAGTGGGGATACAGGTATTCCAACCTGAGACCTTCACAAACAGGGAGGTTTGTGAAGAGCCTACAGGGATGTATATACGGCGTGTCTCAGGTGGATATACCTGTGTCCCCACTGCGACTATCCCTTATTGGATGGATGGATTACGAGTGCATATTTCGAGTCAACGCCTGTACAATGGCCCGCTCAGGAGCTTGTACAAGAACAGATAATCATGATCGACCGCGCCTTCCCACTGTGCGAATTACACCGTCATCTTGACGGCAGCATCCGCCTGCAAACGATCCTGGAACTGGCGGACGAGCACGGTATTGAACTGCCGGCCAACGATATTGCCAGTCTCGCACCCTATATCCACGTGGACGAGTCGGCACCCGGCCTGATGGCCTTCCTGGACCGCTTTGAACACATGATCGCGGTTCTGGTGGATGCTGACGCCTGCCGGCGCGTGGCGTACGAGAACGTCGAAGACGCACAGACGGAAGGTATCGATTACGTCGAATTACGTTTCAGTCCTTACTTCATGGCCAGTGCACATGACATGCACATGCAGGAGGTCATGGAAGCCTGTATAGATGGCGTACGCGCCGCTGAGCGGGACACCGGCGTGCGCGCCAACATCATCGGTGGCCTGAGCCGTACTTACGGGGTTGATACCTGTATGCGGGAACTGGAGGCCATTTTAGCGGTGCGTGACAAGGTTGCAGCGGTGGATCTCGCCGGTGACGAGGGCGGGTTCCCGGCGCCTTTGTTCGTGGAGCACTTTCGCCGCGTGCGAGATGCTGGTTTGCACGTGACCATACACGCTGGTGAAGTGGCTGGTCCTGAAAGCGTCTGGTCGGCGATCAACGATCTCGGGCGCCGAGCGTATCGGCCATGGATATCGCTCCATCGAAGATCCTGCACTGGTCGATTACCTGGTGGAGCAGGGTATCGGCCTGGAATCCTGTCCGACCTCGAACCTGCATATCAGCGCCATCGAAGATTATGCATCCCACCCTATCAAACAGCTTGCTGACCAGGGCGTGAAATTCTGCCTGAATACCGATGATCCGGGTATCAGCGCCATCGACCTGGCGCACGAATACAATGTCGCGGCGCCTGCTGTTGGTTTGAGCGCTGAACAGATACACCAGTCCCAACGCGATGGGCTGGACATGGCTTTTCTGTCGGCGCAGGAAAAACTCAGAATTCTTCAAAAAAAGGCCACCGGCATAGTAAATACGCCGAAGCGTTATTGCGCTTGCTGACCGTCAAGCACGTTGCCGATCTGTTGGGGCTGCATTGGCATACCGTCAAGCAGATCGACAAGCAGCGGCTCAAGCGTGAAGTTGCTGAGCCTGACCGAAGTCGCCTGCGCTACCTGCTGATGGACGAGTTCGCCCTGCACAAGGGTCATCGTTACGCCACCGTGGTCAGTTGTGCTGAGACCCAGCAGGTGATCTGGCTCGGCGAAGGCCGTTCCCGGCAGGCTATTCGGCCATTCTTCACATGGCTGGGTGAGGCTTGTACGCAGATCGAGGCCGTCGCCATGGACATGAATACGGCCTTCGACCTGGAGGTTCAGGCGCACTGTCCACAGGCCGCCGTGGTCTATGACCTGTTCCATGTGGTGGCCAAGTTCGGCCGGGAGGTGATCGACCGGGTACGGGTTGATCAGGCCAACCGGCTACGGGACAACCGACCAGCCCGTCGGGTGATCAAGCGCAGTCGTTGGCTGCTGAGTGGATAAAAAAAGCCCGGCTTATACGCCGGGCTTTTTGTTTTGGCACTGTTGCTAGCTCAGTACCTGACACTGAGTTCAACACCCCAGTAGGCGGGTTCGTTGACAAACCCCGTCAGGTTCAGGAAGTCGATCGCACCGTCAGCTACGATCTCATCTGTGATATTCCTGCCGACCAGTGCGACGTCCATATTGCCTGCCTCGTTCCGGAAGCCGGCCCTGAGACCACCCAGCCAGCGTGCCTCGGCCACAAATTCGACCGATTCATACAGGAAGATGTTGGAGTCGCTGCGGTAGTTCCAGTCGGTCATGAAATACATTTCGCCTGATTCAAGTGGCACCGTGTAATCGAGCATGACGTTGAAAATCCACTCGGGTGCGCGCGGCAGGGGATTACCATCCACCGATACCAGGGTCACGGGGCCAAAGAAGCCCATGAATTCGTCAACCACCGGATCAAGACCGGTACAATCCGGGATGCCGCCACATTCCTCGGCCAGCAGGTTCGGATCATCGATCTCTGCCTTGTTGTAGCTCAGGTTGCCAGCGATACGCAACCTGTCTGTCAACAGGACTTCCAACTCGCTCTCGATACCCCAGCCCTTGGTCTTGTCGGCATTCAGAATCTCGTTGGTATTGCCGGTACCACCGGTCGCGGTCAATTGCTGGTCGTCGATGCCAAAGGTGTAAATGGCCGAACTCCAACGCGCCCGCCCATCCATCAGGGTGGCCTTGAAACCACCTTCGAGCGAGGTCAGGGTTTCAGTATCCGCTGAGCTGGTGAAACCAAAGCGACCCAGTGTAACCGGGCCACGTGATGCGTTTCCGAGACGTCCGTACAGCATCCATTCCTCGTTCATTTCGTAGCTCAGCGACAGGTCCCAGTTGAAATAGCTGTCGTCTTTGCTGATCGTCTGTGGCGGAACTGTGGACCCTGCTCCAGGAATGACCTCGAGGTCCTTTTCATCGTCGGTGTAACGCATGCCTGCGGTGAAAGTCATCTGGTCGCTGAAGTCATACGCAATATGTCCGAAAAGTGCCATCGACGTGGTGCTCTGGTCGACGTAGGTGGTCGCGGATTTCATGTCGGTAAAGCTGTCGAAATCGCTGGACTCAACCGTGATGTCCTCGTCGAAGTAATAGGCGCCGACCTGGAAGAACAAAGCGTCACGTTGCTGTGCGAGACGGAATTCCTGGCTGAGCTGTGAGTGGTCATTGAGACCATCACCGGAGGCAACCGGGAAGCCGTGTTGGTTCGGGACACCGAATTCGCCCCAGACCGTGACGCCGCCATCGATGTCGGCATACTGGAAGTTCTCCACCGTGTCGTAGCCGGTGATCGAGGTCAGGTTCATGTCGTTGTCAAAGGTCCAAACCAGGTTGGCGACACCACCGATGTGATCCATCTCGAAACCGGCGGGACCGTCATGGGCAGCGATTTTTTCGTTGAACCCTGGCCGCAGACCTTTGCGGCCGCGTTCGAAGGCGTTGGCGTAGAAAATCTGCGGATGGCTGCCTTCCATGTCGAAGCCGTGCAGCTTGAACAGGCCGCTGAAGCTGTCATTAGGTTCGAACAGTACCTGCAGGCGGAACGCGAATTCGTCGAGATCGCCAAAGTCGTCGCCCTTGCCGTTTACCGTATTGTCAATCCAGTTGTCACGGGTCTGGTATTTCACGGACAGGCGGGCTGAAACGGTTTCGGACAGGCCGCCGCCAAACGCACCCTCTGCAATGGTCGTGCCGCGACTGCCATAGGACAGCGTGGCGTAGCCGCTGTTTACAGAATCCGGCCTGACCGAGTCAAACTTGACGAGACCAGCCGTGGTGTTACGGCCGAACAGGGTACCCTGTGGGCCCCGGAGTATTTCGACCCGCTCAATATCAAATACCGGGATGGATTTCAAAACCGAGTTTTCCAATGGAACCTCGTCATACACCATCAGCACCGGCTGGTTGGCGTTGACATCGAAGTCGTAGTTACCCAGACCACGAATATAGAATCGTGGCGCAGTACGTCCGTTGGACGACTCGACTACGAGGCTGGGCGCACGCCCATTTATGGCGCGTATGTTTTCTGCAGCGGAAAGGAAATCGCGCATCTGTTCACCGGACAGCGCGCTGACGGCAACAGGCACTTCCATCAGGGACTGTTCACGTTTCTGGGCAGTAACGATGACCTCTTCGAGAATTAAGCTGTCTTCCTGGGCATTTACCTGGCCTGGAAATACCGTGCCAAGGGCAGCCGTGATTAGAGCGGGTAGAACGAGCGTCTGGATGGGTCTGCGCATGATTCTTGTCTCCAATTATCTGGTTGAGTTTGACTGTTCGTGTTTATTGGTTGTTTTTATGATTTTTTGAAGCACTGTGAAGTGTAATCGAAAACAGCTGAAGAAGAAAAACAATTAGCAGTTTTAACCACAACCACTGGTGGCGCTGATGGTTATAAAACACAACATCTGGGCAAAAAAGCATGATTCAGTCCAGGCTGTATCCCTGGATTCAGGTGGCGCGCAAAACCTCCAACGGCGAATGTGTAACGATGCGCCAGGTCGCGATCAATCCGGAGATACCTACGAACACCATGCCCAGTACCGGTCCGGTCAGCCACAGGGCCGGGCTGAAATGGTATGCCAGGTCATAGACGTTGACCGCCAGGTACCAGGCGGCGAGGCTGGCCCCGGTTGCCGCCAGCAAGCCGGCAAGCAGGCCGATGGCTGCGAACTCAACCACCACACCGGTCAGCACGCGCTTGCGGGATGCGCCCAGTGAACGCAGTATCGCGCTCTCGAAGCTGCGTTCATCCAGGCTGGATTGCACGGCGGCCCACAACACGGCCAGGCCGGCAAACAGCGTGAACAGGAACACGGCCTGCACGGCCATTGACGCCTTGTCCATGACATCGCGCACCTGCTGAAGCGTAGCGTCGAGGTCGATAACCGTGACGCTGGGGAACTCGCGCATCATCTCGATCAGTTCGCGGTCTTCTTCCGCCTTTGCGTACAGGGCAGTGATGAAGCTTGCCGGGTAGCCCTCGAGCGTGGCCGGTGAAAACACCATGAAAAAGTTGGGCATGAAGGAATCCCATTCCACGGTCCTGAAGCTGGTGACCGTGGCGCTAACGGGCTCACCGGCAATGTCAAAACTGATCTCGTCACCGAGTGCGACCCCGAGTTCGCGGCCAAAGTCCACTTCCACCGACACTTCATGCTGTTGCGTGCCGGGCGGCCACCATTCACCCTCGGTCAACTGGTTGTCGGTTTGCATGGATTCGGCAAAACTGAGGTTGGATTCCCGCTTGGCCCAGCGCTCGCCCTGCGGGTCTTCAAAGCTAATCTGGTTGACGTCCTGCCCGTTGATAGCGGTCATGCGGGCCCGGACCATCGGTACAAACCGGGGAACCTGCATATCCCGTTGTTCGAGAAACTGCTGCATCAGCGGGACTTCATGCGGCTGGATATTGATCAAAAACTGGTTAGGTGCATCAACCGGCAGGCTGTCACGCCACGTATCCATCAGGTCGTTACGCACCAGCGTCAGCAATAGCAGCACCATCAAGCCGAGACCGAAAGCAACGACCTGGAACACGCTTTCCCGTCCACGCCGGCTCAGGTTTGCCAGGCCGTAACGCCAGGCGACACCGGCCACGCCGCGGAAGCGCCCGGTCATCCTGACCAGCAACCAGCCGGCTGCTCCGAGGGTGGCGAAGGTGGCAGCAGCGCCGGCGGCGATGCTCAGCACCAGGCCAATATCGCGCACCATCCATTCCAGTAAAGCCAGCACGGCGATAACCCCTGCCAGGTAGCTGATGCCATAACGTATCGGTGGTGGGCTCACATCGTTACGCAGCACGCGCAATACCGGTGTCCGGCCCATTTGTATAAGGTCCGGCAGCGCGAAGCCGCACAGAATGAACAGGGCGGTTACCAAACCCAGCAGGACCGGCGCCATGCCCCGGTGCGGGCAGATCCTGTGAGATCAGGTCACGGGTGATCCAGGCCAGGGCTTCCTGTGACAGGTAACCGAGAACGATACCGGCAATGGCGCCCATGATGGTCAGCATCAGCAATTGCAACAGGTTCAACCTGAGGATAAAGCTCTGCTGTGAGCCCAGGCATTTCAACAAGGCGATCCGGTCGCGGTGGCGGATGGCATAACGCCGGGCGGCCATCGCGACGGCCACGGCCGCCAGCAATACGCTGACCAGTGATGCCAGGTTCAAAAACCGCCCGGAGCGGTCCATGGCAGAGCGGATCTGCGGATTGGTATCCTTGATGTCACTGAGCTGCTCTCCCGGGGCCAGCACTGATTCCAGTTCGGGCTTGAACGCATCGATCTTATTGCGTGGGCCTGCAAACAAGTGGCGGTAACTGACCCGGCTGCCGGGCTGGATCAAACCGGTGTCTTCCAGGTCGGCCATGTTGATCAGTAAAGTGGGTGCAAGGTCGACGAACCGCCAACCCTGGTCGGGCCGGAAATCCAGCACCTTGCTGACCCTGAAACTGCTCGAGCCGACGCTGATCACATCACCCGTATTTGCGTCCAGGCGGGCCAGCAAGCGGGTCGTCGCCCAGGCCTCTCCCTGCATCGGGATATCATTGGTTTCAACCGCAGCGGCCAGCAAGCCTTCGGAAATCTTCAAACGCCCGCGCAGGGGATAGCCACCGGTGACGGCCCTGACTGCGGACAAAGTGCTGGTGTCACCCGCAAACACCACGCTTGGCATGGAAGTCATGGCAGCAGTTTCCAAGCCGGCTGCCTGTGCCTGCACGATATAGTCACCCGGTAACGCCTGGCTGGAGCCCAGGCGCAAATCCGCCGCCAGGGATTCGGCCGCTCGTAATTCCACGGCGTGTCCGACGCGGTCGGTCAGAAATGCCACTGCAGTCAGGGAGGTCACCGCGATGACCAGTGCAATGCTCAACACTGACAGTTCACCGGATCGCCAGTCCCTTAGCAGTAAGCGCCAGGCCAGCGCCGTTACCCGTTTGTTACCGTCTTGCTTCATCAAATCGTGCTCAAACGTCCTGGTCCGGGTGTTTGGGTTGCGAGGATGCGGCCTGCTTCCATGTGGATAATGCGGTCACAGCGCTGCGCCAGGCCCAGGTCGTGACTGACCAGCACCAGGGTAGTGCCATATTCGCGGTTCATTCGAAACAGGATATCGATGACGGTTTCACCGGTTTGCTGGTCGAGGTTACCGGTCGGTTCGTCCGCAAACAGCACGGTCGGTTGCGTCACATAGGCCCTTGCGATCGCCACGCGTTGTTTTTCACCACCGGATAACTGGCGCGGGTAATGTCCGGCGCGATCAATCAGCCCGACATTCTCAATCGCCTGCAAAGCAGCAGATCTTGGTTGTTCGTGGCTGGCCAGTTCCAGCGGCAGCATGACGTTTTCCAGCGCCGTGAGTGACGGGATAAGGTGGAATGACTGAAATACAAAACCAACTTCGTTTGCACGCAGGGCCGCACGGCCGTCTTCGTCCAGCGCAGTGAGTTCGGCATCGCCCAGCCAGACCTTGCCCGCACTTGGCAGATCGAGTCCGGCCAGCAGGCCCAGCAGGGTTGATTTGCCCGCACCGGAAGCACCGATGATGGCAATACGCTCGCCGTGACTGACTTGCAGGCTGACCTGGTCTAATATGGTCAGCATTCCTTCCGGGCTGGTCACTGTTTTGCTGAGGACTTCGGCCTTGAGGGCAAACTTCCCTGTTTCTTTTACTGGTGTGTTCATGAGAGTCATTTTAGCGTTTTTGTTGTCCTTTATAAGCCTGTTTGCCCATGCCGCGCCGGCTGAAAACACACCGGTCATATTGATCCTCGGTGACAGCCTCAGTGCAGGATACGGCATGGACCGGGAAGATTCATGGGTCGAGTTGCTTAAAATGCGATTGCAACAGGACGCTTACCCGTACACCGTACTCAATTCCAGTATCAGCGGCGACACGACCCAGGGTGGCCTGAGCCGTCTACCGCGCCTGCTGGAGCGCTATCAGCCTGAATTCGTCATCGTTGAACTCGGTGGCAACGACGGCCTGCGTGGCCTCAAACCGGAGGTCACCCGGCAGAACATGGCCGGCATGATCAAGCAGTCCCAGGCCAATGGCGCCCGCGTATTGCTGGCCGGTATCAAGCTGCCACCCAATTATGGCGCAGCCTACCTCGAACAATTCGAATCCATCTATGCTGATCTTGCCGGTGAATACAACACATTGCTTGTGCCATTCTTCATGGATGGAGTGGTATTCAAGCCCGGTATGTTACAGGAAGACGGTATCCACCCAAGTGTCCAGGCCCAACCGGTACTGCTGGAGAATGTGTGGCAAATACTGGCCCCGGAATTGCGGCACTGAACTGCCGGAATCCAACCACGACACTTGCCCCTTGGACCACAAGGTGCATTCTATCGAGTACAGGACATGGTCCGGGTACGGAATTCATGTATTATTTAGCAACTTTTCAAGGAGGTTTGATATGCAACGTTTATTTTCCGCTGTAGTTGTTTTGCTGTTTTCCGCATCCGCACTGGCCGGTGGACACACCCTCGCAGAGCGCGTCGCCAAGGGCATGGAAGGCGAACATCGTTCCGAGGCCAACATCGCCCGCAACCAGTACCGCCACCCGGTCGAAACCCTGACTTTCTTCGGTATCGAGGATGGCATGACCGTGATGGAAATCTGGCCCGGTGGTGGCTGGTACACAGAAGTGTTGGCCCCGGCCATGCGCGATCACGGCAAACTGGTGGTCGCCAACTGGGATCCTGCTGTCGAAGGACAGTCAAAATACCGTTATTCACTGCCCGAGAAGATGAAGGAAACCTTTGCCAATAATCCCGGCGTCTATGACCAGGTGGAAACCGTCTATTTTTCACCACCTGAATCCGCTTCCCTGGGCGAGGCTGGTTCCGTTGATATGGTGGTGACCTTCCGCAACACCCATGGCTGGGTCAATGCTGGGCAGGCGCAGGATATTTATAGTGAGTTTGCCCGTGTCCTGAAGCCCGGTGGGATCCTCGGTGTGGTTCAGCACCGTGCTGAGGCTGGCACCGATCCGGCGGTAACCGCAAAGATGGGCTATGTGTCTGAAGAAGCAATCAAGGCATTTGCCGCCAATGCAGGCCTGGAGTTCGAGGAGGGTTCGGAAGTCAACGCCAACCCGAAGGATACCAAGGACTATGAAAAAGGTGTCTGGACCTTGCCGCCGACCCTTCGCCTGAAGGATGTCGACAAGGAAAAATACCTGGCCATTGGCGAAAGTGACCGCATGACGCTCAGGTTCAGAAAACCACAATAAAGCCCGGACCGATGCTGAGGAAACTGCGTTACGCCCTGCAGGGCAGCATCGCACTGCTGGTTGTCTCTACAAGCACCATCGTGGTGACGGTGGTGCTTTTTTTCCTGTCATTCATCAAGTTCCTGGCGCCCAGGGGCCGGTTGCGAAATTCCGTGACCCGGCTGTTTTCCTGGCTTGCCGAGTTATGGATTTCGGTCAATAAATTTGTAATTTGGTTTTATCGGGGGATGGAGTGGGACATTAGCCTGCCGGATGGAATTGATCACGGTGGCCGCTACCTGGTGTTCTGCAACCACCAGTCGTGGGTCGATATCGTCGTATTGCAGCATTGCCTGAACCGCCGCGCCCCGTTTATGCGCTTTTTGCTCAAGCAACAACTGATCTGGGTGCCTTTCCTGGGTTTTGCCTGGTGGGCGCTGGACATGGCATTTTTGAAACGCTACAGCAGGGAAGAACTGCTCAGGAACCCGTCCCTGGCCGGCAAGGATTTGGAGAACGCCGCACGGGCCTGTGAAAAGCTCAAGCACATCCCGGTGTCCATGATGACTTTTCCCGAGGGCACCCGATTCACACACGACAAATGGCAAAAGCAGGGATCCCCTCATAAGCACCTGCTGAAACCGCGGTTTGGTGGCATCGGGCAGGTGCTCTACTCGTTTGATGACGCCCTGGACAGCCTGATCGATGTGACCATCATCTACCCGGATGGCACACCTAACATTTGGCAACTGCTTTCGGGGCAGATACGAAAAATTTCTGTCGACATCCGCTTACGCCCGATTGATGCCGATATACGCGGCTATAACTTCCGCACCGACAGCGCCGCTAAGAACCGCCTGAAAGACTGGGTAAACAACATCTGGGAAGAAAAAGACGCTTTCATCTCCTATGCTTTGGAAATGGAAACGCAAACATCCGCCAAGGCGGATCAATAACCCGGATGGTGTTTTGCCTATGACTGAACCGACGAAGCCCGAAGACCGCATACCACCCAAAACCCTGATCGCACCCAGCCACTCCTTGAGCGCCGGCGCCGCGTTCGGCTGGCTAAGGATCGGTTGGCAGGATTTCATGCGCGCAAAGCGGGTCAGCCTGATCTACGGTTTTTTTGTTTTTCTTCTGTGTGCATTTATCGCCTTGCTGGCCTGGAAGCTGGGTGGTTACGTGTTACTGATTTCTGTGCTTTCCGGTTTTGTGTTTATCGCGCCGTTGCTGGCTTTTGGACTATATTCGGTCAGCCGCCAGCTATGCGAGGGCAGGGAACCGAGTCTCGGCAGCACGTTTCGAGCGATAAAGCGACCGCTGGGCAACGCCATGGTCTATACCCTCGTTTTACTGGTCGTGTTTTTGCTGTGGGCGCGGGCTGGCATGATGGTGCAGGTGTTCTTCCCGCTCGGTGGTGATCCTGATTGGGGAAAAATCCTGCTGTTTCTCGGCATTGGCTCCGCGGTGGGCTCCATTTTTGCCTGTGTCAGTTTTGCCACCAGCGTATTCTCATTGCCGATGCTGGCCAACCGCGACATCGATGTCGTTACCGCCGTGCTTTCCAGTATTAATGCCGTATTGAAAAACAAGCCCGCCATGCTCGTATGGGCATTCCTGATCTGCGTTCTGACAGCGGTCGGCTTCCTGACAGCCGGTCTCGGCCTGATCATCATCATTCCGTGGCTGGCCTACGCCACCTGGCGTGGTTACCGCGCCGCGCTGGACCCGTCCGGCTGGCCGATATTGCCTGAGGATCATTAATAAACGGGGTCTGCCCCAATTAAAAAAAACAGGCGGCCCGAAGGCCGCCTGCCTGCAACCTCATACGCATATGTGCATGCGCCACAGAAGAAGGGGGGACTGTGACGAGGTTACATACTAAGCATAAGTCAAAATTGGCCGATTTCAACCAGGCGTGGGTTGCTCAAGCCAGGTGGAGCAGAAATTACGACAAAAGGTTGTCTACCCAGTGTCTTCTTCCAGCCCCAGGCGCTTGTGCATGATCGGGCTGGTGGTGGTGTATTGCAAAAACACCCTTTTGGCCGGATCCAGGTGTTTTTGTACGGCAAATGCAGCCAGCGCAGCCTCGTGAAAACCGCTCAGTATCAGCTTCTTTTTGCCGGGGTAGGTATTGATGTCACCGACCGCAAAAATACCTGCCTCGCTGGTCTGGAACTTCTCGGTATCGACGACGATCTGGCGTTTTTCGATATCGAGACCCCACTCTGCGATTGGCCCGAGATTGGGCGACAGGCCCCAGAATACGCACACCTGTTCGGCACGCACGTCGTGCATCTCGCCCTCCAGGTCCGCGATGCGCAGGCCCCGGAATTGCCCGTCGTCGATCAGCACCTCGCGCACCATGCCGTTGAGTTCCCTGATTTTGCCCGCTGCGGCCAGGGTCTTCATCTTTTTGACCGACGCGGGCTGGCCACGGTATTCCGTCCGGCGGTGCACCAGTGTCAGACTGTTGGCCTTGTCTTGTAGTTCCAGCGCCCAGTCCAGCGCGGAATCACCACCGCCCAGGATGATGATGTCCTTGCCAGCGAAGTCCCCCGGCCGTGTGACACGGTAATGCACGTTACGGCCTTCATAATCAGCCGCACCCGGTGTGCGCAGCTTGCGTGGCTGGAATGCGCCAAGACCGGCCGCGATGATCACGCAGGCCGTGTCAAACTCGGTGCCGGCATTGGTACGCAGTGTAAAACGCCCGTCATCGCGGCGTTGTAACTCGGTAACGGTCTGGGAGAAGTGGAACTGCGCATGGAACGGCTCGATCTGCTGCATCAACCGGTCCACCAGCTCCTGGCCGCCGATCACCGGGTAAGCCGGGATATCGTAAATCGGCTTTTCCGGGTACAGCTCGGCACACTGGCCGCCGACACGCGGCAGGGCGTCCACCACGTGCGCCTGGATCCCCAGCAGGCCCAGTTCAAAGACCTGGAACAGACCGGCAGGACCGGCACCGATAATGACTACTTCTGTTTGGATTGGCATATTAAGTTGTGTTTTTAGTGTGTTTATAAAATGCTAACTTGGGTCTAAGTGTATAGAATCAAGATAATAGGCGAGGGATATTTATTCCCGCTGTGTCTTGAATGCATGGACAAGCCTTATGAACGAAGCGAAGAAAGTCCAACTGCACGAATCCTGGCTGATGCGTTTACAGGATGAATTTGAGCAGGATTACATGCATCAACTCCGCGAGTTCCTGATGATCCGGAAACAACACCGCGCCGTGATATACCCACCGGGCAAACAGATTTTTAATGCGCTTGATTCAACCCCTTTTGACCGGGTCCGTGTCGTAATCCTTGGCCAGGATCCATACCACGGACCGGGCCAGGCTCATGGTCTGTGCTTTTCCGTGCAGCCCGGTGTCAAGGTCCCACCGTCGCTCGTCAATATCTATCGCGAGATAGAGTCCGACCTGGGTATTGCGCCGCCACGGCATGGCTACCTGCAATCCTGGGCGGAGCAGGGTGTGTTGCTGCTCAACGCGGTGCTGACGGTGGAGCGTGGCCAGGCAGGTTCTCACCAGGGCAAGGGCTGGGAAAGATTTACCGATACCGTCGTGGAATTGCTGAACGAGGAAAGGGAAGGGCTGGTATTCATGCTGTGGGGTAATTATGCGAAGCAAAAAGGTGCAGTGATTAACCGGCGCAAGCACCTGGTATTGAACGCCCCGCACCCCTCACCGCTTTCTGCGCACCAGGGGTTCCTGGGTTGCCGGCACTTCTCCCAGGCCAATCAGTACCTGGAAGATCACGGCCAGCCACCCATTGACTGGTCGGTTCCGGAGTAATCCCACCAGTAGCAACTCTTTGAGGGACGGTGACACAGGTATCTCCACCTGAGACACGCCGTTATGTTCAGGATGAACCGCAGATCGCGGGCTGGGCAGGGATTGTTCCCTACAATCCCCTGCATTTCCTCCATCCCTGGAGGTCAGACGCGCACGAGCGGAGGCTCCTACAAGGTGGCGCACGGATTCATGTGGGAGGCCGCTTGTGGGCGACATTCTGAGGATCATGATGCTGGTCGGCCCCAAGGGGCCTCCTACAGTCGCAAGGCCTTTGCGCTTTTATCCGTCAATCTGCTTCAAGGAGTGATCGATCGGCATCCAGTCAACGTGCGCGTCGAAAAACACGTTGGCCAGGGGTTCACGGTCAATAGCATCATCGAAGCAGGCCAAGACGATGTGCAATTCACCGGCCCAGCGTTCGGAGCGGAAAAACATCGTGCTGCCGCAATTTCGGCAAAAACCACGTTGCGCCCCGGGAGATGATTCATACCATTCGAGTTGCCCGCCATCCCCGGTGACACGGGTGCGGTCCTCATCGAAACCGACCCAGGTGACATAACCCGCACCATGCGCTTTTCTGCACATGCTGCAGTGGCAGTGTGCACACCATTTACTGGGTAACTCCGCGGCAAAGCGAACCGTGCCGCAAAGACAACTGCCGGCAACCATTCCGGATTGGTCCATGGTCATGCCTGGAAGATGATCCAGCCCAGTCGCACCCAGATCGCGGCCAATACCAGGCTGCTGAAAAAGAATGTCCAGAAGCGGTGCATGACCCGGTTGTAGGTGACATGGATAAAGCTGTGTACAAATCTCGATGCCACGTATACCCAGGCCAGGACTACGATGATGCTGTCCTGCACCATCAGGATCAATGTCACCAGGATGGCCAGGTAAAACAGGACCGGGGCTTCGAACAGGTTGGCATAGTTGTTCGCCGCGCTTTCCGAATCCGTCAGTACGCCGTGGGTGCCCGAGCGCGTCTTCATGCGTTGAGGGTGGATGCGCTTGGACTTCATTTCGCTGACACGTTTCCGGTACATGATGATCATGACCACGAAAGTCAGGGCAACGTGTGCGAGCAGCGGTAACAGCAGGGGCTTGAAATACACATCTGTCTCCAATGCGGACGGACAAGTATATTTATCTTAGCAGAGCCTGTGGATTTGTGGGGCAGGTGCAGAACAGGGAAGGCGGGGCGGAAACTCGTTGCGGCGTTCCGGGCTGTGAAAACATCCGCGGCAAGTTCCCGCCCCATTCAATGAGCTATGTCTTCCGGCAGGTGGTCAGCCTGTAACACCGGTGCGGGCCCGATTGAATGAAAACCAGGAGCTTCTGAGTTACAGGCCCCTCTCACCAGTCATATCCTCTGCGGTGACGGTAAGACCTGTAGCGGACGCGTGGCTCGTAAATGGCTGCATCAATGATGGACCACAGGTGGATGATCCAGCCCAGCAGGATGACCCACAGCAGCACGGACATGACAAACATGAAACCTGCCAGCAACCAACGCCCCTGCAACAACTGTCCGAGACCGGGAATAAAGAAACTGCACAAGGCGGCAATGACATTCCCTGCTGATCCACGACCCATAAGATACTCCTTTTACTGTGTACTCAAGCATGATGATGCAGGATTTGTGCCAAGCGACATAAAGAAAACCAGGCAGGCCGGGAAGCGTCTAACCACGTGGGATTCAGGTACTTCAGGTATCCTGGGGAAGGCCAAGCAATAGGAAAAAGGCCAGAGCAAGCGTGCCGGGGAGATAAAGGTTGGCGAATTCCGCCACGCCCACATACAATCGTTAAGAATTCCGGAGGCTAGTACGCACCTCTTGCCAAGGACTAAGGCCATTAGCTGCGAGCTGCGCCTTGCCATGAACACTGACAAGTCAACTGTATCCGCAATTATCATGCTGAAGGAGCACTATCGTGGTTGCTTTATTTGAACAAACGGCGGAATGCCTGGCGATCACCTCACCCGAAGACAAATGCTGCGCCGTCACCGACCTCTGGTCCGCGGTCGAGGCCGGCCAGTATGAATTCGACCCGCACACCCCCGTCACCCCCATTGGCATGGCGGGGCACCCGGACAAACCTGAATTGGTGGATCCATCGCAGGTCAAACGCCGTCGTCTCGGCAGCGAACAGGGCCGTGCCGCATTGGTCCACGCGATTGCACACATCGAGTTCAACGCCATCAACCTGGCGCTGGATGCCGTCTACCGCTTCAGGGACATGCCCAGGCAATACTATTTCGATTGGCTGTCAGTGGCGGCTGACGAGGCACGTCACTACCGCCTGCTGAGCCAGCGCCTGCATGCACTGGGTTTTGAATACGGGGATTTTCCGGCGCATAACGGTCTTTGGGAAATGGCCCAGCGCACCGCCGATGACTGCATGAAACGGATGGCGCTGGTGCCGAGGGTGCTGGAGGCCAGGGGTCTCGATGTCACACCGGGCATGATCGAACGCCTGACCGGCGTTGGTGATATGGAAACAGTGCGGATTCTGAATGTCATCCTCGAAGAGGAAGTACGTCACGTCAAGATCGGCAGCCATTGGTTCCACGCCTGTTGTGACCAGCGTGGCCTGGAGGCCGAATCCACCTTCCTGGCGCTGTTGCGTGAGCATTTCAGCGGCCAGTTGAGAGGGCCTTTCAATATGCCTGCGCGCATGCAGGCGGGTTTCACACAACGCGAAATGGACGCAATTGCCGCCCTTTAAAATTCCTGGTGTGAGTGCGAGACCTGTAGGAGGGAGCAGCTTGGCTGCTCGCGATTTAGTCACCTGTAGGAGGGAGCGGCTTTGCTGCTCGCGATTGTGCCCAGCGGCGAAACAGGTGTACCCACCTGAGACACGCCGTTATGTTCAGGAGAAGGTGAGACCGGGGACCGGTCGAGAGGCCAGCCTGGGCTGTGAACGGTACTTCGCGATAGAGCACAGGGATGTGCGGCGCGAAGCATCCTTGTAGGCTCGGTCGCGACTTCCTCGGCAACTGCTCCTGCATGGCCCAAGCCACCCTCTTGCCGGGTTCCCGGGTTCACCTTGTCCCTTCAGTCGTGTCGCTCACGGTCCCGTGAGCAAACGCCCAGACCCAGCGCCAGATGGTTACAGTAGGTAACCCAAAGAGTTTTGAATCAACGTTTTAGTCAAGCGGCGCAGAAAATCTGCGCCCGGTGAAGCCAGCTTTCTGGCTGAACATATTTGAACGACTGGTTAGCCAAGTAACTATGGGATTTCAATTTCTGAATCCAAAACCTGTGGCTTGACTGTTACTAACACCTCAATGAATTCGGCGCGAATACCCCTGCTCAGATCATCAATATAAACGATATGCGTAAAAAGACCGCTTGAATTAAAGATGTGACGGCAGATATCAAAGCCCCAATCTATAGTAACCAGGGACCTTCCATCACCAACTGGGTTGCGGTGGTGCTGCTCCGGTTCCAGATATATAAGCTCTTCGTTGTCAATACGGGCTCTCAATTTTGAAGGCATGCCTTTGTTGACGAGCGGCACTGTACAAATGTGCATGCCACCTGGTCTGAGTGTACGAGCTATCTCTTTAAAGACCCTTGACGGATGAAATACGTGCTCCAGCACATCCTGGGTGATATGCAAGTCTATACTTTCATCGGCAAACGTAAGTGCTTCCAGGTTTTCACAGCGAAAACTCCCAACCATGCTGCCAGGCTCCTGGTCTGGAAAATATTGTGAAGGTATATAATGAGAACACTCTTCTGAGAGACGTCTACTTGCTCCACGATTGCTCGGAGAAGACTCGTGAATAGTTACATTGCGCCAATTTGGGAAGTATTGCTCAATAGTTAACATCAGGGCCCGCTCTCGGGGAACGCTGCCGCAATTTGAGCAAAGATAATAGTCTCTAAACCACTCGTTATGAGCGATAAAAGTCACATCTTGAGCACACGTCGGGCAGTGTCCGGTATTCTGGATAACCGGGGCAGGTTGAGGCTGGTTTCTATTCTTGGGAGGTATCCAAAAGTGTTTTATCATGATATTTCTGGTTTTAGAAAAAACTGCTTGCTTCAATGACTAACGTTTGAATTAACCGGCGCGTGGGCCGATGTTTCCGCGGAAACGCGCCGACACACTTTCCCGCGTCCGGTTGAATGATTTGTTATATGTGTACATCACGCAGCGGATAACCTATTTACGTGCAATGAATCACGATACTTTTCAGCTTGCCAAAGATCGTATTGGGATTGCTGGCTGAGCCAACTTTCAGAAGAAGTATCAAAAGCAATTGAAAGGCGAACTGCCATTTCAGGACTGATTCCGGCACGTCCATTGAGAATTGCAGACAATGTCTTCCGACTCACACCCAGGCCTTTAGCTGCCGCAGTAACAGAGATGCCCAGCGGTTCAAGACAAAGTTCCTTAATGATTTCTCCAGGGTGTGGTGGGTTATGCATTAACATGTTCTTCCTCAATGGTAGTCCTCGTAATTAACGATTTCGGCATCACTTTTCACAAAACGAAATGTGACACGCCAGTTTCCACTCACTCGTACTGACCAAATTTCACTTCTTCTACCACTGAGCTGATGAAGATAAAGGCCGGGCAAATCCATGTCTTTTAGTGTTACCGAAGCATTCAGCCTGCCGAGTATCAAACGAAGTTTGGTAGCGTGTTTAGCCTGTATACCTGGCTTTGTTCCCTTAAGAAAAAACCGTTCAAGGCCCTTGTGCTTGAAACTTCGAATCATGTGTTCATTGTACCCTGTAACGTTTCGGGTTACAATTCATATAACTACATTTAATGGGAAAGGGCGCTGTTAAGATGAAAAATCTTGACCAGGGTTTTGCTTATCACTGTTAACTCCCTGAAAAGCGTACAAGCATTGTACCCCCATCAAGGGTAGAAAGTGAGCCAATGCGCTGTTAAATGTTCGTTTCAGCGCAATAAACATTATCAGCGGGGATACAGGTATTCCAAGCTGAGACCTTACACAACAGGGATGTTGTGGAAGAGCCTACAGGGATGTTCGCGCCGCAATCCCTGTGCTCTATCGCGAAGTACCGTCATCCTGACATAACGGCGTGTCTCAGGTGGATATACCTGTGTCGCCGCCGGGCACAATCGCGAGCAGCGAAGCTGCTCCCTCCTACAGGTGGCTCAATTGCGAGCAAAGCTGCTCCTTCCTACAGGTGATTGAATCGCGAGCAGCGAAGCTGTTCCCTCCACAGGTGATTCAATCGCGAGCAGCAAAGCTGCTCCCTCTTACAAGAATGGCTGAAATTCAGATGACGGCCAGCTCGTAGCCGTCCGGTGTGACCCGCAACACGCTGCCGCGGGTGTACCAGTCGCCAAGCACGATGCGCTGCACATCGCGGCCATCAACGACCAGGTCATGCATCGCCGGGCGATGGGTGTGGCCGTGGATCAGGCGGCTCACTCCATGGTGCCTGAACCGGTTTTCCACCTCACCCGGGTTAACGTCCATGATGGCCATGGATACGTCACCCTTGTGCGCGGCGCTGGCATCACGTGCCATCTGGGCAACCTGCAAACGCTTGTCAATACTCTGCGCCAGGAACTCCTGCTGCCACAGGGGATCACGCACCTGGGCACGGAACTGTTGGTACTCGGCGTCATCCGTACACAGGCTGTCCCCGTGCATCAGCAGTACCCGCTTCCCGTAAAGCTCAGCCACGTACTCTTCCGGCAAAAGCGTCATGCCGGAAAGCACGGCGTAATCCCCGCGCAACAGGAAATCCCGGTTGCCATGCTGGAAGTAGCAGGCAACACCCTGTTTCGCCAGTGCAGACAAACCACTTGCGACCGCCAGAGAACATTCTGACGGCGCGTCGTCACCCAGCCAGTACTCGAACAGATCACCCAGGATGTACAGGGCATCCGCTGAGACCGCTTCCTGCTCCAGGAAACGCAGGAGCAGGGCAGTGGTCTCCGTACTCCGGTCATCCAGGTGCAGGTCCGAGATGAAGAGGGTAGATGTCATCTCGAGAGGTGAATCAGTGAACCTCGACCGACTCAATCAGCACCGTTTCCACGGGTACGTCATTCGGCCCCGTTTCCACAAAACGGATATCATCCACCACGTCCATTCCTTCAATGACTTTACCAAACACCGCATAGCCCCATTCGCGGGAGGTATTTTTGCCAGTATGGTCAAGTGCGCCATTTACTTCCACGTTGATGAAAAACTGCGACGTTGCGGAATTGATCTCGTTGGTACGCGCCATCGCGATCGTGCCACGTTCGTTTTTCAGACCGTTGTCGGCCTCGTTGACAATTGGCTCCCTGGTGGGCTTCAGATCCATGTCCGGCGTTATACCACCGCCCTGGATCATGAAATGGCTGATCACGCGGTGAAAGATCGTATCTTCATAAAACCCGTCACGGGCATATTGCAGGAAGTTTTCAACTGAAATGGGTGCTTCCTTGGCATACAGCTCGATGCGGATGTCTCCCCGGTCGGTGTGAATCGTGGCCTGCGGGTTTTCACTGCCGGCCTGGTCCTGGGATTGCGCAACACCTGACAGCAATAAGGCGGTGAGAAAAATCATCTTCCTCATGAATCGGTTCTCCATGTTTAACGTGACGGCCAATGATACTGGGCTGTCGCGCATGTATAAAGACTAATTTCCACGATCCTCACAAAGCACTTATCGAATTGCCTGGATAGACACTGTTATATGGCCCAATCAATGGTCTTTTTGTGGTAAAATTAATCACTTGCGTGGAGGATAAAAACAATATCCGAACACGCCTTTGGTGTTTTGATATATTTCGTTATAAATCAAATATATACAGCTTGTCCTGGAGTGATTATAAGTAATGGCAGAAGTCGCTAAAGAAGTCTTGTACGTTAACCTGGAAGACGAGATGCGTCAGTCCTACATGGACTACGCCATGAGTGTCATTGTTGGTCGTGCCTTACCCGATGTCCGGGACGGCCTGAAACCGGTCCACCGGCGTGTGCTGTACGCCATGAGCGTGCTCGGAAACGACTGGAACAAGGCCTACAAGAAATCCGCCCGCGTGGTCGGTGACGTCATCGGTAAATACCATCCGCATGGTGATTCCGCCGTGTATGACACCATCGTGCGCATGGCCCAGCCATTTGCGATGCGGTACATGCTGGTGGACGGCCAGGGCAACTTCGGCTCGGTCGATGGCGATGCTGCGGCAGCCATGCGTTACACCGAGGTCCGCATGGCGCGGCTTGCTCATGAACTGCTGGCCGACCTGGATAAGGAAACGGTTGAGTTCGGCCCCAATTACGATGAGTCGGAATACGAGCCGCTGGTGCTGCCAACCCGTGTGCCTGGTCTGCTGGTCAATGGTTCGGCCGGTATCGCAGTGGGTATGGCGACCAACATACCGCCACACAACCTCGACGAGGTCATCAACGCCACGGTTGCGCTGATCGAAACCCCCGAGATGGACATCGACGCCATCATGCAGTATCTGCCCGGCCCGGATTTCCCGACTGCCGGCACGATCAACGGCGCGCTGGGGATTTATGACGCTTATCACACGGGACGCGGACGTATCTACGTACGCGCAAAATCCCACGTCGAGACAAACGAACGCAATGGCAAGAACTCGCTGATCGTCACCGAGTTGCCGTACCAGGTCAACAAGGCTCGCTTGCTTGAAAAAATCGCCGAACTGGTCAAGGACAAGAAACTCGAGGGCATTACCGAGTTGCGTGATGAGTCCGACAAGGACGGCATGCGTGTCGTGATCGAACTGCGCCGTGGCGAAGTACCGGAAGTCGTACTTAACAATCTCTATAAGCAGACCGTGATGCAGAACGTGTTTGGCATCAACATGGTCGCGCTGGTCGATGGTCAGCCACGATTATTGAACCTCAAGGAGATCCTGCAGGCATTCATCAATCACCGTCGCGAGGTCGTCACCCGCCGCACGTTGTTTGAACTACGCAAGGCGCGGGGCCGCGCCCACGTGCTGGAAGGTTTGACCGTTGCGCTGGCCAACCTCGATGAATTGATCGAATTGATCAAGGCTTCGCCGTCACCGGCTGAGGCCAAGCAAAGCCTGTTGGCCAAGCGCTGGGATCCTGGCCTGGTGCGCGCCATGCTGGGCCAGGGTGGGGCGGAAACGTCACGGCCAGAAAACCTCGATCCGGAATACGGTTTGCAGGAAGACGGTTACCAGTTGTCACCCGTACAGGCCCAGGAAATCCTCAATATGCGTCTGCACAGGCTGACCGGGCTTGAGCAGGAAAAACTGACCAACGAGTACGGTGAAATCCTCGCCACGGTCATGGACCTGCTGGAAATCCTGTCCGATCCTGAGCGCCTGATGTTGGTAATCCGCGACGAGCTGGAGGACGTTCGTAGCAAGTACGGTGACGAACGCCGCACCGTCATCCTCGAGAACAAACTCGACCTGACCCTCGAAGACCTGATTACCGAGGAAGACGTGGTGGTTACGATTTCACACGGTGGTTACGCCAAGTCGCAAACGCTTGACCGCTACCAGGCGCAGCGCCGCGGTGGCAAGGGCAAGTCCGCGACCAAGATGAAGGAAGAGGATTTCATCGACCAGATTTTTGTCGCCAATACACACGACACCTTGCTGTGCTTCACCTCAAAGGGGAAGATTTACTGGCTCAAGGTTTATGAACTGCCACAGGCCAGCCATGCAAGCCGTGGCAAACCCATCGTGAACCTGTTGCCGTTGGAAAAAGACGAACGTGTCAACGCAGTATTGCCGGTACGTGAGTACTCGGAAGAACTGTTTGTGTTTTTCGCCACCCGCAAGGGCATCGTCAAGAAGACACCGCTGCCAGCCTATAAAAATCAGCGTGTCAACGGAATCTGGGCCATCAACCTGGACGAGGACGACGAACTGGTCAATGTCGAGATTACACAGGGCGACAGTGAAGTCATGCTGTTTTCCAGCTCCGGTAAGTGCATCCGCTTCGCGGAAAGCAACGTGACATCCGTTGGCCGTACGGCCCGTGGTGTCATCGGTATCCGCCTGAAGGCAGACCAGGAAGTCGTCTCAATGCTGGTTCTCGGCGACGGGGATATCCTGACGGTCACCGAACGTGGTTACGGCAAGCGTACAAACCCTGAAGAACATTCCATCCAGGGCCGTGGTGGACAGGGTGTCATCGGTATCCAGACATCAGCGCGTAATGGTCAATTGATCTCCGCACTGCAGGTAACGGATGACGATGACATTATGCTGATCTCCGACGGCGGCACACTGGTGCGCACCCACGCTAACGAGATATCCACCCTGGGCCGCAATACACAGGGTGTGACGCTGATTCGTCTGCGCGAGGATGAAAACCTGGTCGGTCTGGCCAGAATCCAGACCGATGCGGAGGGTGAGGTAGATGAAGCGGAGGCGGCAGTCGAATAAGACCGCCGGAATCTCAGTCTCCTACACGTTTGAATAACCCGGGGTCGTTAAACAGCTCCGGGTTTTCTTTGTGCTTAATGAACGCAGCCCGGAGAGATTCGCTGTCCGTTAGTTCATCATCCACCAGATCGGAATTCAGTGTTCGAACCTCCAGCAAGCCATCTACGAAACTGTACGTGGCAACGAGATACCGGTCATCGCCCCTGACCGGTCGTTTGTCATCACCGAGAAACTCGAGTTGAACCGCTGAAACACCCCCGACCTCAATCGCATAAGCCCGGAAATATAATTCATCATCACCATTGACGTCACTCACCAGGTACTCGGTATCTGAGAACCTCAGGATACGTAACTGTTCAACGCTACCTTCCTCGGAAACAATTTCCCATGTGCCAAGCACTGCCTGGTCAATGGGGATATTGTGTTGAGTGGTGAACGGCACCTCGTATACACACGCAGCCAGGAAGAAGGCTCCGAGCAACAGTGTCCATCCGGTTTTTCTCACTGGTTTACTCCACTTGACCTCTCTAGCCTAATGATAGGCTATAGGAGCGCCGCCAGCACGGATTCGGCCGAGCTGACCCGAAACTCGCCCGGTTCCTCGACCATCAGGTGGGTGACCAGCATGTTATCCACGACCATTGCGAAGCGGTGCGATCGCCAACCCATTCCGTAAGCGGTCGCGTCTTTGAGCAAACCAAGCGCTTTCGAAAACATCCCGTTGCCGTCCGCCAACATGTCGATTTTCCCCACGGACATGGCCTTTCCCCAGGCATGCATTACGAAAACATCGTTAACGGCCATGCAGGCAATTGCGTCAAATCCTCGTTCAAGGAACTCGCCGGTGTGTTCTACAAAACCGGGCAGGTGATAGGCCGAACAGGTGGGTGTGAATGCCCCGGGCACCGCAAACAGCACGACCTTGCGACCGGAGAAATATTCCTCTGTGCTGATCAGCCGGGGGCGGCCTTCAAACATCTGGGCGAGTTGTGCCACGGGAATACGGTCACCGGCCTGGATGCTCATGGCGGAATTCTGATTGGATGGATCAGGCAGCGACTGCGTCCGTAATGGCGGACAGCAGGATTTCCGGGTTTACCGGCTTGGTAATGTAAGCCGTGGCGCCCTGGCGCATCCCCCAGATACGGTCTGCCTCGTCATCCTTGATGCTAACAAAAATCACCGGAATACTGCGCGTGACCTGGTCCCTGGACAGCTTGCGGGCTGCCTGGAAACCGTTCATGCCAGGCATGACCACATCCATCAGGATTACGTTTGGCAATTCTTCACGGGCTATTTGCAGGGCCTGGTCGCCATTTTCTGCGGTCAGGGCTTCATGCCCCCACTCCTCAACCAGTTGCTTCAGGCTGAAAACCTGGGCCGGGGAGTCGTCTACGATTAATACCTTAGCCATTATTTTTTATCCACGCTTGGTGTAATCCCCCTTGCAGCAATTATGCACCAATTGTGCCGCTGATTGCAGCAAGAGCAGAGAACTGGCATTGACACTATGCGAGGTTGACTACCGTACGCCCCAGTGTAGTGCCTTCAATCAGCGCAGCGAATGCTTCGCCAATGTCATCCAGGGCCACTTCGTTGCGGACAATGAGGTCCAGGTGCTGTGGACGCCATTCGTTGGCCAGGCGGTGCCACAGGACCTCCCTGAGGTCATACGGCGCGTTATTCGAGCTGATGCCGATCAGGCTGACCCCGCGCAGAATCATCGGGAGGTTGGTCGCGTTGAAACCGATTCCCCCGACCATACCGCACACGGCGATATTGCCCCACAGGTCGATTAACCGGCTGATACCGGCCAGCGTGTCGCCACCCACGTTATCAATGCAGCCGGCCCAGCGCACCCTTTCAAGCGGCTGCTCACCCCAGTACAACTTGTGACGGGAAATGCACTGGCGTGCGCCCAGTTTTTCGAGGTAGTCAAACTGCTCCGGTTTGCCGGTAATGGCATGGGCTTCGTAACCTGCTTTGGTCAGGATGTCGATGGCAAAACTGCCGACCCCGCCACTGGCGCCCGTGACGACAATGGGACCGGCTTCAGGTGTCTGACCAAGTGCTTCCATGCGATACAGGGATATCGCAGCGGTAAAACCCGCCGTTCCGATAGCCATGGCCTCGCGGGTTGTAAGACCGTCGGGTAAGGGGACTACATCCTCACTACGCAATCTCAGGTACTGGCTATAGCCGCCATCAAATTTTTCAGACAGGTGACAGCCGGTAACCAACACCTTGTCACCCGCTTTGAATCGTTCACAATCTGAACTTATAACCTCGCCGGCCACATCAATACCGCCCGTGAGCGGGAACTTTTTCAGGATACTCCCTTTGCCCGTGGCCGCCAGGGCGTCCTTGAAATTGATACTGGACCACTCTCCACGTATGACGACATCACCTTCGCTGAGATCATTGATCCCCACCATCTCAATGTCCGAACGATAACCCTCGCCGTCGTTGTGGATACGAAATGCCTTGAAAGTCTTTGGTATACCGCTCATAAGCCTGTCCA
Source organism: uncultured Gammaproteobacteria bacterium (assembly GCA_963753105.1). Lineage (GTDB taxonomy): Bacteria > Pseudomonadota > Gammaproteobacteria > Xanthomonadales > SZUA-36 > SZUA-36. The sequence goes on from CAVWBD010000003.1 coordinate 363,216, forward strand.
TTCGTTGGTTGATATTGCTAGTTTCCGCGATGAATAGCCCGTCCATCCACGTGCAAGGCGGCTTCGTGAACCGCCTCCGACAGGGTTGGATGGGCGTGGACGATACGTGCCAGGTCTTCGCTGGCGCCGTGGAATTCCATGGTCACCACACACTCCGCGATCAACTCCGACGCACCCGGGCCGATGATGTGTACGCCGAGCACCTCGTCGGTTTCTGCATCGGCCAGCATTTTGACCATACCCGCCGCATCACCCATGGCCAGGCCGCGCCCGGTTGCCGCAAACGGGAATGAACCGGCCCGGTAACCCGCTCCGGCTTCTTTCAGTTGCTGTTCCGTTTTGCCAACCCAGGCGATTTCCGGATCGGTGTATATCACCCAGGGTACGGTGTCGAAATGGATATGGGCCGCTTTACCCGCGATCAGCTCGGCAACGGCGATGCCTTCCTCGGACGCCTTGTGTGCAAGCATCGGGCCACGCACACAATCACCTACGGCCCACACTCCGGGCGCCGTGGTCTGCGAACTTTCGTTGACGCTGATCTGGCCCTGTTCATTCATCTCAACGCCACAGTCATCATGCAGCAAACCTTCGGTGTAAGGCCGGCGGCCAACTGCGACCAACAGGCGGTCAAAGCTGACTTCGCTTTCACCCTTCTTGTCCTCCAGCACTACCTTGACCTCACCTTTGTCAACCGTGGCGGATTTAACCAGTGTGCCGAGACGGATATCGAGGCCCTGTTTTTTGAACAAACGCCCGGCCTGTTTTGCGATATCGGCATCGGCGGTGGGCAGCAATTCAGGCAATGCTTCCAGCAAGGTGACTTCAGCACCCAGGCGGCGCCACACCGAGCCCAGCTCAAGGCCAATGACGCCGGCGCCGATAACGCCCAGCCGCCCGGGCACCTCGGCGAGGTCCAGGGCGCCCACGTTGTCGATGATGTATTCGCCGTCGAACGCCACGTTGGGTATGGCGATCGGTACCGAGCCGGATGCCAGGATGATATTGTCCGCCTGCAGCATGACCGTTTCCGACGATTCATGCGGTGTGAATTCCACCTGGCGCTCAGCCAGCAAACGTCCGCGGCCGTGGTACTGCTTGATCTTGTTGGCCTTGAACAACTGCGCCACGCCACCTGTCAACTGTTTCACCACCTTGTCTTTCCTGGACATCATCGTAGCGACATCGATGCTGGCGTCGCTGACGCTGATGCCGTGGGCAGCATAATCGTGCTGCAGGTGATGATAGTGCTTGGAGCTGTCCAGCAGGGCTTTTGACGGTATACAACCGACATTCAGACAGGTGCCACCCAGCGCGGCCTTGCCATCCTTGCCGGTATTCATATCGATGCAGGCCGTGCTCAGCCCCAGTTGCGCTGCCCTGATCGCGGCCACGTAACCACCCGGGCCGCCACCGATAACGATTACATCAAATTTTTCAGTCATTCCTAAATCCAGAATTTGGTTTACAGGTTCAACAACAAGCGTGCCGGGTCTTCCAGCGCATCTTTCACCGCTACCAGGAACAGCACTGCGTCCTTGCCGTCGATGATGCGGTGGTCATAACTCAGCGCGATGTACATCATCGGCCGGGCCACAACTTCGCCTTCCACGACAACGGCGCGCTCCTTGATCGTGTGCATGCCCAGGATTGCGCTCTGTGGCGGATTCAGCAAGGGTGTGGAAAGCAGGGAGCCGAATGTACCGCCATTGGTGATGCTGAACGTACCACCCTGCAAATCTTCCAGCGTAATCGAGCCGTCCCGCGCCCGCATCGCGAAGTCGCGGATGGCGTGTTCGGCATCCGCCAGCGTCATGTGTTCTGCGTTTCTCAAGATCGGTACCATCAGGCCACGCTCGGTGGACACCGCGATTCCGATATCCTGGTAACCGTGATAAACGATCTCATCGCCTTCCATGGAGGCGTTGACGACCGGGTGCTTGCGCAAGGCGTCGCAAACCGCCTTTACAAAGAAAGACATCAGGCCGAGCTTGACGCCGTGCTGTTGTTCAAAGGCTTCCTTGTATTTCCGGCGCAGGTCCATGACGGCCTTCAGGTCCACCTCGTTGAACGAGGTCAGGATTGCAGCGGTGTTCTGTGCTTCCTTCATGCGTGCAGCAATCGTTGAGCGCAAACGCGTCATTTTGACCCGTTCCTCGGGCCGCGCACCTGCCTGGACACTGCCTTGCACGTGCTGAATCACGTCGGCCTTGGTGATGCGCCCACCGCGGCCGGTGCCGGTCACCTGGCTAACATCGGCGTTTTCCTCTTCCGCAACACGCCGCGCTGCCGGACTCAGCTTCGCCGTATCCGTGGAGCCTGCAGGTTTCTCATCGCCCACGGCCTCAGGTTCGGGTTCGCTGGCGGTCTCCTCGACCGCTTCTACCGCACCTTCCTCGATCAGGCCCAGCAACTCACCGCTGGTGACCGTCTCACCGCTGTCACGGACGATTTTGCTAACCACACCATCGACCGGGGAAGGTACTTCGAGCACCACCTTGTCGGTTTCCAGGTCCAACAGGTTTTCATCCCGGCGTATGCTATCGCCGGGCTGTTTATGCCAGGCGGCAACGGTTGCATCGGCAACGGATTCCGGTAAAACGGGCACTTTGACTTCTGTACTCATCTTCTTCCCTTGTTATGTGGTCAGCTTGTGAGCTGACCCGTTCTGCTATTCAATTTCAATCCGGCCCCGGGTGTAATGGCCTCGGTTACCAGGGTTTTCTGTTCTTCCAGGTGCACGGGGAAATACCCCACCGCCGGTGAAGCCGAGCTGGGCCTGCCGGCGTAATAAAGCGTCTGATGATCATGCATGGCAGCAATCAGGTTGTGGATGGCCTGGTACCACGCGCCCTGGTTCTGTGGTTCTTCCTGGCACCAGGCGACCTCGCAGTCATCGGGATACCCCGCCAGCATTTCTGATAACTCCGCGTACGGCACCGGGTACAACTGTTCGACCCTGACCACCGCGATATCTTCGCGCGGTGTTGTCTCGAGTGCGTCCACCAGGTCGTAATACACCTTGCCGGAACACAGGACCACGCGTTTGACTTTCGCCTTGTCAGCGATCTGCGTATCGTCGATAAGCAGCTGGAATTCGCCATCGGTCAAATCTTCCAGCGTCGAGGTCGAGGCCTTGTTCCGCAGCAGGCTCTTGGGTGTCATGACGATCAGCGGCTTGCGTGTACCCATCAGCATCTGCCGGCGGATCATGTGGAACATCTGGGCCGGCGTGGTCGGCACGCAGACCTGGATATTGTTGTTGGAACACAGTTGCATGAAGCGCTCCAGGCGGGCGCTGGAATGTTCAGGGCCCTGGCCCTCGTAGCCATGCGGGAGAAACATCACCAGGCCACACAAACGCCCCCACTTTGCCTCACCGGATGACAGGAACTGGTCGATCACGACCTGTGCGCCATTGGCAAAGTCACCAAACTGGGCTTCCCAGATAACCAGCGTTTCGGGCGCCGCCGTGGCGTAGCCATATTCAAAACCCGTCACGGCTTCCTCTGACAACAGGGAGTCGATGATGTTGACGTCTACCTGCGGATTGATTTCTGCCAAGGGCGTGAAGACGGCGCCGTCCTCCTGGTTGTGCAATACGGCGTGGCGGTGGAAGAAGGTGCCGCGGCCGGAATCCTGCCCGACCAGGCGCAGCCCCGTACCGGTGCTGACCAGGCTGGCGTAGGCTACGGTTTCGCAGAACCCCCAGTCCAGTCGCAGTTCACCGCGCGCCATTTTCTTCCGGTCGTCGATGATCTTTTTGACCCGGGGGTGCAGTACAAAGCCGTCGGGCAGACGGGTCATCTTGTCAGCCAGGGCAGTAACCGTATCCCGGTCCAGGCTTGTCACAACACCCGGCGTGGTCACGCTGCCTTGGTCATAGCTGTGCCAGTGGGCAGCGTATTCGTTCATATGCGGATGGGCTTCCACATCCGCGACCTGTTCCCCCTCATCCAGCTTGCGGCGATACTCATCCATCAGGGCCTGCGGCAGTTCCGGGTTGACGATCTTGCGCTTGACCAGGTCATCGGCATACTTCTGCCGGGTGGTCTCAAGTCCACGGATGGTCTTGTACATCATCGGTTGCGTGGCCGCCGGTTCATCGGCCTCGTTATGCCCGTGCTTGCGGTAGCAGACCAGGTCGATGACAACATCGCGTTTGAAGCGCTGGCGGAAATCGCAGGCGATCTTCATGACGTGGTGCACCGCTTCCGGGTCATCCCCGTTGACGTGGAAAATCGGTGCATGGACCATCTTGGCCACAGCCGTGCAATACAGGGTGGAACGCGTGTCCTCGATCCTGCTGGTGGTAAAACCGATCTGGTTATTGATCACGATATGCAGCGTGCCACCGACGGCGAATCCGCGTGTCTCGGACATCTGGAACAACTCCATGACCACGCCCTGGCCGGAAAACGCCGCGTCCCCGTGGATCAGGATAGGCATGACCTGGTCGTGGGCCTCGTCCTTGCGCCGGACCTGGCGGGCGCGGGCGGAACCCAGCACGACCGGGTCGACAATTTCCAGGTGCGACGGGTTGAAGGCCAGCGCCATGTGTACTTCACCGCCCGGGGTCTTGATATCAGACGCAAAACCGAGGTGGTATTTAACATCGCCAGGGCGCTCCGGGTCATTGACAGCGTGGTTTCCTTCAAATTCGTCAAACAACAGGGAAGGTGATTTACCAAGGATGTTGACCAACACGTTCAAACGGCCCCGGTGCGCCATCCCGATGACGATCTCCTCGACGCCGTTGGCGCCGGAGTGCAGCATGGTCTCGTGCAGCAACGGGATCAGGCTGTCGCCACCTTCCAGTGAAAACCGTTTCTGGCCGACGTAACGCGTGTGCAGGTATTTTTCCAGGCCCTCGGCTGCTGTCAGCATTTGCAGGATACGCAGACGTTCGTTGTCCGTGACGTCGTAGTAACCCTGTGAGCCCTCGATCCGTTCCCGTATCCAGTCACGCTTGGCCGTATCGACCATGTGCATGTATTCGACGCCGATGCTCTGGCAGTAAACCCTGCTCACCAGCGCCAGGATATCTTTCAGCGTCATACGTGGCTGTTCGACCGCCAGCGACCCGGTATCGAACTCGTGCTCAAGATCGGTTTCGGTCAAATCGTGAAAATCGAGTTCCAGGTCGGCCACCGGTTCGTGGTGGGCGATACCCAGCGGATTCAGCTTGGCGACTTCGTGCCCGCGGATGCGGAACGAGTTGACCATGCGTGAAACACAGGCCTGCTTGTGGTCGGTGAATTCGCTGCCAACGGCAGGGTAGGTCGAGGCATGCAGGGGCAGGTTCCGAAAGCGCTCGGCAATTTTTTGGTGCCCGGTTTCCGGGCCCTCACCGGCGGGCATGGATTCAAAATGCTTGCGCCATTGCTCCGGCACGCTGTCCGGGTCTTCCAGCCAGGATTCATACCAGGCCTCGATATAAGATGCATTGCCACCGTAAAGATGCGAGGACTGGTATAGCTGTTTCAGTTTTGAACTCACGTATCGCGCGCCTATGAAATGCCGTGGTGAACATTTAAGTATAACTGTTTAAAAGGAGTTTAAGGACCCTGTCTTTATTAACCCGGGCGCCTGAAAATCATCGCTGTGCCAGCACCGATCATATAGGGGTGTTGTGGTGAAACAAAAGGGGCCTGGTGTATTAATTTTTGTCGAACCACCAAAAAATAAATGCACCTGCCCCCTTTAACCAATGTCACTTAATCAGAATGGAATGCTGTGGTGGGGTGTTTGCTGCCGGGACCGTGAGCGACACGACTGCAGGGATGCAGGAGGTACGAGCCCAAGGATGGGCGAAGGTAGAACAACGCAGGAGCAATTGTCGAGAGCAACGCAGGAGCAGGTGCCGAGGAAGTCGCGACCGAGCCCCCAAGGACGGGTTCACGGCGTGTCCCGGAAGTAAATACGCACCACAGCATAGACTTCACTACACGGTGAAGCTGCTGCTTTACTCTTCTTCAGTCGATCAAGAAATGACCTGCATTGATCAGTTTGGTGAGAGTCTGCAGTGCTGCGTGATCCAGCTTGTCTGCATCGAGAGAAGGGCTGGCCCTGTGGCACAGGACCTCGGCTAGTGCAATGCTGCATTCGTAGTGTTGACCTGCCGCATAAAGACATGCGCCGTCGGAGGTTTCAATCCAAGCCAGGCGTGTCCAGGGATTACGCATCAGCGTCGCACCCTGCTGCAAGGCTGCCAGCACCTCAGGTTCTTGCATGGCTTTTGGTTGTGGCACCGGTTCATTCGCCAGCCTGAAACGACTCATAAACGCTGCCAGGTATTGATGCAGGCCATCGCTGTCGTCCAGTTTTGATGCCATCAAGTCACGCAAACCCTGCAATGCCCCGGCATCGATCTCACCTGCCCGGGCTACACGCTGTAATTCCGGGTCAACGTAACGGCCGCCGTCATCGTCGGTAAACGCCAGCCATTCACCAAGGCCCTGCAACAGGTCCGCTGCCGAGGGCGCACGTGCACCGATCGACCAGCTCATGCCGGGTTCCAGCGCAACACCGTGGTGGGCCACACCCGGTGGCAGGTACAGCATGTCGCCGGCTTCCAGCACCCACTCCTGTTCAGGTTTGAAACAACGTAGTACGTTCAACGGGCAGCCCGGCAGCAATTCCGGGTCATAATCGTGTGCGATCTGCCAGCGGCGCTTACCTTCGGCCTGCAACAGGAACACGTCGTACTGATCGGTGTGCGGTCCGACCGAACCACCGGTGGCGGCATAACTGATCATCAGGTCATCGAGGCGCCAGCCCGGGATGAAACTGAACTGCTGCATCAGTTCCTGCAGCGGTGCGTAGTGCTTTTCGACGTCCTGCACCAGCAGGGTCCAGTTATCCTCCGGCAGGGTGGCAAAATCCCGTTCTTCAAAAGGGCCGTGCCTGACGCTCCAGTCTGCCGCATCATATGTGCCGCTGACCAGGCGTGACTCGGCCATTTCCTCGCAGGCCAGGCCCGCCAGGTCGTCACCGTCGAGTACGGGTTCAAAGCCCGGGAATGCCTGGCGGATCAGGCAGGGTTTCTTTTGCCAGTATTCTTCGAGAAACCGGCCAGTTGTGAGTTGCCCCAGCGGGGCGCTCATGTTTTGTCTTTACCGACCAGGCTTGCCATCTGTGCCGCGTTACCGGTGTAACCGGCGGGGGTCAGTTGCAACAGCTGTTGCTTCGCCTGATCCGGGATGTCCAGCCCTTGGATAAATCCCTGCAATGTCTGCGCAGTAATCGCCTTGCCCCGGGTCAACGCTTTGAGCTGTTCGTAAGGGTTTTCGATACCATGCAGACGCATCACGGTCTGGATGGGTTCTGCGAGAACCTCCCAACTACCGTCGAGGTCAGCGGCTATATTCGCAGCGTTGACCTGCAATTTTCCCAGGCCCTTCAACAACGAGGAATAGGCGATCAGGCTGTGACCGGCGGCCGTGCCCACGGTGCGCAACACGGTGGAGTCGGTCAGGTCACGCTGCCAGCGGGACAGGGGCAGCTTGCCTGCAAGGTGGCCGAGCAGAGCATTGGCGACCCCGAGATTGCCCTCGGCGTTCTCAAAATCAATCGGGTTGACCTTGTGCGGCATGGTCGATGAACCGACTTCACCGGCGACCGTTTTCTGGCCGAAATAGCCCATCGAGATATAGGCCCAGATATCCCGGCACAGGTCGATCAGGATCACGTGGTAACGGCTCAGCGTTTGAAAACCCTCGGCCATCCAGTCATGTGGTTCGATCTGCGTGGTCCACGGGTTCCAGTCGAGGCCCAATGACTCGACAAACTGCTGTGCAAACCGGGGCCAGTCCACCTGCGGGCAGGCCACGATGTGTGCATTGAAATTCCCCACTGCACCGTTGATCTTGCCGAGCATGACCTGCCGGTCAAATTCCCCGGCCTGGCGTTGCAGGCGCATGGCGACGTTGGCAATTTCCTTGCCCAGCGTGGTGGGGGAGGCCGCCTGGCCATGGGTGCGTGACAACATCGGCAGTTCGGCGTTTTCCCGCGCGATGGTGGCCAGGGCGGTGTCCAGTTCTGCAAAAGCCGGCTGGAATACCTGCTCGCGGGCATCCGCCATCATCAGGGCGTAGGCCAGGTTGTTGATATCTTCCGAGGTGCAGGCAAAATGCAGGAACTCGGCTAAGCGTTGCAGCTCATCCTGCCCTGTAAAACATTCCTTCAGGTAATATTCGACCGCCTTCACATCGTGGTTGGTCGTCACCTCGATGGCCTTGACCCGTTCCGCCGCTGCAACATCGAAATTTTCAATCAGATCATCCAGGTACGCATTGGCTGCTTCGCTCAGCGGGCTTAGCTGTGGAATTTCGGCGCATTCAGCCAGGGCCTGGAACCAGCGAATCTCAACGATCACACGGTAGCGGATCAGGCCGTATTCACTGAATATCCCGCGCAGGGCAGCGGTGCGGTTCGCATAACGTCCGTCAACAGATGAAATCGCGGTCAGGGGAGAAAGTTGCATGGTGCTTCCGGCTCTTTTTTGTGCAGGGCAATGATACTTTAAAAATGCAGTCAGGTTCACTGCGGTGCCGTTTAATCTGGTATGGGACGCTGGAGTGGTGTATTCCTTCCCAGGACACGTCGTATATACGTCCCTGTAGACTCGGTCGCGACTCCTGTCGCTCACGGTCCCGGGAAGGCGCACACCACCCCAGCTGACTCCACCCAGACGCAAAACTAGGTGAAACCCACTGTACAAAGACCAAGGAGATGACATACAAGCCAGGGGAGTGCCCTGCTTTTACAGGACCGTACGAAACAGGGAAGTTTCGTACGCGCCCCCAGGGATGGGTTTACGGCATGTCCTGAAAAAGACGGGGCGCTTGCCTGGCGAAACTCCACCATTGGATAGCAAATCTATTACTAAGCAATTGGTTAAAAACCACGTAGTCGTGGCTGGTTGATACGTATGTCAGATACCGGCCTCTGACCACGGCACTTTAGTATGTTGATCTGCAGGTCGGTGTTATCCGCTGTAAGTTGCAGGCGCAGTGCGGCAGGCGAGGGGGTATCGGCTGCGGCCTCGTCCCGGAATAAAAAAATGGTCTGTTGCGTACTGTTAGCCGCAATTTGCAGACGCCGCAACTCGGCAAAGGACAGACTATCCGGCCAGGCCAGCAAGGCCCCGCCAGCCAGGCCGCACACGACCTGTTCGCAGGCCCACAGGGACTCCCGCCTGTTTTGCGTACGCACCAGCAGCAGCTTGTCCAGCACCATGCCACGGCCGTGCAGGGCGGACGGGCAGGGTATCCACGGTGGATCCACCATTGTGACCCAGCGGTCCTGTTGGCTGAGACCTGCGAGCGCGGGCATTAGCAGGCTCAGTTCCCCGCAGCCCGCCGTGCCGTGCACGATCTCCGTAACCGCTCCCTGCGGCCAGCCATTGCCCGGCAATACCGCGTCCAGGTGCTCGTAGCCGGTGCCCAGCGTCCGGATACGGTGCGCGAGCTGTCGCCCACGCCACAACAGCGGGTGATCGGCCAGGGAATGGGCGGGGCCGGGGTCAGGCTTCATGCCATTACTCTGAGGCCAGGTGTGGCCGTATCACTCCGACACCCAGGCCCTCGATCACCAGTTCCTGTTCACGCAAATCAACCCGGATCGGTTGAAAAGCCTGGTTCTCCGGCAACAGGCTGGCCTGGTGTCCATCGAGCCTGAAACGCTTGACCGTCACCTCGTCATCCAGGCGTGCGACCACGATCTGGCCGTTGCGTGCCTCCGGGGTACGGTGCACTGCCAGCAGGTCACCATCGAGAATACCCACGTCACGCATGCTGTCACCCTGGACACGCAGTAAATAATGCGGCCGGGGTGAAAACAGGGCAGGGTCAACCCTGTATTCGCCTTCGATATTTTCCTGTGCCAGGATCGGGCTACCGGCCGCCACCCGGCCCACCAGGGGCAGTGGCGTGCGTACCGTGCCCGACGCCGGCAGGCTGGAGGCGGACAGGGGCGTCAGGGTAATGCCACGCGAACGTCTGGCCTCGATACGGATCACACCCTTGTGCTGCAGCGCGCGCAAATGGCTTTCCGCTGCGTTGGGCGAACGGAAGCCAAAGTGCTTTGAAAGCTCGTTTCTGGTTGGTGGAAACCCTATAGATTCAATATGTTCTGATATAAAGTTAAGAACTTCCTTTTGACGCTTGGTCAGAGGCCTTTCGGACATGGTTTCTGCTCCACATGAATACTATAAATATATACAGTATTTGGGCTTTGTTCAACCGGCTGGTTGGAAGTGGCGTCTCATGCAGGAGCGGCGCCTCGCCGCGTTTCGTGTGCAGCAAAAAGCTTCCCTTGGCTGCGCCGGGTATTTCTTCCCGGGACCCGCCGTTATGTTCAGGATGAACGGTAGATCGCGGGCGCAGGGAAGCGCAGGAGCGATCACATCCCTCGACAACTGCTCCCGGCGTTGTTCTACCTCCTGCATCCCTGCAGTCGTGTAGGCTCGGTCGCGACTCCTCGACAACTGCTCCCGGCGTTGTTCTCGACAATTGCTCCTGCGTTGTTCTACCTTCGCCCATCCTTGGGCTCGTACCTCCTGCGTCCCTGCAGTCGTGTCGCTCACGGTCCCGGTAAGGAACACCCCGGCACAGCTTGAAATACTCCGCTGCAGGCCTTAAGAACAATCGCAATTGACCCCTGCATAACAGCCCGGTTGTTTGCCGGTATGGGCGACCTCTGAGCACCGAATCCTGAGAGTCGTTTATCTCCATGGATGGAGTGTAGATCGCAAGGAGCACAAGGACGTGCGATGCGATCCGGTAAGACCTGCCACTGGATCACGCCCGCACAACTACAGGGACAAGGTGAGCCCAGGGCTGGGCGAGAGGGTGGCCTGGGCCATGTAGGAGGTAGAGCACCAAAAGTAGGTGCCTTCAGGCGACGCAGGAGCAGTTGCCGAGGGCTGCGGAGCCGGGAGCACACACCGGTAAACCCTCGGGCAATAGGCTGAATCGCGGCGAGACGCCGTTCCCACAGGTTTCACTCCCACAAGACCTGAAAATTAGAAAGGCAACTCCAGAGCATCACATATAAAGCGGTTCAATTTGCCTGCAACACCGAAAGCCTTGGCCGATTCTGTCACCAGTTCAGGGCTGAGCGCCAGTTCTGCTTCAGCATCGGCCATCAGGTAGAAACTCTTGCGCTTCAGGTCTTCAATATGCCGCGCATCGGCGTCATACCCGCGCGGTGGACGTTTTAGCTGATCACCCTGGATACCACCGAGTTTGCGGACCGCAGTTGAATCCTGCAGCTTGCCCCAGGCGGAAGGGTTATCCGCAATGAATTCCCGGATCAGGCCCAGGTGTTTGGAGGACGGTCGCCAGATACCGCCGCCAAAGGAAATCCTTCCGGGTTCCAGGTGCACGTAGAAACCGGGTGCGTGCGCATCACCACCCGCCTGGTGCCGGAAATGGCAGGCAGCGTGGGTTTTGTACGGTGTCTTGTCCTTTGAAAAGCGGGTGTCCCGGTAAATCCGGAACATGGATCCACCGTGCGGTTTCGGATCTGCCCGGTAGTGTGGCGAGATACGTTGGAGTAGCGGTGCAATGCCCCGGATGTAATCGCCCATCGGCTTGACGACGGACTCGTGATAGCGGGTTTTGTTGGCATTGAACCATTCACGGTTGTTGTTCTTTGTTAGTTCATCGAAGAACTTGAACAGGTCCCTGGGAAAGCCGTTGAATTCTGGCACTGTGCAATAACCTTTGAAAATGGATTCCGGCTTGCGCCGTAATGACGTTGCCCACAGGGGGCCGGATCACGCCGGAATGACGTTGTTCCTATCAATAATAAGGATAGCGGTAATGGAATCTGTAAGGCGGGTAGTGCCAGTAATAGGGGTAGAACGGGTCGTAAACCCCTACATACACCCTGTCACGCCGCACCGGCCACAGGCTCAGGAACTCGATATCCACCACCGGGTAGTGGTAGTCGTATTCACCGACCTTGCGGGTATCCATGTAGATGATTTCACCGGTCAGGGTCACTTCGCGGCCCTTTTCAAATACCTCGGGGTCATAAAAACCCGGTTTACAGGCGATGAAACGACCATCGGCCTGATCGGAATAGACCGGCCGCATGGACTTGCCAAGCTGCCTGGAGAGGATTTCGAAACAGGTGAAATCTTCTTCCGGACGGGTTTCCAGCACGACACCACCCCAGCGAACCGCTGTCGTGACATCTTTCTCGGTGGCGTTTTCCGGTATCAGGGCAGTGTATTCACCCTCCAGTTGCACCGGTATCGAGGTGCAGGCAAAAGGCATAAAACAGGTGACAAGCAAAAGGCCGGTCGTGCGGATCAAACGTTTCATATCCATGCTCCAAGGTGTGCTCAGGATGCCGGTTGCGGTTTGAAACTGTCGATTAATTCTGCCAGTTCCTCCGGGTTGCAGGCATCCTTCGAGTAACGGCACAGGGTATATGTCCGGGCAATCCGGCGAATGCCGTCACGGCTACATTCTAATTGACCACCGGCGGCCTCAGCCAGTTCCATGGGACCCATGGACGGGCGGGGGTCATAGCCGGCCCTTACGAGTTTACGCAGGAATTTTTGCCACAAACGCACAACAGGATCACGCTGGCGGCTCGAGTGGAACTTCAGCAGCGACGGCAGCAACAGGAATACAACGGTTCCGACCAGTAGCACACCAGCCATCATCGCGATCACCAGCTTGGCCGAACTGAGCATGTCCCAGCCAAATGCGGAGAACAAGCGTGACTGCCGGTCTGCACCAAAGGACACCACCCAGTTATTCCAGCTGCGCTGGACCAGGTCGAAGGTATTCCTGGCACTCTTGAGCCACTCGAAATCCAACAAGTGGCGGCGCTGCGCAAACAGGTCGGTGGCGCTTTGTTCCACCCGCTCAGGGGCAACGGCGGCGGTCGGGTCGATACGCGTCCAGCCAACCCCCCGCATCCAGACTTCCGACCACGCGTGCGCGTCGGATTGCCGGACCAGCACGTAAGAACCGATGTCGCTGTACCAGCCGCCCTGGTAACCGGTCACCACGCGGGCCGGGATACCCGCCATGCGCATCATCACCGTGAAGGCCGACGCATAGTGCTCACAGAAACCGGCCTGCGTGTCGAACAGGAATTCATCCACCGTGTCCCGGGTCAGCAATGGCGGGTTCAGCGTATAGCGGAAACGGTCCTGGTTGAACAGCGCCAGCGCCCTGCGCACGATCTCGGTATCGCTGTTGGCCTGCTTGCGCCATTCGGAAATCATAGCCCGGGTGCGTGGGTTATAGTCTGGCGGCAATTCCAGCGCGAGCCTGCGCAGCGTCTGTTTTAGAACCGGGCTATCGATAAAATCCGGGTCTGAGGCCATGACGTATTGGGTCAAGCTGGTAATCGGACGTCTCGCATGCAACTGGTAGTCCATGTGCAGATGGGTACCGTGTGGTACCAGCGCGGGGTAATCCAGTGCAAAGATCCATTGCTGTTCGGTGGGTTCCATCTGGATTTCGTACAGCCACGGCGCCGTCTCCAGGTCCGGCTTTGAATCTGCCCGCAAGGCGTTATTCATGTAGGTGCTCTTCCAGGTCAGGCCATCGAATTGCCAGAATACCGGTCCGCGCCAGTAGAGCTCGCTGTGGATCGGCGCGACACCCTCGAATGTGGCCCTGAATGCCGGTGAGTCATCCATGAACAGGTTCTGGATGCTACCCGGGGACATCGAGTCGGACAAACCGGAACGTGCGTCCAGGGCGTCCTCCGGGATGCCCCACAAGGGGCTGCCCCAGCGTGGAAACAACAGGAAAAACACCAGGCCGATGGGCAGGGCGAGCGCCAGCATGCGTAGTCCGAAACCCAGTTCTGTAAACAGGCTGCGACCGGTATCAGGTACCTCGTCCAGGCCCTCGTAGGCCTCCCTGCGATGCAAATACATCAGCGCGATCAGGGCACTCAACAGGCAGGCGATGGCGTATAAAATCATCGGGATACCCTGGGAGAACAGGAACTGCGTGGCGCACAGGAACAGGCTCAGGCTGGCGACGATCCGTGCATCACGGGTGCGGAACGTCTCCAGCAACTTCAGTGACAACATCAGCACCAGCATGCTTACGGCTACGCGTCTGCCCAACAAGCCGCCATAGGTGAGAACCAGCACCAGCACCGCCAGCGCCGTGGCCAGTATCCGCACTATCATCGGTGCAGGTCTCCAGCCACGTAATTCAGCAACTAATCGCCATGCAATGGGCAACAGCGTGATGGGGATCATGTGGGCCGGCATGCTGACCAGTTGCGGGAACATGGCGATGCACAAGGTGGCAATAACCCAGAACATCCCGAGCCTGTTCAGCGATGTTGCCGACATGGTTTTCACAGCAGGTACAGGGCCAGCAGTTCGAGGCAGGCAAGCCGTTGTGCAATACCGGAGCCGACCGGCACACTGGCATCGGGCAGTTTCAGGCTATAGGACAGTTGCCTGTGGTCGGCTGCAACGACCCAGGCGGTCAATACCGAAAGGCGGGCTTCCACATCCAGACCACGCAACAGGTCCCAGTCCAGTTCGACGGCCGACTCTTTTGGTATCTCCATTTCCAGGGAGTACAACTCTTCATGACGTGCGCTGGCCCGCCAGGCAATACGCTGCATGGAGTCACCCGGCTGGTACTTGCGCAGACCGTGGACCTGGTCACCATCGCCCTTGTTTGCACGGCCGATTTGGCCATGCCCGGTCTTTGGCAGGGGCGGGGCATTCCTGGCCGGTGAGGGGTAAACCAGGCAACGGTTTTGTGGAAATATCCACGACCACGCCTTGAAAAAACCAAGCGGGAAACGCGTCTCGAGACGGAATGAAGGCATCTCCAGCCAGCCCCGGGTCCGTGTCGGGCATGACAGGTTTAATGGTTCGCAGCTATTGGTATTGAAATCGCGGCAATCCTGGCTCGTCTTGAAACCTGCCTGGATCGCGAAACGCTGCCGTTCATTGCCATTGGAAATGAAAACCCGGAAATGGGCGTCCTCGCCGCAAAACACGGGCCCGGCATGCACACTGTCAACGGTGAGTCCGGATAAATTGCGGTAGGCGATCAGGGTGGTCAATTGCACGATGGTGCCGAGCAGAAAGACCAGCATCAGCGCCATGTTGTTATTGAAGTTCAGACCACCCAGGGCCATGAAAATCAGCAGGACACCAAACCCCCAGCCAAACTTTGTTGGCAACACGTAAACGTGGCGGTATTCAAGTTCAAATGGCAGGGTGGCCGGCCCGCGCCGGGTACGCACGCGTTGTCTGAGCCAGTTTGCAGCACGCCCTGTCACATCGAGACGCGCCCTCAATGTCGCGGCCATTGCCATCAGCTCAGGTTCTTTTAACGTTCCGCATGGTTCATGGCACAGCAACCTGGTTCAACAGGCCGGCAATCTGCTCTTCGACGCTCGTTTCCATGCCGTGCGGTACGCTCATCCGGTGCCGTGCCAGCCCCGGGAATATCGCCTTGATGTCCTCCGGAATGACAAAATCCCGGCCATCGAGAAATGCGTAGGCCTTGCAGCAGTGCAACATCATGATGCCGGCGCGTGGCGACAGGCCGATTTCGAACCAACGGCTGTTGCGGGTTTCGGCAAGCAAGGCCTGCAGATAGTCCAGCAGGGCATCGCTGACGTGTGCCTGCTGGCAATCCTGGTTCAGTTGCAGTATGTCACCCGGGCTGAGAACGGCCTCGGTATCGCGTAACAGCAACACGCGATCCCGGGCGGTCAGCAGTTCGCGCTCGACTTCCGGTTCGGGAAAGCCCAGTGACAGGCTCAGCAGGAAACGGTCCAGTTGCGAATCCGGCAGTGGAAATGTGCCCACGAGGTCGAGCGGGTTCTGGGTTGCGATAACGAAGAACGGCTCCGGCAGGATATGTGTCGAACCCTCGATGGTGACCTGTCCTTCTGCCATGGATTCCAGCAGCGCGCTCTGTGATTTCGGGGTCGCACGGTTGATTTCGTCGGCCAAAACCAGTTCTGCAAATATCGGCCCCGGGTGAAATTCAAATTTTTCCTGGTCACGCCGATAGATCGAGACACCGAGGATATCCGCTGGCAACAGGTCGGAAGTGAACTGGATACGCTGGTAGCGGGCACCGATCACGGTCGCCAGTGCGTGGGCCAGGGTGGTCTTGCCGACTCCGGGCAAGTCTTCGATCAACAGGTGGCCACGCGCCAGCAGGCAGCTGAAGGCCAGCTTTACCTGCTGCTCCTTACCCATGACGATGGTATTGACGATTTTGACCGCTTCGAGCAAACGCTCAAAACGTTCACCCTGGGCAGTAGTCTTTTGCAAGGGGATTTCAGTCATTGTTCAGTTTCCAGCCGTCCTTTGCTTGTACCCAAAAGGAGTGATCACAGTTCTGCAGGCCGTCACTGGCCCCGCCACCCAGTATACATTTCCAGCCCTGGAATCGCATACCGGGGCAGAACACCGGTATCAGGACAACTGGTCCTGGTCGCCGTTGTCCCCTGCACCCGTGCTGTCACCCGCCTGACTTGCGGCTGACATAGCGGCAAACCGCTCCGGCGGGAAGTCATCGACGGCAATGACACGCTTGGTGGCCTTTTGCGCCAGGCGCACCATGCGGGCCTGCTCCTCGGTAATGACACCGCTTTCGGTGGCCCGCTTGACCAGGCCTTCGTAGTTTTCAAAGTTGACCGACTGACCGAGTGCGTTCCTGATGGCCTGCTCAGCCGGTGCTGCTTCCAGCACCAGGTGGAAGGCCTGGTTGACCCGGCCGGTGGCGTCGTCACGGTCTGAAATGAATACTCCATCGGTCAGGCGGTCACGGCTTTCGTTTTCGCTCAGCAACAGCTTGGCGATGGCCTTGACTGTCTTGTCAGTGGGGCCGGATGAGGGAAGGCCAAACGGGAACACGATCAGTTTTACGACGTGGCCCAACAGCGGCACCGGGAAGTTCTTGATCACACCGAGCAGGGCCTGCTGGATACGCTGCAGGCTGTCTTCCATGCTCCACTCGAGCAACGGCAGGTCAACTTCCGGCCGGCCATCGTTTTCAAAGCGTTTCAGCGTGGCGCTGGCCATGTACAAATGGATCAGCGCATCCGCCATCCTGCCGGATAACTTCTCCTTGAACTTGAACTTGCCACCCAGCAATACCAGCACCGCATCAGCCATGAAGGCAAATGCCGCACTCATACGGCTCAGGCGCCGGAAATATCTCGCGTGCGGCCCGCGCACCGGCGCCGGCACCATCCTGCTGCCGGTCAGCCCCAACAACAGGCTGCGCACCATGTTGCTAAGGGTGAATCCGATATGGGCAAACAGGGCATTGTCAAACACACGCCTGGCCTTACTGTTGGCCACGCCGGTAACAGCAGTCATTTCCTTCAGCAGGTAAGGGTGGGCACGGATGGCGCCCTGGCCGAAGATGATCATCGAGCGCGTCAGTATGTTCGCACCCTCGACAGTGATGGCGATCGGCAGGGCCTGGTAAGCGCGTGCGAGGTAATTATTCGGGCCAAGGATGATACCTTTGCCGCCGTGCACGTCCATGGCGTCATTGATGCACTGGCGGTTGCCCTCGGTGATCTGATATTTGTTGATGGCGGACAACACACCGGGTTTCTCACCGGCATCCAGCGCCACCAGGGTCAGGGCCCGCGCCGCGTCCATGCGATAGGTCCTGCCGCCAATCCGGGACAGGGGTTCCTCGATGCCACCGAATTTCCCGATCGGAACATCGAATTGCGTACGGATACGGGCATAGGCGCCGGTCAACAAGGCCGCCATCTTGCCACCCGCAACCCCCAGTGAGGGCAGGGATATCGCGCGTCCGGCCGCCAGGCTCTGCATCAACATCCGCCAGCCCTGGCCAAGACGTTCCTGGCCGCCGATTACCCAGTCCATCGGGATGAAGACATCTTCACCACGGGTGGGACCGTTCATGAACACCGCTCCGATCGGCATGTGCCGGTTGCCGATCTCGACACCCGGGGTGTCAGTCGGGTATCAATGCGCAGGTGATGCCAAGGTCCGCGGTGTCACCGAGCAGGCCGTCCGGGTCCCTGGCCTTGAAAGCCAGACCAAGCAGGGTCGCGACCGGCGCCAGCGTGATATAGCGCTTGTTCCAGCTGATACGCAGACCCAGAACCTCTTCACCCTCGAATTCCTCCCTGCAGACGATACCGACATCCGGCATGGAACCGGCGTCGGAACCGGCCAACGGGGATGTCAGGGCAAAGCAGGGGATTTCTTCACCGCTGGCCAGGCGCGGCAGATAATGGTTTTTCTGTTCTTCGGTTCCGTAGTGCAGCAACAATTCCCCGGGGCCCAGGGAATTGGGCACCATGACGGTAACCGAGGCGGTGACGTTGCGGCTGGCCAATTTCATAACCACGGCCGAGTTGGCCTGGGCCGAGAAACCCAAGCCGCCGTATTCCTGCGGGATGATCATGCCAAAGAACCCGTTTTCGCGGATGAATTTCCAGGCTGATTCGGGCAGGTCCTGGAGTTCGTCGCAGATCTGCCAGTCATCCAGCATCAGGCACAGTTCTTCAACCGGGCCATCGAGGAACTCCTGTTCACGAGCGTCCAGTGACGGGGCAGGGTGTTTTAACAACTGCCGCCAGCGCGGCTTGCCGCTGAACAGTTCGGCATCCCACCATACCGTACCAGCCTCGAGCGCCTCCTTTTCGGTCGAGGAGAGCTTGGGCATGACCTTGCGGTACAGGCTGAACAGGCGGTTGCTGATAAATAAGCGCCGCAAAGGCTTGATCGCGAAACCGGCCAGGCTGACGGTGATGATGCCGTACGACCAGCGGAACCAGCCCGGGATCTCGAAAAAATGCCGCAACTCGGTAAAGGCAAATGTCAATCCTGCCAGGATGGCGATGGAAATCAACAATGGAATGCGGTAATAAGCCAGTAAGAGCAATGACAAAATGAGTATAGCCAGAAAAAGGGCAGTCATGTATGTCCTCGCTTCAGCGTGAAGAATCTCAACTTCCGTCCGCTTGTATCGGCTTTTGCCGGCGAACTCCCAAGTGATCAATTCAGTTACCCGTAGCTATGATATGGTTGCCAGAAGTACAGGGTCAAGACAGCATAGGCAAAAGCAGGTGTAGCCGATTGCAAGCGGGTCCGTGTCAGCTTAAAATTACAGGTTGGCCCAAGCCTCATAAACTTACAATAAGCAAATCTTTTATTTTCTGATATATCAATTATATATAGGGAGTTCTTAAGTGTCTGTTGAACGTACACTATCGATTATAAAGCCCGATGCGGTTGCAAAAAACGTGATCGGAAAAATATACAGCCGGTTTGAAGACGCAGGTCTGAAAATTGTCGCGGCCCGCATGCAGCACCTGGACCGCGAAGAAGCCGGTGGCTTTTACGCAATTCACAAGGGCAAACCATTTTACGAAGCCCTGCTTGATTTCATGACGTCCGGACCCGTGATGATCCAGGTCCTGGAAGGCGAGGACGCCATTGCGCAAAACCGCACTATCATGGGTGCAACCAATCCCGCAGAAGCGGCGCCGGGCACCATCCGTGCAGATTTTGCCAAGAGCATCGACGCCAATGCCGTGCATGGCTCCGATGCCCCGGAAACTGCCAGGACAGAGATCGCTTACTTCTTTGGCGAGTAGTCCAACAACACCTGGGGCTGCCGTGAACGCCCGCGTAAACCTGCTTGATCTCGACGAAGCGGGTTTACGCGCTTTTTTTGAGTCCATCGGTGAAAAACCGTTTCGTGCCCAGCAAGTACTGAAGTGGATCTACCACCACTCGGAAACCCGTATTGCCGAGATGACCAACCTGGGCCTTGCCCTGCGTGAAAGACTGGAACAGGTCGCGGAAATCCGCTTACCGGATATTCTCGACGAGCAGCACTCCGCAGATGGCACCATCAAGTGGCTGATCGGCAAGAAAGGCGGCGGCAACGCTGTCGAAACGGTTTATATCCCCGAACCCAAACGTGGCACGCTTGTGCGTGTCCTCGCAGGTGGGTTGCGCCCTGAACTGTACGTTCTGTTCGACCGGTGCGCAGGGTTTTGCCCGCAACCTGACAAGCGCCGAAATTATCGGCCAGGTCTGGCTGGCCGCCAAGGCTCTCGGACACGAACGGAACGGTCTGCGCCGCATCACCAATGTCGTCATGATGGGCATGGGTGAACCACTGTTGAACTTCGAGGCCGTCGCACCCGCCTTGTCCCTGATGCGCCACGACCTGGGTTTTGGTTTTGCCGCCAAGCGGGTCACCGTCAGCACCGCCGGGCTGGTGCCCGGTATTTATCGCCTGAAAGACGCCATTGACGTGGCCCTCGCAGTTTCCCTGCACGCACCGGATGACGCCACGCGCACCGAGTTGGTGCCGTTGAACCGCAAATACCCGATCGCCGAATTGCTCAAGGCCTGCAGGGATTATGTGTCAGAGAAACACAAGCGCACGGTGACATTCGAATACACGCTGATCGATGGTGTGAACGATCACCCGGAGCAGGCGCATAAGCTGGTAAAATTATTGAGAACAGTACCCAGCAAGCTGAATCTGATACCCTTTAACCCGTTTCCCGGTACCCGCTACCGCTGTTCGAAACCTGAACGTATTGCGGAGTTCCAGGAAATCGTCATGCAGGGCGGCTTGATCGCCACTGTCAGGAAGACCCGCGGGGAAGATATCGCGGCTGCATGCGGACAACTGGCGGGCAAGGTGAAAGACCGCACCAGGCGAAGTGAGCGTATTAAATTGCAGATGGCGGAAACCACATCATGAACATGTCCTTACGCATACCTGGTGGTACAGGCAGACAAGGCAGGCGCACACCCATGCGCGCGTTGCTGCTGTGCATGGTGCTGTTGATGGTCACTGCCTGCGCATCCCGGCAAAGCAACAATCCGGACGAGCTGACTGAAGGCCAAAGGGCAGCGGAATTCAATACCTCGCTGGGACTTGAATACATGACCCGCGGCCAGTACGAAATTGCGCTGGGCAAGTTGAAAAAGGCCGTCAGGGACGACCCTGACTATGCGCCTGCGTACACCGTAACGGCGATACTCTACGAGCAAATTGGTGAAGAAGATCTGGCCGGCAAAAACTATCAAATGGCCTTTGAAGCTGATCCGGAAGATGGAGATGTCAATAACAACTACGGCACCTACCTGTGCAAGACAGGTCACAAGGACGAGGCCATCGGTCACTTCATGAAGGCCCTGGATGATCCGTTTTACAGCACACCAGCCGTGGCATTTACCAACGCCGGATCCTGTGCCCTGGGCGAGGGCGATTTGGCGGAGGCCAATGACTACCTCCGTCGAGCGTTGAAGATTGAACCGGACTTCTCCGGATGCACTGATGGCCATGGCAAACCTGAATTTTGAAAAGCAGAGCTACCTGAACGCACGGGCATTCCTGCAGCGCTACGAGGACGTCGCGCAAGCATACACCCTCGAGCCTGATGCTCGCGTACCGTATAGAGACGGCCCTGGGTGACGAAAAGTCTGCAATCGAATACCGGCGCGCGCTTGAGACCCAGTTCCCCGATTCCGAACAGGCCGATGAGGCCCGGAGATCACGGACGCGATGAATCAACAGCCACATTTAATCCCGATGCAAACGGGCGACTACCTGAAACAACTCAGGCTGGAACGCAAACTTTCCCTGGAGAAAGTTGCCGCAGCAATCAAGCTGGATAAGAAGCTGCTGGCTGACATCGAAGCGGACCGGGTGCTTTCCGTCGCCCGGGTATACCGGGACGGTTATGTTAAATCCTATGCCCGCTACCTGGGCGTGCCGGAAGACGAGATTGCTCCACTGATCACATCAATCGAGCAAACAGTACCCGACCAGGTTGAATCCGGCGTACGCAACATATTTTCCATACCGTCCCGCCGTGGCCCGGCGGACAGGTGGCTGCGAGCGACCAGTTATGTGCTGGCATCGCTGTTGATCGGCACACTGGCCTGGCAGTTCACCCACGAGGCGGTACGGTTGTCGCAAAGCGGTTCGCAGTTGCAAAACCCGGCACCGGTCAGCCCAAGCGGCAAAGAAAACAATGAACAACAGGAATTCGACAACACCGTAGAGGCATCGATTGCACCCTTGGGTGCACTGCACGACAACAGCCCGCAAGTCGTTGACCCGGCAGAGCAGGCCTGGCAGGCCATTACACGTGCACCACTGGCCGAAGGCGAAAGCAGCCTGCAAATCAGTGTTTCGGCGGACAGCTGGATTGAAATATCGGACGCTAACGGACAGGAGCTCGAAATGGACCTGTTACGTGGTGGCAGCGATGAGTATTACCACGGCAAGCCGCCATTCAAAATCCTGGTTGGACGCGCCTCCGCCGTGCGCCTTTCAATAGATGGTGAACCGGTGGACCTGTCTGCCCTTAGCCGTGATGACGTGGCCCAGTTCTCCTGGCCCGGGAATTAAACAGATTATGAATGCACCCATTCGTTCAATCCGCGGAATGAATGACATCCTGCCCGAGGACATTCATGTCTGGCAGACACTGGAATCAACCGCTGAAAACGTATTCGCCGCCCACGGCTTCGAACAGATTCGCATGCCCCTGCTGGAAAAAACCGGTGTATTTGCACGTGCGATTGGTTCTGCCACGGACGTGGTATCAAAGGAAATGTACAGCTTCGACGACCGTAACGGTGAATCACTGAGCCTGCGTCCTGAAGGTACTGCGGGCGTGGTACGCGCCGCCTTGCAAAACGGCCTGTTATACGGCCCGGTCAAACGCCTGTGGTACGGCGGCGCGATGTTCCGTTACGAACGTCCGCAAAAAGGCCGCAGCCGCCAGTTCCACCAGCTCGGCGCCGAGTTATTTGGTGCACCAGGACCGGATGCAGATGCAGAAATTATCACACTGGGTGAACAACTGTGGAGCCGGCTCGGACTGGGCGGTTTACGCCTGGAGTTGAACACGCTCGGTAATTCGGAAGAACGCGCGACATACCGCGAACACCTGTATGAGTTTCTCCTGGCACACCGCGCGGAACTCGACGAGCAGACCAATGAGCGTGCCGAGCGTAATCCATTGCGTGTGCTGGACAGCAAGGATCCGTCTGTGCAGGCCTTGCTTGAAGATGCACCGCTGCTGAAGGAACACCTTGGCGAAGATTCCGGCCGGCACTTTGACCAGTTAAAACGATACCTGGACCGCCTGGGAATTGAATTTCATGAAAACCCGCGCCTGGTCCGTGGGCTGGATTATTACTGTCACACCGTGTTCGAGTGGATCACCGATGGCCTCGGCGCCCAGGGCACCGTTTGCGCTGGCGGGCGTTACGATAACCTGGTTGAATTGCAGGGCGGCAAGCCCTGGCCGGGTATCGGCTTTGCAATGGGCGAGGAACGCCTGGTCGAACTGTTAAGGCAGAAGGAAGACATCGTTCCGCCACCGATCCATGCCTACCTGGTGGCCGTTGGTGAAAACAGCACTGCATCTGCGCTGGAACTCGCGTATCATCTGCGCGCCGGGGTGCCGGGTCTGCGTTTGCTGGTCAATTTGAACGGTGGCAGTTTTAAAGCCCAGTTCAAGCGCGCCGACCGCAGCGGTGCGTCCCTGGCCCTGGTGTTAGGCGAGGATGAAATCCTCAATGGCCAGGTCACAGTAAAATTCCTGCGTGGTGACGAGCAGCAAATGACCCTCGAGCGTGAAAAGGCGGGGGACTGGATAAGGGACTATATCGTCTCCATATAAACTTTTTTGCCGGGTTTCGGCCCGGTGTACACAAATGATGGACTCACAAAGAAATGTCGGACTTATATGACACCCATGAACAGGGTGAACGCGTAAAAAGCTGGTTACGGGAAAATGGCAGTGCAATCATCATGGGACTGGTGTTGGCCTTTGCCCTGATGTTTGGCTTCAAACAATGGCAGGCGTGGCAGACAAGCAAACGCCAGCAGGCCTCTGCTGAATACCAGGTCATGCTCAACTTCATCGAGGCAAACAATATGGATGCCGCCGTACCTAATTACGAGGTATTGAAGTCGGAGTTTCCTAAATCAGCCTATACCTCCATGGCGGCCATGATGATGGCCAAGGCACGTTTACAGGCGGGGCAGGTAGACTTGGCAGCTTCTGAGCTGATGCATGCGATGAAAAATGCCCAGCCTGATCCCATAAAGATCATCGCCCGTGAACGGCTTGCCCGTCTCAGGGTGGGTCAGGGTGACTACGACGCCGCGCTGGAACTCCTGGACAAGGCGCCTTCTGATGCCGGGTTCGAAGCCCAATTCGCCGAGATACGTGGCGATGTTTACCTGGGCAAGGGTGAAACCGACCAGGCCATCGAGAGTTACCGCCAAGCGCTGGAAAATCTTGAAGAAGGTGTCGGTAACCGTGAACTGCTGATCATCAAGCTGGAAGCACTGGGTGTTTCTGCCGAAGACACACCGGAGCCGCAAGCGGAATCCGGTGGGGGTGAAGTGTGAAGCATTGGTTTATCCCTGCACTGGCAGCAGTATTACTGCTCAACGGTTGCAGTTGGATCAAGAGCTGGGGTGATGATGACGTTGATCCGGACGAACCTGCGAAGTTGGTCGAGTTCGAGCCGACACTGAAAGTCGGTGAGATCTGGTCCACCGGCGTAGGTGACGGGCTCGACAAGGCCGGGCGGCAACTGAGACCCGTCTATGTTTCCGGCACACTTTACGCCGCCGATTACAAGGGCCTGCTGACGGCCATTGACGCCGAGAGCGGCAACAAACGCTGGGAAATCAAGACCAAGCTGCCTTTCACCGGTGGGCCGGGCGTGTCAGGTAAGCTGTTGATGATGGGCACGCAAGAACGGCGAGGTATTCGCGTTCGATGCATCAACCGGGACCCAGTTGTGGTCGGCCACGGTTACTTCCGAGGTACTGGCGGCACCGACAGCAGCCGATGGCGTAGTGGTCGTGCGTTGTATTGACGGGCGCATATTCGGTCTGGATGTTGATACCGGCCAGAGGCTGTGGATTTATGACCACAGTGTTCCCTTGTTGACACTGCGTGGAAATGCACCGCCGTTATTGCGCGCCGGCGTGGCCTTCATCGGTTATGACGGTGGCCAGGTCGTGGCTATTAGCATCGATGACGGCACGCTGATGTGGGAACAAGCCCTGGTCACTACCGAGGGCCGGACCGAGCTGGATCGCCTGTCCGATATCGACGGGCAGTTGGTTTTTATCGCTTCTGACCTGTTGGTGGCGAGCTACAAGAATCGTCTTGCATCGCTCGCCGCGGATTCCGGACGCCTGTTGTGGTTCAAGGACATATCCTCGGCCACGGGAGTTGCGGTTGACCGCATCAACCTGACACTCAGCGACAAGGACGGCAACGTCTGGATGCTCGACCGGCGTAACGGCGCAGAATCCTGGAAGAATGACCAACTGAAGAACCGTGGCCTGACCCGCCCGGCGTTCTTTGGCGGCTTTGTCGTGGTCGGTGACCAGGATGGCTACCTGCACTGGATCAATGTCAGCGACGGACACTTTGTCGCCCGCGAGAAAGTCGGTGGTGATGGGTTCTCCGGTCCGCCACTGGTGGTGGGCAACACGCTGTACGCCATGACCAGGAAAGGCAAGCTGGTGGCTTACCGTGCCGGCGCAGCTCTCAATTAGCCCGCATATTGCACCAGCCGAACAGGGCATCTCCATAGTCAAAGGGCTCTATCGTATTGAGCGCTGTATGCAGCAATGCTACGCACGGAACGCATTGCGTAATATGCGGACCAGTCTTCAACCAGGTAGCCAGGGGCAGGTTGTTTTCCATACTTTTGCTGTATCATGCAGCCATTACTGAAATCCTGAAGATACCAAGCGAATGTTACCTGTTGTCGCCATAGTCGGCCGGCCCAACGTCGGCAAATCAACATTGTTCAATGCACTGACCCGAACCCGGGACGCCCTGGTGGCCGATATGCCGGGAGTTACCCGTGACCGTCAGTACGGCATCAGCGATGTGGGCGAAAATCAATGCGTACTGATCGATACCGGTGGACTGGTCGGTCAGGCCGAGGGTATCGATTACCTGACTGCAAAACAGGTACACCAGGCCATCGAGGAATCCCAGTTGGTGTTGTTCGTGCTCAGCGCAAAAGAGGGACTGACCGCCGAGGACGAGGAAATCAGCCTGCTGCTGCGTCAGCACGATAAACCCATTCTGCTCGTCGGCAACAAGACGGACGGCACCGACCCCGATGTCTCGCTGGCGGAATTTGCCGCCCTGGGCATGGGTTCTGTGCTGGCAGTTGCTGCCTCCCACCGCCGTGGTATGTCGGCCCTGATGGAGGAGGTCACCACGCTTTTGCCACCGGCAGAAGAGTTACAGGACGAACCAGACCAGGAGGAAGACCGTCTGCGCCTGGCGATTGTCGGCCGTCCGAATGTCGGCAAATCGACACTGGTCAACCGCATGCTCGGTGAAGAGCGTGTCATGGCCTTTGATCAGCCGGGTACTACGCGTGACAGCATCAGTTCTTTCATGGAACGTGACGGGATCAAGTATGAACTGATCGACACCGCTGGTGTGCGGCGCCGTTCAAAGGTAACCGAAGTCGTTGAAAAGTTCAGTGTGATAAAGGCCCTGCAGGCGATTGACCGTGCGCACGTCGTGGTGCTGATGCTGGACGCCAGCGAGGGCATCACCGATCAGGACACGACCCTGTTGGGTCACATCCTGCGCCAGGGCAGGGCGTTGGTCATTGTGCTGAACAAATGGGACGGTATGAACGAGGACGATCGCAAGTCGGTTTTGTCCGAGATGGACCGCCGCTTGCAATACGTCACCTGGGCCCGGCAGCTCCGCCTGTCGGCCTTGCATGGTTCCGGTCTGAAGGAACTCATCAAGGCAGTCAGGGAAGCCTGGCGCAGCGCCACCATCGACATGCCGACCCCGGAACTGACCCGGGTCTTGCAGAAAGCCTGGGAGGCCCATCAGCCACCGATGAGCCAGGGCAGATCCTCACGCCTGCGTTTTGCACATTCCGGCGGCAGCTTGCCGCCCAGGATCATCATTCACGGTAACCGCACCGACGCGATACCGGCCTCCTACAGACGTTACCTGGAAAACGTCTTTATCAAGCACTTCAAGTTACGTGGCACACCGTTGCAAATCGAGTTCCGCAGCGGCGACAACCCCTACAAGGACAAGAAGAACAAACTGACCCAACGGCAACTGGCCAAGCGCAAGCGTCTAAAGAAATTCACCGCGCGCAAGGGCCGGAAATAGCCAAGTACTTCTCCGCTTGTATGGTTAATATTCCTCGCACTCACGGCACGATACCCAGTTAAGTTACAGGAAATGTATTTTGAGATACTGATACGATCTTTGAAAGAAGTGTCTCTCCCGGTTCATTGACTCCTTCTTCAATCGGAGTACCCTGTTATAAATTGATCTGGCCTGACAATAATGGCCGGAGGGGGTAATTACATGAAGTTCATCGCATCAATTTCGCTCATTCTCCTGGCTGTCATTTTTCTCTCCGGCTGTCAAACACCACAGGAACACCAGGCAGGAGTAAATGACGCAGAAGGTACAGATTTAACTGTTGGTGTTGTTCAAAAAGAAATTCGCATCGGCATGAGTGGTGCGGAGGTGGCTGCAGCACTTGGTTCGCCTAACATCGTTACGACCGATGAAGAACGGCGCGAGGTTTGGGTCTACGACCGTATTTCAACCACTGAAGTTTATTCGACCAGTTCGAACTATGGAACGCTGCTTCTTATCGGTGGATCACGAGAGGCTGGTGCCCGTAGCACAACTCAGAAGTCATTTACGGTAATCATCAAATTTGATTCCGAAGGAATGGTCCGTGACTTCGCTTACCATACCTCCAATTTCTGACTTGAATTTTTCAATAATAAAAAGGGCCGCATTGGCCCTGGTGTGCACACTCACAGTTTTGCTCTCTGGATGCCAAACGGGGATACCGCCGGAGGCCCTCGCTCTCTCTGAACAAAGTTTAGAGTGGCGGATGATGCAGAGCCGCAAGTTTGAAACGTCAGACCAGGAGATGATTTTGAATGCCTCGGCCGGCCTTCTGCAGGACCTGGGTTTTACGATTGACGATACCGAAGGTGAGCTTGGTCTAATAGTTGCGTCAAAAGATAGAAGCGCGGTTAGTGCTGGACAGGTAACAGGGGCAATAATTCTAGCGCTTTTAGGGGCTTATGTTTCCACTGATCATCATCAGAAATTCAAGGCTTCCGTCGTGACTCGTTCTTACGGTGAAAACAATGAGTCAGTGATAGTTAGAGTGACCTTCCAGCGGATTGTTTGGAACACCAATAATCAAATTTCAAAAATCGAACGCATCAACGATGAAGCAATGTATTTGGAATTTTTTGACAAGCTCTCAAAATCTGTTTTTCTTGAAGCGCAACAAATTTAGCCGGAACAATGAACTGTAAATTTAAACACCTTATTTTCATCGTCTCCTTGGCATTCCTGGCTGCTTGTGCATCCACACAGGAGCGCCTGATGGATTCAGACCAAAATCAGTTGGCGCTCCGGCAAATTCAAACACGAATTTACGACACTTCAGATCGAAAATTTGTGCTGGTGTCAGCACTCACCACACTTCAAGACCTTGGGTTTGTGGTTGACAGCGCTGACGCGGATGTGGGAATGGTTACAGCTACAAAACTGGATGGGTATGCGCTCAAAATGACAGTCACCGTTCGGCCAAGAGGTGAAAGCCAGGTTCTTGTCAGGGCCAATGCACAGTATGGACTTAAACCTGTGGATGATCCGGTCCCATACCAGAATTTTTTCCAGGCATTGAGCAAGTCGATGTTTCTTGAGGCACATCACGCAGAGTAGGTTTCTTGATCTAAAACAACTCTTCTATTCAGAGTCAGATTGATTTGGTGGTTTGCTGGGTCGATTTAAGTTCACAAAGAAATTTACTCTACAAAGTTATTCATCGCGCCTGTTGGTTTGTTTTTCAAACCTGTCGTCGGCCACATCCGTTTTCTTCCGCGCGTTCTTTAGCCAACCGGTACGCAGTTGCGCCTGGCCATCAAACTCACCGACACAGGGTTTGATATCCAGCACCGGCGTACCATCGAGCAGGTCGACTCCCCGGATTGCCAGGCTGTTCCCTTCGATTCCGACAAGCTCGACGACCGAAAGACCAATCGGGTTTGGCCGGCTGGGTGCGCGGGTGGCAAAAAGCCCACGGAGTTGGGTATCCAGAAAGGGCACTACCTTTAAACGAAAACCGGCGGTTTTGTGCATGTGGCAAAGGAGAATGATGTGGGAAAACCCGTCAAGATCGGATAAGCCTTCCCCGTACTCGGGGAACACCTCCACGGTTCCTGCCGCGTTGTTTGACCGCGAAGGCTGAATCGGAGTCCCTTCCGATTCCAGAAACGGGCTGTGCACGATACCAATCGGTTTGTATTCAATCTTCATCGTCTTTAAACCCGGGTTTGCATAATCACCTGTCAGCCGGAAACTGCTTGCCCGCTTATCCGGTTGGCCTTACAGGAATCCCGGCAAACGGGGTCCTTATCGAACATGGCCGGCTACAAAACCCAGGATTGCAGGTTGCGCTCAATCTGGTGCGTGATCGCCGGGTCGTTCGGGGTCACATCGGAACGCCAGGAGCCGATCATCTGCCCGGTGCGATCGAACAGGTATTTGTGGAAATTCCAGCGCGGCGTGGCGTCGTCACCAAATTCTTCACGCAAGGCGTGGAACATGGGGTGCGCCGATATGCCCATGACATTGTATTTACCGGTCATGGGAAAGCTGATCTGGTAATTGGTTTCACAAAATTCAGCGATGGTTTCCTCATCACCCGGTTCCAGGTGACCGAAGTCGTCACAGGGTATGCCGATAACGACCAGGCCGCTCTGCCGGTAATCCATCCACAGGCGCTGCAGTTCAACATACTGCGGTGTGAATTCGCATTCAGAGGCAGTATTGACGATAAACAACGGCTGTCCCTGCCAGTTGGACAACGGCATCCTGGCCCCGTTTATGTTTACGAATACATATTCAAATACGTTCATATCTCTTCCCCTGGTTACTTGATCAAGACGTAAAAACCGGCAAAACTTTTCCTGCCTGCTATCCGTTACAATACACAAATATCCTGGTAACCGGAACACCACAGTGTACGAAAAGCCAACAAGCGGTGCTGCGACCATACTCGATGGTAACGAGGTCAATGCAGCCATCCTTCAGTCCGTACGAACCGCCATCGAAGCGCATGTCAATGCTGGTGGAAAACAACCCGGACTGGCCGTGGTACTGGTCGGCTCCGACCCGGCCTCAGCCATTTATGTACGCGCCAAGCGTAACGATTGTGTAAAGGCGGGGATCAAGGCCCGGGATTTCGACCTGCCGGCTGAAACCAGCCAGGAAGAACTGCTCGGGTTGATCGATGATTTAAACCACGACGATGACATCCACGGCATACTCGTGCAACTGCCGCTGCCGCCACAGATCGAGGAAACGGCGATCACCAACTCGATCAAGTCCGGCAAGGACGTAGACGGCTTCCATGCGTTCAACGTGGGCCGCCTGGCGCTGCGCCAGCCGGGCTTAAGGCCGTGCACGGCACGCGGGATAGTGGCGCTGATGAATTACTACGGGATCGACTCCAAGGGTTACCACTGTGTCGTGGTCGGTGCTTCGAACATCGTCGGCCGTCCGATGGGCCTGGAATTGCTGCACGCCGGTGCGACCGTTACCACCTGTCACCGTTTCACAAAAGACCTGGAGGCCTTTGTCAGGCAGGCCGATATATTGATCGTCGCCGTCGGTCAGCCCGGTATCGTCAAGGCAGAGTGGGTCGCGGAGGGCGCCATCGTCATCGATGTAGGCATCAACCGGCTGGATTCCGGCAAACTGGTGGGTGATATCGATTACAAAGAGGCCATGAAGAAGGCCGCCTGGATCACACCTGTGCCGGGTGGCGTCGGCCCGATTACACGCGCCACCTTGATGCAGAATACCGCCGAGGCGGCAGGCATACATATCGAAGATCCGGTTAAATCTGACTAGCCCGCATATTGCACCAGTCGGAACAGGGATTCCTTTTCCCGCTTGGCACGATTCGTACTTGCTCGCACCTATCCCGGCCCTGGCTTGTTTTAAGGCCGTTCGAGTATCGCGCTGACGCCCATGCCACCAGCCGTGCACACCGAGATCAGGCCACGGCCCGAGCCCTTGTCTGCCAGCAACTGGGACAGTGTGCCCAGGATGCGCGCACCGGTTGCCGCGAAGGGGTGACCCAGCGCCAGGCTGCCGCCTTTCACGTTTATTTTCTCGCGATCAATGCTGCCGAGTGCTTTCTCCAGCCCCAGTCGCTGCTTGCAGTAGTCTCCGGATTCCCAAGCCTTCAGCGTACACAACACCTGGGCGGCAAAGGCTTCGTGGATCTCGTAGAAATCAAAATCCTGCAGTGTCAGATCCCGCACGTTTCAGCATCTCGGCAACCGCCACCGTGGGCGCCATCAGCAGGCCCTCGTCATTGACAAAATCAACCGCAGGCGGAACGCCCGGTTAGCAGGTAGGCCTGCACCGGCAGGTCATGCGCCTCGGCCCATTCTTCCGAGCACAGCAACACGGCCGCGGCACCATCGCTCAGCGTGGTGCTGTTGCCCGCGCTCATGGTTCCCTTCGGTCCCTTGTCAAACACCGTGCGCAAGGTGGCCAGTTTTTCCAGGCTGGTATCCGGGCGCAGGATGTTGTCCCGGCCGACACCGTCCCAGCTCACCACCAGGTCATCGAAAAAGCCATCGTCATAGGCGGCGGCCGCCTTCTGGTGGCTTTCATAAGCAAGCAGGTCCTGCGCCTCGCGTTCAATTTCCCATTCCTGTGCCATGCGTTCGCAATGCTGACCCATCGAAAGCCCGGTGCGTATCTCGCTGTTGGTGGGGATGACCGGTTTCAGTTCACCCGGTCCAAAACCCTTGAAAGCGCCCAGGCGCTGTTTCATCGACCGGGCCTGGCTGGCCTTGATCAGGCGGCTGGAAAATTTCTTGCCAAACACGATCGGCGCATCGGAGGTCGTATCCGTACCAGCTGCAATACCGCTGTCGATCTGGCCGCTGGCAATTTTAGCGGCCAGGCTCAAGGCTGCCTGCAAACTGGTCCCGCAGGCCTGTTGCAGGGTGATGCCCGGGGTCAGGTTGGACAGGCTGCTGGATAACACGGCCTCGTTGGCCAGGTTGAAGTCCTTGGAATGCGTTATGACGGCGCCCGCCATCAGTTCATCCAGTTGTTTTCCCTGCAGACCGAAGCGTTTAGCAAGCGCATCGATGGACGCAGTGAGCATATCCAGGTTGCTCTTGTCGGCGTAGAAGGTATTGGAACGGCAAAATGGAATGCGGCTGCCACCGACGATCGCTACCTTGCGTAATGAGCCATTCATTGCTGTTCTCCCTTTTGTTTCAGATAGTGCAGCGGACCGCCGCGGAACGGTGCAAAACCAGTGCCAAAGATCATACCGGCATCCAGCACATCCGCATCTTCGACGATCCCGTCAGCCAGTGCGGCCTCGCAGGTATCGAAGTAGGGCTGCATCAGGGCCTCGGTGATCTCGTCAAGGGCATACTGGTCGTGATCTGCACCGGACCGTTTTGGCTTGCCTTTCTCCCACACGTAAAAACCTTTGCCGGTCTTGCGGCCCAGTTCCCCGGCAATGACTTTTTCATTGAGCAGGGCTGCTTCTTTCTGAGCAGACTCCCCACCCAGCAGCTTGACGACGCTCATGCATACATCCAGTCCGACCGTGTCAGCCAGTTCAACCGGCCCCATTGGCATGCCAAAGGATTTGGCCGCCTTGTCCAATACCTCGATCGGTATTTCGCGTTCCAGGTGCAGGGTCATCGCCCGGGCCATGTATGGCGACAGTACCCGGTTGACCAGGAAGCCCGGGGTGCTTTTAACCGGCAGCGGGAAGCGGCTGATCGCCGAACAGAACGCCGCCGCCTGTTTAACCTGGCTGTCCTCGGTTTGCTCGTCGTATACCACCTCGACCAACGGCATCATGGCCACGGGATTGAAGAAATGGATGCCCACCAACCGGGACGGGTTTTCAAGCACCGAGGCGATATCCGCCAACGGGATCGCCGAGGTATTGGTGGCCAGTACCGCATCGGGTTTTGCACGTTTCTCGACATCGGCAAAAATTTCCCGCTTGACATCCAGGTCCTCGAACACGGCCTCGATAATCACATCGGCCTTGGCGATACCCTTGCCCTCGACATCAGCCACAAGGCGGCTGGCGGCAGCCTCGACCTTGCTACGCACTTTCAGCCTCTTTTTGAATAGTTTTTTGGCCCGCTCCAGTGCCGGCTCGATGTATTTCATCTCGCGGTCCTGCAGGGTGGCTTCCATGCCACGCAGCACGCACCACGCAGCGATGTCGCCACCCATGACACCGGCGCCGATGACATGCACACGCCGAACCTTGATGTCGGACTGCTTGCCGATGTTCTTGAGCCGCTCCATCAGGAAAAATACCCGACGCAGGTTCTTTGACACGTCACCGGTAATCAAGCGGCCAACACGTTCGACTTCCTCGGCCATCAGCCGTTGCCGGTCGTCACCGTGCTGCTCCCAGGCATCGATCAGTTCGAACGGGGCAGGGTAGTGATCCGGGTTGGCCTTGGCCGCCACCTGCTTGCGCATCATGCGCGCCATCAGCTTGCGAGCAGGCCCGAAATTCTGCAGACGGGTCAACTGGCCGGGCCCCTTGCTCTTGCGCTTCTGCCTGATTGCCCTGCGTGCAGCCCAGCGCAACGAACCGTGTGGGCCGACCAGCTCATCGACCAGGCCCATGCCTTTCGCCGCACGGGGTCGCAGGTTGCGGGTACTGAGCATCAACTGCATCGCGTTACTCGCCCCGATCTGGTGCACGCTGCGTGCGCTGCCACCAAAACCCGGGTAGATACCCAGCTTGATTTCAGGGAATCCAAGACGGGTATGCTCCACGTCGCTTGCAATACGGTAATCAAAGGCCAGTGACAACTCCACGCCGCCACCCAGGCAAAACCCGTCAATGATCACGACCTTGGGAAAGGGCAGGGCCTCGATGCGGTTAAACAAACGGTGTACTTGACGGATACCGTCACTGGCCGCCTCGGCATCGTCATAGCCATCGAACTCGCGCACATCAGCGCCAACGATGAATGTACCGGGCTTGCCGGATTGCAACACGAGGCCAGCGGGCGCATCCGTTTCCAGACTATCAACGATGGTGCCCAACTCGCTGAGCACTTCCATCGACAGGCTGTTGGCACTTTCACCCTGCCGGTCAAGACTCAACCACAGTACACCATCGATATCCGTGGTCAGTTGCCAGTGCTTGAATGAGGTCTCTTCAAATGTTGTTGTGTTCATCAGGTTTCCGCTGTGGCGATCAATGCACCATTATAGAAGTGAAAGGTGAATAAGGCATCTCTCAAAGTCTTGGCAGACGCTGAATTCCCATCCTGTGTACCCAATCCTAGGGCAAGGCAAAACCGGCCCTGCGCAACATGGCCGCTGTCGTGATCAGGGGCAGGCCGATCAAACCGGTCGGATCCTCGCTGCTGATCGTCTTGAACAGGCTAATACCAAGCGATTCAGCCTTGAATGCGCCGGCACAATCGTATGGCTGCTCTTTTTCAAGGTAACGCTCGATCTCTGGAGTCTCCAGTTCCCTGAAGGTGACCAGTGTCCGGTCCATGTGGGTTTCATCAAACCCGGTTGCTGGCGCGATAACCGTTACTGCCGTCAGGAACTCGACCACCCGGCCACTAAAAGACTGCAGCTGCAGCATCGCCTGCTGGTGGCCACCGGGTTTACCGACGGACCGGCCACCGAATACCGCCAACTGGTCCGAGCCGATCACCACGGCCTCCGGAAAGTCCCTGCCGACGGCGCGGGCCTTGGCAGCTGCAAGACGCTCCACTTGCGCCAGGGGAGACTCTCCCTCAAGGGCTGATTCGTCTACCTTGGGCGGATGCCATTCGAAGGGCAGACCCAGGCGCTGCAACAAGGCTCTGCGATATCGGCTGTTTGACGCAAGAATTAGTGTTGCAGGTAGTGACTCGTTATTCATATATGTTGTAAAATGGTTGGTTAGGTTGGCTCAATATCTTTGTTTATTGAAAAGTTTGTGCCGGGGTTTTCAGTCTGTACGTGATGTAGCAGCGGGAAAACCACCGGGGTCACCGGGAATTGTGAAGCTATGTCACGGGAATATCCAGACTGGATTTCGCCAGCGCGCGCCGCAGAGGGTAAACGCGTGTTCAGCGGCACGATTCCACTGGCGCGGATGAAGCGCCTGACGCCGCTTTTGGCAAAGCCGGGTGGTGAAGCATCGTTTGTCGCGGCGTTCAAGACCGACCTCGATAAACGGGTGATCATAGAGTTGCAGGTAAACGCGGCATTGGCGTTGGTATGCCAGGCCAGCCTGGAAGTGTACGATGAGCAGGTGGAACGTACTTCCGTGCTGGCTGTCATTGAACATGGCAGCGGGCAGGAGGATTTACCGGACAATTACGATCCGGTGGAGACAGAAAATGGCAGGTTGGCCATCGCCAGCCTGGTGGAAGATGAATTGTTACTCGGTTTACCGCAAATTCCGCGCAAACCGGGTTTGGAGCCAGTTGAATATTCGACCGGTGGTCAGGTTCAAGAGGACCCGGACTCGCCGGCGGGGGACAGGAAAAACCCCTTTGCTGCTTTGCAGGATATGCTCAAGCAGGACAAGTAATTTGGCAGAATTAACCAGGTATTTAAATCAGGAGTAAAACATCATGGCTGTACAAAAGAGCCGAAAAACCCCATCACGACGCGGTATGCGGCGTTCACACGATTCATTGAAGGCGCCTGCGCTTTCAGTTGATCCGACTACCGGTGAAACGCATCTGCGCCACAACGTCACGCCTGAAGGTTACTACAAGGGCCGGAAGGTCATTGATACGCCGGTTGTCGAGCTTGACGACGAAGAATGAGTAAGCTTCTCTAAACGGCACTCGAACACAGGCCGCCGGCAGAAGCTCTTCCAGGGCACCTGCCGGCGGTCTTGTTTTAGGGCCTATACTTAAAAAACATATACTGAAACATATGAATACCCCTGACTGGACCTCGAAATCCTTTTATGCGGCATCCCGGAAAAAATCAAACCATTGACTCCTGGTGCAGCGCTGGTAAAGAACCAGCCATTCACTACTGGAACACTGAATCCGCAATAGTCATGCTGAAGGAACAAAATTGAAATATTCAAGAATAATGGGAACCGGCAGCTATCTGCCTGAAAAAATCGTCACCAACGCTGACCTTGAGAAAGTACTGGACACGTCGGACAAGTGGATCCGGGAGCGGACAGGGATTTCTGAGCGCCGTATTTCCCGTGAGGATGAGACCTCCGGAGACATGGCTGTCGTTGCGGCGCAACGGGCGATGGAGGCAGCGGGAGTCGAACCGGAAGAGATTGGCCTGTTAATAGTGGGTACCACGACGCCCGACCTGATATTTCCGAGTACCGCTTGTTTGATCCAGGCACGCCTGGGTTTGCCGGATTGCGGAGCCATGGATGTTAATGCGGCCTGTTCCGGGTTCATGTACGCATTGTCTGTTGCCGATAAGTACGTACGTTGTGGCGATGTGAAGAAAGCACTCGTTATCGGAGTTGACAAATTAACCGCCATGGTGGATTGGAATGATCGCGGTACAGCGGTATTGTTTGGCGATGGAGCCGGAGCGGTGGTGATCGAGGCCGCCGATGAGCCGGGTATCCTCTCTACTCATATCCATTCTGCGGGCAGACACAGTGACCTGCTTTATGCCGACGTCGGTGTGGGTAAGGGTTTCAAAGCAGAAGAACATGGCGGTGTATGCATAAAAATGAAGGGCAACGAGGTGTTCAAGGTTGCCGTTCGCACCCTGGGACGCATCGTGGATGAAACACTGGCCTACAACAACATGGACAAATCGGAGCTGGACTGGCTGATTCCACACCAGGCCAACCACCGCATCATCTCGGCGACAGCCAGAAAATTGGGCATGACGATGGACCAGGTAGTGGTCACCGTGGACAAGCACGGCAACACTTCCGCCGCCTCGGTGCCACTGGCGCTCGATGCAGCGGTGCAGTCCGGTAAAATCAAGCGTGGCGAAATGTTGTTGCTGGAGGCCTTTGGTGGTGGTTTCACCTGGGCGTCTGCACTGATTAAATATTAATTTGGCTTATCGAGGCGGAGGAATGCAATGAACGACAGTCTGCAAGGGCAGGTCGCGCTGGTCACGGGCGCCAGCCGGGGTATCGGTGCAGCGATCGCCGACATGCTGGCCAACAAGGGCGCACAGGTTTTTGGCACGGCAACAACACAAGCCGGGGCTGACGCGATTGAACAACGTGGCATCGAAGGGCTGACGGGACTGGTAATGAACGTCAATGACGCCGATGGTATCGCTGCGGCATTAAAGGAAATCAACAGACAGGCATCAACACCGACCATCCTGGTCAACAACGCCGGCGTGACCCGCGACCAGTTGTTGATGCGCATGGGTGAAGACGATTGGGAAACCGTGCTCAATACCAACCTGCGCTCGGTGTACCGGCTATCCAAGGCTTGTCTGCGAGGCATGATGAAAGCGCGCCACGGCCGCATCATCAGTATCGCCTCGGTCATCGGTGCAACGGGTAACGCGGGGCAGGCCAATTATGCGGCGGCCAAGGCCGGTATGATGGGCTTCACACGATCGCTGGCGCGTGAGGTTGGTTCCCGCGGCATTACCGTGAACGTGATTGCGCCCGGGTTCATCGACACCGACATGACCCGCGAACTGAGTGATGCGCAACGTGAGGCCATGTTGAAGGACATCCCTTTGAACCGCCTGGGCGAAGCAGATGACATTGCGGAGGCCGTGAACTTCCTGGCATCGGACGCGGCGGCTTATATCACGGGGCAGACCATACACGTCAATGGTGGTATGTACGTAACCTGAATATTACGGAACCGCGCAGCGGTTTCATCGCGCGTCATACGTGTAACATACGGTGACGTATAGTAAAAATGCCCGGTAACGACGTATAAATCGGGCACAGGACTGGCACAACTGCCGCAGTTTCTTTAAAATTGCGTCTCTTGTGTCACACTTTAAGGATCCATTAAAAAATGAGCAGTATTGAAGAACGCGTTAAAAAGATTGTTGTAGAGCAACTTGGGGTTAAAGAAGACGAAGTTACCGCCAATGCATCTTTTGTAGACGACCTGGGCGCGGATTCGCTGGATACCGTTGAACTTGTTATGGCGCTTGAAGAAGAGTTCGAGTGTGAAATCCCTGACGAAGATGCGGAAAAGATTACCAGTGTTCAGCAGGCTATTGACTACGTCAACTCCAACCAAAGCTGATACTGAACACATGTCATAAACGTTTGCGGCCGGCCATTCGCCGGCCGTGATTCGTTCTGGCTATCAAAAACGAGGTTATGTAAATGTCGCAACGTCGCGTGGCTGTTACGGGAATGGGAATTGTCTCGCCTGTAGGCAATACCATTGATACCGCCTGGGATGCCATCTGCAATGGCCGCAGCGGTATCGATACGATTTCCTCGTTCGACGCCAACCATATGAAAACCCGCATTGCCGGGGAAGTCAGGGGTTTCGAGGTCACACGACTACCTTGCGCCACGCGAAGCCAAACGAATGGACACCTTTGTCCACTACGGCTTTGCAGCGGCCGTGGACGCACTGACCGATTCGGGCTTGCTCGATGAAGACTCCACGCACAACCCTGAACGCATCGGCTGTGCGCTGGGCTCCGGTATCGGTGGTCTGAAAACCATCGAGGACACCACCGAAGCCTACCTCGAACACGGCCCACGCAAGGTCAGCCCGTTTTTCATTCCCGGCTCGATCATCAACATGATCGGCGGCTTCCTGTCCATCAAGTACAAGCCTGCAGGGACCGAACATCGCCATCGTCTCCGCCTGCAGCACGGCCACCCACAACATGGGTTCCGCGATGCGCATGATCCAGTACGGCGATGCGGACGTGATGGTTGCCGGTGGTGCGGAGTTTGCCACCACGCCGACTTCGATCAGCGGTTTCATCTCGGCCCGCGCCATGTCAACCCGTAACGACGAGCCACAACGCGCCAGCCGGCCCTGGGATGA
This sequence comes from uncultured Gammaproteobacteria bacterium, assembly GCA_963753105.1. Classification (GTDB taxonomy): domain Bacteria; phylum Pseudomonadota; class Gammaproteobacteria; order Xanthomonadales; family SZUA-36; genus SZUA-36. The sequence goes on from CAVWBD010000003.1 coordinate 402,320, forward strand.
GGGGCGTGATGGATTTGTTTTGTCCAACGGCGCCGGTGTGGTGGTGCTGGAAGAACTTGAACATGCAAAGGCCCGTGGTGCGAATATCTATGGCTGAGCTGATCGGCTTTGGCATGAGCGGTGACGCCTTCCACATGACGGCCCCGCCGGATGACGGCAACGGAGCCGCACGCTGCATGCGCGAAGCGGTTAAAGATGCCGGAATTAACCCGCAGGATGTTGATTACATCAACGCCCACGGCACATCCACACCACTGGGCGACCTGGCCGAAACCATAGCGACCAAGACGGTATTTGGCGCGCACGCCCACAAGCTGGCCATCAGCTCGACCAAGTCCATGACCGGTCACCTGCTCGGTGCGGCCGGTGGCGTGGAAGCCATTTTCAGCCTGCTCAGCATCCGCGACGGAATCATCCCGCCCACGATCAACCTCGAAAATCCCGGTGAGGGCTGTGACCTGGATTACGTGCCGAATACGGCGCGTGAATCGAGGGTAAACATAGCAGTTTCAAACTCATTTGGATTCGGGGGCACCAACGGCAGCCTCGTATTCCGTAAATTCACCGACTGAAACCGGTCTTGCACACGCACTCTCTGGTCTGCACCCATGATCTTGTTGGCATAGCCACCGCGCACCCAGACCGGTATCCCTACTTGCTGGATAGTGCCGCCCCGGGTCCGCTCGGTGAGTTCAGCCTGTTGTTGCGGACCGGCGGTGAGCAACTCTGCCTGCACGATGAAAACCGTATCACCGGCCCGGGTTCGGGCCCTGGCTTTCTCTCCAGGCTGCAGGACTGGTACCTGCGAGAAACCCAACCCACACCCCACGATGAGACTTGGCCTTTTGTCGGTGGCTGGTTCTTATACCTCGGTTACGAACTGGCTGCCGAGATAGAACCGACGGTAGCATATCCCCCTGCGGATGATGGCTTCCCGGTTGCCTTTGCCAGCCGTTGCCCCGGTGCCGTTTACCAAAGGCCGGAAGAACCGGGCCTGTTACACCTGGTGGCGGAAAGCAGGGCGTTGCTCGAGCAAATGCTGCTCGAAATTGAAAACCTGCCCGTTGAAGCTGCCCCCGGCCCGGTCCGGCTCAACCGCCTGACCCCGGAACCGCCACAACAGTTCGAGGACGCGGTCGCCAGAATTCACGAATATATCCTCAATGGTGATGTATTCCAGGTGAACCTGTCACGGGGTTGGCAGGGTGAGTTCGAGGCTGCGATCAGCTTTGCGGACCTGTACCGCTCACTGCGTCTCAACAACCCTGCGCCATTCGCTGGAATGGTGAACTGGCAAGGTCGGGTACTCATGAGTTCGTCGCCGGAAAGACTGGTCAATGTCATGCAGGACAAAATCCAGGCCAGGCCCATTGCCGGCACCCGGCCCCGTGGTGCGGATCGTCATTCAGACGTGGCATTGAGCAACGAACTGCTGGCAAACCCCAAGGAACGTGCCGAACATATCATGCTCATTGACCTGGAACGCAACGACCTTGGCAGGGTATGTCAGGCCGGTTCGGTTGAAGTTGATGAACTGATGGTTGTAGAGTCCTACGAACATGTTCATCATATCGTATCGAATGTCTGTGGGCAGTTACGTGCCGGCGTAACCCCGGTCGATGTCATCCGGGCTGTTTTCCCGGGTGGTACGATTACGGGTTGCCCGAAGGTAAGATGCATGGAAATCATCGCCGAACTGGAGCAACACGGTCGCAGTTACTACACCGGTTCGATGGGTTACCTGGGGCTTGACGGCAGTTTGGATCTGAATATTCTCATACGGTCTATGTTGGTCGACGGCAGACAAATCAGTTTTCGCACTGGGGCGGGCATAGTCGCGGATTCAAAACCGGCTGCCGAGGTGCTTGAAACAGAGGACAAAGCCCGTGGTTTGCTCAGAGCCCTGGGCTCTGCAGACTCCGGAATGGAGCTGAGGACATAGCATGCTTGAGTGCCTGGTAAACGGTGAGATTTCCAAATTCATCCGCACATCCAACCGCGGTCTGAACTACGCCGATGGCGTCTTTGAGACACTGGTGGTGCAAAATACCCGCCCGTTGAGGTGGCAGGCCCACATGGATCGTCTCGGCCTGGGATGTGAACGCCTGGGCCTGATCATGCCGCCCCAGGCATTGCTGCTGCGCGAGGTACAAACCGTCAGCGCCGGACTCGGTGATACCGTGGTCAAGATCGTCCTGACCCGGGATGGCCGGGGCAGGGGTTACACGCCTCCGAGGGATGGCACCTGCACGCGCATCATCAGCGCCCATGCCTACCCTGAAGGGATCACCGAGATCGCCCGCGAAGGCGTCAAGGCACAGGTTTGTGAACTGCGCCTTGCCCTGCAGCCTGCCCTGGGCGGGATCAAACACATGAACCGCCTCGAGCAGGTACTGGCTGCGGCGGAAATCCGTGAATCCAGCGCGGTCGAAGGTGTTTTGCTGGATTGGGAAGACCACGTCATCAGCGCCATCGCGGCGAATATTTTCCTGGTTTGTGACCAGCGCCTGCTGACACCGCGACTGGATCGCTGCGGTGTGCGCGGCGTCATGCGTGGCCAGATCCTGGCCGCTTTCGCGCCTCGTTGCGAACAACGTCGCATCCACGTGGACATGCTGTGGGACGCGGATGAAGTGTTCATCTGCAATACCGTCAGGGGCATCGTTCCACTGACCGCGATTGATGACCATGTTTACGACATTGGTCCCACGACCCGTGAACTACAGGCCTGGCTGTTGAACGGATGAAACGCCTGCGGCTGGTCGTATTGCTCCTGCTGCTGATTGCAACGGCGCTGGCGGCCGGCATATGGCAACAATACCACCAGTTCTCCGTCACGCCATTGCAGACAGGGCCGCAGGGGATGGTCCTTACCGTACAGGCAGGCGACAGCCTGAGCGCGGTATTGACCAGGCTTGAAAAACAGGGTGTTACACGCCTGGACTGGCGCTGGCGGCTGCTGAACCGCTTACACGGCGTAACCATCAAGACCGGTGAGTACCAACTGCCACCGGGTACCACGCCAGCCGGTTTGCTGGATTTGTTGGCATCCGGAAAAGTCATCTCTTACCGTTTCACGATCATCGAAGGCTGGACGGTCAGCCAATTGCTCGAGGCCCTGGCTGGAGATCCCGTTCTGCAGCACACGCTGACAGACATCCCTGAACTCGAAGCTGTGACCGGTTTGCCAAACGCGAACCCGGAGGGCTGGTTCCTGCCGGAAACCTACAGCTTTGTACGGGGTGATAGCGACCTGCAGCTATTAAAACGTGCTCACGACGCCATGCAAAATAGCCTGGCGGATGCCTGGGCCACACGTGATATCGGTTTGCCATATGAAACACCGTACGAACTGTTGACCATGGCATCCATCATCGAAAAAGAAACCTCGCTGGAGGCTGAGCGCACCGATATCGCCGGCGTGTTCGTCAGGCGCCTCGCGGAAAACTGGCGCCTGGAAGCAGACCCTACCGTCATCTATGGCATGGGGGAGTCCTACAAGGGCGATATCCGGCGCCGCGATCTCAAGCAGGACACGCCATACAATACCTATACCCGCCGTGGTCTGCCACCTACACCGATCGCCTTGCCCGGCCAGGCGTCCCTGTGGGCAGCGGCACATCCTGCCGCAGGCGAAGCGATGTTTTTTGTTGCAAACGGGCAGGGTGGCCATACATTTTCAAGTACACTTGAAGCACACAACAAGGCGGTACAGCAGTTGATCAAACAGGGCAAAACCAGCGCGAAGGGTGAGAATCAATGACGCCGGTAATGCAGGGCTTTTTCATCAGTCTTGAAGGTGGAGAAGGCGCGGGAAAAAGTACGCAGAACAAGCGTATCGTCGGGTGGCTGCAACAGCGGGGAAAAACGGTGGTCGAAGCCCGCGAACCCGGTGGCACACCCGTGTCAGAACAGGTTCGCCAGGTACTTCTGGATACCCGTAACGCCGGTCTGAACCCGATGGCCGAACTGCTGTTGATGTTCGCGGCCCGTTCACAGTTGGTGCAGGAAGTCATCAACCCCGCATTGGATGCCGGTCACGTGGTCGTATGTGACCGTTTTGCCGATGCCAGTTATGCTTACCAGGGTGGTGGCCGCAAACTGGGTGCTGCAACCGTTGCCAAGGTCGAGGATATCGTGCTGCGGGGTCTGCAACCGGACCTGACGCTGTTGTTCGATATACCGGTCAAGCAGGGCATGATCCGGGTCGCCGGGCGTGGTGCAGCAGACCGTTTCGAGTCCGAGACGGTGGCGTTTTTTGAGCGCGTCAGGCAAGCCTACCTCGAGCGGGCTGCAGCACACCCGGAACGTTTCCGCATTATCGATGCCAGCCAGGATGAAGAACAGGTTTGGCAGCAGGTCGAAACCGCACTGAAGAGCGGGCCCGGCCTGTGAGTTCCCGGTCCGCAACCGTGGAAACCACCCTGTACCCGTGGCTTGACACGCAATGGGCGTTTTTCGAACGTTGCCTGGAAATGGACAGACTGGCCCACGCGCAGATCATCGAGGGTCCAGCTGGTTGTGGCAAAACGGCGCTGGCCCGCGCCATGGTGTCCAAACTGCTGTGCAGGGCCGATGAAAGATATGCCTGTGGCGAGTGCCGGTCCTGTCAACTGCTGACAGGTGGCGCGCACCCCGAACTCATCGATATCACCTTCGAAATCGATCCCAAGACCGGCTTGCTGCGGTCGGTTATCACCGTGGACCAGGTACGGCGCATGATCGAGCAGTTGCAATTGACCACCTCGATCAGCGCGCGCAAGGTCACCTGTATCAATCCGGCAGACCGCATGCATCCGTCGGCAGTCAACGCCCTGCTGAAAAGCCTCGAGGAACCGGCCGGGGCCGACACCGTACTGATCCTGGTAACCGACAGCCCGGGCAGGCTGCCGGTCACGATACGCAGCCGTTGCCAGGTCATTTCCGTCAACCAGCCGGACAGGGCGCTGGCCAGCAAATGGCTGACGGAAACCACTGGCAAAAATACTGCGGAGACCAACGCTGCTATCGATGCAGCCGGTGGCAGCCCGTTACGAGCTGCGATGTTCATTGAATCCCCGGAACTGGACGCCTACACACAGGTACGTGAAAGCCTGGCGGATTTGCTGCTCCGCCCGGGCTCCGCTTCCATCACCGCTGCACGGTTGGAGAAACTCGATCAGGCCAATACCTGGCGTTGGCTGTCTGCCTTAACCGGCGATGTGATCAAGGCAACCATGAGAGGTGCGCCGCCGGACTGGATACCGGCAAACATTCAACTTGACAGCAAATCTCTATTACAATTACAGAAACAGGCCGATATCAACCGGCAGTTCGCAACCACAACCGTACGCAGCGACCTGCTGTTACAAGCGTGGCTGATAAGCTGGGCAGAACAGGTTATCTGACCCAGCACAAGGGCTGTTAAGATTAAGCAGGGAACGAGGAGCAGGGCATGACACAACAGGGAATACTTTCACTTTCAATCAAGGACCGGCAAACGCTGTACAGCGCCTATATGCCTTTTATCCAGGGCGGCGGCTTGTTCGTGCAAAGCACCAAGCGTTATGCGCTCGGTGATGAAGTGTTCCTGCTGCTGACGATCATGGAACTGGAAGAACGCCTGCCCATCCCGGGCAAGGTCGTGTGGGTCACGCCACCGGGTTCACAGGGCAACAGGCGTCCGGGGATCGGTGTCCAGTTTGGTGATACGTCAGATGGCGCACATGCCAGAACGGTTATTGAATCCCATCTCGCCCAGCTAATGAAAGGCGAGAAACGTACCCACACAATGTAAGTATATCAATTAGATATATGCTTTTATTAATTTAGATTATATCTTTAACTGTTGTCTCCAGCACCGCCAGCATTTGCTGCAGTGGCTGACCTGACTGGTAGAAATGTGGCGACAGACGAACCGCATTCCCACGTACCGCACTGGTGATCTGCGCGCGTTTCAACGCCTGGTGCACATCAAGCAACTCATGGCCTGGCAAGCGGAAACTGACGATCCCTGAAACCCGGCCCGGATCATACGGCCGCAGCAGTTCAACACCACCGATATCCATCAGCGCCTGCGTCAAAACACGGGAATTATCCGCCACCCGGGTTTCGACTTCCGCCATGCCTACGTCCTGCAAAAGCTCAACCGAGGCATGCATGGCCACCTGGCCAAGCATGTTGGGGCTGCCCGCCTCGAACCGCACCGCTGATTCACTCGGTAGCCAATCCTCACGATCAAAGCGCAGCGACTCGTCCACCATGTGCCAGCCATGCTGCTGCAACTGCAATTCAGCGCGGGCGCTTTGTGAGCAATAGAACACGGCAATACCTTCGGGTGCGAGCAGCCACTTGTGACCATCGGCAGCGAGGAAATCAATACCACAGGCCTGCACGTCCACCTGCTGGGCACCGAGTTGTTGAATCGCGTCCACAAAGAAAAACACGCTGTTTGTCTTGCAGGCGGAACCAAGCAGCTCCAGCTTCAGCCTGAGGCCATCCGTCCACTGCACAGCACTGACCGACAGCAGGCGTGTATTGGCATCCATACGGTCGAGCAAGGCCTTTTCGGGCTCAGGGGTACTCCGTATATCCACCTCGCGTAATTCCACCCCGTATCGCTCCAGGGCCAACCAGGGCAGGCGGTTTGACGGGAATTCACCCCGTGGGATCACGACATTGTCACCACGGCGCCACTCCAGGCCATTGGCCACGGTACAGATGCCCTCGGTGGTGTTTTTAAGCAATGCGATGTCATCTGCTGACGCTGCATTGACCATGCCGGCCAGCATGTCTCTTAACTGCGCCTCGCGCTTCAGCCACCGGCCGTAACTTACTGCTGCTACCTCGGCATTTTCCTGGGCAAAAGCCTGCACGGCCCGCGCCGCGCATCGCGGCCAGGGGCCCATTGCTGCGTGGTTCGCGTAATGGCCGTGTTGCAGGATTGTGAATTCAGCCAACAGGTCCCGCGTTACTTCATTCCGTTCTGTGGTACTGGTAGTCATGCCGATATAATGACTGCACTGTGACCCCCACCGCAACACCACAAGAGAATGCAAGCCGTGAACGCGCCATCATCCACGTCGACATGGATGCCTTCTTCGCCTCCGTTGAGCAACTCGATGAACCCGCTTACCGCGGCCAGCCCCTGGTTGTCGGTGGCGCCGGTCCGCGTGGTGTGGTTGCTGCAGCGAGCTACGAAGTGCGCAAGTACGGTGTCTTTTCCGCCATGCCCATGTCACGCGCACGCCGCCTGTGCCCGCAGGCGATCATCCGGCCGGTCAGGATGGCCCGTTACCGGGAGATATCTGCGCAGGTCTTCAGCGTTTTCAACGAAGTTACACCTGAGATCGAGGGCCTGTCGCTGGACGAGGCCTTTCTCGACGTGACCGCCAGCCTGGCCCTGCTGGGCGACATCGAGACCATCGGTTCGTACTTGCAGGCCGCAATACTGGAACGCACCGGTCTGCATGCCTCGGTGGGCATGGCGCATAACAAGTTCCTGGCCAAGCTTGCATCGGACCTGGCGAAACCCAGGGGTTTTGTACATGTGCCGCATGACAACGTACATACCTTCCTCGATCCCATGCCGGTCAACAACATCTGGGGTCTCGGCAAGCGGACCCTGCCAAAGATACGCAAGCTCGGCATCCTGACCATCGGCCAGTTGCGCCGGGCCGATCCGGATGTTTTGCGCACGGTGCTCGGCAATCGCACCGTACACTTCCAGGCGCTGGCCAGGGGCGAGGATGAACGGGAAGTGCTGCCCAGGCGGCCGGACAAATCCCTCAGCCGGGAGGAAACCTTTGACCAGGATATCCGAGTACCCAGGCAGCTGTTTGCGGTATTGCAACGCCAGGTCGATTCCGTAACCGGACGCTTGCGCGCGCAGGCGTCTGCTGGCGCGCACGGTGCAGATCAAGGTTCGTGACCATAAATTCAAAACCATCACCCGCGCACGCAGCCTGGCAGCGCCAACCGCCAGCAGGGAAGTGGTGTTCAAGCAGGCCCGCGCATTGCTGCTCACCTGGCTGCAGGACCACCACAACACACCAGTGCGCTTGCTGGGAGTTGGTTTAACGGGTTTGGAAACCGGGTCAAAGCGGCGCTGGTATCGACACCCCGGCGCAAAAAGCACTGGACAGGACCCTGGACGAAATCAAGCAGCGTTATGGTGAGGACAAGGCCGTACACGCATTGGAACTGCCACACCGTACACGGCAGCGCAACAAGCCCTGATGATCGACGGGATTAAGCTTCCCGCAACTCCCTGCGCAATATTTTTCCAACGTTGGACTTTGGCAGGTCTTCGCGGAATTCGATGTAACGCGGGCGCTTGTAACCGGTCAGGTTTTCCTTGCAGAAGTCCTTCAATTCGTCTTTTGTCAGCGTTGGGTCCTTCTTGACCACGAACAGGCTGACGACCTCGCCGGATTTCTCATCCGGGACACCGATTGCGGCCACTTCCAGCACCTTGGGATGCTGGGCCACGACATCCTCGATCTCGTTTGGATACACGTTGAAACCCGAGACCAGGATCATGTCTTTCTTGCGGTCCACGATTTTGAAATAACCCGCTTCGTTCATCAAGGCAATATCACCCGTGTGCAGCCAGCCGTCTGCATCCAGCACCTCGGCGGTGGCTTCAGGACGGCGCCAGTAACCCTTGGTCACTTGCGGTCCGCGAATACACAACTCACCGACTTCGCCGACGGGCAAAAACCGGCCCTCCGGATCCTTGATGGCGCCTTCGGTCGAGGAAATGGGCAGGCCGATAAAGCCATTGTAATCGGCAAGATTGATGGGATTGATACAAGCTGCCGGCGATGTTTCCGTCAGGCCGTATGCCTCAAGCAAGGTTACACCCGTTACCCGTTTCCAGTGCTCGGCCACCGCTTTTTGCAAGGCCATGCCGCCGGCCAGGGTTAATTTGAGGTTGCTGAAATCCAGGTCCGCAAAACCATCTGTGTGCAACAGGGCATTGAACAGCGTGTTGACCCCGGTTATCGCCGTAAACTGATGACGGCCCAGTTCCTTGACGAAAGCCGGCATATTGCGCGGATCAGTCACCAGGATATTGGTGCCGCCGAGGTAGAGGAAAACCAGGCAATTCGCCGTCAGGGCAAAGATATGGTAGAGCGGCAGTGCCGTGATAATGATCTCTTCATCCGTGTCCAGGTTTGCCAGCCAGGCCCGCGCCTGTAAAAGGTTTGCAATGATATTGCGGTGCGTCAGCATGGCGCCCTTGGCCACACCCGTGGTGCCACCAGTGTATTGCAAAAATGCGACATCTTCGGTGGCAATGTTGACCGGGCGCAGTGGCAGTTTGACGCCCTTTTCCAGCATATCCTTGAAGCGGATGGAGCCAGGCAGTTTCCAGGCCGGGACTTTTTTCTTGACGTAGCGCAATACAAAGTTGACCAGCATCGATTTCGGGAAGTCGAGCAGACCACCCACGGAGGTCGTGATGACGTGCTCCAGCGGCACCTCGTCACGTACTTTCTCCAGCACCGAGGCAAAGTTTTCCACCACCACGATGGCCTTGGCGCCCGAATCCAGCAACTGGTGACGCAATTCACGTGCGGTGTACATCGGGTTGGTATTGACCACGATCAATCCGGCGCGCAATGCACCAAACAGCGCGACCGGGTATTGCAGCAGGTTAGGCATCATCAAGGCGATACGATCACCCTGTTGCAAGCCCATGTCCTGCAGGCTTGCAGCAAAATTTCTGGTCAGATATTCGAGTTCGGTAAAACTCAGTTCAGCGCCCATGTTGTGATAAGCCACGCGATCGCTGTATTTTTCACAACTCTCCTCGAATACATCAACGAGCGAATGGTAAGCGTCGAGGTCGATATGTGCCGGCACGCCCGGCGCATAACTGTTTAGCCATGGTTTTTCTATCATCATAGGGGCCTCTTTGAAGTGATCACTAAAGTCACGATGTCATTTTTTTTTCTGCCCTTTATTTTTGCATGATAAATGACTGCGCGCAGTTGTTTTTGCAGTTTTTGTTTGCTGAGCTGATGGGCTGTGTTTATTATCAGGCAAGGAGAGCTAACCAGGGCAACGCCGGATGGGTGAACATAATATCGAAGAATTTGCTGACGAGACCGCTCGCCAGGCGTTCATGAAATCCTTGCTCGATGAGGTGCGGGCGCTGGATTTGATGCTCGAAAAGGGTATGGTCGAAAGCGGTGTCAGCCGCATCGGCGCGGAACAGGAGATGTTCCTCGTCAACCAGGCACGGCAACCGGCCTTGACCGCACTGGATGTGCTTAAACAACTCGATGACGACCGCTTCACACACGAGCTGGGTCTGTTCAATATCGAGGCCAATCTGTCCGTGCAGCAATTTCACTCCGACTGCCTGAGCCGAATGGAAACCGAGGCACAGGAAGTGTACAAAAAGGCCCGGGTGGCCGCGCAAGCCTGCAACAGTGAGATCGTGCTGGTGGGCATCCTGCCTACCATTACGCAAAAGGACCTCAGCCTCGAGTCCATGGTCCCGACCCCGCGCTATTACGCGCTAAACGACGCCGTTATGGCCCTGCGCGGCAATGACCTGCAATTCACCATCAATGGCATCGACCAGTTGACGGTCAAGCACGATAACCTGATGCTGGAAGCCTGCAATACGAGCTTCCAGGTGCACTTCCAGGTTGGCCCGGATGATTTTGCACGTCTCTACAACATTGCGCAGACCGTCACCGGTCCACTGCTCGCAGCGGCGGTCAACTCGCCCATACTGCTGGGTAAACGTCTCTGGCACGAGACACGTATTTCGGTTTTCGAATACTCGGTGGATGCGCGTTCCGAGGCCCACCAGACCCGTGGCTTGAAGCCCCGGGTGCATTTTGGCGACCACTGGGTCAACGACTGCGTGACCGAGATCTTCAAGGAGGATATCGCCCGCTTCCGGGTCATTTTGACCACCGAGACGGAGGACGACCCGCTGGCCATGGTTGCGCAGGGCATCGCACCGCAACTCAAGGCCCTGTGCCTGCATAACGGAACCGTGTACCGCTGGAACCGGGCCTGTTACGGCGTGCACAACGGTATCCCGCACCTGCGCATCGAAAACCGTGTCATCCCGTCCGGTCCAACCGTCATTGACGAGATCGCCAACCTGGCATTCTTCGTCGGTATGATGGCCGGCATGGCAGATAAGTATCCGGACGTACGCGATGTGATCACCTTCGCCGACGTCAAGGCCAACTTCATGGCTGCAGCCCGCGACGGCATCCGCGCGCAGATGAACTGGTTTGGTGATACGCATATGCCCGCCCGGGAGCTGATCCTCAATGAATTGCTGCCGCTGGCGGAGCACGGCCTGAACAAGTACGAGCTCAACCAGGAAGATATCGGCCGTTACCTCGGTATCATCCGTGACCGCGTGGCCACACGACGCAACGGGGCTCGCTGGGCATTGGAATCCCTGGCCGCCATGAAAGATCGTGGTACCCATGACCTGCGTCTGCGTTGCCTGGTCAGCAATATGATCGACCAGCAATCCACGGGGCGCCCGATTTCGGACTGGGGCCTGGCAGAGTTCAGTGAATACGAGGACTGGCGCGACAGTTACATGACCGTATCCCAGTTCATGGCGACCGACCTGTTCACCGTGCGGCCCGATGATATCGTGGACTTTGCCGCGACCCTGATGGACTGGCGGCATATCCGCCACATCCCCGTCGAGGGTGACGATGGCGAACTGGTCGGGCTGTTGTCACACCGGGCGCTGTTGCGTCTTGTCGCGACCGGCCGGGTCGGCGGCGAGCACAAGGTCACGGTACGCGAAGTCATGACCCGCAACCCGGTCACGGTGAACTCCGACGCCACCACCGTCGAGGCCATCCGCCTGATGCGCCGCGCACAGGTTGCCTGCCTGCCGGTGGTGGATGACGGCAAGCTGATCGGCCTGGTGACCGAACACGACCTGATCGTGGTCGCGAGCCATTTGCTGGAGCGTTATCTCGACGAAGACAAAGACAGTTGATGAAACCAATTCTCGCGACCGTATTGACCAGCCTGTTGCTGGTTTCATGCGGTGACAAGCTCACTGTTGAACAACAGGTAATAGCCACCTTGCGGAACATGGAAGTTGCTGCAGAGTCCGGTGAGCATTTCGAATTCATGACCTACGTAGCCGATACTTTTGCAGGACAGTCAGGCAGTATGGACAGACGTGCGTTTCATCGCTTCATGATTTTCCAGATGAACCAGCACCGCCGTCTGCAGGCGCAGTTTTTCCCCATTCATGTGCGGGAAACCGGTGAAGGCCAGGCTACGGCAAATTTTAACTTGCTGGTCACCGGTGGTGGCGGCATGTTGCCGGAAAGCGGCCGGGTATTCGCAGTTGTAACCGACTGGTACCGCGATGGCGGTGATTGGCAACTGACCAGGGCCGACTGGGAGCCAATTCAGCTGCCCGATATTCCGGCCGTGATCGAGATCGAATAGGGGAGCGCTGCTTTACTGGTAGGTTCTCCCCTGGTGCTTTAACCAGCCCGATACGTGCCTGCCTTGTGGGTCGTGGTGGGTCCAGTGAATCACACCACCCTTGGCGTTCCACTCGTACTCGCCAAAAAACTCGACGGTATCCCCCGGCCTTGGCGAAGCTATCCTGGGGGCAAGATCAATATTGTGCGCCACGAGTACAGTTTGCTCTGGCCCCACCTTCAGGATAAAACGCTGGTGACGACTGCCGTCGTTATCGTCTGAAAGAACTTTCAGAACCTCTCCTTCACCCCTGACCTGAATATCACTCTGTTGGTTTTCGTATGCCTGCGCCAAAGCAGAACCGGCATTTGAGCCCGGAGAACCGGGTTGCTCGCCCAACCCCAGGTAGTCCCAAGCATACAAGGCAAAGATGACGATGATGATGATTGCGGCAATTTTTTTCATCACCACTTCCTGCGCGGTAGGTAAGGGGTTTCCTGATCGGGTTTTAGCTGTCTTTTAAGCGCGCGGGTGCGGTTCCTGCCAAGCAGCATTCTGACCTGGTACCAGGTCTCCCTGGCCAGCATCCGTCGCTCTGATTTGAACCAGTTACCCTGGTACAGCTTTTTGACTGCCGCAACCGCATCGGGTGAACGCCCGGAGATTGCTGCAACAAGATGCATGGCTTCCTGCAACGGGTCGTCACTCACCGCACTGATCAACCCGCAATTCAGGGCATCCTGGGCGCTGAGGGTTTCAGCCGTCATGACCAATTTCAGGGCAGTATCTTTCGAAACGATTTCCCGCAACGCGAGGTTGCCACCCATGTCCGGGATCAGGCCCCATTTGCCTTCCATGATTGATAAGGACGCATCAGGCGTGGCGATACGGAAATCGGCACCCAGCGCGATCTGCAGGCCTCCACCCCAGCATCTGCCGTGAATGGCCATGATGACCGGCACTGGAATCTTCCGCCAATTGGTGGACACGCGCTGCGCCTTATTGGAGTTTCCGGGCAGCCATTTGGACATCAGCGAGAGGGCGGCCGCTTTTGAATTCATCATGGACTTGACGTCCAGGCCGCTACAGAAATCCTCGCCCGCACCCTGAACGATGACGGCACGGATGGTACGATCTTTCCTTAATTGCCGGGAGATTTTGTCGATGGCCGTGAACATGGCCATGTCCAGCGCGTTTCGCTTGTGCGGGCGGTTCAGCGTGACATACGCGATGTCATTTTCGATGTTCAGCGTGACGCGTCGTTCAGGCATCAGCAGTGCACCTCAGGCATCGGTTGCGTAATAACCCAGAAACATATCCAGGGCCGATTCAATGACTTGCTTTCTCTGCGTCTCTTCCTGCACGTGCTCCAGGCCGTACAGATAAGGCCATGAAGTGAAGGCTTCGAGCAGAGCCATAAAGTGTCTCCCCGCCCACACCGGATTTGCGACCTCCAGCTTACCGTCCTCGGCAGCTGCACTGATCCATCCGACCAGGCCGATGCTTTCCTTTTCCAGATTTTCCAGAATGGGGCGCGTGAGTTCAGGTGCGGCAAGTGCCTCCGCAGTCAACATCTTGAACAGGCGCAGGAAACGCTCCGAGCAAAACAACTCCATCTGGCGCGTGGCGATGGTTTCCAATTGCTTCCTCAATGGCGTACCGGTTTCATATGGATACTCCGATACACGCTGGAAGATATTGCACATATCCTGGGCCACGGCTTTGAACAGCGCTTCCTTGCTATCGAAGTGGTTGTAGACGGTGCGCTTGGATACCCCGGCAACCTCGGCGATCCGGTCCATGCTGGTCGCGGCAAAACCACTATCCCGGAACTCATCCTTGGCGGCCTGGATAATATCTGCACGTTTTATTTCGGTTAATTTCTTCACGATTGTGTCGCTATTTTCAATGGTCCTGAGTTGACCTGAATCAATTAAATTACACCGAGCAGTTTACATTTTAAAATTACAAATGTAAACTATCCGGTGTACTTTACATCCATGGTTACCTGGCCCGATATATCCTCGCCAGTCGTAACCGGCAGACCAATTCGGATTGATACAGATGGCTAAACGCACAATTATTTTCCTCGCTGCACTCTTGTTGTTAATGGCAGGCCCTGCATTCATTAAATACAAGCAAATCCAGCTTGCCATGGCCTCAATGGCTGGGAATACAAGACCCGCTGCCAACATTGAAGCGGCCGAAGTCAGGCACGAGATGTGGCAGACACGGGTTGCCGCGGTGGGCACATTAACCGCACGCGATGGCATCGACCTCAAAAACGAAGTCGAGGGTGTGATCGAGACGATCCACGCGGCTTCCGGACAGCAGGTTGAAGCCGGTGACCTGCTGGTATCCATCAACGATGACGTGGAGCAGGCGGACCTCGTCGCCCTGCAGTCCCAGGAAGTCCTTGCACAGGCCAATTTTGATCGCACCAGGCGCATGTGGGAGAAGCAAACCGCATCCCAGCGTGAATACGATGACGCCAGCTCGACCCTGCAGGTCGCGCAAGCCAATATGGCGCAGGTCAGGGCGCGCATCGCCAAGAAGAATATCCGGGCGCCGTTCAGCGGGGTGCTTAGGTATCCGCAACGTCAGCAAGGGACAATACGTATCACCTGGCACCAAACTTTTCAGCCTGCAGGACGACAGCGTTCTGTACGCCGATTTTTCCGTACCGGAAAGTTATTTTCCGGAAACCAACCCGGGTCTCGAGGTGCAGTTCAGGGTCAGTGCCTACCCCGGCATGACGTTCACGGGCGAGGTCAGGGCCATCGAAGCCAAGGTTGACGAGGCAACACGGAATATCAGTGTGCGCGCCGAATTGGTGAACGAGGAGGGGCTGCTGTTGCCCGGCATGTACGCCGAGATCCATCTCGTGCTCGCAGAACCGACCGGGCGGCTGTTAGTGCCGGCCACCGCGATTGTCTTCAGTTCGTTTGGTGACGCCGTGTTTGTCGTCAAGCAGGATGAGAATGGCCAGACCATCGCGCAACGCATACAGGTGACCACCGGTGAGCAACGCGGCGACCTGATCGAGATACTGAGCGGCCTGGCAGGTGACGAATTGATCGTGCAGGCGGGCACCAACAAGCTCACGAACAACGCGCCAGTGACCGTGAATGACCAACAGCGGTTGAAGGTTCAATAAGGTTCAATAATGAAATTTACCGACTTCTTCATCAACCGGCCGGTCTTCGCGATCGTTCTGAGCCTGTTATTACTGGTTTTTGGCGCGCGCGCCTTCATGGACCTGCAGGTCCGGCAATACCCGGATATGGAGATCGGCCAGCTGACCATTACCACTGCCTACCCGGGCGCCGATGCCGAACTGGTCCAGGGCTTTGTCACCACGCCGATACAGGAGAGCATCAGCAGCGTCGAGGGCATCGACTTCATCAGGTCCAGTTCGCGTCCCAGTATCTCGATGATCACGGTGGTGCTGGAACTGGGATACGATGCCAACACCGCCATGGCGGAAATGCTGAACAAGGTCAACGAGGTGCAGGGCAGGCTGCCAACTGATATTACCGACCCGGTGATCGGCAAGTCGATGGCTGATGATGACTCTATCATGTATCTCGCTTATGAAAGCGAGACGATGAACGAGATCCAGATCACCGATTACCTGCGGCGCGTGGTGCAGCCCAAGCTGGCGGAAGTGCAAGGGCTGTCCCGGGCGCAGATTCTAGGCGCCAAGGACTGGGCCATGCGCATTTTCCTGGACCCGTCCAGGATGCGGGCTTTCAATGTCAGCGCAAACGACGTCAACATGGCACTGGTCAACAATAACTTCCAGTCTGCGGCCGGCGAACTGCGCAACAGCTACACCGTGACACCGATCCGTGCGAGCACTTCGCTGCAGGACGAGGAGTCCTTTGCCAAAATCGCGGTTAAAAGTGACGGCCAAACGGTGGTCAGGCTGGAAGACATTGCACGTATCGAGCTGTCGTCCAATACCGAGCGCGCCATCGTCACCTACGAGGGCAAGCCCAGCGTGTACCTCGGCATCCAGGTCACCCCAAGCGCCAACCCGCTGGACGTCGCCCACGCCGTACACGAAAAATTGCCGGAAATTGCCCTGGACCTGCCGACCGGTTTGAACCAGCACATGGCATATGACGCGACCGAATATATCGAAGAATCCATCAACGAGGTATTGAAGACCCTGTTTGAAGCCACCGTGATCGTCTTGCTGGTGGTCTTCCTGTTCCTGGGCTCGGTCCGCTCGGTGCTGATACCTGTCGTGACCATTCCTCTGTCCCTGATTGGAGTCGGCCTGTTCATGCTGGCCATGGGCTATACCATCAACCTGCTGACGCTGCTGGCGCTGGTGATGGCGATCTCGCTGGTGGTGGATGACGCCATCGTGGTGGTCGAGAACGTGCACCGCCATATCGAGGAGGGCTTGCGCCCAATGCAGGCGGCGATTGCCGGCGCCAGGGAAATCGCCATGCCGGTCATTGCCATGACGATCACGCTGGCAGCGGTGTACGCGCCGATCGGCTTTATGGGCGGCATGACGGGTACCCTGTTCAGCGAATTTGCATTCACCCTGGCCGGTGCGGTACTGATCTCGGGCATGATCGCACTGACCCTGTCTCCGATGATGAGCGGCAACCTGCTGCACAGACGCTCGAAAATGGGCTGGCTGGAGCATAAGATCGACGTGATATTCAATCGTCTGAAAAGCACCTACCAGAAGATGCTCGATTACACGCTGAATTATCTGCGTCCCGCGATCGTTGCCGGGGCGGTGATCCTGCTGGCGGCCATTTTTGTCATGTTCAGCATGACGCAATCAGAACTGGCGCCGGTCGAGGACCAGGGCTTCATCATGAACATGGGCATCGCCCCGGACAACGCCAGCGTGCAATACGTGCAAACCTACGCGGAGCAGATGTCGGAAATCTTCAGGGCCCTGCCGGAGTACGAGCAGGACTTCGTCATTGCCGGGTTTCCGACCGAGAACAACGTCATAGCCGGGCCTGGTCATGAAGCCCTGGAGCCAGCGCGAACGTGGCCAGGTGGAGGTGCAGCCCATATTGCAAGGCCAACTGTCCGGCATCGCCGGATTGCAGGCCTTTTCCTTCAATCCGCCCACCTTGCCCGGTACGCCGATGGGTATGCCGGTCAACTTCGTCATCACGACGACCATGGCCCATGCTGATCTGTACGTGGTGGCCGAGGAGCTTCGTCAAAAAGCCCTGCAGAGCGGCCTGTTCATGATGGTCAACAACACCCTGCGCATCAACAAGCCCCAGGTCAACGTGTTGATCGACCGCGCCAAGGCCGGGCAACTCGGTATCAGCATGCGCGATATCGGCAACATCCTGGCCACCCAGATGGGTGATTTCCGCACCAATTATTTCGATATCAATGGCCGCAGCTACGAGGTCGTGCCACAGGCTGACCGGGATTTCCAACAGACGCAGGAAGCTATCTCCGAACTGTACGTGGCGACCCGGAGCGGGAACCAGATTCCGCTATCAACCGTGGTCAAGCATCGAGCGGGAAGTCATACCCAATGACCTGACGCAATTCCAGCAGATGAACTCCGCTACGATCGAGGCCATGCCGATGCCGGGTGTCGCCACGGTGGCGGACGCCCACGAATTCTTTGAGACCGCCTTGCGTGAAGTTGCACCAAGCGGATTCATGCATGATTACGGCGGTCAGAGCCGGCAATTCGAGGAGGAAGGCTCTGCGCTGATGACGACTTTCGTGCTGGCGCTGGTCGTGATCTTCCTGGTGCTGGCTGCGCAGTTCGAGAGCTTCCGCGACCCGTTCATCGTGCTGATCACGGTGCCGCTGTCGATATTCGGCGCAATGATCCCGCTGTTCCTGGGCGTTGCGACGCTGAATATTTACACCCAGGTCGGGCTGATCACCCTGATTGGGCTGATCTCCAAGCACGGAATCCTGATTGTCGAGTTTGCCAACCAATTGCAAAGGCAGGGGCTGGACAAGGTCGAGGCCGTCAAGCAGGCTGCCGCAATGCGTCTGCGCCCGGTGCTGATGACCACGGCCGCCATGGTGCTCGGGATCATGCCGCTGGTGTTGGCCACCGGCGCAGGTGCGGTATCACGCAACAACATCGGCGTGGTTGTGACAGTCGGTCTGAGCGTGGGCACATTGTTTACCCTGTTCGTGATACCGGTCATGTACTCGCTGCTCGCCAAGGATCACGAGGCACTCAGAGAAATCGAAGGCGTGCCAGAGACGGCAGAGTAGGGCTAATCAGTAGCCCGGTAGCTTACTGGTGTGAGCTCCTGGCCCCGCAGCCCTTCGGGTTTCCCTCTCCTTCGAGTCGTTCACGCGGCCGGCCTTACAGGACATCCTGTCCTGGTCGGCCTGAAATGTGCATCCCGCACATTTCTCCGCTACCGACTCTCAGGATTCGGTGCGGCGCTCTAATGTCGCCCACACCGGCAAACCACCGGGCTCTTTCTTGTAGGAGCAACCGGCGAAGCCGGTCGCGATTAAGGGTCAAGGAGGATGCTGGAATTGCCCACTAACCTGTGCCGGGGCATTCCTTACCCGGGACCGTAATTCGTCGGGATACGACATCGAGCGCCCATGGCGGGATTGTTCCCGCAATCCCCTGCATTTCCTCCATCTTGGCGTCAGATGGTTTAAGCGTGTCCCGGGAAGGAAAACCCGGCGCAGCCTTGTGGATAATCGCGGCCAGAGGCCGCTCCTATGATTTAAAGCTCGCGCAAACTACTGACAATGTGAAGATTGGTTTCGCTTTCCCGGTGACCGCCACCGGGCTTAAGCCAGATCGCGGACAGGCCCGCCTGTAAGGCCGGCGCTATGTCGTTATCGTACGAGTCACCCACCATCGTTGACCTGGCGCGCCTCGACCCCCAGCTGGTCGCAGAATTGCTAGGTAGAAATCGGGTGTGCCCTTGGCGACGCCAAGATTGGCCCTGCAAAAATACCCGGTGATAAATTGTGACAAGCCAGCACGCTCAAATGCGTATTCTATGTCGCTGACGCCGGATTCGGCTGCGTTGGTCGCAACATAAATTTTGCTTGTTTGGGAAAGGTGGGCAAGCGTCTCCGCAGCGCCGTCCACGGGTTTTACTTCCGGCCAGTCGCACATCTTCCCAGCCTGGCCGGGCAGGTCGACCATGAGCGTATCACCCCAGTCGAACAGGTAGACTTTTGCCATGTCATTTACCGTAAACGCTATTTCCCACGTTCCTGCAGCGCCACCAACTTCTTCCGCTCCGCGGTAAACGACCACCAGGGAGCGGATTCGCCGCCCTCCATGAAATGCACCATCGAGATGAATACGTCGAGCACGCAGGGGTCCTGCCGGACCCCGGTCCTGGTACACAGGTCATCGTACATCTGGAACGGATCCATACTGATCAAATCACCCGGATGGCTGATGCCGATTTTTTGCAAATCACGCGCTGTTGCCGGACCGACATTTGGCAGCGCATCCAGCCGCGATACCGTGCTCCTGTCCGGACTCTTCATTCGGCTGCCAACTGCCTCAGCACGTAGTTCAAGATACCGCCGTGACGGTAGTACTCCACCTCTTTGGGCGTATCCAGACGGCTGCGGGCCTGGAACTGCGTTTTGCTGCCGTCGGCGGCAGTGGCCGTTACCGTAAGCTGTTTCGCGGAGCCATCACCCAGGCCTTCGATATCGAAGCTCTCGGTACCATCCAGACCCAGCGTATCGGCGTTTTCACCATCCATGAAGTTCAGAGGCAACACACCCATGCCGATCAGGTTGGAACGGTGGATACGCTCGAAACTTGCCGTGATGACGGCTTTCACACCAAGTAACTGCGTGCCCTTGGCAGCCCAGTCACGTGATGAGCCGGTGCCATATTCGGTACCCGCCAGCACGATCAGCGGCGTCCCCGCCTGCCGGTAACGCATGGAGGCGTCAAAGATGGTCGTCTGTTCACCACCGGGCTGGAACGTCGTCCAGCCACCCTCGGTTCCCGGGGCCAGTTGATTACGCAGACGCACGTTGGCAAAGGTGCCACGCATCATCACTTCGTGGTTGCCGCGGCGTGAGCCATAGGAATTGAACTCCGCCTTCGGTACACCCTTGGACTTCAGGTAATCACCTGCCGGGGAATCCTCGGCGATCGCACCCGCCGGTGAGATGTGGTCGGTGGTAATCGAATCGCCCAAACGCGCCAGGCAGCGTGCGCCGCGGATATCCGTAACCTCCGGTACATCCATGGTCATACCTTCGAAATAGGGCGGGTTGCGGATGTAGGTTGAGTCCTCCTGCCAGTCGAACATCTCGCCCACCGGGGAGGCAACCGCCTGCCAGCGTTCATCACCGGTAAACACGCTGCTGTAGCTCTTCTTGAACATGTCAGCCGTGACGTTTTGTGCAACACACTGCTGTATCTCATGGCTGGTCGGCCAGATATCACGCAGGTACACCGGGTTGCCATCGGGGTCGTTACCGAGCGGTTCCCGCGTAATGTCGATGTTCAGGTTACCGGCAATGGCATAGGCCACGACCAACGGCGGTGACGCCAGGTAATTCATCTTGATATTGGCGTGGATGCGACCCTCGAAGTTTCGATTGCCGGACAGTACCGAGCAGGCCACCAGGTCATTGGCGCGAATGGCATCGCCGATCGGGCCGGGCAGGGGGCCGGAATTACCGATACAGGTGGTGCAGCCGTAGCCGACCACGTAAAAGCCCATGGCTTCGAGGTCTTCCATCACGCCAGCCGCCACCAGGTAATCGGTCACAACGCGTGAACCCGGGCCCAAGGATGTTTTAACCCACGGCTTCGCGGACAATCCCCTGGCTGCGGCGTTGCGGGCCAGCAGGCCCGCACCCAGCATCACGGCGGGGTTGGAGGTATTGGTGCACGATGTAATTGCGGCGATGACGACGGCGCCGTCTTCCAGTTCAAACTGCTCGCCGTTGTACTCGACGTCGGCCCGGCCTTCGCCCGTTCGTCCTTCGACAAATACCTGCATGTCTCTTTGCCAGGTTGATTTGGCTTCGGTCAACAGGATGCGGTCCTGCGGGCGTTTGGGACCGGCCAGGCTGGGCACCACGGTGGACATATCCAGCACCAGCACGTCCGAATATTGCGCCTCAGGTGAATCGGCGGTATGGAACATACCCTGGGCGCGTGTATAGGCCTCGACCAGCGCTATCTGTTCATCAGAACGCCCGGACAGACGCATGTAATTCAGGCTTTCCTCGTCAATCGGGAAAATGCCGCAGGTGGCGCCGTATTCAGGCGCCATGTTGGCCAGCGTGGCACGGTCAGCCAATGGCAGGCTGCACAAGCCCTCGCCAAAGAACTCGACAAACTTGCCGACCACACCCAGTTCACGCAGCATCTGCACGACCGTCAGTACCAGGTCGGTGGCCGTGGCGCCCTCCGGCAGCTTGCCGGTCAGCTTGAAGCCGACCACCTGCGGGATCAGCATGGTAATCGCCTGGCCCAGCATGGCGGCCTCGGCCTCGATACCGCCGACACCCCAGCCCAGCACGCCGATACCGTTGATCATCGTGGTGTGCGAGTCGGTGCCGACCACCGTGTCGGGGTAGGCCATCAATTCGCCGTTACGTTCGGCGCCAAATACCACCCGCGCCAGGTTTTCCAGGTTGACCTGGTGCACAATGCCGGTGTTGGGTGGCACGACGTTGAAATTACTGAATGCGCTCTTGCCCCACTTGAGGAAGCTATAACGCTCCTGGTTACGTCCAAATTCGATCTCGTTATTCTGCGCCAGGGCATCCGCACTGCCATAACGGTCCACCTGTACCGAATGGTCAATCACCAGTTCGGCAGGCGACAAGGGATTGATCTGCTCCGGTGTGCCACCCAGCTGTTTCACCGCATCCCGCATTGCAGCGAGGTCTACAACCGCTGGTACGCCCGTGAAATCCTGTAATACGACTCGTGAAGGTGTAAACGCGATTTCTGTTTCTGGTTTCGCTTTTGGGTTCCAGTTAGCCAGCGCTTCGATGTCAGCACGGGTGATATCCACGGCATCTTCGTGGCGTAGAAGGTTTTCCAGCAAAATCTTCAGGGAAAACGGCAACCGGGAAATATCGAAGTTTTCACCCAGGACGGGTAGGCTGTAATAGTTGTAATTTTTGTCGTTAACGGAAAGTGTACGGCGTACCGAAAAAGAGTCTTGCATACCGGCCTCCAATGACCATGCTGAAAACACCCTTAAACAGGGCGTTTTGTGATTATTTTTGACAAACTGACCGCGTATTATCACCCAACGAAGGGGGATTCCCCAAGCACTAAGGACTAACAAACATTATTAACCCGGCAATAAGGTGCGTGCCTGCTCCAGCATTTTCTTGCGGCCGAACATCAGGCTGAACCGTCCGCCGCCCATCTGTCTCCACAATACTGCCGAACGCAGCCCCGCAAACAGCAGGGTTCGTATCCAGTTGACAGTGCGGTCCACTTGCAGAAACTGCGGTTTGCCATTAACGATTATACGCGGTGACATCGTGCTGATCGTACGGGTATAGAGGTTGGCGATTTTTTCCGCCTGCAGGTCCTTTATCTCGTGTAGCTCGAGACCGTCATCAATCGTCGTGATGGATTGTAATTCAGAGCCGATCTCAGACTGCATGGATGATTTGCGACGAAAATTATTCTCAACCTGCATGATGGATACAGCGTAACCCAGGCTTTCCATGTAGCGGCGCTCACCCTGCAGGATCGAGACCAGTGTTTCAGCGCCCAGGCGCAGACTATTGACGCTGCCGTAAATCTCTTCAACCGTGTCTGCATCAATGGCCAGCAGACTGTCCAGGCAGGTATCGGCGGCATAACCGGACCAGGTTCCGTGGTTGGCAGCCTGTCGTACCAGTTCCGTAGCCTGGAAAATACCGGCCAATGCCATCGTGCGTTCTTTCATTTAAGTTCCATGCTCATCGGTGGTGTGTTCATCGTCTCAATAATACCGCCGCCCAGGCAGACATCACCATCGTACAGCACCACGGACTGACCCGGGGTGACTGCACGTTGCGGTCTGTCAAAACGGATTTGCATACGCTGATCATCAATTGTGACGATGCGTATTGCCTGGTCCTGTTGCCGGTACCTGATCTTGGCGGTCAGTCTACTGCCCTCGGCCGGGGCGTCACCGGATACCCACGCCAACTGGCTGGCAACGAGCGTATCCGACAGCAACCAGGGGTGTTCGTGCGCCTGGCCGGCATAGAGCACGTTATTGCTGAGATCCTTGTGCAGCACGTACCAGGGCGCTTCCGGAAAACCCTTGACGCCGCCGATCCCCAGCCCTTGCCGCTGACCCAGCGTGTGGTACATCAGACCGTTGTGCTGCCCGATGACCTGTTCCTCCGTGGTGCGGATTTCGCCGGGCTGTGCCGGCAGGAATTCGCCCAGAAAGGCCGTGAAGTTACGCTCCCCGATAAAACAGATCCCGGTGCTGTCCTTCTTATCGAACACGTCAAACCCGGCCTGTTCTGCCAGTTCACGCACCCGGGATTTTTCCAGTTCACCGACCGGGAACAGGGTCCTGGCCAGTTGTTGGTGACCCACGGCATAGAGGAAGTAACTCTGGTCCTTGTTGTGGTCCAGTCCCCGCAGCAGGCGGTATTTGCCGTCCTTGCAGTCGCTGCGCACATAGTGGCCGGTGGCGATCTTTTCGGCCCCGAGTTGTCTCGGCGTGTTCGAGGAAGGTCTTGAACTTGATTTCACGGTTACACAGGATATCGGGATTGGGTGTTCTTCCTGCGCGGTATTCAGTCCAGGAACTCCTCGAATACATTTTCCCAGTACTCGGCGGCAAAATTGCGTGCGTGCAACTCGATGCCCAGGATTTTGGCAACCGCCCGGGCGTCCGCCGCGTCTTCCGCCGCGCAACACTCACCAAAACGGTCGTCCTCTTCCCAGTTCTTCATGAACATGCCGGCAATATCATGACCCTGCTGACGCAACAGCAGGGCGGAGACGGATGAGTCCACGCCACCCGACATCGCCACCATGATTTTTCCCGGCACTTTTTCCATGAACATATAAGTGGGGTCAAAATGTTGAACGTCAATTGTAAATTGTCCGGTCTACATAGACGCTCGAATGTAATAAAATGGGTGTATGAGTAATGAATTTGAATCACAACACGACCGCGGCATTGCGCTTGAGGAGGCCCGTCCAGAGGTCAAGCCGCCGCCGATGTACAAGGTCGTGTTGCTGAACGACGATTTCACACCGATGGACTTCGTGGTCGAGGTGCTGCAGACATTCTTTGCACTGGGGTACGACCGCGCCACGCAGATCATGCTGCACGTGCACACCAAGGGCAAAGGCGTGTGTGGCGTTTTCACCTTCGAAATCGCTGAAACCAAGGTGGCCCAGGTCAACGAGTATTCGCGCCGCAACGAGCACCCGCTCAAGTGCACCATGGAGAAGGCCTGAAACACGGCCACAATGGGCCGGGCAGGTCCACGTAACACGGGATAACACATGTTCAGTAAAGAACTGGAAGTAACGATCAGCCAGGCCTACCAGGAGGCGCGCACCGCCAGGCATGAGTTCCTGACGGTCGAGCACCTGTTGCTGGCCCTGCTGGACAACAGTTCCGCGCTGTCCGTGCTGAGCGCCTGTGGCGCCGACATCAACGAGCTCGAGGCCGAACTACGCAAGGCGCTGCACGACACCGTGCCGGTGCTGGAAGACGATGACAGCCGCGACACGCAACCAACCATCGGTTTCCAGCGCGTTCTGCAGCGGGCCCTGTACCACGTGCAATCGGCCGGCAAGCAGGAAGTGATCGGCTCCAACGTGCTGGTCGCGCATTTTCAGCGAGAAGGATTCCTACGCCGTTTACCTGCTGAGCAAATTTGGCGTCACCCGCCTGGACGTGGTGGATTACATCTCGCACGGTATCGCCGCGCCGCAACAGCGACGACGAGCGGCACACCGGAAGCCACCGAAGCCCTGGAAGAGGGCGCAGAAAGTCGCAGCAGCGCGCTGGACAATTTCACCACCAACCTGAACGCACGCGCGCCGGGAAGGCAAGATCGACCCGCTGATCGGCCGTGACAAGGAAGTGGAGCGCACCATCCAGGTGTTGTGCCGCCGGCGCAAGAACAACCCCTTGCTGGTCGGGGAGGCCGGGGTCGGAAAAACCGCCATGGCCGAAGGTCTGGCCTTGCGAATTACCGAGGGCGACGTGCCTGAAGTCCTGGCCGACGCGACCATGTACTCGCTGGACCTGGGCGCGCTGCTGGCCGGCACCAAGTACCGGGGCGATTTTGAGAAACGCCTCAAGGCAGTGCTGGCCGAACTGCACCAGATCGAGGGTGCGGTTTTGTTCATTGATGAAATACACACCATCATCGGCGCGGGCGCGGCTTCCGGTGGTGTCATGGATGCGTCCAACCTGATCAAGCCGGTGCTGGCCTCGGGTGAATTACGTTGTATCGGCTCGACCACCTACCAGGAATTCCGCGGTGTGTTCGAGAAAGACCGCGCACTGGCCCGGCGTTTCCAGAAAATCGACATCGTCGAGCCCACCGTTGCGGAGACCATCGAGATACTGCGTGGTTTGAAATCGCGTTTTGAAGAACACCACGATGTGGAATACACCGATGCGGCTTTGCGTTCCGCCGCGGAACTGTCGGCACGGCATATCAATGACCGTCACCTGCCGGATAAGGCGATTGACGTTATCGACGAGGCCGGAGCACGCCAGCGCATGCTGCCGGATGACGAGCGCAAGAAACTGCTCGATGAACACGATATCGAAGCGGTCATCGCCCACATGGCGCGCATCCCGCCCAAGCAGGTGTCACGTTCGGACCGCGATGCGCTGCGTACCCTGGAGCGCGACCTGAAGCTGACCGTGTTCGGGCAGGACGAGGCCATCGATGCGCTGGCCGCCGCGATCAAGATGGCCCGTTCGGGCCTGGGCGAGGAAGACAAGCCAATCGGCTCCTTCCTGTTTGCCGGACCCACCGGTGTTGGTAAAACCGAGGTCAGCCGCCAACTGGCCATGATCATGGGTATCGAGCTGATCCGTTTCGACATGTCGGAATACATGGAAGCGCACTCGGTATCGCGCCTGGTCGGTGCGCCCCCGGGATACGTCGGCTTTGACCAGGGCGGGCTTGTTGACCGAGGCGGTCACCCGTAACCCGCACGCGGTATTGCTGCTGGACGAAATCGAAAAGGCCCACCCGGACGTGTACAACATCCTGTTGCAGATCATGGACCACGGCACACTGACCGATACCAACGGCCGCGAGGCCGATTTCCGCAACGTGGTGCTGGTGATGACCACCAACGCCGGGGCCCGGCAAAGTTCCCGCCGCTCGATCGGTTTTACCGAGCAGGAACATGTTTCTGATTCATCCGAGGCCATCCGGCGCACCTTCACACCGGAATTCCGCAACCGCCTGGATGCCATCATCCACTTCCGCGCACTGGATTTCAGCATCGTGCTGATGATCGTGGACAAGTTCATCCTCGAGCTGGAAGCACAGCTGGCCCTGAAAGACGTCAGTATCTCGGTCTCCGGCCCGGCGAGGGAATGGCTGGCAGAGCAGGGCTTTGACCCGGAAATGGGCGCACGGCCGATGCAACGCGTGATCCAGAACAAGATCAAGCGCCCGTTGGCGGACGACCTGTTATTCGGCGTGTTGGCCGAAGGCGGAGAGGTGGATATTTCGCTGTCGAAGAAGGGCGGTGGCGAACTGAAAATCCGCACCAGGAAAAAGCAGGAACAGCAGAAAGCACTGCCGGCGTCAGCGGACTAAAGTAGCTCTGCGGGAAGCTCAAGCCCATGCGTGATTGAACAAACCAGGGCCGGGATAGGAACAGGTTCTGGCCCGAACTATACTGATTGGGCCGTGCAGTTGGAACCTGTTCCGGCCGCTGCAATAGGCGGGCTTATTTCATGCGGTAGGTGATACGTCCCTTGGAAAGATCATACGGGGTCAATTCGACTTTGACCATGTCGCCGGTCAGGATGCGGATGTAATGCTTGCGCATCCGGCCCGAGATGTGCGCGGTGACAACGTGCCCGTTTTCCAACTCTACTTTAAACAACGTATTCGGCAAGGTTTCAAGCACCTTGCCTTCCATTTCAATGACGTCTTCTTTTGCCATAAGTCCCATGCCTTGTTGAGGAGGCGCTATTGTGCCACCCGGGGGCTGACTTCGAAAGGGTTTTGGGTAAAATATCATTGACACAAGCAGTTATATCGCTAAAATACGCCACCTACGCGAAATGCGGGTGTAGCTCAGTTGGTAGAGCGGTACCTTGCCAAGGTACAGGTCGACGGTTCAAGCCCGTTCACCCGCTCCAAATTATCGAGGGGCAGCATTGAAAAATGCTGCCTTTTTTTTGCTCCTAACACATTGAAAACAGAAGTCGCGAGCTCGAAGCCCATCTCCCGTTCGCATTTCGTAATCAACGCATAAGCCCGATCACGCTGTTGGAGCTTGCCGGTTCTGCGTTCGGTACTGCTGCTCCCAATGCATGACTTGTGTGAATAAACCTGTATTGGGCATTTGTGTGATGTCAGCGACAGGTTTGTATCCACGTTCAATCAACATGGCAGCTATTGCGACAACCTGCTCAACACTTGACCGTTCAATTACTTTGAAGTGTTCCTTGTTCATGACAATCTCCGATTCATTTCAGTATCTTTCCTTCGTTGACTGACGCAGGAATTGTATGAACAGCGATGCGGGATTGCTTGACCGGGGTGGACAAGCAGTTGACATAAGGAAGCCTGATTCGCATAAGGGCGGTCAGTCCAGCTGGGAGAGCGCCGCAGTCACTTTGCAGAGTTCACTGCGGGTCCCGTTCTCCTCAGGTGTTCTCTTGGAGAGAGCAACGAGTTCACTTGATATTCGCGTACATGACCTGGTCACGCACCACGCCGTCCTTGATGACAGCGTTTCGCAGCACGCCTTCCCTGGAATAACCGGCCTTTACCAGCACACGCTCTGAAGCCACATTGCCGGCAAAAGGTGTTGCAAAAATCCGCTTGAGCCGAAACCGTTCGAAGGCGTATTCAGTAAGGCTGCGTACGGCATCCGAAGCTATCCCCCGGCCCCAGAACGGCTCAGCCAGCCAATAGCCAAGCTCGGCACTGTGACGGCTGACATCTTCACCGAGGATCAGGCCAATCCCACCAATGGGCTCATTGGCAGACGCGATTGCAAACGAGCGTTCCGGTTCTTCCTGCGCGGCATGGGAAACCCACCAGCGGGCGTCTTCCAACGTGTAGGGGTGCGGGAACAGGTCACGCAGGTTGAGCCATATCTTGCGGTTGTCTGCGTGGCGCTGAAGAGACTCGGCGTCAGCCTCGCACCAACTACGTACCTGGTAGTGTCCAAAAGAAAGCTTCATTCACCAGTATCCAGTGGTATCTCGATCAACTTCATTCTAAATGCACTGAAAGGGGCAGGGTACATATTTTGGGCCGTGGTGGCCCGGTAAAATGTATCTGCCCCCTTCGAGGTGACAAATTGTATTCAAGCAGTGAACCCAGTGCGTGACAATGTGTCACAACGAATAGTAGAATAGCGCGCTCGCGGGTACACGCCCGTAAGCTCTTCCCCGAGGCCAGGTGGCAGAGTGGTTATGCAGCGGCCTGCAAAGCCGTCAACGCCGGTTCGATTCCGACCCTGGCCTCCACTTAATTGGGCCCTTGGCCCATTAAGTGGAACAAGCGATGGAACGCCAGCAAACTATTTCCTTAACTTTATTTGATGCAGTGCGACGGTTTTTCCGTGGCGGTTTGTTTTATCGCAGTGCGACTGGGCACAGGGCTGGACTGAGACCCATAGCCGTGGCTACGGGTCGAGGGAAGCTCAAGTCCGGTCGTGCGTGAACAAGCCAGTGTCGTGATAGGACAGAGTCCGGCTGGTGCAATATGCAGGCTCAGGGCGCACTGCGTGCGACCGAAATCTGATCCCGTCGGACTTGTCCGACCCTGATCACCCTGCAAGCGCACTGCGTACAAGTAGACGTTGACCGCAGAAAGGCGTAAATTAAGTGTGCGTTTTTAAACGCTATTGCGTCGCCAGATTATTCATATAAGCCTGCAAATAAAAATCCAATAACCTTCCGATCCGATAGCGGCACTGGCGCTTTGTCCGCGCTGTAACTGTTGTTCAAAGGAGGTGGAGCATGAAAAGAACCATAACCTTGGTTTTTGCATTAGTAATTTTTACATCGACTGTTTACGCGGGTGGCCCTGCAGCGAAAGTAACCGGCGATTTTGTCCTTAGCGATGTCTACCATCGCTTGATTTCTGCGCACGAAGCCACTGACAAACACCCTCAGAAAGGATTCTTTTTTTCCTGGCAGGACACCGGCAGGTGGCATGAAATCGATTTCAGAGATACGGAAAACACCTGTATTAACGTCTTCGCCCACGGCCAGGCGCGAATCGGTGGTCTGATCAGCAATGGCAATGAGGGGAACCCTGCGATCGGTCGCTATTTCGGTTTTAACCTGTTTGACGGCGGGCAGGGGCATACGGGCCTGATCGTTGACCACTCGGACACCTACCGGGTCAGTACGGTCTACGATTCGGAAGATGCCAGGCTTGCCCTACTCGAATGGTGTAATTCCGGAACGTATGGCGGCCTTATCGGTCAGGCGATCTGGCCCCACGACGTTACCAAGGGCAACCTGAAAGTACATAGTTCATCAAGCAACTTCGACTGAACCGCACTCCCAGGCAGACCCCGGCGACCCTCGCACCCAACACGCGACTACCGCCGGGGTCTGCTGCCGGGTCCGCATTCAGGCCAGTCTTTTGACCAGCGGAAACAGTGACAAAACCCAGACCACTGATGCCAGGTATGAAATCAGTGTGCCGTACACGACGCCGAACTGCGGGTAGGTGAAATATACGGCCAGGGCATAGATCAGCAGGTTGCTGGTCGTCAGTACCAGCACCTTGCCCACGGAACGGACAAACCCCGCTCCCTGGCTTCGGGCAAGGATAAACAAGGT
Source organism: uncultured Gammaproteobacteria bacterium (assembly GCA_963753105.1). Lineage (GTDB taxonomy): Bacteria > Pseudomonadota > Gammaproteobacteria > Xanthomonadales > SZUA-36 > SZUA-36. Next base: position 432,730 of record CAVWBD010000003.1, read on the forward strand.
GGTAAACAGCATCGCGGGAAATGTTGCGAAGATGCCCGTGAAATAGGGCGGGCTGAACTTGGAAATAACCACCACTGCGGCCACCACGCTGCCGGAGAAAACGGCCCGGCCCGCCATTTGCCATGTTGAATAGTACTTTTGCAGGGCTTTTACATCCGTATCCGGCAGGATTTTTTCGAGCGCAATGACCGCCAGGAGTACGAATACAACGTAACAAAGGATTCCAATCAGCAGGTTGATTTGACCGATATGGTTCAGAAGCAGGGCGTTTACAAACCACGTAAGCAGTGAAACCAAACTGGCGGCAAGCAAACCCCAACGCAAACAAAGGACAAATACGAGCAGAAAAATCGTGGTGTTGATCAAACCTGCCGGAACAGCCAGCACGGCCTGGGTCACATAGTTAACATCCCGGACAAATGTGACAAACAGCAAACTGATCAGTAAATTCGCCGGGAGATTTGCAATTAATCCGCCTACCTTGGTGCCCAGCCGTTCAGCGACCAATGAAGAAAATGCAATCCATGAGCCTGCGATGCTGAAGGAGAGCAAAACCTGCATGAGGAACAGTTTGTCCATACCATTAGGGTCAATAGGCCACGAAAAATGCCATGGTACGGTAAAAAAGCCCCGGGTTCATTTGGCTTTAATTGAAGCTGGCCCCTTTAAAAGGTTGACCGGGCGGAACCATATTCTGACAATACGTTCCAATTCATCCTCAGGACCGGCCGGGAAAATCTTTGTTCAACTCATTCGCTAATTGTACAAGCTCAAATTTCCTGCGTGGCCCGTTGCTCACCCTGGCCCTGGTATTCGCCCTGGCTGTCATCAGCGGCTGTGCAGGAACAGCCAAGGGCAAGGGCACCTCGGTTTACTCCAGCTTTGAGCCGCAAGACGCTTCTCAGCCGCAAAAATCAGCCGCCGCCGCATTGGTAACCATTCGCTATCCTGCGATGATCCACGCCAACGCGGAAAACCTGTATGTCAGCTCTTTCGCCATCAACGCCATCGGCGGCGAGGTTCCATACGGTGTACACGGCAACCGGCAAACCTCCAGGGTCGCCCAGTCGGTGGTCGAAAAATCGAGTTATTACGCGATGTCGCTGTACCGCGAGTTGAAGAACACGCTGCCGGAAGGCACGGTGCTGCTATCCCCGCACATCGTTGACTGGAACAAGGAACGCGGGTTGCACAGCCGGCCGGTGCTCGGCACCGAGCAGGTACCCAGCGTACTGACCATCGATTTCAACATTTATTCCTTCCCTGACGTTGGGGAGTTGATGAATTCACCCCCGGTCACATTCGGTGATCTTGTAACCCCGCTGATCGTCATCAGGAGCAGCCGCTGGGTTCAGCCGTCCCTGGGTGGCTTGTTGTTGGCCAGTCCGCCACTTGCCGATCCCACCTGGCGGCAGAACCGCAATGCGGCACAGGAGAACATCAAGGGAAAACTTCTCGATGACCCGGTCCAGCATGATTCTTCACTCGGATTTATCTCCTATTTGCGGGAACGCGACGAAGCAGATTTGGCCTTGCCCTTCAGGGGCAACAACGGCACCGGGCAGGGAGTCAGCGCCATAGAGCCGTACGCGCTGGAAAAAATCCAGATGAACGGGAACTTGATCGCGGGACTCTCCGCTGAACATTCGATCGATCCCTTTGTGCAGGGCTTCGTCAAGGGGGCCAGTACGCGCATCGTCGAGTTACTGAACTCCATCGATCACGAAATGGCCACCTTTTTTGCACGACAGTCAGCGCTGGAGCGCTTTGACCCGGAGCTCGCAAAAGTTTTTTACATACAATCGGATGATGAAAGCGTCAGGGCCCGGCTGCAACTGGCCGAAGCGCTGATCGGCGCGGAACGGGAATTTCTGGCTGCACAGTCCGACAGTATCTACAACGGCACCTATGATGGGAATTACGGCACCAAGATGCGTAAGATCATCGCCGCCGAGTACCGCATGCTGGAACAACGCCGCCAGCTGGCGCGCAAGCAGAACCTGACTACGGCCGTGGCAGTCGTGGCCCTGGCCGGTTCAGTATACGGCGCCGTCGCATCGACAGCGGCGGGTACCGCCGCCGTCACCGCCGCTTCCGGGGCCGCGCTGGCCGGTGCAGGCTGGGCCATGCACGAGACCCTGGAGACAAAGACGGAATCAAAAGAAGTTAACCGCTATTTCCTGGCCCGCATGGCGCCCGCCTTTGACCGGCAAATGGCCGTGCAAATGGAGTGGCTGGAGTCAAAAGAAGTCATCACAGCGCGTGGTTTTGCCGAGTTTCGCAACAAGACACTCAGCCTGTACCAATCCCGTGTCAGATCCATGCAGGTTGATATGCCGGTGCAGTGCCGGTTCGAACACCCGGAATTTTCCCGCGCAGGGCGCTGGTATGGCGTCTGTTCGAACGGCGCAGCCTCGGGCCGGGGTTACGGGGTGATCATGGACGACAACGGCGACACGGTCGAATACCTTGGTGATGCAAGGAAGGGCCTGGCTTCCGGTTCCGGTGGCATGATCATCCAGCGCAATGGACAGCTTGCTGCGGCTTATTTTGAGGGTGGCTTCAAAAACGGACGGCCTGACGGTGTCGTGCAGGTCGAGATGGCCGGGCAGCCAACCAGGCTGCGAAAGTACAGAGACGGTGTTGATATCGGCAAGGGCAGTCCATCCAGGTTGCAAAGCCTCGAACTGGTCTCCTTTGGAACTGCGGGGGTCACCCCATGATTGCCCATGTGAAAATTTGGTTGTTGGCAGCCACCTGCCTGCTGCTCGTTGCCATATACGGCCAGGCAAATGATGACCCGATCCAGATCAGCGACCTGCCACCCGGTGAGCAATACCGGCAACTCAGCCTGGTTGTTTTGATGGCTGCAGGTGCGAGCCCTGAATTGATGGACGCGATCACACCCGATGAGGCAACGGGGGCGGACCGTAATACAGACCTGAGCCCGGATGATTACAAAACACCCTTATTCCGCATTGTCGACCAGGAGTCCATGTTGGCAGGCGCGGCTTTCCTGCTGCGCTATGCACATGAATCCGCGGCAGACATCCAGAACCGCCTGGCAGACATCAAGACCGCCAACCCGGTGCTGATCAGCATGGTAGACGTGAATGCCATCACCGAGGACGCCATCATTATCCGCAACGCGATCGCGGACTCGATTGCCTACTCGGACCTGCTCGGGAACGAAACGGAGCGCCAGCACCTTCAGGACTACCGGACCCGCACAACGCGTATCCGTAATTTCATGGAATTTGAACTGTTCGAAGTGGAACTTGCACGCCTGACCGAGGAAGCGATCCTGTCCGTGGGTGGCAAGCTGGACGCCTACCAGCGCATGTTTGACGAGGAAGTGGATTCAAAGGAATTCGACCGGCAATTCGATGCGGCCGATTATATTTATAACCGTTCTGAAAAATTCGACATAAAAGCCGGCAAGCTCACCGAGGAGATCATGAAAAACGTAATACTCTCCGAGGGCCAGCCGGATCAACCGGACCCCTGATCGTTTCTAATCGCTGATCCACCTCTTGTAATCTGTACCTGCACTGATAATGGCATGCGGCATGTCTTTCATCAGTTCGCAGAATTCATCACCGTGGATGTGGACCAGGTTTTCATGGTCGCCAGCCTCGATATAGATTTCTGATGCATTGGTCAGTTGCTCGTCCCAGATCACGTCCAGCCCATAGGCATTGCTCAGGGCCGGAACCGCGCCGAGGGAGCAATCCTGGAACAGGTTTGGCAATTCATCTTCGGTCGCCATTACCAGCTTGCGCCCTAGACTCTCGTTAACCCAATCGATATCCAGCCGGTTGGTGGATGGCACCACGCTGACAATGTAGCCGGTGTCATCCTCAAGTACCACGGCCTTGGCCACCTGGTGGCTTGGCACGTGTGCTGAGTGCGCTGACTCCAGCGCAGTGGATGAGTGGGGGTGTTTGACCACGTCGTATTCGACATTGTGGTCTTCAAGGAACGACTTCAATGTTGTTGCGATAGCCATGGCTTCCTCCTTTGAACATTGAGTGAAACCGTGCCTGGCGGCAGATGTCGCAAGTCACGCTGTGTTAACGCTCTCACAAGTTCAAATCGAATCTGAAACTCGTATTTTCAGTATAGATAAGAAACACCGTGCTTGTCATATATTCATTTTTGCAGCCGCGAAATCATTCCTTTCTGCCACCCGGCTGCTCTGCTAACCTTCACCCCTTCGAATCAAATAACAAAGAGGGCTTAGCCATGCGATCTATTTCCTGGAAACTTTCATTGGCCACCGCCCTGCTTGGCGGTCTGCTGGCCTCCCCGCTGATGGCCGACGCGTTGTCCGAGTCTGTTGCAAATGACTACAACCAGCATCTCGGTGCACTGTTTGATTATTTTCACCGCAACCCCGAGCTTTCCTCCATGGAAGTCAAGACCGCGGCACGTCTGGCCGATGAACTGCGTGCCACGGGTTTTGAAGTCACCGAGGGTGTAGGCGGTACCGGTGTGGTCGCAATCCTGGAAAACGGCCCGGGACCACTGGTCATGATGCGTGCCGACATGGACGGTCTGCCGGTACCGGAAAAATCCGGTCTGCCCAATGCATCGAAAGCGACCCAGGTCGACTGGGATGGCAACGAAGTACCGGTCATGCACGCCTGCGGCCATGATGTCCACATGACCAGCCTGGTCGGCACGGCGCGTGTGATGGCCGCCACCAAAGACAGCTGGACCGGCACCCTGATGCTGATCGGCCAGCCCGCAGAAGAACGCGTGGGCGGCGCCAAGAATATGAAGGCAGATAACCTGTGGCAACGTTTCGGTCAGCCCGACTACGCGCTGGCGTTTCACGTATCCGCCGGTGTACCCACCGGCAAGCTGGTTGCCACCATCGGTTCACCAATGTCCGGTGCTGATACAGTCGATATCATCGTGCATGGCATCGGCGCACACGGGGCCAGCCCGCACCGCGGCGTGGACCCGGTGGTGCTGGGTTCACAGATCGTGCTGGCCTTACAGACCATCGTCAGCAGAGAACTCCCGCCCAGGGAAGCAGGGGTCATCACGGTTGGATCCTTCCACGCCGGCACCAAGCACAACATCATTTCCGATAGGGCTCACCTGCAGCTGACCGTGCGAAATGACAATTTTGAATCCCGCCAGGTGCTGCTGGACGGCATCAAGCGTGTTGCTGAGAACATGGGACGCGTGGCCGGCTTGCCGGATGACCTGCTGCCGGAAGTGATCGTATCTGATGAGGGCGTGCCTCCGGCCATCAACGATACCGAACTGACCCGGCGGCTCAGGGGAGTCTGGCAAAGTGCGCTCGGGGAAGATGTTTTTTTCGACAAAAAGCGCCAGGGCATGGGTGCCGAGGACTTCCCGTTTTTCACGGTTGACCCCTATATTCCTTCCACTTACTTTGCCGTGGGCGGAACCTTCCAGTCGGATATCGATGCCGAGGCGGCAGGCGGACCACCGGTCCCGTCCCACCATTCACCCTTGTTCAGGATCGAGGCGGAGGAATCAGTCCGGCTGGGTACCGAAGCCACCGTGCTGGCGCTCAGGGACCTGTTGCAGGTCGTTAAGTGATTTAAAAGGGGTCAGGTTCATTTTTCTGGGTCGGATCACGACCGAAAATCTGAACCTGACCCCTTTTTTATGTCCCCATTTATTCAGCGCTGGGGAGGGGTGTTCCTTACCGGAACCGTGAGCGACAGGGAGTCGCGACCGAGCCCCCACGACTGCAGGGATGCAGGAGGTAGAACAACGCCGGGAGCAGTTGTCGAGGGATGGGTCCACGGCGTGTTCCGGGAGGGAACACCCGACTCAGCGCCTGAAGCAGTGAGTTAAAGTTAACTTGAGCTTTTTAGTCAGGTGGATCCTGTGGTGGTTCATCCGGATCGTCCTGCGCCGCACCTGTGTCCACGCCGATAACCACGCCCCTGGCCTTGACCAGGTCTTCGATGCTCAAGGTGTCCTGCGATTGCTCACCCGTTGCGCCTTCACCTTCCAGGTACTCAAGGGCGTTTTGCGACACACCCTCGGCAGCCGGCTCATCACGTTCATCGGTTCCGGCCTCTGTGGTCACCTGTTGCGAGTACGTTGCTGCAGTATCTTCCTCATTGCTCGTAGTTTCCTGGTCACCGGCAGAACCGGCTTCGCCGCCATCCGCGGCCTGTTGGGCACCAGCAGCACCTTGCTGCTGTCCCGTCTGTTGCAGGAATTCCATGGCGTTCTGTTCAGTACCCTCGTTGCCTTGCCCGGCTTCTTGACTTGTCCCAGCCTGGGCGGATTCGGGTTGAGCCGCTGAATCAGCAGCATCGCCTTGCTGCCCCATCTGTTGCAGGAACTCCATGGCATTCTGTTCAACACCCTCGTCACCTTGCTCAACACTTTCACTTGACCCGGCCTGGGCAGATTCGGATTGGGCCGTTGAATCGGCAGCATCGCCTTGCTGCCCGGCAGTCTGTGCCTGGCCGCCGTCCCCGGTTTGCTGTTGTGCGCTGTCACTACTTGAACTGCCACCCTGGTAACCGGCTTTTTCCAGGAACTCCATCGCGTTTTGCGCAACGCCTTCAGCATCCTGCTCACCGTCAGCGCCTTGTGTATTCGGAGAAAAGCTGTCCCCGTTGCTTCCCGGTTTCGAATCCTGCTCCTGGCCTGCCTGTGCAGCCTGGCCTGGGCGCGTCTCTCCATCGCCGGAAGGTTCACCGGCCTGGCCCGGCATGGCACCCGAAGCAGCAACGGCTGCTCTTGTGCGCGCGGAATTGGCGTAAATCTGTGCCTCCCGGGCATGGTAATTATCCAGCAACTCGCCCCAGGCCTCGGCTTCCTGTTTTTGCAGGTTCGCATTGCCTTGGGCTGCGTCACTGGGCACGTACGGGTAATCCGCGTTTTCATCACCCGGCTGCCAGCGGTCACCCCGGGAGATGATTTCACGCAACTCATCACGCAGGTGTTTCTGTGACTCCTCCGGCAATTTATCCAGCTTTTGCAAACCCGAACGCGACCCATATGATTCTTCGGGGACGACGGTACGTTGCCGCAGGTCATCCTTAAGTTCCATGAACTGCCGGTAGTTATCCTCGTTGACCTCCACCTCCTGGTCCGGTGGCGCTTGTACCTCAGCGTCATCGGCCGCCTGCGGGGCAGGGGTGTCCTGCTGGGCAAATGCCACCGTGGCACACAAGGAGGCCAGTATCAGCAGCGGAGCAAAACGTAAGCGATTAGCCATCAGCATTCATTCCTCGATATCCCGCACTACCCGGAAACCCGTGAAGTCGTTGCGGTCGCCATTCTTCAGGTTGAAACGGGCCGGTAGCCGGATTTCCCGGCTGCCCGTGATCCAGGAACCGCCACGGGTCATGTGCGAACTGCAAATGCCACGCCCCCAGGCGCTGCCGTCCGCGGGCGCATCCAGGTAGGACAGGTTCATGCAGTCCGCGGTCCATTCCGAAACGTTGCCGGTCGTATCGAACAGACCGAATGAATTGGCCTTGAATGAACCTGCCGGGGCCGTTCCCAACGAAAGTTTGTCGCTGCACGCTTCGTGTTGCCAGCGGAAGCCGGTTTCGGCGCCGGCGATATTACCGAACTCACATACGCGATTGGCATTACCACCCGGCCAGTCACTTTCTTCACCGGCCCGGGCCACGTATTCCCACTCGCTCTCGCTGGGCAGGCGATACTGCTGGCCGGTTCTTTCATTGAGCCACTGCAGGTATTCCCAGGAATCGGCCCACGACACCATGATCACCGGCCGGCTGCCCCGGCCCCAGCCATTGTCCGTGGGCCTTTCGCTGCAACCGCCATCATCGTAACAGGCGTCCCACTCGGCCATCGTGACCTCGTAAAGGCCCACTGCAAACGGTTTGCCGATGGTCACCCTGCGGCGTGGTTTTTCAACTTCCAGCGCCAGCTCCGAAGAATCGTCCGAACCCTGCCAGAATAGGCCAGCAGGCACGACGACCATGGCCGGGCAGCTCGTGCAATCGCGGAATGTCTTGCCCGGGCGCAGGTCCAGGGCATCCATGTGTTGCAATGCAGAGGCGATGTTGGCGCCATCCGGGAAGGCATCGATGTATGCCTGGTAGGCGTCCAGGGTATTGAGCTTGCGGGCCGCCTGGAATGCCTTGTCGTCATCGCTTTGAGCCTGTAACAGACGGCGCACGCGCTTGGCTTCCTCGATGTGCAGGCCCGCAGGGTAATCGTTGATATAAACATCGAGAGACGCAATTGTGCGTTCGCCGATGGCGGTCTCCCATGCCAGGTTTTCCAGCCTTTCGCGTTCCAGCCTGTCACGCTCTTTCTTTGCCTCGGCTTGCCGGATCGCGTCAATGCGCTGCAGAGCCTGCGCCTGGTGAATACCGTTGGGAAACAGTTCAAGGTAGTCCTCGTAGGCAGGAATGCTGTCCTCGGCACTCAGTTCCTGCCAGGTTTTCTCGTCCAGGATATCCAACTGGGTCTGTGCCTGTTCCAGGTACATCGATTCCGGGAAATCCGCCATGAATCGCCGGTAACCCGATATGGTGTCGGCATCGAGCGCCCCCTGCCAGCGTCTCAGTTCTTCGGGCAAAGGCCGGTAGGCCGGTGGCGCTGCTTGTTGTGCGCCCGTTCCAGCGCTGTCCTGAACAGACACCGCGGACGAATCATCAGATGGCTCACCGAACAGCAGGTAAATACCGATGGCAATCATCGTCACGACAAAAATGGCCAGCAGGGTCATCGGCAGCCATTCACGGCCTTCCTTTACGTACTCCCTCGTGCTGCCCTTGGCAACCACTTCACGGTGCCACTCAAGGCCCTTGAATGATTTTCTCCATTGCCCGATGCTCCGTGGCCGGTCCCGAATTTCCAGTTGCAGGCCCAGCTCCACCGCGTCGGTCAAACCACCATATTGCGCTACCGGGGCCAAATCACGGAATGCCGCCAGGGGGTCATCTTCACCGGCCCCCAGGGCATCCTGTCTTTGAGCCGCAGGAACCGGGATTCGCCCCGTGACACAACGATAAAGCGTTGCGGCGAGACCATAGATATCGGTCCATGGGCCAATACTGCCATCTGTCCGTGATTGCTCGGGGGCGGCGTAGCCCTCGCTGCCAAAAGTATCCGGGAGAATTTCTCCGCTGGCCGCGACACCAAAATCCAGCAGTACCGGCTGACCGCTTTCGGTCATGTAAACGTTGGCTGGCTTGATATCCTGGTGAACGATACCCTGGTGATGCAGGTATTCGAGCGCATCCATCAATGGCAGCAACAGCGCCTTGGCCGCATCACGGTCCATCACACCACGGTTTTCGAGCCGCAGATGCAGTGCCTGACCCGGGTAATAGGGCATCAGGAAATAAGCCGTTCCATTGGCCTCGAAATAACGCAGCACCCGGACGATATTCGGGTGTTCCAGCGCTGCGACAATACGTGCCTCGTTCAGAAATACTGCCAGGCCGGCCGAAAAGGCCTGTCCGGATTCTTCATCTGCGGGTATGACCCTGCCATCTGTGTCCCGCACGGCGTGTTGCCGGGGCAGGTATTCTTTAAGCGCAAAGCGCGTGCCGATGGCCGGATCGGTCACCAGGTAGGTAATAGCAAACGTACCAATACCGAGAATTTCATTAATCTGCAAATCACCGATATGGGCGCCGGGCTGTAAGGTCATCGAGGGGTTCATGACGGTTCTGACTCCTGTTTAACCAACTTGAGAGACAGACAGACGTCACCAAGGCAGATTTGAGCGCCGGCATCCACGTACATGACCTCACCCGGCAGACAGGGCACCCGGTTGATATACACCCCGTTACTGGAACCGAGATCGGACAGGGTCATCGTATCGCCCCGGCACACCAGGCGGGCGTGACTACGGCTGATGGCGGCATGTTCGATACGGATGTCTGCCTCGCCCCTGCCAATAACGATATCAAACTGTTCCGTATCAACAGCGCAGAAATACCGTGATCTGCGGCCGCTTCCCATATCACCCTCGAGCAGTGCAAGGCCGTTGCAACCGGCAGGCAGGTTGTCCATGTCCGGTAATTCATCTTCGCCATCCCGGCCCGAACGTGGAGCCACGACACTGGCTGCCGCTCTGCCTGACAGTCGCACCGTATCCGGTTCGTCTGAGGCAGGCTGGACCAGGCCGACCGGTGCATTTGCACCTTGTCTGCGGGCGTACTTCCTGAAGTTCACAAAGATACCCCAGGCCAGGGCCGCCAGCACAACGAGTCCGGCCAACTGCAACCACCAGGGGATCACATCGGATGCCGGCCTCGGCTCAGGTGTGACCAACGGTTGCGGAACAGGCTCGATGCTGTTGGCCGATGGCTCAGGTGACGGGGCGGGTTCTTGATCAACCTCGCCAGGTTGTGCAGTATCAGTCTCCGTGATATCGGGCTGCGTTATGGGCAGCTGTACTTCGGTTTCTTCCGCTTCACCAGGCGGCACCACGCAAGCCGCACTCGGCACACTGATCTGCAATGCTTCAAAAGTATCGCGCAACACATCTCCATCGAAAATCAATGGTGCTTGACCGGGAACCGGTTTCTGCAGGCCAATAGCCAGGGTCATGCCAGACAGGTTGCCACAGCCATCCAGGATCGCACCGGTCAAGTAGGGCAGGGATTCTCCAGCTTGCATTGGGACCTTCAACGGCGGTGCTCCTGCTGCTATCAGGCGAGCCGGGGGGAAGGCCTGGAAGTGCGCGCCATCTGCATAAAGGTCATGGATTCGCGAAAGCCTGATGCCCGGGCGTTTCAGTCCATCGACTGACAAAATCGCCAGCCCGGTATCCGGCGACCATGCTTTTACCGTCCCCGGGCGCCCGTTGCTTGCGATATCGGTGCCGCCATCCAGCACGATGATCTCCGCAGCCCCGGTGACGAATTCACTCGGCACCAGCACCAGACCATCGTCGGAGACTACGACACCTGTGGCAGGTTGTACGCGATCAGCTGAAATCAGCTTCAGGACCAGCACCACTGAGGGAGAAATCTGCCCATCCTGAATTGCGCCAACTGGCGTCCATGGCAAAGCGCTCGCCAGTATCAGCGCAACCAGAGAACCAGTCATCCGCTTGGGTTTACGTATCACGAGCATCCAGTTCAGGGGGAATACAGCCGGTTGATCAGGTTATCCAGGCAATACTGGCCGGAACGGTTCAGCGTGGTTTCCTCGCGACCCTGGATCAGGTTCTGCAGGAACACCAGGATGGCGGCCATGATCAAAGCCAGCAAGGTGGTCGAAAATGCCACGCCCAGGCGTTCGGTGACCTGGTACAACATTTCCGGGCTCTGGGCGTTGGCCCGGTCACCGGCATAGTTCAGCGCCAGCATGATACCGACCACGGTGCCGATAAAGCCGAGTGACGGGATCAGCCAGGTGATGTAACGCACCATGTTGTAACGCAAGTCGAGTTCGTGCAAAAACAGTTCCAGGCTGGAATTCAACAGCGCGTTGGTCTGGTCCACCGACTGACCGAGGTTGAAGTTGAGCACGCAGCGCTCGATCAGGCGTGGCAGGAAGCAGGTCTCCCGGTACCTGCTGCCGCGCACCTTCTGATAGATCGGTGTCATGTCGTCACCGGGCCGCAGAACGGTTTCGTCGTCGAGCGGCAGGTAGTCGTGGCTGAACTGGCTCTCTTCGAGACGACCGGCGTGCCAGCGCAGGGCCAGTTCACCCAGACCGACAAAAAACGCCAGCCACAGCACGTTCTGCACCGTGAACGGCCACGACGGGCGGTTGATATCCAGCATGATGGCGGCCGCATCCGGTGGCAATACTCGCGCCAGCAGGGCAATGACCAGCAAGGCCGAAACCAGGCTGACTAAAATTGTAATTTGACGTGTCATGCTAAAACCTGTGTCCTTGTTTGATGGTCCACGCAAACTCAAGCGCGTGGCTTTTCTTCAATCCTGCCCGTTGCCGGGTTACGCCTGGGCTTGCGTAGCGGCTCACCGGCGTCATTCAATCCCGCCTGTTCACCGGCAGCAATATGTTTTTTCTGCAAGGCAAAAGGCCTGTCTGCCAGCCTGACATTCGCCTCGCCGGCAAACAGCGATGTGAGTTGCTGCAAGTCCACCGCGTGTTCCCCGAACCGGATACCATCCCCGATACACAAACCGGCCCTGTTAATACGGATCCATGTATCACAGCGCTGCAGGAAGGTCCCGTTACTCGATGCCTCATCACGCACCCATACAAGACCGTCTTCCGCCAGTTCGATGCTGGCGTGGAACCGTGACACCGTCGGGTGCTCGATAATCAGGTCACAGGCCGGGTCACGCCCGCAGGTCTTGCTCTTCATGTATACCTCGTCTCAAAGATAATCGGCATTGCGCAGTATAGAACATTCAAATCCCGGCAAAGGGGCCTGTTTGCAGCGGTGATCATTGTGACAGGGCCAGGAAACCACCCGCGTTGGCACGCGCCAGGTTCTCCATGAAATCGACCGTGCCCTTGTACTTGAAATAATCACCGAGGGTAACGGCATGAATTTCCATCCCGCGGGTATTCGCCATAACGATATGCTGGATCAGGGCCCGCGGTGGCAAACCCTTGTTGTAGGTCGGGTTGGGTAGACCGTCACTGATCAATATGACTGCTTCTGCCGGACCGGCGAGCGCCTCGTCGAGCGCTCCGCTCAGCGATGATGATCCCGCGAACTGGCCGGCCAACTGGCGCACGAAACGCAGGGCCTGGGACTTGTTGCGGCCATTCATCGGCACCAGGTCACCATCCTGCGGCCAGCGGTGATAGTTTGGCCCGGAATCCAGTTGCTGAAAACCCAGTATCCCGAATTGATAACCGGGTTTCAGGGAGTCCAGCGCCCTGGCCACGGTGCGCGCCACCAGCGCCTCGTGTTCAGCCAGGTACTTGTTCATGTCCACCATCACCAGGATTCGGGTCTTGTCGGTTTTCAGCCCGAGAAAACGGAAAGTCACCAGGTTGCTGCCAAGCTCCTCGTCGGCCTCTTCCAGTTTCGGCGCCGGTGGTGGCTGCTCGGCATGCGCCTGCAACCGGGCGCGGATGACCTCGACCTCGCTCGACATGATCTCGTGTTCCGCCTGCAGTTCCAATTGCCGTTGCTGCGCGTTCTGCAGCGCCTGTTTGAGGCTGTCCATGCCGACCACCGTATCGTCCAGGTCCGCCTGGGTCTGGTTGGCCATCGATTCGATCTGTTCCAGGTGCCCCTCCAGCCTGACTTCCTTTTGATAGTCCGGCATCAGCACGATGGTGATGATGATAAATGCACCCATGGCCGAGGCGAACAGGTCAATCGCCGACAGGGAGTAGACACCCAGGCTCCGCAGGCGTGTTCTCATCGCGAGACCCCCACGAAATCACCGTTGTTCAAACGGGCCAGCGTCTGCATGAACAGCACCAGGTTGCGGTTGTGCGTGTAATCGCCGATCGCCACGGTGTGAATCTCGGTTTGCCGGAAACGGTTCAGCTCGGTGATGCTGCCGATGATAAAACCGGGTGGGGTGTTCGGCTCACCGTCGCTCATCAGGATAATGGCGTCGGCAGGATATTCCAACGCGGCCTGCATGGCGAAATGGGTCGGAGTTGAGCCAACGAACTTGCGCACCAGCGAGTGGGTAAACGAGGTCGCCAGTTCGAGATTTTCCCGGGTCGCCGGTACCAGGCTCGTGTCATTCGGAAAGCTCCACAGCACCGGTTGCGGATTGCCGTGGTAACCGACGATGGCAAACTGGTTGCTTGCATCCAGTGGTTCCAGCACCTCCAGCACCGATTCAACCATCAGGTCTTCGTATTGCAACATGCTGCCCGACATGTCCACGACGATGACGAAGGACTTGACCTCGGTCGCCAGGCCCAGGATCGAGAACTCGACACCGTGGGTCAGGGCCTCGGGCTCAGGCTCCGGCACTTCGATCTCTACGGGTTCCGTGATATCCGCCGGTATGGCCGCCAACTGCATGCGCACGTCCTGCAACTCCTGGCGCAACCTCGATACCTGCTGCTCACTGCCCAAGATTGGTTTCGGTCAACTGGTCCAGTTCGCTTTGTAACTCGTCCTGGCGGGCCCTCAAATCCTGCAGTTCGGCAGACGCCAAGCGGCGTTTTTCCATGACCTGCTGGGTGCGGTCAAAGGAATCATCCGGACCGGCGTGGCGGTAATAGGGGAACAGCAACATCACCAGCAGGATGAAGGCGCCCAGGGCCGAGGCGAACAGGTCGATGGCCGAGGTCGAAAAAACAGCGGTGTCTCTTTCAGGGATTCTCACGGCTCTTATTTGTTATAAATCTACGCCGTGATTGACAGCAGAACCGGGGTTTATGTTCAATGGCTGGCCCGGTAACTGCAATCTGATTTGGATTCTGTGTTCCATGGGTCCTATGATACCTATCTTGGCAGCAACCCACGTTAAAATGTTGTTCACAAAAATGCCGGCAAATATGCTCATTGAAAACACGAATCAAGCTTCCACGGACACGGTATAGGGCCTTGAGACCGGTACGGATTTCACACGACATTTTCAGCCTGGCCTGCCTGTTGGCCGGGCTGTGTTGCTGTGGGGTGACGTGGGCGCAAAACGCTGGTGCACCGATCACGGAGGAATACTTCGTGCAACAGGCCGCGGACGAAGCCCTGCTGATCAGGATCGATGCGTTCGAAGCGGAGTTTGAATCCACGATCAGGGGCGAGGAGGCCGAAGGCTTGCTGCGCTCGGACATCTCGAACAGCCGTATGGCCCCCGTTTTCCAGTACGTGCAACCACCGGCAAGCGCCCGCCAGCTTGGTATCGAACTCGCAAGCAGCAAGCAAACCAGCCGCAGCGGGTTTGAACTGCGATTGACCCGTTTGACCGTCTGGGACGAACGGAGTAACGCGGTCTCCCAGGCCTACCAGATGCTTTCTTTCGGTATGCAGACAGATGCGGTGGGTACAGCGGCCAATTGGAGCGTCAAAATCAACAACCTGAGCAACGCCGCGCGGGTGTTCCGGCAATACGGCATGAACGAAATGCGGTTATGGTCCAGCTACCTGGCGGCGCACCTGGTGCACTACCAACTGCATGATTACAGCATGGCCTACCGCTTGAGCCGCGAAATTATCGCGGAACTCAACGTGACGCGTCTGCGGGACATCGAACTGGCAGCCTGGCAATTACAAAGTGCGGCGCTGATCGGTCTGAAACAGATCAACGCCTTGCCGGTCTCCACACGGAATCCCGAGCCGATTCAAACCTCCCTGGCGCATACGGCCCAACTGGCGGAGTCGATGGGTGCCCTGCAAGCGCAGGCACAGGCCCTCTACGACAGTGGCAGTGAATATGCCGAGGATGAGCGCTACGCAGAGGCCCTGGAGCAGTTTCGGCGCGCAGTGGTGATAGCCGATTCCGTGGGTGACACCGAGTTGTCCAAGCACGGCCGGGAAAGCATGGTGCAAATACACGGCACGCAAGGTGACACCCCGGCCTCCAGTGAAGTCCTGCAACAGATCGAGAGCCGACTGACCGGGCAGGGCGTAGGTGATGAACTCGCCTTGAACCTGCTGGCGCAAGGACGCTTGTTGATCCGCAACTACCGCTACGCCGAAGCACGTGAAGTATTGACCCAGGCACTGGGCTACCAGAACTACAGCGCCATACGCAAACAGCTGGACTTTGAACTGGCCAGCGTATTCTACGAGACTGGCCGCCTGGATGAATCGCTGGCATTGCTGCAGCAGGCAGCGGTCAGCGCGCATGGGCAAAAGCGCGCCAACTCGATCCTCGATAACGGCAATGCCATGGCCTTGCTGGCTGCTGTTCAGAGGGGCCGTGGCGCATTCACGGAGATGCGTGAGGCCCGCAGGACGCAAGGTCTGTATGACAACCAGCACGGACATTACCTGTACCAGCATGGCCTCGATGAACTGGCCGCAGACAGTACGGGTACGCAGCGCGCGCAGACCTACTTCCGGCAAAGTCTCGAGTCAGCCAGGCAGGTCGGGGACCGTGACCTGGCCGACCTGGCGCTGTTGCAGTACTGCCTGTTGGCCGATGCGGAGTTGTGCTCCCTTGCCAATATCGAAGCAGCTTACCAGCGCCTTGTTGCCGGTGGTATCCCGCGTCATGCGCTTGAAGCCATGTACCTGCGTGCGCGGCTGATGGCCCGCCGGGGACAGACATGCCAGTGCGATCGACACCATGCATACGCTGGTGGACGAGATTCACTTCATGCGTCACTCACTGCCTGGAGTGCTCGGTGCCTGGTACCAGGCACGGCACGAAGCCCTGTTCGGCTTTTACCTCGACCTGCTGGTCGGCTCGGGTGAACAGAGCGCCGCGACCGGGATCGACTCCTTGCTGGCCCTGAGCAAAATCCGCCTGATCGATGGTTATGACCCTGCTGAACCCGGTCCGGACCCCGGCGTGCGTCGATGTGCAATCTCTACGGGCGCAACTGGCCGAGCGCGCCGCGTGCAGTGCCAGCCAATGCGACACGGGCAACGGCTGATGGCATCAACCAGGCGCTTGCTGAACTTCGAAAGCCGTTCAGGAACGCAATTTGCATACCTGTCGAAGAACGGTATCAGGACCTATCTGCGCAGCCTCGCCAGCAACGAGGTACTGCTGACCTACCACGTCAGCGCGGATACCGCCCAGGCTCTGGGTCGGCCACAGGGGCAGGGTGGTGCGACGTGCGCTCGACGGACCAGGGTCCATTTACCGGCAACTCCGGGAAGCGCATGGACTGCTCGCTCAACTCGGGCGAAACCGCGTTCATTGAAACCATGGACAGGCTTGGCCAGCGCCTTCTTGGGCCCGGTTGCCGACCTGATCGATGACAGGATTTACTGGATTCCCGCCGGTCCATTGCTGGGCCTGCCACTGGATGCCATGCGTCTGCAAGGCCACTACCTGGCCGAAAAACACAATGTTACCAATGTGTTGTCGTTTCCAGCCAGCCCGGATCCGGGCCAGGCACTTGCAGACCGGGACCCATCGACAGCGTTTTCGTGGCGGGTTACCCGCAGGATTTCTCAGCAAGGTTATGCCACGCAATTTGATACCACGGATGAAATCCGCGCCATGGTGGATATATTTGTCGGACCGGGTCTGAACATCGTGCAGGGCGCTGCGTTGTTGCCCGATGAATTCCAGGACCAACGCTTCAAACAGGCCAGCCTGGCCCACCTGGCAATGCCCGGTGTGATTGATCTGCATGATCCTGCACGTTCCAGCCTGGAACTGTCCGGGACCGAAGACGGCCCAGACGAACCCCGTACCGCCTGGAAGGTATCCAGCCACGATCATTGGACACCCGGCTGGCATTCCTCAGTTCAACGAGGACAACAGGCGTTCCACGCTCCGCGTTTCAGCAGCAAACCGGGTCTGATTGCCGATTTCGGCAACGCGGGCGCACGGGCAGTGATCGCCGATCTATGGGATAGCGCCGGTCAAAGCGATGAAGTTTTCCTGGCTGATTTTTACCGGGAATTGCGTGGTTCGGGCGACATCGCAAAATCACTGCACGATGCCAAGCATCATTACATCAGGAACAACCAGGGCATGGGCTTGTACGCTTGGGCCGGCTACCAGTTGTTCATACCCTGACGACGCGACAAAGCCTCATTTACTAGACTATAATATATTTTAATATCAATATATTATGACTTCTTTTTAAACAAGTAGTTTAATACAGTGTCCGCCAGCCTTCCATACGGCGGTGCAAGAAACTTCAGGCCACTGAAACCGGCCTGGTAAAACACCGGCCGCAGCTTGGAAAAGGTCATGAAACCCTCCAAACCATGGTACTGGCCCATACCACTGGCGCCGACGCCGCCAAACGGCATATCGTGTTGCACTACGTGTAGCGTGGCGTCGTTGACACAAACGCCTCCGGATATCACGTGATCAAGGTAGTACGCCTGCAAGGCCTTGTCGCCGGTAAACGGGTAGAACGCCAGGGGACGGTCCCTGTCGGTGATGTAAGCCACCACCTCCTGTTTATCCTGGTAGGGCAGTATCGGCAGGATCGGCCCGAATATCTCGCGCTGCAACAGGATCATGTCCTCGTCGGCATCCAGCACAAGGTGGGGCGCCATCTTGCGCATGCCCGGTTCTGATTCCTGTCCCTCGGCCAGGTTGATTAAGCGCGCGCCTTTTCCCGCAGCATCGGCCAGTGCCTCGTCAGCCGGTCGTATGATTTCTGGTCGATAATCGACGTGAAGTCAGGGCTGTTGATATCCGGGCAATGTGCTCTTTACCCAGGTCCGGGCCAATTCTACAAACCCGGATACGCGGTCCTCAGGCACAAAAACATAATCTACATCGACGCAGATCTGGCCGGCGTTGAACAGCTTGGCTGCCATGATGCGCTCGACAGCTTTTTTCAGGGGGTAATCCGGTGCAACAACAGCCGGCGACTTGCCACCCAGCTCCAGCGTCACCGGCGTCAGGTTTTTGGCCGCTGCGGCCATGACAGCACGTCCCGTCTGGCTTGAGCCCGTGAACAGCAGGTGATCGAATGGCAATTGCGAGAAATGCACACCCACGTCACCGGTCTCCTCGAAAAAGCACAGTTTTTCAGGTGGGAAATAGCCCGGTACGAGCTTGATCAGTAATTGGCTCAGGTGCCGTGAGTTCTCGGACATCTTGACCATCGCCCGGTTGCCCGCAGCAAAGATACAGGTCAACGGACCCAGGGACAGCTGGATCGGGAAATTCCACGGCACGATAACACCCACCACGCCGAGTGGTTGCGGTATCACGCGGTTTTTGGCTCCCGGGTAGGTCGTCAGGTCAATTTTGCGCTTCTGTACCCGCATCCATTTCTTCAGCTTTTTGGACGAGGAAGCTGATGCCGTCCAGCACCATGAGCACTTCCGCGAGCATGGTTTCATGCACGGAACGGTTGCCGTAGTCTTTTGCAATTGCCGCAACGATGGCATCCCGGTTATCTACAAGCAGGCTTTTCAAAGCCTGTAAGTCGCGCTTGCGTTGCTCCAGGCCCGGGTTCGGTTCTGCCAGGTAGGCTGCACGCTGTCTATCCAGGCAGACTTCCAGGTTGATATCAACTGGACCCTGGTCTTCGTGTGATGTTTGCAATTCGCTCATCATTGTCACCCGCTCCGGTTAGCCATCGGCCAATTTTGTTACTCGCCTGAATTCTACCCGAAGAGGGCACTTGATGTTGTCGAAGATCAGCGACAGGATATGGGCGCCGCTTCGGCTGCGCGGCAGTTCCAGGTAAACCTGAAAAACGACCCTTCCGCGTCAACCAAAGCGACGGCGCAATTTTACCGAATTATTGGGTGGCATTCACTGCTGTACCAAGTGTTCAGAGACAAGCGCTGGTAAGGGGTATTCCTTCCCGGGACACGCCGTAGATACATCCCTGTAGGCTCGATCGCGACTCCCTGTCGCTCACGGTCCCAGTAAGGAATACCCCGTACCAGCGCCAGGTATTCAGAAGGCAAATAAACTGAATCCCTAGATTTCAATGTCAGGCTAACGGGCAATATGCCAGGCAAGTGCACTGCTTTTCTCAGAACCTCAATGAAAGGCAACTGAGCCCGCCATCCAGCTTGCGGAACTCTGAAACATCCACTTCCAGGACCTCGTAGCCGGCACTGCTTATCATCGCAAGGGTCCGTGGATTTCCCGCCGGCACCAGCACCGTGCCGTTCAGCCACAGGCTGTTGGCAGCATAGGCCTCGCCTGGCACTACCGGCAGTAACTCGTATGCCTGGAATTCGGGTTTGTCGAGGAATTCCCCGCAGGCCAGCAGATGATTGTTTTCCAGGTACGACACACCGGTTTTGAGGTGTAACACTTCTTCCAACTCAACGACGGAGCCGGTCATGCCATGCTTTTCCAGGATACCTATCAACTGGCGGGCGCCATCGATATTGGTGCGCTCAGACAGACCGATGAAAAAATGCATACCGGCCATCATCACGTCACCACCCTCCAGCGTGCCCGGCGCCTCGATGGTCTCCAGGTCAGTGTAAAACCCGCCGACAGCATCACGTATGGAGACGGTCTCCTGCCTGCGACTGGGTGCACCGGGACGCGTGATGACCGCACAGCGCGGGGTCAGCAGCGCTGCGTCCTCGACAAAGGTAGAGTCCGGGAATACTTCATCGGGCGGTAACACCGTTACCTCCAGACCACAGGTTCGCAGTGCCTCGATATAATCCGTGTGCTGGATCAACGCAGTCGCATAATCCGGGGTTCCCAACCCGGCATTGCTGAGGCCATTGACCATGGCACGGCAAGGGGTCCTGACGATGGCTTTGCTGAACATGCGGCTATTCTAAGCGCTGCACCTTACGGAATTAAAGCTGTGTCTTGATGACAGCGGACCGCGGCGAGGCGCGGCCCCGCATTCAATTTGATCCCTGGGGTGATAACCCGCTCAGTGCTTCCCAATGGAAGAGTATTTCCTGGCAACTAATTCCCGGTACTCGTTCTGAAACGCTGCTTCGCTGTCCCAGCTTTTGCCGTTGAGTTCCTGGTAAGGCACCCGGTAGGCGACAAAGGTGAAACGTTTTTCATCGTAGAGCAACACACCACGCGTGTAGTGTGCAAATGGATCCTGGATTTCCTTGTGGTGTATATGTTTCTGCATCTAAATCTCCATCAAGCCAAGGGCAATGATGGTATTTCTCTACTCAGGAGGTCTTTTCGGAATGAAACAATCAACAGATCGTGTTTAAAACCCCTCATCACAGTATAGAGGACAACGACGCTCTCTGCTGAGAAACAGCATTTCAATACACTGTGAGGGTAAGCCGTTCAAACTTAAGCATTCATTAAGCGGCTGATTGCTAGTATTTATACGCCACCCATTTACAAATTATTGATACATCAGTAAATGAGGAACAAATCATGAGAAGGATTTCTGCTAAAACGACGCTTTTTCCCATTCTCTGTACACTTTTTACGCTTGGACTCAGCCTGAATGCCCTTGGCTTTGAAATCAGCATAGACGTTGCACCGAATACCCTTAATCTCCAAAGCCAGGGCGACGTGGTTTCCGTCCACACGGACATCGCCTATGGGGCTGTGCAAACGCCGGCCGTGTTTCTGAATGACGTGCCCATCGCCTGGTGGAAAGTAGACAACCGGGGCAATTTCGTCGCCAAGTTCTGGATGGACGAAATAAAGGCCCTGGACGGTCTGATCATAGGTGACTACAACCTGTTGACATTAACCGGTGTCACGATAGGTGGGGAAGCCTTTTTCGGCGAAGCCCTGATCATGGTGATAGATAATGTACCCACGGGTAAAACCAGGCCCGCAAATAAAATTGAGCCCATAACTCAACCAGGCAAGTACTGAACACTCACTGCAGTACCCGGTATGTATCGAAGCCGCTCGTACGTCCCTGTATGAGCGGCTTTATTCGGCGTTGCCTATTGCAGTGCCTTGTATTTGACCATGCGGTAACGGTATTGCACCGAGTTGCGCATGCGCTCGGCCAGTAAGCCGTGCAACTGCGGTGACCAGGCCGTGTAACGCTCGATGAAGGCCGTCGCTTTTTCACCATCGCCACCCGCCTGGATGGCCAGCACCTCGGAGAGCATCTTCGCCACGACAGAATCGTAGAGATCGTAGTCGATATGTAACCGTGCGCTTTGTTCGTCAAAACGCAGCAGGCCGTGTTCGAGGAAGTAGTTCATCTGCATCAGCTGCATCGCCTGGTAAGGCTGGTCAGCGGTCCGCGGCCGGTTGTTCTGCAACACGCGCAATACACCACTCGCCTTGACTGATTGGAGCAGTTCGTCACTCATCAGACCATCCCGGTTCAGACGGGCCGAGGTAAACAGCGAGACCAGGTCCGCTTTCAGTTCTTCGTAGTGGCTGCCCCACGGCGACAAGGCCTCGTTCAGGTCACGCCCGTCCGCTGTGGCTGTCCACACCCAGGTAATGGCCAACCTCGTGCCACAGGGTGCGGTAGAACGGCCCGTCCAGGCTCAGGTCATTGGCAAACTCCGGCGCCACGGCGGCCGTGTATTTCTGTTTTGCATCGCTGAACAGGTCCGGGTTGGTCATGATGTTGTAACGCAACAGGATGGTGCGGCCGTATTTGCGCGAATGGTCGGGGTCATTGGGCAGGATGGTGGCCGTATTGGTGCCGCGTGACTGGCCAAAGTCCGCGATGATGTTGTAAACCCCTACCGGTACATCCGGCTGGATTTTACGTCCGGCGCCCAGCGGAAGGGCGTCCTGGATGGCTTGCAGGCCCTGCAAGGCGGCCGTCAATTCGCGGCTTTTTTCCTCGTCACGCGCCAGCAGGCTCAGGCTGAAAAACGACTTCACGCCATACAGTGCATCCCCGTAGACCTCGTAGCTGCCGATCTGTGCATTGATATGCTTGAACCTGCCACGCACCCAGGCAGCATCACCACCCTCGTAGTTGTCGCTGACAAGGTCGCGCGCACGGATTGCAAGATAGGCTGCAAAATCGGGGTCATCATCGGCGACATCCGCTGCTGCACCGTTGAGCAGTGCATAGACCTGCATGATTTCCGGCGCCCAGCGGACCGAATAGGGCAGCGCGTATACGATCGCATCATCCTCGCCTGCCAGCAAGGCCCTGAGATGGTCACTCAGCCCCGGATGCAGGCCATCCAGCATGGGGTAGGTGTCCAGCATGGCGAGGTCACGTTCGAGGTTGTCCCTGCTTGTTGTGCGCACCACGTGGCGCAAATCGAGCAGGCTGTCTGCCAATTCAGGCCGGGCCTCAAGGATTGGGTCCATGTTTTCGCGCGTCATGCCAACCGGGTAAACATTCTTGCCCGGCTGCTCGGCGATCACCGGCAGGAAGGGCAGGCGCCGGTTGTCGAGCGTGCTGGCAATGGGCCCATCGAACAGGTAGTACAGGTCCATCAGGGCTTGTTGGTCCTTCTCATTGCCCTGCAGTGCCTGCACCAGCCATTGCTTTGCTGCCAGCGCCTGCGGGTGCATGGAATCCTCGTACAGGCGGTGGATGATGGTGCCTGCCTTCGAGCAGCTTGTTCACCGCAGCCCGCTCGCCGTCCGTCAGCGCCGAAAGATCGGGCTCCAGGAACACATGGCGGGTCTTGTCGAGGATTTCCGAAGCCTGCTCCTGGCTCCAGTAGCCATCGGGAAGCGACTCGGCCTGGGTGCTTGTAAGCGCGGCCAAACAAGGGCGATGACAGCCACATTGATGGTAAAACTTTTTGGTGACACTGCTGGTCTCCTTGTTTATTCAAAACCGGGTGACGGCACTACTAAAATCGTGTCCGTTACATTGGGAACAGCTGTACAAACATGGATCTCCATGATTAAAGTCTTGCTTCGTACCAGGGCTTTGTACGGTTAACGATCCACACCACCGAGAGCATGACCGGCACCTCGACCAGCACGCCTACCACCGTGGCCAGCGCGGCGCCCGACTGAAGGCCAAACAGGCTGATGGCCGCGGCCACGGCAAGCTCGAAGAAATTGCTGGCGCCGATCAGTGCCGAGGGTGCAGCCACGCAATGCTGCACACCCAGCTTGCGATTCAGCCAGTAAGCCAGGCCCGAGTTGAAATACACCTGGATCAGGATCGGGATCGCCAGCAGCAGGATGATGACCGGTTTGGCCAGGATCTGGCTGCCCTGGAAACCGAACAGCAACACCAGCGTGACCAGCAGCGCCGACAGCGAAACCGGGTGCATGCGATCCAGCACGCGTTTGAGCCGGGCCTCGCCGTGCTCGTCCCGCATCAGCCAGCGACGCCACACGCTGGCGACGATCACCGGCAACACGATGTACAGCACCACGGACAGGAACAGGGTGTCCCAGGGCACGTGGATCGAAGAGATACCCAGCAACAGCGCCACGATGGGTGCGAAGGCGAACACCATGATCAGGTCATTCAGAGCCACCTGGGACAGGGTGAAGCCCGGGTGGCCGTCACTGAGGTTGCTCCAGACAAAGACCATGGCCGTGCAGGGCGCTGCAGCCAGCAGGATCAGGCCGGCAATGTAACTGTCGAGCTGCTCTGCCGGCAACCAGCCCGAAAACAGGTTGCGGATGAATATCCAGGCCAGCAGCGCCATCGAGAAGGGCTTGACCCCCCAGTTGATGAACAGCGTCACACCCACGCCTTTCCAGTGCTGGCGGACCTCGACCAGCGAGTGGAAGTCGATTTTCAGCAGCATGGGCAGGATCATCAGCCAGATCAGCACCGCCACAGGCAGGTTGACCCGCGCTATCTCCATCGAACCCAGGCTCTCGAAAAAGCCCGGGATAAAATGTCCCAGCGCGATACCGGCCACGATACACAGGGCGACCCACAGGCTCAGGTAACGTTCGAAAAAGGGCATTTTCGCGCCAGCGGCGCGCCGGGCGGTGGTTTCACATTGGTTGCTCACGCTGTTACTCCTCCTAAAAATGTTGCAACAGGGTCCGCACCCTGCGTTCGACCTCATCGCGGGTTTCACTGAAAGCACGCATGATCTGTTCTTCAGTGCCCGTGGCTTTGGCCGGATCGCTCAAGGGCCAGTGAATCTTTTCGACACCTGGCGGCAACACCGGGCATTGCTCATCCGCGTGGCCACAGACGGTGACCACGATATCGGCGCGTTCCAGCATGGTGTCGCTGACGATGGTCGATTCCTGGCCTGAAATGTCGATACCGGCATCCGCCATGATGGCTATGGCGCGCGGGTTTTTGCCATGCGCCTCGATACCGGCCGATTGTGCTTCAACCCGTTCGCCACCGATGTGCCGGGTCCAGCCTTCCGCCATTTGTGAGCGGCAGGAATTGCCAGTGCACAGGTACAGGATATTGATGCGGTCAGTCACAGATAATACTCCGGATGGTTCGTTCATTTCAGGTAGCTTTGCAAGGTCGTCTGCGAAAGAATGAAGCATATCCATATTCGAGCAGATGTGAAAGCAGAGGCCTGGGGAAGCATGATTGCCAGGTAATAGTTGTTCCCGGGTGTTAAATAAAACAGGAAAGCCAAACAGGGGAGAAAGCGCCCTGGAAGATTACCACTTCCTTGTGTATGAAGGGTTTCCGTATCTTCGGGGGGGAAGTAATTGTACGGAGATTCTCCCAGGGCGCTTGGCCAGAGTACTATCAATTCCTTTATTCCAAATTGACCTAGATCAATATGGGCAGTGGTTTACAGCAATAACAAGCACATTGTTAAGTATTGCCCGGGGCCGGGGATGATTGATTCACTCGGCCCTTTGGTAAAGGGAACTCACTGCCAAAAAAGCCCCGGCAGGCAGGGCTTCTTTTCGCTTCGTTGCGACTGGGAACCAGTCCCAACGTGGTCGTAATTCATTCCTGGGTGACAGGCTGACGGGCCCTGTCCAGGCCCTTGCGCAGTGCTTCGGCCCAGGGCCCCATCATCTCCTTGGCGGCGACGCGGTTGCTCACCCGGTTTTGCCATTCCATGTTCCAGGAATCACGATCTATCCTGCGATCCACGGCTTTTGCCAGCAGGTCGTCGGTTACCGAATCATACAATTCCAGGTAAAGCGTCATCTCGCCGGCATTCCTCCCATAGGTGGTCGACCTGGCCGACCGAGGTGTCCGGCGCTTCTACATCCAGGTTGATGATGGCTGGTTTTACAATCAGCACGTCTTCAGCACGCTCATCTGCAAGCAGGTAATCGCCTTTCTCCAGTTCCTCTTTGAAGATTTCCATGAACAGTTCTCTGAGGTCCGCCTTTATGCGTTCCATGTCTTTGGACGTGACCATGAGGCTGCCCCGGTTGTGGTCTCTTTTCCAGTTTTTCCTGAATGCGACATATGGCTCGGTCAGGTACACGCGCTTGTATTGCGCAAGTTCTGCCCCTGGCTTGGCCCATACATAGGAAATATCTTCCGGATTCGGTACCAGCTTCAGGCCTTCTACCGTGTACTCCGGTATTTCTACTTCATCATCTGCGCCGGCGGCAAAAGGGAGTGCCAACAGGGTTAAAACAGACAACATCAACAGGGCTCTCTTCATGGTAGGTGCTCCGTAATCTAAGCTTCAAAGTTCAGAACTAAATCGTCGCAAACATTATATCAGGGGAGACAAAGCTCTCATCGCGCAATACTGCATCAACAGCCGCCAGCAGGTCTTGGGCACTAAGAACAGCACAACCGGAAACGACGTTGCGATATTCACCGTCACGCTGGTTGTTTTTCTCCGCATATAGGTATACTGGTCTGATATTGGTTGGCTGGCAACCAGACCAACCGGGTGCAGGCACCGAAAATGTTCTGATGGCTCACCGAAAAAATTGCGGATACCTCGCTCACACTGAACTATCCTATGATAGCCGTGGAGGATTAAAAATATGAAATACATACGTCTCGATATCCATGCCTTTGCTTGCCATATTGTTATTCTGTATATCGGTAATGGCTGTCGCACAAAATACAACAACATCGAATCCCGACCCGGGTTCAGGACTTGAAACCCTTGTCGGACCTATCGCCCTTTACCCGGATGACCTGCTGTCAATCATCCTGCCGGCGTCAACCTATCCGCTGCAAATCGTCGAGGCGGACCGCTGGCTACGGGAGAACAAGGACAACAAGGATGCTGCAGCCCAAATCTTCCTGGGATGACTCGGTCAAGGCCTGATCAACTACCCGGAAGTGATCAGCATGATGAGTAACGACCTGGACTGGACCTCTGCCATGGGTGAGGCGGTGGCAACGGACCAGACGGCCATGATGGACGCGGTGCAGTCGTTCCGGCGTAAGGCCGAGGGCGCCGGCAACCTGCAAAGCGATGACAAGCAGACCGTCGTGGTCGAAGAAGAGGTGGTCAAGATCGTACAGGCCGAACCGGACGTCATCTACGTGCCACAATATGAGCCAACGGTGGTGGTCGTGGAACAGCAAGTGCCCGTGTACCCGACTTACTATCCAAACCCCTATCCTGTTTACTATTACCCTTATCCGCCAGGCCATGCATTCATGGCGGGTGTATTCTGGGGCGCGACAGTTGCCTGGGCGTTCGATTGGTGGGGTGGAGGCATCCATAACGACATCAATATAGATATAGACATCGACCGGGATAGGGACGTCGACCGCGACAGAAACACCGACCGTGATAGAAACACTGACCGCGACAGAAGCGCCGATGCCCGCTCAACCAATATCGACCGCGGCGAATCACAGCGGATGTCCTCGGAAAGCAGCAGTTCCTGGCAGTCAAAGCAAAGCCCTTCCGACGTGCGCCAGGGCCGTAGTTCACCAACTGCATCTACGCGGGGCGGTCAGTCTGCGCAGCGCCCGCAAGCATCGACCGCTCGGACAACGCCCTCCGGTGGTTCGGCATCAGGCCGTAGCCAGGCAGGGACATCGAATTACCAGAGCGCGAACCGTAGCGCCAGCAGTGCGCGCAAATCACCTCCATCCAGTAACGCAATGTCAGGTATGTCCAGTGGCCGTTCCGCGAGTGCTTATTCCTCAAGGGGTGCTTCGAGCCGGGGCACGCGTAGTGGAGGAGGGCGCCGCAGATGAAATCACTAACATTTAACAGGATGAAGATGATGGTCCGATACGCAATTTTGGCGATCCTGCTTGTATTACCCGCTCAATCAGTTTTTGCCGGGGAACAGTTTCCAAGCCGGGAAGCCGCAGTAAAGGCTTTGGCAGAGGCAGTGTCCAACCGGGATGAGGCCCGTCTCGAGAAAATGTTTGGTTCCGAGTACCAGGATTTTCAGAAAGGCCAGGATTCCGATCCGGCGCTGGTGGATTTCCGTTCAGATCGCTTTGTCTCAGCACTGAAGGAGTTCCACTCTTATGTATCGCTGGATGATGAACGTCAAATCCTGATCGTAGGCGCGATGGCGTGGCCGTTTCCGATCCCGCTCGTACACTCTGGAGATCAATGGTATTTCGACGGTGCGGCCGGTGTCGAGGAAATGCGCAACCGCATCGTCGGCGCCAACGAACTGAACGCGATCGCGTTACTGGATGTATATGCAGAAGCACAGCGGCAATATTCGTTGATCGACAATGACGGTGATGGCGTACTGGAATTTGCTTCACGGCTTATCAGTAAACCCGACGCAAAGGATGGTCTTTACTGGGAATACGATGAAGGAGACCTGGAACCACCAAGCCCGCTCGACCTGTTGAAAAAGCTGGCCGATGCGACATTGGGGGATCGTCCCGAAGGCTCACCTTTCCTCGGCTACTACTTCCGCATATTGTATTCACAGGGCGAGCATGCCAAGGCCGGCGCCTATGATTACCGCATCAACGGGCATTTGCTTGGCGGTTTCGCAATGCTCGCCTGGCCGGCGAAGTACGGTGAAACCGGTGTGATGAGTTTCATGATCAACCAGGATCACCTTATCTATCAAAGTGATCTCGGAGACTCTACCGCTGAACAGGTTGAAAAGATCATGAGCTTTGATCCCGGCGAAGGCTGGAGCCCTGTGGATAACGACTAGGCGATGCGCTGGCGCTCCGCCTGGTGGTCCAGGAGATCGGCATCGGCCTGGTGGTCGGATTGGGTCTGGCCGGTGTCGGATCGTACCTGTTACGCGCGTGCCAGCGTCGTGGCTGGATAAACGAAATATGGATGCAGATCACCATTCCAGCCCTGGCCCTGGCCTGTTTCGCCGTCGCCCAATCGCTGCATGGCAGCGGCTACATTGCGGCCTTCAGCGGCGGCCTGCTGTTCGGCTTCATCACCAAGGAAGCAACGCACAAGCTCGTGTTTGCCGCCGAGGGGATCGGCGACACCCTGGCAATGCTCACCTGGACCATATTTGGCGCCGCAGTAATCAGCCAGACTCTTGGTTACTTCGAGTGGGAAATGGTTCTCTACGCGGTGTTGAGCCTGACAATAATCCGCATACTGCCGATTTTCCTGTCGCTCGGCGGTACCGGTGAAAGCACGTCTTCAAAGATGTTCCTGGGCTGGTTCGGGCCACGTGGCCTGGCCAGTATCGTGTTCGCGATAATCGTACTGGACGCGAACCTTCCCAACGCCGAATTCATGGCGCTGGTGGTTGTTTGCACGGTCTTTTTCAGCCTGCTGGCACACGGTCTGTCGGCCAACCCGTTGGCCAAATGGCTGGGCAACAAGGAGAGTGGCGCTGCCGACTAATGGCTGAGGATATGGAAGGCAGACAGCTGATGATCCCTGGTCGACTTTTAGTTACCAAACTATCCTTACTGCTTTTTATATCCGGCTGCGCCTCCTACGGAAAAATTGAGAACCAGCCGCTCGTTGGGCCGTCTTCAATCAGCCAGGAATATTCACTGCGTTCGTTTTCAAGAACTGACAAGAATAGCGACCTGGCGCTAATGCTGACCTTCTCAGGCGGCGGAACCCGCGCAGCAGCAATGGCTTACGGTGTCATGCAGGAATTGCGTGATACCTCCATCCTTGTCAATGATCAGCCCACACGCTTACTGGACGAGGTAGACACGATCAGTTCCGTATCCGGTGGCAGCTTCACATCCGCCTACTATGGTCTTCATGGCGATGGGATATTTGATACGTTCGAAGACGTTTTTCTTCGTTTCAACATTGATAAACACCTGGTATACGGATTGTTGAACCCGGTTTTATGGTTCAACGACCAGGGACGTACCGACAAGGCCATCGACTACTACCAGGGCAGGTATTCCACGGTGCGACCTTCGCCGACATGATGAATCCGGACCTGCCAATGATCGTCATCAATGCATCGGACCTCGCCTATGGCATCCGGTTTTCATTTGTCCAGGAATACTTCAACCTGCTGTGCTCTGACCTGGCTTCCTTTCCGGTAGCGCGGGCTGTGGCTGCATCCTCTGCGGTTCCGGTGCTGTTCAGTCCGGTTGTACTGCAAAATCATTCCGGTTGTAATCTCGGCGACAATGACTGGCTGACAAATGCCAAGGCACGTTCCGGAGATGATGCAGAATTGGATATGCTGTCCTATGGTTTGGAGACCTACGCTGATAAGGACCAGCGCAAGTATATCCATCTCGTCGATGGCGGTATTACCGACAATACGGGACTACGGGCCGCGTATGACATCGTTGAGGTATTGGGTGGCTCCAGAAACTATCTGGAATTAGCCCGGAAAGCGGCGCCGTCGCACTTTGTTGTTATCGCGGTCAACGCCTCTACAGACCCCGTGTACGATAGGATGAGAGTAATGAAGTACCATCCATAGCAACATCCATGAGTGCCGTATCCGGGGTACAACTCCACCGCTATAACGCGGCAACTATAGAGCTTCTTCAAAAGAGTCTGGTTACCTGGTCGCAAGATGTTTCTACCCCCGGCAACACCGTAACGCCCTATTTCATTGAAGTCAGTTTCGAGGACATCAAGGTACCGGAAATTAGACGTTTCCTTAATGGAATCCCGACCGCATTTTCACTTTCTGATGAGCAGGTCGATGCCTTGATTGAAAGTGGACGCGACCTGTTACGTAACAACCCGGAATTTCAGCGTTTGCTACAGGATTTAAAAGATTAGTTTTTCATGATAAATAAAGAGAATATATCGTGCCGGGGAAAGTATAGAATTGATGCTTGACGGCAGCATTCAAGTGTATAAGCTGTCAAATCATTATTGTCAGTCGTTGGAACGACTGTCGAACATTCAATTGGGAAGATGATGAGATGAAAAAGAATTTGGGATTGGGTTTATTTGCAGTGTTATTTTCATTGCTATCCACCACAACACTGGCGCAGGACTACGAATATCATCCGGCACTGTCGGATAGTTTCAATGCGTCGGTGGGCTGGTTCAGGTCCGACAACACTTTCAAAATTGAAGTGAACGGCATTGAATGTGGATCGGGACGAAATCGATTTTGGCAAAAAAGTTGGTATCGATGATACCAACTCCCTATTGAATGTCCAGTTCGCTGGAATTTCGGCAGCGAGGAAAATGGTCATTGTGGGGGCAGTACTTCAAAAATAAGTCAAGCGGTGAGGCAGTGCTGAAAGAGGATGTGGAGTGGCGGGATGTGGTATTCCGCGAAGGCAGCTTTGTGGGTGGAGGCGCTTCCTGGAAGTTATCCGCCTGTTTGCCGGTTACAGTTTTATCAAGAACAGCCAGAGTGATTTTGGTGCCGGTTTCGGTATTCATAACCTGGATATCGGCGCTCATATCGAAGGCGAGATCCTTGTTAACGACGGCGGACACCGGGTTTCATCGGGGTGATGCAAGTGCAAGTGCGCCGTTACCGAACCTGGGTGCCTGGTATCTGTATTCGCCTGCCAAAAAATGGCTGCTGCATGCGCGGGTGGACTGGATCAGCGCCAATATCGATGAATACGACGGCACACTGTGGAATACCAACGTGGGTGTCAACTACCAATTGTTCCGCAACTTCGGTCTGGATATGTCCTACCAGTATTTCAATCTGAACGTGGGTGTCGACAACTCCAGACTGGAATGGAGGCGCAAAGATGACCTACAGCGGCCCGGTCGTTTCCCTAACGGCCAATTGGTAAGTTGGAAGAAGTCATATATGAAAATTCCAAAAGAGCGGTTGTGGCCGCATGTTGTCTCGTAGTGGCAATGACCTGGTCAGGCAGCATTGCTGGCCCAGCAATCCACGCAGCGAGTCGGGTTGGAAGAATTCGATGGTAATCTACCTGCTGGGACCGACCATTGAGGGCAAGGTGGGCATGGGCCCCATCGATGGCGAGCTGGATATCGACCCGGGTGACGTTTTTGATGCACTGGACGGGGCCTTTTTGGCCACCTACGGTGTTGAGAAAGACGGCTGGGGCGCACTCTTCGACCTGATCTACATGGACCTCAGCTCAGATGTCACCGGCGACCGGGGATTGCTAACGGGCGAGATCGGTCTGAAACAGACGATTTTTGGGGCCTATGGTACTTATCGTCTGAATGACAACCTGCAGGTGTTGGCCGGCGGCCGCTATGTTGACCTGACCACCAAGCTATCCCTGAATTTGCAGTCACCCGTCATTTCAAGGTTGGCGAGAGCTGGATTGACCCGATCATCGGACTGCGTTTTGCAGGCCCCATCAGCGATCGTTGGTCTTATGGCCTGTTGGGCGACATCGGTGGTTTTGGCGTGGGTTCTGAATTCACCTGGCAGCTAACGGGCTCGCTCAGCTTTCGGATGACCGAACACTCACTGTTCACTTTCGGCTACCGTTATCATCGACTTTGACTATGAAGATGGCCAGGGTCTGGAAGCATTCAAGTTTGATGTAGCGGAACATGGCCCGGCACTGGGAGTGCGCTTCGAGTTCTAGCCAGCATATCGGAAGTTTCCACGTCAACGAATCAGACTGACTGGTCAGGTCTCTCAATAGGTAAACGGCGATCGTAAGTTCAGGGAAATGGCCCGGTAGTGCCCATTTGAACTCGTCTTGAAGGAAAGTCCGACCTGCTCAAAACTCATGAACCAGATTTTCAACTTGCTGTTGCCTTTCCCCAGGGCCAGGCCAATTTCCCACTGGTCCTGGATTGATTCGATCCTGTCGTCAGCAATGTAGAAATTGAGCTTGTCAAACAGGTAGTCATAGGTCACGTGCCAGTTCAACCTGACCTGTTCTCCATCAAATTGAAGCTGACCCAAAGGCTGACTGAACTCCAGGCCGGCCATGGCCGATCCATAACGCCCGCTTTTCTCGAATTCAGGCTTGTAGCCCGCGTAACTGATCGCGTTCAAGAGCGACCATCGCAGCTTGTCACTATCCCCAAGAAGGTATCGGCTTTTTAGGCCGCCGTACCAGGCTCCCGCCCACTCGCCGGAGTCTTTTTCGTAACCGGCGCCTATGTGAAGATAAGGCCGCAGAGCCCAATACCTGTTCACCGGTATCTCAAGCTGCACACCGGGTGTGAAACTGACGGTGCCGAAATTATCGAAATCTATAAAATCGGGAATATCATCAAACTGGTGAAGACCAAAGGTTAGCGGGTAATGAACTTCCACACCGATTTTGCGTTTCCCGAATTCATCGAATCCGGATTGACGGATCGTCTGTCGCGGTGGCACACGAAACACGAATACCGACCGGTTCTGGTCAACCTGGTACCAGCCAGTGCCAAAAAACGCGCCCATCGCCCAGTGAACCTGGCGGACCGGGTCCTGGGTGACCCCGGCAAGCTGCGCACATGGCGCCAGGGGGAATGTGATCAAGAGAAACAGTGTCAGGAATCTATGCATATCTTGGGTGCCGGCTTGTCCCATCAAATATTCAGGATGACAAAGAGAATACATGATGCCGGCGTCGCGTGAAGGAATAATCGGACCCCGGCCAGTAACCCAATGGGATTGGATTACGATTCGAATCTTAGCCCGATTAACGAAAATTCCCACCCGCTTGATTGGAAAAATTATTAATTCCGCTCGTGGCCTCTGCGCCCTATACTAACTCATGTGAAATAGAGGACATTGGCTTATGAAATCGAGCAAATCTTTTGCTTTAAACTTATCTTTGCTGTTTTGCACGATCTTCCTTGCAGGTTTCACAACAGCAGCAACTGCAAATGAAGATGTAGCGAAACCCGACCTTCCCAAGGGCAAGCAGACCACGCTGGGACTGTATGTGACAGCAGCGGAGGCCTACGATAAGTGGCTTGCTGCACCTGATGAAGTCAAGGTATTCGATGTACGCACACTCGAGGAATATATCTATGTCGGTCATGCGCCGATGGCCTGGAATATACCCCTGCTGTTTCAAACCCACGAATGGAATGCCGAAAAAGGCTATTTTGCCTTTCAGCCAAATCCCGATTTCATATCCCTGGCAAAGGAAGTAGCCGGACCAGAAGACACGATCATGGTCATGTGCCGCTCCGGTGGTCGCAGCGCGATGGCCGTCAATATGCTGGCCGAAGCCGGTTTCACCAATGTTTACCAGATCACTGATGGCATGGAGGGCGATGCGGTCAAAGACCCGCTAAGCGTTTTCCAGGGCCAACGGCTTAAAAACGGCTGGAAGAACTCGGGTTTGCCCTGGACTTACAAGCTTGATCATGAAAGGGTAAAATTGACGAATCGCCAGGAAGTAGCTGAAGACAACGAGTAACCGATACGCGTACAGTGCCCAAATCAAATCATACCCGTGCACCAGTACGGGCATTATCGGATTTCAGATCAAAGGAGAAAACAAAATGACGAAAGAAAATAAGACTGTTGAGAGTGGTTTCACCCGCCGCGAAGCGTTGGCGGGCATTGGAGGCGTCGCTGCTGGTGCAGCGATTGCTTCCGGTGGAGTGGCCGGCAACGCAATGGCCGCCGAAGAAGGCAGCAGGGCTGTGAAGAAAGAGATTGATGGCAAAATGACCACGACGATCAGCCTGGATTGGAAAGAGGTCTACTACACCAACTGCCCCCTGATATCGGCCAGCAATGTTGACCAGGAACTGGGCTGGGTCAAGGAAGAGTTCCTGAAAATCGGCGTCGACTACGCATTTTTCCGGTCCCGCGCCGAGACCGACTGGTACCCGCACTACATTCACAACCAGGAAAACCTGATCCGCTTTGGCGGTCTGTTCCCACCCATCCACGTTAACGCAGACTATCGCAGAACCAGGATGCTGGGGCTGACACATGTGCCCTGGGAAGGCGGCTGCATGATGGTGCGCGCCAAGGACAACATCTTCACAATGAATGACTTGAGGGGTAAAAAGATCGGTATTACGAAGAGCCTGAACACGCTCAAGAATGACTGGTGGCGCATCCAGGAACACCAGGGCATCCTCTTGATGCTACAGATGAACGGGATGACGGACAAGGATGTCAATCTGGTCGACTTCCCTTATCCAGACGACTGGTATGACGATCCCAAGATGTTGACACCTTTGTACAACCCGACCCACTGGCAGTTGAATCGTGACCATAAGCATGACCTGGCTTTCCGACCACTGGAAACAGCACTGCTTGAAGGCACGGTTGATGCAATCTATACGCAGAGCAAAGTCTTCCAGCATATCCAGGAAGCGACGGGAGACATGGCCGCAATCGAAGATCTGTCCAAGTACCCGGACTGGAGGCTGCAAGTTGCCAATATCCCAGCCATTATCACCTGCACCGATGTGATGGCCGAAGAGCATCCGGAACTTGTTGTCGCCTATATGAAAGGCATGATCCGGGTCGGGCGCTGGGCCAACGAGCACAAGCATGCGGCGGCGGCGATCCTTGATAAACAGACCTACTACCTGGACATCGAGGACACCTACCAGGGCATCAAGCACATGGACATGATACCCAATCTCTCTGCTCAAAATCTGGAAAGGGTGAATATTGGCAAGGCCTTCATGTTGAAACACGGCTACATCAAGAACGACTTCGATGTAGAAAAGTGGGCTGCACCTGAGTTTCTTGCACAAGCAGGTAAAGAACTGCTTGAGGACAAGATTAAGATGAAGAAGATGGAGAAGATTCCGACCATGCAGGGGAGGGTTGGATAATCTCGCGGAATCTCAGTAGATAAGCTGTGTGGGAGACCTTTTGAGAAGGTCTCCCACGTAGTGTTTCCTTCGCGTCTGTCCCCGCAGGCACCAAGGGATTGTTGATGTCTAAATTCATCCTGTCTCTATTCCTGTCAGTATTGGTAGTGCCTGCTTCTTTTGGGCAGTCTCCGATATCCTCAGATGATTCGCCGTCCACTGTCGAGACAACGGACGAATCCGGCTATGCACCTGCCGATACAGACTTTCTATCGCGGTCCACCCTCACAGGTGATTGGGGAGGTGCACGCGCAAACCTGGCTGACAATGGCGTGAGCGTGGATCTCAGGTACACCTCTTTCTACCAGGGCCTGGTATCTGGGACCGGAAACCAGGATTTCGAGTACGGCGGCAAGGTTGATGCCTTCATCAACCTGGACAGCGGCAAAATGGGTCTGTGGGAGGGTGGCAGCTTTCGCTCGCATATCGAGTATAGCCATGGCGATCTTGCCACCAATCTCGGTGGCGCACTGTTTGCGACCAATACCGCATTGTACTGGCCTGTGGTTACACCGGAAGAGGTAGTGGCCACCTCGCTGAACTACACCCAGAAAGTGGGAGAAAAAAGTACTGTTGCGGTCGGTAAATTCAACCCCGTTGATGTGTATGCATCACACGCCTTTCATGGTGGCTGGGGCATCGACCGTTTCACGAATATTGTCCCCGTCGCGCCGCCAAGCGGTCTGATCCCCGTCGTGTTCATGGGGGTGCTCACCAACATCGTAACCGCACCAGTTGACTGGACTGTCATCGTCTCCGATCCAAACGACCGTACCAACGACTACTTTCCAGGTGACCTGTTCGAAGATGGCGTGTTGTTTGCGGTCAATGCGACACATTTCACGACGCTCGCCGGGCGCAAGACGTCGTTCGGAATCACTGGTCTGTATAGCACGGCAGACGGTGTGGATTACTCGTCAATTGGGGGCGGTCTCGTGGAAACAAGCAACAAGTCGGGCGCCTACAATGTCAACGTTCAGTTCAGGCACGATCTGCAACAAGGCAATGTGCAAGCGGGCGAAGCCTGGGGATTCTATCTCAAGGCAGGGATCGCTGATGGTAACCCTAACTATGTGAAAAGTTCGTTGCTCTTCGGGGTAGGCGGCAGGGCACTGTTTTTCGGACGTCCTCAAGACAGTTTTGGCCTGGGTGTTTACTACTACAATCTCAGTGATGAATTGCAGAGTTCAGTAACCAAAACCAAGTTCAAGGATGAGGCAGCTATTGAAGCTTTTTACAATTGGGCAGTGACACCTTGGCTTTATGTCGGGCCGGACATACAGTACATCAACACGGCCACCGGCAACTTTGATAATGCCCTGGTCGTGGGCCTGAGAATGCAAATCCGGATCTAGGTATCTCGCGAAGACCAGGCAGTTTCATTAAGCCGTACCGAGTGGAAAAATTAAGGGGTCGGAAGATTAAGGGGTCGGACCAGTACATCCTATTGGTTTTCATAGTAATTAGTCGCCATAAGTAGACATTTTCCATCTTAAAAGATCAATTTCAATCCGAAAAATGCGATTTTGCGAGACTGTTATCCTGAATCAGGAATGTGCTTTCAGAATGTTCTGAAATAGACCGATGATAGGCTTTTAGGCCCATCAGAGACTTCACTCGTTCAACGTAAGCTTGAGAGCCGATAGCAATGGACTCGGTCCAAACACCCTCTCGCTCACACTGCCTTTCATGCATACGACTATCCACCCAACTCTTGTGCACAGATCTTAATGTTTGTTCACTTGAAATATTGGTCAGCCTGAGAAGGGCATGTCGATCGATTATCTGGTAACGCTGTGGTGGCGATTGAATTTCACGATATCCACTGACTTTCCATTCGGCAGGATGATCCACGACACCAGCCCGGAGCATATTCAGGTCTATGTATACGAGGCATTGTATCAAGTGCTGGTCGGTGGAAACCGCGGTGGCGAAGTAACGATCTTCCCAAAAGGCCCCACTTCTGGATTTCCTCCGGTTATATTCCTGGGCTGTTCGGCCGGAGATCAGTTGCATGCTCTTGGCTATTTCACCCCGCCCCATATCTTGAACCAGCAAGTGAACATGGTTACTGGTGGCGATATAGTTCAAAACCAACAAGCCATAGCGTTTTCTGGCCTGAAACAAGTAGTGCTTCCAGCGCAGACGGTCGCGTTCAAATTTCAAAAGAAATTTGCGGTCATGACATCGCTGAGTGATGTGCCAGACGACACCGGGCAGATAAAAACGATTGGCTCTGGGCATTTTACACGTTCCGGACTTAGGCAATGCAAAGATGAACCAATATGAGATGTTTAGCTACCGGGAAACTCCTTGAATCATCGTAGGGTATTTACTTTTCAAGGAGTTGAACTGGTCCGACCCCAGAGTCTGGTCCGACCCCAGAGTCACTTAAGGAGTTGAACTGGTCCGACCCCAGAGTCCCAGAGTCCGCAGAGTCCCTACCCAGTTCTTTTCGGTTGCGGGTCATGGCTAATCCTATCAGAATGCGTCCATGCGTCCGACTTTACAATATCTGTGCTGCCTGGCGATCGCTACTTCCGGTCTTGTGTTCAGCTGCGTCCCTGCATGGGCGCAACAGGATGATGTACTCCAGATACTGATCATTAACAGTTATGACGAGAGCACACCGCCCTACTTCACGCTGAAAAATACATTCATGCTCGAGTTGCAAAAGCAATACACATCACCCATTGCTTTTCGGCAGTTTGATCTGGAAGCACGTAGCGGGGGCGAATCGGACCGCGATGAGCTGAAGTCCCGGTTATTACAAAATGAATACGGCAGTACGCCCCCCGACCTGGTCGTTTCAATAGGCCCGCCGGCTATTGCTTTCTGGTTAAGCCGGCGTGATCCGGTTTTTTCAGATATACCGTTTATTGCTGTTGCCGCTGATTTTTCCTTGGCCAATATGAAGTTTCGACCGGGTGATGCGGTGGTCGTTACCCATTATTCGTTCCAGGAAGGCATCGGAGAGCTCATGGGCATACTGCCTGAAACCTCTCACATCGTCATGGTTATCGGTGCGTCTAAAGATGAAGCGTCGCTGGCGAATTTCGCCCGGCAGGCGCTCGAACCGATCTATCCGGATATCAATTTTGAATTCACCAATCACTTGAATTTGACGGCATTGTGGCAGCGGCTTGGACAACTTCGGCCAGGATCGGTTGTCTATTTTATTCTCTATGACAGTGATGTGGACGGTGTTCAGCTGAACCATTATTCCGGTATGTACCGAATAAGATCAAGCAGCAGTGTGCCGGTGTTTGGTCCTTACGACGATCAGCTTGGCCAGGGAATTGTTGGTGGCAGTCTTATCCGGTTAACGCAGGTAGGCATTGAGATTGCAGTGACTGCGCAAGAGGTATTGCAAGAAAGACCAACTGATGTCGCTTGGACGGTAATCCCCCTGAGCACGCCAACCTTTGACTGGCAGCAGTTACAAGCGTGGGGGATTGCGCCTTCCCGACTACCGACTGGCAGTGTCATTCGTTTTAAGCCGCCAGGTCTTTGGGAACGACATGGTAGATGGATTTTGCTTGTCCTTGTTGTTTTCGCAGCACAGGTGGTACTGATTACTTCATTGCTGGTACAGCGACGGCGCCGACGGCGGGCTGAACGCTCCAAAATTCAGTTGGGGCGACGCTTGATAACAGCGCAGGAAGATGAGCGCCGTCTGCTCGCGCGCGAGCTTCATGATGACATGTCACAGCGCCTGGCGCGTTTGGCTATTGATACCGGCTTTGTGGCTTCCAACCAGGGTAGCGATGCGGCCACGGAGGTAATACAAAATCTTCAGCCCGAACTGGTTAGACTCTCCCAGGATGTACACGACATGTCGTACCGCCTGCACCCATCCCTGATTGAGGATCTTGGCCTGGTGGCTGCCCTGCAAACCGAATGTGAGAGAATGCGTCGGTATACGGATGCTGTAATCATTGACCAAATT
Organism: uncultured Gammaproteobacteria bacterium; assembly: GCA_963753105.1. Lineage (GTDB taxonomy): Bacteria > Pseudomonadota > Gammaproteobacteria > Xanthomonadales > SZUA-36 > SZUA-36. The sequence goes on from CAVWBD010000003.1 coordinate 472,050, forward strand.
GTTGAGATACAGAGGAAGATTCCCGACGATACTGCATTGTGTCTTTACCGTATCACCCAGGAAGCAATGAACAATGCTATCAAGTATGCAAAAGCTGACACGATCGAAGTCGTGCTTATGCGTGAGCGGAAATCGTTGGTATTATCGGTGCGTGATGATGGCAGGGGTTTTGACCCGGCAGATGATTTACTGCAGTCAAGTATCGGCCTTTCGAGCATGCGCGAACGGGCCGAGATTGCAGGCGGATCTCTGGAAATTCGCAGTCAGGCAGGCAAAGGTACAACGGTGAGTGCCATTGTGCCCATCCAGGGAGCAGTAGAATGAGTCGAATAAGAGTACTGCTTGCAGATGATCATCGCATTGTTGCCGAAGGTCTCAGACGATTGCTGGAAGCAGAGTTCGAACTTGTAGGGGTGGTGGAGGATGGCCGGGCCATGCTGGTTGCGGTAAAAGAACTCAATCCTGACGTCATCATTTCCGATATCACGATGCCGGAACTCAATGGCGTTGAAGCTCTTGAGGGACTGAAAAAGGTGGATCCCGATGTCAAGCTGGTCTTCCTGACAATGCATCACAACACGGCCTATGCGCGAAGGGCACTTGAAGCAGGTGCGTTGGGCTATGTGCTCAAACATTCCGCCACCGAAGAGCTGATCATGGCAGTGCGCGCAGCTTTCCTGGGACGAACCTTTGTCAGCCCGGCCATTGCCGGGGATCTGATGAAGGCAATGAAGGAAGGTGATGACGCCGATATCGATCCGGTCCGTAAATTGACATTACGTCAACGCGAGATATTGCGACTGCTGGTGGATGGGCACTCGGCCAAGGTCATCGGCTCGCGCCTGGATATATCAGCCAGAACCGTTGAGTTCCATAAGTATTCGATGATGGAAACACTCGAGCTTTCTTCCAGCGCAGACTTGATTCGTTTTGCCCTGCAGAGCGGTGTCAACGAAATATAAGGTTTTCAGTGTATACGGGTGCTCAGACCAAAACCGGCTGAGACGAATTCGTCACCCCGTAAAACAGCACTGACTGCGGTCATAAGATCGCTGCCGATACTGCGTTTGAGAACAACGCCTTTCGCGCCGGAAGCGAGCGCAATGCGTACGACGCTGGCCTGATCGTGTACCGATAAAACGATCACCCTGGATTCCGGCGACGATTGAAGAACTTTCTTCAATAAAGATGAGAAATTGCTGCCCAACAGGGAAATGTCCAGCACGACCACGGTTGGTGACAATCGTTGAACGCCTTCATTCAACGATGCAGCGTCAGCCACGATATAAACCGTCTTGAAAGTCGTTTCCAACAGACCTCGAACGCCCTCGGAAAGCTTCGTGTGACGGTCGGCCAGTATTGCGCAGCCCACTTGTTGATGTTCCATTTCCACTCACCAAAAAAAAGTTTGACCTGGTAATCTCCAGGTTATCAACTGCCAGTTCATTAGATACCCAAACGACAATCCCCGCTATCCGTAAATTTACCAGTCGTGCCTTGAAAGTTTTCGAGTGCAGGTGCCGTTATTGGTACCTATTACCATAGTGTTCTTTCCTGCCTTATGCCTGCGGAGTCTACGTCGGACACTTCAGTTCAGCTTGCATTGCCACTTTTCTCCCATTCCTTGCGAAACGCCGCTGCGGCGTGCCGGTTGGTCGGGTAGAAATGGTCCAGTTCGATTAGTTCTGCAAGATCGTATTTCTCCAGCCACGTACGGAAGCTGCGATCGGCGCGACTGATGGCAAAGGTGACGTTGTGTTTGGCCAGCAATGTAACCACTTGCCGTAGAACTTGGGCACCGGTGGTATCGACATCGGATATCGCTTCCGCATCCAGCACAAACCATCGGACCGGTGTGGAGTCCTGGGTAATCATTAACTCGACCTCATCGAGAAACTGGGTGGCGTTAGCAAAGTAGAGCGGGGCACCGAATCGATAGATGGCCAGACCTTCAGGACCGACAGTGGTACCAAGGTTCGAGTATACGAAATGGCTTCCATCCTCCGCTTCCAGAAGGGCCGATGTGGAAGGACGAGACGCCCGCCGGATGACATCAATGGTTGACAGCAGGAAGGCGATGAGGACGGCGCGTAAGGGACCCAATGCCAAAACGCTGACAAGGCAAACGATGGCAATCCAGAACTCCGAACGGCGCATCCGGTACAGCTCCTTTAGCTCATGAACCTCGATCAGTGAGAGTACTGCGTTGGCAACGATGCCTGCCAGTGCCGCATTGGGCAGGAACGCCAGCACGTCGGTGAAAAACATCATCACGATGGCGATCGTGCCGGCCGCCACCAGGCTGGGTAACTGGGTCTTTGTACCCGAGGCATCCATCGCCGCTGAACGGGAAGGGCTGTTACCCGTGACCAGCGAACCGGTGAAACCAGCCGCGAGATTAGCTGCACCATAGGCGAACAGCATCTGGTCACCGTCTACCTTATAGTCGTACTTATTGCTGTAACTGCGAACCACCAGGAGGCCTTCGCAAAGCAGAATCGCTACGATCGCCAGGGCACCAGGTAATAGCCGCAGGTAGTCGGCCAATGGAATGGCGGGTAAGCTCAGAGTCGGCGGACCCGATGGCATTGAGCCGAGTACACCCACACCTTTTGTGGAGAGATCGAAGAACGCCACGATGAGATGTCAGCAACACCAGCGCCACCAGTGCACCGGGGATTTTCGGCGTATAGCGCTTCATCAAGCGGACAATCAGGAATGCCGAGACTCCTATCGCCACCGACCACAGGTTCATATGCGGGATCGATTCAAACATGGCGATCAGTTCCACAAAGTAGCCCTCGGTATGGACGGAGCTTGCCATGGCCTCCTTGACCTGCTCTGCTGCTGCCAGCGCCATACCCGGGTCAGCCGAATGGGGGGCAGCGAGAATCTTGCGTACCTGGTTGGTGAACACCTCGATACCCAGACCGGTGATGAAGCCTGCCATCACGGCACGCGAAAGAAAGTTCGCGAGATACGCCAGCCGGAACAACCAGAATATAAAGAACAAAACCCCGATGATAAGGGCCAGGGCCAGGGCGTACTGCAAACGCAGCGGGTCTCCCGGCATGGCAAAACCAACCAGTGCGGCACCGACCAGGCCGGCCATGGAGGCATCAGGGCTGGTGACCAGGTGGCGCGAACTTGTAAATATCACGAAGATCGCCAGGGGAATGATCGCTGCATAAAGACCGGCCACAGGCGGCAGACCGGCAACCTGGGCATAACCGATGTTAAGTGGGATCATCAATGCAGCAAGGGTGATACCTGCCGAGACCTCCCTCGGTGCATCGGCCAGTTTGACGCCTTGCAATCCCACAAACAGCCGGGGCCATTTGATGTTGGTGAATACGCCTGTTTTGTTGTTACTCATGTCTTCTTTGCCAGTTCAACCAGTGAGTGCTTCAAAAACACCCTGGCTGCAATCGCGGCGAGCACAACCGACCACAACGTCCACATGATCACCATCACCATGATGCGTGGATCCGCGTCTGGAATGGCAAGGGCCGCTGCAAAAACAGCCGCAATATTCCGTGTTCCCATCCCCAGGGACATCACACTACGCTGGTTCTGTTTCATGCCGAAGCCGAAGAGGTAGGTGATAATTGCAACAGCGACCATGAAGATGGTCATTGATAGCAGGGCGAATTCACCAGCCGTATTAAGCATGCTCTTACCGTAGAGTACGAGACACACGATGACTGTCAATATTGTGGAAATCAGGGCCAGACCTTTTACTGCCGGGAAAATTTTAGTTGCTCCCTGATCGGCGTAATGACGTATTACCGCGCCAATCATCAGCGGTAGCAGTATGGTCAGGAGTAATGGTTTCGCGAGCGCCCAGGCGCTGATCGTCAGGCCCGTGATCATATAGGGTGCCATGAGTGGCATAAACACGACCGTGCCGACCGATACCAGTGGAATGAGGGCGCCCGCAAACCCCACATCTCCGTTGGCTTTTCCGACCATCTGCTGCAGGAAAGGTGCACAGGGCGCAAGACTGGTGAGTAGCACCACGATCACGTAGGGTTCATCCAGGGGCAGTATCCTGGTGATCAGGAGACCGACCACCGGTCCCAAAACCCAGCCCCAGACAAAGATCAGCGCCAGGGCTTTTTTGTCCTGCAGTGCCGCCTTTACATCCGGCATTTTGACCTGGAGGCCCATGGCTGCCAGGTTGGACACGGTGAAAACCAAAACCAGGGGGTTAAGCGTGGTTTCAAGAAACTGCATGAAGGCACTCATAGCTATTTACCTTTTAAGTCGTCAACACTAAGTTAGCAACGACGGTGGCAGGTGATGGCCAATCGCTTTTCGAGCGGTAGCTGCACGCGCGACGCGTTTAACGGCCAGTACAAATGCCGCGGTACGGTGGTCAAGACCTTCTTTTTGAGCCAGCTCGTTCATACTGCTGAACGCCCGGCGCATCATCTTCTCCAGTTCTTCCACAACCTTGGCTTCTTCCCAACGGAATTGCTGGATGTTCTGGCACCATTCGAAATAGCTGACAGTCACACCGCCGGCGTTGGCAAGGATATCGGGAATCACGATCACGTCTTTACCGACCAGGATGTCATGTCCTTCCGCGGTACACGGTCCATTGCCACCTTCAACGACGATTTCTACTTTCACATCACCGGCATTCTCAGCCGTTATGGCTT
>CAVWBD010000004.1:0-112932 GCA_963753105.1 uncultured Gammaproteobacteria bacterium
AACCCCGAAGTGCCTGTCATAAGGCAAAGCATGACTACAATGATGATTCTCATGTCACTTCTCACCCTGGTATTGGAATACTTTTATACTTCGGTTGCCTGAGTCAGCGACATAAATTTTGTCGTCGAAAATGGCAAGCCCGGTAGGTGACTGAAATGCTTCATCCATTCCGCTTTTATTTCCAAAAGACATCAGGAATTCACCCTCAGGGCTGAAAATTTGAATGCGGTTGGCCACGGATTCTGCAATAAATAAATGACCGTCTGAATTAACACCCAAACCCTTTGGCCGGTCGAAATACCCGTTTCCGTCACCGTGAACCCCGAAGGTATTCAGGTGTTTCCCTTCAAGGTCAAATGCCTGTACCCGGAAGTTCATTGTGTCATTTACGTACAGCCGGTCATCGGCAATGGCCAGGTGGCTGGGATAATTGAATTGTCCATCTCCATTCCCCCGTTCGCCAAAAGTTCTGATGTGCTGTCCTTCCCCGTCATATACCAATACACGGTGCGCGTTGGTATCGGCAACATAGAGACTCTTTATTCTGGCTCGCATAGGCCAATCCTGTAACTCTTTGGAAACCAGTTACTTCTTTCAGCAATCGTTGCTTTGCATCCAGGATGAACAGACTATTTATGGCCGAGTCAGCTATGTAAATTCGTTTTTCCGCCAATGCTAGACCAATGGGTGAAATCAATGGTTTTTTATCTATCGAGATGATTTGTTCATATTTTTTACGCCTGACGTTAAATAGGTGCACAGCACCCTTGCCCGGATCTGCAACAGCCATCAATTGATCATTAACGGCAATGGCATATGGTCGAATCATGTTGTTATTGTTGGAGCCGGTGAAAATGTCTTTCATGCGGCCGGAGACAGACTCTTGAAACCAATATCCTCGGGTACTTTGAATGAATAAAGATAGTGAATGCGGGTAGCCTGTGATTCTGTTGCCAATTCACCGCCGGTTGGTGATCCGTTAGAAGTAGAAACCCCAGCGGCTTGCGTTGAACAGAACATAAGAAATATCGAAAAATATTGCAAGATTGTCCGGGAGTTCATCGAAATTGTCTCCTCACGGTTAGATACACCCGATCGTTTCTATAATTGGTCTCATCTAAAACACGTTCATTGTGATAGTAAGAGAAATCCATGGACAATAAGCGGTAGGTCCAGTTTACAAAAAGGCTCGCTGTCAAATTATCTTCATTGGGAATGCTTGGCTGTTCCCTTTCGCTATCAACCAACCGTCTCCAGGCGCCAATTGAAGGTCGAATTGACCATTTGGAATTGGGCCGCCACTGAACTGCCAGGTTGACTATATAGTTATCAATCTTCTCTTCATTGTTATCGGTAAATGATTCAGTCAGGCTCAGATCTATCGATGTATTGGAAGCAGTCCTGAAGTTGAAGGACTGGACAAACGTGTCAGTATTTTGCTTATACGAACCATTCTCATATAAACGTCGCTCGACGCTCAGTCTGTGATGAAACCCGGGCAGTATCCCAATTGTAGAAGAGGTTTGTGGTCTTATTTCGTGTATCAGTAAGGAAATCACCGCCTTCACCGGAAATTACGTCGTTGCCAGTTTTTGCATCAAAATATGAAAAACTAAAACCCTGGAAATTGATGGCTAAATTTATAGATGTACTAAGTTGGTCATACTTGACAGAGGGTAGGATAGCAGCCTTGTAACTAACGAGAATGACATCTCCGGGCAGAATGCGGCCACCGGGGAGGATGGTCAAGCTGGTAGGTTTTCCTGCTCCGCGTTTACGTGGTAATCAAAGCCATACACAAATTCCAAACCGCCGGTTTCGTCGGTAACCAATATTGTTCCAGGGATAATGAAGCGACTACCCAAGGTCACCAGACCCGTTAACGGTACCAGGTGGTGTTCATCCACAATCTCGCGAAGTCCTGCGCGTGATTCATTATCAAATCGTGTTAAATCACCACTGGCACCGAAAATGCACACCAACACCCTTGAAATTGGATTTGCTATATTTTGTACTCGACTCGATGCCCCTTTTCTGCTCAATAAAGTCATCTGACTGGGTATCATCGCTGAACAGTCTTCCATATGTACAGATTGCTGTAAAGCCGGTGAGAAAGTTCAAGCAAAAGTCCATTGAGAGTGGTTTCCTGCTTTTGGACCAGCGATGAATAGCGGTACTCGGTTCGGCTGAACAGGCTCTCCGTGTGCTCGATTCGGATTGTCTCGCGAAGTTTGGTTCTTTTATATGCGTTGAACCCCGTCCGGTTGTAATAGTCGAGCCAACTGTGAAAGTATGCTGCCTTTGCCCCATGAAAACTTGTGCCGCAGGTTTGCCCGGTCAAAAATATAGTCGTTGTTTCGCTCGGGCACCTTGTCATCCAGGGACACATGTTCAAAGTCCACCTGCATTTTCGAGCTTTTGCCTCTGACTGACAAAATTTGCTGGTCTTCATTACGAATGTAGGCGCTCCCGCCAAAATACTGGGTGTTGCAGCTGAATAGCGAATTACTTTCATATTGGAATTCAGTAGGGAATGGTTTGAATTTCCATATCAACCTGGCCAGTAAGCGGGTGACGTCGTTGTCCTGGTTTTTTCCCAGGTTGCTGCTATTGTTAAATGACCGCTTTGACGCCGTGATATTGCCTGCAACAGGTAGTGTTGTTCCATGAAGGAACTGGGCAGTAAGCCAGTACGAAGGTTGTCGGCATCCCAGTCTTCCTCTGTAAAAGAAGTATATTTTCCTGTGCTGTAACTGGGTTCGAGGGCGTATGAAAATGACACGATGCCCGGGTCCAGAAAATGGCCATCTTGCCTGAGGCTCACCCCCCCTTCCATGTCGTAGTAGTCCGAAGTGAAATCATTACTTTCGTATTGCTGAGCATTAAGCCGCAGCAACAAATCAATCTGAAGTGGGTTTAAGACGAACCAATCTGAAACAGCAGCATCAGCATTTGTAAATGCCAATAGAGACAATAGGAGGTACCGATAGGCGGACTTCGCACTGCTCATCTTGTTTTCAGGTCTTCTGCGTACCGCAATGATCAATTGCGAATGGGTCCAGGTCTACTGAACTCACTCCTCGGGGGCCGTATGACAATAGTTACATTCGCTGATGCTTGCAGCGAATGCCAACCTGCCGTTATGGCAAAAACCACATGCTTCCCCTTTCTGTATGAGGTCCATCGTTACGGGCGTACCAGCCCGCTTCATGGCAAACAAACTGTCATGACATGCATCGCAACGGTAATGTATACGATGCTTCCAGTGAGGGAAGATTGACGGTGGAAAAGACTGTGATTCAGCCGAAGTATCTGATTCTTTCATAGCGAAAATCACCCAGTACATCCTGAGCGTGGAGGCTATTTGCAAAACACAGTATGGCCAGTAGTGTTGATAAGGTAACCGGTATATGTATTGTATTTTTTGTCCGCATAATTGTCTTTCAGGTCTTAAACCAGCCCGATATTACCTTTCCAAATGGCAGCGTTTACATTGCCTTAATGAGAAAGCGACCTTCCCATGGCAGGCTCCGCAAGATAGCCCCTGCCGCATTTCCTTCATCGTGGCAAAATTCCTCTTGTATGGGTACAGGGTCATATGGCAGTTTTTACACCCGAGCCATTGAGTGTGGGACGAATGCGGGAAATAGCCCTCGTTCTTTGGTTTGTCGGGGAGTTCTTCAATAATAAAATCGTACTGAAATATCCTGTCGTAGGATGATTTCGGATCAATGCCATAACGTGGCTTTACCACTCCCTGCTCGACAGCGGCCGACCAGTCTGCTTGCTTTTTGTAGTCTTTTGGAAGCATGGACAGCGCCTCATCCCAGCTATCCACAGTCTCTATAGCCGGTCGTTCCGTACTTAGATCGGTGTCAGAAGATAAGCCCAACCGGTCGACTTGAGGACTGTCTGCTGCGGTCTCCTTTTCAACTTTGGATTTTGGCTTTTCTGGCGGGATATCGAAGAACAAAGAGCGAGTATTGGAACTACAGGAAATGATTAACAGGTATACAAAAACAAACAGCACACTTCTCAGTGTGCTGTTTGAGCATTCTAGGTAGTTTAACCGTGACATTGTCAGGACTAAGACTACTTATAGCCTGGTCTTATTTTACGTGGCATGCGACGCACATATCGCTGTCGGTATTGGGCATGGACAAGAATGAGCCATTGACAGGATCATGAACATCATGGCAGGTGCCGCACTCCAGTTGGCCATTAATCAGGTGAAGCTCAGCGGGCAAACTTGCACCCAAGAGACCTGGATCGACTAACTCGCCATCTAATGTTGCCAAGGCTGTGTCATAAACAAAACCAACCGGGTGATCATCTGTGAGATCGTCACCAACCAAGGCATATCCGGTTAACATATTTGTGTTAGAGGTCCAGTCTGGGCACCAGGTGCGTTGGCGACACGATCGATTGCCACCGTGCCATCATGGCAACCCAGGCATGTCAAAGATGACCCACCGAGTGCAAAGGTCGTGGCATCCAGGCTCCATGAGCCCGCTGTATCATACGTGTCATAGGTTGCTGCACTATCAAAACGGTTCCACAGTGCTACTCCAGCATCTACGGCATTATGTGGAGTATGGCAGTAGACACAGACTTCGCCGGTGGTGTCCCCGGGTGCAGCATAGCTGCCAACCGTCATATCATGTTTGGAGCCAACGATTGAATCTGCAGATGCCACACTAACCACAAGTAAGGCGGTTGAAGCTGCGATTTTGGCTATATTCGAAAATCTCATTTCTCACTCCTTTGGAAAACAACTAGGTGACTCTCCTCTTTTTCTTGGTTATTAATTAATCAAGTTTGGGTTTTTGACTAATTGGAGTGATTATCTCAACTGACGAAAGGGGGTCAATTGGAAAATGACGTAGTTTATTGATCTAGGTCAGGTAATAATCTGAATTAGAAACAATATCTTAAGGAAGGATTAACGGAACCTTAACAATGCCTTAAAAATTGAATTCATGCTTTGGTGGTGCTCTAAACATTCTTAGAGATCAGCATGGAACAGAGCTGAGTCCACTATTTTTAAAGCTGGTGAGGCCTCAGCAGTTGGATCTCCCAGGTACTGCAGTATTTGTACTTTTCTATTGAGTTGGTCAGCCACGTATATGAAGCCCTTTTGGTCAATGGCAATTCCCGCTGGCAATTGGAACTCTCCGGGTCCCGGGCCTCCAGAACCCACGGTCAGCAATAACTCGACCATCTTCATTAAAAATTTGAATGTTGGCAAATGCTGCGTCCACAACATAAATGTGCCCATCCGCATCTAGGGCCAACCCCTTGGGTCTGGTGAATGGCCCCGGTTCGATCCCATTTTTCCAAAGGATCTAATGATGCTTGTCCATCAGCATCAAAAATCTGAATGCGGAAATTCATCGTGTCAGTCACGTACACGTGTCCATCAGGTCCGACAGCCAGGGCCGAAGGGTAGTAAAGGTTGCCGCGTCCGGCACCAATTTCTCCTATTTCGAATAATTTGTCGCCTTGCATGTCAAAGACAAGCACCTGGTGCTTTTTCGAATCAGCCACGTAAATCCGACCCAATTTGTCGTTTACCGCAACATCCACGGGGTTACTGAATATTGATTCACCACCAATCAATTTGAGAAACTGGCCTTGCTCATCGAAGATCACTATTTGTTTTGTATAGATGTCTGCTACATAAACCTGACTGTCCTTATCGGAGGTCACACCCATGGGCTTAATAAGTTTGCCAGGCCCACCCTGTCCCCATTGTTCTCCTTTTCCTGTTTCCATGTTGTAAACGAATAAACCACCCAAGGTTAAATCGGTAACAATGAGCCGGCCTTTGGGATCACCGGACACACCCCAAGGCTTTTGTAGCAATAAAACTCTTGTCTTATCTTCTTTCGTACCCGCCAGGATATCTGCGAACCTTGATTTTTCTTTGGCTTTCGTTTCCCAAACCTTGGTTACGGAATCGACATACTTAATGACGGCTTCTTGCGGCGGTGGCGGCCATGCAATTTCAATTATCTCCTCCTTGGGTTCTTCTGCGACGGGTGTTTGAGTGGCACAACCGGAAATAAGCAGCGTTCCACTTATCACACTTGCGAACCCGGCTAGCATCAACAAGGATTTCAATGTCTGGTTATAAAAGGGATTTTTTTTCAGGAAATTCATTGTAATTGTGCTCTTCACAAATGAGTCAGGCGGCGCGAGAGATTTTCGCCATTTCTATTCCACCCAATTCATAAAGTTTTAGGGCCGCAATGGTATCGACTGATTTGATTGCATGGAATTAGAAAGTTGCACGGATTTCTTAGTTTCGGCTACTAATTTGACATACATCAATTGCTTGGCCATCAAGCACCCAACAAATCTACACGCTTTGAGAGAAAATTTGTGTTACTGCACACTCTGCTCGGCAATCATCGCCAAGAACTTATCCGCCTCCTCGGTCAGTCCACCAGTGGTGTCCAGTTCCTTGACCTTGTTCAACGGTTCGATGGCATCCTGGTAGCGGCCCATTGTGAACAGTACGAAGCCCTTGCTCAGCCATGCGTAGATATAGTCCGGGTCGATAGTGGTTGCCTTGTCGAATGCTGCGACCGCTGATTCCGAATCACCCAGGTAGTGCAGGGCCAGACCCTTGTCGTTGAAACAATCAGCACACATCGGGTTTACAGCAATGGCTTTGTCGTAGGTATTGATGGCCTCGAGGTAACGGCTCGCTTCAAAATACATATCCCCGAGTGCGGCCAGGGCGTCGAAATCGTTCGGGTTCATCGCCAGCCTGGCTTTCATATCCTCGATGTCCGGGCTGGCCTGGATGGGTTGGGTTTCAAACGATTGCTGTAACTGCGTTGCAGGCCTTGATCCCTGGTCACCACAGGCCATTAATACCAGTAGCAAGGAAAGGGCGGCAATTTTATATAACTTGTTCATGTTCTTTTCACGATCCTTTATTGATTGATTTTGTGCCAATGATTTTGGCAGCACCACCCGGAACATATGCAGCCGTTGAGCCATTTCCACTGGCTGCGATGCCGGCCGGTGCGATTTGTTAATTATACCTACATAATGATGCACGCCCGTATAGAATTGGAGTTTGCTGCTTGAACAATGGATCGTTTTGATCGCGCAACAAAATGATGAGTAAAAACCTCCGTGCCTTGATAATCGGGATCGCGATCAGCGTGCTGGCGTTGTACTTCGCGCTGCGGAACGTGGATTTCTCAGCATTGGCCGATTCGGTCCTGTCAGCTGATTTGGGCTGGATGGCCGTGGTGCTCGTTTCCTACATGGTGCATTACTGGTTAAAAGCCATGCGTTGGCGTGACCTGCTTGAGCCGGTCAAACAGTTGACTGCCGGGCAGGCCTACCCGGTGATGATGACCGGTTTTTTCGCCAACAATATCCTGCCCGCACACCTCGGCGAGTTCGTGCGCATGTACGTGGGGTCAAAGGTTTTCCTGGTGAGCAAAACACAGGTTCTGGCCACCATCGTGCTCGAGCGGATACTCGATTTTTCAATGATTGCCCTGATGTTTGGCGCCGCGCTGGTTGCTGGTGGCAGCATTTCCGATCAACTTGTTTATGCCGGTTACGTGCTGCTTGGTATCACGCTGATTGCATGGTTGGTGATATTTGTATCCTTGCGTTATGAGCAACCCATGATGCGTTTTATCGGGTGGCTGCTTAAGCCGTTACCGGACCGGTTTGCAGAGCGCCTGTTGAATATGTTGTTGCTGGCGCTGACCGCCATGCACTCGATGAAGTCGGTGCGATTGGTGGTTCGCAGCGTGGTGCTGTCGTTGCTGCAGTGGGCATTGGTTGGCCTGGCAATTTACGCTGCCCTGAAATCAGTCGGGGTGGAAATCAATATGGCGGTCGCGTTGGTGACGCTTGCGGCCACTGTATTGGCAGTGGCCCTGCCGGCAGCGCCCGGTTTTTTTGGCACTATCCAGTTGGCGTTTGTACTGGCATTGGTTCCTTACGGTGTTTCCGAGAGCGATGCGCTGGCCGGGTCGGTGATTTTCCACATCATCAGCTATGGCTACGTGATGATTTCCGGCGTGATTGCGCTGCACCAGTTGAATATGCGTGTCAGCGATTTGAACCGGGATGTTGACCAGGCTTAGCCCGCGGCATACCGTTCATCTTGAACATAACCGGCTATGCCGGTCGCGATAGAGCAAAGGACATTAATTTCAATAATCGCGAGCAGCGGAGCTGCTCCCTCCTACAGATGAGGGTAAATGCGGTAGCGGCCCCACAAGGAGGGTGTGTTTTCTGTAGGAGGGACCGGCTATGCCGGTCGCGATAGAGCAAAGGACATTAATTTCAATAATCGCGAGCAGCGGAGCTGCTCCCTCCTACAGGTGAGGGTAAATGTAGGAGGGACCGGCTATGCCGGTCGCGATAGAATAAGGGCCATTAATTTCAATAATCGCGAGCAGCAGAGCTGCTCCCTCCTACAGGTGAGGGTAAATGCGGTAGCGGCCCCACAAGGAGGGTGTGTTTTCTGTAGGAGGGACCGGCTATGCCGGTCGCGATAGAACAAAGGTCATTAATTTCAATAATCGCGAGCAGCGGAGCTGCTCCCTCCTACAGGTGAGGGTAAATGCGGTAGCGGCCCCACAAGGAGGGTGTGTTTTCTGTAGGAGGGACCGGCTATGCCGGTCGCGATAGAACAAAGGTCATTAATTTCAATAATCGCGAGCAGCAGAGCTGCTCCCTCCTACAGGGATCAATTGAGCTGAAGGTTGGTGTTGTTGTGGGAGGGATCACCGCAGGTGGTCGCGATAGAGCAAAGGACATTAATTTCAATAATCGCGAGCAGCAGAGCTGCTCCCTCCTACAAAAGGCCAATCGCGAGCAGCAGAGCTGCTCCCTCCTACAAAAAGCGAGCCCCCTCAGGGGGTGGAGTTAATCGCGACCGGCAGAGCCGGCGGTTAACGCTGGGTATATTCGCGCTCTGACGCGGGCTCGGCAAGAGGAAGAAAGTTAACTTCCAGCCTGTAACCCGCTGCGTTTGCATAACGTTCAATAGTGGACAGCGTGGGTGAATTCTTCGAATTGACGTTTTCGAGCCTGGAAATATTGCTTTTCTGGGTTTTCAAGGCGGCTGCCATCTGTTCCTGCGTAAACCCGGCTTTCAGGCGGATCGCGATTAGTTTCTTTCGCAACTCAAAAGCAGGTCCCAATTGCTCATATTCACCCTTGACCCCCGGTTGTTTAAGGGCCTCCTTCTTGAAATCTTCAAATGAGGTTCTGGTCATTTTGTAATCTCTTTCATGCGTTTTTGAGCCAGCCTGATTTCACTAAGTGGTGTTTTTCGCGACTTCTTGACAAAGACACTGACAATAATCAGTTCCTGATCAGGCAACACACAATACAATGCCCGGCCTTGTCCTTCTTTGCCCTGCACACGCACCTCGAATAAACCTTTGCGGAGTGGTCGCACATGGGGCATGCCGATGCTCGGCCCAAACTCCTCCAACAACTCCAGTGAGCGGAGAAAACTACCTAGAATACCTTTGGGAAAAGCCAGTGCTTGAGATTTGGCCCTCGCATTATAGAAGGTAATTCTCCAGTTCATCCTAAACAGTTGTCATATATGATAACATTGCAATGCCACATTTCAACCCCCTTGGCTTGTGAGTACCAGATAAGCATGGTTGGTAGCTGATGCTGATTGAAAGTGGATAACGGCGGGAATCAGTGTAGGATTTTTCGGATTAATCGCGAGCAGCGAAGTTGCTCCCTCCTACAGGTGAGAGTAAATGTAGGAGGGACCGGCTATGCCGGTCGCGATAGAGCAAAGGTCATTAATTTCAATAATCGCGAGCAGCGGAGCTGCTCCCTCCTACAGGTGAGGGTAAATGTAGGAGGGACCGGCTATGCCGGTCGCGATAGAGCAAAGGTCATTAATTTCAATAATCGCGAGCAGCGGAGCTGCTCCCTCCTACAGGTGAGAGTAAATGTAGGAGGGACCGGCTATGCCGGTCGCGATAGAGCAGAGGTCATTAATTTCAATAATCGCGAGCAGCGGAGCTGCTTTCTAGAGTAAATGGACCCCGGGTCAGGCCCGGGGTGACGGGTTAATCCAAAGGAGAGAAAAGCTTGCTCTTGTATATGCCCCACCGGTGGAGGCGGAACAATACGGAAGTAGCGATCACGCCAAGGCCGTATTGTGCCGAATCCAACAGATTGATTGAAGACGAGTCATCTGCATAACGGGTAGGGCAGGAGATTTCACCGATGTCATAACCCGGCGTAGATGATCTGCGCCAGCATCTGGTTATCAAACAGGAAATTATCCGAGTTATCTTCCAGCGGCAGGCGTTCCAGGACCTCGCGGGTGAAAGCGCGGTAGCCGGTGTGGTATTCGGACAGCTTGTAGTTCAGCAACAGGTTCTGGAAGGCCGTCAGAAGCCGGTTGGACAGGTACTTGTAAATTGGCATGCCGCCCTTGAGTGCGCCTTTGCCCAGGATGCGTGAGCCCATCGCACAATCGAACATGCCCTGTGACAGCAACGAGGCCATCGATGTGCACAGCTTTGGTGTGTACTGGTAATCGGGGTGCAGCATGATGACGACATCGGCGTCGAGTTCCAGCGCGGCCCGGTAACAGCTTTTCTGGTTGCCGCCGTAGCCCTTGTTTTCTTCATGCGTGATGACATGCGTGATGCCGAGGTTTCTGGCCACCTCTGACGTATTGTCATAGCTCTTGTCATCCACCAGGATGATATCGTCAACGATATCGTGCGGGATTTCCCGGTAGGTTTTTTCAAGGGTCGTGGCGGCGTTGTAGGCCGGCATTACAACGACAATTTTTTTGTTGTTCAGCATTTTTACGTGTACCTTGTGATCACCCATTATAATTGGTTTGGTTCGATTGGTTATTAGCTTGGGTTGGCCGTTGCGTTATTCGGGGCCGTCATTCGAACCGGGATATACAATAAAAAAGGAGCGATTTATGTGTGCCAGGAGCCTGATTACCGCCCTGATGTTCATATTATTGATGGTGGCCGCACCGGTGCACGCCGGGGGTGATCCTGCCAGGGGTAGCGAGTTGCGCGGCGAGTGTTCCGACTGCCACGGTGAAGATGGCATGGGGGACGAGGAATACCCCAGGCTCGCCGGTCTGGATGAAGCCTACCTGCTTGAGCAGATGAAGCTGATACAAAAAGGCGAGCGCTCCGAAAACGCCGAAATGATGCTGTGGTTTTTCGAGGACCTCGATGAGCAGGACCTGGAAGACCTGGCAGCATATTTTGCTTCGTTGGATGGTGAGTAGGGGTAGGTTGGAATTATTGCACTTAAAACCATTAAGGAATTTTGGACAAAATCTGCATACAGCGATAGCGCGCAAGCGCTTAAATCATGGTATGCCATTGCCAGGCATGCCGATTGGGCAAGCCCGCACGACGTCAAGGCTCAGTTTGGGAATGCGAGCATTATTGAAGATAACCGGGTCGTTTTTAACATTGCAGGAAACAAGTACCGCTTAATCGTTAAGTTCAATTATCCGTATCGCGTGGGCTATATAAGGTTCATTGGTACGCACAAGCACTACGACGCTATTGACGAAGGAACAATTTGATGGACATCAGACCAATCCGTACAAATGCAGACTACAAAGCCGCGTTGAGTCGTGTAGATGCTTTGATGGATGCTGAATTTGGCACGCCCGATGGTGATGAACTGGATGTCCTGGTTACGTTGTTAGGGGCTTACGAACAGGCACATTTTGCGATCGGTGCACCTGATCCGATCGAGTTCATAAAAAACGCCATGGAGTTCATGGGCGTGAAACAAGCAGACCTGGCCGCGGTGCTAAGTTCGCGATCCCGAGCGTCAGAGATTCTGAACCGCCGCCGCCCGTTAACGCTGGACCAAATCCGGAAGATTTCATCTGGCCTGCAGCTTCCGGCTGATCCGCTGATTAGTGAGTATGAGCTTCGGTAGGTGAATAAATCGCGAGCAGCGGAGCTGCTCCCTCCTACAAAAAGCCAATCGCAAGCAGCGGAGCTGCTCCCTCCCACAAAAAACTAATCGCGAGCAGCAGAGCTGCTCCCTCCTACAGGTGAGGATAAATGTAGGAGGGGCCAGCTTGCTGGCCGCGATAGAGCAAGGGACATTAATTTCAACAATCGCGAGCAGCAAAGCTGCTCCCTCCTACAAAAAGCCAATCGCGAGCAGCGGAGCTGCTCCCTCCTACAAAAAGCCAATCGCGAGCAGCGAGAGCTGCTCCCTCCTACAAAAAGCCAATCGCGAGCAGCGAGAGCTGCTCCCTCCTACAAAAAGCCAATCGCGAGCAGCAGAGCTGCTCCCTCCTACAAAAAGCCAATCGCGAGCGAGCGCGGCCAGCTCTTACAAAAAGCCAATCGCGAGCAGTGGGCTGCTCACTCTTGACGAAAAGCCAATCGCGAGCAGCAAGGCTGCTCCCTCCTACAGGAAGGTCATTCGCGAGCAGCAAAGCTGCTCCCTCCTACAATTGCTTTTACTGCGTCAATATTGCCGGGTTGTTCATCATGCTCGGGCATGAATGACCCGAAATCGTCAGGTCGCGTGTCAGGTCATAACCGTATTCCGCGTATCCCAGCGTAATCATTTCAGCATTTGGCGTGGCGACAAACGTGGCTGTTCCGCAGGTATCGATCATTAATTCTCCCGTACCCCACGGCGTGCGTACCACATCGTCCGGAACGAAGCCGGATCCGAAATTCGTGCCCTCGGGAATCTGCAGGTCCAGGGTGACGGTGTTGAGCCCCGGATCGATCGTCTTGGCGCCGATCAGCCACGCCTGGTTGCCGGCGGTGCCGAAGGTGTAGAAGGATACAACCACGAAAATCCGACCATTGGCGCGGTAGGAAATGTCAATCAGGAAGCCCTCGCCGCTACGGCTACTGCCGCTCCAATAGTGACCGCTGGAGCCCGGGGTGATACCGGCGTAGTGCAACTCGGGTAGGGGTTGTTCCTGGTCATCCTCCTCCATGCCGTGAAAGTTCTTGGCAAAGCGGGCCAGTTCCGGCAGCGCGGTGGTTTCATGGCAACCCTTGCAGGCAAAGTCCAGGGTGACGGCTGCTTCGCCCTCTCCGTCCAGTGTTACGAAATCGCCTCCAGCCGTGAACAGGCTGGCGTTCGGGTCAGTGTTGATGCGGAACAGGTGGGTCTTGGTGTCGCCCTGGTAAGGGCCCAGCGGTTCGCCGGACAAGGTCGCCTGGGACATGTGGCAGTCCGTGCAGGTTACGCCGTAGTCAGCCATGACGTTGTCTTGGTACGCGGTGGCGATTGTGGCGTGACAGTTCTCGCACGCAAAGCCTTCCCTGATGGAGTATTCACTGCGCTTGTGCGGGTCGTGGCAGGTGGAACATTTCTGTTCGTCGTGCGGGCTGGCCATCAGCTCGTTGTACTGCGCGCCGTTCACGATAAAGCCGTTAGCCGCAGCGATGGCGTTCGTTTCGCCCGGGGCGGCGGCCTTGTGGTGGCACGCGCCGCAGGCCGCGGAGGAATCGTCAATGCGGCCGGGGCCGGTCATGTGGCCCTCGCCGCCGTTGTTGCCGTGGCATTGCTCACACTGGACGCCGCCGGCATCGAAGGTGCCCTGTATGCCGGGCAGATTGTCCTGGTTACCGCTCGCGACCCAGTTGGTCGTGTGACATGCGCCGCAATCGTAGGGCTTATTGGCCTCGCCGGGGTGGAAGTCCGACCAGTTGCCGGTCAGCAGGTTGAACTGGTTGTTCCCTGCACCGTCACCGGTCGTGGTGATGATGTAGCCACCGTCATCAAGGTAAATCACTCTCCGTCCGAAGCCGCCGACGACCCAGGTGATATCGTCCCACTTGAAGCCGGCGGGCAGGGGGATGGAGCGATTCTTGGCGTCCTCGCTGCGCATCAGCATGTAGGGGTGACCCGATGCGCTCCAGTCGCTGAATTCTTCTTCATGGCAGTTTTGGCAGTATTCCGCACCCTGGAACTGGGCGTGCGCGGGCCGGGTGCTGCGAACACTGCAAAAATAATGAGCAGGCTGGCAAGGCTCGCCATTCGATATTTTTCTAATAATAATTTGTTGATACTCACTGTCGTCTCCTCGAAAGACAAAAAATATACCAGACGCATATTCAATGGCTATTGAACTGTAGTCGTCAATCTAAATCAAACGTTTTTATGATGTATGTCAAATTCATCTATTTGAACAAGCAATATAACCGTAATTTGGCCCTGGTTAACAATTAATCTGGAATTAACCGTGTTTTTATCCTTTGGCCAGGCTTTGTTGAGGGCAGAGTGGGGCATAGGTTGGGAATACCGTGGGAGCGACGTTTACGTCGCGATTTCGCGGAGAGGGAGAGGCGCGGTCCTACAAGGCGTTGGTTTCTGTAGGAGGGGCCGGCTTGCTGGCCGCGATGAGAACAAAGGGCACTAATTTCAATAATCGCGAGCAGCGAAGCTGCTCCCTCCTACAGGTGAGAGTAAATGTGAGGAGGGACCGGCTATGCCGGTCGCGATAGAACAAAGGCCATTAATTTCAATAATCGCGAGCAGCGAAGCTGCTCGCTCCTTGTATCTTGACCCTGTGTTCGAGATTAGTTGTTAAGCTGGTTTCGAATCCCGGGGTGAAACCGTTCGCTCCTGAAGGCTTTGACCTTGATCTGTAGAGTGGTTCCCCCGCCTTAGTTGCCTACGCCGGAGAGTATCCGAGACCTCGAGTCTGTATCACAAGGTATGCAAGCACATGTGGAAGGTCAGGGGAACCGGGGTTCAATGTAATCCGTTGACCAGGAGTTGACAATGAGCCAGATCGGAATCGATGTATCCAACGAGGTCTTTGACGTTTCCATGGTTTCTGACCGTGGGCCTGTACGACGTCAGTTCCACAACACCCCTGCGGGACACCGCAGCTTCATCTGTTGGGCATTACGCCATGCCAAATCGACCAGAATTTGTATGGAAGCGACCGGTATCTATCATCTGCAGCTCGCTTTGGAGCTACATCGACATCCGAATATCGAGCTGATGCTGGTCAACCCGTGTGCTGCCCGGCGCTTTGTCCAGGCGCACATGGTGCGTGCCAAAACCGATGCCATCGATGCCGATGGTTTATTGCTGTTCCTGCAACGCATGCCGTTCCATCCCTGGTCCGCTCCGCCGGAACAGGTACTGCAGTTGCAGAGCCTGACCCACCGGATGACGCAACTGGACAAAGAAATCACGCGTGAACGTTGTCGCTTGCATGCTGCTCGTAAGGCCGGGCCACATACCCGCCTGGTGCAAGTAGGACATCCAGGCTCATAGCAAACAACTTGAGCGGCGCCTGGAGCGTATCAAACGATATGCTATTGATCTCGTCCATGATGATGCACAACTGGCGGAGGATGCCCGGCTCATTGATAGTGCTCCAGGCTTTGCCGAACTCAGCTCAACCAAGTTATTGGCCGAACTGGCCACACTGCCGGATGACATGATGCCTGCTCAGTGGGTTGCACATGCTGGGCTGGATCCTCGTGCCTGCGAGTCCGGTTCTTCACTCCGGCCACCGCGGCATATCTCAAAGCAAGGCAACGTGCGAATCCGCGCGGCCTTGTACATGCCTGCACTGGTCGCAGCGCATCGAGACCCGAATGTCTCAGCGTATTACCAGGCGCTTCTTGCCAGGGGGAAACCCAAAATGGTTGCTCTAACGGCTGTTATGCGTCGCTTGCTCCACGCCCTGTGGGGCATGCTGCACCACCGACAGGTGTGGGATGGGGATAAGTTCTATCGTCTGCAATCCCCCGTCACCGCTTGACGGGGGAGAGAGTATCTACAGGTGAGAGTAAATGTAGGAGGGGCCGCTCCCGCGCATCCCTGCGCTCGCGGCATACCGTTCATCCTGAACATAACCGGCTATGCCGGTCGCGATAGAACAAGGGCCATTAATTTCAATAATCGCGAGCAGCGAAGCTGCTCCCTCCTACAAAAAGCCAATCGCGAGCAGCGAAGCTGCTCCCTCCTACAAAAAGCCAATCGCGAGCAGCGAAGCTGCTCCCTCCTACAAAAAGCCAATCGCGAGCAGCGAAGCTGCTCCCTCCTACAGCGTTGTGCTTGTTTGAACACAAAAAAAAGCCCCGGAATCCGGGGCTTTTTCGTAGAACGTGGTTATCGCTATTCTTTTGCCGGAACCTCGTCGTGGCATTCCAGGCAATCGACTTGTGGATCACCTTCCAACATATCGTGCTCGAGGTCTTCAATATAGGTATGGCAATCGATGCAAGCAAAACCTTCATGGTCTTCAACGAAGAAGCCACCAGCAGGATTGTGTACCTGGGGAACTGCCGGATCGCTGGGTGGTGCGCGATCGGCGTCATCGTGGCAGTCCATGCAGACAGCGGGATCAGTCAGATCCTCGGCGATAACTGGTGCGCTGAAGCCGAGAGTCAGCAGTGAAATCAAAAGTGCGATTCTAAAAGATGTCATGGTAAATCCTCTTATTTATCAGTGACTGTCCGGTACAGTATGGGACTTTGTGTTTGAACCTAAGCTGAACCGGGTCAAATTTCTTGCGTTGCCGCGTAGATACATCAGCGGCGATATTATTACATGATTTCCGGCATCAAAAACATAATCTTTTTATGAATTTAGGTGCCGCTCGTAAACAAGAATGAATGTCATCCGCATCAATCTATTAACTGGTGGTTTTACTTATAGAAAAGTAGGTGAAACAAATGGAGGAGGGAGCAGCTTTGCTGCTCGCGATTGATTCAAATCCAAAAATCGCGACCGTTAAGCTGGTCCCTCCTACGAGGGCATCACCGTTTCCGCAGGATAATTATTGCGAGGCGTACCAGGCTGCAATGGCCTCGATCATGTCATCACTGTAGCGTGCGCTCATCTTGTGCATCATCGAGTTGTCGCGGTCCTCGTGGCGGTATTCCTTCATGGACTTGACCAGGTACTCGTAGCTCTGGCCCTGCAACAAGGGCACGTTGACCTTGCGCTCACCGGAGGGCGGGTTGTGGCAACGATCACACTTTGCAGCAATTTCCGCGCCGGAAATCTCATCCTCAACCGAAGCCTCCAGTCCCTGGGTGGAATAATACGCGGCAATGTCTTTGATCTGTTCGTCGGTGCGTTCCGGCATATCGGCTTCGTCAACCCGTTCGTGTTCCCGGTAGGCTTTGATGGCGCTAACCAGGTAAACCGGTTCCTGTCCAGCCAGGCTGGGTGTCATCGGGTCATGGCTGATGCCGCCTGCTCCATGGCACTTACCGCAACCTGCGGAGGCTGTTTTGCCCATCGCGGGATCACCAAAAGGCGGGGCTTCGCGTGCCGGGGCGGACTGGGCTGCGAAATACATGGCCATTTTTTCAATATCAACCTGCTCCAACCCTGACAGCATGTCCACCTTGTCCTGGTGGCCTCGATCGCCGCTCTTGTACCCCTGGGTTGATATGATCAGGTAGGCGGGTTGCTGGCCGGCCAGGCTGGGAATACCTTGCGTGGTGCTGATGCCCTTGTCGCCGTGGCATTCTTCGCACAGGGCGGCGACCGTGGCGCCTTCCATGTACGAAGTATTGGCAACCGGTGCGCTCTCAACGGGATCCAGCGGCGGCAGGCTGGCATAGTAAGTGGCGATATTGAGGATATCCGCTTCACTCATGCCGGCAGTCATATCCTGCAACGCTGCATGCATGCGCCCGCCATCGCGATAAGCGTGCATGGCCTCTACCAGGTACTGCACAGGCTGTGCAGTGAGGTTGGGAATTTCGGTAGTGGCGCCACGCCCATCCATGTCGTGGCAATCCGAACACTCAGTCTCAGCAATGACTCGCCCGGCGTCGATGTCTGCGACTGGCTCAACAGGGTCAGACGCCTTGCCACACGCTGTCAGTAAAGTAATTGCCACGATGCCATACAGGATGTTTCTCATGAAATACCTCGCTAGCTGGTCATGATGAGTATACAGCCTGCCAAGACATAATCGCGAGCAGCAAAGCTGCTCCCTCCTACGGGTGAGGGTAAATGTGGGAGTGGTCCCACAAAGAAGGTATGTTTTCTGTAGGAGGGGCCGCTCCCGCGCATCCCTGCGCTCGCGGCATACCGTTCATCCTGAACATAACCGGCTATGCCGGTCGCGATAGCACAAAGGCCGTTAATTTCAATAATCGCGAGCAGCAAAGCTGCTCCCTCCTACAAAAGCCAATCGCGATGACAAAAAGCCAATCGCGAGCAGCAAAGCCGACCCCTCCAACAGGGTTAAATCCCGAGGAAACCGAGTATCACCAGCGTCAGCAGGCTCAGGCCGGTAACGATTAACACACCACCAAGTATGCTGGAGCCATGTGCCATCGGTTCCGTCGGGGCATCGACCAGGTATTTCTCGAGTTCACCACTCGCGACCAGGCGGTCATATTCAGCCCGGTGCTCATGCCGGTAGTGTTCCAAAGGCACCCTGCCGGTGAACATCGTGGTATCCAACGGGAACTTGTCGGGCCGGAAATGGTTATTGAAGAAATGCACCGTGAACAGGAATACCACGGCCAGGATCGCCTCTTCACCATGCACGATGGCTGCAACGTTGAATACCCAGCCAGGAAGTACTGAAGCAGTTGTCTCCGGGAACCACATCATCATGCCGCTGACACCAATAATCGTCATACCCCAGAAGGGCGCCCAGTAGTCGAATTTCTCCCAGTAACTGAAGTGTTCGAGCTGCGGGCGCGGGTCCAGGCCAAAGAACCAGCGGAACATGGCGATTGCATCGCTGAGGTCGTTCCAGTTGGGTACCAGTGAATTGGGCCCAAACCATTCGAAAGTGCGCCAGTTACGGCCGATAAGCCAGGCGAAATAGCCCAGGTGGATAAAGAACACGCCCATAAAGCCAACCGCCCCGATACGGTGCAGGATGGCGGCCGAAGCCGGACCGCCCAGCAACCCCATTACCGCCGGTGCCCAGGAACTGCCGGAGAACAACACCGTGAGGCCGGTCAGGGCCAATAACATGATAGACAAGGCACCGACCAGGTGCGCCAGGCGCCACCAGCGTGTAAAGCGGCGGAAGTGGGTTTTACCCTCTGGCAGTTGCAGTTCTTTCTGTAACTCGTCCAGGCGCACGTGGGGCCGGTCGCGGCCATGTTTACGGTCCTGGTACTCACGGTAGAACCACAGCGCCGAGTGCAACCAGAAGAAGGAGAAAGTGCCAAGAAGCAGACCGATCATACCTTTGGACGCGAGCCACATCTCGGGGTATTGCTTGAAATCATGCGTGGTGCCATGCGGCTGGAAGGTCACATAACCCTCGGTGGCCTCGGCGTGGCACTGCTGGCAGGTCTCCAGGCGGTTGCCGTTGTGAACCTTGGATTCCGGGCTGTCGACGCGCTGGATGCCGTGGGAGCCATGGCAGTCGTAGCACTTGGCGGTTTCACCATAGCCGAGCCGGGTTATCTTGCCGTGGTAAGTCTCCAGGTAGCTGTTTGCGGGCTCTTTGTGGCAGTTACCACAATTCTGCGTGATCGCCACCCTGCCGGTGGCATCATGCGGCACGGAAACACCATGGGTCGAGTGGCAGTCACTGCACACCGCGGCGCCCGTGTTACCGGTGCCGATTTCCTTGCCGTGCACCGAGGTCATGTAAGTGTCCAGCACTTCGCCGTGACATTTACCGCAGGTGTATGGGATTTTCAGCCGGTCTTCCGGCTGTGCCACGCTGTCTATTGGTGTTATGTAATGGGCGTCATGACAGTCGTAACAGGTTGCGTTGGTACGGGACTGATCATCGAAATTGGGCCGAGCGTGCACGGAAACCATGTAACTATCGATCTGGTCTACCACTACGCCCAGGCGGGCCTGCTCATCGGCGCTGCCAGCCTGTTGTGCATCTTCCCACAGGTTCACGTGACACTTGACGCAACCCACTTTGCGTACTTCACCCTTTCTGTGTGGAATCTTGACGATATCTTCATGACAGCCCACGCAATCGCGGCTGCCGTGTACGCTTTGCTGGAACATTTCAGCTGCGACATGCAGTTTGCGTTCTTCGCCGTTAGCGCCTTTCCTCGAGTAGTTCTCCTTGCCGTGGCAACGCAGGCAACGGTCGTTGCTCAATTTCGGGTTGTCGGGTTCGGCAAAGGCAGTATTGCCAAGAGGAAGCTGCAGGCTTGCGAACAATAACAATGCAAGCAACATTTTCGAGTGGGAGATCAACTTGTATTTTATTCTCTGGAGCAAGGATGCTGCATACAAACGCGCCATAGGAGACTGGTCCTTGTTATCTGCTTGGTCTCGTATCCAGGGCCTCGCCGGTTATAGGTGTTGTATGGTCCGGCAGGGCGGTTTCTGAATACTATCATCGCTTGCAAGCGCATGGCTGTGCAAGTTCCGATACGTAGTGAAGCTTAATTAATGCCAAAAAAAGTTGTAAGTTATTGTTTTTATAGGTGTATAAAAAAAATATACATACCCTGGGCGGTTCTAATATATTGAATCTTAAGAAGAATCTAATTCAAAAGGGTAATTCAGGTATACAAAAAATATACTTCAAGGCGCTTTTTGAAACGCTAAAACCATCCGGCAGAAATTTCTCAAATTCTATAACTTGCTGAAATTACAATTTTTAATTCATTTTTTGCGGCTCTCTCCAGGATGTGGCACGTAAGTTGCATCTATACTGGTTGAAACAAACTAACGAGGTGATCATATGAACGATAAAGCCAACATCCTCATCGTAGATGATGAAGAGGTGGTGCGCCTCAGCCACTTGCGGAGCCTCGAGGGTGCGGATTGCAACACCCAGGCAGCCGAAGATGGCAGGGAAGCGTTAACTATTATGGAGCAGCATCCTGCCGATGTTGTTCTGCTCGACTTAAGAATGCCCGACCTGGACGGCATGGATGTGCTCAAAACCATCAAGCAACGGTGGCCGGAC
This sequence comes from uncultured Gammaproteobacteria bacterium, assembly GCA_963753105.1. Taxonomy (GTDB): domain Bacteria; phylum Pseudomonadota; class Gammaproteobacteria; order Xanthomonadales; family SZUA-36; genus SZUA-36. Next base: position 20,894 of record CAVWBD010000004.1, read on the forward strand.
AGCGAAGTGGTTGTCATCACGGGTTACCCGAGTCTTGAAACAGCGAAGCAGGCTGTACAACTGGGCGCATTCAACTACCTGGCAAAACCGCTGGGTCCAGCCGATGTCCTGAAGGCGGCCAATGACGCGGTCAACCAGAAGCGCTGGGGCATACGCAGCGACGAAGAACAAACGAATGAATTATCCGTGCACTAGCGCGGCAATGAATTAGCTATTGATTATATTGAGTTAAGGAGAAAGAGATGAACAACAAATTACAAGTACTCGTTATTGATGATGATGCAGTAGTCGGACGCAGTTTTGACCGGGTCCTTTCAGACAAGGGCTACGAGGTCAGCACGGTTCTGAGCGGAGAGGAAGCGATGAACTCGATTGAAGAATCGAAGTACGACGTTGTATTCACCGACATCAAGATGCCTGGTATGGACGGGCTGGAAGTCACCGAGCGTATCAAGGAACGTTGCCCGTGGACCCCGGTGGTCGTAATTACCGGCTATGGCACGGAAGAAAACGAAGCCAGGGCGGCTGTTCTGGGCGCAAGCGGGTTTGTCCGTAAGCCGCTCACCCCCGAGATCATCGAAAGTGTCACTCTCAAGGCCGTGAACGAATCAGAGGTGATCCTGGAAGCAGCAGAGCCTGCCAACGAGCCAGAAGCAGTGGTTGCTGAAGCGGTCGAAACCGAACAGGAAGCCGGAACGGGCAGCGACATCAGTCGTAAGGCCAAGAATGTCGGCCTGTTCTTCGCATCACCGTTCATCGCGCTGGGTTACGTCATCGCGTTGCCGTTTGTCGGCTTCTACCAGTTCATCAAGCTGGCCCGTGAAGCCCAGGCGAAGAAGAAAGCTGCCAAGTAATTAAATTACAAAAACGTTATGTATGGGAAAATTCGGGGCGTATAATACGCCCCGAATTTTTAGTTAAGACGGCCGAGAATAAAAGGAGATACAAAATGATGGCCCGTAATCCAGCAGGCAGTACAGATGGGAGCGTGCATCTGAAGTCTGCCCTGGCAGTTTTTTTCACGGTCTGCATGGTTTTCAGCAGCCTGTCGTTTGCCCAGGAAGCCACCACTGAACCGGCCGCGACAGAAAGCGCAGCTACAACTGAATCCGTCCCGGTCGATGTCGACACCGAACTCGAGGTCATCCTGAAGGCAAACAACAAGTGCCTGCGCTGCCATACCCGGGACAGAACCAAGGCCCTCGAGGACGGTACGGAACTGTCGATTCAGATTCATCGTGAAGACTTTATCGGCTCGGCCCACGGCGAGGTTGCCTGTACCAGTTGCCACGAGGCCATCGGTAACCGGCGCCACCCGTCAAGCAAGACAAATACAACCATCGCCAGACAACGCGATTTTGCCCTGGAGATGAACGAGAGTTGCCGCAAGTGCCACGCAGAAAATTACGCCCAGTATGAGGGCAGTATCCACTCCTCGATGATTGCACAGGGCAGTGACAATGCACCGCTGTGCTCGGATTGCCACAGCGCGCATGCCATCGAAACCATGACGGTCTACCAGCCCGATACGGGTTTTCCCTGCAAGAAGTGCCACGAGAATATCTTCCTGGCATACAGGGAAAGCGTGCACGGTACCGCCAGGTTGACCGGAAACACCATCCGCGATGACCACATCCAGGCGCCGATCTGTTCGGATTGCCACAGTTCCCACGAAGTGGTCGCGATGGAAATTGGCGACATTCTGCGCTCACAGTGCTTTGGTTGTCATGAGAACGTCACGCTGTTGCACAGCCAGTGGCTGCCGAATGCCGGTACACATCTTGACGTGGTGTCCTGCGCTGTTTGCCATGCGCCGTTTGCCAAGCACCGCTTTGACCTGCATTTTTATGATAAGACCACCCAGCAGCCGGTTGGTCAGCAGGAGACCCACGATCTCTTCCTGCGACAGATGAAGACGCTTGAGGAAGAAGGCGGTACTGTTGATCCGCTTGCCGTCTGGAAACTGATCGAAGAAGACAACCAAAGTACTCCCGACAATATCTCCTTGCGTGGCCGCATGGAAGTAAGGTCCGGTATCTGGGCGCACCAGATCGCCCCGAAGAGTTTCGCGGTCAGAACCTGTGACAGTTGTCACTTGCCGGGTCACAGGCAGCGCATGGGTTTCACGGTTTCCGTGCCCCAGCAGGATGGCCGTGTACAGCAGTTCGATGCAGGTAAAGATGCCATGAGCTCCGCAGCCACGGTGATATCTTTGGGTGACTTTAGCGTGTTTGGCATCAACATCGACAAAATGCTGGACATCATGTTCCTGCTTTCATTGGCTGCCGGTGTCGCCATCCCGATAGGTCATTTCACCCTCGGCAGAATGATCAGAGAAAAAATGGATAGAGGAGAGCTGTGATGCCTACCGATCAATTAAAAGAAAAAGACACCAGCGTCTGGATTAAAGAGCGTGATCCGCAAATGTATATTAATCCTCTGCCGGTGCGTATCTGGCACTGGCTGCACGCGATGGGTTTTGTCACCCTGATTTTGACCGGTATCCAGATCCGGTATTCCGACATCATCAATGTCCTGACCTTTGAAACGGCCGTCAGGACGCACAACTGGGTCGCCTGGGCGGTGATTGCCAACTATTTCGTGTGGCTGGGTTTTTACCTGTTCACCGACAAGATCACCAATTACCACCCCGAGCTGAACCCGAAGAAGTTCTTTGAAAAGGCTTTCGCGCAGATGCAGTTCTACAGTTATGGCATCTTCAAGGGCGAAAAAAGCCCGCACAAGGTCGTGCCATATGACAAGTTCAACCCGATGCAGAGCATTACCTACCAGATCGTGATGCTGATGATTCTGCCGGTACAGTTTTTTACCGGCATCATGATGTGGGACGTGAAGCGGTTCGAGTCCTGGATCAATTTCTTTGGCGGCATCAAGGTCGTTGATACGGTGCACGTGTTGATATTCATTTTCTTCGTATCCTTCGTCATGGTCCATGCCTACATGGGCGCGCTGGGTGCAAAACCATCGTCCCACTTCAAGGAAATGTTCACCGGTTGGGAAGAAGAGCATTAATAACAGAACCTGGTATTCAACAGGTGATTATCTAAAGCCAGCGGAGTTTCTGCGGGGTTTTTTGTGGGTGATGCATTTTGTTAGAGGGGTGCTTCGCCTCGAGGATAGATTCCAACCCAATCGCGACCGGCGGAGCCGGTCGCACCAACAGTAGCCTCTGCATGGGCGGTTGATTAGCGACCACCGAAAGCCCCGGAGTTTCTCCGGGGCTTTTTTGTGGGTGATGCATTCTGTTAGAGGGTGTTCGCCTCAGGATAGTCGATCAATCGCGACCGGCGGAGCCGGTCCCTCCTACAATTCGATTTGTATTCCGTAGGAGGGACCAGCTTTGTTGGTCGCAATTCCATGTATGTCGTTGTAGGAGGGACCAGCTTTGCTGGCCGCAATTCCATGTATGTCGTTGTAGGAGGGACCAGCTTTGCTGGTCGCGATTCTATCTTCTAAATCACAACCAAATTGCATCCCAATGCGGATAGTCCCTGACATTGGCTACCAAACCGGCCCTCAAGGGGTTTGCAACGATGTATCTCGCTGCGTGCTTGATATCCTCCTCCTTTCTTATTGCGTGATCATGGAACCCGTCCTGCCAAATTCTTCCCCGGTGATTAAGATGGCGGTTGAGTTGCCGGGCAGAGACTGATTTAACCACGCTAAGCACCTGGCTCAATGAAGCTTCATTGCGTAATTGGATTAACCAATGCACATGGTCCGGCATGATCACGAAAGCCAGAGTCTTGGCATGCCTGGATTTATTCAGGCTTCTTATCATTAGCCTGGCACATTGCAAATCGGCGAAGCGGTGTTTTCGACCATCGGTGACGAACGTCACCAAATAAACCTGGTTTTGAATGGATACACGGCATTTTCTAAGGGCGTGACCAGATGGTTTTTTGTTTGGCATTTGTCTGTAAACATTGTTGGAAATGCCATGTTAATAGGACCCGGCGCCAAGTTTCTTTGGGGAATTATATGAGGATTTTGTAGGGAAATAGCGCGATTTATCGCGACCAGCAAAGCTGGTCCCTCCTACGGCTAGCCTCTGCATGGTCGGTTGATTCGCGACCAGCAAAGCTGGTCCCTCCTACGGCTAGCCTCTGCATGGTCGGTTGATTCGCGACCAGCAAAGCTGGTCCCTCCTACGGCTAGCCTCTGCATGGTCGGTTGATTCGCGACCGGCGGAACCGGTCCTTCCTGCAGAATACAAATTGTTGTGCGTTTGTTGTGATTGTAGGAGGGACCAGCTTTGCTGGTCGCGATTCAATAGATCAATCTTCGTCTTCGCCGGGCGATTTACGGATGCGGATGTCGTATTTTTTCATCAGGGCCTGGAAGTTGGGCCGTTGCATGCCGGTTTCCCTGGCGGCTTCGGTGACGCTCCAGGCGTTTCGTTTCAGCGCGCCCAGCACGAACAGCTTTTCGACGTTTTCCACTGATTTCTGCCGCGCGATTTTCTTGATGTTCTTCAGTTCCTCGCTGCTGCGGGGTACATCCATGTCGGCCAGGGGCTGCATGTCGAGGATATTGACCAGGTGGGCCTGGCGGATGACGTCATCGCTGGCCAGGATGACGGCGCGGTGGACGACGTTTTCCAGTTCCCGGACATTGCCCGGCCATTCGTGGTTCATCAGCAGGTTCATGGCGCCGGCGGAGAATTCCCTGGCCTCACGGTCCATTTCCTTGCTGAACGTGTTCAGGAAATGGAAGGCCAGCGGGGGAATATCGTCACGGCGCTCACGCAAAGGCGGGATTTCGATCGGGAAAATATTGATGCGGTAATACAGATCGTCACGGAAGCTGCCCGTCGTTGACCATGCCCTCGAGATCCTTGTTGGTGGCCGTGATCAGGCGGATGTTGACCGTCTTGGTCTGCGTGTCGCCGACGGCCTTGAACTCGCGCTCCTCGATGAAGCGCAGTAGCTTGGCCTGGATGGACAGGGAAATATTACCGATCTCATCGAGGAACAGGGTGCCGCCATCGGCGATTTCCAGCAGGCCCTTCTTATTGGCCACGGCGCCGGTGAACGAACCCTTGACGTGGCCGAACAACTCGCTTTCCAGCAGGTTTTCGCTCAGCGATGAGCAATCCACCGTGACGAACGGATGCTCCTTGCGCAGGCTGTTGAAATGGATGGCGCGTGCGATCAGCTCCTTGCCGGTACCGCTCTCACCCCTGATCATGACCGTACTGTTGGTCGGTGCGCTCCTTGCGACCAGGCGGAAGACATTCTGCATCGGCGGGCTGGAGCCGATGATATTTTCAAAACTGTAACGTGCACTGACCTCCTTTTTGAGGTTCACGTTTTCCTGCAACAACTGCCGGCGTTCGAGCGCCCGGGCGACCACCATTTCGAGTTCTTCGGGGTCAAAGGGCTTTGGCAGGTAGTCGAAAGCGCCCAGTTTCATGGCCTTGACCGCGGTTTCGATCTCGTTCAAGCCGGTGATCATGATGACATCGACATCCGGGTGCGTTTCCTTGACCCTCTGCAACACCTCGATACCGTTCATCTTCGGCATCATGATGTCCAGGATCAGCATGTCGTAGTCATTTTCAGCGATTTTTGCCAGCGCTTCGAGACCATTGCCCGCGGAATCGATATCGAATTCATCGCCGGACAGGATGCGCAGACAACTGCGTACGACGATTTCTTCGTCATCTACGATCAGTATCCGCTTCTTCATGCTTCGCCCTCGATTTCTTTTTTATCTATTGCGAGGTAAATACGGAATTCCGTGCCCTTGCCGACTTCACTTTCAACTTCGATCGTCCCCCGGTGGGATTCAACTGTACCATGGCTGACCGATAATCCCAGCCCGGTACCCTTGCCGACGTCCTTGGTGGTAAAGAAGGGATCGAAGATCTTCTCCAGGTCTGCTGCGGGGATACCACAGCCGGTATCGGTGATGGTGACTTCCGCCATACAACCCGTGGTGGTGACGGAGTCCGGGCAGGTCCCGGCTTCACACGAGCGGGTCCTGATCGTGATGGTGCCGGCGCCTTCGATGGCATGGCGGGCATTGACCAGCATGTTCATGATCACCTGCTTGATCAGATCCTCGTCCAGCCAGACGGGTGGCAGCCGGTCATCGAGTTCCGTGACGATCGTAATGTCTTCCACCTGGGCGGGTTGCTCGATCAGTTGCAAGGTGTCCTCGATCAGCCTGTTCAGGTCGTGGTAAGCCTTTTCAGGTGTCTTTTCACGTGAGAAATCCAGCAGCCTGCGGATGATCCCGGCACAGCGCTTGGTTTCCTTGATGACCAGGTCGAGGTCTTCGGCATCGCGGCTGTCATCGGGCAGGTTTCTTCCTGACCAGGTGGGCGAAAGTCAGCACACCGGTCAGGGGGTTGTTCAACTCGTGCGCGATACCGGCGGCGAGCAGGCCGACGGAGGCCAGCCTTTCGCTGCGCGCAGTCTCAGCGTGGGCGATCTGCAGTGCGCGGCTGGCCTGTTCGACTTTTTCTTCCAGGGTCTTGCCCCAGTTTTCCAGGTCCACTCGTGATTTGCGCAATGCCTCGGTCATGCTGTTGAAAGACTCCGCCAGGTGCCCGAACTCATCCTTGCTGCGTACCGGGATGGTTTGTTCCAGGTCACCTTCCGCGAGCCGGATTGCACCGTCATGCAGGTCACGCAGGGGCAGGTAGATCATGCGGTTGACCAGGTAGCTGACCAACAGACCCGCCAGGATAATAAAACCCAGTGACAGGCCGAAAATCTTCAGGGTGTTGGAGCGCAGGGTCTGCTTCGATGCCGCCGAGTGGATATACGATGTCCAGCACACCGAGTACGGTCTGTTCGGCCTGGTGCTGGTGACAGGCGGCGCTGGCGCAGCTCGGTTCATTACGGATGACCGCCGTGCTGCCGAGCATGCGTATGCCGTTTTCACTGGTAAAGAAGCGCGGCCTGCCGATCGGTCGGGCTTTCTGCAAAGGATTCCTTATCCTCATGGCAGCCCACGCAGGACTCGGCTTCCAGGTCAATCTGGGTGCCGATTTCATCCTGCTTGGAAGAATGGATTACCCTGCCGTCCTTGCTCAGTATCCTGACTTTTTCGATGTCCTCGTGTGCACCCACGTCCGCGATGATCTGGTTAACCTCGGACGGTTTGTTCTCGTGCATCGCGAACCGTGTGCTCTTGATCAGCACCTCGGACAGCTGGGCATTATGACTGACGACTTGGCGCAGCAGGTCGTCCCTGGTATTGCGGGCCACCATCCAGGTGAACAGGAACGCCGCGATCGACAGCGCGATCACCAGGTAGACCCCGACCTTGAACTGCAGGCTGTTTTTAATCTTGGTCAATCGCTCTCACCATCATGTGTTCCTGGAACCAGTGTCTGCGCGGTCTGCCGGGCGTTCACCACGCAATCGTTCAGGCTGACACCCTTGAAGGCATTACCAGTCAGTACCAGCCCGGGGTGGCGCTTGCAACTGCTCGTCCATGGCGGCCAGCCGCGCTGCATGCCCGATTATATACTGAGGGATCGCGCGCACGTGCCGGAAGATGCGTATGAAATCGGGCTCGGCCGTCAAACCGAGAATGTCCTGCAGGTCGGACCTGACCCGGCTAATGAGTTGTTCGTCATCCAGCAGGGCCAGTTCTGGCGTACGTGCCCCGCCCACCATGGAGCGCAACAGGACCGATCCCTCGGGAGCGCGGCCGGGGAATACGTTGGAATCAACGATGGTGCCGAGTACCGCGCGTTGTTCCTTTGACGGCACCAGGAAACCGAAGCCGTCCAGTACCTGGCCCACTCGTTGTTGGGAATAGCCGAAACAGACCACCGAGAGTGCAGGGTAGGGTATTTCACCGAGCAGGCCGGCCAGCGTTCCATCCATGTCTGCCAGCATGTTCGCCTGGGCATGTGCCGGGGCGGCCAACACCAGCACATCGCTTTCCTCGACCGTGCCGTTATCCATATGCAACAGGTAGCGGCTTCCACTGCGGTCAATCGCACTGACCGGGCTGGCCAGGCGGATGCGTTCCCCGAGCAGACCGGTCAGGCGGTCGGTCAGTTCAGCCATGCCACCCGTGAACGAGGTCAGCGTGCCACCGGGACCCGGTCCCGGCGTATTTTTATTGCCTGCGCGTTTTGCCCTGGCCTGTAACTTGATCAGGCCACGGATCAGGCTGCCGAATTCTGTTTCTACTTCATGGATGCGCGGAAAACAGCTTTTCAGGCTCAGCTGTTCGGAGTCGCCGGCAAAAACACCGGATGCCATCGGGTCAATCAGCCGCTCACTGGCTTCCCGGCCAAGCCGCCGCGTGGCGAACTGCGCCAGGCTTTCATCATCGATATCAGTGCCGCCGGTGACGGTTTCCAGGATGACCCGCAACCTGCCACGCACACTGAGCAACCTGGATTTCAGGAATTCCGGCGGTTTTTCGGGGAGCTTGTGTAACTCATTGCGGCTGAACACGTAACGTTTCTTTGCAGACCCGTCGGCGGGCAGCGGTGACAGCCCCGTTTCCCTGCACAGTTCCAGGGTTTGCGGGACCTTGTCCAGAAAACCGTTGACACCACCCTCGCACAAATAACCTTCCGGGCTGGTTTCGGTCCAGACCTTGCCACCGGTCCGTTGCCCAGCTTCGAACAGGGTGATTTCGGCAGCGGGGTTTCTGGCCAACACTGCCTGTGCGGTGGCGAGGCCGGATATCCCGGCGCCGACGATATTAATTTTCATAAGTCTCTTCCGCAGTTGAGCCCGTATATTGCGCCAGTCGGACTCTGGAATTTAAGAAATTGTCCGATTTTAAAAAAAATGACAATACTACATCGCAAACCAAGAACGCACTTGTAACTGGCCTGAATCCTATCACGGCCCGGGCTTGCCCTTGCACGACTAAAGTTGAGCTTCCCTAGACCCGTAGCTACGGCTATGGATCTCGGTCCAGCCCGGCCTCCAGCCACACCTGTTCAGCGCCAGTCCCCGCGATACTGGTTCAATATGTGGACTCGCCTGCGGTTGGTTGATTTTTTGCTCTGATATTTTAAGTTATGATGACATATGTCATAAACGAAATGACACCACGAAGGTAGTTTTATACCGCTTTGATCGATGGGTATTCCGGAACCAGGCCGGATACGTGAACCAGGAAGTCTTGGAGATAAATGTTATGAAAACTGCAGAAAAACTATTGTTAATGAGCCTGCTGCCACTGGCACTGGCAGGGTGTAGCGGTGAGCCATCCGTCAGTTTTTCCCAGGACGTAAAACCTGTACTTGACCAACATTGTATTGAGTGCCACCAGGTGGACGGCTCGGGAACCCTGGCCAGCGGATTTGACATGACCTCTTACGAGGGCCTGATGAAGGGTACCAATTTCGGCCCGATGGTCATCGCCGGCGATCCCGAAGGCAGCAATTTACTGGTATTGATCGAAGGCCGTGCTGACCCGTCTATCAGCATGCCACACGGACAGCGCGACCCGGTAGCCAAGCCGGATATCCAGGCCATCCGTGCGTGGATTGAGCAGGGCGCCGAGAACAACTAGAAGGTAAAAACAGGCTTGAAAATCATGCCTGATTGACTTGGGTCAAGCACGGTTTGAGCCGTATAAATTAGACTTAGTTAATATATAAGAATATTAACTAGAATAAGTTAGATCACTTAAACTTAAATAATAATGGTTTAGACGCACATCCTGGATAAGCCTGGTGTGCTTTGTTTTGGGGAACGATATTTCTTGTGTCGACCCCGGCAAATTACAAACTCACGGAGTGGGCATGGTCATGAACAAGAACCCGGATTACAGAATCCGACTGCAGTTTATCCCGGGATTTTTCCTTTTAACCTTCAGCTTGATGTTGTCGGGAACTTTATTCGCCGACGAGGTGGAGGATGCCACCGCGCAGGCCGAATATTCCAGGGGTGCGAACCAGTGCATGTCCTGTCACCGGGAGGGTCGTGACCCTGCGGCGCACGAGGTTTTCCTGACCCCGATGGGTATCAGTGACTCCGAACGGTCGCCGTTTGCCGATGGCCGCCACGATTGCGAAACCTGCCACGGCCCGAGCGCAGCCCACCGCAAGCGCGCGGAAGATGGCTCACGGCCGTTGCCAACGATCACATTTGATGAAAACAACACGGCTGCAGAGCAGAATGAAATCTGCATGGCCTGTCATGACGATGGCAGCAGGATGCATTGGCCGGGTAGCATGCACGAAGAAGAGGAAGTGGCCTGTGCAAGTTGCCACGAGGTACATGCTGCACACGATCCGGCCCTGGACAAGGTTGGCCAGCAGGAAAAGTGTTTTGCCTGCCACCAGCGAGTCCGATCTGAGACATTCAGGAGCAGCAGCCATCCGTTGCGTTTTGGCGAGATGACCTGTACCGATTGTCATAACCCGCACAATGGAAATAATGACTTCCAACTGGTCAATTCCAGCATTAACGACACCTGCTACAACTGCCACGCCGAGAAACGGGGTCCGTTACTGTGGGAACACGCACCCGTCACCGAGGACTGCAGCTTGTGCCACAACGCGCACGGGAGCAATCACGCAGCCTTGCTGAAACAGCGCTCACCATTGTTGTGTCAGCAATGCCACGCCTCCAGTGGACATCCATCATTGGCGTACACCAGTGAATCGATTGACGACAACTTCCAGCAAAGGTTCCTGTTGAGCCGTTCTTGCGGTAATTGCCACGCACAAGTCCATGGCTCCAACCATCCGTCAGGCGCGAACCTGACCCGGTAACGGCGGCAGAACAAGAGGTATCAGGAATAATGAAAACACTTGCCCGGAAACTTGGTTTCAGTTTAACCACTCTTTTACCGCTTGTGCTGTTGAGCGCCACCGGCGCACAGGCACAGGCACAGGAACAGGCGGAAGACCCGGCGATTTACTCATGCCGTCAGTGTGTCAGTTACACCGGTTGGAGCGGTTTCCTGGATTTTGGCTTCAACGCTCTCAGTGATGAATCCCTGCGGTTTGCCGATTACCGTGGCCTGGTTGAGGAAGGCACGAGCCTGGCCGTTGATGCCGAGCTTCACTACAGGAACCTGAAAGGCTGGTATTTTGACCTGTATGCAGTTGACTCGATGCTCGACAACCGCCAATTCGATGCGCGCGGCGGTAAGCAGGATAAGTTTGAATTCCGCCTGGGATGGCAGAAAATTCCGAAGTACCGTGGTTATGGAACCCAGACCCCGTTCCTGGATGTGGGCAGTGATAACCTGAGCCTGCCCGGCAGACTGGGTTTACGCACCGACTACCGGCCGGATGAGCGACATTGCAAGACAGCCTGGCGAAAGCTGCCCTGAAAACCCAACGCAAGATATTCGATGCAGGGGCAACGGTGCAAGCTGGGCGGACACTGGTCTTACAAGCATCGATTACCAGCGCCAGAAGAAAAGGGCACGCGAACCCTGGCGGCGGTCTGTTCAATGCGGCCCTCATGCCCGCGCCGGTCGATTTCATCACCGACATTATGGATATGGCCCTGGGCTATGCGAGCAAGCGCGCCCAGCTCCAGATTGGTTTCATGCAATTCGTATTTCGATAACAGGAATGCCTCCCTGACATGGCGTAACCCGTTTGGCTCGCGGCCCGGAAACAATTACCTGCGTGACGGCACTTGAACCCGGTAACGAGTTCAACAAGTCAATGTTTCAGGTGCGTTGGTGATCACGCCACGGATTCGCTTGTCCGGCACAGGGTTCGATGGGGGAGATGAGACAAAATGATCCATTCCTTCCTTATTCGACAAGCCCGAAGTTTCAATGACCTCGTACTGCCGCGCGAGTCGCTGGACGGCAAACTGGACATCAGCACCTATAACTTCACCGGCAAATTGTTCGCACATCTGGGCAACGGCCTCAGCTTCACCGCCCGTGGCAAATGGGACGAGCGGGAAAACAAGACACCGGTCGATCTGTACGAGACGGTGTACTGTTGATTTACTGCAACAGGAGATCGTTACAACCGGCCTTACAGCTATAAACGTGAAAAGTATTCAGCCGATCTGCGTTACCGGGCCGGCCGTAGCATGAGGTCAGCCGCGGGCGCGGAACAGAAGAATATGGAACGCACCCTGCAGGCGGTCGAGCACAGTGAGGAAACCACCTTCTGGGGTGAGGTCAAGGTAACCCGACGCCGTGTTCCCAATTGCGTTTCAAGCTCGAATCCGCAGAACGCGAGGTCGAAGATTACCTGCAGCCGGATGACGGTGGTCCCGTCGATCATCCCGCTAATGCGTAAGTTCAACCAGGCGGATCGCGATCGCGACCGCCTGGTGGTGGAGTTCGACTTCATGCCTACGGACAGCGCTTGGCATCAACCTCAGTTATCTTCAGCGCCAGGTCGGATTACACCGAGTCCGATGATCGGCCTGCAGGAAAGTGAAGAGAAAAGCTATACCCTCAACCTGAATCTGGCCGTGGGTAAAAGGGCGATATCTACGCCTTTCGTGACCCGCGATAACATCGACTCTCGCATGCTGAATGCGACGGCGCACAACGCCGATCCGTGGGACGCCAGGACTGCCGATGAGATAACGACCATGGGTTTGGGTTTTTCCACCCGGATCGATGACAAATCCAGTATCGGTATCGACTACGTTTCTTCCGATTCCACGGGTGGCATAGCCTGGTTCAGACAAGCGATGAGGAAGCGCCCTTCAGCCAACTGCAAACGGACCTGACAAACACGAAGTTGTATTTTGATCATGACTTGACCGAACGCCTGGGGTCTCAAGCTGTACGCTGAGTATGAAGAATTCAGCAGCCGTGACTGGGCCATCGATGGCTATGGCGTTGATGGAATCAGCTCGATACTGACCATGGGCGAGGAGAGCCCCGACTACGATATGTGGTACTTCCGGGTCCAGGCAAGTTATAGATTTTAATTACTGATATTAAGGCGTTGAGGAGAGCCCCTGTTTTGCCCTGAACGAAACTCAAACGTTCAGGAGCGGAGCAGGGGTTTTTTTATTGGGCGGCAATCAGTGTCCACCAAAATCCGTTACCGATTGACTTGAGTCAATCATTGATTGATATTTATGCATCATGCTAATCAGCTATTAGTTGTCCCGGGAAAAATAATATGGAACTCATTCAGTCTGACGTCGTAATCGTGGGTGCAGGCGGAGCTGGTCTTCGGGCCGCCATAGCCATCGCAGAATCCAACCCTGAACTTGAAATCGCTTTGATTTCAAAGGTATACCCGATGCGCAGCCACACCTGCGCCGCAGAGGGTGGAGCCGCCGGGGTCAAGACGGCCGATGATTCGCTGGATTATCACTTCAATGACACCGTGGGTGGCGGGGACTGGTTGTGTGACCAGGACGTCGTCGAGCATTTTGTCAAGCAGGCGCCACGCGAACTGATGCGGCTCGAGCACTGGGGTTGTCCCTGGAGCCGTGAAGAAGACGGTTCTGTGGCAGTACGCCCGTTTGGTGGCATGAAGAAGAAACGTACCTGGTATGCCGCTGACAAGAGCGGTTTCCATATCCTGCATACCCTGTTCCAGACATCCCTGCAATTCCCGTCCATCAAGCGCTACGATGAGTACTTTGCACTCGACCTGTTGCACCTGGATGGCAAGTGCCGCGGCGTGGTTGCCATGGAAATGCGTAGCGGCCGGTTCTTCCAGTTCAATTCGCCGGCCGTCATCATGGCGACCGGTGGTGGTGGACAGGTCTTCCCGTTCACGACCAACGGTGCGGTCAAGACCGGTGACGGCATGGCAATGGCCTACCGCGCCGGTGTGCCGCTGAAGGACATGGAATTCGTCCAGTACCACCCGACCGGTTTGCCGGGCACGGGTATTCTTCTGACAGAAGGCTGCCGTGGCGAAGGCGGAATCCTGGTCAACAAGCACGGTTACCGTTACCTGCAGGACTACGGTATGGGTCCGGAAACACCGGTTGGTGAGCCGGTGCTCAAGACCATGGAACTCGGTCCGCGTGACCGCCTGAGCCAGGCTTTCTGGCACGAACAGAAGAAAGGCAATACCGTCGAGACCATCTGGGGCGACTGTGTATTACTGGATATGCGTCACCTCGGTGGGAAACGTATCCTTGAACGCCTGCCGCTGGTACATGAGCTGGCAGAAGCTTATGTCGGCGTGGACATGATCAAGGACCCGGTCCCGGTACGTCCCGTCATCCACTTCATGATGGGAGGTATCGACGCCAACGGTAAAGGTGAGACGCCGATGGCCGGTCTGTATGCCATCGGTGAGACGGCTTGCTCCGGTTTGCACGGCGCCAACCGCCTCGGTTCCAACTCCCTGACCGACCTGCTGGTATCCGGCAAGGCCTCGGCTGATGCAGCCATGAAATATGCGGCCTCGGCCGGTGGCAGCCCCGCCGATCCGGCCTTGACAGAGCAGGCGGAAAACATCGTCGCCGGTATACGTGAGTTGTTGGCGCAAGGTGGCGGCACCGAAACCATTTCCGGCCTGCGGCGGGAAATGCGGACCTCGCTGGAGGAAGGCGCCGGTATTTACCGTGACGAGGAAGGCGCTGCCAAGACCTGCCAAGAAATCGCCGGGATCCGGGAGCGCTACAGGCACATCGAGATCAATGACAAGAGCAACGTGTTCAATACCGATCTCCAGTCCGCGCTGGAACTGCGCAACCTGCTTGCGGTGGCCGAGACCATTGCCGAAGGTTCTTTACTGCGCCGTGAGTCCAGGGGGGCACACCAGCGCCTGGATTACACTGAGCGCGATGACGAGAATTTCCTGAAACACTCGCTGTGCTTCCAGCAGGATGGTGAGCGGCCCCGTGTCGAATGGTCGGAGGTCACCATTACACGCTCGCAACCGGGCACCCGGGACTATTCAGGGGGTAAAGAATAATGAGCATCCGGAATCTAGAACTGGAAGTCATGCGCTATGACCCGGAAAAGGACGAGGCGCCCTACTTTCAAACGTACACCGTGCCATGCCCTGAAGAATGGGTCATCCTGGATGCCCTGAACTACGTCAGGGACGAACTCGACACGACACTGGTTTTCCGCTGGTCCTGTCACATGATGGTCTGTGGCTCCTGCGGCATGATGGTCAACGGTGAACCGAGCCTGACCTGCAAGACCTTTATCCGCGACCTGCCAGACAAGGTGCGAATTGAGCCGCTGGAGAACTTCCCCATCGAACGTGACCTCGTGGTGGTATTCGATGACGTTATCCAGAAACTGCAGAAGGTGCGGCCATACATCATCCGCAAGGACGATCCACCTGAAGACAAGGAGTTCACGCAGACACCCGCCATGCTGATGAAATTCAAGCAGCTGACGATGTGTATCAACTGCATGTGTTGTTATGCCGCCTGTCCTCAGTACGGGCTGGACAACAAGTTCATCGGCCCGGCAGCGCTGGCACTGGCCCATCGCTACAACCTCGATAACCGTGACCAGGGTAAATCAGAACGCCTGGATCTGCTGGCCGATTACGACGGGGTCTGGGAATGCTCCTTCGTCGGGGCGTGCTCCGAGGTGTGTCCCAAGCACGTTGATCCGGCGGCAGCGCTGCAACAGATGAAGGTTGACGGTGCAGTTGAATACTGGAAACAAAAACTGGGAATGACGGGAGAGAAATCATGAGCCGCAGACCCTATATCCGACCGATGTCCAAGACCACCTGGTACATGCGTAACGGGCGTTACAAGGTTTACGTCCTGCGTGAACTGACCAGTTTCCTGGTCGCTTTTTACAGTTTTCACCTGATCTGTGTACTGGCCATCCTGGCCACCGGGTCGGCGGAAAAGTGGGACAGTTTTATCGCTGCGCAACAGAGTACCGGCTGGGTCATTTTCCATGCGATCGCCCTGTTGTATTTCCTGTTTTTCCAGACCTTCCCCTGGTTCAAACTGGCGCCCAAGGCGATGCCGGTCCAGGTGGGTGACAAGAAACTTCCTGACAGTTACATCATTATTGCGCATTACGTGGCGTGGCTCGTTGTCAGCGCCTTTATCTTCTGGTTAGCGGGGGTATTCTCATGACAATTGCAAAGAAGGCTGTCGTATGGGGGCTTTTTGCAGCAGGCGGAACACTGACCTCGTTTGTGTTTCCCGCGTTGATCGTACTGTTCCTGCTGGTGGCCACGGGTGTTATTCCTGCGAACCTGCAATTTGAAGAAATTTACGCTTTTGCGTCGAGTTGGCTTGGCAAACTATGCCTGTTCGTCGTACTCTTTCTCTCACTGTGGCATGCAGCGCACCGATTACGGGTCGTGGTTCACGATTTCGGAGTCAGGCAGGACAAGCTGGTTGCCAAGGCCGTTTACACCGTGGCCGCGTTGGGCACTGTGTTGACGGCTTTTTATTTGCTGACAATTTAGCTTGGGAAAGGGATAAAAAACTGCCAGGGCATAATGTTCTGGCAGTGTAAAACGTATGACTGATAACTCGAGAGCAGTAGCGGAAAACTACCAATACACAACAGGCGACCAGGCGGGACAGGACGTTGGAGAAGCGTTTCCTGTTGAGCCGCCCTCCATACCTCACTACCTGCAGGACACCTACTGGTGGGCCTATCTTCACCCGAAATCCTTCTGGTTTTTCGAGCGTGAATGGGTCGTCAACCTGATCCTGTGGGGCAACATGAAAAAGCTGACCAACGCGGTGCTCGACGACATGGAGCTGAAACCGCGCAGCAGCGTATTGCAGGTGGCCTGCGTGTACGGCGATTTTTCGAACCGCCTGGCATCGCACCTGGCACCTAGCCACTCGAGGCTCAGCGTGGTCGATGTCGCGCCCATCCAGTTGCAGAATGTCGAGAAGAAACTGGCCGGGCAGGACAACGTATCCGTACACCACCAGGATTCCACCAGCATGGCATTCCCCACGGACAGCTTCGAAGAGACCGTGGTATTTTTCCTGTTGCACGAGCAACCCGAGGATGCGCGCCGCAAGACGGTCGAAGAAGCCATCCGGGTAACACGGCCCGGGGGGCGGATTACTTTCGTGGACTACCACGGCCCGAAACGTTCAAACCCGATGCGTTACGTGATGAAACCCATTCTGAGCTGGCTGGAGCCCTTCGCGATGGACCTGTGGCGTAAAGAATTGCCTGCTTTCATGCCTGCTGATATAAAGCCGGAACAGATCGATTCCGAGTTTTATTTTGGCGGCTTGTATCAGAAAGTCGTCGTGAACCTCTGACGTTGTTCCCTGCCTGACCTGCGGGAGCAGCTTGCATGAACCGTGAGAGCGGCCACTGGCCGCGATTCTACTGTTCTCACTCCCGGTCGTTCGCCGGTGTGTGCAACCGGCCCCGCAGCCCTCGGCAACTGCTCCTGCGTTGCTCTACCTCCTACATCCCTGTAGTCGTTCGGGCTACCCTCTCCTTCGAGCCGCCTTAACGGGGCCAGCCTTACAGGACATCCTGTCCTGGGCGGCCTGAAATGTGCATCCCGCACATTTCTCCCCTTACGACTCTCAGGATTCGGTGCTCAGAGGTCGCCCACACCGGCAAACCACCTGGCAGTTTGTGAAAATGTCAGCTGCGATTCTTCTCAAGGCCTGCAGCTGAGCCGTTCAGGCTGTGCCGGGGTGTTCCTTACCCGGGACCGTAATTCGTCTGGACACGAATTACCGAGCGCCCATGGATGGCTTGAGGTGTGTCCCGGGAAGGAATGTCCGGCGCAGCCAACAAGGATGATTTTCAATTCAGTACCAAAATTGATGTATCGTATGCATTTTCTTACGCACAGAAATAGACACTGAAGAATGCATCCGGCGGACAACCCACTCGTTTCCCACCCAAAAAGGGCGGGCCCGCTTAAAATATTCTGGTCCAGGCTGCGCAGGCTTGCCGAACCCCTGGTGGAAAGCGGCATGGCGCTGTTGCCGATCGTCGTGGTCATTGCCTTTTTCCAGCTGGCTGTGCTGCGCCAGCCCATTCCACACCTGGGCGAGATGTTATGGGGCACCGTGCTGGTGCTGCTGGGACTGGCGCTTTTTGTGCGTGGTCTGCAGATGGCGCTGTTTCCGATCGGCGAGGAGATGGCCTACAACTTCGTGGTCAAGGGTAACCTGTGGTGGTTGTTGATCTTTGCGTTCACGCTGGGTTTTGGCACCACGGTAGCGGAACCGGCGCTGATCGCGATTGCCCAGGAGGCCGCCAGGGTGGCTGCATCGGGGGCGGTGATAGATAACACGGCGGAGGCCATGAACAGCTATGCGACCGGTTTGCGTTTGACCGTCGCGCTGGCGGTGGGCATCGCCCTGGTCGTGGGTGTATTCAGGATCCTGAAGGGCTGGCCGGTGCAGTACCTGATCATCGTCGGCTATTTCGGCGTGGTCGTCATGACGTTTTACGCACCACCGGAAATTATCGGCATTGCCTATGACTCGGGCGGTGTAACGACCTCCACGGTAACCGTGCCCCTGGTGGCGGCACTGGGTATCGGCCTGGCGCACACCATCCACGGGCGCGATCCGCTGATCGATGGTTTTGGCCTGATCGCCTTTGCTTCGCTGACGCCGATGATTTTCGTCATGGCCTACGGGATGTTGTACTAGTGGCCCATCCATCAATACAGTCTGGTTGGGCCACCTGATGGACGGTCTGGTGAGCTTCGGATATACGCTGCTGGGCATGCTGCGCGATGTATTGCCCATCGCGGCCATCCTGTTCGGTTTCCAGATACTGGTGCTGCGGCGTCCGATCAAGGAACCGGCCCGCGTCGCCATGGGTATGGTGTTCGTGCTGCTGGGTCTGACGCTGTTTCTCGAAGGCCTCGAGATGGCCCTGTTCCCACTGGGCCGCTTGATGGCCGAACAATTGACCGCACCTGAGTTTCATCTATGGTGCAGCAGGCAACGCGACGGAAACTGCGCAGTGGCTGGACTACATGTGGGTTTACGCCTTTGCCGCAGCCATCGGTTTTGCCACGACTGTGGCGGAACCCGCACTGCTGGCCGTGGCCATGAAGGCCAACCAGGTTTCGGGTGGCACGATCACCGTCAGGGGCTTGCGTTATGCGGTCGCCATCGGTGTGGCGGTCGGTGTCGCGCTGGGTGTATTCAGGATCGTTACCGGAACACCACTGCACTGGTACATCATCAGCGGTTACATCGTGGTCATCATACAAACCGCAGTTGCGCCGAAACTGATGATCCCGCTGGCATACGATTCCGGCGGGGTCACCACCTCCACTGTGACCGTGCCGCTGGTGGCAGCGCTGGGCCTTGGCCTGGCGGAAACAATTCCTGGTCGAAGCCCGATACTTGACGGCTTTGGCCTGATCGCTTTTGCAAGCCTGTTCCCTATTATGGCGGTGATGGCTTATGCGCAACTGGTCGAATGGACGGCGCGGCGCGGAGACACGCCGTGAAGAACACGATGAATGACTTTTATTGAGGTATCAACATGCACTTTAAACTTATAATTATCATGGTAGAAGATCAGCGGACCCAGGATATCCTGGACGCCGCACGCGAGGCCGGCGCAACCGGTTGCACCGTGCTCAACCAGGCACGCGGTGAAGGTATCAAACCGAGGAAGAGCTTTCTCGGCTTGAGTATCGACAGCCAGGTGGATGTCATCATGATGCTGGCTGAAGAACATATGAGCCGGGAAATCATGGAACAGGTGGCCGCTGCCGGGGAATTTGAAGAGACGCCGGGCGCCGGTATTGCGTTCCAGATCGACGTGGAGGACGCGATTGGTGTGCGGCACCAGATAGAAGCACTGGCAGAGGTCGTGGAGGACCTGATATGAAAAGATCGGAAAATATCGTCCGCGTGCGCGACGTGATGAAAACCGAAGTCGCGATCGTGGACGGCATGCTGACGGTTTTCGAAGCGCTGCGGTCGATGAAACACCCGGAGACACGTACGCTGATCGTTGAAAAGCGACACGAGGATGATGAGTACGGCGTGGTCATGCTCGGTGACATCGCCAAGAAAGTGCTGGCCCGGGACCTGTCACCGGACCGCGTCAATATCTACGAAATCATGTCCAAACCGGTCGTTTCGGTCAGTCCCGAAATGGATATCCGCTACTGCACACGCCTGTTTGAAGCCCTTGGCCTGTCCAGGGCCCCCGTGCTTGAGAACCACGAAATCATCGGCCTGGTGAGTTATACTGACATCGTTTTGAAAGGGCTGTTGGGTGAAATGGACTAAGGTCACTCCTTGTCCGGCCGGGTGGTTTGCCGTCCGACCCTGGCGAGCGTATTTTCTGTTTGAAGACTCAGGCTTGAGCCGTATCCATTAAATACTTGAGCCAGATCAAGTTCCGGTCAATTAATACTGTGTTTCTGCTATCGGCCCTCATTTATATATTATAAAATACTAATATTAAATATTAGGGAATCCTAATATTATTTTCTACAACCGAATTTAAGCTGACAAACACGAAGAAATGAATACACGAAAACGTAATTGGCTACCCGGCCTGGTGGCGATCGTTCTGTTGATCGGTATCCCCGTCTGGTACTTTACCGGCACCGCCGAATCAAGCAGCGAATCACCCTGGGATCCATGCCGAGACGTCCGGCGCATGTGGATCACAAGGACCTGTTTGATTCCTTTGGCGAACTGACCACCGGCCCGCAGGTCACCGAAGCCTGTCTCAGTTGTCATGAAGACGCCGGTCAGCAGATGCTGCATACGGCGCACTGGCGCTGGGAATCTGAACCGGTGGAGGTAGAAGGCCGCGAGGGGCTGTATACCACCGGCAAGAAGAAATCCATCAATAACTTCTGTATCGGCATCCAGGGCAACTGGGCATCGTGCACGGCCTGCCATGCAGGTTACGGATGGGATGACGCAGATTTTGATTTCGAAGACGAGACCAAGATCGACTGCCTGGTCTGTCACGACAACTCCGGTGTCTACACCAAGGGTAAAGCCGGTTTGCCGGTGCCCGGTGTGGACCTTCTGACCGCCGCCAAGAGCGTGGGTATTCCGACCCGCCAGAATTGCGGTGGCTGCCACTTCCGCGGTGGTGGTGGCAACGCGGTGAAACACGGTGACCTGGATGAGAGCCTGTATTTCCCGACCGATGGCGTCGACGTGCACATGGGTCGTTTCGATTTCCAGTGCGTGGATTGTCACCAGACCGAGAATCACGTGATCGGTGGCCGTTCAACGACGGTCAGCCTGGACAATGAAAACCAGATCGCCTGCAGGGATTGTCATGAGGAAAAATTACATGCGGATGATCGTATCAACGCCCACATGGACACGCTGGCTTGCCAGACCTGTCACGTTCCGGAGATCGCGGTCAAACAGGCGACCAAGACCCATTGGGACTGGTCCACGGCTGGCGATGACACGCGTGAAGAAGATACGCACGAATACCTGAAGATCAAGGGCAGCTTTATCTACCAGAAAAACGTGCAACCCGAGTACCGCTGGTCCAACGGGCTAGCCGATCGTTACCTGATGGGTGACAAGGTCAGCGTTGGTGGAGTCACCGCACTGAATGCACCGAGGGGTGATATCCGTGATCCGAACGCGCGTATCTGGCCGTTCAAGATCCACCGCGCCAAGCAGCCATTTGATACTGAGTACGAGTACCTGCTGATGCCGGTGACCTCCGGAGAGGGCGGTTTCTGGAACGAGTTTAACTGGGACCAGGCATTCCGGCTTGGCGAGGAAATTAACGGCATACCTTACAGTGGCAACTATGGTTTTGCCGCCACGGAAATGTACTGGCCATCCACTCACATGGTGGCGGTCAAGGAAAAAGCCCTGCAGTGCCAGGCTTGTCACAGCGAGAACGGCAGGATGGACTGGCAGGCACTGGGTTACGACGGTGACCCGATCAAGCAGGGCAGCCTGACACGTGAACGCATCGCGGGTATGAAGCAGGGTGCTGGCGATGAATAGCAAACAAATGAAAACATTTATCCTGGGGGGCGTCCTGCTGGCCTTCTTCAGTCTGCCGGTCAGCGCCAACGGGCTGCACCCGGAAGTGCCGATACTGGATGCACAAGGCAACCCTGTCGTCGAAAGCGGCATGCCGATGTCAACCATGGTCAGTTGTGGCGGAGATTGTCACGAAACCTCTTATATCATGGCCAACAGTGACCATGCGGATGCCGGTGCGAGTCAGCTGGGGCAGGGTGATAATGCACATTCCTGGCAACAGGGCCCCGGTTACTTTGGTGGTTGGGATCCACTGGTCAACGATACGAACGACCTGTCCGCATCCGGTGACATTGATACTCAAGCGTGGCTGAAACGATATGGTTCGAGACATGTCGGTGGCGGCCCCGTTGCGGGGCTGGTCGAGATGGACTGCCTGCTGTGCCATACGCCTGCCGGTGGTAATGCAGCCCGCGCATCAGCGCTTGCCGGGGGTGATTTTGGCTGGGCCAATTCAGCCGTTTTGGGCTCACTTGGTGTGTTGACGCAGACCGAAGGTCAATGGCAATGGGACGCGACGCAGTTCAAGACCAACGGTGCATTGCTCGATGGTTTGCTCGAGATACGCAAACCGGGCGATGAGAATTGTGCCCAGTGTCACGGCATGGTCGATAACAGCCTCGATGTGCCCCTGACAATATCGGAAGATTTTGCGACAAGGCACAACACGGATCGCACCGGGCAGATCATTTCACCGCAGAAATTGCTGAACAGCGGTTTGAATATCGCCGGTAAAAAGGAATTGAACTACCCGTTCGATGTACATGCCGATCGCGTGGTGGGTTGCGTGAATTGCCACTATTCCCTGAACAACCCGGTGTATTTCCAACAACGTGGTGAGAGCCGGCCGGTACACCTTGATTTTGATCCACGTCGCCTGAGCAGTTCGGAATACCTGGTCAGGCCGCTGCACCAGTTTGCCAAGGGAAAGTCCACGCTCGGCCTGGCTGCCATGACCGACAACAGCCTGCGGCGCTGCGAATCCTGTCATGACGCTGCCAACGTACATGACTGGCTGCCCTACAAGCAACGGCACTTTACTTCGCTGGCCTGCGAATCCTGTCACGTGCCCAAGCTGTTTGGGCCGGGGCTGCAAAGCGTTGACTGGACCATGCTGGACGCTGATGCGCAGCCGGTCAGGCAGTTTCGTAATGTAGAGGGTGATCCCACCGCGATCGACAGCCTGATCGAAGGTTTCAGGCCAGTGATCATGCCCAGGGCCGATGCCGACGGCGATTACCGCCTGGCGCCGTTCAACCTTGTGACCGCCTGGTACTGGACTGCCGGTGATCCGGCCGTGCCTGTCACCAGGCAGCAGCTTGAACAGGCCTTGTTCGCAGGTGACGGCTATCATCCTGATGTCATCGCCGCACTGGACAGCGATGGAAACGGTCAGTTGACGGGTGTCGAGTTGCGTCTGGATAACGAAGCCCGCACCGCAGCGGTCAAGACACGTCTTGCAGCGATCGGCCTGGGCAATTTGCAGATACAGGGCGACATTACGCCGTTCTCAATCAGCCACAATGTTGTCAATGGCGAAAGGGCTACCAGCGAGTGCTCAACCTGCCATGACCGCGATTCCATCCTGGCAGCGCCGTTTACGCTTTCCGACTACACGCCCGGAGATGCACAAGCGCAGAAAATTGCTTATGCGGGCGTCGGATTTTCCGGTAGTGTGCAGGCCGGTCCGGCCGCCGGGGCGAGCTTTGCGCCCGACCCCCGTAGCGCTGGTTTTTACATTATCGGCCTGCACAGCGAATCCTGGGTGGACCTGCTTGGCCTGATGATGTTTTTTGGGATCATACTGGGTGTGAGCGGTCACGCAGTGGCCCGTTACATTGCTTCCCGCCGCCGCGGTCCGGTCGAACGGCAGTATGAACGTGTCCATATGTATGATGCGTATGAGCGTCTGTGGCACTGGTTACAGGCCAGCGCGATACTGATGCTGCTATTCACCGGTTTGATTATTCACAAACCGCACTTTTTCGGAATTTTCAGCTTCCCATACGTCGTGCAGGTGCATAATGTGCTTGGCTTCATACTGCTGATCAATGCAGCCCTGGCGCTGTTTTATAACCTTGCCAGCGGTGAAATACGCCAGTACCTGCCCAAGCCCAAGGGCTTTATCCATCGCTCACTGATGCAGGCGATGTATTACAGCCAGGGCATATTTGCCGGTGCTGCCCATCCGCTTGAAAAGTCCAAGGACAACAAGTTGAACCCGCTGCAGCAGATCACCTACCTGGCGATCCTGAATGTCCTGCTGCCTGCGCAAATCATCACCGGCGTGTTGATCTGGGGCTTGCAACGCTGGCCCCATATTGCCGCGGAACTGGGCGGATTGCCGGTGCTGGCACTGGTGCATACGCTGGTGGCATGGGCATTTGCCGCCTTTATCGTCATGCATGTTTACCTGACTACTACCGGCCATTCACCGACTGCGGGCATCAAGTCCATGATCGGCGGCTGGGATGCTGTAGAGAAACACACGGGCGGCCCGGCAACGGGTAACCCGCAAGGAGAGTCAAAATGAGTCGTCAAACCGGGGCCAAGCCCTATATGAACCCCTACCTGTCAGGAACGATACTGGGTATCGTGCTGTTCCTGGCGTTTTTTATCACCGGCTCCGGCCTGGGTGCTTCCGGTGGTCTGAATCGTCTGCTGGTTTACGTGCAGAACGAGATCAATCCGGAGCATATCGACCAGGTGGCTTACCTGCTGAAGATGGCCGGTGGCAATGCCAATCCGCTGGACAGCTGGATCGTGTTCTTGACCGTCGGCACCATTGTTGGTGGTTTAATATCCGGCCTGCTTGGCAGGCGGGTCAAGTTCGAGACCAACAAGGGTCCGAAGATCAGCAACGGGACACGCTGGATACTGGCCTTTATCGGTGGCGGATTGATGGGCTACGGCGCACGCCTGGCCAGGGGCTGCACGTCGGGCCAGGCCCTGTCGGGTGGCGCAGTGCTGTCGGTGGGCAGCTGGGCGTTCATGTTCGCGGTGTTTGCCGGGGCTTATGCGCTGGCTTACTTCTTCCGTAAGACCTGGAATTAAGGAGGACTATCATGGCATCTTTTCCTCTACCACTCGCTGAACTTCTCGGCCACTGGGGTTCCTA
Organism: uncultured Gammaproteobacteria bacterium; assembly: GCA_963753105.1. GTDB lineage: Bacteria > Pseudomonadota > Gammaproteobacteria > Xanthomonadales > SZUA-36 > SZUA-36. The sequence goes on from CAVWBD010000004.1 coordinate 45,872, forward strand.
CGTCATTTACGCGCTGGTCGGTATCGCCTTTGGCTTTACGCTCGAGAGCGCCGGTTTTGGCAATTCGAAACTGCTGGCCGCGCAGTTCTATTTCAAGGACATGCGTGTATTCAAGGTCATGTTCACGGCCATTATCGTGGCCATGACCCTGGTGTTTCTGTCCTCGTCGCTTCGGGCTTTGTGGACTACAACCTGATCTGGGTGCCACCCACCTATCTGTGGCCCGGCATCGTCGGCGGCCTGATCATGGGTGTCGGCTTCATCATCGGTGGTTTTTGCCCCGGTACGTCACTGGTCGGTATGGCCACGGGCAAACTGGACGCGATCATGTTCGTGGCGGGCGTGCTGTTCGGCATCTACATGTTCGGTGAAACCGTCGGCAACTTCGCGGTGTTCTTTGAAAGCTCCTACATGGGCCGCTTTACCCTGCCTGAGTTGTTTGGTGCGAGCTATGGCGTGGTCGTTCTGAGTATCGTGATTGTTGCACTGGCCTTGTTCCTGGTCGCGGAAAAAGTCGAAGCCGCGGTCAATGGTACGCCGAATGAGGCTTTGCCCGGCTTGGAGCAAGCCAGCCGCCGGTGCATTGGTCGCCCTGGCAGGTAGTTTCATGGTGATTGGTCAGCCCGACAACGGGGACCGCTGGCAGAAGATCGCGGATGAAGCGCAGGTACAGCTGGATCAAAGGCAAGTACAAATCGCACCTGCCGAATTGTTGACCTATATGAACGACTCCAATATCAAGGTCATGCTGCTGGATGTACGTGACGAACGGGATTACAACCAGTTCCATCTGCGTGGCGCGGTCCACGTGCCACTGGACCAGGTCCAGGAAAAGGCCAGGGAATTGCAGTTTGAGCTGGCCAATACGCTGTTTGTCACCATCAGCAACGATGAGGCGGCAGCCACCGAGGCCTGGAAGATACTGAAAGCGGAAAGTGTACCGAACGTATACATACTGGAAGGTGGTATCAACGGCTGGTTGGATACCTATGCCCATGACAGCTTTGGTGAGGGAGATCACGTGGGTAACCGGCAGCCCGGGCAGCTGGCGTACCGTTTCAACGCGGCTACCGGTGACCGGCACCAGGCTGCGGATCCGAATCCGCACGTGCTGCTGGATCTCAGTTATGAACCCAAGGTCATCCTCGAGCTGAAGCGTGCACCGACCGGTGGTGGTTGCGGCTGATATCAATAAGGCAGTAAGGGGTCAGGTTCAAGAACCTGACCCCTTATTTGGCAGCAAATAAGTGATGGAGTGAGAAACAGGAAACAACTTTTATGTTTCTATCAGTACTGCATTATTTCAATCGACTGCCTTCCTGGGCACTGATATCTATTTCTGCACTCGGTGTCGGGTTACATGCTCCCGGATTCGGGGTAAACCTGTTGGGCCTCGTCGCCTATTTCCCCCTTCTTGTTGTATTGGATCGAATCCACCAATCTTCCGCCCCCCTTGGAAAAAAAGCCTTCCATACCCTCCTGGCCTGCTGGGGAGTCGGGGTTGGATTCGGCGCCATTGGCCTACACTGGATGATCTTTGCGATTCATGTCTTTGGCCATTTGCCCTGGATCGTGGCCGTCGCAATCACCGCACTGGTGTATGGGTTCGCTGTCGGGATAACGCTGTTTGTCCTGTGCGGTTTACCCCTGTTTTTTGTACGCAGATGGGGGTGGTGGGACCTTCCTGTGCGCCTGATGTTTATTGTATTGCTCGATCCCTTTTACCCCCGGTTACTGCAGTGGTCGTTCGGAGGATTCACGTTTTCGGCGATCCCCTGGATTGCACAGGTCGCAGATGTCGTCGGAGAATGGGGGCTCAGTTTTTATGCCATGGGAATGAACTTATTGTTGCTCCTCTTTTGGCGATGGAAAATATCAGGTCCCAATATTGAGCTGCGCATTATCCGTAGGGTGAGTGTTGTTTTTGGCCTCCTGCTTCTTGTTGGAGTGGGCTACGGAGTATTGCGTGAGGCCCAATTACACCCGCGACTAGCAGAAGGTGCTTCACTTCATGTTGCGGCCATTCAACCCAACTTCTCGCTAAATCGTATTGCAGTCAATCCCAATTTGTCCTACTCAAACCGTAAAAAGAACGTCGTGGAGCTTCTCAAAGACTCGCAAAAAGCCCTGAATGAGTTTCCAGGAAACTCGTCGGTTCCCAAACTCGTTGTTTGGCCTGAATCGACTTATCCTTTTTACTTTTTTCAGAAGGATACAGCCCGGGAAATGGTTGAAAAATTTGCGCGTAAGGAAGATACAGCGATCCTCCTGGCTTCGGTGGACAGTCAGGAAACTCCGGAAGGTCGCCAAAAGTCGGGGCTTTCGATATTGATTGGGCCCGACGGTGAAGTTCGCGGAAGCTACGCAAAAATCATCCTGATGCCATTCGGGGAATATATTCCCTGGGGTAATGAGTTTCCTGCATATCGTCGATGGCTGAAAAAAACGATTCCCTCGATCGGCTTGTTCGAGCCTGGAACTGAATTCACCGTGTATGAGCTGTCAGAGGATATTCAATTTTCCGGGGCAATTTGTTTTGATGTTTTCTCAGGCTCTGTTGTTCGGAATATGGTTCGCAATGGAGCGTCCTTTGTAGTGAATCTGAGTAACCTGGCCTGGTATGGTTACACGAATGCCTCCCGGCAACTGGAAATGATGGTCCGCTGGCGCGCAATCGAGAACCGGGTTCCGATGCTCTATGTTTCGAATAATGGGGAAACCATGTTTATCGACCCCTTAGGGGATAAAATGGGAGAAACGCTAGGTTTGTTTGAGCAGGATAGCTTGTCCAGAACAATCATTTTACAGCGACATTTTTCATTTTATCGAGAATACAAAGAGTGGATACATTTAGCTGCTGGCTTCTTGTTTCTAATGACTTTGCTGCTTGCCCAGAGATACGGGCAGATCTTTAGTACACCAGAAGCCAGTGAGTAGTATCGGATCATCAAAAATTGCACCTTGCGGGTGTCGGCTCTCCGGTGATAAGCAGACGTTCATCAAGCAAGGAACTCAACAACTCTGGTGACGGCTAACGGCCAACAGCCGCCCATCGGAAACTTCCAAGACCGCCGCCAACAAATACACCTGAGATTGATTGCTAAAGTTTGCTCACCGTGATTTGAATAATCGGTTTAGCCGTCAACCGCGACAAGGTTATCTTCCAGGTAGAAAGCGGTACGCTTTTAGAACTCCATATGATGCCCGTCATGAGCCCCTGACCCAATAGCCGTTAAGATCGTATATCGTTAATATATTATTATCTAAAATTTTAACTTGCTATTTTATCTATGTAATGATAAAACGTGTATAGTTATTGTATATTTATATATTTTGCGCAGCAATTCTGAGAGCCTGGGCCTTATCCAACAAACATCAGTAAAACGCCCAAGCAGCAAAATAAACCACAAATGAAATTCAATAGAGGAAATTAAGAAGATGAAAAAGAATATCGCGACGTTAGGGTTGCTCATCTGCGTTTTGCTACTGCCCTTGGCGGCAAACGCCAAAAGTAATTCCAGTAACCTGAATAAGGAGCGACTGGAAGTTGGTCGAGCGCTGATCGAGGTGACATTCGACAACCTGGATTCCATTATTCCTTATTACACCGATGACATTGAGTATCACGATCCCATTGTCGATATTCATGGAATTCAGGATATGTCTGAATTCCTCTACCGCTTGTTCGGCTCCACCCCTGACCTGATCACTGAGGTGGAGGATCAAATTACCATTGACGGCATCTACACTTCGACCTGGACCATGAGGGGTATTTTTATTGCCGATCCCAATGACCCTGAAAATTCAGGTGTTCCTTACGAGGCCAAAGGCATGTCAATTATCAAGTTTCGCGACAAAACTACCGATGTCTATTATCAACGCGATTACTACACAGAAGGGGACATCATGATTGCCATTCCGGGGTTAGACGGGGCGGTCTATGGTTTCAGGGCATTTTATCTATGTGCCGTTGATCCGAATTTCGTGTGCCCGTTTTAAACGTTTTAAATTGAGCATCTGCGTAATTATCACAACTAACTGATCGGGCACACGAAGGAGTCGTGTGCCAATTAATACCAATTGGAGAGATCACATGTATCAAGCTTTAAGACTGTTAGCCGTTTCAGCGCTACTTGTTATAACGGCAAACCCAGCGACGGCAGCGGATGACGATGCACAGTTGTATGTCCTGCATGGTGTTCCCGGCCTCACAGTGGACGTTTATGTCAATGGCGCACTTAAACTGGATGATTTTACTCCCGGTACACTAGCCGGCCCGCTTCCACTTCCAGCCGGAACTTACTCGGTGGCACTCACCGCTTCTGATGCTGTCGATGACAGCAGTCCAATTCTCGGCCCAATCGATTTGCCATTGGCTGCGGGCATGAATTACACAGCCGCTGCTCACTTGGATGCTACGGGCAATCCAACTGCATCACTTTTCACCAACGACACAGGTGCGGCTTCCGACGGGGAAGGTAAACTGAGCATACGGCATATCGCGGCCAATGCCGAGGGTGTCGAGATAGTAGCCAACGGTTCTCTCAGCCTTGGCACGTTCAACAATGGCCAGGAGTTGGGCCCGTTTGCGCTGCCTGCTGACACCTACTCGGCTGAAATTAAAGCCGGAGCGGTTACTGTGCCGCCTACGCCTACAGACGTCCCGGTGACCACTGGTGAGAACATCATCGTCTACGCATGGGGCGATGCCGGACAAGGTTCGGTGAACCTCGCACTGCAGACCGTTGTCCTTGAAGCATCTCGTGCAGCACCAATTCCAACCCTGGGAACTCTCAGCCTGATGGCGTTGATCATGTTGGTGGTTGGTGTCGGCGCATTTAGCCTACGGCGCTTCGCCTGATCCAACGCGAGGTTGCTTTGAATCTGGTTTTAAAAGAGTTTTGGTGCAGTACTGAATTATTTTGTCAGGTTTGTCAAAATCGAGTTTACGGAAAAGGGGCCATTTGGCCCCTTTTTTGTGGTGGGCAAGAAGTGTCAGCTGACTTGGCAATGGCCTCAGTAAACTGAGCTAGTAGATTGAAACCGAATTGCCAAATAAATTAGCAACCCGGTATCGAATGCAGCGGTTATTTTCGTCAACTTCATTATTAAGAATCAATCCATAATTCGCTAATCTCATCTGGGTTAGCTGGTACCTCGGAACCTTCTTTCCTTGGGTGAAGGTAACGATAATTTCATCACCACTGCCATTGATGGATTTCTCTCGCCGACTTGCGGAGGTCCACAATTGGCCGTTAGCGCCCTGTCATCGCGCTGGAATTTGTGGGAATCTTATAACCGCTAAGTGGTCAGGACATGCTCTTCAAATTCGGGTATGGCTTGTTGCAGAAACCGGCCAGGAGCCGATGTTCATGTTGGCTGTTCTGAATGTTACTTTAGCTAAGGTCTTGCGGCTCAAACGAAATAATTTCCTGCCACATTGTGTCTACTTCTATCGTGCCGGGTGATAGAACAACAAGGTCGCCAGGCCGTGCCATGTCCAAAACCTGGCGGGCTCCATCTTCCGGGTTTGTCACGACAGTTATACAATCTTCCGTTACACCCGCCTCCAGTAAAGCCGACTTCATCAGAGCAGACACTTCATCCGGCTCCCGGCCATGCAAATTTGGATAGCTTCGGCAGGCAAAGTAGTCAAAATGGTTCTTTGCCAAACGGGTGAATTCTGAAATCTCCTGGTCGGTACGATTACCGCCTCTGCTCAACAGCAATATCCTGCGACCTGGCACATCCATTTGATCGGTGAAAGCGCAGAATTTCTCCATGCCATCCATATTGTGCGCATAGTCCATGATTATCGTGAACGGCAATTCCCGGTATATGTTCAGCCGGCCTGGCGTATTTTCATAACAAGCTTCGAAACCGCTCAATCCCCGGCGTATGCTTTCGAGGTCCACACCGAGCGCATAGCAAGCACAAATGGCGTGTTGTGCATTGCTGATGTTGAAACGGGCCGTCCCGTTCAGGGTAGCCGGGATGGCGGCTACGGGAGTAACCGGCGACCGTAATCCACCTGGTTCATACATCATGATCCATTCTTCGTCATTCTCAATTTCCAGCACACATGCGAAGGCTGATCCACCAGCTAATTCCCGGACCACCCGTTCTTCGGACTCCATAGAAGCCAGGTATACACGAACCCCAGCGGCAAACGGCAACATATTTCGGGTGGTCGAATAATCTGCGTTAAGAACGACAGCTTGACGCGCGCGTTCCATCACGCTGCGTTTCAGCGTCACCATTTCTTCCACTGTATCAATGCCATACTCGCCGATATGGTCATGAGTGACATTGAGACATACAGCCACATCACACCAGTCGAACATAAACCCGCTGTGAGCAACCCCACCACGCGCAGTCTCAAGCACACAAACGTTGATGTCGCGGGATTCAAACAGGAGATGGTGTCCCTCAACGCCGGAAGAGTCACCTTTCTTATGCAAAGTCTCGTTGATGTAAACGCCACTGGTACTCGCCATCCCCGGTGAAAATCCAGCCGTCCGCATGACACGTGTGATCATTCTTGAAGTCGTGGTCTTGCCGTTCGTGCCGGTGACTGCTATCAGCGGGGTTCGGCTTGGCGTTCCCGGTGGATACAACCAGCGTACGAATCGCTCGGCTGCCATGGCCATCAGTTCTGGTTCGTTGATTAGTAGCCGATCCAGCTGAGGGGCAGGATCCAGGCTAACTACGGCACCGCCAGTGTCCGCCAGCGGACGACCCGGGTCTTGAGTCACCAGCGTGATATTGAGCAAACCTGTATTCAGGGTCCTTGATGTCTGCAGTGCCATATCCAGTATAGAATTGTGCAGCACAGAAACCTGTAGCGGTAAACCAAGAGCATCTATTGCGCAGACTAATTCGTTGTCGGCCAGTAATAAGTGAATCGTTGAACCGGTGATGTGTTTTTCGACAATGACTCGACGGCTGTCCTTCGAAGTCTGCGCAAATGCACGTGTCACCTCTGCTTCTGAGCCAAGTGCTGTATAGGTGTGGCCCACAGGTGGCTTCTTGTCGCGGGGCTTTCCGACCGGTTTGAGTACGACCGGGTAGCCAATCCTTTCGGCAGACCGGACTGCACGCCTGGCAGAAACGATATTACGAAACTCCCGGTCCTGTCTGGGTAAAGGCAACCCCAGCCCAAGCATGAATTGGTACAGCTTTTCCCGATCGAACAGCAATGGTGCCAGTTCCGGAGTTCGGTCGATACACAGGGTGCCGTCGGTAATGTGTTGGTAACAGGAGTGCCCAAGCTTGAGCAAACCATTCCTGCGAATTCGAAAATCACCTTCCAGCACACCGTAGGGCTCGCGTTCCAGTTTGACGCAGGGTACATCCATCCTTGCTGCCGCATCGATAATGGCCAGGGCATCCAGTGGCAATACATGTTTCTTTGCCAAGGCAAGGAATGTCCCGTACATGTCTTTCAAGTCAGCTTCGGCAAGTTCACTGTTCGATTCCCATTCCAGTTCCGGAACCGATTCGTTCATAATGCGCAAGGCGAGTTCACCTGCATCTGAACCAGTTTCCAGGTGCTCAAATTCAAAGATCAGACGGCATTGGTTGACATCTGGACCTGGCAACACGGTCCTGAAGAAGACTCTATGGCCTGCGGCCTGTTGTGTTGCAAGTGCAATTTCAGTCACCCAAAGTCCTGCATCGAGCACTGGAGACGCCTCACTGGTACCAGGTTCATTCTCCCCTTCGGCAAAAACCTGTGGGACGTCGCAGCCCAGATCCTCCAGCTTGGTACGTATTGCCTGTAAGCAATCGGATCTTGTCAAATGGAGAATTTCCAGTTCTGCTGGTGACAACTGTAGGAACCATTCGATTACCGTCTTATCTGACCGGCGATTTGGGCCAATATATCTTAATGATTCAATGATCTGCATGTTCTTCGCCGGGGTTTCGTTTGGAGACCGTGTGTTGGCAACCGGAACGCTACATTGCCAAAAACTCCTAAGTGTTGCGTGGCTGTTCCAATCAAGTCTGCAACAGACCACCGCACATGGTTGGGCTGGCCTGAATACTCTGGACCAAGGCTATGACGACTTGACCTCTTCAAGCTTCCGTTTCTGGCCGGATGCAGTCCTTTGCGTTGCTAAAAATCACATTTTCGAATGGTTGCATGTCGCCGAACAGCGGACAGTCACCGAGTAGATTGGCGACGGGCAGCTAGCGGCCATATACGGACATCAAGGAAACTGTGTAGTGAAGCGGGTCCATTGGCCTTGTATTGACCGGTTCAATTCGGAATTCTTATTTCAGAACCAGTGATTTCTCATATTGCATAGGATGTTTCTTGAAGATCAGGTTTAATTCCCTGTCGTAACTAATCGTAATGGTCGTTTTACCACCGATTTTTTTCGCCGAGACATTTGCAGTCATATCATTCATTTCGTTGATCTGCAGTAATTTTATGACCTTGGCCTTGGCATCGTATTCGTTGGTTACCGGATTCGTTCTTTGGTCGGTTTCAACAGTATTTAATATGGAGTCTACAGATTTGGATTCTATGGCTTGTGGAACATATTGAATCCCGATATACACGGCATAACCGAGCACTGCCAGGAAGATGATGGTGACGATGGCAGACGCACCTTTCTGTTGGGCTGGTGATTTGTTCATTTCAGCATTACTCCTCTTGAGAATCTTATCAAATCATATTTTTATTAAGAACTTCAATATTAATGTTTACGCCATACCCAAAGCCAGCAATGATTTTTGGTACTTTTGATAACAAAGGGTAGCAAACGACTAAGGGGCTGTTTTTGACGTTTGTGAGGGACTACTTCTGACCGTTTGCAGACTCCGTGAATGCTTTGTGGCTGTGATCTCAACCGGTCGAAAGCAGGTGCTTGCACAGGTATAGAATCGCGACCCGCTTAGCCGGTCCCTCCAACCGGGATGTCTCCCAAAAACCTGTTAGAAGTTGGTTGGCAGGATACCGAGTCTTTAAACTTGTTGTCCCGGGTCCAGACGATGATGACCAGGTCGTTGTCCGCTGGCAGTATTTGCCAGATTTTTGCAGATTTTGCCGGGCAGGCAAGATTCAGAATGGCGCGTCTCTGGTTCGCATTCCCGGGCATCGGTTCGGGTATTAGAAACCCCACCCTCAACTCACCACGGTAGTCGCGGGCGCCCCTGAACAGCCAGCCGCCGGCCGTTGAACTCAGGCTTGCGATCGGGTTTTTGATGTAATAGGCGTTTGCCCAGGCAACGGATTCATAGGGGACGGGTTCGCCACGACCGCAGGCGGTCAGCAGTAGCACAAGTAACAAACTGAAGATGACTCTCATTATTATCGAAGCATCCCTGCCTGGGCGGTTTGATCCGCTCCCCCTACGCGTATTCTATCCTATACGACGTTAAATGCGGTATGAAAATCAACGACCACGCAGCAGGTCTCTAGCAGCTTGTATGGGGTAATTATGAATCCCGGTCTGCTTGCAGGTTTTGCAACTGCTCCGGGCTGTCCAGGTCAAAGATGGCGTTTTCCAGTGGCACGGCCATGACTTGTTCCGGGTTTTGTGCGAGTAGTTCACGCGCGCCTGTCTCGCCTGAGAGTTTTTCCAGTTCGTTGAACATGGTCGAAGGAAAGATCAGCGGCGGCATACACCGGCCGCCTGACTCAGCGGCTACGATTCGTCCAGGCCTGGTGAGCCAGGTATCCAGTAATTTCAGCAAGTCATTTTCACACACCCGGTACTGGTCACTAAGCATGATCATCAGGCCAGCTGATTCCGGTTTGACCGCCCCGGCACCGATTGCGATGGAGCCACCCAGGCCCTCCGGCCATTGCGGGTTGTGCACCCAACGTACAGCGGGATTGCGAATCGTGTCCCTGACCGCTTCTGAGTTGGCGCCTGTGATGACCAATATTTCAAGCGGGTTTATCGACGAAACGACGTCGATTACGTGCTCCAGCAGGGGCTTGCCCCGGTAGTTGACCAATTGCTTCGCCTGGCCCAGCCGGGTACTGGCGCCGGCCGCCGGTATCAGCACACTGAGCGCGGGTCCGGCCATCCGCTTATCCCCGGCTGTCCGCCGCTGTCAGCATACTGCCGTCACGGCGGTTCAGGAATGCGTGTATTTCGGCCACGATGGCCAGCGCAATGGACTCCGGCATCTCCGCACCGATATCCAGCCCTGCCGGACCATGAACGTGGACATTGCTTGCACCGATCTCATCGAGCAGGCGGTCCCGGCGTGCACGAGGACCCAAAAGCCCGATATAGGCCACACCAGCTTCCACGACCTGTGACAAATAAGCCCGATCATGCCCGAGGTTGTGCGTCATCAGCACTGCGGCATCCACGCGGCCCAATTGAAGTTTTTCGGCAAGTTCACCCGGTTGTAGCAGCATGACTTCACAAGCAGGTGGAAAACGGTCCGCCCGGGTAAAACCGGCGCGGTGGTCAACGACGGTGCAGTTCCAGCCCACTTCAACCGCCAGGCGTGCCACGGGCACCGCATCGATTCCTGCTCCACAGATAAGTACTGAAGGCGGTGGTGTGAACGGGATCAACAGCAGGCCCAGCTTGCCACCGGTGGTTTCAATGCTCTCCTGCCAGTAACGGCGTGACATGTCGTGGCCGGCAGAAAATAGCGAACCTGCCGATGAATACCTGAACGGTACCAGTTCCGCTTTGCCCACGCTGCTGCCGCTGCCACATTCCAGGGCGAAATCACCAGCCGGGTGGGTGGGGTCGCTGCTGGACGTCACGAGGCTCAAAAGCCCCTCATCCCGGGTCCGCCAGGCGTCATCCAGTGTTGCGAAGAAGCCAAAGCCGTTATCACGATCAAGACGCTGCAACATCAGGTGGATGACACCATCGCAACCCAGGCCCAGTCCCCAGGCAAAATCGTCACCGTGGCTCATGTCATAGCAGACTTCACGGGTTTTACCATCGCTGAAAACACCCTTGGCGTGCGCAGCGAGATCCGCCTCCAGGCAGCCCCCGGAAATCAGGCCGCAATAGCTGTTGTCAGCGGCGATCAGCATCATCGCGCCGGGTTTGCGGTAAGTGGAACCCTCGATGGCGATAACGGTGCCCAGCACCAACGCATCATCCGCTTGGTGTGCGCGGTAGAAATCAAGCAGTTCAGTGAGGCCCAGGTGCATGGATTCATCTCCGAGTTATTGATCTACGTGCCATTCCAGTAATGCAAAGTTGGCTTCCGACAATATTTTTTCCGGTACATCAGCCAGCGTAATCGAGGCTTCGCAGGCAACTTTGCCATCGGGCAGGATGATCTCTCCGCAGGCCTTGCCGAGCCTGCCGCGTAAGCGCTCGATCCAACCCCTGACCCTGAGCGGGGTTTCCACCGGAACGGGGTGACGATAGAGCACCTGCAGCCTGACCGACACCATGAAATGATGGTGGTCAGAGTTGGGTTGTTTCTTCATATTATTTTACCCTTGTCACCAGCCGCCGCCACCACCGCCACCACCACCGCCGCCGGAAAACCCGCCGCCGCCGGAACCCGAAGAGGAACCGGGAGGCGAAGAGGCCGAGGCGATTGCAGTGGAGAAACCGCTGTTAAAATCATTGCCCAGGTGGTGCAGGCCGGCCAGCCCCGTGCTGTGGCCAATATACCAGTGCGGCCGGTAGGCATCGCGGCCCTCCTGGTCCACGGGGAAATCCCTTGCAAAACGGTCACACCAGTTGTTCTCCACGCCCAGGGCAAAGGCAAAAGGCAAAAATAACTCGAAGACCTCCGGTGTGAGTTCGGGCGATCGCATACGTTCCAAACGGGATTGTTCAGCGGTATCGAGGTACATCCTGAATCCTTCGATCTCATCCATGATGCGCCGCCCGGCCGGGGTCGGCGCTCGCATCAGGTACAAAAATACCAGGTGCAGGGCAAAGGAGAGCACGGAATATACGACCCATAAAACCGGTCCGGCATTCATGAACGCAGCGATACCCGCTGCCGCGATGGTCAGCACAATGGCCGGCAGGGCGTAAATGGAATTGAGGTTGAACAGGCGACCGAGGTGTTCGTCCTTCAGGGCCTTTTTCAGTGCCGTGCGGGCCTTTGAAAAAGCCTCGTGATTTTCCTGGTCAAGCTTTATCTGTGCCGTTGCGCCTTGGTTGAACAAGGCATCCAGGACTGCAATTTCGCCCTTGCTGGCGACCACGTTTCCAGGCGCATCCTGGCGGTACAAGGTGAACTCTTCATCGCTTTCCTTGATTTGCAAATAGCCCTTGACCCCCAGGCTGACAACCGCAGCGGCAAACGCCTGCTGGGTGAAAGACATGGTGCGGATGTAACTGCAGCCAGCCGGTGTCAGCCCCTTTGGTGGTTTAAATCTCGGAATGATGATGCCCTTGCGCGGATCACGGCCCAGCTTGTTCCAGGCCCATGAGTACCAGCCCAGCGACAGCAGGAACCCTGCCAGCATCGCCAGCGCTGCCCGATTGTCACCAAGGAAATATCCCAGGCGTTCGGCTGCGGTGGGCTCAGAGACGATACCTTTTGGCCAGCCCACGGCAATGGTCAGGTTTTCGTGGGGTTTAAGCCCGTGGGTCGTGTAAAACCCGATTTTGCGGTCACCGGTAATGCTGGCCGCTGCATTCTTTTCTGTGGAGCCCTGGCGGCCGGTGTAAAAGTCCAGGCGCAGGTCATCCGGGTCGACCGCCTGTGGAAGTTCGATAACGGCGCTGGCGCGATCGATGGAAAACTTCCAGTCACTGCCGGTTACGTTCCAGTAGAGTTCGTCAAAGTCTTCGAAATATCCCAATTGACGTGTCGTGTGGTAACGAAAACGGTATTCGTGGATACCCGGTGTGAGCACGCGATCGGCGCTGCCGAAATATACCCGCACGCCGTTGGACACATGCTGGGTGTGGAACACTTCTTCGCGGTCATTACGCAGCAGGTCCAGGATGTCGAATGTGACCCTGTAGCGATTGCCGTAACGGTCCTTGTAGGTGGTTGGGAAGTCCCTGTAGATACCGCGGCGGATTTCCTTGCCTTCGGTGTTCACGCGAATGGTTTCGGTCACCAGCATACTGCTGTCGGGCCTGATCAGGATGTCGGCGTGGTACAGCAGTATCCTTTCACTGGCAAAGGCGGTAGAGCCCAGCAACAGGCAAACGGTTGCCAGCAGGGGGAGGGCGCTACCTAACCCGTGTCGCCTAAAGGTCAACATCGGGGGTACTCCTCTGGCTGGCGAGTTCAATTTCAAAAAACTCCGCGGGCATGAATCTGAACATGCCGGCGATGATATTGGACGGAAAGCTCTCGACCAGGTTGTTATTATCACGCACAGCGCCATTGTAATAGCGGCGGGCATACTGCAGGTGATCCTCGATTTCCACCAGGCTGGCATGGAGTTGCTGGAAACCTTCGCTGGCTTTGAGGTCCGGGTAGTCTTCGGCCAATGCAAACAGGCGTCCCAGCGAACGGGATAATGCGGTTTCCTGTTTTGCCCGCGTATCCACGCTTGATTCCACCGTGCTGCGTATTTGGGCAACTTCCTCGAATACGGAAGACTCGTGCCTGGCATATCCCTTCACCGTTTGTACCAGGTTGGGAACCAATTCAGAGCGCTTTTGCAACTGCACGTCTATTCCGGCCCAGGCCTCGTTGACCAGGTTGCGGTTGCGCACCAGGCGGTTGTATATCCAGACCACTGCTATCAGCAGGAGAATGATCAATGTGAACAGTATTTCAGTCATTTGCATCCGTGACAAAATTGGAGAGGCTATGCGCCCATTATCAGTTCCGTCGTGGTATCAATCAATCGGCATAATGCGGGCGCTTTGATCGTTAAAAAAAGGGTACCCAAGAGGCGCAGCTGTTCAACGGGTAACAAGGTGAAACCCCGGGACGGACTATAATGCCGGATCGGCGATAATGGAGCACATGATGCGGTGGTACGTTTACATGATCAGGGCCAGTGACAACAGCCTGTATACCGGCATCACCACTGACGTGCAGCGCAGGTTTGAAGAGCACGGCAGCCCCGACAAGGGTGCACGTTTTTTCCGGGGCAGGGAACCGGTGGAAGTGGTCTATACAGAAATACACCCTGACCGCAGCAGTGCGTTGAAACGCGAAGCGGCCATTAAAAACTTGAGCCGGGATCAAAAAGTGGAACTGGTGGGAGGGTGGAAGAAGCCGCCGAGGCGCCCCTGTTGACGTGCGACAATCCTTGTCGGTAAGTAAGGGGTAACTAAGTTCAACTGCGCCAAGGCTGATTGGATAATATACCAGAACAATTTAAAGTACAAGCACTTATATTGATATTGTAATGTTCTACTATAAACAATAAAAACAGGAACATTAATTCGCGCATCGGGCGTGGTGATTATTTGCGTTTCCGATACCAGGCAAAATCCCGTCGTCTATTGACCCCGTACTATTGTCGGTGCCAGGCGGTGGTGATGTAGTTGTTGCAATACAGAATCATTCTGTTATGCTTCGCTCTAGTGTATTAACGCATTAATACAGTAGAACAAAATGAAACAGCATAGTGAAGAACAGAAAAAGGCATTGAAAGCAACAGCAGAATCCCTGTACCGGGCATTCCTGACCCTGGAAAAACCAGGCGAGGTTCGCCAGTTCCTGCTTGATCTGTGTACCCCTTCGGAGGTCGAGGCCATGGTGGACCGCTGGTGGACCGCTTCGTTGTTAAAAGAGGGCCGCAGTTACCGGGAAATCAGTGACATGACCGGTGTCAGTGTCACAACTATTGGCCGTGTGGCCCGTTATATGAATATGGGTGAAGGCGGGTACCGCCTGGCCATGCGCCGCGAGAAGGCAGGCAAAAATGACATGAACAGAATCAGAATCGCAATTCAGAGATCAGGCCGCTTGTCGGAACGTTCGCTCGAGTTATTGCAAAACTGCGGTCTGCGTTTCGCACGCAGCAAGGACAAGTTGTACTGGTACGGCCAGGATTTCCCGGTTGACCTGCTGCTGGTCCGTGACGATGACATCCCACGTATTTTGCTGGACGGCGTCTGCGATCTCGGCATCGTTGGACAGAATATTGCCCTGGAAGTCATGCGGGAAGGTGAAGGAAGAGAGCTCGAGGAACTGCGAAACCTTGGTTTCGGACGCTGCCGGCTTTCCATAGCGGTTCCGGAAAAGTCCGGAATCAGCAGCTTTGATGACCTGGAAGGGTGCCGGATCGCCACCTCTTACCCGGCGTTGACCAACAGCCTGCTCGCCGAACGTGGTGTGCAGGCCGAGATGGTCAAGCTTTCAGGGTCGGTCGAAATTGCCCCGGGACTCGGTACGGCCGACGCCATTTCCGACCTGGTCTCGACCGGCACAACCCTGCGCGCCAACCACCTGGTTGAAATGGAGGTGCTGTTTGAAAGCAGCGCAGCGCTGTACTGCCGACCGGATCGCGTTCCGGAAGAAAAACAGGCATTGCTGAAACGCCTGCTCGCCAGGCTGGATGGTGTTTTGCAGGCGGCCGAGAGCAAATACGTCATGTTGCACGCCCCGCGTGAGGCGGTGGAAAAAATTACGCAATTGCTGCCCGGCGCGGAACACCCCAGCCTGATGAATCTCGAGAGTGATCCCGGGCGGGTGGCGCTGCACGCAGTTTGCCGCGAGGGCGTGTTCTGGGAACACCTCGAAGCGCTGAAGGGTGCCGGCGCATCGGCGATCCTGGTCGTGCCGGTTGAAAAGATGCTCGGGTAGGCAGGCCTGAACATGGACATTCGCGTACCGGACATAGTTAATTGGGCACAGGCAAACGCCACCCAACGGGTGGCAGCCATCCAGCGCCCGCCATTGCCGGAACTGGATATTGAACAGGCCGTAAGTGCGATCATTGCGCAGGTCAGGGAACAAGGCGATGAAGCGCTACGCCGTTTGTCCCGCAAATACGATGGTGTTGAACTGGAAGAGCTCGAAGTCAGTGCCGCGGAATGGGCGGCGGCCGAGCCCGCTGTAGCCCCGGACGTCCTGCAAGCCATGGATGATGCCATCGCCCGGATCGACAGACTTTCACCGGGCAGGAATGCCCCGTCCGCTGAGTATTGAAACTGCACCCGGCGTGCGCTGCGAGGCACGTTATCTGCCGATATCCCCGGTGGGTCTGTATGTGCCCGGCGGAAGCGCCCCCTTGATTTCGACGGTCCTGATGCTGGCGGTGCCTGCGCGTATTGCCGGTTGTGAGGAGATCATCCTGTGCACACCACCTGACAGCGAAGGTTGCGTGCCAGCCACGATCCTGGCTGCGGCAGCACGTTGTGGTGTCAAGCGGGTATTCAAGGCCGGAGGTGCGCAGGCGATTGCGGCGATGGGCCTGGGAACCGAAAGCATCCCGGCTTGTGCAAAGCTGTATGGACCTGGCAATGCCTGGGTTACCGAGGCCAAACAGCAGATTTCCGTCATGCCCGGTGGCGCCGCGCGTGACATGCCGGCCGGGCCCTCGGAGGTACTGGTCATTGCCGGTAAGGACGCCGACCCCGTCGCCGTGTGCTGGGATCTGCTCTCCCAGGCCGAACACGGTCCGGATTCACAGTCCATTGTCATCAGTGACAGTGAGCCGCTGTTGGAACAGGTGGGCCGTTCACTGGTCGAATTGGCAGCGGGATCTACCACGGGCGGCTATCCTCGCTGAATCTTTGCAATACCTCAGGCGTATACGGGTGGATTCGATTTCCCAGGCCGTGGAAATCAGTAATC
This sequence comes from uncultured Gammaproteobacteria bacterium, assembly GCA_963753105.1. GTDB lineage: Bacteria > Pseudomonadota > Gammaproteobacteria > Xanthomonadales > SZUA-36 > SZUA-36. The sequence continues at coordinate 62,549 of CAVWBD010000004.1, forward strand.
GTTATGCACCCGAGCACCTGATATTGAACTGCAAGGATCCGGAGCAGGCTGGCCGAAGGTGTCACGGCGGCCGGTTCGGTATTCATCGGGCCATACACGCCTGAATCGCTCGGGGATTATTGTTCCGGCACCAACCACGTGCTGCCGACCTACGGTTATGCGCGTGCTTACAGTGGCCTGTCGGTCAACGATTTTCTGCGTCGCATGACCTTGCAACGGGCCAGCCTGTTTGGCCTGCGTGCCGTGGGCCCCTGCGCCGCGACGCTGGCACGGGCGGAAGGCCTGGACGCCCACCGGATGGCGGTTGAATACCGCCTCAACGAAAGCGTCAGCAAGTGAAAATGGACATCAAGGCCCTGGCACAGGCCGGAAATCGTTGCCATGCAGCCTTATGAATCGGCCCGTAAAAGCACTGCGGCCGACGGCATCCTGTTGAACGCCAACGAGTCACCCTCGACCTTGGTCGATGACCCCGAGTGGCAACGCCTGAAGCTGAACCGCTATCCCTCACCCCAGCCTGCAGAACTGAAGACCCGCCTGGCGGGCCTTTACGGCGTGCCCGAATCCAATTTGCTGATCACCCGCGGCAGCGACGAGGGTATCGACCTGCTGACCCGGGTATTTTGCCGGCCGGGCCAGGACGCGATCGTTGAATGCACGCCCTGCTTCGGAATGTACCGCATATCCGCCACCATCCAGGGGGCGAGGGTCATCGACGTGCCCCGGCAAGCAGGAAAACGGCTTCGAGATTGATTTCGCGGAACTGGAACGTGTCATCGCTGCACAGGACGGTGTCCGCTTGGTATTTTTAACCTCACCGAATAATCCCACCGGGGATGTGATCGAACGTGACCAATTGGAAAGGATCCTGGCCGCCTGCGAAGACAAGGCGCTGGTGGTTTTGGACGAAGCCTATATCGAGTTCTGCAACGCGCCGTCTGCCGGCGAGCTCGTTAAGCGGTGGCCACATCTGGTGGTACTGCGGACCTTGTCCAAGGCCTGGGCTGCTGCTGCTGTGCGTTGCGGTATCGTCATTGCGGACCCGGCGGTGATCAACCTGTTGCAACGCGTGATCGCGCCTTACCCATTGGCTGCCACGACGGTTGATGCCGCCCTGCGGGCGATTGGCGGGGACGTAGTTGACCGCCAACGGCAATTTGTCCAGGCGGTCAGAAAAGGCCGGGCGGATTTGCACGCATTTCTTAAGCAATGCGGCTGGATCAGGGATGCCTGGCAAAGCAAGGCCAATTTCATCCTGGTGCGTGTCTCCGATGCCGATGGCCTGGTGGACTGGTGCGCGGCCAACGGAATACGCATCCGAAACTTCAACTCGCAACCGGGCCTGCAGGGTTGTGTGCGCCTGACCATCGGCAGCGAGGCGGAAATGGCAGCGCTTAAATCCGTCCTGCAAGCCTACGGGGAGCAGATATGAATAATCCAAAACGCCGCATATTGTTCATCGACCGGGATGGGACACTGATTACCGAGCCGGAAGATGAACAGGTTGACAGCCTGGAAAAACTGGAACTCCTCGAAGGTGTGATTCCGGCCCTCCTGCAACTCAAAGCGGCTGGCTACGAGTTTGTCATTGTCAGCAACCAGGATGGCCTCGGCACGGATGCTTACCCGGTGGAGGACTTCCAGGTACCGCATGACAAGATGTTGTCCCTGTTCGCTTCCCAGGGGATTCTGTTTGTCGCACAACACATCGACCCGCACTTTGAAAATGATGGATCAATGGACCGGAAGCCGGGTATCGGCATGGTGCTCGATTACCTCAAATCGGGTGAATTGGATCTCGAGGACAGCTGGGTGATTGGCGACCGTGAAACCGATCTGCAAATGGCTCAAAACATGGGCATCGGCGGTCTCAGGTGCGGGCCGGACGGTGAAAGCTGGGCGGAGATTGCCCGCTACCTTTGCACCCGGCCGCGCCGGGCGCTGGTTCAGCGTGATACCAACGAGACGAAGATCCGGGTCGAAGTCGACCTCGATGCCGCTGGCGGCAGCAGTATATCCACGGGTATCGGCTTTTTTGATCACATGCTGGAGCAGATTGCTGCCCACGGTAACTTCAGGCTGGACCTGGTCTGCAAGGGTGATCTCGAAATCGATGAACACCACACGGTAGAGGATTGTGCGCTCGCGCTCGGCCAGGCGCTGGACAAGGCGCTCGGTGAGCGCCGCGGTATCGGCCGCTACGGTTTTGTTTTACCCATGGACGAATCGCTGGCAAGCGTGGCGATCGATCTGTCCGGACGGCCTGCGGTTTCATTCAGCGCAGACTTCCCCCGTGATAACGTGGGTGAGTTGTCGACCGAGATGGTGCGCCACTTTTTTGCATCACTAAGCCAGTCACTGCGTTGCGCGCTGCACCTGGAAGTCGAGGGTGAGAACACGCACCACATGGTGGAGGGTTTATTCAAGGGCATGGGCAGGGCACTGCGGCCGGCCCTGGCGCGGGAGGGTGCGGACCTGCCCAGCACCAAGGGTGTGTTATGACCACCCTGGCGATTATCGACAGCGGTGGAGCCAATATAAGCTCAGTCATGCATGCGCTGAGACGCCTGGGTGTCGAGCCGGTGTTTGCGCGTGATGCCGAAACGATACGCACGGCCGACCGCGTGATTTTGCCGGGCGTTGGCGCCGCTGGCGCCGCGATGGCGCGTTTGCGTGAATTGGGACTGGTCGATTGCATTCGCACGCTGCAGCAACCCGTGCTTGGTATCTGTCTCGGTATGCAGCTGTTATTCGAGAAATCGATGGAAAACCAGGCCGGCGAAGCCGGTGTTGCCTGTCTTGGCTTGATCCCCGGCACCCTGGAGAAACTTGAACCTTCGGCCGGTGTGCGTGTGCCGCACATGGGCTGGAATACGACCACCGCGACCCGCGATAGCGACCTGTTGCGCGGACTACCCATCCAGCCCTGGTTTTACTTCGTGCATTCCTACCGTGCTCCGGTTGACGCGAGCACGCTGGCTACCTGCACCCACGGTGAAACCTTTGCCGCCATCGTGCAAAAAGACAATTTTTACGGCGCACAATTTCACCCCGAGCGCTCAGCCGGGGATGGGGCGAGGCTGTTGTCCAATTTCATGGAGGAGACCACTACCCGATGCAACTGATACCGGCCATCGACCTGCTGGACGGACGCTGCGTACGTCTGCTGCACGGCAATTTCAAGCAAGTTTCATACTATCCGATGGACCCTCTCGACCTGGCGCGCAGCTATAGCGATGCCGGGGCTGGGTGGCTGCACGTGGTTGACCTGGCTGCATCCCGCGACGGGGCCGCCGCCGATACCACAGCGCTGTTCAGCCTGCTTGCGCAGGCACCGCAATCGGTGCAAACCGGCGGCGGTGTAAGGGAAGGAAAGGACATTGAAAAGCGGCTGGATGCGGGCGCGGCCAGGGTCGTGGTTGGCAGCCTGTGCGTGACCGACAGCCACCGGTTTACGGGCTGGATGGCTCGTTTTGGCGCTGGTAACCTGGTCGCTGCACTGGATGTCCGGTTTGATGAGCAAGGCGTGCCCTGGCCACGGACCCACGGCTGGACCCGGCGCGGTGATGCGGACCTTTGGCAGGTGCTGGATGAACTGGCGGCAGGCGGGCTGCGCCACCTGTTGTGTACCGACATCAGCCGCGACGGTGCGCTCAGCGGACCCAACTTTGCGCTGTACGCCGAGATTGTCCAACGCTATCCACAACTGCAACTGCAGGCCTCGGGCGGTATTGCCGGTCTGAAAGACCTGGAACGGCTAAAACCTGCCGGCGCGGCGGGCGCGATTACCGGCAAGGCCCTGTTGGAAGGGTGTTTCACCGTGGCGGAGGCCCTGGAGACACTGCGGTGAATACCCGTCTCGCGCGGCGTATCATCCCCTGCCTGGACGTGCGTGACGGCCAGGTGGTCAAGGGTATCCGCTTTCGTAATCACCGTGTCATGGGTGGCATCATCGAACTGGCCGAGCGCTACAGCGCCCAGGGTGCGGACGAACTGGTGTTTTATGACATCACGGCCAGCCCACAGGGCCGCTCAGTGGACAGCGAATGGGTATCGCTCGTGGCCGAAGTCATCGATATTCCGTTTTGCGTGGCCGGTGGTATTCGTTCGGTCGACGATGCGCGCAAGATCCTGCAGCGTGGTGCAGACAAGATTTCTATCAATACGCCGGCAGTGCAAAGACCGGAGCTGATCAATGAACTGGTGGCGGCGTTTGGTAGCCAGTGCGTCGTGGTCGGGGTCGATTCAGTGCGACAGGACGGGCAATGGGTGACCCGGCAAATGACCGGAATACCTGACCAGATGCAGCAAACCGGTCATAATACGCTGGATTGGATTGAGGAAGTCAGCCAGCGAGGTGCGGGTGAGATCGTGCTCAATTGCATGGGCAGTGACGGCACCCGGCAGGGATTCGATATCGAGCAACTGAAAGCGGCGCGGGCACTGGCATCCATACCCCTGATAGCGTCGGGTGGTGCGGGTAACGCGGGCCACTTTGTCGATGTCTTTAACGAAGCCGATGTGGATGGAGCACTGGCGGCGACTATTTTTCACAACAACAAGGTGCCGATACCCGCGTTAAAGCAGGTGTTGTCCACGGCAGGCATTGGAGTGAGATTATGAATATTGAAAACCTGGCATGGGAAAAGATGAATGGCTTGATCCCCGCGATCGTGCAGGATTCCCTGGACGGCCGGGTGCTGATGCTGGGATACATGAACCCGGACGCGCTCGAACTTACGCTGGAGACCGGCAAGGTGGCGTTCTGGAGCCGCAGCCGGCAGAAACTCTGGATCAAGGGCGAAACCTCAGGCAATACCCTGAACCTGGTGGATATCCACCCCGATTGCGACAGTGACAGCCTGCTGGTCCGGGCGCGGCAGGAAGGGCCGACCTGTCACCTCGGCAAGGATTCCTGTTACGACGACGATGAAGAAGGCAAAGTCATGCCCGATATTGCCTTCCTGACACAACTCGAAGGCGTGATTTCGCAACGCTCCGATGACCGGCCGGAAGGCAGCTATACTAGCAGCCTGCTGGATGATGGCATCAAGCGCATTGCCCAGAAAGTGGGTGAAGAGGGAGTGGAGACCGCGCTGGCCGCGGTTGCTGGTGATGACAAGGAATTGCTCAACGAATCGGCGGACCTGTTGTACCACCTGCTGGTGCTTTTATGCAGCCGGAAACTGGAACTGGGATCACTGGTCGAAGTACTCAAATCAAGACACGGCAAGTGAATACCGCAACGCGAGAATTCAAAGGTGCCGGTAGTTAAGTCTTGATTTCCAGCCGTACAGAAAACTGACAAGCGGTTCTGGCACAAGCCGTGCCTACGTCCTGTTTATCCTGGTGCTGGTTTACACTTTCAATTTCATCGACCGACAGATCATCGGCATCCTGGCGGTGCCGATCAAGGCCGACCTGGGTCTTAGCGATGCCCAACTCGGCCTGATGGGTGGGTTGGCCTTTGCGCTTTTCTACACCGGGCTGGGTATCCCGATCGCGATGCTGGCAGACCGGTTCAGCCGCACCTGGATCATGACCGCCGCGCTGGCTACCTGGAGCGCCATGACGGCACTGTCGGGCCTGGCGACCAATTTCTGGCAGTTGTTTGCTGCCCGCCTGGGTGTCGGTGTGGGCGAGGCCGGTGGTGTCGCACCCGCGTATTCGCTGATCTCGGATTACTTCCCACCCGGCAAGCGCGCCCGCGCCATCGGCATCTATTCATTCGGTATTCCGATCGGCAGCGCCACCGGTATAGTTTTCGGCGGTATCATTGCCAGTTTGATCGACTGGCGTTATGCATTTTTTATCGTGGGCCTGGCGGGCCTGCTGCTGGCGCCGGTGTTCAGGCTGACCATCAGGGAACCGGAACGTGGCCGTTATGACCGCCAGACCGTGACCGGGCAATCACCGGGGCTGAAACAGATACTGCACAAACTGGCCGCCAAGCCGAGTTTCTGGCTGATGGCGCTGGGCGCTTCATTTTCGTCGATGATCGGTTACGGCATATTTTTCTGGCTGCCGTCGTTTTTTGTCCGCAGTTACGGTTTGAGCCTGCTGGATGCATCGCTTTTCTACGGTGCAAACCTGTTACTCGGCGGAATCGCGGGCATCTGGCTGGGTGGTTGGCTTGGAGACCACTTCGGGCAAAACAGGCATTCACAGTACGCCCGGATACCGGCGATTGCGTTTATCGCGACCGTGCCGTTTTACGTGCTGGCCATCCTGTCACCCAACCTGGTGCTCGGTTTCCTGGTATTGCTGGTTCCTACCGCCCTGGGCCTGGCCTGGTTGGGACCGGTGATGTCGGCCATCCAGCACCTGGTCAGGCCCGACATGCGCGCCACCGCTTCAGCGGTGTTCCTGTTCATCATCAACTTGATCGGCATCGGTGTGGGCACCTACGCCATTGGCGCGATATCCGATACGCTGGCCGTGCGATTCGGTGACGATTCCCTGCGTTATTCCATCCTGGCGGGCACCAGTTTTTATATTGCAGCAGCCGGGTTCTTCCTGCTGGCGGCACGCTGGCTGGAGCGCGACTGGGAAGGCTGAGCCCTTGATGAGTTGCCCGGAGGCTTACCGGTGTGTGCTCCTGGCCCCGCAGCCCTCGGCAACTGCTCCTGCGTCCCTCCATGCTCTACCTCCTACATCCCTGTAGTCGTTCGGGCTACCCTCTCCTTCGAATCGTTCACGCGGCCGGCCTTACAGGACATCCTGTCCTGGGCGGCCTGAAATGTACATCCTGCACATTTCTCCCCTACCGACTCTCAGTCTTCAGTGCGGTGCTTAATGTCGCCCACACCGACGAAACCACCGGGCGACCCGTGAAAGTTCGAGGTTCATCTTCCACTATTGCATTTTTGCATTGGGAACGGCGGTTGATGCCAGGAAATAGAGTTGACGTAGAGGAGAAGACGGACAGCCAGGGGAGTGCACTGCTTTTTTCAGAACCTTACGAAACAGGACGTTGAGTAAGAGCCCCCAGGGATGGGTTCACGGCGTGTTCTGAAAAAATGCAGGCACTCACCTGGCAGGATGTTGGCTATCAGCGCTTTCTACGACGGGCCTTTTTGGTCGTGCTGACGGGAAGCGTGACAGCCCGGGATAGCTTTTCGTAGGGCTGCGTGGCGTGCGGGATCGCCATGGCTTCTACGAAGTATTGCTGGAAATTCTCCTCGGTCGAGGTTTCCACTTTTTCTACATCACGTACCCGCAGCTCGATCTGCCTGCGCGCAGCCCTATTCAATAAAGCGATACGTGCACCGGTACCCGCCGCGTTACCGGCTGCCGAGACGCGCTCAAGCTCGCAATCGGGCAGCATGCCCAGCACCATGGCGTACTTGACGTCGATGTGGCTGCCAAACGCGCCGGCCAGGCGGATCCGGTCCACCCTGTCCACGCCCATGCGGTCCATCAGCAGACGGGCGCCGGCGTGCAGGGCCGCCTTGGCCAACTGGATGGCGCGTATATCGGTCTGCCGGATACGGACTTCAGGCTCGCCGGCGTGCAGCAGGTAGGTAAAAGTGCGGCCATCGGGCTGGATGCGTGGGTTGCGTTCCACCAACGCGCCATCAATGACACCGTCAGGCGTAATAATGCCGGCCAGGTACATGTTCGCGACTGCTTCGATAATGCCGGAACCGCAAATGCCACTGACGCCTTGTTTCTCTGTCTCAATGGTAAAGCCGGGTTCATCTGACCAGGATTTCCCGCCGATGACCTTGAATCGTGGCTCCAGCGTGACCGGGTCAATACGTACACGTTCGATGGCACCGGGCGCGGCCCGCTGGCCGGCACTGATCTGGGCGCCCTCGAAGGCCGGGCCAGTCGGGCTCGAGGCGGCAAACAGTTTTTCCTTGTTACCCAATACGAGTTCGGCATTGGTGCCGACATCGATCAACAGGCTGACCTGGTCTGAATCCCAGGGAGTCTCTGCCAGCATGACTCCGGCGGTGTCTGCTCCGACGTGACCCGCGATACAAGGCAGGAAATAGGCGCGGGCGCCAGCCGGCAGTGAAAGGTCCAGATCTCTGGCCGTCAATTCGACGGCTTCGTTGGTGGCCAGGGTAAATGGTGCAGACCCCAGCGGGGTTGGGTCCAGCCCCAAAACCAGGTGATGCATGACCGGGTTGCCGACCAGGGTGATTTCCAGCACCTGGTCAGGGCCGACGCCGGCTTCGCTGATGACTTTGCTGAGCAATTCGTTAATGGCCTTGCGCACCGCAGCAGTCATCCGGCTCGCGCCTTCAGGGTTCAGCATGGCGTAGGACACGCGGCTCATCAGGTCCTCGCCATAACGGATCTGCGGGTTCATGGCGCCGGCGCTGGCCAGCACTTCGCCGCTGGTCAAGGTCACATAAATGCGCGGCGATGGTGGTGGAGCCCACATCCACGGCTACTCCATAAATCTGTTTCGTGCAAGCCCGGCCAGACCGCTACGACGTGTTTTGCCGTCGCGAACAGCCACGGTCACCTCCCATTCGCCCGCCTGCAATGCGGCTTGTAAGGCTTCTGCTGCAGCACACCGGTCTCCAAGCGAGGCAGTAGGTCCCAGTCTTCTGCCAACGCTTCGCTTCAGGCGTTGCAGACCATCGTCAGCTGGATGCTCCGGCGCTGGCTTGCTGGCATCGATGAAATACAGGTGGATAACAGGATCGAGTTCAATGCGAGCGTGCCTCGAATTCCTTGCGCACCACCTGCTGGTGAACCTGGCTGGCGGATGGCACATCGACGCGGATGTCACCGAGGATTTTTGCCTGGCAACTCAGGCGGTATGCGGGTGCCAGCAGGCCCGATTCACGGCAGTGTTGCTCGTCCTCGCTCAAGCTGCCGAGGTGTTCGGTGCTCGATACGATGCCTTCCTTGGGGAAGTGTCCGGCCACGGGTTCGACCTGGCAACGGCCGCACAGGGCGCGTCCGCCACAGATGGAGTCGATATCGACACCCAGTTCACGCGCCGCCTGCAGCACCGGCGTGCCCACGGGAAAGTGCCCGCGTTTGCCGGAGGGGCTGAAGACGATCAATGCCTGTTTTGGTTCTGGCATGGTGTTGTGACGGATACCGGTCTCTTGACGTTCAGGTCCTGGCTGGACGGCGCCGGCGCCGTGTGCCACGGCCACCGTCCCTGGGTGGTTCGCGGTAGGCCGAGATCCAGTTCATGCACTGGCTGTCGTGGTCCATCAGCACATCGGCCCCACGTATCGCCTGCATCAGGTTTTCCGCAAGCGGATTGGTAATGGCCGATGTCAGGCCCGCACCGATGGCCATACTGATAAAAGCGGCGTTCAGGCCGGCCCGGTTGGGCAGGCCGAAGCTGACGTTGGAGGCGCCACAGGTCGTATTGACCTTCAGCTCGTTACGCAGGCGCTTGATCAGCTCCAGCGCCTGCAGCCCTGCATCGGGCATCGCGCCAACCGGCATTACGAGCGGGTCAACGACCACGTCACAGGCAGGGATACCGTGATCCGCAGCCCGTTCGATGATCTTTTTGGCGACTTCATAACGCACGTTGATGTCGGTCGAAATACCGGAATCGTCATTACAGATGGCAACCACGGCCGCGCCGTGTTTCCTGACCAACGGCAATACGCGCTCAAGCCGTTCTTCTTCCCCGGTCACGGAATTCAGCAATGCCTTGCCATCGTAGGCTTCCAGGCCCGCTTCCAGTGCCTCGACGACCGAGGAGTCGATCGACAGGGGCACATCCGTCAGCGATTGCACCAGCTTGACAGCCTGCGCCATCAGCTCAGGTTCATCCGCCATCGGTACACCGGCGTTGATGTCCAGCACGTGCGCGCCGGCAGCTACCTGGGCCAGTGCGTCGGCTTCTACACGGCTGAAATTGCCTTCTTTCATTTCCGTTGCGAGTAAACGGCGGCCGGTGGGGTTAATCCGCTCACCGATGATGGTAAAAGGCCGGTCAAAGCCGATAACGACTTCTTTTGATGTCAGAGCTGATGATGGTTTCGGTCATTATTGTTTTGCCAGGTGTGTGTTGGATGATTCAGTACACCATTCTAATGGGTTTCAGTGGCTGCACGAAGCCCTAACCCATAACAGTGCTGACGTACTCCACCAGCTTGAGCACGGCCTCGCTGGCGTGTTCCTTCTTGTAAACCAGGTGGATGCCGACCTGGCCCAGCTTGGGAAAATTGCTGGAAAACGGCAGAATCCTGAGCGAAGCCGGCACGGTTTTTTGCGCCAGCACGGTCACACCCAGGCCCTCTTCGATGGCGGAGGTGATACCCGTGATGTCCAGGTTGGTATAGGCGATACGCCACGGCCGGCCACTCATTTTCAGGGTTCTGAGCGCCCTGGATCGGTACAGGCAGGGTGCCGGGGCCACGATCAGGGGCAGGGGGGATTGCAGGTGCGTGTCGTAGCTCGAACTGGTCACCCAGACCAGGTCGTCAGCGCCGATAAATGAAGCGCGGCTTTTTGAAGGCGCATCCTGCAGACCAAGTATCAGGTCGTATTGGCCGAGGTGCTGGGAAAACAGTTTTTCACTCAGATCGGAGATGATTTCCAGGGTCACGGCGGGGTATGCCTGGCTGAACCGGCCCAGTATCTTGGGCAGCAAGGTGGTCGCAAACTCGCTGGGGATACCAAAGCGGATACGGCCGGAGATCGTGGGCTGGGTGAGTTCGGCCAGGGCCTCGTCATTCAGTGCCAGGATCTGGCGTGCGTAACTGAGCAGGCGGTCACCGGCGAGGGTCAGCTCCAGTTGCTGGCCGCCACGGAAAAACAGTTGTGAATCAATCAGTTCCTCGAGCCGTTTGATTTGCAGGCTGATCGCGGGCTGCGAACGGCCAAGCAATTGACCGGCCACGGTGAAGCCGCCCATCTCGACGACAGTGACAAAAGAACGCAGCAAATCCATCGGGATATTTCGCATGATTTTCCCATTTAATTAACTTAATGAATCTATATTAAATATAAATTTCACAAATGAACAGACTTTAACTAGCATTCTAATCACCGTACGTATGGTTGCTCGTGTTGCAAAACCGTACAGATAGCTTCTCAGCGCTTCGTGCTTGCACGGGCAGTTTTCCAGGTTTCAGACGACCTGCAACCTGGCCCAAAGTGATACCAGCACTGGAAGACACATCATGATGAATCTCATATCCGACCGGACATCCCGTATCCACACCGAAAACGCCTTCAAGGTAGGGCCCTATATCGCCGCGCTCGAAGAAGCAGGGGCACAAGGTTGTCAAGTGCAACCTCGGTGAACCCGATTTCCCGCTGCCGTTGCACATCCGTGAGGAGGTCAAGCGGCAACTGGACCTGGACAATGTGCATTACACCAACCCCCAGGGTGTACCAGCGCTCCGGAAAGCCGTGGCCAAGTACGTCGGCGAAGCGCGCGGTCTGGACTTGTCATTTGAACAGGTCGTGGTATTCCCAGGCGGCAAGCCGCCGATCGGACTGTGCCAGCAGACCTACTGCAACCACGGTGACGAGATCATTTACCCGAGCCCGGGTTTCCCGATCTACGAATCATTCATCCGTTACGTGGGCGCCGTGCCCGTGCCGTTGCACCTGCGTGAAGACCTGGGTTTCAGCGTGACCGGCGCCGACCTGGAGAAGCTGATCACGCCCAGGACCAAGCTCATCTTCCTGAACTTCCCGTCCAACCCGACGGGTGGCGTGGCAACCCCGGAACAGCTCGAAGAGATCGCCGATGTCATCAAGCGCAAGTGCGATCCGAACGTCCGTATCTATTCGGACGAGATCTACGAAAACATCCTGTTTGACGGTTCCGAGCACTACTCCATCGCCTCGATCGAAGGCATGGCGGAGAAAACCATCATCGCCACCGGCGCCTCCAAGTCCTATTCCTGGACCGGTGGGCGTATCGGCTGGGCCGTGTTCCCGAACGTCGCGGAAGCCAAGCTGTTCACCAACCTGAACATCAACTACTTCTCCTGCATACCGCCGTACAACCAGGAAGGTGCACGACTGGCCATCGAGTCACCGCTGAGCAAGGGCACCATCGCCGAGATGAACCGCGCTTTTGAAGAGCGCCGTGATTTTGTCGTCGATGCGCTGAACAAGATGCCGGGTGTTGAATGCCAGCTGCCCAAGGGTGCGTTTTACGTGTTCCCGAACATCGAGGGCCTGGTCAGGAACATGGGTATCGACAAGGTGTTTGCCGGCCTGCCGGAAGACGTGAAGAAAACCACCAGCCCGTCCACGCTGTTCCAGATGTTCCTGTTGTGGGAATACCACGTGGCGACCATGGACCGGAAGTCGTTCGGACAGATTGGCACCCAGGACATGCATTACCTGAGGCTTTCGATCGCAACCGGAATCGAGGATTTGAAACTTGGCATGGAGCGCATGGCTGCGGCCATCAACGACAAGGCCGGTTTTGAGAAATTTATTGCCAACGGAGAGCATTTCTCCTAGGGCCTGGTAACACATATAGAGGAATTAGAAAAATGTCATATTCACTCAACTTGAACGAACGGGGCACGGAATTTTTGCCGCTCGACCCCGCAGGTGATTTCGCACTGCCCGTGGAAGACAAGGACAGCCTGGAATTTTTTGACCTGTGTTACCGGACCTTGTGCGCCATCATGTTCAACCACGCGTCCTCCGGGCACCCCGGCGGCAGTATCTCCAGTGGGCGTATCGTGGAATCGCTGGTCTTCAACCAGATGAATTACGATTTCACCAACCCGATGGACCGCAGCGCGGACATCATTTCCTACGCCGCCGGTCACAAGGCGCTGGGTCTGTACGCGATGTGGGCCCTGCGTAACGAAGTCGTTAGCCAGACACAGCCCGGTATGTTGCCGGAGGTCGTCCAGCAAATGCGGCTCGAAGACCTGCTGGGCTTCAGGAAGAATCCGATCACCAAGACTCCGTTGTTCAAGCAGTTCGGTGTCAAGCCGCTTGATGGTCATCCCACGCCTGAAACGCCGTTCGTTTGGCTGTCAACCGGCCCGAGTGGCGTCGGTGTTGCATCCTCCACCGGTCTCGCGCTGACGCTGAAAGACATGTACGGCGCGGATGCCCCCGGTGTACACATCATCGAAGGCGAGGGCGGCATGACCCCGGGTCGCGTGGCAGAAGCGTTTGCCGCTGCAGCCACTTCCGGCCTGGACAACCTGTATTTCCACGTGGACTGGAACCAGGCCGCGATCGACTCCGACTTTGTGACCCGTGATGGTGACAAGGCCGGTGACTACGTGCAATGGGATCCCTGTGAGTTGATGCTGGTCAACGGTTTCAACGTCATTTACGTTCCCGACGGATTTGACTACGCACAGATCCGCGAGGCGCAGAAGCAAGCATTGTCGCTGAACAACGGCAAACCGACGGGTATCGTCTATCGCACGATCAAGGGTTGGCAATACGGTATCGAAGGCCGGAAGTCCCACGGTGCCGGCCACGGTTTCTACAGTGATGCCTACCTCGAGGCCCTGAGGCCCTTCGAAGAGAAGCTCGGTTTGCAATTCCCGCGTTTTGAAGGTGAAAAGACTCCCGAGGCTATCGAGCAGGCTTATTACGATTCACTGCTGGTGATTCGCAAGGCCTTTGAAATGAACCAGGCCAAGACCAGCCGCCTGGGTGGCTGGATTGCTGAGAGTAAGCAGCGTCTCGAATCAGCGCCCAGGAAGATCCGGGATAACGCGCCGGATATCAACAAGCTGTACGTGGACGGTGCGATCTCTCCGTTTGAACGCCCCGAGTCATGCACCTACGAGGTTGGTTCCAGTCAAACACTCAGGGGTACGTTGGCGCACGCGCTTGGCCACGTTAACCAGCTGACCAATGGCGCCATTTTGTCAGCCGCTGCCGACCTGTATGGCTCAACCAGCATTTCCAATATCAGTGCCGGTTTTGGTTCCGGCTTCTGGCACCCGACCAACAACCCGGAATCACGGCTGTTCTCATCCGGTGGTATTGCGGAAGACGCCATGGGCGGAATCTGCTCGGGTATCTCCACGATGGGTTACCAGATGGGTGTGGGTTCTTCGTATGGCGCCTTTATTGCGCCACTCAATACCATCTGTGCCAAGACCCACGGTATCGGCCAGCAGACCTTGCGCCATCGTGTACCCGGTGAACCCAACAAGACGTTCATTGTGGTTTGTGGTCACGCTGGTGTGAAGACCGGTGAAGACGGACCGACGCACGCCGAGCCCCAGGCATTGCAGGTATTGCAGGAAAACTTCCCCGGTGATGTCATGATCAGCCTGACGCCATGGGATCCCAACGAGCTGTGGCCGTTGACAGCAGAGGCCTTATTGCAGCGCCCGGCGGTGCTGGCTGCCTACGTCACGCGTCCTTCGGAAGTCATGCTCGACCGCCAGGCCCTGGGTCTTGCGCCGGCTGAAGCCGCGGTCAAGGGTGTTTACAAGCTGCTCGAGGCCAATGGCAAGCCCGATGCGACCCTGGTCTACCAGGGCAGTGAAGTGGCCTATGCCTTTGCCACCGGTGTTTTGCCGATGCTGAAGGAGAAGGGCATCAACCTGGATGTCTATTATGTTGCGAGTGCTGAGCTCTTTGACCGCCTGAGCGCGGAAGAGAGAGAAGGAAATATTACCCGTATTCGGCAGCTTCCTCTGCAATGATGTTCTCAGGATTTACTGTTGCGACGACCTATCGCTGGGTCATGTCCGAACGTGGCCGGGAATATTCCATGTACCCGTGGAAGTCCGGTAATTTCCTGGGCAGTGGCCAAGGTGATGTCTGTCTCGAGCAGGCAGGCATGCACGCCGAGGCGCAACTGGAGCTCATCCGGAAATTTATCGGCGCCTGAGCGTTTTTAACAGCCATATAAAAAGCGCCTCCCTCGGGAGGCGCTTTTTTGTGCGGAACAAAAACCAACTGCTGCGTCTCGCCGCGATTATCTATTCCTCACGGTCATTGGTAGGCTCACTTCCCCGGCAGGTCACGCGCCAATTGCAGAATGTCCTTGTCGGGCCGGTATAGCTCGGTATTTACTTCGAACAGACCCAACAAGGTTTGAAAGACGTTATCGTGCGATAGTTCAACGTCACGCAAGCGGGCAACGGCGTCGTGATCCACGTCAGTGTAATTTTCACCGAACCACATGATCAGCGGTACCTTGATCTGAGTGTAAGGCGCGATCCAGTATGGCAGGCCGTGCAGGTAGACACCCGACTCGCCCAGCGATTCGCCGTGGTCGCTGACGTACAGCATCGCCGTCTCGAAACGGTCATCGTAATCGCTGAGAAGCTCAACTACGCGGGCCAGGAAATGGTCGGTGTAAACGATCGTGTTGTCGTAAGCGTTGCCGATTTCCGCCGCGCTGCAGTTGTTCGAGTTGGTTGGTGTCACAAGTTGGCTCGAAGACACGGAACGCATCAGGGTAGCGCTTGAAGTACGCGGGCCCATGGCTGCCCATCTGGTGCAGCACGACCAGGATATCCCTTTCCGGGTGGCTTCCGATGTAATCATCGAGTCCAGCCAGCATGCCCACATCACGGCATTCGGGGTCGCAGATGGGATTTAGACCCGGGTGTGCGGAAGTTCTCGTGGGTGACCCGCTCGGCCACGCCCTTGGAACTCGAGTTGTTATCCCGCCACAGGACATTGACATTGGCCTGGGCCAGCACGTCCAGGATGTTCTCTTCTGACCGTGCTTTTTCGACTTTGAAATCGTCGTGGCCCTGCAGGGAGAAAATACAAGGCACCGCGACCGCCGTCGAGGTGCCACAGGCGGTGACATTGCTGAAACTGACGACGGGTTTCTTCTGTAACTCACGGTTCGTTTCCCGTTCGTAGCCGTTCAGAGAGAACCGGTCGGCCCGCGCGGTTTCTCCAACCACCATGATGACGAGTTCACGATGGATGTCCCATGGGCGGAATGTTGGCATCCAGGCCGAGGGGTTCGATTTCGCCGTTGCCCAGGGGATGCCGCTTGCTGGCGAACCTGTATGCGGAGTACAGCGGTATCATCGGATTGGCATAGTAGCGGAGCACTTTGTGTTCACGCACGAAAGCTGGCGTAGAAGTCGCCGAGCATCAAAGCTTGCGAGACAACCAGGGCTAGGGCAGCAGCTCATCAGAACCAGGCGGCTCGAGAGCGAACGCCCGGCACCGGCGGGCCGAAGCCGGGTCCGCCATAACAACACCGACGGCAACACGAATAACCCCGCGAGGTACCAGGCCAGTTTCGGCGCCAACAGGTCGCGCGCCTCGGCGACGTCGGTCGAAACCACGTTCAGGATCATTTCGCGGTCGATGACCACGTTGTAGCTGTCCATGAAGTAGGCGGCTACCGCAGCCACGAGAAATAGCAGACGTGAAGGCCGGCTTTAACAGGCGCCGGAAGGAAAACAGCGACAGGAACAACACCGTGATGCAGAACAGCACGAGGGTCAGTGAAAGCAGGTGCGCCAGGTCCGATGGTGCGCCAGCCGAACATTGGCGTAGAGGTTGCGGAAAAAAGCGAAGTTGGCGAACAGGATCAAAAACAGCGCTGTCGCCAGCACCACCTGGTTGGTGCTCCACTGTCGTCTATTTGGGCGTGTGTTATTCATCATCGTGGTTTCCCCTGGATGCAATAGGGGCAGGCCAGTTCCAGGGGCGAAACAGCAAGAACAACCCCAACGCGCCGAACCAGCAGATGGCCAACGTCCACAGGTCGTGTGAAACGAAGTGGCCCCCGCGCAATTGCTGCCCCAGGGCAAAAAGTGTCCCCACCACCAGGCCCGGCAGCAGGAACAGCCAGCGACGGTGCGCGTAGGGGTAGGCCGCAAAATACGCGGCGATCATCCCGAAGCCCCCGGAAGCATGCCCCGACGGGAAGCACCCGCCGGATCCGGCACCGCCAAAACCATAGCTGGGTCGTGTGATGATAGATGAACTCGCCGCCATAGCGCGCCAAATCCCAGGGGCAGGGCGCCAGGCTGGCGTGCTTCATTTTGGCGATCACGGCGGGCAGCAGTGCCATGCTGGTCAGCAAGTAGGTCAGCGGCCGGCGCCATCGGCGCAGTGCGGTCACCCTGAAACTCGCCAGAATCAGTATGAGCAGTGTCATTCCGGCCGTGAGCACCATGAGCTTGCCGTAGTGGTGCATGACCTCGTAGGTCAGCCAGTGATGCCGCAGCGCCCAGTGCCCGCCCTCGGCGGCGTACCACCGGTCGGCCAGCCACAGTTCGAATCCCGTGGTTTCAAGCAGTGTGGCAAGCACAGCGAAGGCCGCAAGAGGCAACAGCAGGTGAGTGATCCAGAAACGCAGGTTCGGCCGCCAGCCGGAAGCCGGGTAGTGTTCAGAGTTCAATGATCGGGCCACGGATTGGGGGAAACCCGAATTCTAGTCTTGTCCTCGTTAAACTTCCGTCAGCACGGCGGCAAGTTCTCGTTAAACTTTGATATTAAGAAGGGGTCAGGTTCATATTTTCGGTCGTGATCCGACCCAGAGAAATGAATCTGACCCCCTTTATCGGCGCTTTCCAAAGACATTGAATAGGGCAATATGGGTGTTTGATCATGAGACCTTCACCAACAGGGAAGTTGGTGAAGAGCCTACAGGGATGTATCCACGGCGTGTCTCGGGATCAAAACCCGCATTGACCTGACTATTCCTCGCAATCCCCGATGCGTTTGCCTTCCCAGGTCATCTTAAAGCCCATTTCCTGGCCGCCGTAATTCGCGGTCATCGAGCCGTTGCCGGACAGGGTGTCACCGTGGGAAGTGAATTCCCATTGTCCTTTCATGGCCGGCCCACCCTCGGACGGGCATTCAATCGACCACCTGGCGGTATCGCCGCCCATCTCCACGTTGGAGAAATTGCAGGGGTTTTCTTCGTCCATGTTGAAATGGTCCGGGTTGAGCTCGGATTCCTCGATACACTCCGTGACAGTGAACGTCTGGGGCGTGGGCAGCATGGTCATGGTCATCGTGGAGGTCATTTCCCATTGTCCGGGCTCGATACTGACGCCCTGGGCGTTGGCAGTGGCAACGAAAAACATGGCTAAAAGACCGCATAGCAGCGCAGAAAATTTCATATTGAATCCCTTCCGGTGATTGCTGAAAAGCAGGTTCGAGTATAAAAGAAAAAGGAACCCGATTCATTAATGAACCGGGTCCCTTCTTGTACGGGATATCGTCAAGAACCGGAGAGCGGGTACTATCCGCTCTCCGGGCTGATGTACTTATTCAAAAGGTGTCGGTGGCGGTGTCAAATCCGTTGAAGGCGGAAGCGCGGGCAATATGAACGAAGGCTGCTCACCGGTCAGTGTTTTCAGGAAAGCGACGATCGTTCCCAACTCGCTGGATTCGAATTTCCGGCCCAGTTGAACCTGGCCCATGACATCGACCGCCTCGCTCAGCGTGGCCGCTTCACCATCGTGGAAGTACGGATAGGTCAGTTCAATGTTACGCAGGGTTGGCACCTTGAACTTGAACTGGTCGGCGTCATTGCCGGTAACCCCGGCCAGACCCATGGCAGTATTGCTGGTTTCATAGGGTGTGACCAGGCCCATTTTCTGGAAGGAAGTTCCGCCCAGTGCCGGACCCATGTGGCAGGCGACGCAGCCACTGTTCTTGAATAACTGGTAACCGGCCAGTTCATTTTCAGTGATGGCGTCGGCATTACCCTTTAGCCACAGGTCAAAGCGGCTATTTGGTGTTACCAGGGTTTTCTCAAACTCCGCGATGGCATCCGTTATCCGGTCGATGTTGATATCGTCACTGCCAAACACCTGGTTGAATTCGGCGACGTAAGCCGGGATGGACTCGAGCACGTCGATGGCCAGTTCATGCGTGAAAGCCATCTCACCGGGATTGGCGATCGGTCCGCCGGCCTGTTCTTTCAGGTCAGCTGCACGGCCGTCCCAGAACTGGGCGACGTTCATGCTCGAATTCAGCACCGTCGGTGAATTGATCGGACCCTGCTGCCAGCCATGGCCGATGGAGGATTTCAGGTTGTCCGTACCACCCATGCTCAGGTTGTGGCAGGAATTGCATGAAATGAAGCCGGATTTGGACAGGCGTGGGTCAAAATACAGCTTCTTGCCCAGTTCTACCATGGCCTGGTTGACGTCCTTGGCTGGTTCAATGGGTGAGACCGGTTCCTGGGCAGCTATTGACCCGGACAACACCAGGGCCAGCAGCAGGATGGTTAATCTATCAATGCGAAGTTGTTTCACGTCGTCCTCCATTTTCAGTGTTTTGGTCAGGACGAACCCGTCCCCCGGTCAAGCACCTGCAATTATGTATTACAAAAGATTAATATAAGCTTAAACCAGGCGAGCGCCTGCTTATTTTCACAACGTGTGGGAGTTGCCGGCGAGTCTCGGTAAGGAATACCCGACTCGGCGCACGCCTCGGGTGAAGCGGGACGGTAGTAAACCTGAACAAATTGTTCAGTCTATGTAGCCAAAACGCCCCGTGAAATGGCGCAGTGCGCGTGGCTGGCGTACGAACTTCATGCCACGCATGGATTCGCGGTACTCAAAAACCTCCTGCACGACCTCGATGACGTAATCCATCTGGCTCTGTGTGTACATCCTCCGTGGGATGGCCAGGCGCACCAGGTCCATCTTTGCGGGAATCTCCTGCCCATCGGGCTGCAAGCCGAACATCGCGGTACCGATCTCGCAACCCCTGATGCCACCGTGTTTGTACAGTTCAACGGCCAGTGACTGTCCAGGATACTGCAGTGGGGGAATGTGTGGCAGGAGGCGTCTTGCATCGATATACACCGCGTGACCGCCGGCAGGTTGCATGATCGGGACACCTGCTTCCGCAATATGCCTTGCAACATACTGGGTGGAGGCGATCCGGTAGTGCAAATAATCTTCCTGCACGACCTCTTCGAGACCGATGGCGATAGCGTCGAGGTCACGGCCGGTCAAACCACCGTAGGTTGGAAAGCCTTCGGTCAGGATCAGCCGGTTGCGGCAATCCACGGCCCAGTCTTCGTTGTTCATCGCCAGCCAGCCACCGCTATTGGCCAGACCATCCTTTTTGGCGCTCATCGTGCAGCCTTCGGCAAAGGAGAACATTTCGCGCACGATGTCCTCGATGGCCACGTCGGCGTAACCGGGTTCGCGTTGCTTGATGAACCAGGCGTTCTCGGCAAAACGGCAGGCGTCGATGAATAAAGGTATACCGTGCTGTTGGCATACCTCGTGTGTCTGGCGGATATTCTCCATCGACACGGGCTGGCCGCCACCGGAATTATTGGTAATGGTCAGCATGCACAACGGGATATTTTCGACGCCGGTGCGATTAATGAAATCTTCCAGCGCAGCAATATCCATGTTGCCCTTGAACGGGTGCAGCGATTCAGGGTCGCGGCCTTCCTCTATGACCAGGTCCACAGCGCCGGCGCCCTGTGCCTCGACATTGGCGCGGGTCGTGTCGAAATGGGTGTTGTTGGGTATCACCTGGCCGGGTTTGCACACAACGGTAAACAGGATGCTCTCCGCGGCCCGGCCCTGGTGGGTCGGGATCAGGTGATTGAATGGCATCAGCCTGTCCACCGCCTGCTTGAAGCGGTAGAACGAAGGGCTGCCGGCATAGGATTCGTCACCCTGCATCATGGCGCCCCACTGGCGTGCGCTCATGCTGGAGGTGCCCGAATCGGTCAGCAGATCGATCAGCACATCGTCGGAGTGCAAGCGTAAACAGGTTGTAGTGGGCATCGCGGACCAACTGTTCGCGCTCTTCGCGCGTGGTCATGCGGATGGGTTCAACAGACTTGATTCTGAAAGGTTCGATGATGGTTTTCATGCTGGAAATATTATCATGCCGGGCAGAGGTGGATTCTGCAATATGACCTGTAAACCAGTTAAAAATTAGACTAATATGCTAAGGAAGCAAGCGGAAAGTATAGAAAATGTCAAAATATCCAGATTCAATCGACAAAAAGATTCTGTCATTGCTGGAACAGAATGCCCGCATCAGCAATGCAGAACTGGCTGAAAAGGTAAACCTGTCACCTACGCCTTGCCTGCGGCGTTTGCGCAAGCTGGAAGACAGTGGTCTGATCAGGGGTTACGGTGCGATGCTGAATGAAAAAGCGCTGGGTCTGCGCGCCTCGGCCCTGGTGTTCGTCAACCTTGACAAGAACACCAGGGAAAATGCCGAACGCTTCGAGGAGGCGTTGAAACTGCTGCCCGAGGTCATGGAGTGTTTCCTGGTTGCCGGCCGGCACGATTATGTGCTCAGGGTGGTGACCAGGGATCTGGACGATTACGAAAGATTCATCAAGGAACGCCTGGCCGTGGTGGAAAAAATAGCCGATCTCGAATCCATCATCATCCTGAAACAGACCCTGTTCCGAAAGCACCTGCCCATACCGCATTAACAACCATGAATACTTGACCACTCATCAGTTAAACCGGGTAGTTCAACCCCGGTAAGCGAATATTCGTACTCAGTCTTCGGCGACCTCAATACTGGTTACACGCTGGAAGCCACGTGGCAGTTTGCGCCCGCGCTTGGCGCGCTCACCCCTGAAGTGTTCCAGGTCCTTCCTGCCCATGCGCATGTAGCGCTGGCCCGCCCAGACCAGTATTTCCTCGCCCTTCGGCGACAACGACCATGCCGATCATGTGTTCCTCACCCGCCTTCAGGCGTTTGGGCGGGATATTGATCAGCTTGTTGCCTTTGCCCTTGCTCAGTTCCGGCAGATCGGACAGCGGGAAAGCCAGCAGGTAACCATCGGAAGTGGCACAGACGATCGTGTCTCGTCGTCACGTGCGATGACAGCGGGCGCCACCGGATGGGCATCTCCGGGCAGTGAAACATGGCCTTGCCGGCCTTCATCTTGCTGTGCAGATTGGCTGTTTCCGTCACAAAACCATAGCCGAACGAACTGGCCAATACGAGCTTCTGGGTACTCTCGCCGGCAAGGGCGTACAGGAAACGCCCGCCATCTGACAGGTGTGAAGCGGCTGGTCAGCGGCTCGCCCAGGCTGCGGGCCGACGGCAGGCTGTGTGCCGGCAGTGAATAGGCCCTGCCGGTGGAGTCCAGGAACACGGCCTGCTGGTTGCTGCGGCCGTGCGCCGCGTGCCGGAATTCGTCGCCGGCCTTGTAGTTCAGCGTTGTCGCATCGATCTCGTGGCCCTTGGCGGCCCGGACCCAGCCGGACTTGGACAGCACCACGGTGCATGGCTCAGAAGGCACCAGGTCTTCTTCCTTCAGGGCCTGCGCGGCTTCCTGCTCATTCAGCTGTGAGCGCCGCTCGTCACCGTATTTCTCGGCATCTTCCAGCAGTTCGTTCTTGACCAGGGTCTTCATACGCTGTTTTGAGCCGAGCGTGGTCTCCAGACCTTCGCGTTCTTCTTCCAGTTCCGCCTGTTCACCGCGGATTTTCATTTCCTCGAGCTTGGCAAGGTTGCGCAGCTTCAGATCAAGGATGGCTTCGGCCTGGGTGCCGGTGATGTCAAAGTGGCCATCAGCACCGGCTTGGGTTCGTCCTCGGTGCGGATGATGTGGATGACCTCGTCGATATTCAGATAGGCGATCAACAGGCCTTCGAGTATGTGCAGGCGGTCCACCACCTGGTCCAGCCGGAATTCCAGCCGCCGGGTGACGGTATCCAGGCGGAACGCCAGCCATTGTTTCAGCAAGCAGCGCAGGTTCAGCACCTGCGGCTTGCCGCTGTTACCGATGATGTTCAGGTTGACGCGGTAATTGCGTTCCAGGTCGGTGGTGGCAAACAGGTGGTTCATCAGCTGCTCGAGATCCACGCGGTTGGAGCGCGGCACGATTACCAGGCGGGTCGGGTTCTCGTGGTCCGACTCATCCCGCAGGTCTTCGACCATGGGCAGTTTCTTGGCCTGCATCTGCGCCGCGATCTGCTCCAGCACCTTGGCCGGGGAAACCTGGTGCGGCAGGGCGGTGATGACGATCTCGCCGTTTTCCTTTTCCCAGATCGCGCGCATTTTCACCGAGCCGTGACCGGTCTCGTAAATCGTCAGCAGGTCTTCCGCTGGACGTGATGATTTCCGCGTCGGTGGGGAAATCCGGCGCCGGGATGTGCTCGCACAGTTCCTCGACCGTGGCCTTGGGTTCGTCCAGCAGGCGCATGCAGGCGCTGACCACTTCGCGCAGATTGTGCGGCGGGATGTCGGTGGCCATGCCCACCGCGATGCCGGTGCTGCCGTTGAGCAGGATGTTGGGCAAGCGCGCGGGCAACAGCACCGGCTCTTTCAGCGTGCCATCAAAATTGGGCAGTCCACTCCACCGTGCCCATGCCCAGTTCGGCCAGCAGCGTCTTTGCATAGGGCGACAGGCGTGACTCGGTGTAGCGCATGGCGGCGAAGATTTTGGGATCATCCGGTGAGCCGAAATTGCCCTGTCCGTCGATCAGCGGGTAGCGGTAGGAAAACGGCTGGGCCATCAGCACCATGGCCTCGTAACAGGCCGAATCCCCGTGCGGGTGGAATTTGCCCAGCACATCACCCACGGTGCGGGCGGATTTCTTGTGCTTTGAAGCCGCGCACAGGCCCAGCTCACTCATGGCATAAACAATGCGCCGCTGCACCGGCTTCAGGCCGTCGCCGATATGCGGCAGGGCGCGGTCCAGCACCACGTACATGGAGTAATCCAGGTAGGCCTTCTCGGCGTACTTCCGGAGTGGGATCTGTTCGTGATCGGAAAAGCTTTGTGTAATTTCGTTCATTCGTTAATCCCTAAAAGGATTGTCTGCTCTCTTCGGTCTTGAAGTGGGTAGTTGCTCCTGAGACACGCTGTGTATACATCCCTGTAAGCTCTTACACAACATCCCTGTTGTGTAAGGTCTCAGTAGCAACCACCCACCCCAAGACCTCATCTACCTCGCAACATCGAGTTAAAGCTGGGTTGGCGTGTTGCCGACCAGGACCGTGAGCGACAGGGAGTCGCGACCGAGCCCCCAGGGATGGGTTCACGGCGTGTCCTGGGCGGGAATACCCGCCCAGCTTCCCTCACCGAATTGCCGCACTTTATGTACTGGCCAGGTCACCCTTGTCTTCCAGCCAGGCCTTGCGGTCGGAGGCGCGTTTTTTGCCCAGCAGCATGTCCATCATTGTGCTGGTCTTCACTTCGCTGTCGATGGTCAGTTGCACCAGCCGGCGCGTGTCCGGGTCGATGGTGGTTTCGCGCAACTGCAAGGGGTTCATTTCACCGAGGCCCTTGAAGCGGGTTTCGGTGATCTTGCCTTTCTTTTTCTCGGCCGCGATCACGTCCATGATGGCCTGGCGCTCCTCGGCGTCCAGCGCGTAATGCGTTTCCTTGCCGATGTCGATGCGGTACAGCGGTGGCATGGCGACGAACACATGACCGGTTTCCACCAGCGCGTGGAAATGTTTCAGGAACAGGGCGCAGAGCAGGGTGGCGATATGCAGGCCGTCAGAGTCGGCGTCGGCCAGGATGATGACCTTGCCATAACGCAGCTCAGAGATAACGTCGGAGCCCGGATCCACGCCGATTGCGACCGAGATGTCGTGCACTTCCTGGTTGGACAGCACGGCGTCGGACTCGACCTCCCAGGTATTCAGGATTTTGCCACGCAGCGGCAGGATGGCCTGGTACTCGCGGTTGCGTGCCTGCTTGGCTGAACCGCCGGCAGAATCACCTTCGACCAGGAACAACTCGGTCAGCGACAGGTCTTGGCTGGTGCAGTCGGACAGCTTGCCGGGCAGAGCAGGGCCCGAGGTGATCTTCTTGCGCACCACCTGGCGGTTCTTTTTCATGCGTTTTTGCGCATTGTCAATGGCCAGCGTGGCAATCTCCTCGCCATCGGTGACGTGCTGGTTCAGCCACAGGCTGAAAGCGTCCTTGACCACACCGGAAACAAAGGTCGCGCAGGCGCGTGACGACAGGCGCTCCTTGGTCTGGCCACTGAATTGCGGGTCGTTCAACTTGACCGACAGGATGTAGGCGATCCGGTCCCAGATATCATCGGGCGCCAGGCGCACACCGCGTGGCAACAGGTTGTGTAGCTCGCAGAACTCGCGCAGCGCATCGACCATGCCGGTGCGCAGGCCATTGACGTGCGTTCCGCCCGCCACGGTTGGGATCAGGTTGACATAGCTTTCCTGCAACTGGCCGCCTTCGGGCAACCAGCACAGGGCCCAGCTGACTTCCGAATCCGTACCCTTCATATCCCCGGTGAATGGTTTCTCGGGCAGTTGGGTGAAACCGAGCAATTCGCTCTGCAGGTAGTCTTCAAGACCCTGGTTGTAGAGCCACTCCTCCTTTTCACCGGACTCTGCCAAACACAGGGTGACGTATAAGCCGGGGCAAAGTACGGCCTTTGCGCGCAACAGGTGGCGTAAGCTGCTTGTAGGAAATCTTTGCAGAGTCGAAGTATTTCGGGTCCGGCCAAAAACGCACGCGGGTGCCCGTATTGCGCTGGCCGACGGTGCCGACGACTTTCAGTTCACTGGCTTTTTCGCCGTTGCGCAGACCCATGTGGTATTCCTGGCCGTCACGCTTGATCCAGACTTCGAAATCGGTCGAAAGTGCATTGACCACCGACACACCCACACCGTGCAGGCCGCCGGCAAACTGGTAGTTTTCGTTGGAAAACTTACCACCCGCATGCAGCCTTGTCAGGATCAGTTCAACCCCGGGTATGCCGTGCTCGGGGTGGTCATCAACCGGCATGCCGCGCCCGTTGTCAGTGACCTCGATGGACCCGTCCTCGTGCAGCGTGACGTCGATATTCTTGCAGTAACCGGCCAGTGCCTCGTCCACACTGTTGTCGATGACTTCCTGGATCAGGTGGTTCGGATGGGTCGTGTCGGTGTACATGCCGGGTCGGCGCTGTACGGGTTCAAGACCGGTCAGGACTTCGATATCCCGGGCCTGGTACTGTTTGCTCATTTGGTTCCGCTTACTGGGACCTGATTAGTGTTAGCAGGCCCTAATTGATTTATCGCACTAAAAACAGCTGTGTAACGGGTTTTTCTATAAACCGTCATCATCCTGAATTATACGCGCCAGGGCCTGTTAGCACTATGCAGATACTCATCGACATTGGCCACTTTTTTGCAGGGCAAGGCGCAATGAGCGTGATGTACCCTCGGTACATGAGCGAAATTGCAACGCAGTCATGCGGAAAAGTGGCCCTGTCCCGAAGGGTTGGTCCTCCAAAAAGGCAATGCTGCGTTGCTTATCGCTTATTTGGACTCACCAAACTACACTCTGCGCGCCTTGCCTGGCCTCTCTGGAGGACCAACGCTGGGCATCTGCATAGTGCTAACAGGCCCTAATTCAATCGGATTTATGCCCGAAACTGAACCCGGCAGTGACGGTAATGGCTGCCGTGCCGAGGATCTGCAGCTCGGTGAACACACGCTTGTATTTGACGCCAAACGTGGGGACGATTGCAGGGGCAAAACCCAGGTCGTTCAACGGGATCTTGTCCTCATAGGGGTCCTTGTAACCATGCAGGACACCACCGGTCAGGACGAAATAAGCCCAGTCCTTGCCGAACAGGGGCCAGGAATAGCCCGCATACAGGTATTGGCTCGGTTGCCCAAACGAGTTGTCAAAATATGCAAAGCCGTAAAGCCAGCTGGTCGTGGTCTCAAACTCTATATTGATCAATTTTTGATCGTTAACATGGTCGGGGTCGTCACTCCAGTGCTTGGTGTACAGGGATGTCCGGAAACGCCATTCGGCGATATCCATGGCCACGGCATTACCTGCCAGCAGCAACAGCAGTGCGGCCAGGAGACCTTTCATAGTTATACTTGTGCGTGAGTTTACGTGGCCCGAGAGATGGGCTACGCGCTTGGTTTCATGGTTCATTTAATCAGTACATGCGGCGCGAGCAGCCTGCATTCTTACATAAAACAGTTTTCCCTTAAAGAAGAACAATTGTTGGTCGCCACGGACACGGGCGGTCGGTATAATGGTGTCCCAGAACTAGGGAGCCTCCCAGCAGGTCGATGGTTCCATAACACAAACTTGAAGCAGGTTCTGGCATGACATCTTTGATTTTCGTTACCGGCGGTGTGGTCTCTTCTCTTGGCAAGGGGCTTTCTGCGGCCTCCCTGGCTGCAATCCTCGAGGCGCGTGGCCTGAAAGTCACGATGGCCAAGCTCGACCCCTACATCAATGTAGATCCAGGCACCATGAGCCCTTTCCAGCACGGTGAGGTTTACGTGACCGAGGACGGCGCAGAGACGGATCTTGACCTGGGCCATTACGAACGCTTCATCGGCACCCGCATGGGCCAGGTGAACAACTTCACCACCGGGCGTATCTACAACAACGTCATTGCGCGTGAACGCCGTGGCGATTACCTCGGTGGCACGGTGCAGGTGATTCCGCACGTCACCGATGAGATCAAGCGGATGATCATGGACGTCGCTGAAGGCTACGACGTCGCGCTGATCGAGATCGGCGGTACGGTCGGTGATATCGAATCATTGCCCTTCCTGGAAGCGATTCGGCAGATGGGGATAGAGTACGGCAGGAATGTCCTGTTCATGCACCTGACGCTGGTGCCGTACCTGAAAGCGGCCAAGGAAATCAAGACCAAGCCGACCCAGCACTCGGTCAAGGAACTGCGCTCCATCGGTATCGCCGCGGACGTGATCCTGGCACGCTGCGAACGGGACATATCAGACGATGAACGCGCCAAGATCGCGTTATTCACCAATGTGCCGAAGGAGGCGGTCATCCTGGCGCTGGATGCGCGTGACAGCATTTACGAGATTCCCGTGCAATTGCACGAACAGGGTCTGGATGACATCGTCATCAATCGCCTGGGCCTGGACGGGACCCACGAGGCCGACCTGTCGGCCTGGGTCGAGGTAGTTGACAGGCTGACCAACACGGTGCACGAGGTCACCGTTGCACTGGTTGGAAAATATGTCGATCACGCCGATGCGTACAAGTCGCTGACCGAGGCGATCGTGCACGGGGGCTTAAGGCAACGTATCGCCGTCAATATCCTCAGGGTCGAGGCAGAACAGATAGAGGAAGAGGGTATTGCATGCCTGGAAGGCGCTGACGCCATCCTGGTGCCCGGCGGGTTTGGCGAGCGGGGTTTTGAAGGCAAGGTCACGGCCATCCGCCATGCGCGTGAAAACAATATCCCCTATCTCGGGATCTGTTATGGCATGCAGGCAGCGGTGGTCGAGTACGCGCGTAACGTGTGCGGCTATGCTGATGCCAATAGCACCGAGATCAACCCTGACACCAGCGCACCGGTGATCGGCCTGATTACCGAGTGGCTGGATGCGTCCGGTTCGGTCGAAACGCGCACCGAGGAATCGGACCTCGGTGGCACCATGCGTCTCGGTGGCCAGCGTTGCCGCCTGCGGCCGGGTTCGCTGGCGCGCACCTTGTATGGCAATGACATCATCACCGAGCGGCACCGGCATCGCTATGAGTTCAACAACCATTACCGTGAAATCCTGCAGACAAACGGTATGCTGCTGTCCGGTCATTCGATGGACGAGACCCTGGTCGAGATCGTAGAGATACCGGATCACCCATGGTTCCTGGGTTGCCAGTTCCACCCCGAGTTTACTTCGACTCCGCGTAAAGGCCATCCCCTGTTTACCGGCTTTATCGAGGCGGCGCAGAAACACCGCCAGGGTGAGTTACCCGCGGAAGTGGCCAGCTTGTGAAATTGTGCGGATTCAAGGCAGGCCTGGATCAGCCACTCTTCCTGATCGCCGGACCCTGCGCGATCGAGTCCGAGCAACTGGCGCTCGATACCGCACATGAACTGAAGGACATCACCACGCGTCTCGGCATACCGTTTATTTACAAGTCCTCGTTTGACAAGGCCAACCGCTCATCCATCCACAGCTTCCGTGGCGTGGGTCAGGATGAGGGTTTGAGGATACTGCAGGCGGTCAAGGAACAGGTGGGTGTTCCGGTACTGACCGATGTGCATGAGTACACTGATATCGACGCGGTCGCAGAGGTCGTGGATGTATTGCAGACTGCGGCCTTTTTGTGCCGCCAGACCGATTACATCACGCGGGTCGCGTCTGCCGGTTTACCTGTCAACATCAAGAAAGGCCAGTTCCTGTCACCACAGGAAATGAAAAATGTGGCGCACAAGGCAAAGAGTACCGGTAACGAACAGATCATGGTCTGTGAACGTGGCTCCTCTTTTGGTTACAACAACCTGGTATCAGACATGCGCTCGCTTGTGATCATGCGAGAAACAGGCTGCCCGGTCGTGTTCGATGCCACGCATTCGGTCCAATTGCCCGGCGGGCAAGGGGATTCGTCCGGCGGGCAACGCGAATACATACCGGTCCTGGCACGCGCCGCTGTCGCGGTCGGTGTTTCCGGTCTTTTCATGGAAACCCATCCGGATCCGGCCATCGCCAAGAGCGATGGCCCAAATGCCTGGCCGTTGGGGCAGATGGAACCCCTGTTGCGGGCTTTAAAAAAGCTCGACGAGGTCAGCAAGGCCACGCTGAAAACCGAACAGTAGTTTATTAAACAATCTCTCGAATAAAAGGAAATAGATAGATGACCCGTATTAAAACGGTACACGCCCGGCAGATTATCGATTCCCGGGGTAACCCAACACTGGAAGCAGAAGTACTGCTGGAATCCGGCGCATTTGGCCGGGCCGCAGTACCCTCCGGCGCGTCTACCGGTGCACGTGAAGCCATAGAATTACGTGACAAGAACCCGGACATGTATGGCGGCAAGGGCGTCACGCAAGCCGTTGCAAACGTGAACGGCGAAATTGCATCAACCCTCAAAGGGGTGGATGCCTGCACCCAGAGCGTGATCGACGAACTGTTGATCAAGCTGGATGGAACCGAGAACAAGTCCCGCCTGGGCGCTAATGCCATGCTGGGTGTCTCTTTGGCCAACGCGTACGCGATGGCGAACCACCACCGCCAGCCACTGTGGTCGTGGCTCAGCAGTGGCAGTGCGACTGAACTGCCCGTGCCGATGATGAACATCATCAACGGTGGCGCCCACGCCGATAACAGCGTCGATATCCAGGAATTCATGATCCTGCCCGTTGGTCTGAGCACTTTTTCAGACGCCCTGCGTTGCGGTGCTGAAGTATTCCACGCGCTGAAAAGCGTTATCTCCAAGCGTGGCTTGTCAACAGCGGTCGGCGACGAAGGCGGATTTGCGCCGGACCTGCCGTCCAACGAGGCAGCCATCGAAGCCGTCATGGAGGCCATCGAGTTGGCCGGTTACTCGGTTGGCCAGGATGTCTACCTGGGGCTCGATGCGGCGGCTTCCGAGTTCTACCGTGACGGGCGTTACCACTTTGAGTCGGAGAATCGCTCGTTCTCATCACAGGAGTTTTCAGAGTACCTGGATGGCTGGTTGAGCCAGTACCCGATCATCACGATCGAAGACGGCCTGGCCGAGGACGACTGGGAAGGCTGGGCGATACACTCACAGTTGTCGGCCGGCAAATGCCAGTTGGTCGGTGATGACCTGTTTGTCACCAATACGGAAATCTTTTCCCACGGGATAGAGCGGGGCATTGCCAACGCAATCCTGATCAAGTTGAACCAGATCGGCACACTGACCGAGACGCTCAACGCGATCAACATGGCGGCTGATGCCGGTTACGCGGCTGTCGTTTCACATCGCTCCGGTGAAACGGAGGACACGACCATCGCAGACCTGGCAGTGGCCAGTTCCGCCACCCAGATCAAGACCGGCTCGCTGTGCCGCACCGACCGGGTTGCGAAGTATAATCAACTGTTGCGTATAGAGGAGGCCTTGGGCGGAAACGCACGGTATGCAGGCGCCAGCGCATTCAAACACCTTAGTTGATAGAGATTAATGCGAGTAGTCACCCTGATATTAGTCGTCCTGCTGATACTGCTGCAGTTTAAATTGTGGCTTGGTGAGGGTGGCTTCAGGGAGGTGGCACGGCTCGAGACACGGGTTGAAGAGCAGCGGCAAAAAAACACCGACCTGCTGCAACGTAACGCGGAGTTACAGGCTGAAGTGGAAGATTTGCGTGAGCGCCTGGATGCAGTGGAAGAAAGGGCGCGCAATGAATTGGGGCTGATTAAACAGTCCGAGCAGTTCTACCAGGTGGTGCCGCCCCCACCGGAGAATCAGCCAGACGGTGAAACAAATGGCTAGTGCGCTTTCAACTTTATAGTGTAGGATCAATATTATGAGCACACCTCGGGTTCATGCTTTGGTTCCTGCTGCTGGTCGCGGCTCACGTTACGGTGGTGCCGTGCTGAAACAGTACCTGCCTATCAAGGGTAAAGCGGTACTGGCTCGAGCGATCAGCGTCTTCCAGTTTCACCCCCTGATCTCCAATATCACGGTAGTACTGTCCGAGGATGATCAGTGGTTTGAATCTGCAGTAGGTTCGTTGGCTGCGGTCGTGGAGACCGTGACCGGTGGTGACACCCGTGCCCGGTCGGTACGCAACGGTCTGCAATCCATACTCGACAAGCACCCGGAAGATGAGTGGGTGCTGGTACACGACGGCGCACGCCCGTGCCTGTCGGCCCAAAGCCTGGACCGCTTGCTGGAACAGGGCTTGCAATCGCCCGATGGGGCAATACTCGCGATGCCGGTGGGCGATACGCTGAAATGCGCCGGGGATGAACGGGAAATTACCTGCACCCTGGATAGATCTGGCTTGTGGGCTGCCCAGACACCGCAGTTATTCCGCGTCAGGGCGCTGGCGGATGCAATCGATGCTGCGGAGCAAGAAGGCTGCGTATTGACGGACGAGGCATCGGCGATGGAATTTGTCGGTGCGAAACCTAAACTCGTCATGGGCTCTGCGGCCAATATCAAGATCACCCATCCGTCTGACCTGCCCATTGCCGAGGCCTTGCTGGCTAGAAAAGACGTTGACATCCTCATGAAGATTCGTATCGGGCAAGGTGTTGATGCACATGCGTTTTGTGAGGGTGACCATGTCATGCTCGGTGGAGTGCACATAAGTCACGACCATGCGCTGGCGGCCCACTCGGATGGTGATGTGGCTCTGCACGCCCTGTGTGACGCGATGCTTGGCGCGGTGGCGCGTGGCGATGTCGGCACGCATTTTCCACCGTCAGATCCCTGTTGGGAGAATGCCGACAGCCGGGAATTGCTACGCCAGGTTGACATGTTGCTGAGGCACGATGGCTGGTCGGTGATCAACGCGGATGTCACGCTGGTCTGTGAACAACCCAGGATTAGCTCGCACGTCCCCAAAATGCAGGCCAACATCGCATCAGACCTGGGCCTGGACCTGGAGGATGTGTCAATCAAGGCCACCACCACCGAGGGCATGGGTTTCTGCGGACGGGGCGAAGGTATCGCCGCGTTCGCTGTAGTGCTGGTAAAGAGCTGGTAACACGCCTGGTATGATCGACATCCCAGAGTGGCCGTATTCCCTCGGCAAGCCCGAAGCGACCGGTGTCATCCGTAGCCAGCCGGAAGATTTCGTGGTCGAAGAAATTCCCAGAATCAAGCCCGGTGGTGAGGGCGGGCACCTGTGGCTGTGGGTGGAAAAACGCTCGGCCAACACCGATTGGGTAGCCGGGCAACTGGCGAATGTGGGCGGGTGCAAACACCGTGATGTGGGTTATGCGGGTCTCAAGGACCGCCACGCGGTTACGCGGCAATGGTTTTCTGTGCCGGCCGGTGAGGCGGGGCCGGAGGTGTTCCGCGATGCCCGGATTGACGCTGTTCAAATACTTGATTGTCGTCTGCACCATCGCAAGCTGAAACGTGGCACCCTGGATGGCAATCGTTTTCAGTTGCTCATCCGTGATTTCGATGGTGATGCGGCGGATATCGAGCAACGGCTGGAACGGGTACGTGCCGATGGTGTGCCCAACTATTTCGGACCGCAACGCTTCGGTCACGGTGGTCGGAACGTGGAAAAGGGATTCAGCCTGCTGAGCAGGGGGGTCCGTCTGCCGCGTCACAAGAAGAGTATTTACCTGTCCGCCCTGCGTAGCTTCCTGTTCAACCAGGTGCTGGCTCAAAGGGTGCAAAACGGTGACTGGAACAGAATGCTCGACGGTGAACTGGCCATGCTGGACGGCACCCATTCCATTTTTCCCTGCCTGGCGCCTGACGCGGATATTGAAGATCGATGCAGCCGCCTCGATATACACCCCACCGGGCCAATGCCGGGCAAGGGTGGCGACGGACCGGCGGGCGAGGTTGCCGCACTCGAAGACAAGATACTGGACGACTGGACGGAATTAAAAGACGTGCTGGTCGCCCAGGGTGTAGAGGCCAGCCGCAGGGCTTTACGCTTGTACCCGGCCGGGTTCGAGTGGGATTTTGAAGACGACGGTTTGCAACTGGTCTTTGTTCTGCCACCCGGTGCGTATGCCACGACTGTTTTGAGAGAGTTGCTGGCTACTAAAGAGGTGGATAGGACATAGGGCCTGTTAACACTTACCCAATCACTGTGACGGGCGACCATTTTGTTCAATACAAGGAACGATAAACGTAATGTATTACCAATACTTGAGTGAAGAGAATGAGTCACTATAAGTTGAAAGGTACATCGGGCAGGGTAATCAACCAGTCCTTCCCGTTTGGGGAATCCATCGTGCTGGGCTCTGCCGTGGATTGTGATGTCGTGCTTGATGAACCGGATGTTGCTGAGCGTCACGCGGAGATCATCCGGGTAGATGGTCAATCACTGCTTTTAAGGGATCTTGGCGCCGCAAGCGGAACCCTGCTCAATGGGGAACCCGTTACAGAAAGCCAGCTGGCATCCGGTGATGAAATCCGCATCGGCACCTGCCGCTGGATGTTGCAGGCGCCGGGGCTACGACCCGAGCGTGTGCTGACCACCGATGTGGTTCAAAAACGCAGCCGCCGCTGGCCGCGCATACTCGTTTGGACTTCTGTGGTCGTGGCCGCTGGAGCGGTAGCTGTGCTCAAGTGGAAACCGGAGTGGCTGGATTTGGTACGCTCGCTGTTCTGATCCATAGCCCCAATAGTGCCAGCCAGGTGCTATTTTCTAATTTTCTCCTTCATAACTGACTTGATCAGTTTTCCAAAATCCTTGTCCTTTTTGCGCTTTTCTGAATATGACATTTCATTAAACGCGGATTCTCTTTTCATTTTCAGGTAGTTCTTGAAACGTTGTTCCGATAATTCACCACTGCTTATAGCAGCCAGTATTGCACAGCCCTTTTCGTTGCTATGCGAACAATTACCAAACTTGCAGCTTTGAGAAAGCGCCTGGATTTCTGAAAATGTTTCGTCTATACCGGCATCTACAGACATACTTCCAAGCTCCCTCATTCCCGGAGTGTCAATTAGCATGGCACCGTTCTGAAGCCGCACTAGTTCGCGGCTGGTCGTGGTGTGCCTGCCCTTGCTTGTTTTTGTACTCACGGTTTGGGTTTCAAAATAATCACCACCAACGATGCTATTCAACAATGTGGTCTTACCAACACCGGATGAACCAAGCAGGCAATACGTTTGCCCTTTTTCGAGGGAGTTCTTAATGCTCTCGATATTTTTTCCATTCAGATTGCTAAACGCCAATGCCGTTGTTTGAGGGGCAATTTCCAGGATACGACGCTCTATGTCACCAAGCGCTTGTTCGCTGATAAGATCGCACTTGCTCAACAAAATCGTTGGAACGATTCCGCTTTCATTGACCATCACCAGGTATCTTTCCAACCTTCTCAAGTTGAAGTCCTGATCCACGGATTGAATGATAAAAGCCACGTCAATATTTGCGGCTATCAACTGCCAATCGATCAGCTTGCCGGCCGTTTTCCGTTTTAGCAGTGACTTTCTCGGGAATACGCCATGTACGATCGCATGGGTATCATCATCAAAAAAATCTGCATATACCCAGTCTCCGGTAGTTGGCAAACCGGTGATTGAATCAGTCGTGTAGGCAAGGTTTCCCGATAATTCAGCGTAAACGCCCCCGGCGCCCTTGCTTACCAGGTAGCTGTCCCTTTGTACGGAAACGACTCGTGCAATGTCATGAATTTTTACTTTTTCATCATCAACCCGGTTTTGAAACCAGGGGCTGTAACCAATTTTTTCCAGGTTATCCATTGATATTCCTCTGCAAGCCAATCAGCCTCGGGCAGTATTATCAATCATGCGGGCGCCAGCGCGTTGAGTTTAATCCGGGTTCAGCAGACCCAGCATCACGCTATCCACCCACCCATCGTTTAACAGCCAGCGGTCGCGGAACAGGCCTTCGCGCTCAAACCCCAGTTTTTCCAGGACCCCGAGACTGCCGGCATTATCCGGGTCAACATCGGCCTCGATGCGGTGCAAACCCAGGGTGGTGAACGCAAAGTGGATCACGGCAACGAGTGCCTGGTACATCAGGCCGCGCCGCCAGTAGTCGCGGTTCAGGATAAAGCCGATTTCCGCGCGGCGATTTTCGGGGCTGAACTGGAACAGGATACATTTGCCAATCATTTCATCCCGACCCTTCAGTGTGACTGCCCAGCAAATGCTGTCGCCACGTGCATCGGACTTCGACGTCTTTACGTAATACTTCCCGCGCATCGCTGACATCCGCTATCGGTGGGGAAGACCAGTATTTCATGCTTTCTGCATCCGAGAGCATGGCGAACATGGCCTCGGCGTCCGACAATGCGATACGGCGCAGGTGCAGGTCCGGGGTATCCAGTTCACAGGCAATGTTCTTCAGGTCCACGTTCAGTACTCGCGTAGCGTCCAGTTGGGTTTGTGTTCCCGGTCTACCAGGCCGTGTCTTGACAACCAGCTCAGGGCATCGTCCGCGTCCCGCTCGAACCATGCTTTTGCTGAGCCGAGCCTGAAGGTGTAGCCCCACCGGTCCATATCGTGGAACATGCGCTCCTGGCCAAAACTCTCGATGTAATCCGCAAGCAGCACCTGCAGGTAGCAGACCGCGTTCTCCTCATCGTAATCACCACCCGCATCGGTATCCAGGCCTTCACGGCGGTCCTTGTCCATGCAGATGTAGTGGCAGGCTTCATGCAGGAGCGAGTGGAGCGGAGTATCGGCCCTGACCAGTAAGACGTCACCGATCAGACCGGCTTCCTCATCACCCCAGAAACTGCCGGGGATGTCATCCCCCGGGGCCACCATTCTGAGTGTCAGGCCGTAGTTGGATAACAGGCTGCTTAGCTGCTCCAGGCCGATGTTTTCCAGGCGCATAACGTCATCTTTTCGAGTGGGTTTCGATGTGCTTTGGTTCATGCCGTATTACTATCGGATGATGGGAATTTTGTCCGTCTGCGCTATTATGCGTGTGTGGATTATCGCCGCAAGTAAATCTGCGCAGTATTGATAGCTCTCAAGGTAACGCATGGACATACTTCAAGGTAAATACCGGCCGATTGAACTGCTGCGTTACGCCGGCATGTTTTTGTGGTTCTGCGCCGGTATTCCGCTGTTGTTCATGCGCGTGATTTACCCCCAGCCACTGTCGCTGGAACTGTACATTGCCTGGATCATGTTGCACGGCCTGTTCGGCCTGATGTACTGGAACATGATGCAGTACCTGCCGGAGCGCACCTCCATCAGCCACCGCTTGATGTTCCTGTCGCTTTTGACCGGTAGCGCATTGGGGATCAGCGCCGTTTCCCTGTCCATGATGGGTGGCATATTGCTGCTGCTCGTTTCCGTAATGCTACCGTGGATGCTGTCCGTTGTGCCGGCAGTCGCTTGGCTGATCGCGCAGAATGTTCTGCTCGCTGTAACACTGAGCCGTATACCGGATGTCAGTCTCAGCGATGCCTCGATGGAAGCCGGTCTGTTCCTGGGTATTTCGCTGTTTGCATTCATGAGCTCAGTGGTCGTGTTGCGTCAGAACGCGGCGCGTGACGAGTTGCGCAGGGTCAATTCGGAACTGCGCGCCACCCAGTCCCTGCTGGAAGAAAATACCCGGATCGCAGAGCGTGTGCGCATCGCGCGGGAACTGCATGATCTTGTCGGTCACCACCTGACCGCACTGACGCTGAATCTCGAGGTGGTGACCCACCTGGTCGACGGCAAGGTGCTGGAGCACGTGCAACAGGCCCATTCGCTGGCAAGGCTATTGTTGGCCGATGTACGCGAGGTGGTCAGTGATATGCGCCAGGATGACATGGTCAACCTGGCCGATGCGCTGCACAAGCTGACCGAGGGCGTCCCCAACCCGAGGATACACCTCGATTTGCCGGCCAGCGAAGTCATGACCGAGCCGCAGCGGGCGCAGGTGCTGTTGCGTTGCGTACAGGAGATGATCACCAACAGCGTGCGCCACGCCCAGGCCGACAACCTGTGGATACGCCTGTCCATGACCGGAGACGGACTGGCCATGAGCGCGCGTGACGACGGCATCGGGGCGGACAAGGTTGCGATCGGAAACGGTTTGACGGGGATGACCGAACGTCTAAGACAACTGGGTGGTAAGCTGGAAATTGAATCAGAACCGGGAGCGGGCTTTGCATTGCACGCCTGGCTGCCAACAAAGGTTTGAAGGAGTCCAAAGAATGATACAAGTGATGCTGGTAGACGATCAGAACCTGGTGCGGAAAGGGGTCCGGAGCTTGTTGGAACTCTCCGAGGAAATGGAGGTTATTGCAGAGGCGCCCGATGGTATCGAGGCGATCCGGACCATCCCGGAAATCAAACCGGACGTGGTCCTGCTGGATATGCGCATGCCCGGCAAATCCGGGCTCGACGTGCTGCAGGAATTATCGGCTGCCGGCACCCTGCCACCGACCATCATCCTGACCACCTTTGACGATGACGAGATGGTGCTGGCGGGTATCAAGGCCGGCGCGAAGGGATTCCTGTTAAAGGACGTCAGCCTGGAAGAACTGGTGGATGCGATCAAGACGGTGGCCGAGGGTGGTTCGGCGGTCAAGCCGGCGGTTACAGAACGCCTGCTGAAAGGCCTGGAGAACATGCACACCGATTTTTCCAGCCTGGACAGGCCGGATCCGTTGACCGAGCGCGAAACCGAGATCCTGCGCCTGATGGCCGGCGGTTACAGTAACAAGGAAATCGCCAATTCGCTCGGCGTTGCCGAGGGCACGGTTAAAAACCACGTCTCCAACATCCTGTCGAAGATGGGGGTGCGTGATCGTACGCGGGCGGTGCTGAAAGCCTTTGAGATGGATTTGCTGTAAGGATAAAGGGCGGGCTCACTTTTCCTACGGTGTTTTGGCCGTGGCAGGGTACTTACCTCCGGGACACGCCATAGACCCTTCCCTGGGGGCTCGGTCGTTTCGTCCCTGAAACTCACGGTCCCGGCGGCAAGTACCCTGCCGCAGCCCGGTATTGGATGAAGAAAAAATAGAATGTATCTGGCCTCTTATTCTCTCCAAAGCCTTACAGTGGGTGGTAGAATTCATCCAACCCCATTAAGGCCACCAACGGAGTGAAACATGCTAGGCGAAAGAATGCTCGACAAACTCAACAAGCAAATCAACCTTGAGTTCTATTCATCCAACCTGTATCTGCAGATGTCCTCCTGGTGCGAGAAGGAGGGGCTCGAAGGCTGCGCGGCGTTCCTGAAGGGACACGCCACCGAGGAAATGGAGCACATGCAGCGCCTGTTCACCTACGTCAACGAGTGCGGGGCAATGGCCAAGCTCGGCACCATCGAGGCGCCGCCGACGGAGTTCAGTTCGATCGATGAAATCTTCGAGGAAACCTACAAGCACGAACAGTACGTGACCAGCAAGATCAACACACTGGCCGACGTGGCATTCCAGGAAAAAGACTATTCGACTTTCAACTTCCTGCAATGGTACGTGGCCGAGCAGCACGAGGAAGAAAAGCTGTTCAACACCATCCTCGACAAGATGCGCATCGTTGGAACCGAGGGCAGGGGCCTGTACCACTTTGACCAGGAGGTCGCCAAGATGATTGGTGCCGGGAGTGCCACCGAGGAAGGGGCGGCCTGAAGAGAGGGAAGAAAACCGGGTTAAATCAAGAACAAAAAGGGGTCAGATTTGACCCCTTTAGCTTAATCGCGACCAGCAGAGCTGGTCCCTCCTACAATATTATCTGATGTCAGCCCAGGTCTTTGAACTGGCGCTTCAAATCATCCTTGGGGTTGGTGACGATGCGTTCCAGCGTTGCCACGCGGTCGCGCAGGTCCGCTTCAAGTGCGTCTAATTTATCCTGCAGGGCCTGAACCTCCGCGTCGAGTTTCTTGCTGCTCTGTTTCTTGCCCCGGTCACTGATTGCCCCGGCTATGATGCCGGCTACACAGATCAGGGCTATTGCTGTCCACATACTCATCGTCTGTACTCCAGTTGACCTGTATTCAATATAGTGACTGCCGGGGCATGCCAACAGTGAAAAAAGTCACGTGACCAGCCTGAACATTGCAATGTTCGGGCTACTTTGGCTCCCCGGGCCGGTCGCTGCGGCGGATGCCTTCGGGCAACGGATCGTGGTCGGTCACCTCGATATGGTCCTCGAAGTGGATACGCTCCATCAGGTAGCCCAAGCAATCCTGCTGTATGACCCTGCGGTTCAGGGTCAGCATGGACGGCATGATCTCACGCACCGTTTCAACCTGGTGGCGGTCGAACCTGAAATATTGTGCGGTGACGTCGGCGCCGTCGACATCCGTGGCGATCAGGGGCTGGATGGAACCGTCATTGATATCACCCAGGGAAATGCCAACGGGCAGTTCCCGGAAATTCAGGGTATCCAGGTTTTCCCTGAATGCGACATCGGTCGGCACGTTGCCAAATCCAAACAGCACGTCATCGTGCACACGCACGGTGGCGACCATGTGGAACAGGTGCACGTCATCGGCTTCCACCGGCGTGGTGGGGATATCAGACAGGTGCATGCAGGTTTCCAGGAAACCCAGCGTGTGGTCGGTGCCTTGCACTTCGCCCGCTTGCCCGCATTCCAGCGTGGAGGACGGGCAGAACCTGGAGAAGGCCAGCGACTGCGTGCCCTTGGGCATGGTGAAATAGACCACCTTGGAAGAGAAATAGGACGCCAGGCGCAGGAACTCGGGGCGGATCCGGTTGATCGCCGCGTAGTGCGGGTTCAGAC
The DNA here is from genome assembly GCA_963753105.1 of uncultured Gammaproteobacteria bacterium. GTDB lineage: Bacteria > Pseudomonadota > Gammaproteobacteria > Xanthomonadales > SZUA-36 > SZUA-36. The sequence goes on from CAVWBD010000004.1 coordinate 102,462, forward strand.
CGGTGTTGTTATGGATGTCTACCGAGGCGATCGGGGCCAACTCAATGGCGCGGTCAGTGACCTGCCGGAACAATTTGCCGATCTCACTGTCAGCATGAATGCCGCCCGGCCAGCAACGGTTATAATCGAGCTGGTCGTCGAGGCGGCGCAAGCGGTGTTTGGCAGCGTGCGTATTACCAATCAACAGGCACAAGGAGCGGGGCAGCCGGTCAAAACTGTAGTGGCTTTTCAGCAGCCGCCGGATGGCTTCCCAGCCAGTGACCTCGTTGCCGTGCTGCAGAACACTGACAAACAGGGGTTGCGGGTTCTTGCCTTGCAGGTGAATCAACGCCGGACCATCCAGTACGTGGTGCAGGGCGGACGCCGGGCGCTCCAGCAGCCCTTCGGGGATATGGTCGAGTTCGATGAGTTTCACTGGTGTTAACAGGCTCAGCAGGTGATAAGTGTTTTAAAATTTAAAGATACAGGCAATCAGCAGGGCAGGATACAGTAAGCTTGAAAAATAAATCACGATACCCGTACAATAGTGGTCGAGACCCGAAAATATGGGTTTGGACAGGCACAAGAAAAACCAACTGGATTAGTCATGATAGAAGCAAAATCACTATGTAAGTCTTATGGCCCGATCAAAGCCGTGGATGATTTGAGTTTCACGGTCGAAGCAGGGCAAGTACTGGGTTTCCTGGGGCCAAACGGCGCCGGCAAGTCCACCACCATGAAAATGTTGACGGGTTTTCTGACACCCACCTCCGGTACCGCACTGATTAATGGCATCGACGTGGTAGAGGATTCCGTGACCGCGCGGCGGAATATCGGCTACCTGCCCGAGGGCGCGCCCAGTTACGGCGAGATGACGGTCGTACAGTTTTTGAACTTTATCGCCCGTGCACGGCTGATCGAAAAACCTGCGCTCAAGGCGAGCGTTGACCGCGCGATCGAAAAGCTCAATCTCGCCGGCGTCAGACACCAGGCGATCGATACGCTTTCCAAGGGTTTCAAGCGTCGTGTCGGTCTGGCGCAGGCGATCATCCACGATCCCCAGATACTGATCCTCGATGAACCCACCGATGGCCTGGACCCAAACCAGAAACGCGAGGTCCGTCACCTGATCAGGGACATGGCCAGGGACAAGATCATCATCATTTCAACCCATATCCTGGAAGAGGTCGCCGCGCTGTGTAACCGCGTGATGATCATCGCTGACGGAAAGCTACTGGCGGACGATTCACCGCATGGCCTGATTGCGCGGTCGCGTTACCACAACGCCGTGTCGCTGGTGGTGGCGGAGGCCGAAAAAGTGGCCAGCGCCCTGAGCGAACTGCCCGAAGTCGCAAAGGCCGAGATCAGGGAGGGCGAGCTGACCCTGTTTCCAAGCGGGGATAGCGATCTGTTCGAAGCGGTTACCGCCGCGCTTGATGAGCACGGCTGGGATCTGAAAGCCCTGCGGTATGAAGCAGGCCGCCTGGACGAGGTGTTCCACGATATTACACGCGGGGGGGCAGCCACATGAACGGCATGATCAACGTGATGCGCCGGGAACTGGCTGGCTATTTCGCTACGCCGGTGGCCTATGTGTTTTTGGTCATATTTCTCGTGATGACGGGTATATTCACTTTCTATTTGGGTGGCTTCTACGAGCGCGGTTTTGCCGACCTCGATCCGTTCTTCCGGTTCCACCCCTGGCTGTACCTGTTCCTGGTGCCGGCGATTTCGATGCGCTTGTGGGCCGAGGAACGACGCCTGGGCACCATAGAACTGTTGTTTACCTTGCCCCTGACCACCTTCCAGGCGGTGTTGGGCAAATTTCTTGCAGCCTGGCTGTTCATCGGCCTGGCATTGCTGCTGACCCTGCCGGTCTGGCTGACGGTCAACTACCTGGGGTCCCCGGATAACGGGGTCATCCTGGCGGCCTACCTGGGCAGTTGGCTGATGGCGGGCGGTTTCCTGGCCATCGGTTCGTGCATGTCGGCACTGACCCGCAACCAGGTGGTGGCCTTTATCCTCAGTGTCGTGGTGTGTTTCCTGTTCCTGCTGAGTGGTCTGCCGATGGTGATGAACCTGTTCAAGGGTTGGGCGCCGCAGGTATTTTTGGATGGTATCGCCGGCCTCAGTGTGCTGAGGCATTTCGCCGATATTTCGAAGGGCGTCATCGATTTGCGTGACCTGGTTTACTTTGTGCTGATGACCGGGTTCTGGCTGCTCGCCAACGTATTGATACTTGATATGAAGAAGGCCGACTGATGGAACAAAAGAATCGTTCAGTTTTTTCGGCAGGCGTTCTGGCCCTGCTGGCAATATTGTTTATAACACTGACTATCCTGTCCTCCGTGTTTTTGAAGGGCGTGCGGATTGACCTGACCGAAAACGGGCTCTACACGCTCAACGACGGCACCCTCAATATCCTGGACAACATGGATGAACCGGTCACGCTGTACCTCTATTTTTCCGAGGACGTCAGCCGTGATCTGCCCCAGTTCCGCGCCTATGCGCGCTGGGCGGGGGAAATGCTGGAGGAGTTTGCCGACCATAGCAATGGCAAACTGACCCTGCGGCGTGTCAACCCGGTGGCGTTCTCCCCCGAAGAAGATGAGGCCACCCAATACGGTTTGCAGGGTGTTCCGGTGGGAACCGCGGGCGACACGCTCTATTTTGGCCTGGTGGGGACCAATACCCTCGATGGTCTGCAGATCATGCCTTTTTTGCAGCCTGAAAAGGAAAAATTTCTCGAATATGACCTGGCCAAGATGGTCTCGGCCCTGTCGCACCCCGCACAGAAAAAGGTCGGCCTGATATCCGGGCTGGACATGCAGGCAGGTTTTGATCCCGCGACCCAGAGCGTACGCGAGGCCTGGGTGATCCACCAGCAGTTCGGCCAGTTGTTTGACCTGCAGGATATCCCCGTCGATACGCCGGGGTTGCCGGATGACCTGGAATTGCTGGTGCTGGTCCACCCCAAGGACCTTTCTGAGGAACTGTTGTACCAGGTGGACCAGTTCGTGTTGCGCGGCGGGCGTTTGCTGGTTTTCGTTGATCCCATGGCCGAGGCCGATGTGGGCAGTGATCCCGGTAACCCGATGACCATGATGGATGCCGGCGGCAGTTCCACGCTGGAACCCCTGCTCGGGGCCTGGGGCGTTGGTTTTGACCCCAACCGTGCGGTCGGTGACCTCGCGTATGCCCTGCAGGTCACGGTAGCGCCCGGGCAGCCACCGGTCCGTCACCTGGGTATCATGTCGGTCGGTCCCAATGGCATGAACGCCACCGATATTGCCAGCGCCGATCTGCAGGCGGTGAATTTTTCATCCAGTGGCTGGCTGGCGCCACTTGAAGGGGCCAGCACGGGTTTCGAGACGCTGGTAGAGAGCAGCGAGGCCGCTGCGCCCATCGACGCGATGCGTCTCAGGTTCCTGTCCAACCCGCAGGACCTCAGCAGGGATTTCCAGCCGACCGGTGACAAATACGCACTGGTGGCACGGATTACCGGCCAGGCATCTTCCGCCTATGGAACACCGCCCGAAGGCATGCCGCAGGATGAGCACCTGGCAGCATCAAACGATGCCGGGATCAACGTTGTGCTGTTTGCCGACACCGATGTGCTGACGGATCGCTTGTGGGTGCAAAGGCAGAATTTCCTGGGCCAGAGCATCGCGAATGCCTTTGCGGATAACGGCACCCTGGTGGCCAATCTCGCCGACCAGTTGTTGGGCAGTGCCGACCTGATCGGCATACGCACCCGGGCCAATACCAGCCGGCCGTTTGACCGGGTGGATGAGTTGCGCTTGTCGGCGGAGACACAATTCCGCGACACGGAGGAACGTCTGCAGGCCGAATTGGAAGAGACCGAACGCAAGCTGGCGGAAATGCAGTCGGCCAGGCAGGACAACGAGTTGACGGTGTTGACCGAAGACCAGGCGGACGAAGTACAACGCTTCATTGACCGGAAAATGCAGATCCGCTCCGAGCTACGCCAGGTGCAGCACAACCTGTCGCGGGATATCGAGGCGCTTGGCATGCGCGTTAAATTCATCAATATCGTACTGGTGCCGGTACTGATCGTGATCGTGGCGCTGTTATTCACACACCAGCGGCGTAAACGGCGGGCGGGGTAAGGACAATGAAACGAAACTTTTTCTACCTCGCAGCATTAACCCTGCTGGCCGTGCTGGTAGTGGTTTTCGCGGCATCGCGTGGCGGCTCACCAGTTCAATCTCCGGACGGTGATTTGCTGTTGCCAGACGTGGCCGGGCAGATCAACGCCGTGGACTCCGTTGAAATCGTTGCCGCGGGCAATCAAACGGTCGCGACCTTGCACAAGGCAGGTGACCACTGGCAGCTTGAGCAGATGCACGGCTACCGGGCGGACTGGCCCACGCTCAGAACCCTTTTGGCTGCGTTGGCCCAGGCCAGGGTGATCGAGACAAAGACCGACAAGCCCGGGTACTACCCACGCCTGGGTGTAGAAGACATCACGGCTGAAGACGCCGGTGGTGTGCTCGTCGAGCTGGGCATCCAGGGACAGACCATCGCTGTTCTGGTTGGCAAGCAGGCGCAGGGCAGGGCGGGCCAGTATGCGCGCTTGCAGGACCAGGCAGTCAGCGTACTGCTGGACCGCGAGCTCGATGTTCCGGACCAGGCACTGGACTGGGTGGACAGCGGGATTATCGATATCAATTCAGCCGAGGTCGCGGAGGTCGAGATCATCCATCCGGGCGGTGAACGGGTGCTGGTAACCAAAGTTTCTGCGGACCAGTCCAACTTCGACTTCGTTGATTTACCGGATGGCCGTGAGATCAAGAGCAGCTGGGCAGTGAATGCATTGGGCTCCACCCTGTCGCTGCTGGAGATGGAAACTGTTCGCCCGGCTGGCAATATTGATTGGAACGAGTCGGTCAGGATGCGTCTGCTGACATTCTCGGGCATGGAAATCATGGTCGAAATACTCGAGCAGGGGGAAGAATACCTGTTGCGTCTGAGTGCCGGTCACCCGGCCGCTGCCATAGCGGTAAACACCTTGGAAGGCGAAGCGGAAGACCCCACCCGGCAGGACATCGAACAGCAGGCCATGGCTGACGTCGGACAAGCCGTTGACGATATCAACCAACGCGTTTCCGGCTGGGTTTACACGATTGAGAAGTACAAATTTGATGCCATGGTCAAGAAGCCGGAAGACCTGTTAAAACCGCTGGAAACAACGTGAGCCGGCTGCGCTATAACCGCAAGTCCGCGGTTGATTATCTCAAATCAAGCTGCCCGCAGATGGCGGACCTGATTCGCAATAAAGGCGCTTTCCGACTTAAGGTCAGCAGGGACACGGACCTGTTTACCTCGCTGGCGGGTTCCATTACCTACCAGCAACTGTCAGGCAAGGCCGCAGCGACTATTTATGGCCGTTTTGAAGCCCTGTTTGAAGATAACCGGCCCAACGCGGCAGCGGCGGCCGAACTGCCGGTCAGCACGCTGCGCTCGGTCGGCCTGTCCAATAACAAGGCCCTGTCGATCATAGATCTGGCCGAACACCTCAGCTCGGGCGCTCTGCCCGGACCCCGGAAAATGTCCCAACTCGATGACGAGGCCGTCATCGAAAACCTGTGCCGGGTGCGCGGTATAGGGCCGTGGACCGCGCAGATGCACCTGATTTTTGCCATGGGAAGGCCGGACGTGATGCCGGCGGCGGATCTCGGTATACAGAAGGGTGTGCAGTTGACCTATCGGCTGCCTGCCTTGCCCAAACCCGACGAGGTGCTTGAAACAACCCGTCACCTTGCGCCTTACCGGTCGGTCGCCAGTTGGTACTTGTGGCGGGTGGTGGACGATTAGGAAACACCTGTCCGTCCAGCTTGATTAAACCGGCAAAATACCGCATGTTGTTATCCTGACTACTTGAACGGGCACGCACCATGAACTTGCTTGACTACTTCGTCCTCCAACACTTCCAGGTCTCCCTGCTACGCGCGGAACTGTTAAAAGTGTCGCGTGAAGGCGCCATGCAGGAAGCCAAGGTCGAAATGAACCTGACCCCGAGGATGATGGAAACGGATGCGGGTGAAAGCCTGCCTTCCTACCAGGTCAGCGCCAACCTGTTTTGCGCCGCCGGCTCAAATGATGAAACCGGCCCGGCATTCAAGGCCAAGGTAGGCATCGAGACGGTTTACCAGCAGACGTCCGGCGAGCCGATCGACATATCCGATTTTACCCGGCATCACTCAGGATTGGCACGCCAGATTTACCCATTGCTGGCGCAGGAACTACGCGGTCTCCTGACCAGCATGGGGCTTACGCATATCCAGTTGCCGTTTGACCTGAACCCGCAATCTCACAAGATCAGCGTTTCACGCGACGAGATATCCGACCGGTTACATTAGACCCGGTTCTGACCAGGGGGTGTCCAGCACCAGTGCCAGGGTTCGTAGGCAAGCCCGTGCGGGTTGTTTTTGGGGAAAGACATCCTGAAACCAAAGTTGTCGGCCGATGCCTGAAGCCAGGCAAAAGCAGGGCTTGTCTCAAATGCCTCTTCCAGTGGTTCACAGCCCGGCGTGGAAATGTCCAGCGCGCGCCCCGTCTAGATGGCGGGCCCGTTGTAGAACATACCCTTGAACAGGAAGAAAAACAGAATCGCGAGTATACCGCCTGCAGGCAAGGTAACGACCCAGGACAGCATGATATTACGTACAACACGAAGGTTGATCGCAAATACAACGCCATTCTTCATCAAAGAAGCTTTTACCGTATAAGAAATAGGGATTTCTTATGTTAGCCTGGTCATGATCAAGCCCAGGAATTAAATATCCCCATAAATCGATTTTTCCGTCCCCGTTAGTATCACGAGTAAAAAATTTAGCTACATCAAGCAGTTGTTCTAAATTTTCAGGAGGCTGTAGCTCGTAACCATATTCTTCTTTGAATGCTGCTTGTTCTTTTGGATCTCAAAAAGTTCAGCTCGATAAAGACCAACAGGCCAATGGGAATAAAATGGATGTAAAAGTATATCATATAGAAGGGATCAATAAAAGTGGCAGTATGCAGTTTTATTCCAGGGACTTTATTAGGCGTGAAGGCAGATTGTGGAATTGTAAACAGGCCTGTATTGTAATTGTAATTGAAACTGTTGAGTCGGCATGCACTTGACAAGACAGCCCGTATGTAGCCTACTAGGCGATAGGCCTATTGCACGCTACCTGTACCTAGATAAGCACGACAACCTGGGGTGACCTCAATTTCGCGTCAACAAGGTAGTCCTACAAGGAAGTGTTTGGCACTATTTCTATACAGTGTGCAAGCCTGTACCGCTGCGGTTTTGTTGTTAGTTATGTATAAGCCTTTATTACATGTAGGCCCCCTGATTGCCCTTGGTGTCATCGGCGCCTTTGCCAGCCTGGGCGGCACAATCGGCAGCAGTGTAGGGTGTATATCTGCTGGACTCGGTGATGGCTCCTGCAGTGATTCCGGCGGCACCAGTGGCGGTTTCAGGCTCCGGCGGCAGCTCTGGCTCGGGTGGTTCCGGTGGCGGCTCGAGGCTCCGGCGGCGGCTTTGGCTCGGGTGGTTCCGGTGGCGGTTCAGGCTCCGGCGGCGGCTCTGGCTCGGGTGGTCCGGTGGCGGTTCAGGTTCCGGCGGCGGCTCTGGCTCGGGTGGTTCCGGTGGCGGTTCAGGCTCCGGCGGCGGCTCTGGCTCGGGTGGTTCCGGTGGCGGTTCAGGCTCCGGCGGCGGCTCTGGCTCGGGTGATTCCGGTGGCGGTTCAACTCCGGGGGTGGTTCTGGCTCGGGTGGTTCCGGCGGCGGCTCTGGCTCGGGAGGTTCCGGTGGCGGTTCAAGCTCCGGGGGTAGCTCTGGCTCGGGTGGTTCCGGCGGCGGCTCTGGCTCGGGAGGTTCCGGTGGCGGTTCAAGCTCCGGGGGTAGCTCTGGCTCGGGTGGTTCCGGTGGCGGTTCAGGCTCCGGCGGCGGCTCTGGCTCGGGTGGTTCCGGTGGCGGTTCAGGCTTCGGCGGCGGCTCTGGCTCGGGTGATTCCGGTGGCGGTTCAAGCTCCGGGGGTGGTTCTGGCTCGGGTGGTTCCGGCGGCGGCTCTGGCTCGGGAGGTTCCGGTGGCGGTTCAAGCTCCGGGGGTAGCTCTGGCTCGGGTGGTTCCGGCGGCGGCTCTGGCTCGGGAGGTTCCGGTGGCGGTTCAAGCTCCGGGGGTAGCTCTGGCTCGGGTGGTTCCAGTGGTGGCTCTGGCTCGGGTGGTTCCGGCGGCGGTTCAGGCTCCGGCGGCGACTCCGGCTCGGGTGGGTCCGGTGGCGGCTCAGGTGGTTCCGGTGGCGGCTCGGGCGGTTCCGGTGGCGGCTCAGGTGGTTCCGGTGGCGGCTCAGGTGGTTCCGGTGGCGGTTCAGGTGGTTCCGGTGGCGGCTCAGGTGGTTGGTGGCGGCTCAGGTGGTTCCGGTGGCGGCTCAGGTGGTTCCGGTGGCGGCTCGGGTGGGTCCGGTGGCGGCTCAGGTGGTTCCGGTGGCGGCTCAGGTGGTTCTGCAGGTAATTCGGGTGACGAGAGTGACACCAATGGCAGTCGATCTGAAGGCTGGGGAATCTGACACTGAGGATACAACTGAGGATAAAGACGAGACAGCTGATACGAAGGCGAATGGATCGGACAATATTCAACTTGCCAGTGCGGCTGGAGCCTCTGGCAGCAGAAGCACATCAGCGTCTACGGAAGAGGAGGAATCCGAGGAAGAATCCTCGGAGACGGGTTCTCCCAACAAGAGAACAAAATACACGTTGCTGGCATTGGTCTATTTTGGCGTAATGGCATTAATATTAGCCGGGCTGTTCTTGAGGAGACACAACAAAATAAACAGGTACACGCTATAATTTCAATGACAGATATAAAAAACGCGCGTTACAGATGTAACGCGCGTTTTTAGTTGGGCAATAAATAATTGCTACTGTGTCTCTGTAACTACGACTTCATCTGCAGCCGCATCTCACATTACAGGTGTTTCGTCTTCAGTAAGAAAGACCTCTATGCGACGGTTTTTTGCGCGTCCTTCTGCTGTATCGTTGCTTGCAACCGGGCGTGTATAGGAAAAGGCCTGTGACTCAAAACGGTCCTGAGCAACACCCTGCTTAACAAGATGATGAATAATATTGATTGAACGCGCAGATGACAGCTCCCAGTTGGTAGGGTATTTCACAGCCAGGCCAGCACTGATCGGTACATTATCTGTATGCCCCGCAATGACAACATGCAAGGAGTTACGTTCCTTTAATCGCGCGGCCAACTGATCAATAACGGTTTTACCACTACTGGATATCTCGGCAATACCGGTAGGGAATAGCAAAGTCTCGGCAAGGGTTACCTTAACGCCCGTTGCTTGCTGCTCTACATCAATGCCTTCGCCCTCCATATCCTTGAAGGCGTCATAGGCGCTACCTGTTGCAGGACGATACTGAATGTTAAACGTGAGATCATTAACATCGGTGCCATAGTAGGTAACCGTGTTGTGCCGCTGTACCCAGTCACCTTCCTGGTTCGCAACATTCGACACCGGTTCAAGGTTATCCGGAAAATACCCAGGAATAGGCGATCTGCTCGAAGTTACCCGGGCTGTTCCAGAGGCCGTAATGCCCGTCCGGTGTTTTATATTCGCCATCCCAGTTTTGGTAGTAGTACACCCCATTGCCATCCACCTTCAGCCGGCCGTTTTCTTCCAGATCAGCCCACTGAGACTGGCAAAGTTGCCATTCGGGAGTTTCAGAACCTGGTAACCAGGTTTGGGGTCACTGCTCCATTCACCATTATTCGGGAAAAGATAAAGAAAGTCCTTCAGATAGTCTTCTGGTTTATAGCCTTCTTTATCGTCAAACCAGATACTGTAGTCTTTATAGTCGGTCCGACTGGTTGTATACACCAGTGCATGCCGACCATCCTGTTGTACAAAATAGATACGCTCTGAAATGGCATTCCCTGCCTGAGCTGACGAAAAAATTCCAGGCAATAACAGGATGGTGACAGCCATGCAGCATTGAAATAATCGTTTCATAGATCCTCTCCCTTTTTACTCAATGGTAAAACCTGACTAATCATAATATATTCTTTATCATAGTGCCTTATTTATGATCTGCTAATTGTAAAAAATCAACGCCTTACTGTGTACAGGCAGGAGGCGCACTACTGGCATGTCAAACAACACCAGTCGATCGATTGTGAGGCCAGTCCGCGATAATCATTGAGCACAAGATAGCCACTGGAAGTCACCACATGACTGAGCTCGAGGCACACTGGAGCCTGGTCGGCTTTACCGGCATCGGCAATGTGGAAGACTCGTTTTCCGGTCTGTTTGGTTCGAGAGAAAACAGTAGTAAACACTCTGTTGGTGGCGGCCTTCGTTACTTGCTTGCACGGCGTCTGGGTCTGCAGGCCGGCGTTATGTTGCGAAATGGCCGGAGGATACTGTTTTGAACCTCACTGTCGGCTGTGCCTGGCATTAATCCCGACTGCAGCTAG
>CAVWBD010000005.1:0-60816 GCA_963753105.1 uncultured Gammaproteobacteria bacterium
ATCGCACCGATACCACGCGCAATACCGACACCCAGCACCGCTCCCACCAGGGTATGCGTGGTGGAGACGGGGAGACCGGTACCCGAGGCGATGACGACAGTGGATGCTGCTGCCAACTCTGCCGCAAAACCGCGTGATGGTGTAAGTTCGGTAATTTTTCTCCCCACGGTTCGCATCACGCGCCAGCCATAGGTTGCCAGTCCGAGTACTATGCCCACAGCGCCAAGCAGGAGAATCCAGGTCGCCAAGCTGGATGTTTGCGCAACTACACCTGTCTTGACGATGCTCACGATGGCGGCGACCGGGCCTATGGCGTTGGCGACATCATTCGATCCATGCGCAAAAGCCATGCCGCAGGCGGTGAACACCATCAGGATGCCAAATATTTTTTCGACATTGGTAAAGCGGAATTTGTCGTCTGCCTTTGGGTCGATGGCAATTTTGCTAATTGCAAAAATTCCGATCGACATCGTGACCATACCGCTCAACGCGGCAATTAAGATCGCCTGTGTGGCGCTCAAATCCAGACCCACGTGCTTCAAACCCTTGAGCAAGGTCACCAGCGCAAGCGTGAATCCCACCGCGAAGATATAAAAAGGCACGTATTTCTTGGCGTACTTTAGTGGGTCGTTTTTGCCGAGGATCAGTTTCTGCACACTCATGAAGATAAAAAATGCCAGGAAACCGGACAGCAAGGGAGACACGACCCAGGATGCAGCGATCGTGCCGACCTTTGCCCAATGTACCGAGTCAATTCCAATACCAACCGCGGCAAAACCCACAATTGCGCCGACAATCGAGTGGGTGGTGGATACCGGCCAGCCATTTTTGGAGGCGATCAATAACCAGACCCCGGCTGCGAGCAGCGCGGCCAGCATGCCGAATATTAACAGTTCCGGATTGCCGGCGATATCGCTTGCATCAATGATGCCTTTGCGGATGGTGGAAGTCACTTGCCCACCGGCCAGGAAAGCGCCAGCAAACTCGAATATGGCCGCAACCAGGATAGCCTGCTTGAGGGTCAGCGCCTTGGCGCCCACCGAAGTAGCCATCGCGTTGGCCACATCATTGGCGCCGATACCCCACGCCATAAACAGGCCAAAAGCTGCCGCCAGGCCCAAATACCAGAATGAAAATTCCATTGCTCTTGTTATCCTCAGGTGTTGGGCTTAGCGAGCCAACATCAATTGCAGACGGCTGCCCACGCGTTGCGCCCGGTCGGCTATTTTCCCGGCGCCATCGATGATCCTGTACAGGAACATGATGTTAACCGGGTGTAATTCGTTTTCGAGTTGGAACACCGCGCTGCGCAGACTATATTCCAGGTCATCGGCCTGGTGCTCGGTCTTGTCCAGTTTCAGCAGCAAACGTCCAACTCTCTTGCGTGCCGCTTTGTCAAACCCGGTCTCGATCAGTTCGTCCAGTTCACATATGGCGACATAAGCCTGGTTGCAGGCTTTAATGCAGCGCGTGATCAGCTTCTTGTAATCTTTCCGCATTTCGGTGGGCATAACCGTTTTACGCGTGTAGATCACCGATGCAATGTCCTTGGCGCTACCGGCGACCATGTCCTGCATGGTCAAAACTTCAAGGATATCCCGCCGGTCGACGGGCATGAACAGGCTGCTGGGCAGCCGCAGACGAAGCTCCTTTTTCAGGGCGTCTGCTTCGTGTTCCATGAGTACGATATTCTTGTAATGTTTTTCCAGGCTCTTGTCGTCACTGGCCAACATTGCCTTGGTAAAAGGGTCCAGCTCGCCGACACAGGAAACCACCTTGCTCATGTGTTCCTGTAGGGGCGTGACGGGGGATGATTCGAAGATTTTACTGAAATAGCTGCCTGACATGCTTTTTCTCCATACAGGGTACCGGCATCACTGCCAAGCCCGTTATGTTCTCGGGGGGGGCATTTTACATCCGCATTGAGTCGCTATTGTAACAAATTTGTCATACTTGCAATTTAAGATTGCATCATGAATTCAACCCCCGTATCCGGACCTGTGGCCATCGCTACACGTTCTGAAAAATTTCATCGTTGGCGAAGCCGCAAGGACACGTTGGCCAAAAGGGTCATTGGACTGGGAGGCTTGGTAGTCATTGCCGCGGTGTTGCTGATCCTGTTCTATCTGCTATTTGTCGTAGCACCCCTGTTCATGCCTGCATCAACATCACAATCCGGCATTGGTGAAAATTCCACGTGGGGGCAGAACAAGACAATCCATTTGTCCCTTGAAGAACAACAAAAGGTTGCCTTGAGGATAGATAACAGGGGTGTAGCGGAGTTTTTCAGCCTGGACGGGCTGACCGAAATCGAATCGTTGCCGCTCGCCGAAGCTGATATGACAGCGACCATGGCCACGGACGACCAGGGCAACAGCGGCCTGGTTGCGGTTGCATTCGATAATGGCCAGGTCAGCCTGTTCAAACAGAACTACAGAACCGATTTCTCCGCAGGGGTCGAACTGCGCAAGATCATCCCATCGCTTGATTTTCCCCATGGTAGAGACCTGCGTGAATTGATGCCCGGTGGGGGCATCACCGGCCTGGCCTTGTCTGATAGCGAATCGGAACTCGTACTGGCAGCGGCTGGCACAGGCGGCCGGGTCAGGCTTGAGTGGAGTACGAAGCAGGAGAATTTCCTCAGTGGTGAGATCACCCTGGAAACCACGGTTAAATCATTTGATGCGGGTTTTGAGATTACCACCATCACCGTGAGCGACGACCACCGCTGGCTATACCTCGGTGATGGTGATGGCAGGATTCACTTCATCGGCGTCGCCGATATGCAGGAAATCCAGGCAGTGCAAGTTTCAGATACCACCATCAGCAGCATGAGAATGTTGCTGGGTGGAATCTCGGTGCTGGCTGGTGATGACAACGGCCGCATTACACAGCTGTTCCCGGTGCGGGACGAGAATAACCAATACACACTTGAAGTCATAAGGCAGTTCGAAGCCGGGCAAGCGGCAATCACCCGGATTATTCCCGAGCAGCGGCGCAAGGGCTTCATCGCGGTAGATGCAGAGGGCAAGCTGGCCATATTTCACAGCACTGCCGGGCGCCTGGTACTGACTCAGCAACTGGAGCACGGTATGCCGGCAGCAATGGCACTGGCGCCGCGAGCCTCCGGTTTGCTGGTGATTAATGCCGATGGCGGCGCAGACTTCATGGAGATCGACAATGAACACCCGGAGGTGTCATTTTCATCACTGTGGTCAAAGGTCTGGTATGAGAACTACAGCCAGGCAGAGTACGTCTGGCAATCATCTGCCTCCAACAACTCGTTTGAACCCAAGTTCAGCCTGACGCCGCTGGCGTTTGGAACACTCAAGGCGGCGTTGTATGCAATGTTATTTGCCCTGCCGCTGGCCCTGGCCGGCGCCGCGTTTACTGCCTATTTCATGTCACCAGGTCTGCGCAGGATGGTCAAACCCACGATTGAAATCATGGCCGCGCTGCCGACAGTCATCCTGGGTTTTCTGGCCGGCTTGTGGTTTGCACCGTTCCTGGAGGAAAACCTGGCGGGGGTATTCGCGCTGCTGTTGTTAATGCCCGTGGGTTTGCTGGTATTCGCCTGGTTCTGGACGCAGGCGGAGTGGAGCATCAAGGACTATATGAAAGAAGGCTGGGAGCCTGTACTGCTGATCCCGGTATTGGTGTTGTTCGGTTGGCTGTCGATCGAATTGGCTGGTCCCGTTGCAGAACCTGTTTTTCGATGGTGACTTACGTACCTGGCTGAGTCGCGAAGCAGGGATTTCCTACGACCAGCGAAATGCCATGGTGGTGGGTTGCGCGATGGGCTTTGCCGTCATACCGACCATCTTTTCGATTGCCGAGGACGCCATTTACGGTGTGCCCAAGTCGCTTTCGGATGGTTCCCTGGCACTGGGTGCGACCCCCTGGCAGACCCTGGTCAGGGTGGTACTGCCGACGGCGAGCCCGGGTATGTTTTCCGCGGTGATGATCGGCCTGGGCCGTGCGGTAGGCGAAACGATGATCGTGCTGATGGCTACCGGCAATACGCCGATCATGGACTGGAACCTGTTCGAGGGTATGCGCACACTGGCCGCCAACATCGCAGTTGAAATGCCGGAATCCGCGATGAACAGCTCGCATTACCGCATCCTGTTCCTCGCTGCCCTGGTCCTGTTTCTGTTTACCTTTGTCGTCAATACCGGCGCTGAGCTGATCCGTCAGCGCCTGCGTGAAAAGTACAGCTCGTTGTGAGGGTGGCAACATGAAATCACTCACCAAATGGATTGCGGACGGTACGCCCTGGGTCTGGTTGAACGCGGCAGCGGTCAGTGCCAGCATCCTGCTGGTTGTCGGCTTATTGCTTTTGATCGGGGTCCGCGGCATGGGCCATTTCTGGCCATTGGCGGTACAGGAAATCGTTTACCAGGAAGTTGATGGAAACGAGGTCGTGATTGCCGGCCAGGTGCGCGAGGAAGAAAAAGTAACCGCACAGCGTTTACGCGAATCCGGTCTGGAAGTTGCGCCGGAAACGGAGTTCGTGACCCGTTACCTGTTAAAGATGGGCAACCGTGATATCACCGGTCAGGATTTCCGCTGGATACTCGAGCCTTCAATCCAGTCCATCGGCGAGCCCGATAGCATGGTGATATTCGAACGCGAGGAATGGGGTGTCTTCATCGGTATGCTGATTGGCGTCAGGGAAGCCGGCCAGTTGCTCGAAAACCCGGATACCTGGGGAGATTTCCACCTCCGTCTTGATCGTGCCAACGACCTGAGGGATGACATCCGGGAACTCGAAAAAAGCCGCATTGGCAGTGTCAATTATCGTCTTGAACGGCTGCGACTGGAGCAGCGCGGCCTGGAACTCAAAGGCAAGGATGACGCTGTCAGCCTGGCTGAAATTGAAACTGACCGTGCGTTGCTGGAGAAAGAATACGGCGACCTGGAACAGGAGTTGGGTGACTTATACACAGAGCTGCGGCGTGACGCAGTGGTGGTTGCCACCGCGGACGGGCAGGAACTCGAGTTACCGATGGCGAGCATCGTTGATGCCTACCGGCCGAACCAGATGAAACTGGCTGGCAAGATCGGGCACTTTTTCCACCAATCCTGGAAATTTATCGCGGATGACCCGCGTGAGGCCAATACTGAAGGCGGTATCTTCCCGGCCATATTCGGCACGGTGTTGATGGTGCTATTGATGAGTGTTTTTGTAACGCCGCTCGGAGTGGTGGCAGCGGTTTATCTGAAAGAGTACGCGCGCCAGGGTTTGTTCACACGGTTCATTCGAATCGCGGTCAACAACCTGGCCGGTGTGCCGTCGATCGTTTACGGCGTGTTCGGGCTGGGCTTTTTTGTCTATACACTGGGTGGCAGTATCGACCACCTGTTCTTCCCCGAAGCACTGCCTGCACCGACCTTTGGCACCGGCGGCCTGTTCTGGGCGTCGTTGACGCTGGCCTTGCTGACTTTGCCGGTGGTCATTGTTTCCACCGAGGAAGGGCTTTCAAGGATTCCGCGCAGCATCCGCGAGGGCAGCCTGGCACTGGGTGCAACCCAGTGGGAAACCTTGTGGCGGACAGTTTTACCGATGGCGTCCCCGGGTATCATGACCGGCTTGATCCTTGCTGTGGCCAGGGCTGCAGGCGAGGTTGCACCCCTGATGCTGGTCGGTGTGGTCAAGCTGGCGCCGGCATTGCCGTTGGATGGCAATGCGCCGTTTTTACACCTGGACCGGAAATTCATGCACCTGGGTTTTCATATTTATGACGTTGGCTTCCAAAGCCCGAACGTCGAGGCGGCCAGACCGCTGGTTTATGCGACCGCATTGTTGCTGGTCGTTGTTATCGTACTTTTGAACCTGGTTGCCATCCAGGTACGCAACCGATTGAGTGAAAGATATCGTGGACTGGAATCATGACACAGCAAGATAACCTAAAACCAGGAGCCGCTGGGCAGGTAAACCCTGATCACCCGATAGCGGTGACGGTCAGTAACCTGGACCTGTACTACGGCGACACCCGTGCACTGATCGATAACAATTTGCTGATCCCGGAAAAGCAGGTGACGGCTTTTATCGGCCCCAGTGGTTGCGGCAAGTCTACGCTATTGAGATGCTTCAATCGTCTCAATGACCTGATCGACAGCTGCCGGATAGACGGTGAAATCCTGCTTAATGGCCGGGATATCTATGCCGATAACGTGGATGTCGCCGATTTGCGCCGTGAAGTCGGCATCGTGTTCCAGAAACCGAATCCTTTCCCGAAATCGATATATGAAAACGTGGCCTATGGCCTGCGTATCCAGGGGGTCAGTAAACGTCGTCAGCTGGATGATACTGTCGAGTGGGCTCTGAAGGGCGCGGCCTTGTGGGACGAGGTCAAGGACCGTTTGAATGACTCTGCATTTGGCCTGTCCGGTGGTCAGCAGCAGCGCCTGGTCATCGCCCGCGCCATCGCCGTGCAGCCGAAATGCATCCTGCTGGATGAACCCTGTTCGGCGCTTGACCCGATCTCGACCCTGAAGATCGAAGAACTGATCGCGGAGTTGAAATCCCAATACACGATTATTATGGTGACACATAACATGCAGCAGGCAGCCCGGGTTTCCGACTATACTGCTTTCATGTACATGGGCGAGTTGGTCGAGTTTGGTGACACCGACCAGATATTTACCAAGCCGCGGCTGAAGAAAACCGAGGACTATATCACTGGACGTTATGGTTAAAGGGCTCAAGGAGGTTAGGGCCTCCCAGCACCTGCCAGGTCGGTGCGACGGGAACACATTTTGATCAGTACAAGGAACGATGAACGTAATGTATTCAATATACTTAAGCGAAGAGAGACGCCGTAGTGAGCAAAATGGGGCCCGTCCCTTCGGGTTGCGGTCCCAAATGGCCGTATGCTGGGTTACTCGTCATTTATTTGGCCCAGATCAGTGTTTGTTGGCCAAACCGCACTCCTCGCGTCTTGCCTGGAACTATTTGGGCTGGCAACGCGGCGACCTGGCAGGTGCTGGGAGGCCCTCATGAGTGATCTGCATCTTGGCGAACACATCTCCCGCCGTTTCAACGAAGAATTGGAGGACGTTCGCAGCAAGGTCCTGCACATGGGTGGGGTTGTCGAGGAACAGCTCGCCAATGCGCTGAGAGTTCTGGTGAATGGCGAGTCCGGACTTGCCCGCGATGTCGTGAAAGCAGATGCCGTGGTCAATTCACTCGAAATGGAGATTGACGAGGAGTGCACGCGCATCGTTGCGCGGCGGCAGCCGGCGGCCACGGACTTGCGGCTGATCATGACGGTCAGCAAAACCATCAATGACCTGGAACGAATCGGTGATGAGGCCAAGCGTGCAGCCAGGATGTCCCGCAAGGGCATGGAGGGCGTACTCGATGACGAGGTGCGCGCCGAGTTGATGCACATGGGCGAACTGGTGCGCGGTATGTTACGCCAGGTGCTGGATGCATTCGCCCGCACCGACGTGGATACTGCCATACTGGTGGTTAAGGCGGACAGGAAAGTCGACAAAGTATTCAAGAAGATCGTCAAGCACCTGATCAAGTCAATGAGCAATGACCCGGACAGCATTCCCGCGGTAATGAAAATCATGTGGGCGGTGCGTTCGCTTGAGCGTTTGGGTGACCGTTGCCAGAATATTGCCGAGCACGTCATCTACATGGTGCTGGGCATGGATGTCCGGCACATCAAGCTGGACGATGTGCTGGCCGAGATCGAGGCGCAGCTTGGGCCGGAGGAAGAATAAGCTCGTTTCGCTGTTTTACATACAAAAAAAGGGCGCATCATCCGATGCGCCCATAAGCACAGACGAAGTTATTCGCCCGAAGGGAATCAGCCCTCCGCGGGTGGGGGCTTGCCTTTTCCGTCACGATTGCCCTTGCGGGCGCGTTGACCTTTGCGCTCTTTGGCCATCGTATCGAGTTGTGTAAGTTGTTCTGCGGTCAGGTAGCTGCGTGCCTTTGCCAATGCCGCGCTGGTGAGCTTGATACGTTTTGCTAGCAGCATGCCTTCGTTGTCAGCCAATGCAGCGACGGCCTGCTCATCGTAGTCCGCAGCATTGACTAGTCCCTTGAGTTGCTCATGACCGGTTTTCATCTCCAGCATGATGGGCTTCACTTCTTCTTTCAAAGCCTTCATCGTGCTCTTGATGTTTTCCTTTTGCTCATCGCTCAGGTCCAGCCGCCTGATGGCCCGGATGAATTTCTCGGTAACCGGCATTGGCTGTGCGCCGCGGTTGGGGTGCTTTGCCCGGTGTTGGCGTTGAGCCTTTTTCTCCGGACCGGCGTCAACATCCTGCGCAAATACCGTACCGGTAGATGCCAGGAACAGGGTGGTCATGATCGCAATAATCAGCTTGTTCATACGGATACTCCTTCTATGTGAATTGGTGTTGCTTGCGGTGTATAAGACAACATTTGCGTGTCTGTCTGGGTCAGGCTTATGTAAAAACAGGTAAAGTCATAGCAAAATCGGCCGCGTTGGTTAAAATCGGAACTGCAATTGAATGGTGAAAACATGACGCAAACCATACTCATCGCGGACGACGACACGGAACTATGTGAACTGTTGCGTGAATACCTGGGCCAGGAGGGCTTCGAGGTGCGCCTGGCGCATGACGGCGAGCGGGCCCTGGTCGAATCCCGGCGGCCCGGCCTGGACGCGATGGTGCTGGATATCATGATGCCGTCGATGAACGGTATTGACGTGTTGCGCAACCTGCGCAAGGAATCCGATTTACCGGTGCTGATGCTGACCGCACGCGGTGACGACCTGGACAGGATTATCGGTCTTGAACTGGGTGCCGATGACTATCTCGCCAAACCTGCCAACCCGCGTGAATTGCTGGCCCGGCTGCGAGCCGTCCTGCGCCGTTCTTCTGCACATCCAACTACCGCGATCATCGAGGTAGGTGACCTGGTGCTGAACCAGGCAAGACGCGAGTTGCATCGCGCGGGCCAGGCGGTGGAGCTGACCAGCACCGAGTTCAGCATATTGCAACTGTTGTTGCAGCGCAGTGGCGAGGTCGTCGATAAGAAGGATATCTACCTGGCAGCACTCGGCCGTGAACCGGTGGCTTACGACCGCAGCATCGACATGCATGTCAGCAACCTGCGCAGGAAGCTCGGCCCGTCCGAGAACGGCAGCGACCGAATCGAGACCATACGCGGTTTCGGTTACCAGTATAAGGACGGAGGGAGCGGATAGTGCCACGTCTTTTCTGGAAACTTTTTTTCGCCTTGTGGCTGAGCATCATGGCATTTGCCGTCGTGGTGGCCTGGATCAACCAGACCGTCATCCTGCTCAACGTCGTAGAAGAGCCAGCCCGGGCCTACGAGGTCAACCTGAAGCGATTCGAGACGAAACTGGCAAAGGACTTGCAACAGGGTGGTGAACGGCAGGTAAGGAAGACCCTGCAGAACCTGCCGCGTGGTTTAAAAAATCACGTATTTGTCGTGGACGAGCATGGCAGGGAACTGCTTGGGCGTGAGCGGGTGCTGAAAAAGTACAAACAGGCCAAAACCAGGCTGGCCACCCGGAAGTTCCAGGACGCCGATGGGCGGGTTTACACCCTGATCAGCGCGGGTCGTCCACCACCCAAGTCATTGCTGGCCCCCGGACCCTGGGGTGTGGGGATGCGCCTGGCGGTGGCGGCGGTGATCAGCGCACTGGTCAGCTTGTTGCTGGCCCGTTACCTGGCCGCGCCGCTTGGATTGCTGAGCCGTGCCAGCCGGCGCCTGGCAACGGGTGATCTGTCTACCAGGGTCGGTGCACCGCTGGACCGGCGTAAGGATGAATTTGGACTGCTGGCCCTGGATTTGGACGAGATGGCGCATCGTTTGCAGGTGTTGCAACAGGCCAACCAGCGTCTGTTGAGGGATGTCAGCCACGAACTGCGTTCACCCCTTGCGCGTTTGCGGGTGGCACTGGAAATTGCCCGGAACAAGGATCAGAGCCAGGTCGTGACGGAACTCGACCGTATTGAGCTGGAAAGTGAGCGGCTCGAAAACCTGGTTGATGAAGTGCTGGGTCTTCTGCGGGAATCAACAGGCCCTGCAGAGATGAATATCACGCAATTTGACCTGTCCGAGCTTTTGCAGGACCTGGTCGAGACGGTCAATTACGAAATCGGCGAAGAGGATGGAGAGATCGAACTGCAGGCCCCGTCCCCGGTGTTGTTGGATGCTGACCGTGAACTGCTGTGGCGCGTTTTCGAAAACCTGTTGCGCAACGCCATGATCCACTCGGATGATGAAAGTGGAATCCAGGTCTGCCTGGAAAAGGTTGCTGGTGATGAAATCCATGTATGCGTGCGGGATTCCGGCCCCGGTATCGACGAGGCGCATATCGACAGGATATTTGAACCGTTTTACCGTGTGGACGAAGCACGCAGCAGGGGTGCGGGCGGACACGGGCTCGGCCTGGCCATTGCGGCTTCCGCGGTGCGGCGGCACGGTGGCAGGATTTCAGCATCGAACCGCGAGCAGGGTGGTCTCGAAGTTCGGGTGGTTTTACCGTTTAATCAATCAGGCGCGTGAGAACGGGAATGCGATCACCTCGCTGAGGGATTCAGCGCCGACCAGGGCCATCAGCAGACGGTCAACACCAAGCGCCACCCCGGCACATTCCGGCAGACCGTGTTCAAGCGCCTCGAGCAGGTGCTTATCGGTGGGGTAAACATCATGCCCACGCTCTGAGCGCAGGGCATTTTCTGTCGTAAAACGCTGCCGTTGCTCCGTGGCATCGGTCAGTTCCTGGTAGCCGTTGGCGAGTTCAATCTGCCCGAGGTAGAGTTCAAACCGCTCGGCCACCGGCGGTGATTGTTGCCGCACCCTGGCCAGGGCGGCCTGGTCAGCAGGGTAATCAAATACGAATGTCAGTTGCTGTTTGGACAAAGCGGGCTGGATGACGAGACTCATCAGCAGGTCCAGCCATGGGCGGCGTTCCAGTTCCATGCCCGTCACACCGTGCTTGCCGGCCGCTGCGGCTAACGCTGCTGTATTCGCCGTGAACGGGTCGATGTCCAGGTGACGTGCAAAGAGATCCCTGTAAGC
This sequence comes from uncultured Gammaproteobacteria bacterium, assembly GCA_963753105.1. GTDB lineage: Bacteria > Pseudomonadota > Gammaproteobacteria > Xanthomonadales > SZUA-36 > SZUA-36. The sequence continues at coordinate 11,045 of CAVWBD010000005.1, forward strand.
GATTTTTTCAACCGGCCACCCGTCAAGCCCGCCACGGCCGCAATACCTGACCAGCGCAGCAACCTCGTCCATCAGTTCATGGTAGGTGAAGCCGGTCCGGTACCACTCGAGCATGGTGAACTCCGGGTTGTGTGTGCGCCCGGATTCACCGGCCCGGAACACCCGTCCCAGCTCGAATACATCCCCGCTGCCGGCAGCCAGCAGGCGTTTGAGCGCAAACTCAGGCGAGGTGCGCAAAAAACCGCCGTCATCGGTGCCAATGGATTGTATTTCGGGATCGCTATTACCTGCCCTGGACAATAACGGGGTTTCAACCTCCATGACACCACATTCACTGAAGAAGTCGCGTATATCCTTCAGCAGGGTGGCCCTTTTGCCCAGCGTCTCGATACTGTTGGCCGGTCGCCAGTGCTCAGTTGGATTCATGGGTGGTGTATTCGATTTCCAGTTGCAGGCCAATCGTTTTCAGTGCCTGTTCCTCGTAGTCGAGATCAGCGATGGTCAGGGGGTGGTTGTCCATCCAGTCCTGCGGTAATACAAGGCAGACCGTCTTGCCGGTCAGCTTGATGCGGGTTTCCGGAATGGCGTCATCTTCCCGGGTCCGGCAGAAGATCCACGCAAGGCGGATGCACAACAGGGCCATACGTAGCGGCTCGTTCATGCGTTTCGGCAGTCCGGCAGCATAATCTCCGGGGATATCACGTCGCTGGTGCCCGACTAATGTGGCGAGAAACTGTTGCTCCTGGCGTGTAAATCCGGCCAGGTCTGATGCGCCCACCAGGTAGCGGGAGTGCTGTTGGTAACTGGCGTGGGACAGGCCCAGGCCGATTTCATGCAGTTCTGCAGCCCATCCCAGCATCTCCCTGCAGGCAACCGCTGAACGGACCAGGTTCCCGGATAGTTGGTCAAATAGATGTAATGCCGTGTGCTGTACCCTGGCTATCTGTGCGCGGTCAACGGCAAAGCGTGAAGCCAGCGCCGCAATGGCCTTGTCACGTGGGTCGCGGTGTTCCATGCGGCCCAGCAAGTCATGCAGCAGACCCTCACGCAGGGCAAATGGCGATACCAGTAATTCGTCTATTCCCAGTGCCTCGAAACAGGCCTGCAGGACGGCCAGTCCGCCGATGAAAACCGGTGCCCGCCGCTCGCTGAGACCATCGATACGGATTTCAGGAATGCTGCCAAAGGACAGTACCCGTGTCTGAAGTTTCTCCAGTGCTTCGCGGGTAATCCTGTTCTCACACCAGCCATTTGCCTGGCAGATCGCTGCCACCGAACGGATAGTGCCGGAAGAGCCAACGGCGGTTTGCCAGCCATGCCTGCGGTAGGTGGACTGGATATCCTGTAATTCGCCGAGTACTGCACGGCGGGCCTTGTGCAGGCGTCTCCTGGTGATTTTATCGTCGGCAAAAAAACGCCTGGTTACCGAAACACAGCCGAATTGCAGGCTTTCCATCTCCAGTGGCTCAAAACCTTCACCGATAATCAACTCGGTACTGCCGCCACCGATATCCATGACCAACTGCTTTTGCGCATCCCCGGTTACCCATTGTGTGACACCGAGGTAGACCAGTCGGGCTTCTTCACGGCCGGCAATGATGTCTACCGGACAACCCAGAGCCTGCTCGGATGCTTGCAGGAACTCATTGGCATCGCGTAAACGCCGGAACGTCTGTGTGCCTACGGAGCGGACATTTTCCGCCGGGATACCGCGCAGACGCTGACCAAAACGGCCCAGGCATTCCAACGCACGTTGCCGGGTGTCCGGGTCCAGGTTGCCGGCCGCATCCAGTCCGCCACCCAGCCTGACCATTTCCCTGATGCGGTCCAGGACGCGTAACTCACCGTGTTCACGCCTGGCGACCAGCATGTGGAAGCTGTTACTGCCGAGGTCAACTGCGGCGTAGGTTTCCTGTTTTGGGTTTGGGTCCACGGAGGTGATTATAAGCTGTTAACGGGCATCCGACAGACGGGATGCGGGGATTTGAGGTATGTCCTGCTGAGACCTTCCACAACATGGATGTTGTGGAAGAGCTTACAGGGATGTATCCACAGCGTGTCTCAGCAGGACATACCCATTTCCCCGCTCATAACCTAATGCATGATGCTTGCGATTGAAGCGTTGGTGAACTCAGGCTGTAAAGGTCGTATTTACCAGTGGAACTGTGCCCTTAACTGGAAAATGGTCGGGTCTTCGTTGCCTGCGTATTTATCCGTACGGACAAAAATAAGGTTGGACATAACGCGGAACTGGTTGGCTGGGGCGTACCAATTCAGACCGATAGTCAGGTTTTTCTCCTTGCCGCCTGTTACGTCCTGGTCGTTCAGGTTCACGTTGGAATAGCGGGCCGCTACTTCCCAGGCCCCCCTGGGGTTCTGTGGGCGGATGCGGACAAATTTACCCTGGGTGTAATTGAAGGATTCACCGGTGAGTACTTTGCTTGCCTGTATGTAGTAACCCGAGAAAGCGGGATTTTCATTGTCTGTTCGCTTCCATTTTGCAAAGAAGTACTCACCGCGAAACATGAACGAGCCCCGGGCACCGGCTATTTCCAGAGCGCCAATATATTGTTGGGTGATATCCTCATATATTCCCGTATCCACCAGCCTCTTATTGGTAACACGTGACTCGGGGTGGGAGAAAAAGCGCGTCTTGCGGCTCATGTTTTCCGAGACCAGGGAAGCACCGATATGGAACAGGCTGAATCGGCTCCTGGTCGGATTGAAATATGCCCGGCCGGCGAGACCGGAATCACCGATGCTACGGTTAAGATCTGGTCCGAACAGGGTGACATGAAGACCCGCCTTTGGTTTGTGTACATCCCATCCCAGGGCCAGTCTCCGGCCAAGGCCAAAAGCCTCGGCGGGCAACGGTTCTTCCATAAAGGTGCGTGAAATCCTGGATGTCTGGTTGACCAGTGTCTGGGCAACCCGCTGGTTACCCGCGGTCAACAATCCCCAGCGTGCATGACGGTAGCGCACGTACAGGTCGGCAAAATTGCTGTCACCGTCCGTCAGGTCAATTTCCGCCTTCATGGAAACGCTGCGCGGAAACGCCTTGGCCAGCCCGGCACGTATACTTCGAACCCTGAACCCCGAATCGCTGCTGGTAATCCCCGATGTGTAGTGTGCGTAATCCAGTTCCGTCCGGCCAAAAAATATCAGACCCCGTTCGCGGATAAACGGCACCCTTTCAGGAACGGATTGCAGATAGGCCGGGATGGTTTGAAGGTAATCAACAAATGACTTCTCTTCAACGACCTGTTCCACTGAATCCTGGCCGGCCGGCTCAAACTCTGGTTCAACCGGGGCCGGGGCTTGTTGTGAAGCGGACTCAGCTGTCTGTTGCTGTTCACGCGCCGCCTCCAGCGTTTCCTGGGTTGTTTTCAGTGTATTGCTTGTTTCAACATCCTGTTGAATGGACTCGAGGTTTTCATGCACCGACTCGCGTAAATCCGTGGTTGCTTCGGTTGCTTCTTTGTCGATGATTTCTGTAACTTCCTCCAGGGCGGTTTCCGGTGTTTCCTGCGCCAACAGCGGGGCGGATACTGCAAAAAGCACTATCAGTATGGGGAGCGCAAAGTCTTGGTGCAGACGACGATTCATGCAGTTCAGATAATGGAAAACCGGGAAATTCAGCCAAAAATTTGAATACATTCTAAAGTAAAACGGGTCCGATAGGACCCGTTTTACACGCAGTGAGCTGGTTTATGCCGCCAGCCCCTGCAGCAAGCCCTAGTATTTGAATACCAGGTCCAGCTGCAACCGTTTAAAGTCAATCGTGTCATCTGCTTCAAGACCGACGTCGTTGATGAAATAGGTGAAACCGGCATTGAAATTCTTGTCAATGGCATAGGCGCCCTTGAGGATGTGGCCCTTTGAATCCGTACCGCCGCCGCCGAAATCGGAGTCTGTCAGCAGGCCGAGGACCGAATCTGCTTCGAGCTTCTGGTAGACATAGCCAAATTCCCATTGGCCCTTACTTTTGGCCGAGCCAAGTTTCATACCGAAGGCATAGGCCGTGTCATTGTCATCGGCCGCCTGGTTCTGTACATAATTGGCGAAGACCGATGCAGGCAGATCGAACAGCTTGAAACCCAGGTCGGCAAACAGCTCGAATTCTTCATAGTCGTACAAATAGGTCTTGGTGACGGGATCAAAGCTGTTGCCGAAGAAATCGTCATCATCACCAAAGTAGGATCCACTGCCCTTGGTATCAAAATTGTGGTAACCGATACCGGTGGTCAGCTTCAGCGCATCTCCAAGGGGTACCGAGATGCCCGCTTGGGTCAGGTAGGCAAATGACTGTCCTTTATTGCTGTCACTTTCGATCCAGGTACCCAAGGCATTGGCGAAGAACATACCGTTGGCCCACTCGATACCAGTGCCTTCCGGCCGCCAGTCACCGTCCCAGAGCAGGGCGTTTTTGCCAGCCTTGTGGATGTAGTTACTGAATTTACCACCATAAATGTGGCTATTTTCCAGTCCGGCCCAGTCAAAATAAGCCAGGTCAAGCCTGAGGTCCTTGGTGGAACCGCCGCCACCGAGAGTCTGGTTTGATGAAACGGGATCGTCCCCGCCGGTTGCCAGGCCAAGTCCAACCTGGACAGTCGGTGTTACATCGGCAATGAGTGCTGCGCGGGCACGCACACGGTTGCGGTCGCGATCCGGTTTCCCCTCGATATCGAAGCTTTCAAAGCGGTAACGGAAATCACCTTTCCAGTACATCTTGTCCGTCCAGCTGGTTTCTGCCGCCTGTTCCTCGACCTCGGCTGCAACCGCGTCAGTTTTTTCACTGACTGCTGCCACGGCGAAGGCGGTTTGCTGGTTATTTTGCGCCATCTCCGCATTGGCGGCAGCCAGTTCACGGTTTTCGGCCTCAAGGCGGTCCAGGCGCCTGGTCAGGGCCATCAGTTGTTCACGCATGGCAGCCAGGTCTTCATCTGTTGCCGCCTGGGTTACTACCGGCGATAAAAGCAGCAAAGCGAATAGGGTGGTCGCGACCAGGTATCGCGTTTTCTTGAAAGTCATCATGATTGATTCCTTTGTCGGATTGCTCTTTGCATGATTTACCGGATTTTAGCCAGTTCGCGCTCGGCAACCTTGGCCGGTAACGGGATATAGCCGTCTTTTACAACCACTTCCTGGCCTGCACGGGACAGTACCAGCTTGATGAATTCAGCAGTAAGTGGCGGTAGTGGCTTGCCGGGTTCCTTGTTGACATAGACATACAGGAAGCGTGCAAGAGGATACGTACCAGCGATTGCATTTTTGGGGCTGGCAGAAACAAACTCTTTCCCTGTTTCGCGTGACAGCGGTATCGCACGTACCGATGAGGTCGTGTAACCGATGCCTGAATAACCAATACCATTTACAGATGCACTTACAGACTGAACAACGGATGCTGACCCTGGCTGTTCGTTGACGGTGTTTTTGAAGTCACCTTTACACAATGCCCTGCTCTTGAAATAGCCATAGGTTCCGGAAACCGAATTACGGCCATATAGCTGGATTTCACGGCCCGCCCAGGAACCGGTCAGACCAAGTTCACCCCAATTGCTAATGTCTTTGGGGTCGCCGCAGGTACGCGTGGACGAAAATATTGCGTCAACCTGTGGGATGGTCAAACCCTTGATCGGGTTGTCCTTGTGCACGAAAACAGCCAGGGCGTCTATCGCCACGGCGACAGGGGTTGGCTTGTAGCCGAATTTTTTCTCAAAATCCTCTACTTCCTTGTCCTTCATCAGGCGGCTCATGGGGCCGAGGTTCGAGGTGTTTTCAGTCAGCGCAGGCGGTGCTGTCGAGGAACCGGCTGCCTGGATCTGGATATTGACGTTCGGGTATGTGCTTCTTGAAGGATTCGGCCCACAAGGTCATCAGGTTGGCAAGCGTATCCGAACCTACACTGGACAGGTTGCCGGAGACACCGCTGGTTTTGTCATACTCAGGCAGGTTTTCATCCACCTTGGCCTGGGCAAATACGGCTGACGCATGTAAAAGAGTTGCTGTCGCAAGTAGTGCAGCAATACGGTATTTCATATTCATCACTCCTCCTGGAGTTATATGCAGGTTGAAATCTGGATTGTTGGCCAGTGTTTCGCATGGTATTGCGTGAACATGACAGTTGTGTGACACATTGCAGACTTATTACAAATCAACAATAGAATGTGGAAATGTTGGTCAGATCAGGATTTCAGGCCTTTTCTGCCGCTCGGGAAAACGCAGCGGAATTCGCTACCAACACCGAGTTCACTACGGATTTCGAGCCTGGCGTCGTGTGTGTTCAGGACGTGTTTAACGATCGCAAGCCCAAGCCCTGTGCCGCCCGTCTTGCGGCTGCGGTCATCACCTACACGGTAGAAGCGCTCGGTAATGCGCGGAATATCGCGGTGCGGGATACCGACGCCGGTATCCTTGACGCTGAATACCAGCCCCTTGGAAATTTCCTGCCAGGAGACTGTGATGCTGCCTTTTTCTGGTGTGTAGTTGATTGCGTTGACGACCAGGTTCTGAAACGCACTTTTCAGATCGGCCTCGACACCACGTAATTTCAGCCCTGGCTCGATTTCGAAGTGCAGCTTGTGCCGGCCATTGCTCAAGTCTTCTGCCTGCTCGGCGACCTGGGCAAGCATGGCGGGAATATCCACATCATCGGTACCGTCCTGCTTTTCTGTATCCTGCAGCCTGGAAAGTTCGAGCAGATCATCCAGCAGGGCGTGCATCTGGCGAGCCTGTTTGAACATGCGTTTAATGGCGTCCGGGTCGGGTTCACCTTGCTGGGATTCCAGTATTTCCAGGTAGCCCAGCAGAACGGTCAGCGGGGTACGCAGTTCGTGGGACACGTTGGCCACCAGGTCACGCCGCATGCGTTCCATGTTGTGTACATCGGTAATGTCCCTGAGGATCAACAGGCGCTGGTTATTCCTGAAATGAACAGCACTGATTTGCAGCTTGATGTTGTCATCGGTGGGGCAGGTAATGTCCAGTGTGCTTTGTATCTGGTCCTGCACTGCAAGCCACTCGGCAAAGGCTGGCTCCCTTATCAGGTTGCTTACAAGTTGGCCCTGGTCAGCAGGGGGGTGCAGATCCAACAGTTTTATCGCCGAGTCATTAAACCACCGGATGATATCGTTGCTGTCAATGACCAGCGTAGCGTCCGGAAAAGCATCGGCCATACCCCTGAAATCGTCGATGGCTTCCTGGTATTGCCGGTTGCGTTTCGTGTTCTGTTTTTGCAAGTCTGCAATGCGATCGAATATATCCGCCCACATGCCAAAGCTTTCCGGCGGCTCCGTATCCCACGATTGCAGCCACAAGTAAAGACGAAAACTGTTGGCGAGGTGCCAGGCCAGGTACAGGAGCAGGAATACGCCTGGTATCAGCACCAGGTGTCCGGACCACCAGCCGATCAGCAGCGCCAGCACCGTACCGCTAGCCAGGCGGGTCAGGTGATATGTCCAGTCAGATTTAATCATGGTTCACAGCGGGGAACGCTCAGTCCCCGATCACGAAGCGGTAACCATGGCTGCGTACCGTTTGTATGTAGTGGTCAAGGTCTGCAACTGCCAGGATTTTCCTCAGACGCCGGATATGTACGTCCACGGTACGTTCTTCGAGGTAGACGTTGGTTCCCCAGACGTGATCGAGTAACTGGGCGCGGCTGTAGGAGCGGTTGATGTGAGTTATGAAAAACTCGAGCAGGCGGTACTCGGTGGGCCCGACGTGCACCGGCTCCTCTGCCAGGTATACCTGGCGGGCCGCAGTATCCATGGTAATGACGCCGGCCCTGATTCTGCCGTCTTCACCACCCGGGTTGACCCTGCGCAACACGGCATTTATCCGGGCGATCAGCTCCCTGGGAGAGAACGGCTTGACGATGTAGTCGTCCGCACCGGCATTCAGACCGATGACCTTGTCGTCCTCGGAAACCTTCGCGGTCAACATGATAATGGGGATGTCTTCCGTCACGGGGTCTTTACGCAGGCGGCGGGTCAGCTCCGGGCCGCTCATATTTGGCATCATCCAATCGAGCAATATGATATCGGGTGACTCTTCGTTAATCCGCAGCAGTGCTTCCCGGCCACTGTCAGCGCATCGCACCGCCATGCCGGATTTGACCAGGCCGAAGCGGATCATTTCCCGGATCGCGGATTCGTCATCAACTACCAATACGCTGATTTGCTTTTCAGTCACAAGCTCTTTTCACAGATAAGTTACATTACGAACGTACTCATCTCATCCATTATATGAGGGTTTATGACAGTTTCATGACAATGGGGAATGTGGTCAAAGCAAGGGTTTGAATACGTTGACCTCTAGTTATCGTCCCCTTGCTGTTCAATACGCAATTCCATCAGCCTCGCGCTGACCCTGGCCCGCTGGTAATAATTGAGGTCTGCACGTCTTTCCAGGCTCTCCAGTTGTGTGATGGCTTCTTCTGTCCCGCCGCGCTGGTAATAGGATTCCGCGATGGCTTCCGTCGCCCGGACATCGTCGCCGGCCTGGCTCGCCGCCTGCGCGTAGAGTGCGTAGAGGGCCGGATCGTTTGTCCTTGAGACCAGTTGCTGCTTCAACACCGCGCTGGCTTTGTTCGACATCTCCGGGGTGTCCTGTTCCAGCAGGGCCCTGGCGTATTCATATGCGATTGCCCGGTTGCCCGGGAAGTTGTGATGCAGCGTTTCCAGTGTATCGATGGCTTGTTGATGCTTTCCGGTATCCAGGTGCAGCCTGGCCATTTGTAACTGAAATGCCAAGCCGTCCGGTTCCTGTTCCAGCAATTGGCTGAGTATCGCCCTGGCCTGATCGTATTCCGTGTTGCGTTGTCTTGCCATGGCCAGCCCGTAAAGGTTGCCGGTCCTGCGCGCCTGACTGAGTTCTTTCGCCAGTTCGGTTTCAAAATGCTCGATCGCCTTGTTTGGATCCCTTTCCAGCAAGGCCCTGAGCCTGGCCTGGACGATGTAGAACTGTTCACCCTCGGACTTTTCGACTTCAGGCAAGCTGTGTATGCGGGCCTCGGCCTCGGCGATGCGGTTTACGGAAACCGGGTGAGTGCGCAGGAATTCGGGTGGGCCCTCGCCATTTGCACGGGTGGTCTGGCTCATTTTCTGGAAGAAATCGGCCATGCCCTGGGGGTCGTATCCACTGGCAGCGAGAGTCCTGATGCCCACCCGGTCAGCCTCGACTTCATTATGGCGTGTGAAGTTGATCTGGGCCTGCGCGACGATCGCCTGTGCTCCCACGACAGCACCGGTAATCGCGTCACTGTTACCACCACTGGCCAGGATCACGCCCATCATCGCCAGCATGGCCAAAATACTCATGGTTTTGCCTTTCTCGAAAGCGCGGTACATGTGTAGCTGGGTAATATGGGCGATCTCGTGTGACAGTACACCGGCGACCTCGTCCTGTGTTTCCGCCAGCAGGATCAACCCGCTGTGCAGGGCGATGACACCGCCCGGGGCAGCAAAAGCGTTGATCACGTCCTGGTCCATCACTACGAAGGTGAAGGCGGCGCCCGGCTGATCGCTGTGTGAAGCCAGGTTGAAACCCATGTCGGAAAAGAAATCAATGATCAAGGGGTCTTCGACCAAAAGGTTATAGGCGCGCAACTGGCGTACCAGGTTTTCCGCGTATTCACGCTCTTCGCTATCGGAGAGAACATCGCTTGCCGAATTGCCGAGTTCGGGCAATTCAACGCGGCCTGTCTGGGCAATGCTGGACAGGCTTACTGCCGCTACCATGAGCGTGATCAGTATTCGTTTCAACAACCCGTGTTTTTGCTTGACCGAAACCATGCTTTCCTTGAGACTGACGGCATCGTATCTGTGACACTGCCGATGACCGTTTGTTCGTCTGGATGCTTCTAGTTTAACGTGGATTAGCCGTTTAGGAAGCCCCGTTGTTTGAGCCATGGGTACCGGACAGACTGTTGCAGTATCCGTATCTTGAAAATTGCAGAGACCTGGTACAGGTACAAGAGACCATGCAAATCAAAATTTACACCAAGGCTTATTGTTCCTTTTGTTTTGCAGCCAAGCGTTTACTGTCCAAGCGGGGCCTTGATTACGAGGAAATTCCCGTGCAGGGAAATGCGGCTGCGGAAAGGGAAATGCATGAACTGACCGGCGGCTACACGGTTCCTCAAATCCTGATTGACGGTAAACCGATCGGTGGTTACACCGAGCTGGTTGAGCTGGACATGGAAGGTCGTTTAACGGTGGCCGCCTGAGGTTCGACTGCCGGGCAGCCATTTTTCGTAGTGGTATTCGCCGGCCTAAGAAAAAGCGGTTTCTGAAGCCGGGCAAACCCTTGTTGCAAAACCGCAACGTAATTTCCCGCACAGCGCGCCAGGGCAAAGCCGGGCGGAAAAGCCGGCCATATTTTCCCCTGATGTTTTTTTCAATATAAAACAGTTTGTTATAATACATTTCTGATTTGAAACCTATAGGGCGATGTAAAACCACTTAACGGGATTTTTACATTGACATTTTGTGGTTTTCCTGCCATATTTCTGCATAATTGCAAACAGATGCATGTGGGGCCGTTACATCGGTGATGAAATTACGTAGTTTGGCAGTGTTATTGATGGTGCTGGGGATGCTCCCTGCGCTTTCTGCTGCGCGTGTTTCAGGCTTGCCGATGGCCGGTTTCAGCGCCGGTGGCGCGGGTCTTACACCGTTTTACGTGCTGGGCTTCGAACTGGGCCCCTGGCAGGACTACCTGGCCCAGGAACTGACACCCGACTACCTGTTGGATCCGGCGGCAGAACCAATGCACATTTCCTGGATCAATGAACATTCCGAATTGATCCTGCCGTTTTTTGCCAAGGAAATCCTGGGCGAACCGGAAACATTCCTCAGGTTCGAAATCGACTGGCATTATTCAGACCAGATGGTCATGCAGGGCTTTGAGCCATTCATGAGTTCCGGGACAGTTGGCCTGGAGCGCAAGCTGGTTTCACCCGGTTTGTTGCACCAGTTGAACGACAACCAGTTGATCGGTGTGTCGGCGGTGTTTGCAACCCAGAGTTACGGCGTATCCGGCCTCGGTTTGCACGCTTATAATAAGCCTTGCCAGCCAGTTTCAGGCAGGTTGCCTATGATCCCTACCTGGAGACCGGTTACGGGGCCGGCGTCAGCCTGGCCTTGCGCAGCGAACTCGGCGATCACGTGACACTGGATGCGGGTTTCCGTTCACGTATCAACATGGACGAATTTGCCAATTACCGGGGTGTTTACTCACAGCCGGCGGACCTGGATATCCCCGCCCGTGCACGCCTTGGCCTGGCCTTCCAGGCCAGCGACCAGTCGTGGCTGAATTTCTCGGTTGAAAGGGTCATGTACAGTGAAGTCGGGGCATTTGCCAGCCGTAACCTGCCTGGCCGTTTCCTGTCGTTACTGGGTGACTCGACCAGCCCGTCGTTCTCCTGGAACGACCTGACCGTTTACTCTGTCGGTTGGGCCTGGACAGATAACAAGGGCACGTCCTGGAATATTGATTTCAGTTCGCGGTCACAGCCGTTGCCCAGCTCAAGAGTCCTGAGCCAGGCGATCGATGCCGACCTGGCGCAGAATGCCATGACGATCGGTTACAGCCGTCGCATGAGCATGACCAGCCACTTCAATTTCAACGCTGCTTACGCACCGGCTGAATACGCCTTTGGCGGGAATGTGTTGGGTATCACCACAGACAAACTGGGTCGGGATCTTGAACTCGAAGCGTTCTGGACCTGGGATTTCTAAAACGCACCCGTTCCGCCCTCCTGAAATCCTGAACCTGACCGGTCTTACCGGAACACTTAACTTTATCTGTCGGGAAACCCATTCATGAATCTGCTTACTTCGTGGTTCAAGCGGACATTTTCCGACCCGCAGGTCGTGATACTCGGAATCGTGCTGATCGTGGGTGTGGCGATCGTGGCCGGTCTCGGTCGCATGCTGGCGCCGGTGTTTGCCGGTATCGTGATCGCCTACCTGCTCGAAGCGGTGGTTGTGCGGTTTACCAAACTGGGTCTGCCCCGGCTGGCATCGGTGTCGCTGGTGTTCCTGTTGTTTCTCGCCTGCCTGTTTTTTCTCTTGTTTGGCCTGGTACCGAAGTTGATCCGCCAGTTGACGCAACTGGTGCAGCAAATTCCAAACTACATTACGCAGGGCACAGAATTGTTGCAGCAACTGCCCGAACGATACCCGCAAATGGTAACCGAGGAACAGGTACAGAACCTGATCACCGGGGCCGGCAATGAACTGGCGACCACCGGGCAGCAGTTCCTGACCTGGTCACTGGCCTCGGTTGGCAATATCGTGGGCCTGCTGGTATTGCTGGTATTGATCCCGGTACTGGTGTTTTTCCTGCTCAAGGACAAGGACCAGTTGGTCGACTGGTTCAAGGGTTACCTGCCTGATGAGCGCCACCTGGTGTCATCCGTGTGGGCCGATGTTGAAGCCCAGATTGCCAACTACGTTCGTGGCAAGGCGGGTGAAATCGTCATCGTCGGTGGTGTGAGCTACATCACCTTTGTTTCACTGGGCCTGCAGTACTCGGCGCTGTTGGCGACGATGGTCGGTTTCTCGGTGTTGATACCATACGTCGGCGCCGCGGTCGTCACCTTTCCGATTGCCTTTGTAGCCTTTTTCCAGTGGGGTTGGGGCTGGAGCTTTGGCCAGGTCATGATTGCCTATGCCATCATCCAGGCCCTGGACGGCAACGTGCTGGTGCCGTTGCTGTTCTCCGAAGCCCTGAACCTGCACCCCGTGGCCATCATTGTTGCGATCCTCGTGTTTGGCGGTCTGTGGGGTTTCTGGGGCGTTTTCTTCGCCATCCCGCTGGCCACCGTTGTCCAGGCGGTAATGAAAGCCTGGCCGCGGAACCCGGATGAAGAAGACACGCCGGAAGAGGCGCCTGAACAACCTGCCTGATTGATACGCATAAAGCTGGCCCTAGTACTCTTTCCCCAGGATTGTGGAGGCAGTATATGTGAGCGGCCTCTGGCCGTGATTCTGTTTCAGTTACTCACCCGGTGGTTCACCGGTGTGGGGCTCCCGGCCCCGCAGCCCTGCGGGCTACCCTCTCCTTCGAGCCGTCTTAACGGGGCCGGCCTCACAGGGCGTCCTGCCCTGGTCGGCCTGAAATGTGCATCCCGCACATTCCCCCCTAACGACTCTCAGGATTCGGTGCTCAGAGGTCGCCCACACCGGTGAACCACCGAGTTCCTATGTAGGAGCAACCGGCGCAATCGGTCGCGATTAAAGGTCAAGGGGTTTGCTGAAGCTGCCCATGAAGCTGTGCCGGGGTGTTCCTTAGCCGGGACCGTAATTCGTCGGGATACGAATTACCGAGCGCCCACGGATGGCTTGAGCGTGTCCCGGGAAGGAACGCCCGGCGCAGCCAGAACGACGTGTCCTTAAAACAAGACAGGGTACTGAGTTGGCGTATTTCACTCTGCAGTGGGTAGGCCAGAGCTCCCTTAAAGCGCCTCGGAGGCAAAATCCGCTAACCGCGAGCGTTCCCCACGTTGCAAGGTTATGTGCGCCGAATGCGCCCATTTTTTGAAGCGGTCCACGGCAAAGGTCAGCCCCGAGGTGGTCTCGGTCAGGTAGGGCGTGTCGATCTGGGCCACGTTGCCGAGACAGATCATCTTGGTGCCCGGCCCGGCCCTGGTCAACAGGGCTTTCATCTGCTTGGGCGTGATGTTCTGTGCCTCGTCGATGATGACATAACGGTTCAGGAAAGTACGGCCACGCATGAAGCTCATCGAACGCACCTTGATCCGGTTGGCCAACAGGTCGTTGGTGGCGGCACGCCCCCAGTCCCCGCCCTCATCCGATTGGGTCAGCACCTCGATGTTGTCGGTCAGCGCACCCATCCACGGGGTCATCTTCTCTTCCTCGGTACCCGGCAGGAAACCGATTTCGTCACCGATGGAAACCGTGGCCCGGGTCACGACAACCTCGTTGTAAACCTTCTCGTCCAGGGTTTGGGCCAGGCCGGCAGCCAGTGTCAGCAAGGTCTTGCCCGTGCCGGCGATACCCATCAGCGTGACAAAATCAATCTCGGGATCCATCAGCAGGTTCAGGGCAAAATTCTGTTCACGGTTGCGGGCCTGGATACCCCAGACGGAATTTTTCCCGGAGTGGTAGTCCGTGACCAGCTTGAGCACGGTAAAACCCGCATCCACCCCGACCACCATGGCCTCGATGCTGCCGTCACCTTCACCGATTACGACGCACTGGTTGGGAAACCAGTCATCGCCCTCGATCCGTTTGATGCGGTAATAGGTTGCACTGTTTTCATTCCAGGAATCCACTTCCGGGTAGCGTTCCCAGAATGTTTCATCCTCCACTGTCATGCCCTTGTACAGCAGGTCAACGTCATCCAGCGCACGGTCGTTGTAATAATCTTCTGCGGGCACGTTCAGGATTGCGGCTTTGATCCGCAGGTTGATGTCCTTGGAGACCAGCACGATTTCCCGGTTGTCATCGTTTTCCCGCATCGCCAGCACGGTGCTGAGTATCTCGTTATCGGCGAAGGAGCCTTCACTCAACAGGCTGGGGTGGGTCTTCGTCGGCCGGGTCTGAAAATACAAGCGGCCGTGCGGGGCTGGCAGTTCCAGACCGTGCGGCATGATTAGTTCCAGTCCCTGTTCCAGGCTGGCAACACCCTGGGTACCCATCATTTCACCGATGAAACGGCTGACCTGGCGCACGTTTCTGGAAACCTCGGTCAGGCCTTTCTTGGCGGCATCCAGTTCTTCCAGCACGATCATCGGCAGGAAGACATCGTGTTCCTCGAAACGGAACATCGACGTCGGGTCGTGCATCAGGACATTGGTATCAAGAACATAAAGACGTTTATTTTTTCCCATCAGGGGCGTTCCTTATCGGTGAGATTTGCCGGTTTGTGCAAGGAGGTTGCGGCTCAGGACCGGTCTTTTACGGCATCGAGTACAGCCTGCGCGTGGTCGGGCACCCGTACCTTGCGCCATTCTTCGAGCAGGGTGCCATCGGGTCCCAGCAGGAAAGTGCTGCGCTCGATCCCCATGTAAGTGCGGCCATACAGCTTCTTTTCCTTGATCACGTCAAATTGCTTGCACAATATTTCCTCGCTGTCGGATAACAGGTGGAAAGGAAATTCGTGTTTGCTTTTGTAGTTCTCGTGGGTGCGCACGGAATCCCTCGAGACACCGACGATGTCTGTGCCGGCGGCCACAAATTGTGGGTACAGGTCACGGAAGTCCTGGCCTTCGCGCGTACAACCGGGAGTGTTGTCCTTCGGGTAGAAATAAATAATGAGATTATGGCCTTCGAAGTCGTTCAATGACAGATTTTGATCGCCTGTGGCGGGGAGGGTGAAATTTTTTACGCGCTTTCCTACGCTGACCATAAGCACTCCCTTTGGAATGGCAGATTGTTGCAGTTCAAACAACGATCCGGAGCTTGATTTCCGTTTCTTTCTGGCAGGATACTTGTCAGTCACAGGGTCCGCAAGTACTATTGCGCCACGCTTGAACCGTACAGGATTTGTATGCTCCACGGCAGTATCGTTGCACTGGTAACACCCATGGACGCAGATGGGAAAGTTGATTTCCCTGCGCTCGAGGGTTTGGTTGATCTGCACCTGGAGTCACGCACCGATGCTATCGTCGTCGCCGGAACCACGGGTGAATCCGCAACACTAAGCGGTGAAGAGTTTATCCAGGTATTGTCCAGCGTGGTTGAGCAGGTGTCCGCCAGGATACCGGTGCTGGCAGGAACGGGTGGTGCTGATACGAGAAGGGCCATCGAACACACCAACACGGCGGCCCGTTTTGGTGCCGATGCTGCACTGGTGGTGACCCCTTACTATAACCGTCCGATGCAGTCTGGCTTGTTGGCGCATTACAATGCATTGGCCGATGCAGCTGAATTGCCATTGGTGATTTACAACGTTCCGTCCCGGACCGGGGTGGATATCAGTCCGGAAACAGTCGCGGAGTTAGCTTGCCGTGATGAGTTCATCGCCATCAAGGAGGCGGTCGGGGACATGGACAGGGTTCGCAGGCTGATCGAGTTGTGCGGTGATTCCCTGGCCGTTCTCAGTGGTGATGACCCGAGTTGCCTGGCAGCGTTGAACCAGGGTGCTGCAGGCGTGGTTTCAGTGGCGGCGAACCTGGTACCAGGCAGGTTCAGCAATATGTGCCGGAACGCGGCGGACAATAATTGGCCGGGAGCGGTTGAAATTGATGACACCTTGCGCCATTTATACGGCATACTGTCACTGGAAACCAATCCCATACCTGTAAAATGGGCATTGCATAGGATGGCGCTTTGCGGGCCTGGTATTCGATTGCCCCTGCTGCCGTTAAACGAAAAACACCACGAAAAACTTGAGCAAGGTCTGCTACAACTGGGGCTGATATGATGATTTCTTTTTACCGCACAGCAATAATTTTCGCCTTGATTGTTGTGTTCTCCGGCTGCAGCTGGTTTGGCCAGAACGAACCGGAGTACGTGGCGAGTGCCGAGTACGAACCGCTGAAAATACCCGCAGGTCTGGATACGCCCCAGGGCTCTTCACCACCGGTCGTCATTAGCTCACCAGGTATGCGAAAGCCGGTTGGTGATGAGTTGGAACCGAAACCCCCACTTGTGGCGAACACGGCAGGCAGAAAGGAATCGGGTACCTATATGGCGTGGTCTGCTGATGGTGTTTATCTGCTGGTTAAAGATACGCCGGAAAGTGTCGTTCGAAGGTTGCGTTACGCCATTGAGCGTAGCGGAATGAGGCTTATAGAGGCGGATGATTCAGGTGCGCACAAATTCCACTACCAACAGACCACGCCGGATGATGGCTTTTTCTCCAATATGGCGTTCTGGCGCGATAAACCATTTAATTTCTCGGGCACTTTCATGACCAGCATCAGGCCCGATGGCGACAATACGCGGGTCTACCTGCTCTTCGGTACGGGTGAAGCGGTTGATACCGCCGGTGCTGAGCACGTGCTGGGAATTTTTATGGATCGCCTGGGCTAGCCTGGCTGGCTTGGGCTAGCGCTCCAACAATGGTAGTTTGTCCGGCTTACCATCCCATTCTGCGGCATCCTCCGCTGGTTCTCTAGCCTCGGTGATAACCGGCCAAACCAGCGAAAGCTCGGCATTGAGTTCAATGAAGTGTTCCTGACCCTGTGGCAGGTCATCTTCAGGATAAATAGCTTCTGCTGGGCACTCCGGTTCACACAGGGTGCAATCGATGCATTCTTCCGGGTCGATAACCAGGAAGTTTGGTCCTTCGTGGAAACAATCCACGGGGCAGACTTCTACACAGTCCGTATACTTACACTTGATGCAGTTTTCAGTAACAACGAAAGTCATTGCGTCTGTATTCCTTTATCTTGAGGGTCAGTGACCAGCTATCAAACAGCGCCCTGCTACCCGGGGGAAGCAGGATGCTAAGGATACTAGAAGCCATCTCATAATTACACACATGTCACGCCGCTTCATTTACAATCTGCGTCAACCTTTGACAAAGACAATGCCGTTAACGGTCCCGATAAACGTATACGTCAGGAATTACAACATGTTAAAACGCGTAGCCATGATTGCCCTGTTAATTGTCACCAGTTCGACAGTTTTGGCCCAGTATGATCACCAGAGAAAAGAGCGCTCCCCCTCGGGTTCGAGAGATACGCGTTTTGAAGCCAGCGTGATTCTGAATTACCAGAATGGCATCGAAGAGAGTACCGAGGGTGGTGCCTCGCTTGATGTTGACAGTCAGGTGGGCTGGGGTTTCAGCGTCGGCTGGAACTGGACTTCGCATTGGAACCTGGCGTACCGGCTCCTGTCCGCAGAACCCGATTACGTGGCAGTCATAACACCTGAAGATACTGAGATTCTCCCGCAAACTTTTGAACATTCCATGACAAAGTATTCACACCAGTTGAATGTAACCTATAACTTCAGTGAAGGTGCATTCACACCGTTCGTGGCCGCAGGTGTGGGCTGGACAAAAGTGGATTCAAACGTCCCTTCCGGGCCACCGGGAGTCATTTGCTGGTGGGACCCTTGGTGGGGGTACATCTGTGTTTCTGACTGGAAGACCTACACGGCGTCAGAAATCTCCTATAACCTGGGTGTGGGTTTCCGTTGGGATATCAACAATGCCGTTTTTACCCGGGGAACGTATAGCAGGGAATTCCTCAGTTTGGATAATGGCAGCCTGAACTTTGACATGGCTATTTTGGAAGTTGGCTTGATGTTCTGAGGGCGTTTGTTTTCCGGCGGGGCGCAATGTTCACGCTGCTAAGTGGTTTGCTTAAACAATAGATTTTTGGAGGTTTTACACAGTGAGTAATTTTGGTTTTGGAAAGTTCGTCGAATTGGATTTTGAGGATGCGATCGAACGGGTCACGGAAAAATTGGCTGCTGAAGGTTTTGGAGTGCTGACAACTATCGATGTGCAGGCGACATTGAAGGCGAAACTCGATAAGGACATGCGGCCTTACCGTATCCTCGGCGCCTGTAACCCGGTGCTGGCCCACCAGGCCATTTCGGCCGTGCCGGATATCGGTCTGTTATTGCCGTGCAACGTGCTGGTCAGGGAGGAAGAAGACGGCCGTGTACGGGTGGACTTCATGGACCCGGCATCGGTGCTGGGCCTGGTGGATGACGCCAGGGTCGAGCCACTTGCGGGCCAGGTCAGGGCCAAGCTCGAAAAGGTGCTTGAAGCGCTCTGACCCCAAGCAGGGATCGTAAAAAAAGGCCCGGGTGTTTGCCCGGGCCTTTTTCGATTCAACGCGATTTTCGCTATTAACGCCAGCCGAAACTCCATTCAAGTTCCCACTGATCCATATCGATATCAATTGTCTGGGTCGGATCAAACGGGTTACCAGAAGTCATCGGATCGGTGAAGGTGGCCGGGCCTTTTACCTTGTTATTCATGGCGTACATGAAAGACAGGCTCCACTCGTTGCCGGAGGGCAGGGCGCGTGTCATGCCGACCGTGATGTGGTCTTCAATGGTCGCGGGGGCGAGGATATTGAACATCACTTCATTGTCTGGAATTGGCTGATCACCGTGGCTGTAACCGGCGCGCCAGGTGAAGTCGTTGCCGCTGGCCCACTGGACGCCAAACTTGTAGATGGTCATGTCATCCCAGCCAAACCCGCCGCCGTTATTACCGCCGAAGCAGCTTGACAGGTCAGTACCGCCGACCCCTGCTGTCGGGCAGTTATAGACATTGCGAACCGGGTTGGCGATAGAAGCGAATATCATCATAGGCGATATTTTCAACGTCAAAGTTCAGGGCCAGCCCCGGGTTCGGACGGAAGGTGATACCCAATTTGATGGCTGCCGGGATATCAAAACCGCCATTCTCGGCAAACAGGTCTGAGTACTTGTCAAACTTCCCCATGCTCATCTCGGTCTGGTAGCTTGCCGCAAATGCGAACTTTTCGTTCAGGTCCCACTGAAAACCAGCTTTAGCGCCGAAGCCATATGACTGGTCGTGTCCATTGTCGGTCAGGTTCCGTGGCATCATGGTGCCACCGCTGGCGGCGAATGATTCCGTGTAACCCCCAAATGCGCCAACGCCCCTGGCAGCAAATACCTGCATCACACCGATCAGCGATACACCCCAGGTGAAATTGTCACCGGCGGCGCGCGCATAACCAAATTCAAGGAATGCCTGGCTCAGGTCCACACCAGCAGTTCCGTTATTACCGGTTGTCAGTCCGCCACCGTAGGTGCCGGGCAAAGTCATGACCGGATATGGGCCTGGGCCGTCTGGATCGAAAGTAGCCGTGCCGCCTTCCCAGCGGGTATTCATCCCGCCCCTGCCGTAAAACGCAACCGACCACGCGGACTTGTCATCGATCTCCCAGGCGCCCGCCATATGCGGGATAAAGAAGTAATTATTGTCGCTGTCAATTTTGTTGGGGCCGATGGTGAACGCGCCACCCTGGCCATTGGCCATGCTCGGGCCAGTCTCGTAGTGACGCAACGGGCTGAAAACCGCGATACCCAGGTCGTATTTACCGGCATTTGCCAGTGCGGCGGCCGGGTTACTGGCGACCGAAATTGCGTCTTCAGGCATCGCCAGGCCAGCGCCTGCCATACCCTTGTTCTTGGTTCCGATACCGTGGGTGAAGTAACCATTGGTAGCCCACAAGGGTGTGGTTAACAATAGTGTGGTGATGGCTGTAAACAGCCGTGTTTGACTCTTGAGCTGCATCTTGGCGCTTCCTTAGTTAATAAAAAAGATGTGTAAAAGGTTTTGCACGGCTCTCACCCGCGCAAATTAAAATTATCTAATTTATGTAGTTGTAATATATGTTAACTATAAGAATTTTGGCCAGAAAAACAAGGAATTTGAGAATTTAAGCGCAAGAAACTTGATCTAGGTCATAAAAATTAATGACCTAGAGTCACTGGAAAACAGGGAGGTGATTTTCAGACCGCACAACCCTCGCTGGCACAGAATAATTCGTACAGGGTTTCTACGATCCGGGCGGCCTCACCGCTCTTGAGCGAGTAGTAAATCGTCTGGGCTTCGCGGCGTGTTTCCACCAGGCCTTCCTTGCGCATTCGGGATAAATGCTGTGACAGGGGGGACTGGGAAATCTCGAGCAGATCTGCGATCTGGCCAACCGATTTTTCTCCATCGGCCAGGTGGCAAAGTATCATCAGGCGGTCCCTGTGACCGAGTGTTTTCATCAGCGCGCTGGCCCGGCCGGCCGATTGCGCCATCTGTTTCAAGTCGAAGTCAGCATCATTCTTCATCTGAGCGGCTTCCTTTCCCTCTTGCCGAGGTCGTTATAATTAGATTTCCTGACCAGGCAAATTCCAAGTCATGTGAGCTTGACGGTGCTATGTCAAAGCAGGATACGTTAAGTTTTTATAATATATACCATTCCGGCTAAAATTTCCCGGAAATTTTCCGGTTTGGCATGGTCTGCCTGGTGTGGCACACGCGCCTGTAGCAGCCTGGCAGGCACCACATGCAATGGAGAGCAGTAAATGAATCCCAGTGTTAAGGCATTCTTTGACGAAACCACCAATACCGTGACTTACGTGGCCAGCGACCCTTCCAGCGGGTTATGTGTGATTATTGACCCGGTACTGGATTTTGACCAGGCTTCCGGCCGCACGTCCACCAGGTCTGCGGATGAAGTTGCCGGTTTTATCAATGCCAATGAATACCAGGTGGCCTGGATCCTGGAGACACACGCGCATGCTGATCACCTGACCGCGGCGCAATACCTGAAAGACATAACCGGGGGCAAGACAGGGGTCGGCAGGTATATCACAGAAACCCAGCAGATCTTCAAGAAGATATTCAACCTGGGAGATGGGTTTAACACCGACGGCCGGCAATTCGACCGCTTGCTTGACGACGGCGATGAACTGGAGACGGGTGCCTTGCAAATCCGTGTGATGCACACACCCGGGCATACACCGGCCTGTGTTACCTACCTCGTGGGTGATGCTGCGTTTGTCGGTGATACCCTTTTCATGCCCGATTTTGGCACCGCACGTGTCGACTTTCCCGGTGGTGATGCGGCGACGCTGTATCGCTCGATTCAGCGGATTTATGAACTGCCTGAGCAGACCCGTTTGTTCATGTGCCACGACTACAAGGCACCCGGACGGGACGAGTACGTCTGGCAGACCACGGTTGCTGAGCAGCGTGTTGCCAACGTGCACATACGCGAAGGCGTCAGCGAGCAGGAGTTTATCGAGTTCCGTACCAGGCGGGATGCCGCACTCGGTGTACCAAAACTGATGCTGCCCTCGATTCAGGTCAATATTCGTGCCGGCCAGATGCCGCCTGCAGATGACAACGGCGTGGTGTATTTGAAACTGCCGGTCAATGCACTCTGACTGCTCCGCGACACCTGGTTGGTGCAAGGCTGCCTGGCGAGCGATAAATACGCTGTGCTAATGCCGGGAAGTCGGCCTGCGAGCATGGTTTACATTTTGCTGATAAATATATTTCGCTTTAATACGAGCTGAAAAACGGCTATATTGCCCGATTCGTTTTTCGCGGTCGCGTTGATTTTACCCAAGGAAACCTTATGCCTGAGCTGGTCATTGTTGTTGGTGTTATTTTAATTCATATCGCGTTGGTGCTTTATTCCATATTCATTTACAAGGAAAGAAAGTACAAACGGGCTACCAACGGGGTGGTCGGTTTTATTACCGCAGCGGTTATTTTTGATATATCTGCAACTTTGTGCATGATGATCGGCACGGTGGAAGGTTGGCTAACGCTGCACGGAGTCCTGGGATACACCGCGTTGACCGTGATGGTCATCGATGCTGTTTTTATCTGGAGGCACCGCAGCAAACACGGCACCGAGGTTCCATTCAGTGAAACCCTGAACAGGAACTCAAAGCTCGGCTATATCCTGTGGCTGATCGCGTTTGGAACCGGGGAATTGCTGGCGGTCATAAACCACTACTGATTGTTGCCGGGAATTGCCGCGGGCTCTGAAAACCCGCTGGTCGTAGGTCTGAATCAAGCACTGCTCAAGTCAATAAAGGACGGCTATCCCCAATCTTTTTCCAAGGTGAGTGGTTCGAGCTTGCCCACTACCTCAACAGGAACTTTAGTGTCTGCTCTCCGGTCGAGAGCGGACGGTCACACTCCACAGTTGTCTGATACAACTTCCGGTCAAAAGCTGAAGTTATGGGTGCCCATACAAATCCCTGAGAGTCGACGCACGTCTATTTGTAGTGCCGTACTTGTAGATTTTCCAATAACCATGAGTGGCCTAGCGTCCGGTGGTAGCGATAGTACATTGAATGTCGGAGCTTGTTGGTAAAGAGGATGCAATTCGTGTCACTATTTACAGTCTGGACTAGATAACAAACCGAATAAGTCATGTTCATTGAAATCGCCAAATATTCCGGGGTCATATTGATCTCAGCGGTCATTATCTGGTATGCCTGCGGTCACCTTGAATTAGCCGCTCACAGATTATCCAAAAGTTACGGGTTACCCGAGATCATCAAGGGTTCCATGATCATGGCCATTGGGTCGAGTTTCCCGGAATTTGCTACGGTGGTTTTGGCCGGCATGGTACATGGCGATTACGAGTTGGGATTCGCCACGATCGTGGGGTCCGCGATTTTCAATATACTGGTCATTCCGGCCGCGTCCGTGTTTTTTCGCGCGGGAGCCTTCGGCACCGACCGGGATATCATATTTCGCGAGACCCAGTTTTACTTAATCAGCGTCCTGCTGATGATGGTGGTTCTGGCCCTCGCTGTGATTTTTTTTCCAGTTGGCAGCACTGGCCTTAAAGGTGAGTTGTCCCTGCCGTTGGTCATGGTTCCTCTTGGGCTCTACATGCTTTACGTTTTCATTCAGTTCCACGAAGTGCTTGATCACGAAATGAGTGCGGAAAATCAATCGCTACCGGTCATGCACGAGTGGTTCCGACTACTTGTGTCGATGGCCGCCATCACCATCGGGGTCGAGTTGCTGGTCCGCACCGCGATCGGACTAAGCAACGTGTTGGACACGCCGAGTTTTTTCTGGGGCGTAACTGTCATCGCGGTGGTCACCAGCGTTCCTGATCTTTTCCTGAGTGTAAAGGCAGCCCGCCGGAAGACCGGTGTAGCTAGCCTGTCTAATGCTCTGGGCAGCAATATATTCGACCTGTTGGTCATTGCGCCTGTGGGGGTGCTTGTCGCCGGTGCGGTTATCGTTGATTTCTCGCACAT
This sequence comes from uncultured Gammaproteobacteria bacterium, assembly GCA_963753105.1. Taxonomy (GTDB): domain Bacteria; phylum Pseudomonadota; class Gammaproteobacteria; order Xanthomonadales; family SZUA-36; genus SZUA-36. The sequence goes on from CAVWBD010000005.1 coordinate 34,744, forward strand.
CTTTCCGATGATGTCTTACCTGGCCTTGAGCTCCGCAGTAGTTCTCGTACTGATGCGCAGGAACTTCGCATTGATAAACCGCGAAGCCCTGCTGTTACTTTTACTTTACATCGGATTCGTGCTGTGGATGGGCCTAAAGGTCTTCGGTGGCGCCGAAATTTCCAGCTAACTCGCAAAAATACATGGGTATATCAAGATGTCATTAACCGAGCCTGAAAGTAATCCTTCAAAATCGAGCATGAATAATACCTTCAATTTGGAGGATGCGGCCCAAGTGGCCATCGGTGCCTTTGCACTGGCCGTGCCGGTTTCGTTTTCCGAGGAAGCGTGGAAAATAGGCGAGACGCTACCTCTGTCGAATCTGCTTATGCTCTTTGCATTGTCCGTGGTTTTCTTGGGCTTCTTCGCCTATGAAAGCGTGTTTCAAGGCGACATAAGGCACCGGGTCTCCGTCTTTTTCTGGCGTATATTTATTGCCTACCTGCTTGCGGCTCTGATCGTAGCTATGGTATTGATATCTCTGAATAAATTTCCACTATTTTCAGACACACTAATCGCCGTCAAACGACTGGTCGTCATTACGATGCCAGCGTCGATGGGTGCGATTATCGTGGACAGTTTCGACAAGGAATGAACCCACGACTAAGGAACACCTTATTTTGACCCAACATTTCCATTCAGCACGTCAGTTCCGGCACCAGTTTTGTTCAATATTCTGGGGAGGTAGCGTAAACTGCATTGGCTGGGGATTAGTGATGACGCGCATGGCTCGCTTGCTCCTGGAATGGAGGAAAACCGATTGTCACATTTAACTGTCGTTGGCCGACCAATCACATGAAGAAAGAAAAATTTCAAGCGCTGATACTCGATCAAGTCTCCGGGCACACACAGTCTCTGAAGTCCACACTGGAGTCCGTCGGCTTCCAGGTAGTAGTCACCGATGCAGTCATTGATCCTACGCTCGACCCCAAAATCGTTTTTATCAACATGGATCTTCCACAAATTGACACATTACGCTTGATTTCAGGCGACGAATGTCGTCATGCAGTCGAAATTGTGCTGATGGCTGACGAGGATAATCCACAGTCTGTTCGAAAGGCCATTGCAAAAGGCGCGACCTATTTTTTCTGCAAACCATTTGATCCGGGGTTCCTCAAGCACCTGGCGGAAGATGTTTATACCGAGATTGCCGGGGATAAGGACAAACAAAACGAACGAAGTGTCGGTCCATTGGACCAGTTTGGCCTGTTGAGGGGGAACTCTAAACCTATGCGCAAGCTTTTTCGTGTGCTGCGCAAAGTGGCGCCTACCAACACCAGTGTGTTGCTGGTAGGGGAAAGTGGGACTGGCAAGGAGTTGGCAGCAAACACGCTGCATCAAATGAGTAGTGTCGCCAACGGGCCGTTTATCGCTGTCAATTGTGCGGCTATTCCGAAAGATCTTTTTGAGAGCGAACTATTTGGTCATGAGAAAGGCAGCTTTAGTGGGGCCGAACAGCAGCACAGAGGCTTTTTCGAACGGTCCGAAGGTGGAACACTGTTTCTCGATGAACTGGTCGAAATGCCGGGAGAGTTGCAAGTCAAGTTGTTACGGGTTCTGGAGGCTGGAGCTTTTCGGCGGGTCGGCGGTGAGATGGATATTAAGAGTACCGTGCGCATCATTGCTGCGACCAACCAGGACCCCGAGGCGGCTATTGGCGAAGGTTTGCTGCGAAAGGACCTGTATTATCGAATCGCTCGTTTCCCGATTGTTTTGCCACCGCTTCGTAACCGTGGTAGCGACATCCTTGGCCTGGCGCATTTTTTTCTCGACGCACTGAATGACCAGCATGGCACTTCGGTGGGTATGGAAGCCGGAACCGAAGAAGAACTCGAACAGCATAGTTGGCCGGGTAATGTGCGAGAACTCAGAAGCGTAATTGAACGGGCCTATATCATGACGAGCACGGTGATCTCGCCAGAGCAACTACCCAACCTGAGTGATCAGTTCAACCCGGACCAGTTACGTATTTCTGTGGGCGAGTCAATTGAGGATGCCGAGCGAAAGCTGATTTTTGCGACGCTGGAGGCACACGACGATAACAAGAGTGATGCGGCCAGAACGCTGGGGGTTTCTCTCAAGACACTCTACAACCGCCTCAACAAGTACGATTCCGGTGACGGTGATTAATTCTGCCAGGCTAGGCTTGATCACTTCTTGGACAAGCCCAGCGTAGCCACGCAAAACCTAACGCCCCAGCCAATATGGATGTCATGATCACGCTGAGTTTAGCGGTTTCAAGCAGGTCTTCAGCGCCAGCGAAGCTGAGGTTCGCAATAAACAACGACATGGTAAACCCAATACTTGCGAGCATACCCAGTCCGAGGATATGACACCACGTAAGCCCTGCTGGCCTTTCCGCCCAGCCGAGGTGGTTGCCCAACCAAATGCCGGCTAAAATGCCACTCGGCTTGCCGATGAGTAATCCAAATGCAATGGCCAGGCCCAAATCACTGGACCACACTGTTTTAAATGCTTCAGTTGAAAGCAGCAGACCGGCATTCATGAAGGCAAATGTGGGCATAACAACAAAACTGATGGGTTTTTCCAGGCGTTTTTCCCAGCGTTTTAACGGTACGGTCGCCTTTTCCGCGACCCGTGAAATATCCTGGGCAAGCTCCAGTTGCTCGGGTTGTTCAAAGACATTTTTAGTTGCCTCGTTGTGGGTATCTTCAAAATGCCACAGCTTGTCCTTCAGGATTTCAAGAAAAGTTTTTCGTTCAATTTGTGGACGAACCGGCGCAGCCAGCGCCACCACAACACCAGTCAATGTACCGTGCAAGCCTATTTTGAGGAACAAAAACCAGAGAATCACACCTGCCATCAGGTAGGGGAGGCCACGGCGGACCCCGATCAAGTTTAGACCGGCCAGGACCGTTAGGGTCAGCAGTGTGGGTAACAGGAAGGCGGTGTTGAAGTCACTCGTGTATACGACGGCAATCACCAGGATGGCGCCCAGATCATCGATGATGGCAAACCCGACCAGGAATGCCCTTGCGCTGGTTGGTATTTGCTTGCCCAGTAAGGTCAAAATGGCAAGTGCAAATGCGGTATCTGTTGCAACGGGAATTGCCCAACCATGCATGATCGTTGCACTTCCGGCGATTATTAAAAAAGAGGGCTGCCGGCAATAGCATGCCACCGGCCGCTGCAAATAGAAGTGCTGAAGCCCGCTTTAGTCCGCTCACCTTACCGACCAGGAACTCTCTTTTCAGTTCCAGCCCCAACAGGAAAAAGAACAGAGCCATCATCCCGTCGTTCGCCCAATGCTGAAGGGACATGGACAGTGAAAAACGGCCGAGCAGTACTCCGAAATCGAGGTGTATGAAACTAAGGTAAATGTCTCTGGCAGCAGAGTTGGCTATGGCCATGGCCAGGAACGTAGCGGTCAGTAGCACCCAGCCGGAGGCACTTTGTGCCCTTACGAAATCCAGGAACGGGTCGGTGAGCCGTTTGGCAGGTTTTTCCAGTGGTGCATTGATCAGGTCCGATTGAGAAATGGACATTTTCAGTGCGGGGCTTCCCTTTTCATGACAAATTGACGGCCCCTGATTACGAGGTCTGTCCAATCGAGACTGAATCTAGATCGATCCGGGGTTTTCACTATGACACGATCAATGTTCCCAGTTTTGCAGTTGAGGACCAGTTCGTCGACGGAGCCAACGGTCTCGCCGCTCGGGTCAACGACCTTCGTGTCTACGAGTTCTGATAGTTGTTTCATGCATTGAACCTCATAGTTATCATTGAAGCGATGCAAGATTTGTTCCAACCACGTCGTCGGTGGTATCACCTGCAAAATCCATCATCCGCAACAAGAATTCCATTGATGTTGTTGTAACTCTTTCAAACGAATTCACCTATTTTCAAAATCATTCCGGGTTGTTCCGCTTCAAACTCTTCGAGTCATGACCTGGAAGTCTGGTATGGATTTTGCATCTTTTGTTACTATTGCGAAATGGGAATTCAATGACGGCCAACCAACGTAACGAGTGCAAAATCCTGAGCCCAGGAGATAATTGCTGGCGAATGGAGCCAGCAAACCGCGTTACTCCACTGATTGACACGGAAGCGTACTTCGAGGCCCTTACCGCCGCTTGTGCTTCAGCTGAAAACAGCATTTTTATTCTTGGCTGGGACTTTGACCGTCTTGAGCCGCTGGGTCGTGGCGATAACATACCCACGCTGGAGCAGTTTATTCATAGCTTGCTGGATCGGAAGAAGGATCTGCACATCTATCTGCTGATCTGGGATTACAGCATGATCTACGCTACAGAGCGGGAGTGGTTCCAGTCCTGGAAGTTACGTATCAACAGCCACGAGCGGTTGCACGTGCAGTTCGATAATCAACATCCCCTGGGTGGCTCACAGCATCAGAAGATCGTTGTGGTGGATGATGCGGTGGCATTTTGTGGTGGCATCGACCTGAGCCGCTGGCGATGGGATACGTCTGATCACGCGGTTGACGAGCCGCGTCGGACCGACCCCGATGGAAAGACCTATCCGCCATTTCATGATGTCATGTGGCTGGTGGATTACGAAGCTGCCCTTGCCCTCGGCGAACTTGCGCGAACCCGGTGGAAGTATTCAGGCAGTAGTGAGACACCGCTTGACCCTCGGAATGTCCAGTTGAGCCGATGGCCAGAAAACCTTGAACCCTTGTTTGAGAAAATACCGGTTGCCATAGCCAGAACGGTTCCGGCTTTCAAGGGCCGCAAGCAGGTACGGGAGATTGAACAATTGTTCATGGATTCCATCGCCCAGGCCAGGAAATACATTTATATCGAAAATCAGTATTTTACTTCACGTTCGATCACGCAGGCGCTGAGTGAACGGTTGAAAGAGGACGAGTCACCCGAGGTTATCATGGTGCTGCCATGTCACACCGGTGGCTGGCTGGAGCAAGTTACGATGGATGCGTTGCGACGGGCTCAGCTGCAAGAGTTACGCAAGGCTGACCGGGGTCAGCACCTAAAGGTTTATTATCCGGACCAGCCAGGATTACCGGAAGGCGAATGTATCAGTGTGCACGCCAAGCTGATGATCATGGATGACTATTTCATCCACTCGGGTTCAGCAAATACCAGTGAACGTTCGATGGGCATGGACAGTGAATGCGACCTTGCTTTTGAAGCCAGAAAGCATGATGGCGTGTGCTGGCTGTTGCATCGCCTGTTGTCCGAACACCTGAATTGCCCGATCGCGGAGGTTAAAAAGGCCCGCGCCGAAAACGATTCACTCATCGAGGCCATAGAAAGCCTACGCCAACCTGGCGAGCGCACGCTGCTCGAACTGGACCCGAGTGTCGCCGACGAGCCGATTGATATCAGCTCAGAAGCGGACCTGGTGGACCCCACCGAGCCCATCAACCGGGATTATTTCCTGCGCTGCGCTGTTGATGAACAGGCGCCTGGCGGCCGTAAGCGGCTGATGTTATTTCTTGGTTTTATTAGCCTGCTCTTATTGTGTGCCGCTGCCTGGCGTTGGACACCAATGGCTGATTGGCTGGCACTTGAACACCTGGCCAGGGCGCTGGAATGGTTCGAACAACCAACCACCAGGTTTATCGCCGTTCTATTGGTTTTGGTCATCGCCAGTATCATGATGGTCCCACTGACGTTACTGGTAGTGGCAAGCGCGGTTCTGCTCGGGCCATGGATTGGGTTTGGCTGTTCCATGGCCGGATCCTTGATAAGTGCATGGCTTGGATTTCAGCTTGGTCACAAATTGGGTGGCAGGGCGGTCAGAGGCTTGAGCAGGTCACAAATCCACCGCCTGAGCAAAGGCTTGTCAGACCGTGGAATCCTGGCAATCGCCGTGTTGCGGATGCTGCCGATTGCTCCTTACACGGTGGTCAACTTGGCGGCTGGGGCGTCACATTTGCAGGTGGGCAAATTCATGCTGGGGTCACTGCTTGGGCTGGTACCGGAATTGCCGCGGTTACGGTGTTTTCCGGCAGCCTGCTCCAAGCAGTTATGAACCCTTCGCCCGAAAGCATCGGGATTCTCACTGGCGTCGTCGCCCTCATCGTAATTGTCACACTGGTATTTCGCCACTTACTGAAAACGTCCTGAATTCAGTTCGGCAACCAATGGCAAATGGTCGGAAGCGCTTCGCGTGAGCGCGTTGTTGATGGCCTTCACATTGAAGAGTATCTCACCCGGGTCTACCCATATCCGGTCCAGAGCAAACAACGGAAAGCGGGCAGGAAAAGTCGCCGGTGCAGGGGTGGATTTGAAATGTCTATTTATATATCGAATGGGCCGGCCAAACTTGAGCCACTCGTTCATGTCACCCATCAAAACGGTAAACATACTGCCGTTTGCCCCCATTGTACCGTGCTGCATTTCTTCGAGCAGGCGTTTGGCCTGGATACGGCGTTCCGCTGAACGCAGACCGAGGTGTGTGGCCATGAGATCAAAAGGCTGGTCCTGGTGGCTCAGCCTGACATAAAAAGCTCCGCGGGGTTCGCGCCGGTCCTGGCTGATGTCAATTCGGCGTATCGACTCAATTGGCAATGAGGTCAAAATGGCATTCCCATATTTCCCATCATCCCGTTCCAGTGTAGGGCCGTGGATGTGTTGCCACGGGCGGTCCTCACAGAGGTAGTCCAGCAGGCCCGGTTGGTCGTTAAGCGTCTCTACTTCCTGCAGGGCCATGACATCGGCATCGACCTGTCTCAGAACATCGCGAATCCGGTCAGGTCGATACTCACCGTCGCGTCCACGGCATCGATGTATGTTGTAGGTCGAGAGAACGGTCCGTTGACTGGATCGATCACCATGTGCCACGGAGGTTATCGATCTATCCGGGCAAGTGATTCCTTGGCCTGGTTGATTTCAGCTAAGGTCACAGCAAGTGCATCATCTCCGTGAACCGGGCCACCTTCATCCGCTGCCGTCAACTGCCTGTTAATGTCCAGTTCCCAGGCTTCAAGAATACGACGCCTCAGATCGACGGTCAGGGCTTCGGTTTCCACCACTGATTCTGGAGACTCAAAGGTCTTGTCTGGTTTCATTATAGCCATTTCAATATTGACCGACGGAACACCGTGTCGAGGCTCTCCTTCGGCAACCGGAGTTCTCAGACCATCGGCTTCCTTGACGAAAATGACGTCGCAGTTCACGGAGGACAAGATCGGTTCGGCGGCAACTGAACTCAGCAACCGCTCCCAGCGACCGAGGTTTCTGGCGCTCGTGATGACCAGGCCGGCATTCAATGATTTTACCTTTTCCGGAATAATTTCAGCCGGATGACCGTTAGCAATTTCGACCTGGCCCACATCAAGTTCGAATTTCTCCGCGAATTTCTGGATAGCCTGACCATGCATTCGGGCGATCTCATCCCAACTTTCCATTTGGCTTTCCACCTGGGTAGCATCGACCAGTGTGGGTGCATACGTGGCGTAGGCAGATAACTTGGGTACTTCATAACTATGAACTGGCACGTTCCTGGCGCCGATGTTGCTGGCCAGCATGTTACCAATTTCGAAGACCCGGTAATCGGACTCGGAAATGATGCCCTTGTCGCCGGCGGTTTCGCCGATGGCCGTCAGGATCGTTCCTATACTCGGCACGTCCTGCTTTACAAACCATACATGTGCTGGTGACTTCCGTATTAGCTCCCAATCCGGGTTTTCGACCAGGCCAAGCACGTATTTGGGTCCGCTTGACTGTTTCATGACCAGGTCAGGGTTAGCTTCGGCTATTTTTCTCAGACAGGCATCGGCATAAGGGTGATCCCAGAGCACTTCCTGTGAGACCTCGACACCACGGTTTTTTACTTCGAGTGCAATCTCACCCAGCCTGGTTGTCGCAGAATTGATGACCCGGTCCTTTTCTTGATTGACCTCTTTCAAGCCTGCAAACATGTTCAGTGCGAGGGATAGTTCGTAACAAGCGGTGAAAAGCTCCAGTTCGCAACCGGTTGCTTGTGCCAACTCAATGGCACGTTGCAGCAAGTCGGAATATTCAGGCTGGTCACCCAACAACTGTTCCTGGTCGATCACGACCAGTACGCGGTCAATAGATGTACTGGGAATTGGTGAACCATTCATTTTTGCAAAACTCCATGTTTAACCCACCCATGTAGAGATGCAAAAATCATGCCGGGGCACGAAGCCCAGATGAAGGTGCTTAATAGCCCTGGGTTTTGTAAAAAGTGCAGAAAATATTGCCAGAATTTCAACTCACACCACCACTTGGTATCGACAACAGGTCTTGGCTGGCTGGGGTTATTCACCCAAGCGAAATTTGACGCATTTCAACAATTGGTTCCCGGTGGAAAGCGGAAGCTCATTGGGCGTGAAATTTAGCTAGGCGAAGGACTGCAGGCGGCCAGGAACTGCCGTTTGGTTGAGCGCTCCCGAACAATCAGAATCAGCAAACTTGATGATTGTTCCAGTAATACCCGTGGGATTTCGGGCAATCTCGCTTTAAGGCCCTTGTTTCGGTGCCATTTCAAGCCAGAATTCCAGCAGACCCAGTTTCTCAAGGAAAGGCTCCCAACGCGGATCTGTATAAATGCTGTGGAACGCTGGTTCGGCCAGTATCCAAGTTGGGTAGTGGTCGCTGTTTTCCAGCATGTAATCAAGCCATTCAAACGTCTTGTCTACGTCACCACGGTATCCATAGACCTTGGCTATCGAATAGGGACCAGCATTCTTAATTAAGTCGGCAAGAGCTTCATCGGCCTCTGCTGAATTACCCAAGGCATGATGCGTTATGGCACGTGCAAAACTAGTGTCGGACTCTGCATGGGCCGCCTCTATCTCGCCCATTAAGAACAGCGTCTCCCAGAGGGCTCAATTTCGCTCTGCGAGACGGACTGAGACTAGACATTGTCCTAAATGACGCTTCTGCATCATCAAGACGTCCGGAACTCAGGTAGGCTATTCCAAGAAACCAATAGAATTCAGGAACGATTGGCTCCATAGCCAGCGCCGCCTTATATTGGGTAATTGCGAGGTCAAATTTCCCAGTCAAGAGCGCACCTTTACCAATGGCAGCTACTATAAAAGCATCGTCAGGTTCCAACTCTAACGCATATTCAAAATCTTCAATCCCCCGGTTAAAATCGTTTTTGGTAAAAATCCACGATATACCACGGACATAATAGGCAAACGCGTAGCCTGGGTCGGTGTTAATAGCTGTTTGAATGGCCTGATCGGCAAGGGCAGTTGTCTCCTCATAAGACAACTCGTCTGAACCCCCGCCCCATATGTAAGTATCCGCCAACTCGGCCCATGCAGGAACATAAGCAGGATCGATCTCAACCGCTTGTTTGAAGGCTTCAATTGCTCGATTTAGTGAGTCTTTTGAAATCCGGCGCTTCAAGTACTGTCCTTCGAGATACAACTGATAGGCCACGGGGTCGGTCTTTCGTGTTTTGGGTGCCTCACCCAACAAGGTGATTTTTAAAGCATCGACGACCGCGATCGCAATCTCTTCCTGTATGTCGAAAACATTATCCAAATGCCTGTCATAAGTTTCTGACCAAACATGGAAGCCGTTATCCGCCTGAATCAGCTGTGTGGTTATGCGTAGTTGGTTGTCGTGCGTGCGCACACTACCCTCGAGTACATAGGCTACTTGCAACCGCGAGGCGATTTCTGTCACTTCAAGGTCTTTCCCCTTGAAAGAGAAAGAAGAAGTACGTGCCGCCACATGCAATTCAGGAATTTTTGCAAGCAGATTCAATAGCTCTTCGGACAGACCCTCTGAGAAATACTCCTGCTCTTCATCAGAACTCATGTTGACAAATGGCAGTACAGCAATGGAATGGTCATAGTGTGATTCGGTCTGAGTAGCAGTTTGGCCTTCCTGACGCGCCGACTGAGCAATTGGCTGATCTTCGACAGGGTCGAGCACAAACTTGTCGAAAGCGATGTACCCCAGGGCCAACGCCAACACAACAAGGCTCACAAGCAGACGTGAAGACAAGGCTTTCCTGGATGAGCGGCTGGATGTCTGTGACGACTGAACTTTGACCTCGGGAACCAGGCGATAACCTTCCCCGCGCACGCCCTCGATGTAGATGGGCTGATTGGGATCATCACCCAGGCTATGCCTTAGAGTCTTCATTCTCTGGGAAAGGTTGTCGGGCGTAATCACGCGATTAGGTCCCCAGACCTGATCGATTAGGTCATCATGTGAGACCAACGCTGGTGCTGCCTGGACCAATGCCTGAAGCACCTTGAAACTGAGTCTCGTGAGCTTGATCGGCTGCCCACCACGAGTTAGCAGGTGCCTGTCCAGGTCCAATGTTAAGTCAGAAAACTCGTAAATCATTCGAATCTATCTGCCCTCAGTATTAGTTCAGGCCTATCCACTCAATATCACAGCCAATGACACAAAACTTACGTTATTACGGGTTTTCAGGGGTTTCATCAGCAAATTGTCAGTAAATTATTGCCTTCTGATCACGCAGCATTCGTACCGACAGCCTAAGCATGTATCGTAGCACGGATTTTTTACAGGAATTCCGCGGCGAAATGGGATTATCGAGAAGCAAGGATTCCAGAGAGGTTGGGGTTAATCGTAGACTTAATAGGAGGAGACTTGATTATGAAAGCAATTAAATTATTACTGATTTCGTTTTTGGTGGTCTGTGTTTCGACTACCAACGTCGTCGCATCAACTTAACATAATTCTGTAACTGACCAAACTTATCCACAAGCACAAGCAGAGGTCATAGAAACTTTTATGGCCATTGCAGAAAGTATAACGATGGGAGCCGGACATGGAGCAGATGGCCCATATATGGACCAACTTATCTCCTTTCATGCCTATGGAGACAAGTTCGTTGAATTCAATGGAGGACGGTCTTTCGATAGTGCGGGTAATGAAGCTGGTGAACGCGGGTTATTTGGTGAAGCTTTAGTAGAAGGAGGAGTTACAAAATTTGCCTATATAGAGGGAACTTTGAACATTGCTGTATATTATGGAAATGTAGCTAATTTAACCTTTGTCTCAGATTTTGACGTGACAATTAAGGGAACAGAGGAAAATCCAGAACCAGTAGACGCCACAATTAATAATCTAATTACTTTATTATTTGTTAAAACAAAGGGTGAATGGAAAATGGTTCACGAACATCATTCTCCAATTGACCCCGATTATTTAACTGAACTAACAGAATAGAGATAGATAAATCTATACTTCACACAATAGGAATTAGGTGGGGTAGGTATTCATTAGATGTCTTATCTGATGGATGCCTCCCTCTCTTATTGCGCTCAACCACTTCAGCAACTTCTCCCTGATCAAGACTTTTGGATGACGGCTTCTGGCCGTTAACCGTCCCTGGATACGTTGAAATTTTGTACCTTTCCAACTACCGCTTTTTGATGGAAAGCAATCATTTCTTCGACATGAAGTTGAATGCGAGCGAAAGACTGCACACGGTCAACAACAGAAATTTCGGTCACCTTGGACTAGACTGAATCCAATGACTGATTTTAACCTGCAGCGGTCGTTTCCCATTGGCAGGGCGTCTGCCAGAACATAAAAAAAGGAACGCTCATGAAGAAAGCAAAGAACGAACTACCGACTCGTCTCGAAGCTGGCGGTGTCTGCTTTCAGGGCCAGGACTGGGGCGATATTAACGTCGCTCGCGTCCGGTTCCCTGCCGGTGCAGACGCCACACCGCTGCTCGAGGGATTGCCGAACAATCTATGCCAGTGCCCGCACTGGGGAACCGTGGTCAAGGGTTCCATTCATGTGACCTACGCGGACGGCACGGAAGAGACGGTAAACGCCGGCGAGGTTTACTACTGGCCGCCAGGACACACGGTTAGAGTTGACGAGGATTACGAGGCGATTGAGTTCAGCCCAAGCGACCAAATGGGTGAGCTTATGAATCACCTTGAAGCGAAACTGAAAGGCTGAATGGGCCAAGTGTATGAACGCATAAAGCCTGGCTAAGTTCGGGCTTTATGCGCCTTTAAAGTGAGGCAGCTATTGGCTGCAAACTGTCCTTGAACATTACCAGAAACCTGCCTGATGTATAGTTACTTAGGGGCTAAAGGCAGACACCCCGATAATTAACGCGAACCTCCCGATTGGGAGGTTCGCTTTTTTAGGGCCTGAGAAAGTATCAGCGCGCTTGCAGGGTTAGCTGGGTGGTCTGCTCTGTCCCATCCCGGGTATAGCTCATCTCGATGGTGTCACCCGGCGCAAACTGCTTGAGCATGTTCGAGTAGGACCTCAGGTCCGTCACCTGCGTACCATTGATCGCCGTGATCACGTCGCCTTTTTGCAAACCGGCTTTTTGTGCTGGCGTGTCGTCACCCGTGCTGGCGATCGAAACACCTTCACCGCTGAATGCAAAATCGGGCATCAGGCCGGTTGCGACGCTGCGTTCACCACCGGCGGCCGGTTTGGCTCCGCCGGGTGCGGGTGTCGGGCTATTGAATGCCATGGGTTCCGGTCTCTCTGCAAGGTAGGTGACACCTTCGCGGACGACGGATGCGACCTTGACCAGGCCGTTATAATCCAGCTTGTCCGCCGTATCGCTCGGTTTGTGGTAGTCGGGACTGGCGCCGGAGAAGAACTGCACACCGGGCACGCCCGCCTCGATAAAGGCCACCTGGTCACTCGAGTCGATGTCCTGGGTTGGCATTTCGGTCTGCACGCCGGTTACAAAACTCGCACCCATGAAAATGAATTTCCACTCGCGGGCAGAGCCGCTGCCCAGCACCAGCAATTTGTTGTCGCCGAGACGCCCGACCGTATCCACATTCAGGTTACCCATAGCCTTGGCGGCCGGGTAACGCTGCATGCTTTTCACGTAGTGGCGTGCGCCCAGCAAACCGGCTTCTTCTGCCGTGAAAGCCGCAAATACAACCGATCTCATGGGTTCCATGGATTTACCCAGCGTGCGCGCCAGTTCCAGCATCACCGCCACACCGCTGGCGTTATCGTCCGCACCGTTGTGCACCTGGCCCTTGTTGCCGGCCTTTGCATCGGGCCAGCCGAGACCCAGGTGGTCATAGTGCGCACTGAGTACTACGGACTGGTCTGACCATTCTTCATTGCCGCCGGGAATGACACCCAGCACGTTGCGCACCGTGATTTCCTGGTCGTTTTCACCGGTGATCTGGAAGGACTGGAAATAGCTGCCGTCATCACCGGCAGGCTCGAGCCCTGCGGCACGGAATTGTTCCGCGATGTACTCGGCGGCTGCCTCGTGCCCCTCTGATCCGGGACCGCGGCCCTGCATGGCATCATCGGCGAGCTTTGCGACATCTGCTTTCATCCGCTCGGCATTGAATACCGGCGTGAGCATGGCCAGCGCAGGCCGTTTTTCGAGTTGTGCCAGGGGCTCGGTATATTCCACAAGATCCGCTGCCAGCGGTGAACCGACCGAAGGCCACTGGCCCTTGGCCGAGTTGGTGGGCTCATCACCCGTGAAGCCAAGGTAGGAATACTTGCCGTAGTGGGGTAGTTTGCGTGCCAGTCCTGCTACGGCTTCCGCGTCGTGTGCGGTCAACCAGGTCAGCGCCAGGTCCGTGTTACCGGGGTGACGCAATGCTACGACAAAGCTGTTTTCTGCCGGGTCATGTGACGCTGCGCCAAAACGCACCGTTGCCTTGCTGACATCAGCGTCATAGTCCTTGAGTCCTTGCTGGACTGCCTTGAACCACAGGTTGTCCCAGCCCAGTACCCACACACCGCTGTCGGTGGGCAGTGCTTCGACCTCGGTATCGAACTTGATGGTAAATTCATCGCCACGCTCGCCTTTCCAGATCGAGGAGAGTTGCTCGTATTTTGCCAGGTCCGATTCACTGGCCTTTGACGGCAGTATCATCAGGATTTTCTCGGCGCCGAACATCTTCGATAAGGATGGCGGGATTTCCCGGTAATCCAAACGGCGCATGATGTTGAATTGCGGATCGACCTCCACGCGCAACGGATCGCAGTCGAGTACGAAGGAGTAGCGTTGTTTCTTGCTGGTCATGCTGACCAGTTCGCGTTCGACCTTGTCAGGGCTGTACACAACGACCGGCACGGACAAGTCAAAGGCATCACCGTCCTGGGTCTGCTCAAGCTCCAGTTCCAGGACCTTGTGCCCGTCCGCTTTCGTCAGCTTGACATCGCTGATGGTCAGAACGGGCGCACCGGGGCGGTCAACCCACTGCTCAAAAAAATCACCGAGCTGTTCGCCGGTCACCTCTTCAAAGGACTGGCGAATATCGTCAAAACCGGCGCGCTTGAAGGTGTTGTTCCGGTAAAAAGTCTGAAAAGCACGGGTAAAGTTCTCATCACCGACCCGCTCGCGCAGCATGTCCCACATCATCGCGGTTTTGCCGTAGCCGATGGATGAAGACGATGCGTTGGTACGTGAGCGGAAATCCTTCAGTGGGAATTCGTTCTCGTCGGTCACGTAATCGGTGTAACCCTGCAGGGTAGTGCGCCGGTAGTCGGCGCCCGTGCCGCGCTGCTCTGCGATCAGGTGATCGGCCATGTACGCGGTGAGGCCTTCGCACCAGTTGCCGGTTTCAAAATCCACGAACACGCCATTGCCCCACCAGTTGTGCAGCAATTCATGCGGGTAGGACGAATGCAGGATAAACGGAAAGCGGATGATCTGCGGTCCGAGCAGGGTGAAGGACGGCATGCCGTACCCGGTTTCCCAAAAATTTTCCACCAGGGCGAACTTGGAATAAGGGTAGGTGCCAACCAATTCGCGATACATTTCCATGTACTGGGCGGTGGTTTCCAGGTACTTGTTGGCCAGGCCGTCATCCTTGTCACGCAAAAAAGCCATGGCCACCACGCTACCCATCGCGTATTCGTATTCGGTGAACTGCGCGGCGATGACGAAGATTTCCTCGGTAGGCGTATTGACTTCCCAGACGTCGGTGCGGAAATCAGTTGTTTCTTCAAAACCCGTTCGTTTGCCCTGGCTGACACTGCGCCAGCCTGCCGGGGACTGCACTTTCATCGTGTAGGTGACATATTCCTCGTCGAAAGACGGAATCCAGTTGGTGGAGCCGCCCAGGTAGACCCCCTGTGGGTCAATCAAGCCGGGGGACTGGCTGAATCCGCGCGCGTACTCCTGGTTAGCCTGCTTGACCGGGTGGTTGATGACACCGGAAAACGCCAGGCTCAGCGCTTCAGGCGTGCTGCTGCCGGCTACATGGATACGGTAGAGCTTGCTCTGGATGACGGAAGAATAGTCTTCCTGGTCCATGCCCTTGTCTGCGGCTTCGCCCTCGATAACGGTCTCTTCGATAGAAACACCGTCCGTCATGCTCTTTACTGACAGGTTGCCGTGCAGGCTGAAGGTTAAGCCCGATAACTCTGTCGAAGCTGGCAGCCGGATTGTATCCTCTGCTTCCAGCTTGCCACTGGCAGGGTCAACGGTGACACTCAGGTCGTGGTGAAAAATGACGTCCTGTGCAAACGCGGTATTGAAAAGCGCAATCAGGACCAGGATGGCCAGGGAATTTCTCATCGGATGTACCTATTTTGGTGTTGCTAAATGGCTGAGGGCGGAAAATATCACAAATTGCTTGTCGGTGTTGGTCTTCGGCACGGCACCTATGACCTATGTCAGGGTCGCTGAATGACCTAATTAAGATACTATTTTGTGTCACGGCAATGCTAAGATACGCCACCGTGGCTCCAAAACAGAAATCGCATCTGGCATAAATGCGTGTATAGCAAGGAAATCGTACAGTAAACGAGGAATAGATGAATGAAGTTCATATTAATTAGGACCCAGTTGTTTACCAGCCTGATCGCAGCCCTGTTCGCCTTGGGCGCGAATGCCGTGCTGGCGCAGGACAATAGCGAAGAAACCACCGAAGAAGAAGCAGTGGAACTCGACAAAGTTGTCGTGGTTGGCGGCAGGGTCGAACAGAATATCGAAGACGTCGCTGGCTCTATATCAGTGATGACCGGCGAGGATATCGAAAACGAAATGGTCAGTGACATGTCACAGCTGTTCCGTTATGAGCCGGGCATTGATGTCACCGGTTCCAATGGCACCGCACAGAACTTTATCGTGCGTGGCATGGGGGCAGACCGGGTCATGATGATCAAAGACGGCATGAGAATGAACGAAGGCTATGGCGCTGATGGCGCTAATGACGTGGTCGGCCGTGGCTTCATCGACATGGACACCGTCAAGCAGGTCGAAGTCGCCAAGGGTGCTGCGTCATCCCTGTACGGCGCCGACGCCCTGGGCGGCATCGTAGCCTTTTCGACCAAGGATGCGGCTGACGTCCTGGGAGCCGGAGACGATTTTTTCATCTCTGGCAACCTCGACTACGATGGCAGGTCTGATGAAATCGGTGCGGGCTTCCTGACGGCGTTCAGGTTGGGGCGTTTTGAAACCCTGGTCAGCTACAAGGACCGCAACGGACACGAAACCCAGAATTATTACAAGACGCTGACTGACACCAATGTCGATTCAGAAAGCATCCTGTTCAAAACCGACTACATCATCAATGCGGACAAAAAACTGACGTTCTCCTACGACTATTACCTGCAGGAAGTGGTGCGCCCCGACGATGGTTCGGACAAGGGCTACTACCGGGGATTGTTTGGCTGGACTATCAACGAGGAATCCAGCTTCAACGAGAAGGAAAACACGGCCTACAAGTTGCGCTACCAGGATTCCGACGTGGGCCTGGCTATTGCGGACACGCTCGATGTTAACGTATACCAGAACGAGTCCGACCAGCGTGACGAAGCCTTCCAGAATTACGATACGCCACCGCCGCTTGGCGTCGGTGGTAATCGGGATGTCGTCAAGAGCGACCTGTTTGCACAGGACACCACGGGCGTCAGCCTCTCGGCCAGCAAGGTGTTCGGTGACGGCGGCTCGCACCAGCTCAGCTACGGTTTTGACTGGGATACCACGGACTCTTTCCGCCCGCGCATCGAGACCCGCACCCAGAGCAATGGCGACGTGGTCCTGGACGACCTGACCGCACCGTTCCCGAAAAACACCACGGAACGCCTCGGCGTTTACCTGCAGGACTCCATTGACCTGACGGACAAGTGGAAGCTGATCCCGGGCCTGCGCTATGACAAATACTCCATGGATCCGAAGGCCGACGAGGGTTACGAGGAGGTCAACCCGGGGGACTACCCGGTTGCGAAGATCTCCGATGACAACCTGTCGTGGCGTCTCGGCACGATGTACGATTTCACCGACGACCTCAGCGTGTACTTCCAGTACTCTCAGGGTTTCAAAGTGCCGCCTTATGACCTGGCCTACTTTTATTTCGATCACGTGGCCTTCTGCGATTTCGCGACCTTCTCATGCTTCGGGATCCGGATCCTTCCGGCTGAAGACCTGGTGCCTGAAGAAAGTGATTCCTTCGAGATCGGCATCCGTGGCGACATCGGCAAGCTGTCGTACAGCCTGTCGTACTACCTGAGCGATTACACGAATTTCATCCAGATCGAGTACCTCGGATCCCAGGACGGCTCGTATTTCGGGCTGCCGCTGGTCACGGACGTGTTCCAGTATCAGAATATCGAGGAAGCCGAGATTTCAGGCTTTGAGTGGCGCTTCGATTACTACCTGGGCAACAACTTCTCCGTGTTCTTTAACGGGGAGTGGATGGACTCTGAGGACAAGTCCACCGGCGACCAACTCAGGACCATCCGGCCGGTTACCGGTGCGCTCGGCGTGAACTACTTTGCCGGCAACTTCTCGATGGATGTCGTCGCCCGTCGGGCGCTTGACATGGACAAGAACCCGGAAGACACGCTGACTACCGATTCTTGGACCTCCTGGGACATGTTCGCTCGTTACGACTTCAACGGCCGGGTGCAGCTGAGCGCAGGCATTCTCAACATGTTCGACAACGAGTACATCGAGTACTCATCGATTGCAGGTATCCCGGATGACGGACGCGATCTGATGCCGTACACCGAGCCTGGCCGCACCTTGAGCGCCCGTATCAAGGTCAACTTCTGAGCCGGCGTGGCCGAATGAGGAAAATGTACATGAAGACATGCAAGTCCGCTGGTCTGATCACTGTTGCACTGTGCGTCGGTATTTCCGGCGCACAGGCCGGGGAACTGGACGTTCGCAGGATTCCCCACGAGGGGGTCGCGGCAGAATTCTATTTCTCACCGGATGGCAAAACCCTGATCGGTAATGCCAAGCTCGAGGGTGATGAGGCCCATTACGTTTACACTCATGGATGTCGATGATGGTTCGATGGTCAAAATCAATGACAAGGGTGAGGATGCCTGTTCGTATTTCTTCCCCGACGGCAAGCGTTTGATCTGGACCTCGACCCGCGATCTGACCGATTTGCCTGGGGGCAGTTATTCGGACCCCGCAAATTATCCAACGGGTGCGGAGTTGTATACGTCCGCGCCTGGATGGCAGTGATGTCAAGCGTCTGACCAACAACGAGGTCTACGATGCCGAGGTGGCCGTTTCCCCGGATGGCAAGTGGATCCTGTGGGCACGGCAGATCGATGGACAATCCGACCTGTGGCGTATGCCGGCCGATGGCAGCGGTGAAGAGCAGCAGATCACCTTCACCAAGGGTGAGCAGGAGGGCGGCGCTTTTTACCTGCCGGATTCCGAGACCGTGATTGTTCAGCTCCTGGGATATCTCGGTGCAGGGACAACGCGGTATGCCAATGAAGATCTACACGATCAATCATGACGGCAGCGGCAAGAAACAGGTCAGTACCAAGGAGGGCACCAACTGGGCGCCTCACCCGGCACCCGATGGTGTGCACTATGCGTATGTGAAGTTTTTGCCTCCGCATAACTTTGAGATTTTTCTTGGTAACCTGGAGACCGGTGAAGACATTCGGCTGACCTACAATGACAGTTTTGACGGGTTCCCCGCGATCTCAGCACGACGGCACGATGATGACATTTTCCTCAAGCCGCCAGGCAGCCAAGGGTGAACGCGCTTTACACCAGTACATCATGGACGTGAGCTCACTCGATCTCGGTCCAAAATAAGTTGAATCGGGGGTCAGGTTCATTTAAATCTGGATTACAGATTTAAATGAACCTGACCCCTTTTTACATAAACCACTCTGAATTGGCTTCGATTATGAAATTTTTAATCACCGTTATTGCAACCGTATCCATGCTGACATATGCCGGGCCCGCCCCGGCCAAAAAGTCGGCCGAGCCCCAGGTCGCTGTCGCTTATCCCGCAGTGCCCGAGCGCACCACCAATGCCCGCACCTTCTACCTGGAAAACGGCCTGGAAGTGCTGGCCGTACACAACCCGGGTTCGCCGATGGTGGGTCTGAACCTGCTGATAAGGGTGGGGTCCGCTTACGAGGATTACAGCACTTCGGGTATGTCACACATGCTGGAGCATTTGCTGTTCAATGGTTCTGACAAACGTACCCAGGCCGAACTCTACGAAGAGGTCGATTTTTACGGTGCATATTCCAATGCGCACACGAGTATGTTTTACACGAACTTTATCTTCCTGATCCCCGCCGAGTTCCTGGCCGAGGGTATGGACATCCAGACCGACATGATCTTTAGCTCGATCCTGCCGGAAGACAAGTTCGAAAAAGAGCGCGGCATCGTCATGGAGGAAATCCGCAAGGATCGCGACCGCAAGGAATGGGCCATAGACAACGCCTTTAGCCGCATGAACTACGGTTCGATCGGGGTTGGCATGCCAACCATCGGCACGCTGAATACGATCGAGCACCTCTCAAGAGACGACACCTACGATTTCTACAAGTCCCACTATGTGCCGAACAACATGGTGCTGACTATTATCGGTAACTTCGATCCGGCCACGATCAAGGACCAGTTGGAACAGTATTACGGCAAATTCCAGTCGGCGCCGGTCGAGCCATTTGTCACCACCGCTGAAGATGTCCGTGATGGCCAGATGCTCCAGGCATCCGGTGATGCTGAAAAGGTCTATGGCCAGGTTGTATTCGATGTGCCGACAGTGGGTGACGAGGCACACCTGGGTTACGAAATATTCAGCACATTGCTGAACGAGCAGGAAAGCGACATTGATGTCATCTATGACGATTATCCGGGCAGTGGGCGGCTGATCTTCAAGTTCACCGAGGAAACCGACAGCGATCGGGAACAGGTATTCAAGAACGTGATGGAATACATCGCCGCGGTCGAGGCGGACCTGGCCACGCTGATCACCGACGAAAAAATCCAGCTGTTGCACAAGAAGCAGACGGTCGAGGAAATTTCGCTGCTGGATTCACCGCATTATTACGGCATGATGAAAGCCGGCAACGTCGCGTTCATCTCGGCGGCCGAGGCCACGGCCAAGCTGGACCGCATCGCGGCCCTGACGGCTGACGCGGTCATTGGACAGGTCAAGGGGTTCTCGCAACGCGCTCACCAGTACAACCTGTTTACACCGGAAGCGGTGGCTGCGGATGCCGGTGAGACCATGTCCATCACCACTGGAAAAACCGTGCTGCCCTCCGGGGCGACCCTGATCAGCCGCACCAGCGGTGGTTCGGAGATGTTTGGCATGCACATCCTCATCAAGGACCGCTACCTGCTCGAAGGGGAGCTCAACGGGGCCGCAGAAATGTTGCACGAACTGCTCCAGTCGGGCACACCGCGGTACACGGAAGAGCAGATCAAGGACGAGCTCGCCGCGCACGGTGCGACATTGAAAGCCGTGGATATGGGTTTCATTCCCTATGACGATTATTACAATTCCGCCGATTACGGTTATATCCGTTTCGAATGCCTGGCCCAGGACGCCGAATGGGGTATCCGTTTCATCACCCACTTGATGGGTAGTACTGACATTGACGAGGATGATTTCGCCGATGCCCACAAGGACGCCAGTAACCGTATCCGTATGAAAGGCAGTACGGCCCGTTACACGGTTGATGCGACTTACAAGGAACTGCTGCTGGGCAAGGGCCATCCGTTTACACTCGCCGTGAGCGGCACCGCTGATTCCCTGCAAAAGATCGATTACGCCGGATTGGTGGATCTGCAAAAACGCTATTTTGATCCGGCCAACTACATCATCACGATTTCCTCACCGCTGACGCATGAAAGCCTGGCCGGGCAATTCAACTCGATCTGGACCGGCACCGGCACAGCGGTTCAAAGGGCCGTTCGTCCATTGCCTGCCGGAATGGAAAAACAGGAAGAAATCGTTGAACTCGGCAAGGAACAGGCCCAGATCCGGCTTGGTTTCCCGGTCGAGATTGCCGACGGGGACCAGGCTGCTTTCAACGTGATGACCTCCATCCTGTCCTACCGGATGATGTTTGACCTGCGTGAAACCAGGGGTCTGGCCTACCGCCTGAGCATCAGCCATGGCACTGATGGCTCTGCCGACTGGCTGACGGCTGCCATGGGTACCGGTGTTGAAACGGTGGACGAAGCCCTGGAGGGCATCCGGTCCTATTTCGATGCGTCCCGCCTGGATGACCTGGCCCAAAAGGAGATCGACAAGACGGTCAATGCCGCCAAGGGCCGTTACATGATGCGTAACCTGACACGCCTGGGCCAGTCCTACTACATGGGTTACCACGAGTACTACGATGATGACTACCAGATCGCGTTGACACGGGCGGAGAAGGGTGAGCAGATCACACCGGCTGACGTGCAAAGGGTGGCCGAGAAGTATCTCGCGATCCCTGAAAACCACACACTGGTTATCGTTAAATAGATGAGAGAAAGGATCCGTGCAATGAGACAGAAATACTACCCACGCAGTTTCCCTGAAGCCTGTATACATGCCGTCATGGTTTTAACTGCAGTCTGCTTCTCCGTTTCAATACAGGCGGCAGAACCACGGGTAGTTGCCGGTAATGGCGAGATGGGATTTGTCGATGGGCGCGATGCCCGTTTCAACAAACCCATCCGCCTGGCTCCATTCGGGCCGGGCAAGATCGTTATCGCGGATATCAATAACCACGCCATCCGCACAGTGTCGCTCGATGGCATGGTGACCACGATTGCCGGTGGACCCGATAAGCAGGGTCACCATGATGGCCCCGCGTCAGAGGCCGGTTTTGACAGCCCGCACGGTGTTGCGGTGAGTGATGATGGCCGGATTGTCGTGGCGGGCGCCGCCAGCCACACGATCCGCCTGCTGACACCGGGTGCTGACGGTTACCAGGTCACCACGCTGGCCGGTGTGCCGGGGCAGTCCGGTAACCAGGACGGCCCGGCCAACGAGGCCCTGTTCAATTCGCCGCACGGCGTAATCTGGGAAGCCGATGGCAGCGTACTGGTCGTGGACATTGGCAACGCCAGCATCAAGCGGATAAAAGGTGGCGAGGTAACAACACTGGCAACCGCGGCCGACAGCAAGATGGTCATGCCGATCGACATGATGCCAGCGGTCGATGGCAGCTACCTGATCGCGGATGCCGGTATCCAGAAGGCCATACGCTGGTCACCGGGTGAAGAGGGCGAGGTGCTTGCGCCTGAAACTGAACTGGCAATGCCGCACGGCATCGATGACGATGCCGAGGGTAACGTCTACGTGGCGGAAATCCGTGGTCACCAGGTCGGCGAAACTGGGTGAAGCGAAGGCCCGTTTACCGGTACCGGTGTTGCCGGCATGGACTCAGACCAGCTCAACAAGCCCGCCGCCGTGCTGGTGCACGACGGCTACCTGTGGATCGCGGACCTGGGCAACCACCGCATCAGCGTGGTGAAGTTCAACTACCTTAATCGAAACTCCCGTTCCGAGAAGCCAGCTTCCCCGGACAGGATATCAGGCGTTGCAGCAGTTGGCGTGCTGGCCGCCGATTTCGACGCCGCGGTCGAACGCGCGTTCGTTGGCCTCGATAGTCTTCTTTGGCACATTGGCCATGACCACTGCACGCAGGATCTCCGCGTCGAAGGGAAGGATGCCCGTGCCGGCCACGATGCCGAGCAATACGGTGTTCATGGCCTTCGCGTTTCCCGCCTCCCTGGCGATCTCCGTCGCGTCAATCGCCACCGTGTTCGGGCAGAAGGCACGAATCTGCGCCACGACGAAATCCGGATCGGGGTAGTCATCCCCCTTCATCGACACCGTGGCCGGCACGATGGGGTGCGTGTTCGTGATCACCATCGTCCTGGGCGACGCTTTGGGCAACGCCCGCCAGGACTCGACGGGTTCGAAGCCCAGCAGGAGGTCGGCGCGCCCGTCCGGAATGATGGGGCCGTGCACGCTCCACCGATGCGGACGGTCGATTCCACCACGCCGCCGCGCTGAGCCATGCCGTGGATCTCGCCCACGAGCACCTTGAGCCCGGCCTTGGCCGCGGCTTCCCCGAGGGCCGTGGACGCGCTCAACGAGCCCTGTCCGCCTACGCCGGTGATGAAAATGTCGGTCTTCTTGGTCATGAGTGAACTTGCCGGAGAAGGTCGTGTCGGGTGCGCGGGTTGGGAGCGTGGGGGACTGACGCGCTGCCGTTCACTGGCACGATGGCGTCGTTGGGACAGATCTGGGCGCACACGCCACAGCCGATGCAGAGGGCCTCGTCGATGTAGACGCGGCCTTCCTTCTTGTAGATCGCCGGGCAGCCGAAGTTGTCGATGCAGTTGTTGCACCGTGCGCACTGGCCGCAGCTCAGGCAGCGCTCGGTCTCGGCGAGGACTTGTTCCTCGGTGAGGCCGTAGTCGAACTCCTCGAAGTCGCGACAGCGCTCGGTGCCCGGCCGGTGGTTCGGATGCGCCTGCGGCGCCTCGGTGACGTCGCCCGGATGGTAGCGGTGGTCGCCGGGAATATCATCCGGCGTGTGGAACGAGACCGGATCGCCGGCCTGCTCGGCGCCGCGGAGCGCGACATCGATGCCGTAGGCGACCTTCCGCCCCATCGCGATGGCGTCGATGACCGTCCAGCCCTTGCCCGTGATGTCGCCCGCGGCGAAGACGCGCGGGTCCTGTGTCGCGCCCGTGACCGCGTCAACCTGGAGCGCGCCCCACTTGTCGGCGCCGAGCGCGATGTCGTTTTCCAATGCGGCCTTGTCCTGTGTCTGGCCGATCGCGGCGATGATGTGATCGCAGTCGATGACGAACTCGCTGTCGGCGATGGCGACCGGGCGCCGCCGCCCCGAGGCGTCCGGCTCGCCCAGCTCATTCTTCACGCACCTGACCCCGACAACCTTGCCGCTTTCGCTGACGACTGCGACCGGCTGGGTGAGATACTGGATCTCGATGCCTTCATCGAGCGTCTCACGCAGCTCCAGCTCATCCATGGGCATCTCGGCCTTGCTGCGGCGGTAGACGATCGTCGAGGTCTCGGCCCCGAGGCGCATGGCGACGCGGGCGGCATCGGAAGCCGCATCGCCGCCGCCGATAACGATGACGCGCTGGCCGCACGCCGTCCGGCCGTCGATGTTCACGTCGTGCAGGAAGTCGAGGGCTTCCTCGACGCCCTGCGTCTCGTCCTGGCCCTCCAGGCCGAGGCTGATGCCGTTGTGCGCACCGATGGCGATGCAGACAGACTCGAAGCCATCGTCCTCGAGCAGCGACTTCACCGTGAAGTCCTGTCCCAGCGTCTTCTTGCCGGTGAAGGTGATGCCGGTGGACAGCACGCCTCCTATTTCCTCGCGCACCAGTTCACGCGGCATGCGGTGGGCGGGCAGGCCGGTGACGAGCATGCCGCCGGGGATGGCCTCGCGATCGAAGACGGTGACGTCGAAGCCGCGCTGGTTGAGGTCGTGCGCGGCGGCGATGCCGCCGGGGCCGGCGCCGATTACGGCCACGCGCTTGCCGTTGGCCTTACGGGCCTCGGTTGCCGCGTTGCGAAGGGTGGCGAGATAGGCTTCGAATTCCTCTTTCGTCTCCCGTTCGGCGACGAAGCGTTTCACGCCGTTGATGGAGACCGGCTCGTCGTAGTCGGACCTAACGCAGTTGCCTTCGCATGGCCGGTGGCAGATGCGACCCAGGATTCGCGGCAGGGGAACCGACTCGCGAATGAGGTTCAGCGCTTCCTTGTAGTGCCCGGCGCGGGCAAGGGCCATGTAGCCCGTCACGCAGATGTTCGCGGGACACGTATGCGTGCACGGCGCCTCGGGGTGCTTGCGTGCCTGCCCTTCGGCCGGGTGCTTGTACGGATCGACGTCGCTGTTCAGCAGCTTGATGCGGCCGCGGCTGATCTCATCGGTCTTGATGATTGGCACGCCGCAGCCGTCGTGGTCCTCGAATTTTCCGCAGAACTTGCACTGGCTCTGATCGACCTCGTAGATGACGCCGTAGCCCTTCTCGCGTTTGACGCGGCGATTGAAAAGCGGGCACCCGCGGCGGGTGATGATCACGCGCACGCCCTCGCGGTAGTATGCGTCCTGGATCGTCTGGATCGTGGTCTTCATGTCCTCGGGGTCGACCACGTGCAGGTCGGTGACGCCGCAGCCCTTGACGACCAGCTCGAGATCCACCGAGTTCTGCTTCTCAGGCACGAGATCACTGGTGGGCAGCGGCTGGTGGCCGGTCATCGCTGTCGTCGAGTTGTCGAGGATGACGAGCAGCAGGTTGTGCTTGTTGTGGACCGCGTTGACGAGGCCTGTCAGGCCGGAGTGGAAGAACGTCGAGTCGCCGATGAACGCGACATGCTTCTGGGGGTTGTTGATCGACGCCCCGCAGGCCTGCGTAATCGAGGAGCCCATGCACAGGAAGGAATCGGTCGTTTCCAGCGGCGGGAGCACGCCGAGCGTGTAGCAACCGATGTCAGAGGCGTAGTAGGTATCCTTGCCGTCCGCGACGGTCTTCACCGCGTGATACGTCGTGCGGTGCGTGCAGCCCGCGCAAAGCATGGGCGGCCGCCCCGGCAGGGCGGGGACCTCCGGCCGGAGCTGGTGCCTCCACGGAAATGTCAAAGATTTTCGCGATGGCCGGGCGGATGCGATCGCCGCTGAGTTCGTACATGCGCGGGATGAGACCGTCACCCTTGCCGAGGATCGATTTCGTGATGCCCAACTCCTGGGCGATCGCCTTGACCTCGGTTTCCAGGTACGGCTCGAGTTCCTCAACAACGAGGATGCGCTCGCAGTCCTGTAACACCGCCTCGATGAGGTGACGGGGCAAGGGGTGAATCGTCGTCACCTTGAGCACGCGCACCTGGTCTTCGAGATT
>CAVWBD010000006.1:0-223044 GCA_963753105.1 uncultured Gammaproteobacteria bacterium
TAGTTCGTTGACGACTTCCTTGACGTAGCAGTGCGCCGCGCCGGCAGTGATAATGCCGACCTTGCCGGTGCCCTCGACACGATCAACGCCGAGCTTCCTGATCGCATCATATGCTTCCCCCTGCTTGCGGAGAAGGATCGGCCGCAGCCCGCGCGCCACGAGCGGCACGGGGACCCAGCGCATGAAGTTCTTCTCGAAGTGCCCTTCCCACCGTCGCGGCTTGAGCTCGGTGAACGTGCAGACGCCGCGGCAGTGATTCACGCGCGTTGTGGTGCGCAGGAGTACGGGCAACTCGAGCTGTTCGGAGAGTTCGAAGGCTACCCGCGTCAGCTCGTGCGCCTCGGTGGGGTCGCTCGGCTCGAACATCGGCAGCAGCGAGAGCTTTGCATAGAAGCGGTTGTCCTGCTCGTTCTGCGATGAGTGCATCGACGGGTCGTCAGCGGTGATGATCACCATGCCGGCCTTCACGCCCGTGTAACTCAGCGTGTTGAGTGGGTCGGCTGCGACGTTGAGGCCCACGTGCTTCATGGAGCAGATCGCGCGCATACCGGCGATCGCCGCTCCGGCTGCGACTTCCAGTGCGACCTTCTCGTTCGTGGAGTATTCAAAGTACAGGTCGGATGCCTGGGAGAGCCGATAGAACGTGTCGGCGATCTCCGAGGAGGGCGTCCCGGGGTAGGCGGTGGCGACCTCGACGCCCGATTCAATGGCGCCGCGGACGATGCCCTCGTTACCGAGCAGCAGGGACCTGTTTCCGGGCTTGTCTTCCAGCAGAAGTCTCATGGGCAGCCGGTTCTTCTGTGATGTGGGTACAACCGCCGCGCTCCCGCGCCGCAGTCATTCCCGGGTTATGAGCTCATACCAGAAATTATATACCTTTGTATCAAGCATTTAATTGCGATTGGGTTATACTAAACACATCATAGAGGTAATAAATTTCTAATAGATATACTAATAGGTCATATATTGCTATGAAGCTAGATAAAGCGGATATTGCGATCATCGAGGCCATGCAACAAGACGGTCGTCTGTCGAACCGGGAGCTGGCAAAAAAAGTATCCTTGTCACCGTCTCCAAGCTGGCGCAGATTACGCGCCTTGGAAGAATCCGGTGTAATCAGCCACTACGCTGCAGTGGTCAACCATGAGAAGGTTGGCCTGTCCATCATGGGGTTTGCACATGTCACCCTGCACGATCACCGGTCGGAAAATGTGCGCAAGTTCGATCAGGCCATCATGGGCGCGCCGCAGGTACTCGAGTGCCATGCCACCAGCGGGGAGCACGATTACATGCTTAAGGTGGTCGCGCCGGACATGGCCGCCTACCAGGACTTCCTCAGTGGTTATTTGCTGAAGATTGGCGTGGTGCGTACGGTCAATACCAGCTTTGTATTAAAACAGCAGAAAAGCACGACCGCGTTGCCAATGGAGCAAATCAGGTAATCGGAGTCAAGTTCGTTCTGCTGGGCCCATCCCGGTCCTGGTATTTCCTCCAGAAACACGCTGTGGATACATCCCTGTAAGCTCATCCACAACATCCCTGTTGTGTAAGGTTTCTGGAGGAAACGCCACACCCGGAATGGTAAACACCTGGAAACCCCATACGCTCTTGCTGAAGATGCATTTGTGGAAAAGGGAATGAAAGGGTCAGGTTCAATTAACTTGCAGGCTTGTTTGAGCTGGGTGGTTTGTCGTAAACCGGTTTAAACACCTCGTCCAGCCGGTACTTGAATACCCTGGCAATGGTGAAGGCCAGCGACAACGATGGCACATACCGTCCCTGCTCCAGCATGATGATTGTCTGTCGTGAACAGCCGCATTGCCTGGCCAAGTCAGCCTGCGTGATTCCCCTTATTTTGCGCAGCTCGCAAACTCGATTGCGAATTACCGCTTTAGCCATTGACCCGACCACTGAAATCCAGAACCAGAGTCATGATAGGGTGCAACGCCGAAACCACGGCAATAGTCCCGTAGGCCAGGACAAAGAGCCAGCCTGCTGGCACGGTGCCTTTATCGACGTTAGCGTCGTAGAGTCCGATGCAAAAGAGAAAGATTCCCAGGAGCAAAAGCACTGCAGTTAGCTCCGTGGCCCGGTGCTCGATGGCCTTATCCCTTTCATCGATTTCACCGCTCTTACGACCCCGGAACGTCCTCCAGATGAGGAAGAAGTTGATCAGGTAACCAGGCACGATAATCGATGCGATCACGTCGCGAGAGCGTTCTCCGGCTTCCGAAGCAAATGCCTCGATGCCGAGACGGGCAACCACCACCGTGAAGACAATTGTAATAAGGAGCCAAATAATTCCCGAGGCAAAAGCGTACTTCCGTGCAAGAGACATGGGCATCTCCTTTTCTGGGGTTTAAAGTAAGAAATACTTTACTCGCCTGGCCAGGCAGTGTCAAATATTTCTTACATCAACGGCGAGTAACACCCACAATGCTGAAAAAGGTTCCAGATCACTTGCTGAACAGTGACTTGATCTTGCCCACTACACCTTTGCGTGTCTTCTTTGCACCGGTTTCAGTGCAGCACTCGGGCAAGGTGAAGAACTGCAGGTCACCAAGCATGCCTTCCAGTTCTTTTTCAATATGTGGATCCTGTTTTTGCAGTTTCTCCGCCAGTCGGGTCGCATCCTTGAGGTAGCCCTCGTAATGCCCGCGCCGTTCTTCCAGCGACATAGGGGGTTCCCTTTCGATACTGGCTTCCAGTGCGGCTGCCAGTGAGAAGCGCTGCAGGCAGGTCGGGTCCTCTTTCATCTTCCAGGAACCATCGTACAGGTCAAAGTCGTAAAGGCGCAGGAAAGCGCTGCCTTGCCGGGCGATGAAATCGACGGCATCGAGCAGGAAATCGACCTCGAGATCGTCCATGACGTAATGCAGGCTGACCCTGCACCAGCCGGGCTTGATACCCGAGTAGCCATCGGTCACGCAGACCCTGTATTCCTCGGAGGTTTCCTCGTCGATATCCAGCAGACGGTGGCCATAGGGTCCGGCGCACGAACAGCCGGCCCGCGACTGGATGCCGAACAGGTCGTTCATTAACGTGGTGACGAACTTGGGATGCAGGTATCTCTTGTTATCACCGGTGCCGGACTTGATGTTGAATGAGATGATGCCAACACGTTTGGCCGGGTCCTGGTTGCCCAGGATTTCAATACCCGGATTGGCCAGCCAGCGGCTGAAAACTTTCTCCAGCAACTCGTGTTCCCTTTGTGCAATTCGCTCGGTTGTAACGTTGTCCTTGACCTCGAACACCATAGCCGCCTTCAGCACTTGCAGCACACCGGGTGTGCCGGGCTTCTCACGTTCTTCGATGCGGGTAATAAAGTCCTGATTGTCCAGGCCGACGTAGTCAACCGTGCCACCGGCGCTGACCGTGGGTGGCAGTTCGCGGTCGTACAGGCGCTCGTTGAATACCAGCACTCCGCTGGAGCCGGGGCCGCCGAGGAACTTGTGTGGTGATATAAAAATGGCATCCAGTGATGCATCGCCGTCGTATTGGCCCGCCGCCGGGTTCATGTCGATCTGCACGTAGGGTGCGCTGGCAGCGTAGTCAAAACAGGCGATGGCATCGTAGCGGTGCAATAGCACGGCGATCTCGTGAACCGGTGACTTGATACCAGTGACGTTGGAAGCAGCGGAGAACGAACCGATGCGTTTGCGGCCACGGTAGGCCGGATTCTGCAGTAGCTCCTCGAGGTGAGCCAGGTCGATACCGCCGTCTTCGCTCAGCCGCACCGGTATTACCGTGACCAGGTTTTCACGCCAGGAAATCTCGTTGGAGTGGTGCTCGTATGGGCCAATGAATACCACGGGCTGGTTTTCTGCCTGGTAACGTTTGAAGGTCTCGAGCTTGTCCTGGCCCAGCGCGTTTGCGAGTAGCGTATTGAGCTGCTTGCGCGTGGCGGGTGGCAATGCGACACCGATCAACTGCTGCAACTTGTCGATAGCCCCCGTGGCGCCGTTGCCAACCGAAATGATGCGCCCGGATTCACCGGCGTTGACCGAGCACTTGATGCTGTCCTCGGCCTCGCGCAGCAACTGCGTCATCGAGCGGCCGCTGATATCGTCCTCGGTATGCGAGTTGGCATAAATGCGTTGCAGGCAACGCAGGTAATTCTCAACGAAACACAGGCAGCGCCCGGAGGCAGTGTAGTCCGCGTACATCATCAGGCGCTGGCCGAACGGTGTTTCGATGACGGCATCGGCGCCGATCAGTTCACGGCGTAAAAATTCAAATTCCAGGGGCTTTTTCTGTGTCATGTTCTTTTAATGGCGCTCCCTAGGGGAATCGAACCCCTGTTTCAGCCTTGAGAGGGCCGCGTCCTAACCGCTAGACGAAGGGAGCGTTTGGCTGTTATTGCAACAGGGTGGTCATGTTAAACTACCCTGATCATCATGTTCAACCGGCATCGCTGTTGAACACGAATTATTTGCAACAAAGTTTTCAGGAATCTGTCATTACTAAACATATTGTTATTCCCTTCAAGGAGCACGGCATTGCCGTGCAGCAACTCTGTTCGCACGCGACCGAGGTGGTCCGACGTCTGCAGGAAGAGGGTTACGAGGCATATATCGTCGGTGGTAGTGTACGCGACCTGTTGTTGGGTAAAGTACCCAAGGACTACGATGTCGCGACCGACGCCATACCCGAGGAAGTCAAGACCGTATTCCCACGCTGCCGGTTGATCGGCCGCCGTTTCCGGCTGGCCCACGTCAGGTTGGGCGGAACCCTGATCGAGGTCGCGACATTCCGCGGGCCACAGGTCAGTGATGATGACGGTCACATGCACGATAACGGCCGCATCCTGCGTGACAATGTCTGGGGCAGTCTCGAGGAAGACGCTGTGCGCCGCGATTTCACCATCAATGCCCTGTTCCTCGACCCCGTCAGCGGGGATATCCAGGACTTCGTGGGTGGCTACCGGGACTTGTCCGACCGCAAACTCAGGCTGATCGGTGATGCACGCACACGTTACCGCGAAGACCCCGTGCGCTTGTTACGGGCGGCACGATTTGTCGCCAAGCTGGGTGTGGAACTGGGTGAAAAGACGGCCAAACCCATTACCGAAATGGCGCCATTGCTGAGGGATATCCCGCCAGCACGCATGTTTGAAGAAGTCTGCAAGCTGTTCATGACCGGTCACGCGGCCAGGACGCTGGAAGCGCTGCAACGATTTGGACTGACGCGTGTCCTTTTCCCTGTGCTGGAACGAAAGGGGCAACCCGGCAAGGCCAAGACGGGTCCGCTGATGGAAGCGGCCATGAAAAACACCGATCACCGCATCGCCGTGGAAAAACCGGTGACACCTGCCTTCCTGTTGGCAGCCCTGCTGTGGCATCCGGTACGCAAACGGGCAGACGACCTGCAGGCGGAAGGTATGCGTGAGTACCTGGCCCTGGCCCAGGCAGCGGATGAAGTGCTCTCGGTACAGGCTCAGCGAACAGCCATACCACGTCGGTTCAGTGTTGTCACACGCCAGATATGGACCATGCAGCCACGCTTCAACAATACCCACGGCCGACGTGCCCGGAGCCTGATGGCAGAGCGTCGTTTCCGGGCTGGCTACGACTTCCTGTTGCTCAGATCAGAAGAAGACGAGTCCCTGAAGGAACTTTGTGAGCACTGGACCGAAGCTCAAAAGGGTGTAGAACTGAACACTGGCCCGGATAAGCGCTACAAGACCACCCGCAGCCGTCCACGGCGCAGGGGAGCGCGCCGTCGATCGCCCGCGGCCAAAAGCTGACGTGCTCAAGCATGTACGCGTGGCTGGGTCTGGGCAGTAATCAGCAGAATCCCGCGGCCAGGTTGCGCGAGGCGCTGGATCACCTGGGCAGCTTGGATGGAACCGGGATTATCGCGACATCTTCATTTTACCGAACGCCACCCTGGGGTGATGAACAACAGGATGATTTCATCAACGCCGTGGTAAAGATAGAAACCAGCCTGGAACCGCTTGGCTTGTTACAGGAATTACAAGCGATTGAAAACCTGATGGGCCGCAAGCGCAGTGGCCGTCGCTGGGGTCCGAGGCTGATTGATATCGATCTGTTGCTGTATGGTGATCAGCAACTGAATCTGGATGAACTGGAGGTTCCACACCCGCGGATGCATGACAGAGCATTTGTTCTTGTTCCGCTTGCAGAGCTTGATCCAAAACTTGATATACCCGGCCGGGGATCGGTGGAAAATTTATTACAAAAGGTCGATCGCAGTGGTATTGAACGTCTGGAAAATAAAGGTCTGGATTAGTATGCGGAATACTTGGGCAGAGACCGCTTTTGCGACGACATGGGACAAGTGTCAAATAAAGGAGACATTTG
Organism: uncultured Gammaproteobacteria bacterium; assembly: GCA_963753105.1. Taxonomy (GTDB): domain Bacteria; phylum Pseudomonadota; class Gammaproteobacteria; order Xanthomonadales; family SZUA-36; genus SZUA-36. The sequence goes on from CAVWBD010000006.1 coordinate 6,324, forward strand.
TTGTTTTTTGTCCAGAAAAGCTTGCAATAGTTTGCATTAGTGGTATTATTACAACCAATCTTGGTAAGACTGCAACACGTATCAAGATCGCAGGGCGCGAAAAGACGGATACATCACTCCAAAATATGCCCTTCTCCCGGACCGGAGAAGGGCATTTTTTTTGGTCCCTGTTTTATCAGAAAATCTGTTATAAATATCTATACAATCAATTAGTTATAATTTTAGCCTTGGGTTTGTATGCCAAGATATGGCCCTCGCATGAGCAGAGCGGATACAATATTCCGCACGGTCGGCACGGGGCTTTTTACAGCCATGCAAAACCAGGCTATTGATGGAATTTAACCACACCGGAATGCAGGAATTTTTCCAAATGTTGCACAATTACAACATAAAGTCCTCACAAAAACCCTTGTCCGAGCGTCTTGGCGAGTCCGGGCGATTCAGTTCGTTCAGTGCCCAAAAAGCTGGCCTGCTGCTGGACTTTTCACGTACAACACTGGATCAGCCAGCCCTTGAACAATTACTGGCGCTGGCGGAAGAAAGAGGCTTGGTTGAAGCCCGGCGACAGTTGTTTGCCGGTGAAAAAATCAATGCCACCGAAAATCGGCCGGCTTTACACATGGCCATGCGTGACAATGATGTCCTGGACGTGGTTGACGCGCACGAGGTCGAGCGAGTGAAAAAGGCCCGTGAGCGCATGTTTGATTTTGCCAACGCTTTTGCAGCGGGTCACCTGCCGGGCCAGCCGGACAAGCTCGTAAGGCACATTATCCATATCGGTATCGGCGGCTCATACCTTGGTCCACGTCTGCTGGTCGAGGCCCTTGCGGGCGATTCACCCCTGCAGGTTCATTTCCTGTCTTCGGTGGATGCGCAGCTACGCACCGATTTACTGGCCGAGCTGGACCCGTCCGAGACGGCGGTCATCGTCGTTACCAAGAGTTTCACCACCGGCGAAACACTATTGCACGCACGCCGGGTGAAGGAATGGATGGAACAGGCTCTTGGCAGAGAGGAAGCGTTGCAGCGCTTTTTCGCGGTCAGCGGTAATCAGCAGGCGGTCGATGCCTTTGGTGTATTACGGGACAACAGCCTCTACCTGCCCGATTGGGTCGGCGGTCGGTACTCCCTCTGGTCCGCTGTCAGCCTGTCGGCGGCGGCCATGATGGGTGTTCAGCGATTCAGGGAGTTCCTGGATGGGGCGGCTGAAATGGATCGTCACTTCAGGGAAGCACCTGTTTCTGCGAACCTGCCTGTATTGATGGCATTGACCGGCATATGGCACCGCAACATCTGTGGCTTCCCCGCGCAAGTGGTGGCTCCGTACGATTACCGTTTACGTTCCTTGCCTGCCTACCTGCAACAACTGGTCATGGAATCCAATGGCAAATCGGTCGATCGCCAGGGCAAGCGCGTTGAACATGCGACGTCCCCGGTATTGTTCGGGGAGCCGGGTACCGATGCCCAGCATTCCCTGTTCCAGATGTTTCACCAGGGCACCGATATCGTGCCGTTGACCTTTGTCGCCGCTGTGCGTCCGGACCACGATGACGATGAAGCCCATGCCGCTTTGCTGGCCAATATGCTGGCCCAGGCCACTGCATTGGCGAGCGGTACGGCCGGTGATGTGACCGACCCGCACCGGCAAATGCCAGGCGAACGGCCATCCGAGATTGTTCTGCTGGATGAGCTGAGCCCTTACAACCTCGGCCAGTTGCTGGCCTTGTATGAGCACAAGGTATTTGTCGAAAGCGTCATCTGGGATATCAATCCTTTTGACCAGTTCGGTGTCGAACTCGGCAAGGTGGTCGCCAGCACGATCCAGCCGGCGCTGGAAGACGGCAGCCAGGGTGTTCCGGCCAGCTACGGGTTGGATGGTATCCTGGATTACATCCGCAACAAGTAACGTTGGTCTCTGCAATTTGAAAAGACCGTAATACGGCGAAATTCTGCTTCACACTCAAGTTCGGAGATTGGCTGACATGTTTACCGTATGGCCGATCCCGGCCTTTTCTGTTGATGAACCGACATCAAGTGGTGTGCCCCGGAAAACCGGTCATCACCCTACTATTGACGAACAGGATTCTGGTAATATGCGCCGGTGAGATCCCAACCCGACCCGAAACCAGCCAGCGTCAAAGTAAATACCGTCAGGGCTTACCTTGCGCGTAATCCCAATGACGGCCGTGCCTGGTTTACGCTGGCGCAGATGTTGGCGCACGACCCGGATAATCCTGAACTGCGCCAGGCCATCGGCCGGGCCATCCAGCTTCTGCCTGACAATTACCAGGTCTGGTTATTAGCGGCAAAAATGCAGTTGCCGGGTAACGGGTACACCGCCGTGTTGAATTGGCTCGATGACTCTGCGCGGGAAAACCCTTTGCTGGCAGCGCCACAACTGGCCAGTGCATCAATATATGCGTCCCGTGATGTCGCTGGTGCGCTGTTGCGTTATCGGGGCATCATCGAGGCGTTTCCGCAGGATACCCGCGGCCATGTCCTGATGGCCCAGGTACTCAATGAAAAAGGCGATTTCACCGAGGCCGCTCGCAGCATTGAACAAGCGTTGAAACTACAGGCTGAATCGGCTGAATACTGGAGCATGCTCGCCCGCTGCCGGCTGATGGCAGGCCAGCATGAAGCCGCGATCAGCGCCGCTTCCCGTGCCCTTGAGCTGGATGATAAGCGGCTCGACGCACTCGAGGCCCGGGCCGAAGCCAACAGAAAGGCTTTGCTTTGGGAGTCGGCGCTCGACGATTTCGAGATGCTAAAACAGCACCGTCCAGACGACCCGAAACTACTCAACAAAATCGGTGTTTGCCTGATTCGGCTGGAGCGGTTTGAACCTGCCGAAACACACTTTAAAAAAGCACTGCTGCTTGACCCGGATTTTGCACTGGCAAAACTGAATATCGGCTTGCTTTGCGCGGTGCGGATGCAGACCGATGAAGCAGTATCGTGTATCACCAAGGTGCTGGAAGACCCCGTCCTGGACGATGCCAGCCGGGCAAGCGCTCGAATCACGCTGGATGTCCTGCAGGAGCACAAGCGACTCGCTCCCTACCTGCGAGAGGCCGTCAGAACCGGCTCGATGTCTGAATTGCACCATGCTCTCCAACAAGGGCCCGCCAGCCTGCTGCAGCCAGACCGCAAGATCACGGACAAGCTGGCGGAACTGGCAGTACTTTGCCGGGATTTCCCTTTCAATCCGGATGATTTCAGGTACACGGCTGATACTGCCTGTCTGCCCTTTCTTGAAGCCTGTGCCCAGTGCAAAATCAACAGCGATCCGGCCTTGATGCGAGAGTTGCACAAGGTCATCAATAATTCCACTCAACCGGGTTCTGACAGGCGGAATGCTGAAATCAAAAACGCACTGCGCGTCATCGCCGAACGTCGACGCCTTGCGGCGGATGTACTTCGGGGCGTGGATGGCGAGGCCTGGCTAAGATACTGGCACGCCCGGTTACTGGACGGGACTCCTGACAGACTGCCAGGTCAGTACAAGGCTATTCCGAACACCATCGGGCATTTAATGCCGCCAACTCCGGAGCGCGTGGCTGGCACGTATCGGTCGTTGTTAGCCGAATTGCTGCCGGACATGCCTGGCGGCCTGGCGAGCGCTGTTTTCATGTTGGTGGCAGTAAGTCTGATCCATGGCTTTGGTGACGGGAATGGCCGCCTGTCACGGTTCTTGCTGAGTTGGGAATGCGAGTCTGCCGGCCTGGAAGCGATCGTCATTCCGGTGGAGTTTCGACTGCAGGTAGCACGCGCCCTGCAAACGGCAATACTCGAAGGTGAGCTTGAAACCTTGGTGGCGGTGCTGAAGGAAGCACACATCGGCACCGGTACTCTGCTACAGCAACTTAATGAATTTAATGACCACCGGCCCTGATTTGTGAGCGGTCGAATCACCTGCTGGTCTTTTTTGTCCTGGTGGGGTCGGTTATGCTTCGCATTCATTATTAGAAACTACAGATCAGGCCGGATACGACATGGAGCAGACACCCTATAACCCGCTGGAAATAGAGCAGCGCGTACAGCAGCGTTGGGAGCAGGACAAGACCTTTGAGGTCACGGAAGACCCCGGTGCGGAAAAATTCTATTGCCTGTCCATGTTGCCGTATCCGTCCGGTGCCTTGCACATGGGCCATGTGCGAAATTACACCATCGGTGACGTGATCTGCCGCTACCAGCGCATGCAGGGCAAAAACGTGTTGCAGCCGATGGGTTGGGATGCCTTTGGACTGCCGGCTGAGAATGCCGCGATCAAGAACAACACCGCGCCGGCCAAGTGGACCTACGCCAATATCGAACACATGCGCAGCCAGTTGAAACGGATGGGCTTTGCCTACGACTGGTCACGCGAGTTCGCCACCTGCACACCCGAGTATTACCGCTGGGAGCAAGTGCTGTTCACCCGCCTGATGAAGAAGGGCCTGGCCTACCGCAAAGGCTCGGAAGTCAACTGGGATCCGGTTGACCAGACCGTGCTGGCCAACGAGCAGGTCATCGACGGACGCGGCTGGCGTTCGGGCGCCGTGGTGGAACGCAAGTCCATCAGGCAGTGGTTCCTGAAAATCACCGATTACGCCGAGGAACTCCTGGACGAGCTGGAGCAACTCGAGGGCTGGCCAGAAGCGGTGCGCACCATGCAGCGCAACTGGATCGGCCGGTCCGAGGGTTGCGAGTACGAGATGAAGGTCTGTGACGCAGATGGAAATATCGATTCTGAAGGCCGTAGTGTGCGTGTTTTTACAACGCGCCCTGACACGTCTTATGGCATGACCTACGCGGTGCTGGCGCCTGAGCACGAGCTGGTTGCAGAAATTACCACAGCAGTGCAGGCCGGGGCCGTGGAGGCTTTTGTCGAGCAGGTCAAGCAGTCTTCCGAGGAGGATCGCCTGTCCGAGGAGGGTGGACTGGAAAAGCGCGGTGTGTTCACCGGCGCTTATCTGTTCAACCCGTTTACTGAAAAACCCGTGCCGTTGTACCTGGCCGATTACGTGCTGATGGGTTATGGCACTGGCGCCATCATGGCGGTCCCGGGCCAGGACCAACGCGACTGGGATTTCGCGAAGATTCACGATCTGCCGATTATCCGCACGGTGCAACCACCCGAAGACTGGGAGGGCGAGGCTTACGTGGAAGATGGCCCGGCTATCAACTCTGACTGGCTGGATGGCATGGAAGTTGCCGAGGCCAAGGAAAAGGCCACCGAGTGGCTGGTCTCCCGGGGCATGGGTGAGCGCAAGATCAACTACCGCTTGCGGGATTGGGGTGTCAGCCGCCAGCGTTACTGGGGTTGCCCGATACCGGTCGTCTACTGTGAAGATTGTGGTGCATTACCGGTACCCGAAGACCAGTTGCCGGTGGTGTTACCCGAAGACGTCGAATTCATGGGTGTGCAGTCGCCGATCAAGGCAAACCCGGAATGGCGCCAGACCACGTGCCCGCAATGCGGGGCTGCTGCCGAGCGCGAAACGGATACCTTTGACACCTTCATGGAATCGTCCTGGTACATGCACCGATACACCTCCCCGGGTGCGGATGCGATGGTGGACGAGCGGGCCAACTACTGGTTCCCGATCGACCAGTACATCGGTGGCATTGAGCACGCGATCCTGCACCTGATGTACTTCCGTTTCTTTCACAAGCTGATGCGTGATGAGGGTCTCATGCAGTGCGATGAACCGGCGATCCGCCTGCTTTGCCAGGGCATGGTGGTGGCGGAAACCTTCAGCCGCAAAGAGGATGACGGCAGCACCCATTGGATCAACCCGGTAGATGTCGAAATTCAACGCGATGACAAGGGCAAGGTAACGGGCGCGAGGTTGATTGCAGACGGTGAGCCGGTGGATATCGGTGCGGTCGAGAAGATGTCCAAGTCCAAGAACAACGGCGTGGATCCAAAGCACCTGGTAGGTCGCTTCGGGGCAGACACGGTGCGCCTGTTCTCGATGTTCGCATCACCACCGGACCAGTCGCTCGAGTGGTCCGAGTCCGGCGTGGAAGGCGCGTTCCGCTTTCTGCGGCGTTTGTGGTACATGTGCACCGCGCATATCGCTGCCGGTCCAACCGAGGCCTTGAAAGCCGCTGAACTGACGGTTGAGCAGAAAACCATCCGCCGTTACGTACACGATACCATCGCCAAGGTCAGTGACGACGTGGGGCGCCGGCAGACATTCAATACCGCGATCGCAGCCGTAATGGAACTGAGCAATCACCTCGGCCGCTTTGAAGACCGCAGCCCCCAGGGCAGGGCAGTGCTGGATGAGGCCTGGAAGGCGGTGGTGCGCTTGATGGCGCCGATCACACCGCATATCTGCGAAACCCTGTGGGAGATGCTGGGTGAGAAAGATGCCGTGGTCAATACCGCCTGGCCCGTGGTGGACGAGACCGCACGTGTGCGTGACCAGGTCACGCTGGTGGTACAGGTCAACGGCAAGTTGCGTGGCCGGATCGAACTGTCACCGGGTGCCGATGAAGAGACCGCCATGGCTGCCGCCACCGCTGAGCAAAACGTCCAGCGGCACCTGGAAGGCAAGCAGGTCCGCAAGGTCATCTATATCCCGAACCGGCTGTTGAACATCGTGGTAGGGTAGTGTCCTGATGATCAAAATTCGCTACCTGTACTGGGTTCTGCCCGCTCTGCTGTTGGGCGCCTGCGGCTTCCATATACAGACCCGTGCTGATCTCCCGCCCGAGATGCAGCGAACCCAACTGGAGGTTCAGGGCCCTTACAGCGAATTTGCCCGCCGGCTGGAAATCTACCTGGAACAGAGTGGGGCGCACGTTGTGAAAGACGCAGATGATGCCGCAGTTCTCGAAGTTCCGCAGAACCGTGTGCGCAGGGAAATCCAGTCCATCGGCGACAATGCCCGGGTACGTGAGTACATGCTCCGCCATACCGTCCAGTTCCGTCTGTTGGATAGCGATGGCAATGAAATGATCCCCTTGCAGACACTGGAACAAACCCGTGTCTACAGCTTCGACCAGCAGGATATCCTGTCCAAGGAGCGTGAAGACGAGTTCCTGCGTGAAGACCTGTCCGACGCCCTTGCGCGCATGGTGGTCAGACGCCTGGGCACCTACGGCAAATAAACAGCAACAGGAAATGCAGCTTAAAGCAGAGCAATTGGCCGCCAGCCTGAAAAATGGCCTGGCGCCGGTTTACCTGGTTGGGGGCGAAGAGCCGTTGCTGTTGCAGGAGTGTTGCGACCTTATCAGGGACGCAGCCAAGACACAGGGTTTCCTTGAGCGGGAATTGTTGCACGCCGGGCAGGGTTTCGACTGGTCGGAGTTGCAGCAGGTGGCGATGCCCTCGCTATTCGGTTCACGCAAGATCATCGACCTGCGTCTGCGGACCGGCAAGCCCGGCAGGGAAGGCGCCAAGATCCTCACAGAATGGGCGGCTGCACCCGATCCCGAGATACTGTTATTGGTCAGCTGTGAAAAGTGGGATGCAGGTTCGCGCAAATCAAAATGGGCGGCAAAGCTTGCCAAGGCCGGTGTGCAGGTAGATATCTGGCCGATCGCTGCGTCGCAACTGCCAGGCTGGTTGCAGCAACGGATGCAACAACAGGGCATGGAACCGGAGCCCGAAGCCTTGCGGCTCCTGGCCGACCGGCTGGAAGGCAACCTGTTGGCGGCAAACCAGGAAGTCGATCGCCTGGCCCTACTCAAGGGCCCGGGCCCGGTCACCGCAGAAGATGTCCTGCAGGCTGTTGCCGATGCCAGCCGCTTTGACGCATTCGTGCTGGTAGATCACATGCTGACGGGCAACCTGAAAGAGGGCTTGCGTGTCGCGGCGGGCCTGCAGCGCATGGGCATACCGATACAACCGGTCGTCGGAGCCCTGTTGAAGGAACTCAAGACCACCGAGGCTTTCAGGCTGGCCATGCGTGCCGGCGAACCTGAAAACGCGGCCTTCAAGCGTCTGAATATCTGGTACAAGAAGCAGGGAATTATCCGCAGCGCAGCCCGGCGCCTCAACACACGCAAGCTGTTCGAAGCGTTCAAAATATTGTCCCTGGTTGACCGCCAGAGCAAGGGGCGGGCCGCAGGTGATCCTTGGCGGAGCATCGACGAACTGCTCGTGCAGTTGTCCGCCCGCTAAGCACGCCTCCTGCATGGGCACCGGCAGACAGCCTCCCTCCGAGCCACTGGCTTTCTTTGGTGGCACCTTTGATCCGGTGCATTACGCCCACCTCAGGTGTGCCGAGGAGGCGCGCAGCATACTGAAGCTGGAAAAGCTGTACCTGTTGCCTGCCGGTGATCCGCCCCACAAAACGACGCCGTTTACAACTGCAGCCCAGCGGTTGGACATGCTGCGCCTGGCACAGGCGGAGTTTCCCACCCTGGATATCGATGAGCGCGAAATACGCCGCAACGGTCCTTCATTCATGGTGGATACGCTGCGCGAGATGCGTGCGGAGTTTCCCGGGCGGCCATTATTGCTGCTGATTGGACAGGACGCGATCAATTTCCTGCACACCTGGCACAAGTGGCGGCAATTGTTTGCATTGACCCATATCGTCACGTTTCCGAGACCGGGTGTTGTGCCGGATTATGTGCCGGAACTGTCAGCGGAGATCGAGCGCCGCTACTGTAAAGACCCGCAAGTGCTAACGGGTGCCAAGGCAGGCAGTGTGTTGCACCTGGATTTGGAACTGATCGATATTTCCGCAACGGCCATCCAGGACATCATCCGCCGTGGTGATTTCCCGCACGCCATGTCGCCTGCAAGGGTGCTGCAATATATCGCTGAAAAACGACTGTATTTGCCCGGCTGATAGTGTCCGGGTGCAGATGCTTGCTTTACGCGACCTTTGCTGACGGCTAAAATCTAACTTAATCCAACAGGTAAAGCTCAAATTTGAATACCCAGACCGCTCGTAAAGATTTAACCACCGACCAGTTGCAACAACTCGTTGTTTCCTCGCTAGAAGACTTCAAAGCTGCCGATATCGTGATCATCGATGTTTCGGACAGAAGTCCTCTGACTGAGCGCATGGTGATCGCCTCGGGAAACTCGACCCGGCATGTGAAATCCATGGCGGAAAACCTGGTCGTCAACGCCAAGGCCGCCGACAATCCACCGCTGGGTGTCGAGGGCGCAAGCGAGGGTGAGTGGGTACTGGTTGACCTGAATGACGTGATCGTGCACCTGATGCTGCCGCAGACAAGGGCCTTTTACAACCTTGAAAAGTTATGGGAAGCCAGCGCCGATCACCGTAGCGGTATAAGCGGTTCCAACTGAATACAGGAAAGGTGCACTGATGCAATTGCTGGTGGCTGCAGTTGGACAGCGTATGCCACGCTGGGTGAACGAGGCGTGGGCGGAATACAGCCGTCGTATGCCGGCTGAACTCACCCTGTCGCTTCGCGAAATCACGCTTGCCAAGCGCGGCAAGAACGCCGATACCAAGCGTCTGACCGCCAAGGAAAGCGAAGCGCTGCTGGCCGCAATGCCCGCGCGCGCCAGGGTCATTGCCCTGGATGTCAGGGGCAAAGCCTGGTCGACTGAACAACTGGCCGCCAACCTGGAGAACTGGATGGGTGATGGCCGCGATGTCGGTTTCATGATCGGCGGGCCGGATGGCATCAGCCCGGAAATCCTGGCGCGTTCAGATGAGCGCTTGTCGCTTGGTCCCCTGACCCTGCCGCACCCGTTGGTGCGCGTGGTGCTGGCTGAGCAGTTGTACCGCGCCTGGACCATCACGCAAAACCATCCATATCACCGCGCATGAGCTCACCTACCATGATACTGCTGGCCTCTGCTTCGCCCCGGCGACAGGAATTGCTTGGACAACTGGATGTCAGATTCACCGTGGCGCCGGCAAATATTGACGAATCCATCATCGAGGGCGAATCTCCGCGTGAGCACGTGGTGCGCCTGGCGCGTGGCAAAGCCCTGGCGGGATTTGAGCAGAACCTGGGCCTGTTGCCAGCGCTGGGTTCCGATACGATCGTGCTGCTGGACGGGGAAATCCTCGGTAAACCAGGGTCCCGGGCTGAAGCTGAAAGCATGCTGGGACGGCTGTCGGGCCAGACACACCATGTCTACTCGGCGGTCGCCCTGGCAGTGGAACCGGACAATATACTGGAAGCACTCAACATTACGGCGGTGACATTCGGTGAAATGTCCAGTGACTGGATCAGGGAATATTGCAGGGGTGAAGAACCGATGGACAAGGCGGGTGCCTACGCCGTGCAGGGTGGGACGGGGCAGTTCATCCGGCACATCGATGGCAGCTATTCCGGCGTCATGGGCCTGCCCCTGTTCGAGACGGCGCAGTTACTGCGCCAGGCCGGGTTACTGGCGTGATTCATTGCTGCTGCACCGGGTCAATTGACTTTGATCATCGCCGAGCCGGGTTCGGATGGTATCCTAGCGCTTCTGTATTTGACACCTGCAAGTGTTAACGGGCCCTTGCTATGAGCGAAGAAATCCTGATCAATGTAACCCCGACGGAAACCCGTGTAGGACTGGTCGAAAACGGCATGCTGCAGGAGGTTTCCCTTGAGCGTAAGAGTTACGTGGGTTATCTCGGCAACATCTACAAGGGTACCGTGTCGCGTGTATTACCGGGTATGCAGGCCGCTTTTATTGATATTGGCCTGGAGCGCACGGCCTTTCTGCATGCATCCGATATCTACAAGGTCGGGTGTGAACAACTGCCGGAAGACCCGCCTCCCGAGCCTAGTATTGCTTCGCTGGTCAAGGAAGGCGACGAGGTCATCGTCCAGGTGATCAAGGATCCGCTGGGCACCAAGGGTGCGCGCGTGACTACCAATTTAAGTATTCCGTCACGCTTCCTGGTGCTTTTGCCCGACTCTGACACCATCGCTGTTTCCCTGCGTATCGAGGACGAAACCGAACGTGAGCGTCTGAAGGGTCTGCTGGCCACATTAAGGGAACACAAGGGTACACACGGCTACATCGTGCGCACCAATGCCGAGAACATCAATGATTTCGCCCTGTCGGCAGACATGTCCTACCTTGAAAAAATCTGGGAGAGCATTGCCGGGTCGACCCGCGCGGCCAAACCTGGCGAGTGTATCTACGAAGACCTGTCGCTACCGTTGCGGGCATTGCGGGACCACATGCACGAAGAGGTGGAGAAAGTCCGCATCGATTCGGACATGGAATTTCATCGCCTGAGGGACTTCACCAGCAAGTTCCTGCCGGAATGGACCCAGCGGATCGAGTATTATTCGGCTGCGCGGCCGATTTTTGACCTGTACGGTATCGAGGACGAACTGGAAAATGCCCTGCACCGCACGACACCATTGAAATCCGGTGGATATTTGATCATTGACCAGACCGAGGCCATGACCACCATCGATGTGAATACGGGTGGTTATGTTGGTCACCGGACACTGGAAGAGACGATCTACAAGACCAACCTGGAAGCAGCGCATTCCATTGCCCGGCAACTGCGTCTGCGCAACCTGGGTGGCATCATCATCATTGATTTTATCGACATGCACGATGAGGAGCACAAGCGCCAGGTCGTGCTCGCGCTCGAGAAAGCCCTGGAGCGCGATCACGCCAAGACCCACATCAATGAACTGTCTTCGCTCGGCCTGATCGAAATGACCCGCAAACGCACGACCGAGAGCCTGGGCCACGTGTTGTGTGAACCCTGCCCGGTGTGTTCCGGCAGGGGCGTTCTGAAAAGCGCCGAAACGGTGTGCCTCGAGGTCTTCCGGGAAATCATGCGCTCCAGCCGCCAGTTCGAAGCCAGCCGCTTGCTGGTGGTGGCTTCCCCAGCGGTGGTGGACAAGATCCTCGATGACCAGTCGACGATCGTGGCGGAAATCGAGGAGACGATCGGCAAATCAATCCGCTTCCAGCGTGAAGAACAGTACACGCAGGAACAGTTCGACGTGGTGTTGTTGTAGCATGATCCGAAGCGGCAATGCAGAGCGGAATACGGTTGTATAACGACGGTACCTGATGAGCAGTTTGCGTAAAATTCTCCGGCGGCTCAGAACACTGTTGTGGACGACGCTGACCTTGTTGACGGTATTGGCGGCGGTCATCGTTGGTGTCGGCAAGTTGCTGATGCCCTACAGCGCATACTACCAACCCGAGCTCGAGGCCTGGTTGAGCAAGGCGTTCAACCAGCCGGTCCGTGTCGAGAGTTTTTCCGGTGAGTGGAAGGCATTCGGACCGCGTATCAGCCTGCGGGGTGTTACCTTGATGCCCGAAGGTCACCAGTCGGAGATCGCCATCAACCAGGCGGCGCTGGATGTCAAGCCGTTGAACGCCCTGATACCCGGCCGGCCGCTTTACAGCTTCCGCATTATCGGGGCCGACCTGGCGCTGGAACGCACCAGCGATGGCCGCTTTATCCTGTCGGGTCTGGGTGTCAGCAATGCCCGGCCAGGCAGCGAGCGTAGCGGACTCAGTGACGTGGCCCTGAATGGCGAAGTCCGTCTGCAGGATGTCAGCCTGCGTTTTGATGACCCGGAACGTGAAATTCAACTCGTGTTGCGCAATATCAACGGGCGTTTGAAGATGGACGGCCAGGACCTGGCGGCCGAAATACAGGCCCGTGTCACCGACCGGGACAGGGTTCGTGTGGTGGGTGACCTGGATGCCATCATCATGGTCAGGCTCGATGCAGAGCAACACTTGCGCAGGGTACGCTGGCATATCAAGACGGGTGAATTGATGCTGGCCGAACTGGTCAGGCAATTGCCCCACCACCCCTTGCTCCCGGTATCCGGCCGCCTGAACGCCGAGTTGTGGGGTGAGTGGCAGAAGGGCGATCCGCAACAAATGCAGGGTGTACTGGATCTGCGTGAAGCGCTGTTGTCGTCCCAGTCAGGACCGCTGCTGGTCGATCATTTGAACAGCCGGGTCAATTTCAGGTTCAGCCACCGTAGGGATTGGCGCATGGACCTGGCCGGGGTGGATGTTTCATATGCAGGATCAGACTGGCAAAGCCAGCACGTGTCCATCGCCAGGAATACGCCGCAGAACCTGGGTATATGGGTCAGTGCCGATTACCTGGAGCTGGATATGCCACTGCAGCTGACGCAGAGGATCATGGCAACCTACAACACAGCCTGGCCAACTGCTATCCCCAAACGCGGACAGGGCGTGGTCACAGATTTCGACCTGGTACTCGATGCAAGCTGGCAGCTGACAATGGCTGCCGGACAGTTACAGGACGGTCACTTGTGGGACTGGGACAAGGGACCTGCGATTACCGGTCTCAACGCGAGCTTTGAACTCGAAACAGGTAACGGCATCGTCATCCCCGAGGGCCAATCGGTCACACTGGACTGGCCGCGGGTATTCCGGCGGCCGATCACGTTTGCACTGGAAAAATGCAGGGTGGAAGCCCTGTGGGAGAGAAAGGCGTCGTGGCAGCTGGATGTCAATCGTTGCCGTGCGCAGAACGAGGACCTCAGTGTTATCGCCCGCGTGCGCCTGGCATCCGATGAAGGCAAGCCGGAAGTGGACATCAATGCCGCCCTGCCGCGGGGTGATGTCGCGAGATTGGGTGATTATTGGCCGGAGAACGTCATGAAACCCCGCACCCTGCATTGGTTGCGGACTTCCCTGATGGATGGCCTGGTTTCCAACGGACGTTATTCGATGGTTGGTGACATGGACGACTTTCCATTCAAGGACCACAGCGGAAGCCTGCTGGCCCTTGTACCGGTGAGCGATGCGAGCCTCAAGTACGCTGATGGCTGGCCATTTGCCCGGCAGGTGAGTGCAATGGCGCGTTTCAATGGCCCGGGTATGCACGTGGAAGGAACCGTTGGCAGCACGGCTGGCGCAGCCGTGGACTACGTCAGCGTACGTATTGATGATTTCAAGGCGCCCATCCTGGACCTGGATTACAGGACATCCACCGGTTTGCCGGAACTGGCCGAGTTCCTGAAGCTCACTCCTCTGCTGAATGGCCTGGAGCTTGACCTGCAGAAATTTGTGCTGGACGGCCCCTCGGAGATTACCGGTCACTTGCGTACCGGTCTCGGTCAGACCGTGGAGCCATTGCAGGTGCACGGCGCCTTGCTGTTGATGGGTGACCGGTTCACCGAATTGACCTCCGGCGTGGTGATCGAGGACATCGAGGGCGTGCTGGATTACCATCGCGAAGGTCTCGAAGCGATGGACCTGACAGGCAGTTACAGGGGCTTTCCGGTCGGCCTGGAGATTATTTCCGACTGGGACGCCGAAGAAGTTTTCCGGGCCAGCCTGCATGGCCTGATGCCGGTTGAACAGGTGATCCCTGCCGACCTGTTGCAGAGGGAGCCTTTGTTCAGCCGGGCCAGCGGTGACAGTTTATGGGATATAGGTGTCAGCGTGACCTCTGTTGAAGGCAGTGAAGAACGGGAAACCTGGCTTGATATCTACAGCGGCTTGCAGGGCGTCACCATCGACTTGCCGGCACCGCTGGGTAAACCCGCTGACCTGGAATGGCCGGTGCTGGTGCATTATCCCATCCGCGCCAGCGAGCACGTGCTCACTGCCGTGATGCCGGGCCAGTTGCAACTGAAAATGGAATTATCCAGGACCGATGGCAGACCGACACGGGCGGTCGTGCAATTCGGCGGCAAGGTCAAGGACCTGCCGGGTATGGGTGAATTTGTCGTGGACGGCTCAGCCAGCAGGTTCGACCTCGATAGCTGGATTGACCTGACGGTTGACCGTTTTGCAGAAACGAACGACGTCGGCGGGCTCACATTGAGCAATGCGCATGTGGACGCTGACCAGATATTGATGTTCAACCGCCAATTTGACGATGTCGCACTCAATATGAGCTACGGAGATGGTGTTATCAGCGGGGAGTTCGACGGCACGGATATCAACGGGACCGTCCGCTACTACAAGAATGATTCGGGCTCCCACAGCATGTCCGGTGAGTTTGAACGGCTGATCATGCCGGACCCGGTAGCCGATGGTATGACGATGGAAACAAACCCGGCGGATTTGCCGGAAATGCATCTTTTCAGCAAGGAGTTCAGCTACCTCGGGCTGGAACTGGGTGAAACCCGTATCGAGGGGTACCCGGTAAAAGATGGTTTTCATTTTGAATCCGTCGAGGCGCATTCACCGCAGCTGCGATTCAACGCGCGGGGTGACTGGTTGAGTAATGGCCAGGGCGAGCGGTCGGATTTTGAGATCCGCATGACATCCGAAAGCCTGGGCTCGGTGTTGGAGGCCATGGATATCTCCTCGGCCATGCAGGGCGGCCAGACGGTGGTCCACTTCGATGCCTGGTGGCATGGTCCGCCCGCTGCCTTTGCACTGGCCGGTCTGAACGGTGAAATGGACCTGAGTGTCATAAAGGGCAATATTCTAACTGCCGACCCGGGCGCCGGACGCATGCTGGGGCTGTTGAGCCTGACAGAATTGCCACGTCGCCTGGCGATGGATTTCCGTGACGTGTTTGAAGAGGGTTTCAGTTTCGATGAAGCCAGGGGCACGATGCGTCTTGAGAACGGCGCCAGCTACACGGATGACCTGACGTTGAGTTCCACTGCCGCAGAAATTGCCATCACCGGTGTCACCAACCTGTCCGAGAAGACTTTCGATTACGAACTCGCGGTTCGTCCGGGTGTCAGTAAAACCCTGCCGGTTATCGGGGCCATCGCAGGTGGTCCGGCCGGCGCCGCCGCTGGCCTGGCACTGCAGGCCCTGTTACGTGATGCGCTGGGTGAGGCCGCAGAAGCTAGATACACCATCCAGGGGCCGTGGTCTGACCCGACGGTGGAGCGGGTCGCAGCACCACCAAGGACAGCGCAACCTGAAAACGCGCAACAACAAGGCGCGGAACAGCTAAACTGATATAAACCCCGTTGGCAACGTAAGCAACTGCCAGGCACAAACAATCCAATGATGACCAAAACACGATGACGGAAGCATTAAAACTCGCTGAACGACAACTCCTTGCCCCGGGCGGGCTCAGCCACACCGACCTGGAAAAAGTACTGCAGCACCTGATGGGGCCTGCAGTGGATTCAGGGGACCTGTATTTCCAGCACACCAGCCACGAGTCGTGGTCGCTCGAGGACGGCCTGGTCAGGAGCGGTACGCACGCGGTGGAGCAGGGTGTTGGCATCCGGGCGATCAGCGGTGAAAAAACCGGCTTCGCCTACGCAGACGAGATCGTCATGCCATCACTGATGCAGGCCTCCACGGCGGCCCGGGCCATCGCGCAGCATGGTTCACAGGGCAAGGTGCAGGCCTGGCAGCGCCGTAGTCCACAGGCCCTGTATACACCGGCGGACCCGATGGCCGCGTATAGCGCAGATGAAAAAGTCGACCTGTTGCGGCAGATTGATACTTACACCCGCTCGCTGGACCCGAGGATACAGCAGGTCATGGTTAGCATGGCGGCGACTCACGAGACCATCCTGGTAGCATCAACTGATGGTGCGCTGGCGGCGGATGTCCGGCCCCTGGTACGACTCGGTGTGACCGTCATCGCCCAGCAGGGTGACCGGCGGGAGCAGGGTACGGATGGCGGCGGTGGACGTTTTGATTACCGGCAACTGGCGGGTGACCGTGCGTGGCAGCGCCATGCGGATGAAGCCGTGCGCCAGGCGCTGGTTAACCTTGAAGCCGAAGCTGCGCCCGCCGGCAGCATGACGGTGGTGCTCGGACCCGGCTGGCCCGGTGTCTTGCTGCACGAGGCAGTGGGTCATGGACTCGAAGGTGATTTCAACCGCAAGGGCACGTCTGCATTTGCCGGGCGTTTGGGTGAGAAGGTGGCGGCGGACGGTGTGACCATTGTCGATGACGGCACCCTGCCGCAACGGCGTGGTTCGTTGACCATTGACGATGAAGGCACCCCGACCGCCCAGACGGTACTGATCGAAGACGGGGTGCTGGTTGCCTTCATGCAGGACAAGCTCAACGCACGCCTGATGGGCATGCAACCGACAGGCAACGGGCGGCGTGAATCGTTCACGCACCTGCCGATGCCGAGGATGACCAATACCTTCATGCTGGGAGGTAAACACGATCCCGGTGAGATCATTGCCTCGGTGGACAAGGGTTTGTACGCGGTCAATTTTGCCGGCGGCCAGGTGGATATCACCTCCGGACGTTTCGTGTTCTCTGCCTCCGAAGCCTATTTGATTGAAAACGGCAAGGTTACGCGTCCCGTGCGCGGTGCCACGCTGATCGGTAACGGCCCCGAGGTCATGACCCGCGTCAGCATGGTCGGCAACGACCTGGCGCTGGATGCCGGTGTGGGGGTTTGCGGCAAGGACGGGCAGAGTGTACCGGTAGGGGTTGGGCAACCCACCCTCAAGGTTGATTCACTGACCGTTGGCGGTACCCAGACTTGAGCGCTAAGTTGAAGGCTTTGGGCATGAGTCCGGCAGTTACCCCCAAGACACGCCGTGGATACGTCCCTGTAGGCTCTTCACAAACCTCCCTGTTTGTGAAGGTCTTGGTGACAACTGCCAGACTCATACCTGGTAACACGGTATTGTCCCCAGTTCGTCTGTGGCCTTCAGATGGGAGGAAGCAGCTTGGCTACTCGCAAATTATCGCCATAAGACGCCGCTCCTACACGGGCTATAACGGCGGCAACGGACTTTCCACATCCGTTTCCCGCAAAAACTTGAACAATTTACGCGCGGCCGCCGGTGGTTTTCCAAGCTTGGCTTCTTTTTTGGCGTTGCGGATCAGCTGGCGCAACGTTTGCACATTGATCCCGGGGCTATTGTCGAGCAACTCGGATAAATCCTTGTCATCACCTTCCAGCAAGCGGTCCCTCCAGGCTTCGATATGGTGAAAACGTACGTTCATCTGCCGGTTTTTCTGATCGAGGTTGTTTACTGCATCGAGAAGCTGTTCGTTATCGCGGTTACGCAAAAACTTGGCAACGGTCATCAACTGCCTCTTCCTGGCGCCATGCGCGCGGATGCTGCGGGCAAAATCAACTTCTTCGCGCAGATCAGGGTCAAGCGGCAGGCCCTGCAAGATGGGCTCCGGCATCGCGAGCAGTTTTTTGGCCAGCTCCAGGATCTCGTTGGCTTCGCGTTTAAGCTGGCTCTTGCTGACTTCCTTTACGTTGTTTTCGGGGCTGGATTCGTTCATGCCTGTTATTTACCCGGGAGATATTCCCAATGAATGATTTGAATATGGTAGCCCAGGCCGTGCCTGATCGCGATCAGGAATTATCCGGTCTCGAGGATGCTGCCAGCCAGGCGCTGGAACATGCCAGCAGTCTCGGCGCGGATTCTGCGGAGGTTTCGGCCAATGCCCACTACGGACTGGACGTCAACGTGCGACTGGGCGAGGTCGAGACCCTGGAACATTCCCGGGACCGTGGCCTGGGCATCAGCGTTTATATCGGCAACAGCAAGGGTCATGCCAGCAGCGGTGATTTACGCTGCAAATCCATACGGGATTGCGTGGAAAAAGCCATTGATATTGCCCGTTTCACCCAGGCGGACAAGTGCAACGGCCTGGCTCCGGCCGACAGGCTGGCGCGCGAGTTTCCTGATCTTGACCTGTGGCATCCACAGGCGCTGGACGCAGAACTCGCCATGGAACGCGCCCTGGCCTGCGAAGCAGCGGGCCTGGACTTTGATGGCATCAGTAATTCGGATGGGGCGTCGGCTTCGGCTGGTTTTGGTTTGAACGTCTATGCCAACTCGAACGGCTTTTGCGGTCGCAGGGACGGCACACGTTTCGGGCAAAGCTGTGTGCTGATCGCCGGTGAAGGCGAAACCATGCAGCGTGACTACTGGTATGACTCAAGACGCGCCTTTGCTGACCTCGAGGACATAACGTTTACCGGGCAGGAGGCCGCTCGCCGCACATTGAGGCGTCTCGGTGCCCGGCAGGTACCGACCTGCGAAGTGCCGGTAATGTTTGCACCGGAAATAGCCAACGGGATCATCAGCCACCTGGTGGCTGCCATTTCGGGAGGCGTCCTGTATCGCAATAGTTCTTTCCTGAAGGACGCGGCCGGTCGGCAATTATTCCCGGAATGGATGCAGATATCGGAACGCCCGCGCATTCCGCGTGCACCATCCAGCGTTGTATTTGATGCCGAGGGTGTGGCCACCAGGGACCGCGAACTCATTGACCAGGGTGTGCTGACTGGTTACGTGCTGGGCAGTTATTCTGCGCGCAGATTAGGGCTCGAGACCACCGGCAACGCCGGTGGTGTGCACAACCTGGTGGTGCAACCGGGGAACAGTTCCGCAAGCGAACTGTTAAACCAGATGGGCAAGGGCTTACTGGTCACCGAATTGATGGGGCAGGGGGTCAGCATCGTGACCGGGGATTATTCCCGTGGTGCGGGAGGTTTCTGGGTCGAGAAAGGTGAAATCCAGTTCCCGGTTGACGAGGTTACCATTGCCGGCAATTTGCGGGACATCTTCATGGCGATCGAGGCGGTGGGTAAGGACGTGGATGACCGCACGAGTATCCAGACGGGTTCCATCCTTGTCGGCAAGATGACCGTTGCCGGGTCTTGAATATGACTGTGAAGGGGTATTTACTTCCGGGACACGCCGTGGACCCATCCCTTTGGGGGCTCGGTCGCGACTCCATGTCGCTCACGGTCCCGGTAGCAAGTACACCCTCCACAGTCCTTGCTATGGATTAGGTGTTCCGGTTAGACATACCTGACTTGCATTTCAATATGTTCCGATTCCTCCGCATAGCCATATTACTGACCATCCTGCTGATCGTAGCTGGCCGGCAATTCCTGACCCCGGACCGTCTCAATAGCTGGGACAAACCGCTCTGGTTGACCATCTACCCTGTATTGCTTGAATCCGACGCGGCAACGCAGCGTTACGCCACAGACTTGGCACCGGAAACCTTTGCGGGTATCAACCGCTTCCTGCAACAGCAGGCGGCACGGTATGACCGGAGGCTTGAGCAGCCCCTGGTGGTGCAGGTCGCGGATCCGCTAACGGCAGTGCCGCCAGCTTTGCCGATGGAGAACTCGGGCCTGGGCGTTGCCCTGTGGAGTCTGAAGATGCGCTGGTGGGTCTGGCGTCATGGCCAGCAGGATAACCTGGCGCCTGCCGATGCCAGGATGTTCGTGCTGTACCAGCAGAGCAAGCCCGGTGAATTGCTGGAACGCTCGGTTGGGGTCAGGAACGGCGCCTATGGCATCGTCAATGCCGTTGCGTCACGGCAAATGACCGCGCACAATCGCGTCGTTATCAGCCATGAATTGCTGCACATACTCGGGGCCACTGACAAGTATGACCTGGCTACCGGTCAACCCCTGGCGCCCGATGGGCTGGCCAATCCCCGACAAAGCCCGCTATACCCGCAACAGCGCGCGGAAATCATGGCCGGTCATATTGCAACGTCCGGGTTCAGCTGGCGCAGACCTGCGACACTGAAATCCTGCGTAATCGGTGGCGCAACCGCGGCTGAAATCGGCTGGTTGTAAGCGATCAGGAGGCTGCGATGCGTTTGTGTCTCCCGATTACCCTGATACCAAAGCCGAGCAAGACCACACCAAAGATGATCAGGGCCCATACAGACAAAGCAGGCACCGGAGTGGCGGGTTGCGAGGGTAACCAGTTTGCGGGTTGGGCTTCAGCGCCCTGCAAACCGAACATAGCCTCAAGAGGGAGGGCATCCAGGGTCTGTGCGGTCGCAATTGCCTCGGCGGTGGTATTGCTCTGAGCGATGAACGCCATCACTGCTACGGTCCCGTTCGCAGGAACGGTTAATGCGTAATCCCAGCGTGATCCCTGGGGGCCTGCGCAGTCGAAAACCGTGGTGGAAACGCTTGTGGGCACCAGGCCCGCTTCAATCCCGTTGAAAATGTTGATGGAGTTGGTGGGGTCGCCGCTGCCGGAGGTATCATCCGTCACGACCCAGTGATCAGTCGATTCGAATATCGTGTCTCCATCGAAGCTCGCATCGACCGTGGTAGAGCCGTCGGACCCGGGATTGCTCTCGTAAATGAGATTGACGGAAATAGGTGACCCGGTCGGGTTTTGGAAAACGTCCACGTGACGGGCCCATCCGTCCGTTCCTGAACTGGGCACGTACACTTTTCGCGTCACGTTCAAGCCGCTCATTGCAGCCGGCCCGGCCACGACCTGGCGGCCTGACAACTCGGTGCTGACTGAGGCTTGAAATGGAAAGTAGGCCCCATCTACTTGCAGTGCCATGGCGACATCGAAAGCGTCGCCGGTACCATTACTGATGGTGCCGTTGTATTGAATGTCCCAGACATATCCTTCAACGTCGTTAAGAACCATGTTGGATCCGAAATCACACTGGGCGAATGTGTGACCGGAATAAACGCCAAAAACAACAGTCGCAAATAAAATTTTCCACATACTCATGCTTATGATCCTCAACCGGTTGGGCTTAGCCGCTACAGGTAGCTTGTTTTTAAATGTGCAATCGGTGCTCGTTAACTCATTCAACCCGAATGTCGCATTGCATGAGTTTTTCAAGCCAGAACAACCAATTGATTATATACCCGTTCAATACGCCCTTAAAGCACAAAAGGTCGCCTGGAGATTAATCTGCGTGGACCAGCATTCCCATCGGCCGGTTGCTGCTAAAAACAGCTTTGGAGAAAGACAGCTTGCTTTTGCAGCCAGGGCGGCAAGTGCCAGTGACCCATCGGTCGCTAGTCCCGGCTGAAACAAAACCTTTTTGGCTGTGCGATCTGTTCCCAGTCGCTGGCGCTCATGATGATGGAGTGGGTCAGCGATCCGGCATTGAAGGCTACCCGGTCGACGGCCGCGCCAACGGCCTCATCCGCGTAAAGCTCAAACGGCAGGACCGGTTTGCCAAACGGTGGCACACAGCCGGGCACCAGCCCGGTCATCTCGTGCAGTTCTTCGCGTGTCGCAAAACGCGTTCTTTTTACACCGAGGTGGTGGCGGATAGCACCGGAAGCCAGCTTGCGGTCGGCGGGTAACACGAACAGCCGGAAAATGTCATCCGTCTTTAACAGCAAGGCCTTGGCGCCGACACCGAGTTCCTCGCCACGCGCTGCCGCGGATTCTTCCGAGGTGCGAGTGGCCTGATGCTCAACCTCGCGAAAGCTCACACCTTCTGTGTTTAGTAAATCCCGTATCTGGTCCAATGTATTTTGTGACATTTTAGCTACCTGGCATCAGGTCAGACGCGGTATTTGTGAGGATGTAGACACCAACCAGTATCAGGATGAACGGTGTCACGTAATGGCCATAACGTTTCAGGATCTCACTGAGACGGTGGTGGTTCACCAGGTAGCGCGCCAGCCAGGCAAACCCACCCACCATGGTCAGGAATACCGGGATAATTTCCAGGTCGAAGAAGTCTGTCGATTCGGCAAAAATAACTGAAAATGTAAGGATGGTGTCGCTACTGTTGCTCAACTGCGTGGTTAACAGGGTAGAAAAAACAGTACCGGCCATGGCGCCGGTAACGACACTGGTGCCTGTTTCCTGTTGGCTGGATTTGTCAAACAGCCGTACCAGGGCCAGGCAACCGGTCGTTATCGGGATAATACCGAGCAGGCCAAGGTAGGCAAGCGGGACCAGTTCGCCAATCTCGCCGATCAGCAGGCAGATCCCAAGGATCAACACCATGGCTGTGATATAGCCGGCTGATACAATTGCCGGGTGGTCCTGGTAGCGTGTGTGCAGGGCAACCAGCAATACCAGGTTATCCAGGTTGGTGCCTATAAAAGCGCCTGCGGCTACGCCGATGATGGTCAGTATTTCAAGCACGCTAAATCCTTCAGTTGTTGAGTTTTTCCAGTGCCTCTTCGGCCAGCGCCATGCAGGCCGTGAGACCGGGTGAATCGATACCAAACAGGTTGACCAGCCCGTTTATGCCATGCTCGGCAGGACCGGATAAAACAAAATCCTGCACCTCCTCGCCCGGGGCTCTCAGGTTTGGCCGGACACCGACAAAACCGGGGTGCAGGCGGGTCTCGTCAAGCCCGGGGTACCAGTCCCGGATGGCCTCGACAAATTGCGGTCTGCGGGACTCGTCAAAATGGTAGTCCACGGTTTCACAATACTCGTTGTCCGGTCCGAAACGGGCTTGCCCGGCGATATCGATGGTCACGTGGACACCGAGCCCGGTTTCACCGGGCAATGGATAGATCAGCCGCGTAAACGGCAGTTTGCCACTGTGCTCATAATAATGACCACGGACCGGGTAAACCGATGGGATGTGCTGACCGGCCAGCCCCTTGACGCTGCGGGCAATGGCTGTTGCTCCGTGCCCCGCCGCGTTGACCACTGTCTTCGCGGTGAGCGTGAACCGGTTGTCGTCATCGACCGCAAGTTCAATACCGCTAGCGCTTGCACTGCCACCCAGCACCCTGGTGTTTGTTACCAGTACGCCGCCGCCGGCCTCGAGATCAGCAAGCAGGGCCAGCATCAGCCCGTGCATATCGATGATCCCGGTGGAGGGGGAATACAGACCGGCGCTGGCCTTGACGTCTGGCTCCATTTCATTGACCTGTGCCTGTTCCAGCCATTGCAGGTCTTCGAGACCCGCGTTGCCCGCGTTTTCCTGCAAGGCGCGCAGCCGTTCCCGCTGTGCATCAGAAGTGGCGATGATCAGCTTACCGCAGCGCTGCGCGATGACCTGACGGCTTTCACAGTATTCGTACAACAGCTGTTTACCACGCAAACAGCAACGTGACTTGAGTGTTCCGGGCGGGTAATAGATGCCTGCGTGGATGACACCGGAATTACGGCTGGATGTTTCCATGCCGAAGGATCCATGGGATTCGAGCACCAGCACTTCGCGTCCGGCCCGTGCCAGTTGCCGGGCCATGGCCAGGCCGATAACACCTGCTCCGATGACAATGGCGTCTGTAGTTTCAGAAGACATCAAATCCCCCGCAACCCGTCGTGCTCAGTCGGTAATGCGGAAGTACTTGGCGTTTCTCCTGGCTAACTTCCTGGCCAGCCAGGGCAGGTAACGGGCGATGAACACCATGAGCTTGTATTGCCTGCCTGGCACTACGACTGGCTTGACCCGTTCAGCATCCATGGCATCGATGGAGTCGGCAACCACATCGCTGGCTTCCATCCACAGGTAGTCGGGGAGACCGCTGATCATTTCACGGGTGCCGTTGACATCGTGGAACTCGCTATAGGTGAAGCCCGGGCACAGGGCCGTGACCTTGACGCCGGTACGCCGGTTTTCCAGCGCCAGTGATTCGCTGAACTTGATCAAAAATGACTTGCTGGCGCCGTACAAGGTGTGACCTGCACCCGGATCCACCAGGCCGGCCACCGAGGCCACGTTGACGATGAAGCCGCGCTTGCGTTGCTGCATGCCGTGCAACAGGCGCCAGGTCAGTTCGCACACGGCGGTCAACATGACCTGTATGAAATCGGCGTGGTCCTGCCAGTCCGGGACGTGGAAGCTTCCCGGCAAGCCGTAGCCTGCGTTGTTCACCAGGTATTCAACCTCGACCCCTTCCTCTTCGAGACGAGTCATTATCTGCTCGCAAGCGCCTTGACTTGCAAGATCGGCGACAATGACCAGGCTGTCAGCGCCAAAGCTGTTCTGTAATTCTTCGGCGACCTCGTTCAAGCGTTCCTCGCGGCGCGCTACCAATACCAGCTGGTAACCCTTTGCTGCCAGTTGCCGGCAGAATTCGGTGCCGATGCCTGCGGAAGCACCAGTGACCAGGGCCCATGGTTTCTGTGAATTGCCGTGCATCATGCTCTCAGCCCCCTGGAGATGAACCATTGTAAGATGATGCCGGTATGCTACTACACTCAAGCCGGATAGTCCGGTCCGGGTTTAATGCCAAATCTTGACGTAATCTTGACGTACATCATTTTTTTTTCAGCCCGGGTACCGCATTATCCCCAACGGTTTTGCCCTTGTGTAAAATATGGTGTGTGAGTATGCTTGCGCGCCTCAAAGTAACCAGCCACAAATCAGGACAATAACGATGAGAAAAATTCTTGTTGCCGGAAACTGGAAAATGCATGGGTCCAAAGCCATGGTTCGCGAGCTGCTGGAAGGGCTGCTGGCGGGCAGCACCGCTGACGGCAAGGCCGACCTGGTCGTTTTTCCTTCGTTCCCCCACCTGTCACTGGCAGAGTCAATTCTGTCTGGCAGCCACATACGTTTTGGCGGACAAAACCTGAACCCGCACGCTCAGGGTGCGCACACCGGTGAGACCAGCGGCAGCATGCTGAAAGACCTGGGTTGTAATTACGTCCTGGTAGGTCATTCAGAACGGCGCGCCATTTACGGGGAAAGCGACCAGGATGTCGCTCTGAGGTTCGCAGCTGCGCTCGAAGCAAAACTGCACCCCGTGCTGTGTGTCGGCGAGACGCTCGAGGAACGCGAAAACGGGCAAACCGAAGCGGTTGTTGCGCGACAGCTGGATGCCGTTATCAACCATGTCGGCATGGATGCACTGCGAAAGGCGGTCATCGCCTATGAACCAGTATGGGCAATCGGTACCGGTGTAACGGCGTCACCGCAACAGGCTCAGGATGTACATGCATTTATACGTGACAAACTTAGGTCTCTGGATGATATAATAGCCGGTCATCTACGGATACTTTACGGCGGCAGTGTTAAAGGTAGCAATGCCGCCGAGTTGTTTGCACAGAGTGATATCGACGGTGGACTTGTTGGAGGAGCTTCCCTGACAGCCGAAGACTTCCTTGCAATATACAACGCCGTTACTTAAAAAACGCACTCTACAAGACGGAATAGTTATGCAGGTTTTAAACATTTTTCACGTGCTCATCACGATCGCGATGATTGCTTTTATCTTGATTCAGAAAGGTGCCGGTGCTACCGCCGGTGCCGCATTTGGAAGCGGCGCCTCTGGCACTGTTTTCGGATCCCGTGGTGCGGGTAATTTTCTGTCGCGCAGTACCTGGGTACTGGCCGCGCTGTATTGCCTGATCAGCCTCAGTATGGCGGTAATAGCATCACGCGCCAACATGACGCCGGAGACAGACCTCGGCGTCGTTGCAGATACCCCGACGACAGAAGTAGCAACGGACCAGGTTATACCGGAACCACCGGTTGAAGTATCGGCCAATGAGACATCAGATGTACCCTCGATTGATGTCGTAACCGCACAGCCAGCAACAGAAGATAGTGCGGGTGATCTGCCCGTGATTGAAGAACCCTCGACAGTGCCGGCAGAGGAAACTTCGCTGGAAGAAAATCCCGGCGGCGGATCCTGAGGTAGTAAGGCCCTGAATGGCCCAAGTGGTGGAATTGGTAGACACGCTATCTTGAGGGGGTAGTGACGGAAGTCGTGCCGGTTCGAGTCCGGCCTTGGGCACCATTTTTGGACGGCATACACCGTCCTTGGACTGAATTGAGACTGGAGCATGCTTGCACAATACCTGCCAATTCTGATTTTTCTCGGTCTGTCAACGATCATTGGTATCGTACTGGTATTTTTGGGCGGACTACTTGGCCCGACCCGGCCTGACAGCGAAAAATTATCTCCCTACGAGTGCGGCTTCGAAGCATTTGAAGATTCCCGCACCAAGTTCGATGTTCGTTACTACCTGGTGGCGATCCTGTTCATAATTTTCGACCTCGAAATAACATTTTTCCTGCCGTGGGCACTGGCCCTGGATGTGCTGGGAATGTTCGGTATTGCCGCGATGTTCGTGTTCGTTATTGAACTGGTGATCGGCTACTTCGTAATCTGGAAGAGAGGAGCTTTGGAATGGGAATGATGGATTTCATGTACCCGCACCGGGGTGCCGAGCTCGGTGAAGTCGATGACATTCTGAGGCCCGATCCCGGTAGCAACCCGCTGTTGTCCCATGGAGTGGTCACGACATCTCTCGATGCCCTGATCAACTGGGCGCGTACCGGTTCCATGTGGCCCGTTTCATTCGGACTGGCTTGCTGCGCAGTGGAGATGATGCAGGCGGGGGCGTCGCGCTACGACCTCGATCGCTTCGGAGTCATCTTCCGGCCCAGTCCGCGCCAGTCTGACGTCATGATCGTTGCCGGAACCCTGACCAACAAGATGGCGCCGGCCATGCGCAAGGTTTACGACCAGATGGCCGAACCCCGCTGGGTCATTTCGATGGGCTCCTGCGCCAACGGTGGTGGTTACTACCATTATTCCTACTCGGTAGTACGCGGCTGTGACCGTATCGTGCCGGTGGATGTTTATGTTCCCGGCTGCCCACCGACGGCAGAGGCGCTGATTTACGGCATTTTGCAGTTGCAGAACAAGATCCGCCGTACCGAAACGATTGCCAGGTGATGTGATGATTGAAGTAAGCAACAGCCTGTCCGACCAACTGGCCGCCTGTTTCGGCGACCGGATTACGATTTCAGAAGGTGGCAACGGGATCGTCACGATCACCGTGGCGGTTGACGATTGGCAGCAAGTGGCACTGATGCTGCGCGACGACCCGCGTTTTGCCTTCACCCAGCTGACCGACCTGTGCGGTGTGGATTACCTCAGCTTCGGGCAGGAAGAATGGGAATCCAACGATGCGACCAATTCCGGCTTCAGCCGTGGCGTAGAGGAACTCGGACCGGGCCGCTTCAACTGGCAGGACCGCCCCGAGGCGAGTGAAATCGAACAGCGTTTCAGGGTGGTAGTGCACCTGATATCCATCACCCACAACACGCGTCTGCGCATGTCGACCTTTGCCGCCGACGAGGGCATGCCGGTGGTGCCGTCGCTGGTTGAAATCTGGAATTCCGCCAATTGGTATGAACGTGAGACCTTCGACATGTTCGGTATTGTCTTCGAGGGTCATCCGGATCTGCGGCGTATCCTGACCGATTACGGTTTTACCGGCCACCCGTTCCGCAAGGATTTCCCGCTGATCGGCAACGTTGCCGTGCGCTACGACGAAGAGAAAGGCCGCGTGGTCTACGAGCCGGTAGAAATAGAACCGCGGGTACTGGTGCCACGCGTTATCCGTGACGATTCACGTTACACAGCAGACGACATCGACCAGGCTGCAAACGATGCAGCGGATTCGCTGTCACCCGGGGCTGAATAAAATGTCTGAAATTCGCAATTACACGATGAATTTCGGGCCGCAACATCCCGCGGCCCATGGGGTTTTGAGGCTGGTGCTCGAACTGGACGGCGAACAGGTCGTTCGTGCCGACCCGCATATCGGCCTGCTGCACCGCGGCACAGAAAAACTCGCCGAAAGCAAACCATTTAACCAGTCCGTGCCCTACGTGGACCGGATGGACTATGTCTCGATGATGTGCAGTGAGCACGCCTATGTGCGTGCGGTCGAGAAGTTGCTGGGTATCGAGGCGCCGATTCGCGCCCAGTACATCCGCACCATGTTTGACGAGATCACGCGAATCGGAAACCACATGCTGTGGATTGGGTCCTCCGGTATCGATCTGGGTGCGATGACGATCTTCCTGTACGCATTCCGCGAACGTGAAATGACCATCGATATGTACGAGGCGGTGTCAGGCGCGCGTATGCACGCCAATTACTATCGTCCCGGTGGCGTTTACCGCGACCTGCCTGACGAAGTGCCGCTATACAAGGAAACCCGCTGGAGCAAGGGCAAGGACCTGAAGCGCAAGAATGAATGGCGCGAGGGCACCCTGTTGGATTTCATCGAGGCATTCGCCAAAGACTTCCCGTCCAAGGTGGATGAGTACGAAACACTTTTGACCGACAACCGCATCTGGAAACAGCGCACTGTCGGTATCGGTGTCCTGTCACCCGAGCGGGCGCTGCAATTGGGTTGTAGCGGTCCAATGCTGCGTGGTTCCGGTGTCGAATGGGACCTGCGCAAGAAACAGCCCTACGCGATGTACCACGAGATGGATTTTGATATCCCGGTTGGTATCAACGGCGATTGTTATGACCGGTACCTGGTCAGGATCGAAGAATTGCGCCAGTCAGCGCGCATCATCCTGCAGTGTGTCGAGTGGTTGCGGGCCAACCCCGGTTCGGTCATGTTGAAGAACTTCAAGGTGATCCCGCCGACACGCCAGGAAATGAAGGAAGACATGGAAGCGCTGATCCATCATTTCAAACTGTTCACAGAGGGTTACTGCGTGCCGAAGGGTGAGACTTACGCAGCGGTCGAGGCGCCCAAGGGCGAGTTCGGCTGCTACATGGTTTCAGATGGGGCTAACAAGCCATACCGCGTCCACCTGAGGGCGCCCGGCTTCGCGCACCTTTCCGCCATGGATGAGATGGTTAAGGGTCATATGCTGGCCGACGTGGTGGCCATGATGGGCACCCTGGATATCGTATTTGGTGAGGTGGATCGCTAATGAGCCATAAAGCTGATGTCATTGCCGGGAAACAGGACCTCCTGAACGAGGATACCCGGTCAACCATTGACCACTGGGTTGGCAAGTTTCCACCCGAGAACAAACGCTCCGCGTTGATCCAGGCCTTGCTGGCCGCACAGCACCAGAACGGCGGCTGGGTCAACAGGGACATGATCGAAGCGGTCGCGGATTACCTGGACCTGCCACCGGTATGGGCCTACGAGGTCGCCAGCTTCTACTCGATGATCGACCAGAAGCCGACCGGCCGGCACAAGGTCAATATTTGCACCAATATTTCCTGCTGGCTCAACGGCGCGGAAGACCTGGTGGCGCACGTGGAAGACAAGCTCGGCATCAAGCTGGGTGAAACCACGGCAGATGACCGTATTACGCTGGTGGTCGAGGAAGAATGCCTGGCGGCCTGCTGCGGCGCGCCGATGATGGTTGTCGATGGTCACTACCACGAGAACCTCGATACCGACACGATCGACGAAATTCTGGATGGACTGGACTGATGTCTGAACATAACGTCGTATTTACAACGCTTGACGCCGAAGTACCCTGGTCACTTGATACCTATCTTGCTATCGATGGTTACCAGGCCTGGAAAAAGATCCTGGCCGAGAAGACCGATCCGGCCGAGATCATTGACAACCTCAAGCTGTCCGCGCTGCGCGGGCGTGGCGGGGCTGGTTTCCCCTGTGGCCTGAAGTGGAGCTTCATGCCGCGTTCTGCACCGGGCCAGAAATATATCCTGTGCAATTCGGACGAATCCGAACCCGGCACCTGCAAGGACCGTGACATCCTGCGCTTCAACCCGCACTCGGTGATCGAAGGTATGTGTATTGCCGGCTACGCCATGGGTGCGACGGTGGGCTACAACTACATGCGCGGCGAGTTCCACCACGAACCGTATGAACGCTTCGAAGCAGCCCTTAAAGAGGCCTACGAGGCCGGCTTGCTGGGCAAGAACATCCTGGATTCCGGTGTGGACATGGATATCCACGGCGCCCTGGGCGCCGGCGCCTATATCTGCGGTGAAGAAACCGCCCTGATGGAGTCGCTGGAAGGCAAGAAGGGCCAGCCGCGCTTCAAGCCACCATTCCCGGCCAACTTTGGCCTGTATGGCAAGCCCAGCACAATCAATAACACCGAAACCCTGGCCTCGGTACCGCATATCATGCGCAACGGCGGCCAGTGGTTCCTGGATATCGGCAAGCCGAATAACGGTGGGCCCAAGGTATTTTCCGTTTCTGGTCATATCAACAACCCGGGCAACTTTGAAATCCCGATGGGCACGCCTTTTTCAGAATTGCTGGAAATGGCCGGTGGCGTTAGAGACGGCCACAAGCTCAAGGGCGTGATCCCGGGTGGTTCGTCCATGCCGGTGCTGCCAGCTGAGCTGATCATGGAATGCACCATGGATTTTGATTCACTGGCCAAGGCCGGCTCCGGCCTGGGTTCCGGCGCCGTGATCGTCATGGACGAAACAACCTGTATGGTCAAGGCCTGCACCAGGATTTCCCGCTTCTATCACATGGAATCCTGTGGCCAGTGCACGCCGTGCCGTGAAGGCACAGGCTGGATGCACAGGGTATTGCAGCGGATCGTGGATGGAAACGGCAAGCCTGAGGACCTCGAGCTGCTGCGTTCAGCAGCGGGCCAGATCGAAGGTCACACCATCTGTGCCTTCGGCGAGGCCGCGGCCTGGCCGGTGCAGGGCTTCCTGCGTCATTACTTGCATGAATTTGAGTACTACGTTGAACACGGCCACTCCATGGTCGATGGTCAAGAGGGGAAAGCTGCATGAGCGCGCAGCCTGAAAATACAGTCGACATGGTCACCATCGAAGTCGATGGACAGACCTTGCAGGTACCGAAAAACTCGATGATTATCGAGGCGACGGATAAAGCTGGTATCAGCATCCCACGATTCTGTTACCACGAAAAACTGAGCATTTCGGCCAATTGCCGCATGTGCCTGGTTGACGTCGAGAAAGCACCCAAGCCGGTACCGGCCTGTGCCACGCCGGTCATGGAAGGCATGAAGGTCTACACGCAGTCACGCCGCGCCATTGATGCGCAGCATGGCGTGATGGAGTTCCTGCTGATCAACCACCCGCTGGATTGCCCGATATGCGACCAGGGCGGTGAGTGTGAATTGCAAGACCTGTCAATGGGTTACGGCCGTTCCGTATCACGTTTCACCGAGCGCAAGCGCGTGGTCAAGGACAGCGACATCGGCCCGCTGGTACAGACCGACCTGACCCGCTGCATCCAGTGCACGCGTTGCGTACGTTTCATGGACGAGATCGCGGGCACCAACGAACTCGGCATGCTGGGCCGTGGTGACCGTGCGGAAATCAGCACCTGCCTGGAGCAGGGCATCGATTCCGAACTGTCCGGCAACGTGATCGACCTGTGCCCGGTTGGTGCATTGACCAACAAGCCATTCCGTTTTTCAGCACGGGCCTGGGAATTAATGGCCAAGCCTTCGCTGGCGGCCCACGATGGTGTGCTGTCAAACCTCTGGTACCACACACGTGGCAATGAAGTCTTGCGCGCGGTGCCCAGGGATTGCGAACCCGCCAATGAAACCTGGTTGTCTGACCGTGACCGCTATGCGCATTTCGGTCTTGAATCCGCCGACCGGGTGTTACAGCCAATGGTCAAGGTTGACGGCCGCTGGAGCGACGTGACCTGGGAAGAGGGCATCAAGGCCGCATCCCGTGCGCTGCGTTCCACGGTAACCGAGCATGGCGCCAACAGTCTTGGCGTGCTGATGTCAGCCAGCGCGGCGAGCGAAGAATATTTCCTCGCCCAGCGCCTTGCGCGCGGGCTGGATTGCCCGAATATCGACCACCGCCTGCGTGAGCAGGATTTCAGTGATGACGCGGCCCGCACGCAACCGAATGCTTTCAGCTCTGCGATGGCTGCAATCGACGATACCGATGCCATCCTGCTGGTTGGCAGCCGTATCCGCCACGAAGCGCCGATACTGGGCCAGCGTGTACGCAAGGCCTGGCGCAGGGGCGCACAGGTAGCTGTGCTGAACCCGGTGGACTGGGACTTCCACTTCACGGTGGCCAACAAGATTATCAGCGCGCCGCAAAACATGGTCGTTGACCTGGCGGCGATTGCCGGCGCAACCGCAAGACTGACCGGCAAAGCCTTGCCGGAGGCCTTGCGCTCAGCGTGCGACAACAGCCGGGAAACTGAAGCGCATACGCAGATTGCCGGGATGCTCAACAGCGACGGCAACGGCATGCTGATCCTGGGACAGTCTGCGATGGCGCATGGCCAGGCAGGCTGGTTACGCCAACTGGCCAGCTGGATTTGCGAGGCGACCGGATCAAGCCTGAACATGGTTCCGCACGGTGGCAACACCACCGGGGCGGTGCTGGCCGGGGCCCTGCCGGGTCAGGGTTGCGGTGGTGCCGAGGTCGAGCAGGGTCTGAATGCCCGCGAGATGCTTGAAACACCCCTCAAGGGTTATTTGTTGTGGGACGTTGAACCCGCTTTCGACATGGCCAATCCGGCCCTGGCGCAGACCGCGCTGGGTGCGGCAGAGAGTGTCGTGGCCGTGGCCGCCTTTGCCGGTGAAGACCTGAAAGGTGTTGCCGACGTGATCCTGCCACTGGCGCCGCTGGCGGAGTCAGAAGGGCTGTTTTACGCACTGGACGGGCAGTCATTTGCCGTCAGCCAGGCGGTTAAATGCGCCGGCCAGTCTCGACCGGGGTGGAAAATCCTGCGTCGGCTGGGCGCCGATCTCGAACTGGACGGTTTTGCGCAGGTGGATATCGTCTCCTTGCGTGACGAGATGCTGGCCGGGATCGGTAATGGTGAATACAGGGGTAACACGGCCGAACTGGCAGCGCCGTCAACAGACGGTGACCTGTACCGGGTCGGCGAAGTGGCCATGTACGCGGTCGACGGCCTGTGCCGGCGTTCCGAATTCCTGCAGCAGACCGTGCATGCCGACAATGATTTTGTTGGCCTGAGTCCCGATGATGCGGGCAGCAGGGGATTTGCAGATGGTACTGAAGTCAAGGTCAGCCAGGGTGGTGCGAGTGCCGTGCTGCCGGTGCGGATATGTGCCGAACTGCCTGCTGGAGCCGCTTGGCTTAAAAGTGCCGGCAATGTCAGCGGCCAACTGGGTGACAGTTTTGGACCCATTAGCGTGGAGGCGTCCTGATGCTTGAAATGCTTGAACCGGTTATCAACTGGATAACCTCAACTTACATAGTCTGGACACTGCTCAAGATCCTCGTGATCGTGGTTCCGCTGATCACGGCGGTGGCGTTTTACACCTATTTCGAGCGCAAGGTGATCGGCTCCATGCAGATCCGCGTCGGGCCGAACCGGGTGGGGCCGCTGGGCCTGATACAACCGTTTGCCGATGTGTTCAAGCTGTTGCTGAAAGAAATCATTCTGCCGGCCAACGCCAACCGTTTCCTGTTCATCATAGCGCCGATTATTTCACTGGCGCCGGCTTTTGCGGCCTGGGCTGTGGTGCCGTTCAGTGATTTCCTGGTGCTGGCCGATGTGGACGCCGGGCTGATTTACGTGCTGGCGCTGACATCATTAGGTGTTTATGGCGTGATCATCGCGGGTTGGGCGTCCAACTCGAAGTATGCATTCCTGGGTGCCATGCGTGCTGCAGCACAGACGGTTTCCTATGAAATCGCCATGGGTTTCGCGCTGGTGGGGGTTATGATCCTGGCCGGATCGTTGAACCTGCGTGAAATTGTGCTGGCACAGCAAGGTGGTATTTTTGACTGGTACTGGCTGCCGCTGTTCCCGCTATTTGTTATTTACATGATCTCCGGCCTGGCAGAGACCAACCGCGCCCCGTTTGACATGGCTGAAGGCGAGTCAGAAATCGTGGCCGGTTTCCACGTGGAATATTCCGGTGCGACGTTCGCCGTGTTCTTCCTCGCCGAATACGCCAACATGATCCTGATCTCAGGTTTGAGCGCCCTTCTGTTTATGGGTGGCTGGTTGTCGCCATTTGAAGGCTGGCCGGTACTTGGGGACACCTGGCTGGCAGAGGGCAGCATTGTCTGGTTCCTCGCCAAGACGGTTGTGTTCATGTTCATGTTTTTGTGGTACCGGGCAACATGGCCCCGTTACCGATACGACCAGATCATGCGTCTGGGTTGGAAAGTACTTATTCCCATAACACTGGTCTGGGTGATGTTAGCTGCCCTGATGACAGTTCTTGGGATCGTGGTAAAGGGTAGCTGATGATGAAACGTGTCATCGAATATTTCCGTAGCCTGATGTTGCTCGAGTTGTTGGCGGGCATGGGTCTCACGATGCGCCATTTTTTCCGTCCGCGCATTACCATCAATTACCCGGAAGAGAAAACACCGAAATCTCCCCGTTTCCGTGGTCTGCACGCATTGCGCCGCTACCCGAACGGTGAGGAACGTTGTATTGCCTGCAAACTGTGTGAAGCCGTTTGCCCGGCGCTGGCGATTACCATCGAGTCCACCCAGAGGGAAGATGGCAGCCGGCGCACCACCTCATATGACATTGATCTGTTCAAATGTATTTACTGCGGCTATTGCGAAGAGTCCTGCCCGGTTGATTCCATCGTCCTGACCGGTTTTCTCGAGTACCACATGGAGACCCGGGAAGAAGGCATCCTGACAAAGGAGAAACTGCTGGCGATCGGTGACCGCTTCGAAGATGAAATCGCAGAAAATCGTAACAAGGATGCGGCCTACCGATGATTGTCCAGGAACTGATTTTTTACGCCTTTTCACTGGTGATGATATTTGCGGCCGTGGCGGTTATCACGGTACGCAACCCTGTTTATGCGGTCCTGTTCCTGGTGCTGGCATTTTTCAGCGCTGCCGGAATCTGGATGCTGCTGGAAGCTGAGTTTCTCGCCATCATACTGGTGGTGGTCTACGTCGGGGCGGTCATGGTGCTGTTCCTGTTCGTGGTGATGATGCTGGATATCAACCTGGTGCCCTTCAAGGAGGGCTTTATCCGCTACCTGCCGGTTGCAGTGCTGGTGGCCCTCGCCATGGCAGCCGAGTTGTTGATGGTACTGTGGAGCAAGGGACGCTTTGGCGTCGAGATGTTCCCGGTACCAATGCCCAACCCGGCCGATTACAGCAATACCCGCGAACTCGGTGAACTGCTTTACACCAACTACCTTCTGCCCTTTGAGGTGGCCGGTGTCGTGCTGCTGGTCGCAATTCTTTCGGCCGTGGCACTGACACTGAGGACCCGTCCGGGCATCAGGAAGCAGAACCCGTCTGAACAGGTCCGGGTGCGGCGCGAAGAAAGCGTGCGCCTGGTCAAGATGAAGTCGGAAAAGCCGAACGGAGCCTGAGGAAAATATCATGCTGACACTTGCACATTTTCTGACCCTGGGCGCAATTCTGTTCAGTCTCAGTGTTGCCGGGATTTTCATTAACCGTAAAAACATCATCATCTTGCTGATGTGCATCGAACTGATGCTGCTGGCGGTTAACATGAATTTCGTCGCGTTCTCACGCTTCCTGGGCAACCTGGACGGACAAATATTCGTATTTTTCATACTGACGGTGGCAGCAGCCGAGGCGGGTATCGGTCTCGCCATCCTGGTTGTGCTGTTCCGCAACCGGCAGACGATTAACGTTGCCGAACTGGATGATTTGAAAGGATGAACATGTCGTTGCAAACCACCCTGTTGCTGATACCTTTGCTGCCGTTGGGTGGCGCGATTCTGGCTGGATTTTTCCGCAACCAGATAGGTCGTGTCGGCTCCCACAGTGTCACCATCCTCGGCGTGGCAGGCTCATTTGTCCTGTCGGCCTGGATACTGATGCAGCAGATCGAAGGCACGCTGGATACCGTGAATATCAGTGTCTATACCTGGATGGTCGCGGATGGCATCCGTTTCCAGGTCGGTTTCCTGGTCGATCACCTCACATCATTGATGATGACGACCGTGTCATTTGTCTCGATGTTGATCCACATCTACACGATCGGTTACATGCGTGATGATCCGGGCTACCAGCGCTTCTTCAGCTACATCGCGCTGTTTACCTTCTCGATGCTGATGCTGGTTATGTCGAACAACTTCCTGCAGTTGTTCTTTGGCTGGGAAGCAGTGGGACTGGTGTCCTACCTGCTGATCGGTTTCTGGTTCAAGCGGGAATCCGCGATCCAGGCCAACCTGAAAGCATTCCTGGTCAACCGCGTTGGCGACTTCGGTTTCCTGCTGGGTATCGCAGCCGTGCTGCTGACATTTGGCACCCTGGACTATGCCGAGGTCTTTGGCCAGGCCAACAACGCGATCGGACAGACATTGTCGGTGCCCGGCGGCATGGAATGGAATATCCTGACCTTCATCTGTGTCTGCCTGTTTATCGGCGCCATGGGCAAGTCGGCGCAGGCCCCGTTGCACGTGTGGCTGCCCGATTCGATGGAAGGCCCGACCCCGATTTCCGCCTTGATCCACGCGGCCACGATGGTTACCGCCGGTATTTTCATGGTGGCCAGGATGTCGCCCTTGTTTGAATTGAGCGATGCGGCACTGAGCTTTGTCATGCTGATCGGTGCCTTCACCGCGTTGTCCATGGGCTTGATCGGTATTGTGCAGAACGACGTCAAGCGCGTCATTGCCTATTCAACCCTGTCGCAATTGGGTTACATGACCGTTGCATTGGGTGTGTCGGCATACTCGGCCGCCATCTTCCACCTGATGACCCACGCTTTCTTCAAGGCGCTGCTGTTCCTGGGTGCTGGCTCCGTGATCATCGCGCTGCATCACGAACAGGATATGCGTTACATGGGTGGGCTGAGAAAATACATGCCCGTCACGTGGATAACCGCATGGATCGGCACGCTGGCGTTGATCGGCTTCCCGTTCTTCTCCGGTTTCTATTCCAAGGACGCGATTATCCTGGCGGTCGAAGAATCACATCGCTGGGGCAGTGGTGTAGCATACTTTGCAGTCGTTATCGGTGTGCTGATAACCGCTATTTACAGCTTCAGGCTGCTATACCTGACCTTCCACGGTCCGGAAAAATTTGAAGTGGTCCCCGACGCCGGCGATCATCCACCGCAGGGCCAACAGGCCCACAAGCCCAAGGAATCACCATTGGTGGTAACCATCCCGCTGATCGGTCTGGCCATTCCTTCCATTATCATCGGCTGGATGACCGTCGAACCGGTGCTGTTTGGTGGTTGGCTTGAAGATTCTATTTTCGTACTCGAAAAGAACGATGTGATGGCTGAAGTGGGTCACCATTTCCATGGCGCCACGGCGATGGCTACGCACGCGGTCAGCACCCTGCCGTTCTGGTTGATGATTTCCGGTTTTGCGCTTTCAACGCTGATCTGGCTGTTCCGGCCGTCGATTGCTGAGCTCGTACGTAACCGTATGCCGTTTGTGTACCGGGTGCTGGACCACAAGTATTACTTTGATGAGTTCTACCGGAAAGTATTTGTGGATGGCGCGGTCAACCTTGGCCGCAACCTGTGGAACAAGGCAGATGCCGGTTTTATTGATAACGGAATTGTGAACGGCTCGGCCCGCGTGGTTGAGTGGGTG
This sequence comes from uncultured Gammaproteobacteria bacterium, assembly GCA_963753105.1. Classification (GTDB taxonomy): domain Bacteria; phylum Pseudomonadota; class Gammaproteobacteria; order Xanthomonadales; family SZUA-36; genus SZUA-36. Next base: position 44,101 of record CAVWBD010000006.1, read on the forward strand.
GCAGCGCGTGTGCGCCGCTGGCAGACAGGATTCCTGTACGACTATGCCTTTGCCATGATTATCGGCCTGATCGGTATCCTGGCGGTCTGGGTAGCGATGGTGCCGTGATGATGAATGGGACAATGAACGGATTTCTCCTGAGTATTTTGATCTGGCTGCCCATACTGGGCGCAGTGGGCGTAATGTTCGTGGGCGAACAGAGGCCTGCGTTGGCCAAGGGACTTGCCCTGCTGATTGCAGTGGTCACATTCGCGCTGGGTATGCCACTGTATTTCGCCTTCGATACTTCAACCCCAGCCATGCAGTTCGTGGAAATGAGGCCCTGGATCGAGACCTTCGACATCCGCTATTACCTGGGTGTTGACGGCTTTTCCGCCCCGCTGATCCTGTTGACACTGCTTTTCAGTGTACTGGTGGTGATCGCCGGCTGGCGGTCCATCGAAAAGAGGGTTAACCAGTACATGGCGGCTTTCCTCGTGATGGAAGGCTTGATGGTCGGCGTATTCGCGGCGCTCGATGGCCTGTTGTTCTATATCTTCTTCGAAGCCATGCTGATCCCGATGTTCCTGATCATCGGTATCTGGGGCGGACCGAACCGGGTATACGCGACGATAAAGTTCTTCCTGTACACCTTCCTCGGCTCGGTGTTCATGCTGATCGGCCTGATCTACCTGTACCTCCAGTCCGGCACCTGGGACATCCTGGCATGGCATGATCTACCACTGGGCCTGAGTGCGCAGAAGTGGATTTTCATGGGTTTCCTGGCGGCGTTTGCCGTCAAAGTCCCGATGTTCCCGGTACATACATGGTTACCCGACGCGCACGTCGAGGCGCCGACCGGTGGTTCAGTGGTGCTGGCGGCCATCCTGTTGAAGATCGGTGGTTACGGTTTTATCCGTTTCAGCCTGCCGATTACCCCCGATGCGTCCGCAGCCCTTGACTGGCTGGTGATCGGCCTGTCGCTGATCGCCGTGGTTTATATCGGCCTGGTGGCCCTGGCGCAGCAGGACATGAAAAAGCTGATCGCGTACTCATCCATCTCGCACATGGGCTTTGTAACCCTCGGCCTGTTCATCGCCTTTGCCATCTACCGTAAAACCGGCGGTGTTTCTGGCGCTGCACTTGGTGTGGAAGGTGCGATGATGCAAATGATCTCGCACGGCTTTATCTCCGGCGCACTGTTCCTGACGGTTGGTGTCTTATACGACCGCATGCACAGCCGCATGATCAAGGACTACGGTGGTGTGGCAAACACCATGCCGTGGTTTGCCCTGTTTGCGGTGTTCTTCCTGATGGCCAATTCGGGTCTGCCGGGGACCAGTGGATTCGTAGGTGAGTTCATGGTCATCCTGTCTTCCTTCCAGGCCAATTTCTGGTTTGCCTTCCTCGCTGCGATGATTTTGATCCTGGGCGCGGCCTACAACCTGTGGCTGGCCAAGCGTGTCATTTTCGGCGACGTTGCCAACCGCAAGGTCGAAAACCTGAAAGACATCAACGCCCGCGAGGCGCTGGTACTCGGAATACTGGCCGTGGCCGTGCTGTTCTTCGGTCTGTGGCCGCAACCCATCATTGACATGATGCAGGCATCTGTCGATCACCTGTTACAACACATCGTTCAATCAAAGGTCATATGACATGAACAGCACGCAATTATTACTCGCTGCTCCTGAACTCTGGGTCCTGATAATGGCCTGTGTCGTCATGATCGTTGACCTGTTTCTGCCGGAGGCGCGCCGCGGCATTATCCACATGCTGGCTATGCTGACGGTCATTTTCGCAGCCATCATTACCTTACGTGGCAATTACATGGCCGAGGGTATGATGTCGGTAACGGCATTCGAGGGCAGCTTTATCCGGGATCCGATGGGTGACGTGCTGAAGGTATTCAGCTTTGTGCTGATGGGCCTGATATACATCTATTCGAAATTTTACCTGCGCAATTTCAAGATGTTCCGTGCAGACTTCTACACGCTGAGCCTGTTTGCACTGCTCGGTGTCATGTTGCTGATCTCAGCCAACAGCATGCTGATGATCTACCTGGGCCTGGAACTGATATCCCTGTCGGTTTATGCGCTGGTTGCATTCAACCGCGATTCCGGCCGCGGCTCGGAATCAGCCATGAAGTACTTCGTGCTGGGCTCGATGGCATCCGGCATGTTGCTGTATGGCATGTCGATGATCTACGGCGCCACCGGCAGCCTGTTGCTGGCGGATATCGCCGAGGCGATCAGTGTGCAGGGTACCGATGACGTGCTGTTGACCTTCGGCCTGGTATTCGTGGTGGTGGGCATCGCATTCAAGTTTGGCGCCGTACCATTCCACATGTGGATTCCCGATGTTTATGAAGGTGCACCACCAGCGGTTACGCTATTTATCTCCTCGGTGCCGAAACTGGCGGCCTTTGCCATGGCTTACCGTTTCCTGAGCCACGCGCTCGGTGATATGCACATTCATTGGCAAAGCATGCTGGCGACACTGGCGGCCTTGTCGATCATCCTCGGTAACCTGGCGGCCATCATGCAGACGAACATTAAGCGCATGCTGGCGTATTCGACCATATCGCACATGGGTTTCGTATTGCTGGGCCTGTTGCCGGGCGCTGCGTATGGCTTCGGTGCCTCGATGTACTACGTCATCGTTTACGGCATCATGTCAGTGGCCGCTTTTGCCATGATCATCCTTTTGAGTACAAAGGGCGTTGAGGCAGAGAACCTGGAAGATTTCAAGGGTCTCAACCAGCGTCACCCGTACTACGCGGCAATCATGGCCCTGGTACTGTTTTCCATGGCCGGTGTACCGCCGATGGTGGGCTTCTTTGCCAAGCTGCTGGTGCTCAAGGCCGTTATCCAGGCCGGCATGATGTGGCTGGCGGTCGGCGCCGTGATCTTCGCGGTTATCGGTGCGTTCTACTACCTGCGCGTCGTCAAGTACATGTACTTTGACGAGCCGGAAAACGAGGACCTCATCATCGCGCCGGTAGACTTTGGTGCAGCACTGACCTTGAACGGCATCATGATATTGGGGCTGGGTATTTTCTCCGGTTCCTTGATATCAATCTGCATGACGAGTTTCGGTCTCTAATATTTCGCCATTTTCGAGCCCTCAGGTCTTGATATTAGTGCACTGAATCTTTATCATGCCCTCCTTGCTGATGCGGGGTGGAGCAGTCTGGCAGCTCGTCGGGCTCATAACCCGAAGGTCGCAGGTTCGAATCCTGCCCCCGCTACCAATATTTATTAAAGGGTCCAGCGGGACCCTTTTTTGTTTAGCCGGCGAAGGCCGGTGTCCCGTGCGACGATTGGATGGTGAAATGAAATAAGACTTTCGCATCCGCCCGGCTGGGCGCGAGTGGGTAGGTTCCGGTTGTTCCGGGGCTGATCGTCGGGGGCATGCATGCCCTTTTTTTGTGCCCGGAGATTTTGATTTGAGTGTGCTTTTATGAGTGTGCAGAAACTGAATGAATTATTGCAGCCATTGGTCGAAGACCTCGGCTATGAATTTGTCGGGCTGGAGTACAACTCCAACCCGAAACACTCGATGCTGCGTGTCTATATTGATCGGGACGACGGTGTCGGTATCGAAGACTGCGAAACCGTGAGTCGGGAGATCGCTGCCTTGTTGGATGTCAAGGACCCGATCAGGAGTCAGTACAACCTGGAGATTTCATCACCCGGTCTGGACAGGCCCCTGTTTACACCTGCGCACTACGCCGAATTTGCAGGATTCGAAGCACAGGTCACCCTGTTTGCGCCCCAGGATGGACGGCGCAAGTTCAAGGGCAGGATTTTGAGCGCGGATGAGCACGGTGTTTGCATCGAGCAGGATGGCGCCGAGGTCACACTTAAATATGACAATATCGCCAAGGCGAAGCTGGTTCCGGATTACGAGAAGATTCTCGCCGGTCACAAAACGTAACATTGATCATCAGGGGGAACAGAGGCCCCCAAACGGAGTTGTAAGCAGATGAGTAAAGAAATCCTTCTGGTTGTAGATGCGGTGTCTAATGAAAAAGGTGTCAGCAAGGGCATTATTTTCGAAGCACTGGAGGCGGCGCTTGCATCGGCAACGGCCAAACGTCACAACGATGAAATTGTTGCGCGCGTGTCCATCAACCGGGAAACCGGCGAATACGAGACTTTCCGTTGCTGGGAGGTGCTCGAAGACGACGCCGAAATGGAATCTGAAGACCACCAGATACTGCTCAAGGATGCATTGAGCCACAACCCTGAAGTTGAAGTCGGTGGCGTTATCGAAGAGCCGATGGAGAACGTGGAGTTTGGCCGCATTGCCGCGCAGACCGCCAAGCAGGTGATCGTGCAGCGCGTGCGTGAAGCGGAAAGGGAGCAGGTGGTTGACGCCTACCGCGACCGTGAAGGTGAACTGATCAACGGTATCGTCAAGCGCATCGAACGTGGCAACGTCTATCTCGACCTGGGTGGCAACGCCGAGGCATTTATTGCCCAGCGCCACATGATAATGGGCGAAACAGTGCGCCCGGGTGACCGTCTACGTGCCTTCCTGTACGAGGTCAAGCCAGAAATTCGTGGCCCGCAATTATTTGCCAGTCGTACTATCAAGGAATTCCTGATCGCCCTGTTCGAGCTCGAAGTGCCGGAAATCGGCCAGGAGCTGATCACCATCATGGGCGGCGCCCGTGACCCGGGCCGCCGGGCCAAGATTGCAGTTAAATCCAATGATCCGCGCACGGACCCGATCGGCGCCTGCGTCGGTATGCGCGGCTCGCGGGTGCAGGCCGTTTCAAATGAACTGGCTGGTGAGCGTATCGACATCATTCTGTGGGATGACAATCCCGCCCAGTACGTCATCAACGCCATGGCACCGGCCGAAGTGGCCTCGATCGTCGTGGATGAAGAACGCCGGGCGATGGATATCGCAGTTGAAGAAGCCGCCCTGTCGCAGGCGATCGGCCGTGGCGGACAGAACGTGCGCCTGGCCAGCGATCTGAGCGGTTGGGATCTGAATGTGCTGACCGTGGAAGACGCTGACAAGAAAGGCGAGGAAGAAGCCGGTAAGGTTCTGACGAAATTCATGGAGCGTCTGGACGTGGACGAAGGCGTAGCCAATATCCTGGTCCAGGAGGGATTCAGCAATATCGAGGAAGTGGCCTACGTGCCGGATTCCGAGTTGCTGGAAATCGAAGAATTTGATGAGGACATGGTGACCGAGTTGCGCCGCCGTGCCCGCGATGCGCTACTGACCCAGCTGATTGCCAAGGAGGAAGCGCTCGACAACAATAAACCGGAAGAAGACCTGCTGAGCCTGGAAGGCATGACCGAACGGTTGGCCTACCGCCTGGCGGAAAGGGGTACTCGTACCCAGGAAGACCTGGCTGAGCTTTCAGTTGATGAACTGCTGGAAGTGGATGACATGCCGGAAGAAGAAGCTGCCGCATTGATCATGGCAGCGCGTGCTCCCTGGTTTGAAGAAGACCAGGAAGACTGAGCTAGGTTCTCCGAGGAGCAATATTTATGTCACAAGTTACCGTTTCACAATTGGCAGAGGTCCTGGGAGTCAGTGTTGAAAAGCTGATTGACCAGATGGGCAAGGCGGATATCGATCTGACCTCTGCTGACGCCACGGTGTCCAATGATGACAAGAAAAGATTACTGGCCCACCTGCGTTCAGCGCACGGCAAGTCTGAAAGTGATGCCACCGCGCCGCGCAAGGTGACGCTCAAGCGCAAATCCTTAAGCGAATTGCGTATCCAGGGCAGTGGTCCGCGGGCTTCGACCAAGACCGTGAACGTGGAATTTCGTAAACGGCGTACTTATGTCAAGCGCGAAGCGCTGGTAGATGCCGAGAAGAATGATCCCGAACGCGAGAAGATCCAACAGGCTTTGAAAGAGGTCCAGGAACGCCGCGAGGCCGAAGAAAAGGCGCGTAACGAGGCCGAAGAGAAAGCCCGCTTTGAAGCCGAGGAGAAGAAGCGCCTGGAGGCTGAAGAAGCCGCCCGTAAGGTCGCCGAGGAAAAGGAGAAGCGGTCCAAGGAGGAGCAAGCTCAGCGCGAGGCGGAAGAAAAAGCCCAGGAAGAGGCAACCAAGCGCAAGGCCGAGGAAGAAGAGCGGAAACGGGAAGAAGAACGGGCCCGGAAACTCGCCGAGGAACAGCACAAGCGCAAGAAAGAGCGTCCCAAACCCGCCACCCGCTATGGCAGGAAGGAACTGCATGTTGCAGGCGCCACCTCAAGGCGACGCAAGCCGACTCGCCGTGTCACTTCTTCGTCAAGGCCGTCTGAGCACGGTTTCTCAAAACCGACAGCACCTGTCGTCCATGAAGTTGCCATACCCGAGACCATCATCGTTGCCGAACTGGCCAAGTTGCTGGCGATCAAGGCCGGTGAAGTCATCAAGGTTCTGATGAACATGGGCATGATGGTTACCATCAACCAGCCACTGGATCAGGACACGGCGATCCTCGTGGTTGAGGAACTGGGCCACAAGGCGACAGTCGCACAAGACAAGGATATCGAGCAGGTATTGATCGACGAAGATGTCAGCGAAGAAGGCGAAGGTATTACAAGACCGCCGGTGGTCACCGTCATGGGCCACGTGGATCATGGTAAGACCTCATTGCTCGACTACATCAAGTCTACCAAGGTCGCCGATGGCGAGGCTGGTGGTATTACACAGCACATCGGTGCTTACCAGGTGGAGACGGAACGCGGCACGATCACGTTCCTGGATACCCCGGGCCATGCCGCATTTACCGCCATGCGTTCACGCGGCGCCAAGGCGACGGATATCGTGGTGCTGGTTGTCGCGGCCGATGACGGCGTCATGCCGCAGACCAGGGAAGCGATCCAGCATGCCAGGGCAGCCGGTGTACCGCTGATCGTGGCAATCAACAAGATTGATATCCCGGATTCCGATATAGAGCGGGTCAAGTCCGAACTGTCCAAGGAAGAAGTGATTTCCGAGGATTGGGGCGGTGAAGAAATGTTTGTCCACGTATCCGCCAAGACCGGTGAAGGTATCGAGGACCTGCTCGAAGGCATTTCACTACAGGCCGAATTACTCGAACTCAAGGCGGATCCGGAACGGCGCGCGCTGGGCCTGGTGATCGAATCCAGCCTGGACAAGGGCCGTGGCCCGGTGGCCACCGTGCTGGTTCAGAACGGCACATTAAAACGTGGCGAAATGGTCCTGGCCGGCCAGGAATTCGGGCGTGTCAGGGCGATGTTCGATGAAGCCGGTGAGGCTATTGAAGAAGCCGGCCCATCTACGCCGGCGGTCATCCTCGGTTTATCCGGTGTGCCTGACGCAGGTGATGAAGTGCTGGTTGTGGCCAATGAAAGACGTGCCCGCGAAGCCGCTGGACAACGGCAGGACAAGCAGCGTGAGAGCCGCCTGGCACAGCAACAGGCTGCCAACTTGCAGAACCTGTTCGATAACATGGGCAAGGGTGAGCAGGTGGCGGTTAACCTGTTGATCCGCGCGGATGTACAGGGCAGTGTCGAGGCACTCAAGGATTCGCTGGTCAAGCTCAGCAACGAAGACGTCAAGGTCAACGTGGTCGCGTCAGGTGTAGGTGCAATCACCGAATCCGATGCCTCCCTGGCCCACGCTTCCAGCGCCATTATCATCGGTTTCAATGTGCGTGCCGATTCGAGCGCGCGCAAAGTGATCCAGGAACACGAGATTGATCTTCGCTACTACAGCATTATTTACGAAGCCATCGATGAAGTTAAATCTGCCATACTGGGGCTCTTGGGTACCGAGACCAAGGAATCAATTGTCGGGCTGGCCGAGGTCAAGGACGTATTCCGGTCATCGAAACTCGGTGCCATCGCGGGTTGCCTGGTGGTCGAAGGCCACGTGAAACGCGCCAATCCTATCAGGGTGTTGCGTGACAACGTGGTGATATTCGAAGGCGAACTCGAGTCATTACGTCGCTTCAAGGACGACGTTTCAGAGGTCCAGTCCGGTACCGAATGCGGTATCGGCGTGAAGATGTACAACGATGTCAAACCGGGCGACCATATCGAGTGCTTCGAACGCACCGAGGTTGCCAGGACGCTGGATTAGGCACTGGTACTAATGCCCAGGGACTTCAACAGATCAGAACGCGTCGCCGGCCAGTTGCGGCGCGATCTCGCCCGGTTGATCCAGCAGGAGGTCAAGGATCCGGAGGTTGGTTTTGTCAGCCTGTCCGACGTGGAAGTCACCCGTGACCTGGCGCACGCCAAGGTCTTCATCACGGTGTTTGATCCGGAAAAAGCAGCGGACAGCATAAAAGCCCTGCGCAGGGCATCGGCTTTTCTTCGCCGCCGTCTCGGGCAGGAACTACGTTTACGGCACGTTCCCGAACTGCATTTCCTGCACGATGACTCGGTCGAGCAGGGCAGCCACATCGACCAGTTGATCGAGCGGGCCTTGGGTGCTGACAAGGGTGTTGGCGAGGCCACGCTGGCCGATAAAGAAGAATCTGACAAGGAATAAAAGCAGCCTGCCAGACCAAACATGATCTACTCGGCAATAGCTCCCGGCATGGCTCTACCTCCCACATCCCTGTGGTCGTACGGAAAAACTGATATTGGCCAGATTTGCCACTTTTCCTCGTTAAATAGCCATACTATTCGTCTCAAAAAACTGAAAAATCTGACTCAAGTCAGTTTTCCCTCGCTACGACCAGAATGGTCAGGCAGGCTGCTCTAGTGGTTCGCCGCAAACGCGGACTGGATATTCACGGTATCGTCCTGCTGGATAAACCGGCCGGTATTTCTTCCAACCGCGCCTTGCAAAGGGTGCGTGGCATCTTCCAGGCCCGCAAAGCCGGCCACACCGGCAGCCTTGATCCGTTTGCGACCGGCATGTTGCCCGTTTGCCTGGGTGAAGCAAGCAAAACGGCGGCCTACATGCTCGAGGCCGGCAAAAGTTACCACGCCATCGCCCGCTTTGGTCAGGCCACGAGCACTGGCGATATTGAAGGCGAAGTCATCCAGACAACTCCGCCACCCGCTCACGACATTGCAGACATCGCCCGGGTTCTCGAGCAGTTCACCGGTGATATCGAGCAGGTGCCGCCGATGTATTCGGCGCTGAAACACGAAGGCCGGCCCTTGTACGAGTATGCACGCGCCGGTATCAGGATCGAGCGTCCTGCACGCAGCGTGCATATCTTTGATATCAAGCTGGAAAGCTGGTGCGCACCTGATCTCGCTTTTTCCGTGCACTGTTCCAAGGGCACCTATATCCGGACCCTGGCCGAGGATATCGCAACGGCCCTCGGCAGTTGTGCGCACCTGGTCGAGTTGAGGCGCCTTGCCGTGGAGCCCTTTGTTGATCTGCCAATGGTGACATTGGAACAACTGAACCAGGCGCGCGAGATCGGTGTTTTGCAGGATTTCCTGCTGCCGGCCGATGCCGGGCTGGCTGGCTGGCCACGTGCTGATATCGATGCGTTCCAGGCGGGCAAATTTATGCACGGCAACCAGTTTCCCTTCGCAAGTGATGTTGTACCGGCTGGCAAGGTGCGTGTTTATGGTCCTGAAGGGAATGTGCTCGGTCTGGCTAAACTGACAGCGGATGGTGTTTTGCTGCCGGCGCGGGTGTTCAACATCTGACCTCCCACTTACCCCTCTTCCTGAATATGACTTGTTTGTATGAGCCTTGCCAGTTAAAATGTGCGGCTACTTAAAACCCGGGGCTACCGGCTTTGATAAGAAATCCCGTAATGATGCGGAATAATGATCAAAACCACGGGGCTCTATTCATGGAGAAGGAACCATGTCTATTAATGCAGACTCGAAGAGTAAGGTTGTAGAAGAATTTAAGCGCACCGAGAACGACACCGGGTCCCCGGAAGTTCAGGTTGCGTTGCTGACATCAAGAATTCAGCACCTCACCAACCATTTCAAGACACACAAGCATGACCATCACTCGCGCCGCGGGTTGCTCCGGTTAGTTAACCAGCGCCGCAGCCTGCTGGACTACCTGAAGAAGAAGGATATCCAGCGCTATCGCGATCTGATTGAACGCCTTGGTTTGCGTCGTTAATCAAATTGCCTATCACCAATGGTCACTGACTGCCATACAGAGTATCCCGGCAGCGATTGACTGTATTTGAAAGTATTGCCTGAAGACAGGCGTAAAAAGGGCCAGGTGGCCCTTAACAGGAAGCAGGAAACTAAAGTGCAAAAACTGACTAAGTCAATTCAATTCGGCGAACATACTATCACCATCGAGACCGGCGAAATTGCTCGCCAGGCCAGCGCTACGGTCATGGTTAACATGGCAGATACCGTGGTTATGGTTGCTGTTGTTGGGCAGAAAGAAGCCAAACCAGGCCAATCATTTTTTCCCCTGACGGTTAATTACCAGGAAAAATTCTACGCCGCGGGACGTATCCCCGGCGGGTTCTTCAAGCGTGAAGGACGCCCTACCGAGAAGGAGGTTCTGACCTGTCGCCTGATCGATCGTCCGATCCGCCCGTTGTTCCCGAAGGGGTTCATGAACGAGGTGCAGGTCACCGCCAACCTGATTTCATCCAACCCGGATGTTGATGGCGATATACCGGCATTGATCGGTACATCGGCAGCACTGGCGTTGTCCGGAATCCCGTTTAGCGGCCCGATTGGCGCAGCCAAGGTCGGTTACGTCAACGGCGAATATGTTCTGAACCCAAACCTGGCGCAGTTGGAAGAATCCAAGCTGAACCTGGTCGTTGCCGGTACTGAAAACGCCGTGTTGATGGTGGAATCACAAGCCGATCTTCTGTCCGAGGAAGTCATGCTCGGCGCCGTTACCTTCGGCCACGATGCAATGAAGGCCGTGGTTGCTGCCATCAAGGAACTGGTCGCTGAAGCCGGCGTTACGCCGTGGGAGTGGGAAGCAGCGGTTGAAGATGCGGACCTGAAAGCGAAGGTTGAAGGCGCGGCCAAAGACGGTCTCGTTGCAGCCTATGCCATTGCAGACAAGATGGCCCGCCAGGCCGCAGTCGCAGAGGTCAAAAATTCTCTCGTGGAATCACTATGTGACGAAGATGACGAGAACGCACCTTCGGTCGCGGACGTTAAGAGTGCCTTTGGCAAGCTGGAGAAGTTCCTGGTTCGTGACCATATTCTTGCCGGTAACCCGCGTATCGACGGGCGTGACGTGTCGACGGTACGGCCGATTACGGTCAAGCCTGGCATCCTGCCACGTACTCACGGTTCCGCACTGTTTACACGTGGTGAAACCCAGGCCATCGCAACCACGACACTCGGCACCACCCGTGACGCGCAACTGATTGATGCCGTCAACGGTGAATACAAAGACCCCTTCATGCTGCATTACAACTTCCCGTTGTTCTGCGTGGGTGAAACCGGTTTTGCAGGCGGCCCCAAGCGTCGTGAAATCGGCCATGGCTGGCTGGCGCGCCGCGGTGTAACCGCTGTATTGCCCAGTGTCGAAGATTTTCCATATGTGATCCGCGTGGTTTCTGAAATCACCGAGTCCAATGGCTCCAGTTCGATGGCTTCCGTGTGTGGTACCTCGCTGGCGTTGATGGATGCCGGTGTGCCGATCAAGGCGCCGGTAGCCGGTATCGCCATGGGCCTGATCAAGGAAGGCGATCGTTTTGCCGTGCTGAGCGACATCCTGGGTGACGAAGACCACCTCGGCGACATGGATTTCAAGGTAGCTGGTACCGCCGATGGCATTACCGCGTTGCAGATGGACATCAAGATCGAAGGCATCAACGAGGAGATCATGCGTATCGCCTTGTCACAGGCCCACGAGGGACGTAATTTCATCCTCGGCGAGATGAACAAGGTAATCTCCGAGCCACGTGCCGAGATGTCCGAGTTCGCCCCGCGCCTGGTAACCATCAAGATCCATCCGGACAAGATCCGCGACGTGATCGGTAAGGGTGGCGTGACCATCCGCGGCATCACCGAAGAGACCGGTGCAACCATCGATATTACCGATGACGGCACGATCATCATCGGTTCCGTTGACAAGAAGGCAGGTGATGAAGCCCGTAAGCGTATCGAGCAGATCACTGCTGATATCGAGCCCGGGCAGATCTTCGAAGGCAAGGTCATCAAGATCATGAACTTCGGTGCTTTTGTCTCCCTGACCCCGGGTCGTGACGGCCTGGTGCACATCTCGCAGCTCTCCAACGAGCGTGTCGAGAACGTCACCGACGTGGTCAAGGAAGGCGAGACCGTCAAGGTCAAGGTCCTCGAAGTGGACAAGCAGGGCCGTGTGCGCCTGTCCATGAAAGAGGTTGGCGAGAACGACTAATCCGTTCACATTGCCAGATATTGAAAAATGCCCGGTTGATCCGGGCATTTTTTTATGCCCGGAATGTAGCTATTCTTGTAGGGGCTGCACTTTGCCTTGATGCCTTGAAACTGATAGCACAGTGGCGCTACGGGTAATCTGTTCTGAGACACGCCGTGTATACATCTGACCTCCAAGGATGGAGGAAATGCAGGGAATTGTCGGGAACAATTCCTGCCCTGTAGGCTCGGTCGCGACTCCCTGTCGCTCACGGTCCCGGTAAGCAATACCCCGCTCCAGCGCCTGCCCGGGACTACTGGGCATGGCAACGACCTGATTTCTATTAATCCAATTTCCCTGCCTAAGGGTTACAATATCCACAAAACAGGGACGCATCGATGCACGCTATCATTCTCGCCGCCGGGCAGGGCAAACGCCTGGCTGAATTCAATCCTGAGGGCTTACCCAAATGCCTGCTGGAGTTTGGCGGACGCAGCCTGCTGGCGCGTCAATTGGAAATATTGTTCGAGCAGGGTGTGCGGCATACCACGCTGGTGGTGGGTTACAAGGCAGGGCTGATCGTCGATCACGTGGGTACCCTGGCGGTGCGGCCCGAGGTGGCGTTTGTTTACAACCCCGCGTTCGACAAGGGTAGCGTGCTGAGCCTGTTGGCGGCACACGAGGCACTGGGCAGCGGTGAGGACGTGTTGGTGCTGGATGCCGATGTGCTGTTCCATGTGGACATCATGCAAACTTTGATCGATTCAGGTCACCCGAACTGCTATTTAATCGACCGGGATTTTGTGCCTGGAGATGAACCGGTCAAGATTGCCATGCACAAAGGCCACATGGTTGAATTCAGGAAGGCGCTGCCCGACGACCTGGAATTCGACACGCTGGGTGAATCGGTGGGCTTTTTCAAGTTTAACGGTGATTGTGCTGCTGAAATCGTGCGGGTGTGCGCTGAATACGAGACAGAGGGCCTGCTCGGCGCGCCACATGAAGAAGCCTTGCGCGATGTCCTGTTGGCGCAACCCGAAGTGTTCGCCTGTGAGGACATCAGCGGCTTACCGTGGGTGGAAATTGATTTTCCGGAGGACGTGGAGCGCGCCATCAAGCAGGTATTGCCAAATCTTCAAAGCGGAAAGTAACAGGTCCGGGGGATACTGTGAAAAAGACAACTCAACTAAGAAACATGCTGAATTCCGGAGAAACGGAATTCATCCTCGAAGCGCACAACGGCCTATCCGCGCGGATCGTGGAGGAGGCGGGCTTCAAGGGCATTTGGGGCTCCGGCCTGGCGCTGTCGGCGCAACACGCTGTGCGTGATAACAACGAACTGTCGTGGACCCAGGTGGTGGAACAGCTGGAATTCATGACCGATGTGACCAGCATCCCGATCCTGCTCGATGGCGACACGGGTTATGGCGATTTCAACAATATGCGCAGGCTGGTACGCAAGCTGTGCCAGGTTGGTGTGGCTGGTGTTTGTATCGAAGACAAGCTGTTCCCGAAAACCAACAGTTTTATCCAGGGCGAGGCCCAGCCGCTGGAGGATATCCAGACCTTCTGCGGCAAGATCCAGGCGGGCAAGGACTCCCAGGCGGACGATGACTTTTCCATCGTTGCACGTGTCGAGGCCTTCATTGCCGGCTGGGGCCTGGATGAAGCGCTCAAACGCGCCGAGGCTTATCACGCGGCCGGTGCCGACGCGATCCTGATTCACAGCAAACGCAGCCAGCCTGACGAGGTGCTGGAGTTTGCGGAAGAATGGGCCAACCGCTGCCCGTTGGTGATCGTGCCGACCAAGTATTATGCAACCCCGACCGAGGTATTCGAGCAGGCTGGCATCAGTGTCGTGATCTGGGCCAATCACATGATCCGCAGCTGTATTTCCGCGATGCAGGCAACTGCGGCGAATATCCACAAAACACGCTCGCTGGTCGAAAGCGAGGGGCGGATCGCCACGGTGGCGGAAATCTTCCGCTTGCAGGGTGCGGATGAACTGCTGGAGGCTGAAAAACTCTATGCGCGTGGCGGCAGCCATCCCGTTTCGGCCATCGTACTGGCTGCATCAAGGGGCCAGGGTATGGATGAACTGACCCGGGAACGGCCCAAGGTGATGTTGCCGGTGGCCGGTGTGCCGGTGTTGCGTTTGCAGGTGGACAAGTTCAAGACACAGGGTATCAACGATATCTACCGTCGTGGCCGGTTACCGGCATGATGCCATCGACGTGCAGGGTGCGGAAATCCTGGTCAATGACAACTGGGCATCCACCGGGGAGCTGAGCTCATTAGCCTGCGCTTCCGACAAATTCAGCACTGACACGGTGATCATCTACGGTGACCTGTTGTTCCGCTCTTACTTGCTGCACAACCTGCTGGACTGGGATGCAGAACTGCTGGTGGTAGTGGATTCCTCCCCGTTGGTGGAGGTCAAGGGCAAGGTGCACGACGTGGCCTGGTGCTCGGCGCCGGATAACCGGGCCATGTACCAGCAGAAAGTGACGCTGGAACGGGTTTTTGCCGGTGAAGACAGCATTGGCAGGGAGCCCGATGGCCGCTGGATTGGTATGCTGCGTATGACCGGGCAGGGTAGTGATCACCTGCATTCGGCCCTGGCCACCTTGCGGCAACGCGATGATTTTGACCAGCTCGGTCTGCCGGATTTGTTGAACCAGCTGGTGGCTGACGGCCATGCGCCCCAGGTGCAGTACATCAATGGCCACTGGATGGATATCAACGACCTGGACGACCTTGAGCGCGCGGGTACGTTTGACCACACATCGGGTGAGTGATGACGTATCAGGTGAGTCATGATTGAAGCAAAACAGTTTGTTGAACCCGCCAAGGCGCTTGGCTTTGATTTCTGGGCCGGCGTGCCCTGTTCTTTCCTGACACCGTTTATCAACTACACCATCGGCGATGGCGGCCTGACCTATATCTCGTCGGCCAATGAAGGCGATGCGGTGGCGGCCGCTACCGGTGCGGCATTGGGCGGACGCCGCTCGGTCGCCATGATGCAGAACTCCGGCCTGGGCAATGCCGTCAGTCCATTGACATCGTTGAACTACGTATTCCGGATACCGGTGCTGTTGATCGTGACCCTGCGGGGGGAGCCAGGCCGACCGGATGAACCGCAACACGAATTGATGGGCCAGGTCACGGCGGAATTGCTGGAAACCATGCGTATACCGTGGAGCTGGTTTCCGGACCGGGAAGAAGACGTTGATGATATCCTGCAGACAGCTGTTGCCCACATGGATTCAGCCGGTACACCGTACGCGCTGATCATGAAAAAGGGCATGGTCGCACCTTATGCACTGGCGGGTAGTCGCGGCTTTGAAAAGCGGACGTGTAACCTTGCAAGCGGTGCCGATGATGTTCAGCGCAGCAGGCACGATGTGCTGCAGGAACTGGTGTCGGGTACGGATATACAAGATACCGTGCTGATCGCATCAACGGGTTTTAACGGACGCGAGCTGTACGCCATCGAGGACCGCCCCAACCACTTGTACATGGTGGGTTCCATGGGTTGTGCGGCCCCGTTGGGCCTGGGTCTTGCGCTCAGCAGGCCAGACAAAAAGGTCATCGTCATTGATGGTGACGGCGCCGTATTGATGCGCATGGGCAATTTGGCCACGATGGGCGCTTATGCGGGCAGCAATTTTTATCACCTGTTGCTGGACAACGGCGTGCATGAATCCACCGGGGGCCAGGGCACTGTGGCATCAGCCGTGGACTTCCCGGTAGTGGCCGCAGCCTGCGGTTACCGGCGGGTTTTGGACACAATGGCAGGCGAAAAGTGTCTGGATGCATTTCTGCAGGCCGAGGCGCCTGCGTTCATGCGGATAAAGACGGCCAGGGGTGTGCCGGATGATCTGCCACGTCCATCGGTCAAGCCACCCGAGGTGGTAAGACGATTGATGCGGCATCTCGGTGTCGATGTGCCGTGGCTTACAGCGAAGTAATCAAACGAGTGTTTGTTTCATTATAATTAGTTGATAAAACAGTCATATCAGCGTGGAAAATCCTGTAAAATCAGCGCTTATTTTTCGGGGAGGGAGACATGGGTACAGAGCGAATTACACGGATGGGGAACCGCACGGGCCTGTTGGGCCTGTTCGATCGCATTCGCTTTAATGAAGTCCTGCGCCAGGGCATCGGGCTGCTGCTGGTAGCCGTATGCGCTTATTTTGCCAAGGTCGATAACGGGACCGTCGCAGTGGGTCTGGTCATTGCACTGCTCGGCCAGGTCTTTCGTATCTACGCTGCTGGTTTCATTTTCAAGAATAAGCAACTGGCCACAACCGGACCTTACGCGCTGGTGCGTCACCCGCTTTACCTCGGTAACTTCCTGATCCTGATGGGCTTTGTCCTGGCTTCTGGCAACCTGTATGTCTTGCTGGGCGTGATCGCGTTCTTCCTGATCTGGTACCCGGCCGCGATCACCTACGAGGACGGCAAGCTGGAGAGAATCTTCGAGGATGATTGGCGTGAATGGAGCCGTAGCAGGCGCGCGATCATTCCAGGCCGTTGCAGTTGGGCAGACCTGAAACCCGGTGGCTGGGATACCTACCAGTCCCTGATTCGCAATGGCGAATTACCGATTTCCCTGTACTTGTTGAGTTGTGGCATCTGGCTGTGGGTCGTGAGCCATCCTTCCTGAAGCCAGGTTGCCGTGAGCGTTTTTGAATTGACTATTCCGGGGTATTAACGTGAGATTTATTCTACTCAATCCGGGGCCGGTGTCCTTGAGTGAGGGTGTCCGGCGGGCTGCCACGCGGGTGGACCTGTGCCACCGGGAACCGGAATATTTCGAAGTACAGGACCGGGTCATCCAGGGTCTGCTGGATGTTTATGGCTGTGATTCCGAACAATGGGCGGCGGTTCTGACCGGTGGTTCCGGCACATCTGCCCTCGAGGCCATGATGGCTTCCCTGTTACCGGATGACACCCACCTGCTGGTGCCGGAGAACGGCGTGTACGGTGAGCGCCTGACCCGTATCGCCGGTATTTACGGCATTCGTTGCCAGGCGCTGCGGGCAGAATGGGGTGAGCCCATTGACCTGGATGCGCTGGATGTCATGCTGGCTAGTGGTGAGTTTACCCACGTGGCCGCCGTGCATCACGAGACTACCACCGGGCGTTTGAACCCGGTCGCGGATATTGCCGCCTTGTGTACCAAACACGGCGTCCAGTTACTGCTGGATGCAGTATCGAGCTTCGGCGCAGAGGCCATTCCATTCGAAGAACCATCCTTACTGGCCTTGGCGGCAACTGCCAACAAGTGCCTGCACGGTATCCCGGGTCTCGCCATGGTATTGTGCCGCCGCGAGGCGTTGGCGCAGGGTATCGAGCCCCGCAGCCTGAGTCTGCACCTGCCGGGTTGGGCGGAGCACCAGGCACGACAGTCAACACCGTTCACACCGGCCGTTAACGCTGTATTGGCACTGGCCCAGGCCCTTCAAGAGTTACACAATCAAGGTGGCTGGCAGGCGCGCCGTGCGCGTTACCTGGAACTGGCAACAAGGGTTGCAGACACTTGCCGGGCGCTTGGTATTGCCGAGTGGATACCAGCAGGGGAAAGTTCCTGCGTGCTGCGCAGTTACCACCTGCCCGATGGCCTTGGTTACGATGAACTGCATGATGGGCTGAAACAGCATGGTTTTATCATCTACGCCGGGCAGGGCGACCTGGCCCGCAAGTTGTTCAGGATATCGACCATGGGTGAGATCAGCGATTCTGATATGGCCCGGTTGGAGCAGGCCCTGAAGATCGTGATTGCGCCTTGAGAGACAGAACAATGCATGAATACAATAATATCCGCGCTTACAAACGGCAGTTGATGTTGACGGGGGTGTTGTTTTTTACCTTGCTGCCAATACCGGCGCAGGCTTACCTGGACCCGACCACGGGCAGCATGCTGATCTCGGCCATCGTGGGCCTGTTCGCCTCCCTGGTGCTGGCAATCAAGACCTACTGGTACCGGATCAAGTCATTTTTCAAGGGCAAACCGGACCAACCAGAAAGCGACGATGACGCAGCCTGAGTACTGCCCTTTCCTTACCGGATCCGTTGTGACGGGCGGATTCTGAACCAATGGGGATGTTCCGGGCATGGTCAGCTTGGCGTGGGTACCGCAAATTGTCGGCGGACTGGCGCAATATTGTCATCTACTCCGAAAGCGGCCAGGACTGGCACTATTTTGCAGGTCTGGTCGAGGTGCTCAATGGCAGTTTGCAGCGCAAGGTAAGCTATATCACCTCTGATAACACGGATCCGGGTCTTGAGCGTGTCCATGATTTATATAAGGCGATTTGCCTGCCGGAAGGTTTTTTCCTGACCCTGCATTTCAATATGCAAAAGGCCGACGTGGTTGTGCTGACCATGATGGACCTGGATAAGCTGCAGCTGAAGAAATCGATCAACCCGGTGCATTATGTCTACCTGTTCCACGCGCTGGGCAGCACGCACATGGTGGATCACGCCGATTCCTACGATGCCTATGACAGCCTGTTCTGCGTCGGGCCGCACCACGTAGCCGAATTGCGCAAACGCGAAGAAATGCAGGATATACCGCCGCGCAACCTGTTTGAGTACGGGCACCCGCGTCTTGAAGACCTGTTGCAATCGGCGCAGGAATACGAGCGCAAACATGGTGAACGCGGTGCGGATGAGGCACCGGTCGTACTGATCGCACCGACCTGGGGTGAGCAATCCATTTTCAACAGCTGTGGCGAGGAGTTGGTCGGGATATTGCTGGAAGCGGGTTACCATGTGATCGTGCGGCCACATTACCAGACATCAAAATTGACCCCCGCAGTCATCGATAAGCTGAAAGTACGTTATGCAGAGCATGCCAACATCGAGTTTCAGGACCGCATGGGTGAGAGCAATACACTGTTCCGTTCGGATATCCTGATCTGCGACTGGTCGGCGATGGCCATCGAATACGCGCTTGCCCTTGAAAAACCGGTATTGTTCATCGACCTGCCACGACGCGTACGTAATCCTGACTGGCAGGAACTGGGTATCGAACCGCTGGAGGCATCCTTCCGCGAAGTGGCCGGCGATATCGTTTCTCCAGGCGAACTGGATGAGGTCCCGCAAAAGATTGCGGCGCTATTGGAGCGAAGGGAAGAGTTCAGGCAGTCGATGCGGCAACGACGCTCACAATTGGTCTACAACATCGGCAACAGTATCGAGGCGGGGGCACGGGAAATCGCCCGCCTGGCCGATGAAAAAGCAAGGGAAAGAACGATGCGGGAGCAAGCCGATGGCTGATTTGCCTGTTGAAAGCCCCGGACGCCGGCAGCTATTCCGTTGGCTGGGCTGGTTTGCGCTGGCCAACGCCGTAGTTTTTGGCCTGATCGGTTTGCGCTATCTCGGTGGTGGTGTCAGTGGCCAGACACCGTTGGCCTGGCTCTACCTGGTGACCATTTACATCAGTCACTACAGTTGGCTGACACTGTTTCCACTTCTATTGCTCGTGGCACCGGTAATTGTGCTGATACCCCGGTTTGGCTGGGTCAGGACAGTGGCCATCGTGTTGATGGCGGTCATGATTGCCATCATCATGCTCGACAGCCTGTTGTGGTCGCAGAGCCGTTTCCACATTAATGGTCTGACCCTGAAAATACTGGGCACATCGAGCTTTATCTTCGTTGCTGTCATGTTTGTCATCGGCCTGATGTTCGAGACCCTGTTGGCGGGGCGGGTGTGGGCATGGATCGGGGCAGCGCCCAAACGTGGTGGGCGTTGGCTGGGCGCCGTGATAGTGCTCTGTTTCGTGGTCGCGCAGGGGATCTACGCCTGGGCGGACGCCAGTTACTACGTGCCGGTCACCAGCATCGCCCAGCAATTGCCCGTGCAACGCGGTTTTACTGCCAAGAAATTGTTGGTGCGTTATGGGCTGGTGGATATCAGTCAGAGCCGGGAGCGTCAGTTGGCAAACCGCGTCGCGGGCGGGCTGGAGCAGACCGGGGTTGCCGGGCTCAATTATCCCCTGGCGCCACTGGAGTGCGTCATGGACGAGCCACTCAACCTGGTGGTGATTCTCGTCGATGCCATGCGTAGCGGCATGATGGGTCAGGGCCAGACTCCAGAGCTGGACCGTTTTGCGGCACAGCGGGCAACACGTTTCAGCCAGCATTTTAGCGGCGGTAATTCTTCCAGGATGGGAATATTCAGCCTGTTTTACGGCTTGCCGCCCGGCTACTTCAGAAGTTTCGAAGCCCTGCAAAAACCATCTGTGTTGATGGACCAGTTGGCGCTGGATGGCTACCAGTTCGGCCTGTTCAGCAGTTCCAAGATGTACCGCCCGGTTTCGCTGGACAGGACCGCTTTTGCCAACGTGCCAAACCTGCGTATCGAGACCAAGCCAACGGATGCGCCTGCCTGGGAACGCGACCGGATCATGACCACCGAGTGGATGCAGTGGATGGACCAACGCGATGTGGACCAGCCGTTTTTAGGGTTTCTCTATTACGATGCGGTCAATGATATGACTTACCCGCCGGAGTACGCCGGCCGGGTAGCGGTGGATACAACAGGCCCGATGCCGGAGGCGTTTGCGGATTACAAGACGGCGCTGTTGTTTGATGATGAGTTGATCGGGCAGGTGCTTGCCGATCTCGACGAGCGTGGTTTAACGGATGACACGGTGATTATCATCACCTCCGATCACGGCGAAGAATTCAACGAGAACGGCGACGGTATACAAGGCCATGGTTCCGGCTACAGCCCTTACCAGCTTGGGGTGCCGATGCTCCTCGGCTGGCCAGGTATGGATCCCGGTCACGTGGACCGCCGGACTTCACATTACGACATCGCACCCACGCTGCTGCAGCGCATACTGGGCTGCTCCAACCCGTCATCCGATTACGCCAGTGGGCAGGACCTGTTCTCAGGGTCGCAATGGGACTGGCTGGTGGTGGGTAGTTATTACAACTACGCTGTGCTGGAGCCCGGGCAGATTACCATCACGTTTCCCAATGGGAAGTACGAGGTGCGTGGCCGGGATTACAAGCTGCTGGAGCAGCCGCAATTCAACGCTGACGTGCTGGAGGCCGTGATGCGTGAAAATACGCGGTTCCACCAGTGAAGCGTCGTTACATCAAATACTTGATGCTCGTTCTGGGCCTGATGCAGCCTTTACTGGCTGGCGCCGTGGTAACGGTCGATACCGAATTTTTGCGATTACAGTTCAGCGATACGGGCAACCTGCTGCGTGCCGAGGCCTGCTTCCCGGATTGTGCTGATGCACATGTAAAGCGCCGCGTGTTGTCAGGCAACGAGGGCATGTTGATCCTGGCTCAGGACAAGGCACAGCCGTTGCAACTTGATCGGCAACACGGCGATTTCAGCACCATCCTGTCGTTTACCGGCCCGGACGGTACCGTTGCGCACCAATGGAGGATACCGGACCAGGGTTGGCTGATCTCTCTCGAATCCACTGCCGGTGCAGCGGTCATGATGAGCGGAGCGGATTTCCGCCCGGCCCCGTCCAGCGGTTTTGGCTACCTGTTGGAGCAAACACGCTACCTGGTTTTCGATGAAGACGATGTAACGACTATCGGGCTCGACGAGAGCGAACCGTTCAACGGCGACAGCAATGGCTGGTTCGGCTTCCGTAACCGCTTCTGGACGGCCATGGTATTGCCGGCCGGCCCGCTGGCAATCACCACGATAACGGGCGAATCAGTGCGGGATGCACGCGTGGAGATGGGACAGGGTGGGCTTGAGCTTGAGCTGTACCTCGGCCCCGTTGAGCCTGCCGCCTTGTCGGGGGCTGCTGAGGAACTGGAAAGCCTGATGTATTCCGGTCTGTGGTTCTTCCTGCGCTGGATATGCCAGGGCATGTATTACCTGCTCAATGTCATCGCCATGGCCGTGCCACAGTGGGGGCTGGCGGTCATGCTGTTGTCGCTGACCGTGGGTTTGCTGATGCGCCCGTTGAGCAAAATAGCAGACCGCTTGCAAAACCAGGTTCACGAGATCGATGCCCGCCTGGCGCCGACGCTTGCTGACATCAAGAAAAACCACAAGGGCGCGGAGCAGTCCGAAAAGATCATCGCCATGTACAAGGACGAGGGTGTTCATCCGCTTTACAGCCTGAAGAGCCTGGCGGGCGTCATGGTCGTCATCCCGGTATTCATCGGCGCCTTCGACATGCTGGCGGAAAACATCCACCTGTCCGGTGAGGCTTTTCTGTGGATCGCCGACCTGTCACACCCGGACATGTTTTGGCAGATGCCGTTCAGGTTGCCGTTTTTTGGCGAGTACCTGAACCTGTTGCCTTTTATCATGACCGGCTTCTCACTCGTGGCCTCAAAGCTGCACAGCCACCCCGCGATGGATGCTGCACAACGACGCAAGCAGGCGCGTAACCTGGTGGCAATGGCAGTGGGATTCCTGGTGCTGTTTTATACTTTCCCGGCGGGCATGGTGCTGTACTGGACCACTAACAACCTGATATCGGTCATCAAAACACTGTGGAAAAAGCGAGAACTAAGCCATAATTAATAATCATTACGTACAGGGTAAAAATATGGATATTATTCACGTTCCGGTCTCCCCGGGTGAAGTACTGGACAAGATCACTATTCTTGAAATCAAGTCAGAGCGTATTGCTGATGCCGAAAAGCTGGCCAATGTAAAACGCGAACTGGAGTTGTTGCAGGCTTCGTGGCAGCAGTCCGTGAATATAGACGAGACCGTTCAAGGTATTCATGCCGAGATGAAGGCGATCAACGAAGAATTGTGGGAAATCGAGGACGATATTCGCGACAAGGAACGTGCCAGGGAATTTGACGAGGTGTTTATCAAGCTCGCACGGGCCGTGTACGTCACCAATGACAAGCGCGCCAACGCCAAGAAAGAACTGAACCTTGTATCTTGGCTCTGAGATCGTCGAGGAAAAATCCTACCAGGATTACAGCTGACAAGTTTCGTGGGGTCAAAATAAAAAGGGCCGGGTGCATTTATTAAAATAGACCCGCCCTTTTTTACTCTGGCCCAAAATATCCTACTGCGCCAGAAAAGCCTCGCACAGGGCAATATTGTCGCCAGCGATGCGCTGGATCGGCACGCTGCCGCTCAAGCCTAACGAAGGGATTTCGTATTCCAGCGTGCCACTGTTACAGCCACAGAAGCTCAGGATGATGGTGCCATAACCCCTGACCTTGGTAGTCTCTGTTGGATCATCAAATATCCCATCGTAATCAAATGAGACATTCATCGTTGCCTGGTTTCCGGTATAGCGGCCCAGTGCATTGAGCCAGCGTTGGCTGGGATCACCGAGGTTGGCGGTCAAGTCACCCGGGGGCAGGACTGTGTCATAGCTGAAAATGGTTAAGGTCACTTTTCCCAGGTCGGGCAGTACCGTGATATAAACACCCTGGCCGACGGTCAGTGGGTTGTACCAGTGATCATTCAGGCCGGGATTGATCTCGAAAGACGTACAGAGATCATATACACGCACATGGCCAGAGTTGTCCCCGTTTCCATCGTTATCGACCGCGCCGATGGCCAGGCGGTTACCGTTTGCAGCCATGGATACCGAGTGGCCGGAATGGTCTTCAGGTGCTTCGCCATCGATATCGACGCCCAACTGCGTCCAGGCAGGATCCGACCATTGATAAACACGCACGTGGCCGGATTCAATCCCGGTATCACCTTCGTGAAACTTGGAGCCTATGGCCAGGCGATTACCATCTGCGGATATGGACACAGCGTGGCCGAACTGATCATACGCAGCTGCTCCGTCGATATCCCCGCCTAGTTGTGACCATTCAGTGCCGGTCCACTGGTGAATACGCACATGGCCAGACTCCGCTCCGTTGTCATCGTTTCCAAACGCTCCAACAGCCACTCGGCTTCCATCTGCTGACAATGACACCGAATTGCCGGAGTGGTCATATGCCGCCTCGCCGTCAATATCGGCACCGAGTTGAACCCAATCGTTACCCGCCCATTCGAAAATCCGCACGTGACCGGCGTTGGGCGCGCTGTCATCGTTGTAACCGGCACCGATTGCCAGGCGGTTACCGTCTGAGGACAGCGATATCGAATGTTGCTGATCATTGGCCGCCTCCCCGTCGATGTCTGCACCCAGTTGGGTCCAGGCTCCTGACCATTCGTACACCCGCACATGCCCCGAGTTTACCCCATTGATGCCACCATTATATTTGGCGCCAATGGCCACGCGGTTGCCGTCGGCGGATAGGGATACTCTCCATCCGGATTGGTCATTCTCTGCTTCGCCGTCGATGTCGGCACCCAGTTGCGTCCAGGTGGTTCCCGACCACTGGTATACACGTACGTGACCAGAGTTGAGCCCATTGCCATCATTCCCGTGGGCCCCGATGGCCAGGCGGTTACCATCCGGTGACAATGATATTGAAGCGCCGGAATAGTCGTTATATTCTTCGCCGTCAATAAAGCCTCCAAGCTGCTGCCAGGCCGCACCCGACCACTGGTACACGCGTACCTGGCCGGTACCGAAGTTGTAGTTTTGCGCACTGAGAGCCAAGCGGTTTCCGTCAGCCGATAGCGATATGGAAACACCAGCCCCGTCACCCATGGCTACACCGTCAATATCCCCACCTACCTGGACCTGTGCCAGCGACGTTACAGGTATGCATATCAGGCAGGAGACAGAAACCAGGATGGCAAGCCAATTGGCATGGCCAGCGGAGTGCATGAGACCTGAAAATTTATTTAAAAATGAAGAAACTAAAAATGGAATGTATCGGTTTAGCTTGTTCATAATTTTCCCCAATAATTTTGTAACGATTTTTCTGTTCCATCTTGTGCCAGGTTTGATCCGCTATCTAATGGACCATATTGGCGATAAACGCCTCGCACAGGACAATATTGTCGCCGACGATACGCTGGATGGGTACGGTGCCACTCAAACCCAACGATGGAATTTCGTAGTCGAGCGTGCCGCTGTTGCAACCATCGAAGGTCAGGATGATGGTGCCGTAACCCCTGACCTTGGTAGTCTCTGTTGAATCATCGAATATTCCATCAAAATCGAAAGAAACATTCATCGTTGCCTGGGTTCCGGAGTAACGGCCCAGTGCATTGAGCCAGCGCTGGCTGGGATCACCGAGGTTGGCTGTTGCATCACCCGGGGGCAGGACCGTGTCATAGCTAAACATGGTCAGGGTCACCTTACCCAGGACGGGGAGCACCGTGATGTAAACACCCTGGCCGACGGTTGCCGGGTTAAACCAGTGATCATTCAGGCCGGGATTGATCTCGAATTCGTTGAACATGCTGAGGTCAAAGACACGCGCATGGCCGGACCTGTCCCCATTACCATCGTTTTGGTCGGCGCTTGCGGCTACCTGGTTGCCATTTGAGGAAAGCGCAACCTTGTAACCAAATGCATCATTGGCTGCTTCGCCGTCGATATCCGCACCCAGTTGTGTCCAGCTTGTACCCGACCATTGGTATATGCGCACAAAACCGGTGTAATCACCGCTTCCGGTTTTACTGCTAGCACTGACAGCGAGGCGATTCCCAAGCATGGAAAGCGATACCGATCCGCCGAAAAATCCTTCTCTCACCTGTCCGTCGATATCTCCGCCGAGTTGTACCCAGATTGAGCCCGACCATTCGAAGACACGCACATGACCGGCATACGCCCCATTCTCGTCGTTTTTCCAGCCTCCAACAGCCAGACGGCTGCCGTCGCGGGATATCGAAACTGAGAACCCGAATTCGTCCTGGGCCGCTTCACCGTCAATATCATCACCAAGTTGTGTCCAGGACTCACCTGACCATTCATATATTCGTGCCTGACCCCGTCTACCATTAGCACCCCAGGCACCCAGGGCAACGCGATTACCGTCCGCAGATATCGATACCGATTGGATACGGTCAGTGGTGCTCTTGCCATCTATGTCGGCTCCGAGTTGTACCCAGCTTGAACCCGACCACTGGAAAACCCGCACATGGCCAAAGCCAAGGTCACCGCCTTCTGACGAGGTGGCGGCAACGCGATTGCCATCGGCGGACATCGAAACCGAGAGACCGAAATTGTCATAGGCAGCCTCACCGTCGATGTCGGCACCCATCTGTGTCCAGGTATCGCCTGACCATTGATAAACACGCACCTGGCCGGAATATTCCATGCTGCCATCACTGCCATAATTGCTCTTGGCACCAATAGCTACACGATTACCATCGGCAGACAGTGATACATCATCTCCCGACCAGTCATTGCTTGCTTCGCCATCGATATCGGCACCCAACTGTGTCCATTGCGAACCTACCCATTCGTATACACGCACATGGCCGGAGTCGACGCCATTGACGCCGTCGTTCTGGCCCGCACCGACTGCCAGGCGGCTGCCGTCAGCGGACAGTGACACCCCGCGCACATAATCGTAGATTGCTTCTCCATCAATGTCGGCGCCGAGTTGGGTTTGAGCCAATCCCCTGACCGGTATACACATCAAACAGATGAAGGAAAGCAGAATGGCAATCCAACTGGTTTGGCTAGCGGTTCGTTTGCGGACGCACTTATTGTGGAATAGCGAAGTGGCCGAAAATGAAATGATCCGGTTTGCTGTGTTCATGATAACCCCCAACTTGGCTGTAACGACGGTGCCGCTACCAGACAAGGAGGTTATCGGATTTTTTTTGCAGGCTTATATGGATAACTGCTTATCAGGTAGCCGAACAGGCATTAGCTGATAAATACTTCTTCTTCCGTGTCACTGTTTTCTTCCCTGTCACAATCATACCCCCGGGGCGAAATACACGCAAAAATAGGGTCAGGTTCGAACTTGATCCCTTTCCATGAAACCGTTTAACTTTTCCAGCACATCATCGACTTCGATCAGGTCCATTACGCCGGGATATTCAATCCGTTGTCCCCAGCGCAACTCTCCTGGCTCCTTTTGTCTGAATTTGCGTGCGGCCTCGGTATATTTGTCCACGCACAGGTCCAGGCTGTTATAAGGCCCTGAACGTCGGCTGGGGGTCGCGGCGTACAAGCCGAGCACCGGCGTGCCTACCGCGGAGGCAACATGCGCAGGACCGGAATCCGGTGAAATCAGCAAAGTCGCTCGTTGCAGCAGGGCAACCGACTGGGTGATGGTGTCTTTACCGATCAGGTTCTGGGCATGGTATTGCATGGCGGTCTCGATTGCCTGGCCGGTGCTTACCTCCAGTTCGGAAGGCCCTCCGGTCAGCACAACACGCATGCCCAACCTGGAAATTACGTGGTCGGCGACCGCCGCGTAACGCTCCGCGCTCCAGTTACGCAATGGATGGCTCGAACAGGGGCTGATCATCAGGATGGGTGACGGATCCGTGCCCAGTGTTTGCTGCGCCCATGCTGCATCCTGTTCTGAAACCGGCAAATCCCAGACCGGCGGTCCCGTGGGTACTTCGAGCGCCCGGGCAAACTCCAGGAATGCATCTACCTGGTGTTGTTGCGCCACGCTTGCTACCGATTGGTTGATGAACCATTGGTGCCGGTCACGCCAGCGTGGTTTGTCCCAGCCGATGCGCCTGGGTGCCTTGATCAGCCTGCTCAGCAGGTTGGCACGTGCAGCGACCTGCATATGCAGCAGCACATCGAATTTGCGCCCCTTGAGCGTTTGCCGGAGTTGCCGTACAGCCTTGAAGCCGCCTTTCTTGTCAAACACGATGAATTCGATATCGGTCAGGCCGGCCAGCAGCTTCGCCTCGAGCTTGCCGATGATCCAGGTAATCTGCGCCTGCGGGTAATGGCTGCGGATGGCGCGCACCACCGGTACCACGTGGGTGACATCACCGATGGCCGACAGACGCATGATGCATATGGACAGGTCAGACACTTTAAACCTCTTGGAAAATGTTCATCTGAACAACTTGGTAGTGTACCGGAATCGCAGTCCTCTGACCCGGGACAGGGCCATTGTGGTAAACGGGTCTGCCCCGGCGGGTGTTTGTGCTTTAGAATAAGCCGCTTATGCAAGCGGTTGTCTACAAGCGGAAATCATTTGCCATCGCATACGATGCGAGTCGTGTGGATAGTCCCGGTGTGGAATTGTTCAGTGTCGAATTCTGGGACTCCCGACGGGCATTGTCCGGTGAGGCAATAGGCCGTGGCAGCGCGTGGTTTGTAGATGCGCCGTTCGGGCCCGTGGTGCTGCGACAATACCTGCGTGGTGGCTGGGTGGCGAAGATCAGCCGGCAGAACTACTTCTTTACCACGGTTGCTAGGTCCCGGCCAATCAGGGAGTTCGATATTCTTGCCAAGCTGTTTGAGCAAGGCCTGCCTGTACCGCGCCCGGTAGCAGCCCTGTGTGAACACCACGGTTTGATTTCGACCGGTTCGATCATCACGGCGCGTATCCCGGGAGCGCGAACCCTGGTTGATTTTTTCCCCGGCAATGGTACCGGTCCGGTTTCTGATCCGGCTTTTTGGAGAAGCGTGGGCAAGTGCATCCGCCGGTTCCACAACGCCGGTGTCTGGCACGCGGACCTGAATGCCCGCAACATATTGCTCGATGATGAAATGCAGGTCTATTTGATAGATTTTGACCGGGCGCACTTTACACCAGGCAAGCCCGTCAACGGCAAACGAAACCTGGAACGTCTCCAACGTTCGCTGACCAAACTTTGGCCGGCAGCAAAGGTTTCTGAACTGGACTCGGTATGGTTGCAACTTCGGGCCGGTTATCATGGATAGGTCTCCATCCTCCTGGCCCCGCATGATCCAGTCCCCCCACCTGAGCCTGTTTGCTGCGACTGCGGAACTGATCAGGAAAGACATACATGGCCGGGAGACACTGGCCGAAGCACTGGGTGTGGATGTCCCCGAATCCTGGCCGCCGGATTTGTATGGCCCAGGGGCGATGCGTTTTGCCCTGGAGCAACTCACAGAGGCGCCCGAACAGGGCTGGTCATTCTGGTACGTGGCAACACGGGAGGAGCCGGTTGAACTGGCCGGATTATGTGGTTTCAAGGGCCGTCCGGATCCATCCGGCTCGGTGGAAATCGGCTATTCGATACTCCGTAGCTATCAAGGCCGTGGCTTCGCCACCGAGGCCGTGGGCAGGCTGGTCGGTTGGGCGTTTTCACACCATAACGTCAACGAGGTCAG
The DNA here is from genome assembly GCA_963753105.1 of uncultured Gammaproteobacteria bacterium. Lineage (GTDB taxonomy): Bacteria > Pseudomonadota > Gammaproteobacteria > Xanthomonadales > SZUA-36 > SZUA-36. The sequence continues at coordinate 73,438 of CAVWBD010000006.1, forward strand.
TGCGGAAACACTGCCGCATTTGCAACAGTCCATCCGGGTGCTTGAAAAGAATGGTTTCCGGCGCGCCGGGGCGGGTTCAGAGACCGGTGTGATCCGCTATGCGATCAAGCGAAACAGCCTGAATTAGAGGAAGTTCAACGTGAATCTAATGCGTTTGGGTGGAAAGCGCCGCTGTTGAATGTGCATCGCCCTGGTCTTCCAAACATAGATTTTCCAGTCTCAGCTCAGAAGTGTCGCGCAACTGCAGGCATTGGTAACGCTGTTTGAGAGATTCTTCGTCGTGGACTACAAACATATGGGGTGCAGCTCTGAAGTCATCACAATATGTGAGTAGGCGCTCTTTCATATATGGGTAGAGCAGTTGGTCATAGTGATTGATGTTCAGCGCTTCGTCCCAGTAGTCATTGACATGGTCTGCCCAGTCGAATGGCCGCTGCATGATCCAGTGGTCTCCTTTCCAAACAAGTATGGCGGGCTTACCTGCGATGATGTCATCTTCAAACAGGCTACGGTAAAACCGGTAGCCTTCGTAATTGGCGACGAGGTCGGCATTTGAGTAGGAACCGGTGGTCATCTGTCCAAACAACGCTCTCTCGGTAAACGCGGATTGCTCAGCCGCCTGGCTTTCATCCTGCATCTTCACCCAGCGGCGATAGAATTTTCGACCCTGGGACAGGAAGTGTCCGAATTTATCGGTGCCCACCAGCGTATTGTTGACCTTGAGCGTGGGGCCCACACCAAAAATCGCTGCCACGCGCGCTGCCCAAAAGGGGTGACCGCTGTAAATGGAGTCATGGGGAGGGGTGTCGAGGCGCTCAATGTCTTCCGAGTCCATGGCATAACGTTCGAGCTTGTCCACCCAGTGCAGGCCACCGATTTTCTTGTAAATACCGTCAACGACTGCCATGTCATCGCGCTGACCGTGCCAGGGGGTTATGGTTTCCGCGACGGCCAGCGTGACCTGGCGGTTCATGAGCGCAGTCGAATCTTCGATTTGTTGCAGGCGGTTGCTGAACTGGTCGGTTTCATAGGCCCCGCCAGGCGGTGAGGCCAGTGATAGCAATAGCAGTATGGGCGAAAATCTACTGCTCATTTAGCGTTTTCAGACTCTGGGGTTTCAGAAACGGTAGTTGAAGTTGAACAGCGTGTGTGTCCGGTTACCAAAACCGACTTCGAAACTGAGGTTGGCGTGCTCGCTGAAGTAGTGGGAGACGCCTACCGAGTAATTCCAGTTATCGGTGGTGACAAGATCGACGGAGAAATCCGCGTCACCGATGTACGGCAGTTCGATTACACCGCTGTGTTGTTCGTCCACGTCAAGGTACATGGCGCCGGCCCAGTACGTCCAGTTGCCACTGATCAGCCCGATACGTGGCTGGACCGTGAATGAATCAACCGATGACTTGAAGTCACCGCTGATATCAGTAGAGGTATATGTGGTGGTAGCGGACGTGAACCAGTTTTCGGTGCCGTAAGCGAGGGTGAATCCTCCACCGTACACAATGCCGTCAAAGGACACCGGCAAGGTACCCAGCTCGAAAGGCAGACCGGTAATTTCAGCCTCGCTGAAATCCACCGTGGTATCGGTATCAACCTTTCCGACGAGTGCAAATACGTTCAAAAACGGCAGCAGCCAGACATCCGCTTTGAGGTCAAAATGCATGACTTCATTGGTGGCCTTTATGTCACTCGGATCCCCGAGCCCCACACCTGGTATCGGCAGATCAAACGTCAGGTCCTGGATGCTGTAGTCCTGGTCCATCGTGTAGAAATCAAGACTGATCCCCCATGGGCGTGGCAGCTTGGCGTCACCTGCAAGATCCTGCATATAGGGCAGGGTTGATTCTGCTGCTGCCGACAGGGGAATCAAGGTCGATAAAAGGAAGATTAAACGGCGCACATTATTCTCCTGTTTTTCTAAGCCAGCGGCGATTATAAGCGTTTATAGCTGTTATCGGACATTTTTTTTAGTCCTGACCAGTTATGACTTCAGGCATATTGAGTTTCCTGCAAAAAAGTATTAAAATGATATATAAATGATATCAAACGGAGGGAAAGTGATGATTAAAGAGATTGAACGAAAGTATGCTTCGGGTTATTTGGCACTGGTTGTCCTGCCGGTCTTGTTGATCGCTGATGGCTGGTGGTTTTTCAGTGCGGTCACCACGGTTAGTGTCAGCCAGATTGTCCTCAGTATCCTGGCAGCGATCGTGTTGCTGATATGCCTGGCCGGGTTTTTCATGGTGCACCCCAACCAGGCCCGCGTGCTGACCCTGTTCGGCACCTATGTCGGCAGCGCCCGGGATACCGGCCTGCGTTGGGCCAACCCTTTTTACGCCAAGAAGGCCGTGTCACTGAGGGTGCGAAACTTTGATTGCGATACCTTGAAGGTCAACGACAGCTCGGGCAACCCGATCGAAATTGCTGCAGTGGTCGTGTGGAAAGTCGTGGACTCGGCCGAGGCGGTCTTTGAGGTTGACGACTACATCAGCTTTGTGGAGATCCAATCGGAAGCGGCGTTGCGTAACCTGGCCACGAGCTATCCCTATGAATCACATAGTGATGACCAGATCGCGTTGCGGAGCAACCAGCAGGAGGTTGCCGAACAACTCAAGATAGAAGTTCAGGACCGTCTTGAAAAGGCTGGTGTCGAGGTCATAGAGGCACGTATCAGCCATTTGGCCTATGCCCAGGAAATTGCCAGCGCGATGCTCAAGCGTCAGCAGGCCCAGGCCATTGTGGCAGCACGTCGAACGATAGTTGATGGCGCGGTGGGCATGGTGAAGATGGCCCTGGACGAGTTGAAAGCCCAGGACATCATCGAGCTGGATCACGAGCGCAAGGCCGCCATGATCAGCAACCTGCTGGTCGTGTTATGCGGCGAGGAAAACGCCCAGCCGGTGCTTAACACCAGCTCCCTGTACAGCTGAGTAAAGGTTGAGGATGACAGTAAAAAAAGCGTTTCCGCTGCGCATCAACGAAGATATCTGGCAGGCTGTACGCCGGTGGTCAGATGAAGAACTGCGCAGCGTGAACGCCCAGATCGAGTACGTGTTACGTGACGCCCTGCGCAAGGCAGGGCGTATGCCGTCAGAGCAAAGTCAGCGGCAGAAAGCGCCTGGTGATCAGGAGGGGTGATCCAGGCGCTTTTTTAAAGCATTGATTAGATGCACTGCGCACCGCTACGTGTGAAAATACCGGGGTTGTCCAACAAGTCGGCCGCTGCGCGGGTTTCAGACCCTCGCGCCTGGCCGGCCCCTGCGATCGCCAGCGGAGCATGACCATGACCAAGAAGACCCGATTGCCGTTTTTCCTGATGTTGCTGTCGATGCCGTTGGTTTCCTGGTCAGTTGACGAGGACTGCTTCCCACCGGAGATGATTCCGGACAACCTGTTCCCGATCGTGCGGCTTGAGACCAGCATGGGTGTCATCGAGGTTGAGCTGAACCGTATGCGTGCACCGGTCACTTCCAACAATTTCCTGCGTTACGTGATTGAAGGTAAATATAACGGCACCATTTTCCATCGCGTGATGCCCGGCTTCGTGGTCCAGGGTGGTGCTTATACGCCCGAAATCGAGGAAAGGACCGAGTTTGATAGCATCATCAATGAATCGGGTAATGGTTTGCAGAATACCCGCGGCAGTATCGCCATGGCGCGATACAACGATCCGCACTCGGCGACCAGCCAGTTTTATTTCAACATGGAGAACAACACCAGCCTGGATCCGAGGCCACGTAGCTGGGGTTACGCGGTATTTGGTGAAGTCGTTTCCGGCATGGATGTGCTGGAGGCGATCTCCGACGTGGAAACGGCTTACAGCGAAGTGCTGGATGCAGAAGACGTACCGGTCAAGCAGGTATTGCTGATCAGCGCCAGCGTCAAAGAGTGACTCATCATGGGCTGGGGTGAAACCTTTGCGCTGGCCAGCGCCCTGGGGTGGGCAGTGGCTGTAATCATGATGCGCCGGGTTGGTGAAACCCTGCCGGCTTTTGAACTGAACCTGTTCAAGAACAGTCTTGGCATGGTGTTGCTGGTTCCGACCATCCTGGTATTCAGTGGCCTGACGTTACCCGGTTATTCCCTGTTCGAATTCGCGGTTGTCTTTGTGTCCGGTGTGATTGGTATCGCCGTGGCGGATACCTGGTATTTACGTTCGCTCAACCTGATGGGCGCGGGTAGGGCGGCTATCGTGGCCAGCTTGTTCAGCCCGTTCGTAATCATGCTGTCGGTGATTTTTCTCGGTGAAAGAATGGTCCCGTGGCAATGGCTCGGGATTTTCCTGGTGATCTCGGGTGTATTGATGGTGACCTGGCGGGTGAACCACGCCACCCTGGATGCGGCCAACATCAGAAAGGGGGCAATATATGGTGTAGCCGCCGTGTTCATGATGGCGCTGGGAATCGTCATGGTGAAGGAGATACTCGAGGCGCGCCCCTTGCTGTGGACCATGGAATTGAGGCTGGCCGGTGGTGTGGCCGGCATGTTGATCTACATGCTGATAAAGGGGCAGTGGCAAAGTGTTAAGAGTAACTTTCAGAAGCCCCAGCCCTGGCTGGGCGTTATTTCCGCATCTTTCCTGGCCGCGTATCTGTGTCTGATCCTGTGGCTGGCGGGATATAAATTGATAGATGCTTCGGTTGCCTCTATCCTCAATCAGACCAACGTGGTATTTATTTTATTGCTGGCCTGGCTGATATTGGGCGAGAAGGTCACCCGGCGCAAGCTGGCAGGCATTGTACTCACCGTGGGTGGTGTATTGATCATGGTGCTGGTTTAACCCCGAAAATATCCTGTGAGCGATAGCAATCCAGATGCAAAATTACAAACCCGTCAATAAATGGCTGTTGAGCCTGTTGCTGGTATTGCTGGCGGCGCTTTCCACGGCGCCGTTCGTAGACCAGCGTGCCATGGCCGATTATGAGCAGCTGTTCCAGAGGGCATTTATCACCTTTGCCCTGGCCCGGACCATCAACGGTGTTATTTCAGCCGTGCAGGGCACCGAGGTCGCGCTGCAACCGGCCGGTGTGGGTGTCACCCTGACGCCCGGTGAGATTCTCGATCCCGTCAACGACCTGGTGGAACGTTTTTCATTGATCATGCTGGCGGCAACGATTTCCCTGGGTATTCAGAACGTGTTGCTGGATATTAGCGCCTGGTGGCCGGTACAGGCCCTGGTCGTAGCCCTGGCGGCCTGGTTGGTGATAAGGCTCTGGTATCCGGGGCAGGGCCGGAAAACCTACATGATCTTGTTCAGGCGCGTATTCCTGTTGCTGTTGTTTATCCGTTTTGCAGTGCCGGTAATGCTGATTGCCAATGACCTGCTGTATCAGCAGTTTCTCGAACCGCGTTACACACAAAGCACGGAGATCATCACCGAGGCGGGCAGGGACCTGGAACAGTTGAGCAAGGATGCCAGTGCCCAGGATGCAGAAAATGCCGGTGACGGTGTGCTCGACGCCATTTCCAACGCCTGGAGCAGTACCGTGGACAGCATGGATGTTTCCGGCAGGTTCGAACGATTGCGCACCCGGGCCGGCGAGGTCACCGAGCACGTGATCCAGCTGAGCGTGGTATTTATCCTGCAGACGGGCATACTGCCGGTGGTGTTTCTGTGGGTGTTCCTTCAGCTTTTCAAACGCTTGTTTAAGTCTTTCCGTCCCCGGAGAACCGAAGGGCCGGATTAGCCACCTGTAAAACGGGTTTTCTCCACCCAAAACCATCCAATGATGTTGTAAACAATGTTTACGACAGGCCGGGCTGTTTTCTTACAAAACAAGTATTGACATAATAGGCAATAAATGACAGAATAGTCTATAAATGACATAAACGGCAATAAATGACGTATATGGCAAATTCTACAGAGGGGGTTAGAAACGACAGGTAGCGCAGACGGCTGGTGGAGCAAAAGGGGGGAACTTCACCAGGCCGGGAAGGGGGGCTGTAGTTACCTGGAGGGGGGAAGACAAAGTTCCGGTCATGTGCCAACAGGCCGGGCTTTGTCTTGTGTGCAAATCGCGCACTTGTGCCCCGCATTGTTCCGGCCAGGCAGTACTGAGTTTGTTGCCGGTTACGGGTTTTGAAACAGGGAATGGAATGTCAGAAACAAGGAGAGAAAAATGACTACACCCGGTGAAACTGCCCTGCGTGATGTAGCGATCCTCACCCGCGCCGCTGAGAAAGTATTCAGAAAGCTGGTCCGGATGTTGATTGGCAAGATGTCTCTGAAAAAACTCCAGGAAATGATCCAGATTATCTTCGTTGAAGAGGCGGAGGCCACGCTCAAGCTGGAAGCGCCAGGCAGAAACGTGGCGCTGGGTGACATTGCCTTGTTGACGGGCGTGGATACCCGCACGATCAAGAAGATCAGGACCTATATTGCATTGAGCAACCCCATTCACCAGGACGATAGCTTTCTCGATGGTTTCATGCCCCTGTTCAAGGTCTTTGACCTGTGGATGAACGACGAGCGGTTCTTTGATGCAGCGAGCGGCAAACCCAGGGTGCTGGATCTCGAAGGGCAGGGTGCGACATTTTCCGAACTGGTAAAAGCTGCCATACAGTCACGCGGGCTCACCAGCCAGGCGGTATTGAAACGCCTGAAAGAGATCGACGTGGTGGAGTTGGACAAGGCGGCTGGAACGGTCCTGCTCAAGCAGGATGACAATGTGTTTATCAGCAAGAATGACCTGGATCTGCTGGACGTCGGGTTTACTGCGATAGCAAACCTGGCCGGTACGGTCAGTCACAATATCCGGCACCACCTCGATGAAGACTCCAAGTACTTCCAGAGGGGCAGTTGGAATTACCAGTTTAATCCTGCAAAACATGGACCAGGTCCGCAAGGCGATCCACCAGTATCTGCGGGAGGAAGATGTAAAATCCCGTGAATTGATTACCTCACTGGCGGAGGCACAGGTTGACACGGGCCAATATACCGCCGGTATCAGCATGTTCTATTTCGAAGAAGAGTCCTCGAGTTAAACACCGCTACGGCAGCCTGTTGCTGCCCGGTGTTCCCTAACCTTGACTGGTGTTCCAGGTTGGTTTGGCCCAGCCATCCCAACAATATTGACAAAAATGTCAATATAAGCCATAGTTGTCAAATAATGACAAATATGTCAATCATATAATAATAGCCAAGAAACAAGGGAATGCAGTTTACAGAACAGGGAGGGCCAGATGGCCATAAGCAATGAAGCAAACTTGCCTGACGTGGCCATCCTCACGCGCGCGGTTGAAAACGTATTTCGAAAACTGATCCGTATGCTGGTCGGCAAGATCTCCCTTAAGAAATTACAGGAAATGGTGCAGGTGATTTTTGTTGAAGAGACCGAGGCGAAACTGCGACAGGAAAGACCCGGCAAAAATGTGCCGCTCTCCACGCTGGCGATTGTGACGGGCTTTGACACAAGGACATTGACCCGGATCAAGAGCAGGGAGAACTACCTCAAACCATTCCACCAGGCGCAGCGATTCCTGAGTGAAATTACACCTGAATGCAGTGTGCTGGACGTGTGGGAGAGCAGTCCGGCATACAGGGATGCCAAGACCGGCAAACCAATGGTGTTACCGATCAAGGGCACTGGGCCCAGCTTTGAAACACTGATAAGTGACTCGAATTCAACGCGTGGTGTGACGGTGACGTCTTTCCTGCGCCGCCTGCAGATGAGCAAGTCGATTATTGTTGACGAGACCAATAAGCAGGTGCGGATGATCGACAAGCACTACACGCCGTTTGACACCGTGGACCAGACTGAAAACGCCAGGATCGGGATGGCGGCTGTCGGCAACCTCGTTGATACCATTGCCCACAATCTCAGTGCGCCCGCATTGGGCCAGGAATCGTTCTACCAGCAGGGTTGCTGGACCAACCGCCTGAACCGCGAAGATGCCGAAGAATTACGCAGGGTGGTCAAGACATTCCTGTCAGATACCGATGAAAAGGCGAGGGCGGTCCTGAAGCCCTATGAGCAGGACATGGCTGCCGGTGACCAGGTGACGGCCGGCATCAGTATGTTTTACTTCGAAGAAGAGCTCTGAGGTGTCCTGGCTGCGATAAGCCGTCCCAGGCTTTGCCGTACACACAGGCAGCAGGCGTATAATTACAGCAATACGTGCTGACGCGCCTGTCTGAAAGGGCGCAGGAGAGTTTGGCCGTGCTTATTAAACTGCTCGTTGTTTCCATACTGGTCTCCACAATCGCGCTGCTGTATGCCCGCTGGGAGTACGGCAAACGTGGAAAACTAACCTTGCTTGGCCTGTTCTTGCTCTGCCTGATGCTGTTCGTGCCCAACGTGATGATTCACTACACTTCTGATTACGCACTGCCGGCCACGGCGCTGGACTACTTCGGTGTCCTCGTGGGCATGGCGGGGCTTGTACTGTGCCTGTACGGGATATTCCACTTTAAATCATTGGCGAAGATGCTTTGTGTTGACGCCGGAGAACTGACCACATCTGGACCCTACCACTTCGGCAGAAACCCGCAGTACATTGGCTGGGTGCTTTTCCTGTTGGGCTGGACCCTGAACGACTGGTCCTGGTGGTGCCTGGCTGCCTTGCTGGTGGTGGCCGTCAGTCTGCACCTGCTGGTGCTGGTGGAGGAGGAACACCTGCGACGTGTGTTTGGTGAACCCTACATCGAGTTTTGCCGCAGGATTCCGCGTTATTTTTCCTGGAGTTCCTCGACCATCGCCTGGGCCGCATCGGACAAATAGTCCTGCGGATTGTTACGACAGTAGTCTTCCAGCCAGTCCACCATGGATACCGGCTTGAAATCCCGTGCGATAAAGGAGTTACCCTCGTTCGCCCGGGCCCGCTCGTAATTGACGCCGGTTACAAAACCCTGCACCCAGGAGATCGAACTGTAGAATTCCTTGCTGTTGATCTTCCTGGCCGCCACGTAGTCCGGGCAACTGAAGTTTCCCTCACCCTTGACGGACCAATCGGCGCAAACGCCGGTAGTGAGCGTTGCCAGCGCGATTGTAAGAATGACTATTTTCAAATCAGTTTCCTTGTATCAGCGGTTGAAATGGGTTTTTCGAGGCTCATCAACAATACCGGCATGATTGCGAACATGGCTCCTTAGTCCACCGAAGCATGAATCAATCCCGGGATTTCAGGTCTTTTTACGCCCCGCTTTCAGAATGCGTTCAAGCTCACTGGCAATCGCCCGGAGTTTCTCTATCGTGAGGTCCACTTCATACAAATTGCGCAGCTGATTCAGGTCCGCGGCAATTTGCCGGATTCTGTCTGGGTAAGATTCAGATTGTATTTTCATAGTATAGGAAGGCCACCATTTGGTGGCCTTGTCTGTGTTGGAATATATTCAGGTTTCAGCGGCCTTTTCATGCCCATGGTGGACTCGCGACAAGCGGTTCATCAGCGGCAGTACGGCAATGGCAATCGCCGTGCACAGGAGTGCGGCTATACCCAGTTTGTTGAACAGGTTGGTGTAGATCGGCAGCGACTGTAGCGGGTCGGTGATATCACGCGGCACAGCGGCAAAGGTGGCGACCAGGCCGCCCAGGTACTGTGATACACCCGAGGCTACAAAATAAGCACCCATCATAAAACCACCCATGCGTGCAGGCACGTAGCGGGAGATCATCGCCAGGCCAAGGGCACTGACCAGTAACTCACCCAGGGAGATGGCGCCGTAGCCCCAGACCATTAACCACGAGGACACCTTACCCGTTGCGTCTGCGAAGTGCTCAGAAGCGCCGTAGATGAAAAAGCCGCCGGCTACCAGCAGGAATCCGAGGACAAACTTGGCAGCGATGGAGATATCCTTGCCGGCGTCGCCTGCCTTAGTGTAAGCCAGGGCTAAAAACGGGCTCAGAATAAAGACCCAGATCGGGTTGAAAGCCTGGAACTGTGCCGGCGACCAGTCCCACAGGTGCGTGCCGAAAACAATGAAGGCCGGATCGACGTTGCGCAACGCAAACAGGGCCAGCGAGGTGGACATCTGCTGGTAGAAGATGAAATAGAAGACTGACTGCACCGTCAGCACCAGGGCTGCAATCAGCCCGGCGCGCTCATTACGTTGCCCGGTGCTGATCAGGTAGGCAAAAATGCCGATCACGACCACCCCGGCGAGATACACAAAGGCGCGCGCGACACCCTGGTGTTCGAGGATGTAGGTGGACATGAATACGAATGCGACGCTGCCGAGCAGCACAGCGCCCAGCTTGCCCCAGTTCAGCGGCAGTTCGTCCGGTTCTGAACCGATGTGGTCCATGGTGCGACGCATCAGCCAGTAATTGATCAGGCCCATCAACAGGCCGATGGCGCAGACCGCGAAGGCCACGTGCCAGCCGAGCTCGTTGCCGTAGGTCTCATTGACATAGTCCTTCAGCCACGGGGTCAGTAATTGCGAGATCATCGCGCCCAGGTTGACGGCCATGTAGTAGATGGTAAACGCGCTGTCGATCCTGGAATCGTCACCTTCGTAGATCTTGCGTACCAGGTTGCCGGCATTGGCCTTGAACAGACCGTTGCCAACGACGATGACACTGAGCGCAAAAAACAGGAACCAGACACTCTGGCCTGGTACCACCATCAGGCTGTAACCAACCGTCAGCACCGCGGCGCCGAGCAGCATGGTGCGACGGGTGCCGAGAATCTTGTCGCCGATCCAGCCGCCGATGGCAGGCGCTACGTAGATCAGCGCTGCGGCAGCACCCCACACCAGCGTGGCGCGTTCATCGGGGAATCCGAGCCGCTGCACCATGTAGTACACGATGAGGGCCTGCATACCGTAAAAGCCAAAGCGTTCCCACATCTCGATGAGGAAAACGGTGGTAAAAGAACGGGTCTGGGATCGGGTGGTGGGCATGGTTTCCATGGGGCCTCCAGTTCAGTGTTTTTGGTTTTTGGCGTGTCTTGCCGGGGTACCGGCGCGGGCGACACGCGAACCGGCTAAGAATACCGCAAATGGGCTATGAGGTCAGATGAAATTAGGGATTTTGGCGCGGGGATGTGTCGGAATAACCGGGATGGGATTAATTTGCGCCTTTTATGATTGCTCGTCCTTTCGGGGCCTGCCTATGGCGGCCCTGATTCGCTTATTGTGCCTGGATGCCAGAATCTCTTAACAATGGTGGGTCGAAGTCACCGGTAGTCATTCAGGTATTTTGTGAATAATTGATATTTATTGATCTCAACTAGTGACAAAACGTCTATAGTCATTTATGCTATAGACAAAGGAGTAATACTATGCTCGGAGGACGAGGTTTAGGACAGGGTCGTGGAGGTCGGAGACGCAGGATGTTTTTCCTGGAGTCTTGCCTGTTGATGCTTTTGCACCGCGAACCTGGCTACGGTTACAGCTTGATGGAAGGGTTGAGGGAGTTTGGCTTTCACATTGAAGAGATGGATATCAGTATTTTGTACCGTGCCCTGCGCAACCTGGAAACTGCCGAGTTGGTGGCCAGTTCATGGAGTGAAGAGAGCCTCGGTCCCAGGCGTCGTATTTATACGACCACTCCACAGGGTGAATCTGTCCTGGGGGAGTGGATGAAGTCCCTGCGCCAGCGGCGTAAGGAAATCGATTCACTTATGGCGGCATATGAAGCCGTTAAGAAAGACAAGTGACAAGAGAGATTAATAGGAGATAAGACAATGCCAGCAAGAGACGGAACAGGTCCCAACGGACAAGGTGCCCGTAGCGGGCGTGATTTAGGAAATTACCGTGGACCGGGAGGCCCGGGAAACGGAAACGGACAGAGGCGTGGTCCGGGATGTGGCCGCGGCCGTGGATTGGGTGATCGTTGTAAGGACACGGATCCCAGGCGGGGTAATTCCTGGGTTAAAACTCGACTTGGTGACCTGCAAGCCGTTGTTGAAAAACTGACAGAGCGCCTGGGAAAGATAGAGGAAGTTAAAAACCACGGGTGAGAAGGAGATGAGTTGCGTTTTCGGCCCGGTCCCTTCACGTCGGTTGGGACAATCTTTGGGGATTGACACGATTCCATCCAAAACCTGTATTTGGAACTGCGTTTATTGTCAATTGGGGCGCACGCGCCCGGTGACCAACGAGCGCAAGAGTTATATCCCGCGCGAGCTTATTTTGGAGGAAGCCAGGTCTGCTTTGAAAGCGCAACGGCCCGGAATGATTGACTGGGTCACTTTCGTTGGCTCGGGCGAGCCAACTCTGCACAGCGATATCGGCTGGCTGATTCGTGAGGTCAAGGCACTGACGCCAATTCCTGTGGCGGTCATTACCAACGGGGCGTTGTTGTATTTGCCCGAAGTGCGTGCTGGACTAAACGCGGCAGATGTGGTCATGCCATCGTTGGATGCAGGTAATGCTGTGCTGCATCGCAAGCTAAACCGTCCGCACGGGCAGGCGACTTTTGCCCGTCATGTTGATGGTCTGGTTGCGTTTCGATCCGGGTATCCGGGCAAGCTCTGGGTAGAGGTGATGCTGGTTCAGGGCTGTAATGATGACGAGACAGAATTACGGGAAATTGCAACGGTATTGGAGCGTGTCCAGCCGGACGAAGTTCACCTGGTTTTGCCTACGCGTCCACCCGCTGAATCATGGGTACGTCCAACCGGCGAGGAAGGGTTATTACGCGCCCGTGCCATTTTGGGCAAGGTCGCAAGGGTTGTTCATCCGGCCAGCGGAACATTCGATTTTAGCGGTGCTGATTCATTTTTGGATGGCATCCATGGGGTCATCATGCGTCATCCGATGCGGGAGGACGAGTTGAAACAATCTTTAGGGTGTCGGTCATCGGCTGAAGCAGACAAGGTATTGGATAGCCTTCGGAACAGCGGGCTTGCAGAAATCATCACCTGTTGTGGTGTGCGTTATTGGGTGGGTGTGCCCCGGATTAATTAGTTCCGGGTCAAGGTGCCAAACAAAGCCCGCATGTTCATATATTGAGTGAACAGTGAACCGGGGTATTGATTAAGAAGATTGAATCAGGAGTGACATAACAGGCCTGAATCCATAGTTCAGAAAGATGTTTATTTGAGCAATTATTTTGAGTTTCATAAGTCACGAATGGAGATGACAATGAAAAGCTACAAGAATGTCTTGTGTGCAACAGACTGTTCAGATTTTTGCAGGGCTGCGGCTGAGCGCGCCGCTGAAATAGCCCGGTTCTATGATGCCCAGCTTACTTTGTTTCACGTGGTGGAGCATTTCCCGGTAAACAGGTCGAACGAGCTAATCGCTCCCGAGGATATCGATCCTAAAGATTACCGTGAACAACGGGCACACGATTCCCTGGCAGAACTCGCTCAGAGCCTGGGATATGAAAAGGTGTCGCAGGAAGTGCGTTTCAGTTCACGGACTGCCAAGCACGCAATTGTCCGCTTCGCCCGGGAGCAGAATGTTGACTTGATTGTCGTCGCTACCCACGGTCGCCACGGAATAACTTCTACCTTGGGTTCCACCTCATATGGCGTAACACATACTGCACCGTGCGATGTCATGGTAATTTCGGCACACAAGATGAGTTAGGGCTTGATTTGCTGGTTCACCATGGGCGTATGTTGATCGGTTTCATGGACTATGACTTGGGATTCTTTGATAATGAAAGGGGCCGGGTGGAACCCGGCCCTAATCCGTTCGCACCGGACAAAGTGTTAACCATGTCTCCGGTATAAAGTGTAAACCATGTCTCCGGTATACACCTTTGTGTATCTGGCGCGCCCGACAGGATTCGAACCTGTGACCCCCAGATTAGGAATCTGGTGCTCTATCCGACTGAGCTACGGGCGCTTTTGAGGAGGGGTATTTTAACCGAATCGATAGGGGTTTGATAATACGTATCGATCGCGGGGCAGTGATTAATTCTGACCGGTTTGTTCGCCTACCAACGCAATTTTCCCTGATTCAGCATGCACGGCCAGGCGGCTGATGTTGCTGATGCCATATGCACGGAAATCAGCTATCAATTCCCACCGCTCATCATCTGCTGAGCGTTTGTACAGTTTGCTTCCATTGCCCGTCCAGTAGGTGCCCGCGCTGTCCACGGTGAAATCTTCGCTAGCGGGGAACAGCGGCATAACGCTCCTGGTGACGCCCGTTTCAGGGTTAAAGGCGGCGATTTGCCATGGATCAACGTTCTTATCTACAAACAAAATTTCACCGGTTTGCGGGTGTCTGCGTATGCTCCGGCCGATATTGTCTGCGACCACTCGAGCGCCGTCGTGCTTGAGCCGGGCGGTCTGCAGCGTGAAGCTGTCACCGAGGATGAACATCGCCACTTCGTCGTCGCTGAACCAGGCGTGATAGCCGACCGGTTCAACATCGGGGAAAAGCAATTCCATACTGCCGTTGGCCACATTAATGGCCCATAAGAATTGTTTTTGCTCAAGGCTAGCCTGGATGACTGATACAGCGTTCCGGTTCGGCACAGGCGTGGGAGAATATTCACTCTCGGCTGTATTGGTGACCATGGTCGTGGCGTTTGTTGCCACGTTGAAGGCGGCGATATCAGTCTGTGCACCACCATCACCGGGCATTTCACGGGTGTAGTAGATTACTAAGCCATCGGGTGAGAAATGTGGCTGGTTGTTGTAACCGTCGCCGTCGCTGATCCTGGCAGCTGCGCCTGGCAATCCGTTTTCGATGTCAGCCAACCAGATATCGGTTCCGGGCAGGGCCTGTGCGAAGGCATTGCCGGCAAGTGCCAGTGTCAAAAGCAAAGCTGGAATAGCCGTCCCTCTCATTGCTGCGTTTCCTTCAGAGCCAACAGCTCATCGGTAATGACCTCTTTGCGCCAGCCCGTGAAATGTTCAGGTAATGGTTTGCCCGGCACCGACAGGATCAACCTTTCCAGTTCGCGTTTCGAGGCGATCAGGGCGGGCTCCACAGACAGCTCGGCGGATTTTTTCTTTACTACTGCTTTCATACCGGCCAGCACCTTGCGTTGAGCAGGCGTCAGAATTTCGGGCGGTTTCATCGTCTGGCCTTCCCTGAGCACGTTTTCAACATTGGTGATTATCGCAGGCCCAAATCTTTCCGCTGCTTTTGGTGACAGATCGTTTATTTTTGCCAGGGCCGCCACGCTGTCCGGCTTGAGCTGGGCAATGCCCAGCAATGCCACGTCCTTGATGACGAAACCACGCGCCAGGTTGCGCTTCTCCGCCTCCAGGTCCCGCCACGTAGCGAGCGATTTCAGTATGGCCAGTGATGTTCCATCCAGTCTGCCGTTGCCATTGATTCTCTTCCAGGACTGTTCCGGGTCGGCAGGTGTTCTGGCCCGCTCCAACTGCTTGGTGCACTCCTCCTTCAGCCAGCCATCCCGGCCGAGTTCTGCCAGGCGGGTGTTCAATTCCCGGTACATCATCGGCAACAGGCACACATCCAGTGCCGCGTAATGTAACTGGGCGGGTCGTAACGGGCGCTTGCACCAGTTTGAACGTGTTTCTCCCTTGTCTATGGCCACACCAAGCAGCCACTCGGCGGTCTTGTGATAGCCCATTTGCAGGGACTGGCCCAGCAATGCACAGGCGACCTGCGTATCAAACAGGGGTTCCGGGGCGGCACCCGTCGTGTAAAGCAGCACATCGAGGTCCTCGGACGGTGCATGCAGAATCTTGATCAGCGAGGGTTTTTCAAACAGGGATGACAGGGACTCAAGCGGGCCGGTTTTCAACGGGTCAACAAGCCAGACCGTTTTGCCATCAGAAATTTGCACCAGCCCGAGAGCGGCGCGCCACGTCCGTTCGCGGACAAATTCCGTGTCGATTCCCAGCAGATCAAATTCAAGCCAGGCATCGATACACTGCTGCAGGTGACCAGCGGATTCGACCATAATTGGGTGGTCGGCGGCTGCTTGCGCAGTGCTAATTTCACTTTGATTGATCATTGGGAGTGTGATAATTCGCTTCTTAAACCAACGATTATTGGTTGTTTGTTCTGGATTTTATTGAATTTTCTTATGCTTGTCGTTAAGAGGTATCTGGGTTATGGTTGCTTGTGCCAATGCGCCAATGGAGCGTGTTGCACAAACCTTAACATGATGGAGGCTACAGGCAAGGGAATTTGCATGTTTGCCAGCAGGAATAATCCCAGGCTTTTATCCATGCTGATCCTGTTCGGGATGTTCGCCTGTGCGCCATATTTGCAGGCGCAGCAGCCGGTGGAAACGGGTGAGCAGCCGGTAGATACGGGCGAGCAAACCGTGGAGGAGGCACCTGAGAGTCGCCGAATCGATCGACTCGGCGAAGGTTCTTCAGACGAGTGGGAGATGAGCCTGGCCGTTCCCAGTACGGCAGCTACGAAGCCTCGGGATCATGCAGAACTGGCCCTGCCGGATGAGACGCAGAACCAGGAACTCCAGAGACTGCTGTCACGATTATCCGGGGACCCCGGTAACGCCACGGTATTCAAGCAACTGGAGAAGTTGCTGACAGAGGCACTGGCGGAGGCGAACAGCCTGATAGATGCCGGTGATTACATACAGGCCGGGCAAACATTGCAGGTCATCCAGTCGGTCGATCCGGGATTGCGTGGTTTTACCGCGGCACAAAAACGCCTGCAATCACAGGGCGCAGTTGCCAACCTGCTGAAATCGGGAGACGCGGCCCTGGAATCCGGACGTATCCTGCAACCGGAAAACGACAACGCCCAATACTATTTCCAGCAGGTTCTTAATAAGGAGCCCGCCAATGCTGCGGCGCTGGATGGCATGGCCGGGGTGCAGCAGGCCATGCTGGGGCAGGCGCTTGTTGCTGCCCGGGAGTACGATTTTGAGCTGGCGGAGAACTGGGTACAAAAAGCCGCAGAGGTCCGGTCCGGGCAGGAGGCCGTTTTGAGCGCTGGTGTTGAAATCGACGCTATCAAACAGGAACACGCCGTCGAACTTGAGCAAAATGCCATCACGGCCATGGACTCGGGGCATTTCAACCAGGCCGATATCAGTATCATTGATTTGATTGCGCTGGGTGGGCAACAGGAACGGGTTGACGCCCTGCGGGAGCGGCTCAGGGAGGCGCGTTTGTACGGCGGATTGAAGCCGGGACAGACCATCAGGGACGAACTGCTGGTTTCCAGTGGCACGGCACCCGAACTCATCATCATTCCCGCTGGCAGCTTCAGGATGGGATCACGTGGTCACTCCGAGCGTGAAGAGCCCAGGCACCGGGTCACCATAACCAGGGGTTTTGCGCTTGGAGTCCGGGAGGTGACGGTTGCGGAGTTTCACCTGTTCATCAACAGCACGACTTACAGGACCACGGCTGAAATGACCGGCCGTTCCAGCATTTACAACGAAACTGCCGGTCGCATGAGTGATCGCTCCAACGTTAACTGGGAACATGACTACCGCGGCAAGAAGGCTTCTCCCGAGATGCCCGTATTGCATGTCAGTTTTAATGACGCCAAAGCCTATGTGCAGTGGTTGACGCGCGAGACCGGCAAAGCTTATCGACTGCCGTCAGAGGCCGAGTACGAATACGTTGCCAGGGCCGGCAGCACGGGTAGCTACTGGTGGGGTGAAGGCTCACCTGCGGCCGTGGTGGAGAACCTGACCGGTGAACGCGACAAGTCTCCCAGCGGGCGTCAATGGACCGCGTTTTTTGAGAAATACGGTGACGGGCATTGGGGGCCGGCGCCCGCCGGTTCGACATCGGACGGTGAGATGGCTCATCCTTTGGGTGTGTTTGATATTGCCGGTAATGTCAGTGAATGGGTGGAAGACTGCTGGCACGAAAATTACATCAAGGCGCCAATCGATGGCTCAGCCTGGGTCAACCCCGGTTGTAATCGGCGGGTGGTGCGTGGAGGCTACTGGGCCAGCGCACCCGAACAAAGCCGTGCGGCGGTGCGGATAGCGCTCAATGCAGATAAATACGGGCCGGTCATTGGTTTCCGCGTAGCGCGTGATCTTTAAAGAGGGCCAAGCTCACTTAACTCATCTGATGTAGGCACTGGACCGGGTATTCCTTCCCGGGACACGCCGTTATGTTCAGGATGAACGGTTATGTACAGGATGTACGGTAGATCGCAATAGAGCACAGGGAAGTGCGGTGCGATCCGCGGGCTGGGCAGGGATTGTTCCCGACAATCCCCTGCATTTCCTCCATCCCTGGAGGTCAAACGCGCAGGAGCGATCACATCCCTCGGCAACTGCTCCCTGCGTTGCTCTACCTCCTGCATCCCTGCAGTCGTGTAGGCTCGATCGCGACTCCCTGTCGCTCACGGTCCCGGTAAGCAATACCCCGCCCCAGCACCGAGCTGTATTCTCGACCGAATCCCGGTCTTGAACATTATCGCGACTGGCACAGTGTATCTGCCCCATTTTTTTGGGAGCTAGTCGTTGTCTGGCAGAATTGTTTCAAAGATTAACGCCAACCGCGCTGCGGCAAGGTTGAGCCGTTCAAATGCGATTTTCCAGGCCCGCTGTTCCCAGGCTTTATTGATGCCTTCCGCTGGGGGATAAGCACCATCCACCGCCAAGGCGTGTGATTCATCGGTCCAGTCGTCCACATCCGTCGGCTTCCAGCCAGGGTCAAGGACGGGTGCCGGAGCTGATTGTAACTGCCTTAACAGGGCCTGCCAGTCCCCGGCATGCTGTTCGACCAGGACCCGGTCCCAGAAATAGTGCAGGTTGATGGTTTCATCATCAAAGGTAAATTCAAAATCGTTACCACCGCGGTCATCCGCAAAACCGGCGTGCATGGGCTGGTGCAGGTCGGCGACCAGGTGGCAGAGCCAGGCAAATGCTTCCCAGCGCTCCTGTTGGCTGTGCGCCGGGTTGGCCAGTTCAGCCGCATAGCGCTTGATCGCCTCGGTCACGCACAATCCATCCGGGCAGTCCCGTGATTCAAGATAGCTGAAATCGCCACGCGGGATGTTGACGTAGTGCAGTGGTTTACTCCACTCCCAGGCGTCTTCTTCACGGATCACATCGGGCCAGTTGCAGGCCTTGTCGATGGCCGCCTCGTCCGGCGTACCGACGATGTCCCCGAGCCTGTCCCTGGTGTTGTCCTGCAGACGGCTAATGGCTAACACGCCAATCGCGTTGTGGCCGGGGGACGACCAGGCAGGGACTTCATTGCTGGTGCCGAGAAACAGCAGGCTGATGAGCGTGATGCAAAAGTGACGGTTCAAGTTTATCTCCATGGCTGAATCAAAGGTTTTGCCGGGCGCCCATCCCGGTCATTGTGCATTGTATGGCCAGTGTTCTTTGATTTTCCAGTACGTATCCGCGACCGGGCCCTTTAAGGTTTACTTGAGTCATTTCGGGCCATTACTTAAACTGCCCCGGAGCGCTTTGTGTAAACTCGAAGCGGTACGCCAAGCAATACCACCAGCCCGGAAAACAGCCTATGAACCCTCTTGCACGTCCTTTCGAAGACCTGGTCATCAACTCGGTCAGTGACGGGCCGTTTTTCATCGATGAATTGTTCCAGAAAAAATTCGGCGGCAGGGCCCCGTTTTACGGTGAATCGGTTATTTGTTTTTACCGCAAAAGCACCCACCATTTCATTCCGGTGGGTTATGCGAATTTCCTGGCCCATGACGAGGTCATACTGGTCGGTGGTGCGATGACGGATGGCGCTGCCTTCAAGCATATGCCCGCAAAGCTGTGTGAAGACATCCGCAATTCAGGCGGCGTTTATTACCACCTGCTCAAGTTTGCCTTTGATCATTTCAAGGATCAGTGTGAGGCATTTTTTGGCCACGCCGGCGATCACCGGGCTTACGAGGTGGATATCCAGGCCGGTTTCGAGGCCACTGGGCACGAGCACTTGATCGTCAATTTCCACAAGCCCATTTCGCCTGAGCGCAAGGCCTTCCTGATCGAAAAAATTCACGCGATCGGGCCGTTCTAGGAACGCTGCAGGATATCTTTCAGCCCCTGCGGGGATTTCCAGTCCTGCCCGAACACGTACCTGGGCAGTTGCCAGATATTGTCTGATTTGCAGACGGCCCTGGGTTCGGTGGTAAACGCTGCCCGGAAGCCGTGTTCTGAGCAATATTTCGGCAGGTACTCGCCAACGGCGTAGCTGCTGGACTGGCCATAAGGATAAGCAAACAACGTTGGTCTTTGGCCGAGGATGCCGCCCATGTATTCGCCGGCCCGGGCGAACTGGGCATCGCAATCGGCATACGTTTTCACCATGCCGAAGTCACCTTTGAGCTGGTCCTGCTGGGCAACCTGTTCAAGATTGGGGTGTACGTGGTCCCAGCTGTGGCATTCAACATCCATAACACCGCTTGCTGCGGCCTCGGGCCACCATTCGTCACCCCACCAGCCCTTTCCGATCATGCAACTCTTGTCCAGTGATGAGCGTGCACCAGGTGAGGCAATGACAAAACTGGTGGCGTGAACATCCGTGGGGTGCTGATCAATAAAATCCCGCAGAATATTGATCATGCTGCGTTGCAAACCGCAGTTCGGGTGATCGAGATCGTAAAAATCAAACCAGGAGCCATCATCGAAAGTGAGTGCGACGGCCCTTGAAACATCCTTGTCCTCCACCAGGCCCTGGTGCCAATCCACGACCCGGCTCAACGGGATAACCCTGAACCCGCAAGCGGCGATGGTTTCCAGGTCCGAGGCCAGCGCCAGGTGGTCATTTTCAGCGTAGTTGTTTCGGATTACGTTTACGCCGTGGTAGGTGAGAATCGGGATATTCACATGAGGGCTCGGGACAGTTTTCAAAAAAGCTATTATGCCGCTTACCAGCCCGGTTCCCAAGCAACTGGCAGAAAGTTTGACCTTTGTGGTAATCCTGCCCACAATCTCTCACCAAATTGACAGCGGTACGGCAATGGCCGCTCCGTTTTATTCAAGGGCTTGGGCCGACAGGATTAATCAGCATGATGCGTGGTAGTAGTTAACATGAGCAGGGCGCTTTTTTTCCTGTTGTTATTGACCGCATTCGCGTTGATATTCAGCCAGCTGTTTTTTTACCAGCTTGGCGGTTATGAAAGTGCATCATTACTTGTCCGGGCAATCGCCACCAACCACCTGGTCGCTGAATTCCTGTTTGTCACCGGTGTGATTGTTTTGTTGGTCAATGGCCGGCTTCCGTTTCGTTTTATCGCCTACACCTTGTTTATCCTGTTCATGGTCGTTTGCAGTGCCCAGTACATTGCCCAGGTACTGACCAGCGATTTCCTGACCCCAACGGCAATCGACAATATCCAGCATATCGGCCTGGTACTGAGCCCCGCAAAAATTGCGCTCACCGGCGCATTGCTGGCTTGTCTGTTACTGGTCGTGTTCTTTGCGGAACGCGCATTGACCCGCGCGGGGAACATGCTGGTCGCCTTGATCATGCTTGGCTGTTTTTCGGCGGGTGCACTACTCACAATGGATGCGCGGTGGCTGGATGAAGATACAAAGGCGCAGAGGGCCAAGATGTACTACTCCAATGTCAATTTGGGCAGCCCGATTGCACCCGTCCAGGCACTGGCACAATCACTGGGGCGTTTGCGCCAGGCCCACCACCAGAACAAACCCCTGTCAGACGCTGAACTGCAGGAAGTAACAGACTTTGGCATCGCTTACTCGGCAGAAAGTGATTTTCCCCTGGCCAAAGAGTTTATCTACCAGTCTGAGTTGCCTTTTGCAGGGCAGGCCGGGCAATCCGCAACGAGCGCAGGTTTGAACGTCATCCTGTTCTTGAGTGAGGGTATATCCGCCCGCGTCATACAGCCTTATAACGACCAGTATCCCGGCCTGACGCCGAATATTGCCGCGTTCGCCGCCTCCGCGATGCGCGTGGACAATTATTACAACCACACCTTTGCAACCTACCGTGGCTTGCTGGGGCAGATGTGCTCGATTTTCCCGGTCTACGCTGGCGGCCAGGTCAGTGTCGATACCGACTACTATTGTCTTGGCAATTTATTCAATGAAGAGGCTTACGAGACCTATTTCCTGTTCTCACAGCAAAAAGCAAAAACCAAGCTGGACGAGGTCCTGGCCAAGACCAATGTGAAGCACATCCTGGCCCAGGAGGAATTGAGCACCCGGTTTCTTGATGGTGAAGCCGGCAAACGTGATTTGGCGCTCAGTGACCAGCAATTCATGCGTGCGACTATCGGCCAGCTTCAGGCACTCGAAGCACAGCAAGCTGCGGGCAGTGCGAACCCGTTTTTCCTGGGCTTTTACAATATCGAGACCCACGCCTACTACCACGCTGCAGACGACCGGGTCAGTTACGCAGGGCATGACAGCTATATCCTCGATTCCATCCGTAATTACGATGATGCCTTTGGCAAGTTTTGGGATTATTTCCAGCAATCGGGTCTGTATGAGAATACCATCGTGGTATTCACCTCCGACCACGCGCACTTCCAGGGCAGGGACTTCGTGGGACTGGTCAATAACCAGGCGGATTACCAACCTTATTTTGTCGACAGGATTCCCTTGCTGATTTATCACCCCGGGATGGCGTTACCCGCGGAGTATGACGCGACAAATGCCAGCAGTATCGACCTTGCGCCCACCATTGCACACCTGATGAAGCTTGAAAACAGGCCGAATTCATTCGTGGGGCGTTCCATCTTTGAGCGTGCGACCGATCAGAGCCTGGCCTTTGGTGAAGGCCATGTTTTTCTCATCGGGCCGGCCGGTATCAGGGTGCAGGGCGAATATTTTATTGAACCGCAAAAAGACCTGGACCTGAACCTGATGTACAAGGTGATGAACAATATGAACACCCTGGAGAAACAGGGCCGGATATGGGACAGGGATTTAGCTGAGTGATTCGATATACCTGTCTACCCGGCTTTTAATAAATCCAATGACCGGTCTGCGACTACCACCGGACTATCGTCCCTTACGAGTATCCAAGGCAGCTGAGCCAAGCGTGCGAGATAGTAAGTATTGAGTGCAATTTCGCAATCTAAGTAATTTACATTCTCATCTACTATACTAGGTGTGAAATTCGGGAATGATCCCGAATTCAAGTCTTTGGAGAAAATACATTGCGAATTAAGCTAATCATGACAGCCCTGTTGTTAACCTTTCTATCACAATCCGTGCTGGCGCAACTGAACGCATTCACAGATTATGACATCAGCAAAGAACTCTGGAACGTCACTATGGTCAAGGTGAAGCCTAACATGAGCGACGACTACCTTGAGGGCCTGAGGGATACTTGGGTCGCTTCCAATAAAGTGGCCAAGGAATTGGGGCAAATTGAAGATTTTCACATTTTTCAAAGCCAGGTTGGGGCGAGTGGTGATGCCAATCTGATTTTGGTGGTTAAGTTTACTGACAGCAGTCAACTGGAGCCCAACAAGGGAGAATATGACAAATTCATGAAGGCCTGGGGCGATGCCAATCAGGATAAAACGCGTGAAATTACCAAGAACTACCCAGCGATGCGTGAGATTACGGGTGAATACCTGTTGCGTGAGATAACCGTCAAGTAAGAATTTGACTGCGTTAAAAAAGGCCCGGTGAAAACCGGGCTTTTTTTTGGCATTGGAAATTGTCGGAGAGTATCAACCAACAGGAGGCTAGCGATTCAAGGCTACCGGCATTACTTTGCCCGCCGGTAAGCACGCATTGAGCCAGGGAATAACATTCGCAATTGGCCGTGTCCAGCCACTGGTAAAGTCAAGATTTGGGCGTTTCCAACAACCGCTTTTCAGCAGGAAGCAGACGTCCATCGACCGTGAATTTCAGCAACGCGCAGGGCTGCACCCGGCCTGTAGCGAAAACTGGCTGGTCCCATGAGTTCAGTGGGTCTTGGATTTATTCTGGCAATAGCCGCCTTCATACTGTGGCTATGGCCATTACTCAAAAGCAATGAATACATAACTTAAATGGTTCAATCACACCGCGGATCGTTACGTTGTGTCCAGCGAATCAGGAAATCAGGAATCGGCAACGGATCACAGCCATGCCCTTCCTCGCATATAAAATCCCATTGCGGTTTTGCCATCTGATGACATTCGAAACAATTACCACCAAATTTATTAACCACTTGTGTACTGCCACGTACTTTTATCTTAGCTCCTTCTTCTTTGACAACAAGTTCAAAAAATTCCCAGTCGTTGGTTTTTGAATTCCAGCCTTTATGATGTTTAACCATCGCTTCAGCTGGAATCAACTGCACAATTGAACCGGGTGGGTATGGCGCACCTGCTGGCTGTTTTGCCGCGGCGACCGTTTCTTCTACATTGCCTAATAGATTACCAACAAAAAAACCACGCACCGGCTGCATGTTACCCAAACAGACAAAAGAATCATCGGTGACCATGACACTTTTATCAGGGTCAATAACGTCCAGTGGCGTCGAGGCCTCTGAAGCCAAATCTGCCTTCGGTTCGCTACTACTGTCGGGAGCATCCGTCGAACTAACACTGGTGCAGCCAGCACAAACCGACAGGCTGAGCCACATAAAAGCGTTGATGATATTGTTACGAGTATGATTAAGCATGTGCTTTCTTCTCTTGATACCTAAAAATAGGTAACATCTGATTTCAAACATCGCTGGATTAAGTTCATTGTTACTTGGTTTAATTACAACTGTAATTGCCGTTCATAGAATCATACCTTAGAGCTGACACACAAACAGTGAATGGGGCCGGATACAGTTCTCCAGGAAGCTAGACTACAAAGCATACGGGCTAGGCCAGGAGGGGGCATTCCAGGTTTATTCTGGCACTTTACTCTGACCCCATTTCTCGCTTTAATGTTGCTTATACCCACACTCCAGTCGTAAACAATTGTTATCTAGGAAGAGAGCAGCCATGTCAATGGAAATTGTCGTCAAACTCAACGAACAAGACCTGGAGCATTTTCGGTCCGCTATGCGGAAAATCTATAGTGCCAAAAGCGAGTTGGATGACAAAACAATCATCAATCACGCTCGGGAAACGATCAGTGAAATCAGGCAGTCGGATGCACCGGAGTACATCCAGGAACGTATCGGAAGCCTTGAAGCCCTTATCGGTCTGCTCACGGACTCCCACTGGAAAATGCCGCCCCAGGACCGTCCCAAGGTACTCGAAACGTTGGCTTATTTCACGGAAGTCCACGATCTGATACCGGACGAACTTCCCGGACTGGGCTATCTGGATGATGCATTTATGATCGATATCGCCTGTCAGGATTTCAAGGACGAACTTGAGGCCTACCGTGACTTCTGTGTCTACCGTGTTGTCAAAGCGCAGCAAAATGGCCGGGACATTTCGAAGACTGAAGGCGCGGAGTGGCTGGAGCACCGGCGCAAACAACTGAACTTGAAAAAATACCTCTCTACAAAAAAGCTACAGTTTTGAATACATTTAGTCGCTTGGGGCCGCTTATGGTTGCGGGTTCAACCGGTCAACGCAACACATTGGTTAAATCGTTCCGCTGGTGTTTCGAAGTTTAACGTTTCCCTTGGCCTTTCGTTGAGTCGTCTGTCAAACAAGCATAATTGATGGTGCCGAAGGAGAGACTCGAACTCTCACTCTGTTTCCAGAACCGGATTTTGAATCCGGCGCGTCTACCAGTTCCGCCACTTCGGCAATATTTGCGAGGCGCAAAGTATATATTTGCAGGCTCCGCGAAGCCAGTTTTTCGGTGACAAAATCATGAAAAAGGGGTCAGGTTCATTTTTCTGGCTCGGATCACGAGCGAAAATATGAACCTGACCCCTTTCTCGTTTCCTACAGCCTGTCCTCGTACCAGACCCGGTCGAAATAAGCTGTTACGTGCGGGTTGAAATGGTCGTAATCCACCAGGAAGGCATCGTGGCCCATCAGTGACTCCAGGTTGGCAAAACTCGTGTCGATACCGTTGGCCAACAGGGCGTCGGCAATCTCTTTCTGCTGGTAAGCCGGGAACAGGATATCGGTTTCCACGCCCAGTACGCAGGCTGATTTCAGCTCGATGCCGGCCAGCGCCGATTGCAGGTCGGTATAACCGTCGGCCACGTCGAACCAGTCCATGGCCCTCGATAAGTACAGATAGCTGCAGGGGTCGAAGGAGTGCACAAACCGCCTCGCGGCAGCTTCGAGGTAGGATTCCACCTCGTAATTCATGCCGAACAACTCGGGCGGGAAATAGTCCTGCTCACGCCGCCCGAACCGGGTGCGCCATTCCTGCCACGAGCGGTAGGACAGCATGCCCAGTTTACGCGCCATGCGCATGCCCTTGACCGGCCAGTTTTCATCATCGTAGTTGCCGTTGTTCCAGGCCGGGTCGGAAACGATCAGTTCGCGTTGCAAGGAACGGATGGCGATACTGAAAGCAGCCGAGTTCGGGGAACCCGAAATATTCAGGTGGTGGCGCGCGCTGGTTGGAAACTGCTGCAGGTAGGACAGGGAACTCATGCCGCCCATGGATGGGCCGACCAGGGTGCACAGTTGCTCGATACCGAGGTGTTTGACCAGTTGCCGTGCGCTGGCCGCGATATCCTCCACACACAGGTCCGGGAAATCCAGCCGGTAGGGCTTGCCGGTGGCCGGGTTTTCACTGGCCGGGCCGGTGGAGCCCTTGCAACTGCCCAGCGAGTTCAGCGCGATCACGTAGAATCGGTCGGTGTCGATCGGTGAGCCCGGCCCGACCATTCCTTCCCACCAGCCGGGTGTCGGGTCTTCCGCGTTGGACGCCGCGTGCGCGCTGGGTGACAGGCCGCTCAGAATCAGTACCGCATTGGACCTCTCGGAATTGAGTTTACCCCAGGTTTCGTAGGCAAGCGTGTAGGATGTCAGGCGGCCGCCTTTTTTCATCGAAAGGGGCTCGTTGATATCGACAAACCGGGTAGCAATTGACATTTTTACGACTCGTGTGTGACTCGGGCCAGATATAGTTCAATAATAGCGGCTGAACAGCAGAATTGCGCGTATGAGATATTGAAACATCCTGCCGACACGACAGACATCAAACTATCGGGCCTGGTCAGCAGCAGCCAGGCAGGTGTGCACCCGCAATTGGAGAAATTCGTATGCCGGCACCTTGCATCACCCTGGTCACAGCCCTTGCACCCGCCAACGATCGAGGTTTTCCAGAACCTGGAGGAAAAAGCGGTGTTTACCGATACCAGGCCGATGATCCTCGACTCGGGCTGTGGTACGGGAGAAAGCACCCGGCGCTTGGCGGGCTTGCACCCTGATCACCTGGTGATCGGTGTGGACCAGTCCCTGGCCCGTCTCGGTAAGAGTGGTGTGGACTGCGGTGTACTCAGGCATGATAACTGGCTGCTTGCCAGGGCTGAACTGGCCACGTTCTGGCGCTTGATGTACGGGGCTGGTCTCAAGCTGGAAAAGCACCTGTTGCTGTACCCCAACCCCTGGCCCAAGCCGGGGCATTTGCAGAGACGCTGGCACGCCCACCCGGTATTTCCCTGGCTGCTGGCCCTGGGTGGCGAGATCGAGTTGCGTTGTAACTGGGAAATCTATGCGCTCGAATTTGCTGCAGCGGTGCAGATTGCGACCGGTGTACACGTCGGTGTTGATCAGATTGAGCCCGAGCAGGGCACCAGCCCTTTCGAAGCGAAGTACCTAGGACGCGGTCATACGCTTTACTCTGTCGTTGTGCCAAGTGCTATCACTGCCGCCTTCAAATTACGGAAGTAAGAAGATAAGTAGCAGTACTCTCTCCAGGCTGCGCTGGGTATTCCTTCCCGGGACACGCTCAAGCCATCCGTGGGCGCTCGGTAATTCGTGTCCCGACGAATTACGGTCCCGGGTAAGGAACACCCCGGCACAGCTCAAACAACTCCGCTGCTGGCCGTGAGAACAACCGCAACTGACCCCTTTCCATGATATTGCCCGGTTGTTTGCCGGTGTGGGGGACCTCCAAGCACCGAATCCTGAAGGTCGTTAGGGGAGAAATGTGCGGGATTCACATTTCAGGCCGACCAGGGCAGGACGCCCTGTGAGGCCGGCCCCGTTAAGACGGCTCGAAGGAGAGGGTAGCCCGAACGATAACAGGGATGTAGGAGGTAGAGCACCAAGAGTAGGCGCCCTCAGGTGACGCAGGAGCAGTTGCCGAGGGCTGCGAGGCCGGGAGCACATACCGGTAAACCATCGGGCGATTGAAAACAGCAGAACCGCAGCCAAAGGCCGCTTATGTTCAGGATGAACGGTATGCCGTGGGCGCAGGGACGCGCAGGAACGGCCCCACAATCCGGGGAAGCAACCGCCCGCTAGCGGGTCCCTACTGGTCGGTGGTTTCCCGATTGTCGGCTGCCGTTGGTGTGTAGTGGTGGACGTCCTTGAGGCTGTTGTAGATGAAGGTGACGAACTGGGGTGGGGTAATCCACACGTCACCCAGTGTCTCGTCCCATTCGGCAGTTGGTTTTGCCGCGATGACCTGCTCACGGTCCATGCCCTGGTCAATCAGCGCCTGGACGTTGTCACGTGCCTCGACCAGGAAGTCCCGGTAGTCTTGCAGATCCTGCTTTTTGGCTAGCGGCCCATGGCCGGGGATGATGTTCGTGGCCTCGTCTGATATGGAGAGCGCCAGGTCTGCCGCTGCGATCACACCGTGGATCGCGCCACCCGCGTCCAGGTCGATGTATGGGTACAGGCCGTTGAAATACATATCACCCATGTGGATCACGTTGCTGGACGGGAAATGGATGATGCTGTCGCCGTCGGTGTGCCCGTTGGCGACATAGTAGGCAGTGGCGCTTTCACCATTCAGGTGCAAGGACATGCGGTCGTTGAAGGTCAGCACTGGCAGAGCGCCTTTTGGGTAGGGCGGGGTGGTGCTGTTCATGAAGATACTGACCTGCTCGGTGGTCATCCGTTTGCGGATATTGTCATGCGCAATAATGACTGCGCCGGCACCGCCGATGGTTTCATTGCCACCGACGTGATCACCGTGGTAATGCGTATTAATGACAAACCTGATTGGTTTGTCGCTGATCTCGTGGATGGCCTGCAGTAACGGGTCGGTGATCGGCTGGACCTGGTCATCGATGATGTAGAGACCATCTTCACCGGTGGAAATACCCACGTTGCCGCCGCGCCCCCTGAGCATGTAAATCGTGTCGGACAGCTGAAAGTTGGTGAATTCAACTTTGTTGTCCTGGGCTGTTGCGGTGGTTGATGATGCAAAAAGAATTGCGACTAACAGCAAAAATCTCATGTGCTTACCCTTGATCAATAAAACCGGAATTTCCCGGGACCTTATACAGGCCCCGGAAGGAGCCGAGACTCCTTAGGGTATACGTTGATCAAGGTGCAGTGCAATTGCCTTGACTGCTTTTGTCTCCACGGTGGCCTTGTTTGCCTGGATGTCACCGGACGTGGGAACGACGGTGCCACCCTGGGAAATCCGGGCGCTGATATCAAGCTGCTCAAAATCCTGCAAGGATACACCGGGTTGCAACAGGTCGGCGTCTGTGAAATTCAGATTCATCGGGAAACCGCTCGCCGCCAGGCGTTTGACCGCCAGTGGCATGCCGGCGCCACCGGCCGGGTGCACGAAGACGAACAGAATGGCATTAGCGGGTGAAAGAACCGGATAGCTCATCAGCAACAGTGATGCTGACCGGGATACCGGACTCTGCGATCGGAGCCGGTTCGGCGACGGCAGGCTCTACGGACTCAGTAACTGTGTTTGCCGGGGGCATTTCAGCACCACCCAGCGATGCGATCTGCTCGGACACCCGCTGGGCAGAACCGGATCCGGGTTCCAGCAAGCCGAGCAGTGTTTGCCAGTAGCTAATCGCCGTGGCGTTATCACCTTCCTCTGCCGCGGCCATGCCGAGCAGCCACAGACCTTTCTGCTGGTGCGGGTCAATGGCAATCGCTGCTTCGAGCAATTGCTTGATGTCCCCGGTAATCACCGGTGTGCCGGAGGCAAACAGCCGCGCTTCGGCCAGTTCGACCATGATCATCGGTGTTTCGGGCACCAGGCGGTTGGCCCTGTCGAGCGCAGCCTCGGCTTCCGCGTAGCGTTGCTGCGTCTTCAGGGTGCGTCCGAGGATCAGCCAGCCGTCCGGGTTGTTCGGGTCCTCAACCAGGCGCTGGTTCAGCTGTTGCAACAGCATATCCATGTCGCCTTCACCGGAGGTATGCGGTTGCTGCGCCTGCGCGGCCTGCTGTGGGCTTGCAACGGGCATATTGATGGCTTCCGGTGTGCCGATCACCTGGTACAGGGCCAGGCCGGCCACTGGCACGGTTAGCAGGATCAGGATGCCGGTAAGCCGTTCTTTCGGTACTACCGGCAAACAGGGGCCAGCAGAATGCGGCGGCGGAAACAAAAAGCAGTACAACTGCGATAATCCAGAAATTCATTCGGGTATTCTCTTGTTCAGATGACTTGTTTCAGTCATTCGTCTCGGTCATTCGTCTCGGTCTGGTCCTTGGTCGCGAGCATCTCGCTGCGTTTGCCGATACTGGCGCGCAGGATCCACGCGCCGATCAGTAGCAGGATCAATGGTGCAATCCACAACAAATAGGTATTGGTCTGTACCGGTGGGCGGTACAACACGAAATCGCCATAGCGGTCCACCAGGAACTGTTTGACCTCAGCGTTGGTTTTACCGGACAGCACCAGTTCATGCACTTCGCGGCGAAGGTCGTGTGCGAGCTGTGCATCCGAGTCAGCCAGGTTCTGATTCTGGCAGACCAGGCAACGCAACTCCTTGGTGAGCTGGTCGAAGCGGTCCTGTTGTTCCTGGCTTTCAAATACCAGCGGTTCCTGTGCCAGGACCGACAGGGACAGGGCAAATGCCAAAAGCGCGGTAACGATATTTTTCAGTTTCATTAACTTCCAGGCTCCATGCTCGCGACACGTGGCAGGATCTCGTTTTCGACGATTTCCCACGTCAGTTGTCCGAGGTGTTTGAAGACGATGGTGCCCGACGCATCGACCAGGAAGGTCTCCGGTGCGGCATACACACCAAAATCGATGCTGACCCGGCCGTCATAGTCCACCAGGCTGACGTTGTAGGGGTCACCCCAGCGATTCAGCCAGGCGACGGCGTCGGGTTCTTCATCGCGGAAATTCATACCCACGATGTACACGGCGTCTAGCCTGGCCAGTTGGTTAACGACCGGGTGTTCAACCCGGCAAGTCGGGCACCAGCTGCCCCAGAAATTGACCAGGTAGGGTTTGCCGAGCAGCGATTCCTGGGTCATCCGTTGCCCTGGCTGCGCCAGTACTGGTAAATCGAAAACCGGTACAGGCTTGTCGATCAACGGTGACGGTATCTGCGTTTTCTTGTCGGAGATCTTCAGCCCCACGACAAGCAATATGACCAGCGCGAAGAACGCTACCAGTGGCAGGATACGGCTGTTCACGCGGTTGCCCCTTTTGCTGTTGTGGCTTCTTGTTCTTCACCGGTCTTGATCTTGCGCCGGTAACGCTTGTTGGCAGAGCCGATCAGGCCACCGGTCAGCATGAATATCGAGCCCAGCCAGATCCAGCGAATGAATGGCTTGTGATAGATACGCACTGCCCAGGCCTGGCCGTTGGCATCCAGCGGCTCGCCGAGTGAAACGTACAGATCACGCGTGAAACCGGCGTCGATGGCCGCCTCGGTCATGGTGCTGCCGCCTTGCGCGTACTGGCGTTTTTGTGAGTAGAGACGGGTGACCTCACGGTTGTCCTTGAAGACGATGAACTCGCCCTCATCAGCCATGTAGTTCGGCCCCCTGACCATCTGTGTGCCGTTGAACTGGAAGTCGTAACCGCCCATTTCATGGTGATCGCCTGCTTCCATGCGCAGGTGTTTCTCGCTGCTCATAGCGCTGCTCAGGCTGACGCCGATCAGGAACACACCCAGGCCAATGTGGCCCAGTGTCATGGCGACAACGCTGCCGGGTAACCTGAACTTGCCGGTCTTGGTGGTTATGCTTACGAAGTAGAACAGGCTGCCCAGGATGACCCAGAGACCGCCGGTCACACCGGCCGCTGCTACAAAACCGATTTCCCGGTACAAGGCCCAGCCGACGATGCCTAGTACCAGCGACATCAGGAACGGCCAACGCAGGCTGCTGACCAGCCGGCCGGCGCCATCCTGTTGCCAGCGAATGTAAATACCGACCGGCAGGGTCAGCACCAACGGCACCAGCAACATTGAAAACAGCAATCCGAAGTAGGGAGGGCCTACCGAAATCTTGCCTGCACCCAGCGCGTCGATCAGCAGCGGGTACAGCGTGCCGGTCAGCACCATCGCGGCCATGACCGTCAGAACCAGGTTGTTCACAAGCAGCAGGGTTTCGCGGGAAAGCCCGGCAAAACCACCGCCCTGGATCATTTTCGGTGCGCGTACCGCGTACAGCGTCAGGGAGCCGCCGACCACCACGGCCAGGTACATCAGGATGAAAATACCGCGTGTCGGATCGGAGGCAAAGGCATGCACCGAGGTCAGCACTCCGGAACGTACCAGGAAAGTACCCAGCAGGCTCAACGAGAATGCGGAGATGGCGAGCAACAGGGTCCAGTTGCCGAACGCACCGCGTTTTTCGGTCACGGCCTGGGAATGTAAGCAGGGCAGTGCCCACCAGCCATGGCATGAACGAGGCGTTTTCAACCGGATCCCAGAACCACCAGCCACCCCAACCGAGTTCGTAATAGGCCCACCAGCTGCCCAGCGCGATACCGGCGGTCAAAAAGGCCCAGGCTACCAGCGTCCACGGACGCGACCAACGCACCCAGTCGCGGTTGATTTCGCCACCGAGCAGTGCTGCGACGGCAAATGCAAAGGCGACCGAGAAGCCGACATAACCCATGTACAGCATCGGCGGATGGATGATCAGGCCGAAATCCTGCAGCAGTGGGTTCAGGTCCATGCCTTCAACGGCCGACGGGATCAATCGCCCGAACGGGTTCGAAGTGAGCATGATGAACAGCAGGAAGCCCACCGAGATCCAGCCCAGTATGGCCAGCACCCTGGCCTTGAAAATGACGGGCAGCCGCTTGCTGAACAGCACGACGGCCGCGGTCCACAGCGCGAGTATCAGTTCCCACAGCAGCAATGAGCCCTCGTGGGCGCTCCACACTGCCGAGTAGCGGTAATGCATGGGTAGCAACGAGTTGCTGTGTCTCGCAACATACTCGACGGAGAAATCCTGGATGACAAAGGCCGAGGTCAGGATGCCAAAAGCAATCGACCAGCAACAGGGCCTGGATCACTGCCGCGCTGGACGCCATGGCGATCATGCGCTTGTTGCCGGTGTAGGTTCCGATCAGGGGGAACAGCCCGAGGCTGATGGCAGTCAGCAGGGCTGCAACGAGGGTAATCTGGCCGAGTTCAACTGTCATTGTTCCGTCTCCACGTGTCCGGCTTTTTCAAGCGCGTCTGCCACTTCGGGTGGCATGTAATTTTCATCATGTTTGGCCAGCACTTCGGCGGCCTGGAAATGACCTTCGGGCATCATTTCGCCGATGGCGATAATGCCCTGGCCCTCGCGGAACAGGTCGGGCAGGATGCCGTCGAAATGGACTTCCACCGAAGCCGCGCCATCGGTGACAATGAACGATACTGCGAGGCTGTCACCGGCCCGCTTGACGGTACCGGCAGCAACGAGGCCACCCAGCCTGATGCGTTTGCCTGGAGTCATGGCCTGTTCCTGCACATCGGTCGGGCTCCAGAAATACAACATATTTTCGTTCAGGGCCTTCATGGCTACTACTGCAGCAGCCCCGACACCGATTAAGATGACGAGCACGCCGATGAGTCTGCGTTTACGAGTTGGGGTCATTGTGATCCTTCCATGCGTGCCTGGCGGATTTTCAGTTGCCGCAACAGGGTTTTTTTATTGAATACAGGGGCCAGCGCCGCCCACAGCAGCACCACGGTGCCGACCGAGTAAGCGGCAATTACATAAACTGTATATGAAGACATCTATTTAGTCTCCCCGGATAACAGGTCCTGCACCCAGCGTTTTCGGTGGTCCTGCTTCAGTAATGTCAAACGTGCACGGCTCAGCAGGTTTGCGCCGTAAAAGAATTTCATCGTGGTGGCCATAAGCAACAGTGGCAACAACATGCTGGGGTGGATTCCAGGGCCATCCCCGGTGAAGCTACTGCCCTGGTGCAGGGTATTCCACCAGACAACCGAGAAATAAATGATGGGCAGGTTGAAGGCGCCGACGATGGATAACAACGAGGCTGCGCGTGCGGCCTTACGCGGCTCATCGTAGGCCTTGTACAGCGCGATGACGCCAAAATAGAGGAACAGCAGGACCAGTTCCGATGTCAGGCGTGCATCCCAGACCCAGAAGGTGCCCCACATCGGGCGGCCCCACAGAGAACCGGTGATCAGCGCGATTACGGTGAACGCGGCCCCGATCGGTGCGCTGGAAATCACCAGCACTTCCATCATGCGTATGCGCCACACCAGCGCGATGAAACCCATGATGGCCATGAAGCCGTAGATCATCATCGACATCCAGGCAGACGGCACGTGCAGGTACATGATGCGTACCGTTTCACCCTGCTGGTAATCAATCGGCGCCTTGACCAGGCCGAGGTACAGGCCGGCAGCGGTGAGCACGATGAAAATGGCCCACAGCCAGGGGATCAAAAGTCCGCTGACACGATAAAACCAGGGTGGGGATCCTGCCTTGTGAAAAAATAATGTCACTCGATTCATTAACTCAAACTCAATTTAAGCGCTGCCGCCGTTGCAAATGGGGCCAGGGTCAATGCCGCGATCAAGCCCGCGAACATCAGGCCAAGCTGGCCGGTATTGGGTAAACCGACAACCGCGGCGCTCACCGCGCTGGTCGCCAGGATCAATAGTGGCACATACAGGGGGAATACCAGCAAAGATAATAATTGGCCTCCCCGCTTAAGACTCACCGTCAACGCACCACCAATGGCACCGATCAGGCTCAGGATCGGAGTGCCGATTATCAATGTCTCAATCAGGATGGACATGCCTTCATCGGGAAGGTTCATCCACATGGCCAATAAGGGTGACAACAGCACGATGGGCAACCCCGCCACCAGCCAGTGCGCGACCGTCCGGGCCAGCGCAATCAGGGCCAGTGGCTGGCCGGAAATCACCATCTGTTCCAGTGTGCCATCTT
Source organism: uncultured Gammaproteobacteria bacterium (assembly GCA_963753105.1). Lineage (GTDB taxonomy): Bacteria > Pseudomonadota > Gammaproteobacteria > Xanthomonadales > SZUA-36 > SZUA-36. The sequence goes on from CAVWBD010000006.1 coordinate 108,359, forward strand.
CAAAATCGGAGCGGAACAGGCTGTCCAGGGACAACACCGTTGCCAGCAAGGCGGCAATCCAGATCACGCCCGGTGCAATATCGGCCAGCAATTGCGGCGAAGGCCCGACACCCAGCGGGAACAGGGTGGTGACCACCAGCAAAAACGCCAGCGGTTGTAATAATTCAGCACGACGCCGGTAGGCCAGCAGGAAATCCCTGCGCAGCAACGCCATGAAAGCGGTACCCGAGGCTTGTTGGCTCATATCGCCACCCCGAAATCCTGTTGCCGACCGCTGATCATGTGGCATTCCTGCAGTTCAAATCCCTCGGGGCGCAGGCTGCCGTGGGTTGTCATGACACAGGAACCGCCTGAGTCCAGGTGCTCACGCACGATGCGGTCCAGCATCTCGATGCCTTCGCGGTCCAGGTTTGAATAGGGCTCGTCCAGCAGCCACAGCGCCTCATCACAAAACAGCAAACGCGCCAGGGAACAACGTTTGCGTTGACCCGCGGACAGCGTGCGGCCTTCCTGGTGAGCGACTGCCGACAGGCCGATTTCATCGATGACCCGTTGAAGGTATTCCTGCCCGAGGTCGGTTTTGCGGGTGCCCATGAAACCCATCCAGAAGCGGATATTTTCCGTTACGCTCAGGTCGTCCTTGATGGCCGGGTTGTGACCGGCATACAGGGGTTGTTCCTGGCTATGCATCTCACCTTCGGTGGGTTCGAGCAACCCGGCCAGCAAGCGTAGCAGCGTCGTCTTGCCACAGCCGTTGGAGCCGGTAATCAGCAATATCGAACCTGCGGACAGGTCGAAGCTCACCGGTTCGAAAACCCGCTCGAAATAACGCTCGAAACTTAGTCCAGAAACTGAAAGCATTTGGGGGTTGTTTGGCAAATCCGCCTCGTTCTTATAGTAGTCTAGTAATGTGGGCGCACCGGCCTAAAACTCAATGGCTGCGAATTATGCCTGAACGGGGCCTCAATTTGAATTATTTTAGTCATTTAAAGTCAGTATAGGACCTGATTCGCTTAATAAGAGCCATTGCAATGCGGACTTGCGACCACTACATCTGCATCGAGCACAAATAAATCGATTAATAAGGAATCCAATGAGCAAATTTGATTTTGACCTATTCGTCATTGGTGCCGGGTCTGGTGGGGTCCGGGCTGCGCGTATTGCGGCGGGGCATGGCGCACGTGTGGGTATCTGTGAGGCAAGCCGGGTCGGTGGGACCTGCGTGATCCGTGGTTGCGTGCCAAAGAAACTGCTGTCTTATGCGGCACATTTTGCCGATGAGTTCGAAGATGCGGCGGGTTATGGTTGGGAAGTGGGCGAAACAAAGTTCAGCTGGTCAAAACTGATTGCCAACAAGGATCGGGAAATCGATCGTCTCAACCAGGTATACCTGGGCCTGCTCAGCAACGCCGGGGTCGAACTGCTCGACGGGCACGGCAAGTTGCTGGATTCACACCGGGTTCAGGTTGGTGACAATATCATCAGTGCAGAGAAAATACTGATCGCCACGGGTGGGCGACCGTGGGTGCCGGATATCCCGGGTATCGAATATGCGATTACATCGGATGAGGCTTTCCACCTGGAAGCTTTGCCACAGAGGGTTATCGTAGCGGGCGGTGGTTTTATTGCCTGCGAGTTCGCCGGCATATTCAACGGCATGGGCTCCGACGTGGTTCAGGTCTATCGTGGTGAACAGATTTTGCGTGGTTTCGATGATGACGTGCGTAACACGCTGGCCGGGGAAATGACCAAGAAAGGTATCGGTATACGCCTGGGTCTGAACATAACGGCCCTGGCCAGGGATTCCGAGGGCGTGCTGACAGCCAGCCTCGATGATGGCAGCGAACTGCAGGCGGACGCGGTGTTGTTCGCCACCGGTCGGGTTCCGAATGTGCGTGGTCTCGGTCTGAGGGACGCCGGTGTCGCTGCGAAACCCGGTGGGATGATACCGGTCAACGAGTATTCCTGTACCAACGTGCCGAATATCTTCGCGGTTGGCGATGTGACCAACCGGGTCAACCTGACACCCGTGGCGCTGATGGAAGGCCATGCTTTCGCCGATACTGAATTTGGTGATAATCCGAGACCGGTTAACCACGATTTCATACCGTCGGCGGTATTTTCGAACCCAACGGTGGCGACCGTGGGTTATGCCGAACACGATGCAAAGGTTCATTACGGGGAACTGGATGTGTACAAATCTGTCTTCAGACCGATGAAATACACTTTGTCGGGCAGGGATGAAAAAACCATGATGAAACTGCTGGTGCAGGCATCGACGGGCAAGGTCATTGGCCTGCACGTGGTCGGGCTGGACGCACCTGAAATTGTTCAGGGCTTCGCAGTTGCGATAAAATCCGGCCTGACAAAACAACAATTTGACCGTACCACGGGAATACACCCGACCGCGGCTGAAGAATTGGTGACAATGCGGGTGCCCGTTCAGGGATGACAGGAATAGATGGATTACGGAATGAAAATATTTAATGTTGTTGTATGTGCGGTGATTTTGGCGGTTTTGTTGGTATCCCAACCGGTACTGGCCAAAAGCGAATCAATAGCCACGGCTGATAACGAGCGGCAACGCTATATCGTCGTGCTCCAGGATCCACCACTGGCCGCCTACGACGGCCGTGAGCTGCAAACACCCGAGCGCGATACTGATTCAATCCGCCTGCAACCCACGGCCAACCGCTTGACCGGTGCTCGCAAGCTGGATGTAAATTCCGAGCATTCGAAAAAGTACCTTGAATTCCTGGGCCAGCGCTTTCAGTCGTTCAGCGGCGAAGCAGCCCTGAGGCTGGGTCGCCGGTTAAACACCACACACCGTTACCGAATTGCTATCAATGGATTTGCTACGGAACTCGATACTGCAGAGGTAAAGGCATTACAGCAGGTGCGTGGTGTGAAAACCATACGTCTCGACGAGGTGCAACGCCTGGACACCGATTCAGGCCCGACGTGGATTGGTGCAGACAGTATCTGGGATGGAAGTGCAGGCGTACCGGCCAGCGGTGGTGAAAACACGGTCATCGGTATTATCGATTCGGGCATCAACTGGGACCATCCCTCATTTGACGATCCGGGTGAGGGCATTCCGCCCGGTCTTGGACTCTGGGATCACGTCAATCCTTACGGCTCGGAACTGGGTCTGTGTTACCTGCCCGAGGTGCTGTGTAATGACAAGCTCGTCGGGGTTTACGAGATGGTCGAAGACGACCCGGCAACGGACGAAGAAGAAGAAACCAACAATGGCAAGGATAACAGCGGCCATGGGTCACACGTGGCCTCGATTGCAGCCGGCAGCCCGGTTAGTGTCAATCTGTATGATGGTGCACCGGCGGAACTCAGTGGCGTGGCGCCAAATGCCAATATCATCAGTTACCGGGTTTGTTATATCGGTGATCCGGCAGATGGCGATGATGATGGTTGCCAGACTTCCGCAATCCTGGCTGCAGTCGACCAGGCGATTATTGATGGCGTTGATGTTATCAACTACTCGATCGGCTCCGATGCCTATGATCCGTGGATTCAATCAAGCACCACTTACGCGTTCCTCAATGCCAGGGCCGCCGGCATATTTGTCGCCACCTCCACTGGTAACGCCGGACCGAATTCGGCCACCGTTGGTGCACCCGCTAATGCGCCCTGGATTACAGCGGTTGGAAATGCCACCCACGACCGGGTGTACGGCAGCATTTTGGAAAACTTAAGTGGGGGTGATACGACACTGCCGCCAGCCCTGGTCGGCGCAAGTTTTACGGATGGGATCGGGATCAGGCCCATCGTCCATGCCAGGGACCACGGTTATCCGTTGTGTGGCACCGGCACCTCGCAGGCTGAGACAGTTTGTAATGATAATACCGGCGCCACCAACCCGTGGCCTGCTGACGAGTTTGACGGTGAAATCGTCGTTTGTGATCGTGGCACTTACGGCCGGGTCGAAAAGGGTAAGAACCTGCAACTAGCCGGAGCTGGTGGTTATGTGCTGGCCAATACCTATACTGAAGACCCAAACCTGCAAAATATCGTTCCCGATAACCATTGCCTGCCTGCCACGCATATCGATTACGATGATGGTGAATTGTTACGCACCTGGCTGGGCAGCGGGTCCGGCCACCAGGCATCACTCAGTGGATATGACGTTTATCATATCCCTGAGGCGGGTGACATCATTGCAAACACAAGTTCACGCGGACCAAACCTGCCGCCGGTGGAAAACATCCTGAAGCCCGATGTCATTGCCCCGGGTACGGATATCAACGGCGCGTACGACGGAGAGCCTAACGATTTTGCTTCCCTGTCGGGAACCTCGATGGCGTCACCGCACGTTGCCGGTGCTGCAGCGCTGCTCAAGTCGGTTAACCCCGGCTGGAACGCAGCTGCGCTGAGCTCGGTTATTTCGATGACCGCGACACCTGAACTTGCGATCGATTATGACGGCAGCGCGGCCACCCCGCACAAACGCGGTGCAGGCAGACCACGCTTGGACCTGGCTGTTAACGCGGGGCTTTACCTTGATGAAACCGAGGCCAGATTTATCGCGGCCAACCCCAATGCAGGCGGTGAGCCCAAGAATCTGAACCTGCCGGGCCTGGTGGATATGGCCTGTAGCAACACCTGCGATTTCCAGCGCACGGTGACCGACCTGGCGGGTGGCGCGACGTGGACTGCAACGGCCCAGGGTTTCATCGATGGCGTTACCGTAAACGTTACACCGTCCAATTTCACGTTGAACAGCGGTGCCAGCCGGGCGCTGACCATCAGTGTCGATGTCAGCCTGGCGGGCCCCGACAAGATCGGTACGTGGATTTACGGTGAAATACAACTGTCCGCCAGTGGTTTGCCGGATATGGTGTTCCCGGTGGCCGTGGTTGTCGATGGTGGCCAATTGCCGGCCGAGTGGCAGATCACCAGTAACAGTGCTTCTGGTTGGAAGGAGTTTGCGCTGAGCGGCCTGGCGGAAATGCCGGACGCTACTTTTACCAGTGGCGGGCTGGTTGAGCCGACTCTTACGACTGAAAGCCTGCCACAGGATCCAACAGACGACACCCCGTATGACGGTGGTGACGGCGTCTTCACCGTGTTGCACACCGTGTCGGCCGATGCTTTGTGGTTGCATGCCGAAACCCGGGTTTCATCGGCAGTTGACCTGGACCTGTTTGTGGGTCGGGATACAAATGGTGATGGCATGGCCCAGGAGAGCGAGCAGCTTTGCAGCAGCACCACGCCCGCTGACCTGGAGTTTTGTGATCTTTTCACGCCCGCGCCTGGTACTTACTGGATCCTGGTGCAGAACTGGGATGCAACCAATGATTTTGACGATGTTACCCTGGAATCTGCCGTGGTTAGCAAGGATACATCTTCATTGGTGGCCACCGGCAACGGAATCATCGGCGCCGGTGAGGCACAGACTGTGCGAGTGTCCTGGGACAACGTCAACGCCGTGCCCGGCACAGAACTGTTGGGCGCAGTCGGGCTGGGAACCGACCGTGCAAATCCCAACAATATTGGCGTTATCCCGGTCAGTTTTATCCGCGCCGGTATCGAGGCCCCCGAAACACTGGTTCTGATGGATGGTGTCAGTCGTGGGTTTGCCCTGGCTGGCAACAGCGAACATGATTTTACCTATGTTGACGTGCCTCCGGGTACGGACACGCTTACCGTGTCAGCAACAGGCGCCGACAGCACCCAGAATAACAACCTGGCCATTGAACTCTATCGCATGGAGTTTAATGATGCATTTGCAAACGCCCCGTTTGCCACGCAACCCAACACTGCAGGAGAGCCATTCAGATCTGCTTCTGGTTCTGCTGGCAACGGGCCAAGCGTGGTCGTTGATGATGGTGTGCCACCGGGTCGCTGGTATGCCGTGGTTCAGAACCAGGACAGCGCCAACGCCAGCGTCACCCTCACTGCAAACATGACGTATTCCGGAACTCCGATTGCGCTTAAAGCGGGTCTGTGGGAGCCCGGTGGTGTCAGGCTGGGCATTAAGCAGGGCTACGATTTAGGTTCCGATGCGAGCGGTAATCGATCCATGTTGTGGTACACCTATACTGAGGATGGCACACCGACCTGGTACCTGGCTGCAGGCGCCGGACCCGTGGGCAACGTGTGGAAGGCCAGGCTGAAACGCTTTACCAACGATGGAACCGACGCAACAGAGGGTTGTGATTGGCTGGGTATCGATAACTGCACTGGCCGAGGATGATTACATCTTCTCCTTCACACTGTTTGGGGACGAGGGCAGCGACCGGATCATCAACCCGTTCATAGTCCCGAACTGCCCACTGGAGGGAGACGAACTGAAGAGTTATAACGGCGTCTGGTCAACGGATCCAGGTGGGTGTCGGTGGCGCCACGGTGGTTGTCAGTGAAGGTTCAGAAGGATATGTGCACTATATCTATGATGGCAATGGGAATCCGGTCTGGCTGCAAGGCGGCGTGAACATGAGACAGTGGAGTGGTTTTTGCCCCGTGTGCACAGGTCCTACGCCCACTAAGACACCGGTTGGACCCTTTTCACGTAGTTTTGTCGATGAAGACAGCATGAGCTGGACTTTGGACTACACGTTACTTTCACCGTTGATGGGGACGGTGAACCGGACTGATAACACCGAGAAGTTAACGGTCCGTCTTGACTGCCAGTAAGCCTGGCGGATGAAACGAAATACGGGCGCAACGTTTTAGTGTTGCGCCCGCTTCCATCCACATGAAACGCACAGATTTCCACTATGAACTGCCGGCGGAACTGATCGCCCAGGTACCGCTGGAGCAACGTAGCGCAAGCCGTCTGCTGTGCTTTGACAAGAAAGGCAGTGCATTGCAAGACCGCAGGTTCAGCGACCTCCCCGAACTCCTCAAGCCCGAAGATTTGCTGGTGTTCAACAACACCCGGGTCATTCCAGCCCGTTTGTTTGGCAACAAGGCCAGTGGCGGCAAGCTGGAAATCCTGATCGAACGCCTGCTGGACCAGCGGCAATGCCTGGCGCAGATGCGGGCCAGCAAGTCACCCAAGCCGGGTAGCGTGGTCCTGCTGGAGGACGGCAGTGAACTGGAGATTATCGGGCGGCAGGATGGTTTTTTCCACCTGCGCACGGCAAGCGGAGACCTGATGCGCCTGCTGATCAAGCTAGGCCATATGCCGTTACCACCGTATATCACGCGCGAGGACACGGAATACGATCGGCAGCGTTACCAAACGGTGTATGCGCAAACCCCGGGCGCCGTGGCGGCGCCGACGGCGGGTCTGCATTTCGATGAAGCCCTGCTGTTGCAACTGGAAACTGCCGGGGTGCGTTCAACAACGGTCACGCTGCACGTCGGCGCCGGGACTTTCCAGCCTGTCAGGGCGGACAATATTGAAGACCACCAGATGCACGCCGAGTGGCTGGAAGTTTCACAAGCCACCTGCGACGCGATGGCGGAGACCAGGCAGCGTGGCGGACGCGTCATCGCTGTCGGGACCACCGCGGTGCGCAGCCTCGAGACTGCTGCGGCTGACGGTACATTGAAGCCATTTACCGGTGACAGCCGGATTTTCATCTACCCGCCATACCGGTTTCGCACGGTGGACGCGATGATCACCAACTTCCACCTGCCCGAATCCACGTTGCTGATGCTGGTGGCCGCCTTTGCCGGGCTCGAGAACACCTTGGCCGCCTACCGCCACGCCGTTGAACAGCGCTACCGCTTCTTCAGCTACGGCGACGCGATGCTAATCAGCTGATTAGCTGACTAGAGGTCAGGTTCATTCCCATCAACCAGGCTGTGCCGGGCATTCCTTCCCAACCCGAAGGAGTGGCACCTCGCCACGATTCAATATATCGCCTGATAGTTTACCGGTGTGGGCTCGCTGCCCCGCAGCCCTGCGGGCTACCCTCTCCTTCGAGTCGTTCACGGGGACGGCCTCACAGGGCATCCAGTGTCAAGCCTGGTCGGATCGCATCGAACTTACCTGTGCATCCTTGCGATCTATACTCCACCATGGAGATAACGGCTCTCAGGATTCGGTGCTCAAAGGTCGCCCACAACGGCAAACCATTAGGCTGTCATGAAGGGGCTAGTTGCGATTGCTCTTAAGGCCCGCAGCGGAGTAATTCGAGCTGTGCCGGGTGTTCCTTACCCGGAACCGTGAGCGACAGGGAGTCGCGATCGAGCCTACAGGGATGTATTCACGGCGTGTTTCGGGAAGGAATACCCGGCTCAGCCATATTTCGGCCAAAGCACCTGGTATTTTGGACGGTTGAGTGCATTGAGGTGGGCGGGGTGTCAAAATACACCACCACTCAATCGCTGAAAGAACCGATGGATTTTGATTTACTGAATAACGATGGAATGGCCCGCCGCGGCCGGCTGACCTTTGAGCGGGGTACGGTGGAGACACCTGCCTTCATGCCGGTGGGCACTTATGGCACCGTCAAGGCGATGACACCGAAGGCGGTGCGTGACACGGGTGCCGAGATCATCCTGGGCAATACCTTTCACCTGATGCTGCGTCCGGGCACCGAGGTCATCGGTGCACACGGTGGCCTGCATGAATTCATGCAGTGGCCAAGGCCGATACTGACCGATTCCGGTGGTTTCCAGGTCTGGAGCCTGTCAGAGCGGCGCAAAATCACGGAGAAAGGCGTCACTTTTGCTTCACCGGTGGATGGTGCGCGTGTATTCCTCGGGCCGGAGGAGTCCATGGCGGTGCAGGCCGCGCTGGGTTCGGACATCGTCATGTGTTTTGATGAATGCACACCGTATCCCGCCACCGAGCAGCAAGCATTGGAATCCATGCAATTGTCCATGCGCTGGGCACAGCGCTGTCGCGAAGCACAAGGTGACAATCCCTCGGCATTGTTCGGCATCGTGCAGGGCGGCATGTACGAGGCCCTGCGCGAACAGTCGGCCAGGGCTTTGACCGGGATTGGTTTTGACGGCTACGCCATCGGCGGGCTGTCGGTGGGTGAGCCCGCTGAAGAGCGGGAACAGGTATTGGAATACACCCTGCCGGAATTACCCGTTGATAAACCGCGTTACCTGATGGGAGTAGGGCGGCCACAGGACATCATCGCGGCGGTATCGCTCGGCGTGGATATGTTCGATTGCGTGATGCCAACGCGTAATGCACGCAATGGTTATTACTTTACCCGGCGTGGCGTATTGAAAATCCGCAATTCACGTTATGCGATGGATACCCGTCCGGTTGACGGGGATTGTGCGTGCAGCACATGCCGTAATTACTCACGGGCCTATTTGAAACACCTGGACCGTTGCAAGGAAATGCTCGGCCCCCACCTGGCCACTGTGCACAACCTGTATTTCTACCAGCAGCTGATGGCGGGTTTAAGGGATGCCATAGCGGCCGGCAGGCTCGCCGAGTATGCGAAGTGCTTCCTGGAAGACTACGCCCAGGGTGTTGACTGAGTAAATAACGACAAAAACGGCGGTTTTATAAATCCGCTTGCATTATAATTGACCGGTTATTACCGGCGAACTGTTTGAAAATCAACACAGTGACCCCAAATGGATGGATAACAATCCAAGCCAGATGTATAAGAGCGGTCAAATCCGCAACAGACAAACAAGAGAATAAACATGGACTTCTTTATTTCCAATGCATATGCCCAGGACGCAGCAGCGGCTGGTGGCCTGATGAGTTTTCTACCATTGATCGTCATTTTCGCAGTGTTCTATTTCATGCTGATTCGTCCGCAGATGAAGCGTTCCAAGGAACACCGTAACCTGGTCGCCGGTCTTTCCAAGGGTGACGAAGTGGTCACCAACGGTGGCTTGCTCGGACGTATAACCGACGTGTCCGAATCATTTGTCACGCTGGAACTGGCCGACAAGCTGGAAGTCAAGTTGCAACGCCAGGCCGTGACCAACGTCATGCCCAAGGGCACGATCAAATCCGTTTGATCTTTCGCGTTTTAATTCTATTTAGAGACTGATTAATGAACCAGTATTCTGTCTGGAAGTACTTGCTGATACTTATTGTTATCGCAATCGGCATTATCTATGCCCTGCCCAATCTTTATGGCGAAGACCCTGCTTTGCAGGTCACTTCATCGCGTGGGTTTGACCTGCCGCTCGATTTGACTGGCCGGATCGACAACGCCCTGGTGGCGGAGCAGATCAGCTACGACAGCCATGAGCAGCAGGGCAACCGTATGCTGTATCGCTTCGATAATACCGAGGACCAGATCAGGGCGGCCGACGTGGTGCGTGCAGAACTGGGTGATCAGTTCGTGGTCGCACTGAACCTTGCCCACGCCACACCGGATTTCCTGCGCGCCATTGGCGGCAAACCAATGACGCTGGGTCTTGACCTGCAGGGTGGTGTGCACTTCCTGATGCAGGTTGATATGGACACGGCCCGTGGCCAGCAGCTGGACCGGTTCGTGGACGACATCCGTGCGGTATTGCGTGAGCAGGGCATCCGTTATGTGTCGGTTCGGCACGAGGGCGATGCCGTGATGGTCATGTTGCGTTCCGCCGAAGACCGTGACCGGACCCTGAACCTGATGCGTACTGACCAGAGCCTGCAGGGGCTGAATGTAACGGAGCTGCCGGCCGGGGAGACCTTTGGTATTTCGGCCACGGTCCAGGAACAGCAGTTACTGGCCTTGCAGCAAACCGCGCTGAAACAGAACATCACCACCTTACGTAACCGAGTCAACGAACTCGGTGTGGCCGAGCCGGTCATCCAGCAGCAGGGTGCAGACCGCGTGGTCGTGCAGTTGCCGGGTGTACAGGATACGGTTGAAGCGAAGAAGATCATCGGTGCAACGGCGACCCTGGAATACCGTGCTGTTGACGAGGCCAACGATGCGTTTACTGCTGCGCAGACCGGTCGCATTCCACCCGAATCCCGTATGTATACCTATGAAGGCAACCCGATCCTGCTCAAAAAGCGCCTGATCGTTTCCGGTGACCAGCTGATCGGTGCTTCCGCATCGTTTGACCAGCAGACCGGGCAGCCGTCGGTCAGCGTGACGCTGGACGGCGTTGGCTCCAAGCGCATGCTGGACTTCACCCGCGATAACGTGGGTAACCGCATGGCGGTGGTGTATATCGAACAGAAGCCCAATGGCCGCAAGATCGAAGACGTGATCAGTGTCGCCGTGGTGCGTGAGCCGTTTGGCAAGCGCTTCCAGACCACCGGGCTGGATTCCATCAACGAAGCTTCGCAACTGTCCTTGTTGCTCAGGGCTGGTGCGCTGGCGGCGCCGATGGAAATCGTCGAAGAACGTACCGTGGGCCCGAGCCTGGGACAGGACAACGTGGACCAGGGCAAGAAAGCCGTAATGATCGGTTTTGTACTGGTGCTGGTTTTCATGGCCCTGTATTACAGGGTCTTCGGCCTGGTAGCCAACCTGGCCCTGTTTGCCAACCTGGTGTTGCTGGTCTCCTTGCTGTCCATGCTGGGCGCAACGCTGACCATGCCGGGTATCGCCGGTATCGTGTTGACCATCGGTATGGCGGTTGACGCCAACGTGCTGATCTTCGAACGAATACGCGAGGAGTTACGCAACAAGAATACGCCGCAAGCCAGTATCCGCGCAGGTTACGAAAAGGCATTTTCAACCATCGCGGATGCCAATATCACCACGCTGATCGCGGCGTTTGTGCTGTTCCTGTTTGGAACCGGCCCGATCAAGGGCTTCGCGGTAACGCTGTCGCTGGGTATCGTGACCTCCATGTTCACGGCGATCATGGGCACACGTGCGGTGATCAACTTGATTTACGGCGGCCAGAAACGTGTCCGCAAGCTGGCAATTTAGGGAACTGACATGAAATTTCTGAATCGTACAACCACAATTGATTTCATGAGCCGGCGCAAGATCGCGCTGGTTTTCTCGGCCGTCCTGATTGTCGTCTCGATAGCATCCCTGTATACGCGTGGCCTGAATTTTGGCCTGGACTTCACCGGTGGCACGCTGATCGAGGTCGGTTTCCCGACAGCACCCAACACCACCGATGTCAGGGATAACCTGGCTAACGCAGGCTTTGATTCCATCGTTCAAACCTATGGCGCGGCCACTGATATCGTGGTTCGAATTCCGCCGACCGGGATTGAAGAGAGTAGTGCAGAGTTGTCCACCCGTGTGCTGGCGGCGTTGAGCCAGGGCGTGGAGGGCGATATTGATATGCGCCGTGTGGAGTTCGTCGGCCCGCAGGTCGGTGACGAGTTGAAAGAGCAGGGTGTGCTGGCAGTTATCTACGCCATGGTTGGTGTGTTCCTGTACGTCATGTTCCGCTTCCAATGGCGTTTCTCGGTGGGCGCAGTAGCAGCCCTGTGCCATGATGTCATCATCACCATGGGAATGATCTCCCTGGTGCAGATCGAGTTCGATCTGACCGTCGTGGCCGCCATCCTGGCCGTGGTCGGTTACTCGTTGAATGATACGATCGTGCTGTTTGACCGAATCCGTGAGAATTTCCCGCGCTACCGCAAACGGCAGCCCGTGGAAGTCGTCAACACGTCGATCAACGAAGTGCTGGCACGCACCATCATGACGTCCACCACGACATTGATCGTGCTGTTTGCATTGTTCTTCTTTGGCGGTGAGATCATACATGGCTTCGCATTCACCTTGATTACTGGTGTTGTGATCGGTACTTACTCATCCATCTATGTCGCGAGCACGGCACTGTTGCAATTGGGTGTCAGCAAGTACGATTTGATGGAAGTGGAAAAAGAAGGCGCCAAGCTCGACGTCAGGCCCTGACAATCAATACGCTTCGAGAAAGGCGCCTGCGGGCGCCTTTTTTGTGTCCAGAATAATTTGCTTCGTGAGGAGCAGATCTGTAGGAGGCCCCTTGGGGCCGAACCAACATCGTGATCGTCGAAACATCGCCCGCAAGCGGGCTCCTACAAGGCGTTGATGGCTATCGCTTAGCCTTTGCCCAGCGCGGCTCGATTATGTTCAGGATGAACGGTAGATCGCGGGCTGGGCAGGGACTGTTCCCGACAACCCCCTGCATTTCCTCCGTTCCTGGAGGTCAGACGCGCACGACTGCAGGGATGCAGGAGGTAGAGCAACGCAGGAGCAGTTGCCGAGGAGCGATCATATTAGTAGCAGCTCGATTACTACCGTTTCGCCTTGGCCCATCTGGGTTCGATGATCTTCCTAAGCGGTGTCATCAGCTTGTACGGCGCGGCCAGCACGGAGTGTGAATTCTCCACTGCATCGCTGCCGTCAAAGTCAGAAACGACACCACCGGCTTCCCTGACCAAAAGGGCGCCGGCCGCTACATCCCAGGGTTTCAAACCGATCTCAAAAAATGCATCCACGCGTCCGGCTGCCACCCACGCGAGATCGAGTGCCGCTGCACCATTGCGCCGGATGTCTTCGATCTTCCGGTACACATCGCTGAAAATGCCGGTATAGACTGCCATCATTCCACGTTGGCGGAATGGGAAAGCAGTTGCTATCACCGCATCATCCAGGCCCGTGCGTGCAGACACCCTGATGCGTGTGTTGTTGAGGTAAGCGCCGTTGCCACGGCTGGCGGTGAACATCTCGTCACGCATCGGATCGTAAATCACACCGTGTTCCACGCGTCCCTTTACTTGCAGCGCAATGGAAATACCAAAATGCGGCATGCCGTGCAGGTAATTACTGGTACCATCCAGCGGGTCGATGATCCAGACATACTCACTCTTGCCCACCTCACCACTTTCTTCGCCAAGTATCGCGTGATCCGGGTGATAGTGTTTTATCTCGTTGATAATTTTTGCTTCGCTGGTCTCGTCGATTTCAGTAACATAGTCATGCCGTGCCTTGCGGGTGACCGGAATCGATGCAACCTTGGGTAGTTCCTGGCGCAACAGGTCACCGGCAATGTGGGCTGCGTTAACTGCAATATTGATCGCTGGATGGGCCATGGCCATAACACCTTGAAAGAAAAAACAAGCAAATGAACTCGAAGGCGGAAAAGGATAACAGAAGCGAGGCGCAGGTGGCAGCAAGATTGTCATCGATACGCTTTGTTTTGATCAATACTACCCACCCGGGCAACATCGGTGCGACCGCACGGGCCATGAAAGTGATGGGCCTGAGCAAGCTGCACCTGGTTACACCAAAGACCTTCCCCAGCGCGGATGCAACCGCCATGGCCTCCGGCGCGGACGACCTGCTACAGCACGCGACGGTGCACGACTCGCTGGAATCCGCACTCGACGGCTGCAGCCTGGTGCTTGGCACCAGCGCACGCCTGCGCAGCCTGCCGATGCCGCAGATGGACCTGCGCGCGGCCGCCAAAAGCGCATTGGCGGAACAGGAAGGGCAGGAAATCGCGGTATTGTTCGGACGTGAACGCTATGGCCTGACAAATGATGAAATCCAGCGCTGTCACCAACTGGTACACATCGATACCAACCCCGAGTACGGCTCGTTGAACCTGGCGCAGGCCGTGCAGGTGATGGCCTATGAACTGAGGATGGCGGCTATCGGCGAGGCGGAGATCAGGGTTGATCCCTTGGACTGGGTACCGGTGGATGCGGGCCAAATGGAGCTGTTTTACAAGCATCTCGAGGAAACACTGCTGGATATACAGTTTCTGAATCCGGAGCAGCCCAAGCGTCTGATGGCACGATTGCGCCGCCTGTTCAACCGGGCTCGGCCGGATCAGAACGAGGTCAATATCCTGCGCGGTATCCTGGCAGCCTCGCAACGGGCTGCGGGCAAGAAAGACGACTGAATCCCAGGGTTCTCAACGTCATTCCGTCGCCGACTTAACCCATACCCGGATCGCACCCATCAGGCTGATGGCCAGCCAGAATATCTCGATGATTGCCGCCGACAGGTTGAAGTTGAAATAGAGCGACACGAGGATAAAGGCCGCACCCACCGCGTTGACAAGTGAGTAAACCGGACTTTGGCCGGAAATTCGCCCGATCTGCATCCAGAAATACGGTCCCACGATCAGTACTACACCCAGGTTGCCGATCAGGTCATGCCATTGGTAATTTAAATCCATCATTTGTCCTCGTTGTTATTTTAAAAATCGCGGCGAGAGAAGCTGGTCTGGGCCATCAGCTTTGCTGATCGCGATTTGATTGTTGAAAGATATTCGCGACCGGACAAGCCGGTCCCTCCTACAGTTTTGTCATATCAGATGTAATCCGGTTGTTTCATTCCCGGCAAAATATCCGGTGCATCTATTGGTTCGCCTGCGGTTAACTCCAGCGGTACAACTCCTGCCCAGACTTCCGCATCCAGGTCGGACTTCTTGTCATTCGGTGGGCCTGTCCGGCACTTGGTGGAAAAGGTTTCGATCGGAAGCGCCAGCAGGGTGGTGGCGTTGAGTTCCTGGGGTGTGGATTTTCGCAGATCTGTGCGGCGGCCGGGCATCAGGTGATCCACCAGCGCCTGGATGGATTTGCGCTTTTCATCGAGATCGGTGATCTCATGCGCTGTGCCGAATACCATCGTTGAACGGTAGTTCATGGAAGAGTTAAACGTGGAACGGGCGTAGACCAGGCCATCGTAATGCGTCACCGTGACGCAACAGCGTGCGCCTGAGGCCAGGGTTTTCATCACCCGGCTGGCCACCGAGCCGTGGATCAGCAACTGTCTGCCCATGCGGGCATATGCCATCGGGATAACATAGGGCTGGTCGTCCAGTGTGAAACCCACATGGCAGAGCTTGCCGGCGTCGAGCACCTCGCAGGCCAGCTCATATTCGTGGCTGCCGCGGTCAGCCTCGCGTCTGAATTTGGTATCCGCTTTTTGTGTCATGTCTGTCTCCGGGTGAATTGCGTATGCCAACATGCTACCTTGTCATGCGACTCAAAGTAACCGTGCGAATAATATTTTTCGGCCGGCAGAAACCGGCGTGATTACAAAGATGGCTGCAGACAAAAAAACAGATCAAGCCGCCGATGGCAACTGGCATAAAAACGTCTGGAAGGTGGTCTGTGAGATACCACCCGGTCACGTGTTGACCTATGGCGAAGTGGCCCGTCTCGCCGGTATGCCCAGGATGGCGCGGCGTGTGAGCCAGGCGCTCAGGCGGGCTCCACGCGGTATTCGCCTGCCGTGGCACCGGGTGATCAACGCGCAGGGAAAAATCTCGTTTCCGGAAGACTCACACGGCTGGCAAAGACAGAAAGACCTGCTGGAAGAAGAAGGCGTGGTATTCCTGGACGGCAAAGTCGACCTGGAACACTTTGGCTACCGTGGCGCGGTGGATCGGCTGCTATGGGGAGATGAAGGGCAATGAGTCGCACGATCAGGGGTGTCTGGACAGCACTCCGCAGTCGTTACTGGGCATCATTGCTATTTGATGTCGCATTGCTCATCCTGGTGTTCCTGCTGATCAGTGCATGGCAGACCCGCAACCTGCCGGATGATGAACACATGCCGCGGCTCGAATCCGTCTGGCTGGATGATATGCGGGCCGAGAACGTCATGGAACCGGGGCAGACCGGGGTGATCTATTTCTTCGCGCCGTGGTGTTTTTACTGCAAGAAAAGCATCGATAACCTTGACAGCCTGGTGGCGAGTGGTGATCTCGCGTGGGCGAGGGTGGTCGCGCTCGATTATGGCGACCTGGACGAGGTTCGTGAGTTCATCAAAGAGACCGGTGTCAGCCTGCCGGTGTTGCTGGGTAACGCACAAACATCCGCTGACTGGCAGATCAAAGCTTTTCCAACCTATTTTGTCATTAATGAAGAGGGGAAAATCGCCGGCCGGTCAGTGGGTTATTCAACATCCCTCGGCTTGCGGGCAAGGGTCTGGATGACACGAGACTGACTCATCCTCCCTCAGGCTGTGCCGTGTATTCCTTCCCGGGGCACGCTCAAGCCATCTGACCTCCAGGGATGGAGGAAATGCAGGGGATTGTCGGGAACAATCCCTGCCATGGGCGCTCGGTGTCGTATCCCGACGAATTACGGTCCCGGGTAAGGAATACCCCGGCACAGCTTGAAGCGCTCAGCTGTAGAACCTGAGAACAATCGCGACTGATCCCTTCATAACAGCCCGGTGGTTTGCCGGTGTGGGTGACCTCTGAGCACCGAATCCTGAGGGCCGTTAGGGGAGCAATGGACGGGATGTCCATTGCAGGTCGCCCAGGACAGGATGTCCTGTGAGGCCGGCCCCGTTAAGACGGCTCGAAGGAGAGGGTAGCCCGAAGGGCTGCAGGGCCGGGAGCCGACACCGGCAAGCCATCGGGCGATAGATTGAAGCAGAATTTCGGCAAGGCGCTGTTCCCACAGGGTCGCCGCTACCGCAAAGTCGGGATTTCCAGCAGGATCATCTCGGTGTTTTCAGGCCCAACACCACGGGCCGCACCAAACGGGTAGTTGTTGTCATTAACGATAGCGATGGTGGTGGCATCGATGACTGCTAAGCCTTCGATGGTCCAGAACGGGAATTGGAATTGCAGTTTGCCATCCTGGTCCAGGTCGTGGGGGTCAGCAATATCCAGCAGATCTGCGACCAGGGTCTTGATCAGGAACCCGTCTTTATCAATTTGCCTGAAATCCACCCCGTAAACCTTCTTCAACCCGGCCTCGGCACCTTGCCCGGAGTCACGTTCAATCACCAGGCCAGCAGTTTCCGAATACATCGTGAAATCCCCGATGGCGGTGGCGTCATCATCGAGCCGGTAGCGGTAACTGGGCTCATCGGCCCTGGCGTTTATAAATTGCTTTGCCCGGCTGTCAAAGGTGTAAATGTTCAAGCCGGGTTCCGCGCCGATCAATGCGCCTTCCAGCATTGGGTACAACAGTTTTCCATCCGGTGACTGCGCCATACCCTCGAAACCCCGTGAGCGGGGCAGGGTGGCGGTTAACCCGGCCGGGTGATCTACTGAAGCAAGACCCTTGAGCGTATATGGCGGTTCCAGTAATTGGCCGCCGGCGCTGAAATGCAGCAAGGCGGGAAAGAATTCTTCACCGATCCACAGGCTACCGTCCAAGCCGAGGCGGACGGATTCAGGGTCCAGATCAGCACCGGTCAGCAGACGGTCTTCTTCGCGTGTAATGGCAAAGGGGAGGTGCTTGTCCGGGTCACGCAAGCGCACGATGTCCGTGACCTTGATGCTGCCGTTGCCACCATTGGCTGTTCGGAAATCGGGCTGCACCACGTAGTAGGTCAACAGGTAATCGGCGGAATTGTCACGTGTGCCAAAGCCGTTATCGCTCAGCGCCAGGTAGGCGCCGTTTTTGTATTTCAGCAGCGCGGAAAAGCCCTGCACGGGTTGCTGGTCCGTGAATGGTGGTGTGCGGTCGTTGACGGGGTCGATGAATTGGCCCGAAGTCGGGCCGTGCAGGAAAGTATCAGCAGGTAATTCCGCGTAGCCAATCAAGCTTGCGCCCTGTGCTGCCGTTGCCAGTAGCAACAGCAGTACACAGGGCCACAAAGGCCTGGGAATGTTATGCGTCCGGTGAAACCTGGTGGAGATGCACATCGGTTTGCGGATACGGAATATTGCAACCCGCAGCCTCCAGTTCGATCTTGCCGGTCCGGAGAATTTCAGCCCGTACACCCCAGTAATCTTCGGTCTTGACCCACGGCCTGACAGAAAAATCAACACTGCTGTCACCGAGGTTGGAAATGAATACACCAGTGGCTGGCTCTTGCAGCACCTGCGGATGCTCGGCACAGATCTTCGTCAGCACGTCGGCGACAACCTTGAGGTCATCGTCATAACCAACGCCGAACACCATATCGATGCGGCGTGTGTCCTTGGCCGAGTAATTGGTGATGGCGTCGTTGTATATCGCCGAATTAGGCACGATGATCAGCTTATTGTCAGGGGTGGTCAGGGTGGTGCTGACGAGACGGATTTCATCAACACTCCCGGTCACACCTGCTGCCTCAATAAAATCACCCTTGGTGAAGGGCCTGAAAAGCGCCAGCATCACGCCAGAGGCAAAATTGGACAAGGAGTCTTTCAACGCCAGGCCGATGGCCAGGCCGGCGGCACCGATGATAGCCAGGAAGGAGGTTGCGGGGATGCCCAGTTGGTCAAATGCCGCAACGACAGCAACGACGATAATTAAAGCAAAGACGATATTGCCCAGGAAATCGACCAACACCTCATCGAGTTCGCGTTTTCGCAGTAATTTTTGAAGTGCGTTCTGGGCAAAATGGGCAATCCACTTACCGACCAGGAATATGGCTGCAGCAATAGCCAGGTTGATTGCACCTGCGATCAGTAAATCGACAAATTGTCCATCGCTGAAAAAGGCCTTGATTTCTTCCATTGTTTCCTTCCTTTCTAAAAAATACTGCTAACTATTTATGCGAGATCGTGTGCCGATTCAAGCGCCTGTTCCATGCGGTCTGCCATCGGAGCGATGTGGCTGATGACATATTCCAGTTCTTCACCATCGAGCGAACTGTAGGGCAGGTTCTGACACATCTTGACGTATGCCGTGCCCTCGAGATCACCCACGGCCAGGTAGCCAACCCGCAGTATCAGGTTGATACGCAGGCACTTTTCCGCGTCAAAATCCTCCAGTGGACAAATCAGCGATTCCACTCTCAGGTAGCGCCGGTTATCCACGGCTTTCAGTTCGGCAACAAAAATAGCCTGCTTCCTGTCACTGCCTTCGACCGCGCAATCGAACCCGAGCTGAAAGGGTTCATCGATGAAAAGCGCATGATTTTCAAGAATATGCTGTCTGACCTCGGCAAAAGTTTCCATTGGGCCTCCTCTTATTTCGGCGCCAGCCTGACAGCGCCATCCAGACGAATGGTTTCGCCATTGATGTAACTATTCTGCATGATGTGGACAACCAATTCAGCAAATTCTTCCGGTTTGCCCAGTCGGCTGGGGAACGGGATAGACGCGGACAAAGCCTCCTGGACGTGCTCAGGCATGCCATCGACCATCGGTGTCCAGAAAATTCCGGGCGCAACGGTATTGACACGTACACCGATACGGGCAAATTCGCGTGCAATGGGTAATGTCATGCCGACGATGCCGCCTTTCGAGGCAGCGTAGGCAGCCTGGCCGATCTGCCCTTCGAAGGCAGCGACCGAGGCTGTGCTGATGATGACACCGCGCTCACCATCGGGCCCGGGTTCGTTAGATTCCATCGCCGCACCGGCGGTTTTGCAGATATTGAAACTGCCAACCAGGTTGACCTGGATTACCCTGGAGAAGAAATCCAGCGGCATGGGTGCTTCGCGGCCCAATACACGTGCGGCACCGATGATGCCTGCACAATTGACCGCCGCGTTGATCATGCCCATGCGCTCCACGGCACTGTTCACGGCATCCTGTACCTCCTGCTCCGAGGAGACATCTGTGCGGATGTAGCTGACCGCGTCACCCAGTTCGGCGATCACTGCGCTCGCGGCTTCATCGTTGATATCGAGCAATACGGCCTGTCCACCGAGTGCAACGACCTTGCGTGCAACAGCCAGGCCAAGGCCGGAAACACCACCTGTGATCAGGGCTTTGATTTCATTCGTGTTCATTTGGGTTAACTCCTATGTCAATTCAATCGCCAGCGCGGTTGCCTCACCGCCACCGATACATAATGCAGCCACACCTTTTTTCAGACCACGTTGCTGCAGTGCGTTGAGCAGGGTGACGACGATGCGCGCACCCGAAGCGCCGATGGGGTGACCCAGTGCACAGGCACCGCCATTGACATTCATTTTTGCGTGGTCGATGTTCAGTTCATGCATGGCGGCCATGGTGACGGTTGCAAACGCCTCGTTGACTTCGAACAGGTCCACGTCATCCACGCTCCAGCCGGCTTTTTCAAGTACCAATTCGATTGCACCGATGGGCGCCGTGGTGAACCACTCGGGTGCCTGTGAGAAGGTCGAGTGGGCGACGATGGTCGCCAACGGCGTGATGCCCCTGTCGGCAGCATTCTGTGCCGACATCAATACCGTGGCAGCAGCGCCATCGGAGATCTTTGAAGAAGACGCGGCGGTGACTGTACCGTCTTTCTTGAAAGCGGCCCGCAGCTGCGGGATTTTATCCAGCCTGCAGGATGGCGGTTCCTGGTCTTCGCTGACCACGGTTTCACCACGGCGTGATTTCACCGTGACCGGCGTGATCTCGTGCTGGAACTGGTTTTTCATCGCATCCAGCGCGCGTTCTATGGAAGCGATGGCAAATTCGTCCTGTTGTTCGCGGGTAAAACCGTATTTCTCCGCGCAGCGTTCGCCAAATACACCCATCATCAGGCCATCGTCGGGATTTTGCAGACCATCGAAGAACATGTGATCCAGCACCTGGCCGTGGCCCATGCGGTAACCACCCCGTGCTTTCGGCAGGATGTAGGGTGCGAGTGTCATGTTTTCCATGCCGCCGGCTACGACGATTTCAGAAGACCCGGCCAGTATCTGGTCATGACCGATCTGCATGGTCTTCATGGCGGAACCACAGGCCTTGCTGATCATGACAGCTCCAGCAGAATCCGGGATGCCTGCCTTGCGGCTGGCCATGCGGGCCGGTGCCTGGCCGATACCGGCCGGCAATACGCAGCCCATCTGGACATCATCAACCGTTGCGGGATCCAGGCCCGCTTGCTCGAGTGCACCGCTTATGGCGGCAGCACCGAGTTCGTCTGCAGGGACCGTGGCGAAATGACCCTGGAAAGAGCCAATGGGCGTGCGCTTGGCGCCAACGATTACAATTTTGCTGTTCACTATTGTTGCTCCGTTGTCAAATCTGCGTTGTTCGAAGGAGGTCACATCGACGCGTACTCGAAACCAGGCGCGTTGTGACCTGAGAATCCGGAAATCCTGGCTGATCGGCAGTATTTGGACCCTGCCGGAATCAGCGTTTCATTGTACCTGATTGGCAGTCTCCAGGCATTATGCCAGCAGCGCAAAAATACCGTTTTGGCCCGGCCTTGAAGCGGCTTACGGCAAGGCTTTTATTAGAAAAAATTAAAATAATGGTTGACAGCGCTTTTTCAGAATGGGATAAAGCGCCCTATGCCACAGCATTTGCAACAATTCGATGTCACCACCGGCCAGGTCGCTCGCGCGGCTACGCCTGGCTGAGAATGACGTTTCGTTGAAAGCAAGTATCGCTCTCATTCTGGTGCTAGTCCTAGTTCTTATTCCGACGCTTAGCGGGGTAGCAACGATCATCTAGAAGACCGGATAAAAGATCAGCAAAAACCCCGCAACCGAGAGGAAGCGGGGTTTTTTTATTACCGGAATTGTAAACCTGATTTAAATAATGAATAGAAAGGAAACCAAGGAATGAAATTATTTACCGAACAAGACGTGACACGCGACGCACTACAAGGCAAGACCATAGCCGTGCTGGGCTACGGCAGCCAGGGCAAGGCGCACGCGCAGAACCTGCGTGATTCGGGGTACCAGGTAATCATCGGCGCCCGCGAAGGCGGTCCATCTGCAGACGATGCAGCCGCCAGTGGCTTCGATGTCATGTCATTTGCCGAGGCGGCAGGAAAAGCGCAGGTCGTGTGTATGCTGATGCCGGACATGGCGCAGCCTGAAATTTTTGAAGCGATCAGGGACCGGCTCGAGGATGGCGATGCATTGTTGTTCGCACATGGTTTCAACGTGCATTTTTCTGCGATTACACCACCTGAAGGTGTGGATGTGATCATGGTCGCACCCAAGTCCCCCGGTGACCTGGTGCGGCGCCAGTATGAACAGGGTCGTGGTGTGCCCTGTCTGCGCGCGGTATACCAGGATGCCACGGGCGAGGCCGCCGAACGGGCGCTGAGCTATGCACACGGTCTGGGTGGTACACGGGCCGGTGTGCTGGATACGACCTTTGCCGAGGAAACCGAGACCGACCTGTTCGGTGAACAGGCCGTTTTGTGCGGTGGCGCCAGTCAATTGGTGATCCACGGCTTCGAGACCCTGGTAGAAGCCGGTTACCAGCCCGAGGCGGCCTATTTCGAGTGCCTGCACGAACTGAAACTGATCGTTGACCTGATGTACGAAGGTGGCGTCGACAAGATGTACGAGTTCATTTCCGACACCGCTTCTTATGGCGACCTGGTTTCCGGCCCCCGGATTCTCGATGAATCCGTCAAGGACCGTATGCGGGCTGTTTTGAAGGACATCCAGGACGGTAGTTTCGCGCGTCAGTGGATGGACGAATACAAGTCCGGCTCTGAAAACTACAAGGCCATGCTGGCAGAGCGCCGTGCGCACCAGATCGAGGTCACCGGCAGCAAGCTGCGTGAGCGTATGAGCTGGATCGCCAAACCACAAAAGGCCGAGATAACCTGAGGAATCCACGATGAATGTATCAACCCAATTGGCCCCGCAGGTGCGCACTGGCTCGCAAATACTGATCGAGGCGCTCGAACGCAATGGCGTGGAGCACATCTTCGGTTACCCGGGCGGTACGATCATGCCCGTCTATGACGCCCTGGTGAATTCCAGCATGCGTCACTTCCTGTGCCGGCACGAACAGGGTGCAGCCCTGGCGGCAGACGCCTATGGCAGGGTCACGAGGAAGGCCGGTGTGTGCATGGCGACTTCCGGTCCAGGCGCCACCAACCTGGTCACCGGTATCGCCAACGCGTTCATGGACTCGGTGCCGATGGTTGCCATCACCGGCCAGGTCCCGACCGGGCTGCAGGGAACCGATGCATTCCAGGAGGTTGACATCTTCGGTATCACGCTGCCGATCGTGAAGCACAGCTATATCATACGCAACGTGGGCGACATACCGCGCGTGGTCAACGAAGCGTTTCAACTGGCGCAAAGCGGGCGCCCCGGCCCCGTATTGATCGACCTGCCCAAGGATATGTCGATGGGAACGGGTGAAGCCTTGTCACCCGGCGATTGCCCCCTTGCCGCCAGCTCGTAAACCGGACGCAGAGGCGATGCTGACAGCCAGTGCGATGTTGTCACAGGCCAAGCGGCCGCTGGTGATCGCAGGTGGCGGGATTGCCATATCTGATTCGGTCGCGGCTTTCCGTGATTTCATCGAGCGCACCGGTTTACCGGTGACCTCCACCCTGAAAGGCCTGGGTGTCATGCCGACGGAGCACCCGAACTATGTCGGCATGCTGGGTATGCACGGCAACGGCGCAGCCAATCACACGGTTCAGAATTGCGACCTGTTGATGGTGGTCGGCGCACGTTTTGATGACCGGGCGACCGGTCACTTGTCGCAGTTTGCACCTTCGGCCCGCATCATCCATATCGATATCGACGCGGCGGAAATTTCCAAGCTGCGCAAAGCGGACCTGGCCATTGTCAGCGAGTTGAAACCGGCCCTGGAAGGTATACGGCCGGACAAGAAGGCCAATGAGACCTGGTGTGGCCAGTGCAGGGGCTGGACAAAGGAATTTGCGTGGCGTTATGACGCCCCGGCCAAGGGCATATACGCCCCGAAGCTGTTGCGCGATCTGTCCCGCGCAAAGAAAGAGGACATGGTCATCACCGCCGACGTTGGACAACACCAGATGTGGGTCGCGCAACACTGCAGCTTCAACGACCCGCTGGAATTCATCTCTTCCGGTGGGCTCGGCACGATGGGTTACGGCGTACCTGCTGCCATCGGGGCCAAGACGGCCATGCCCGACAAGACGGTCGTCTGTGTATCCGGTGATGGTTCGATCATGATGAACATCCAGGAACTCGCCACGATCAAACGCTACGACATCGACGTCAAGATCATCGTGCTGGATAACTCGGCGCTCGGCCTGGTACGCCAGTGGCAGGAAATATTCTTCGATGGTAACTACAGCGAGGTCCACCTGGACGACAACCCTGATTTCGCCGGGGTTGCGAGGGCCTTCGGCCTCCAGGCAAAAAGCATCGGGAAACCCGCAGAGGTCAATGACGCGCTTGAATGGTTGCTCAACAGCAAAGGCGCCGCCTTGCTTCATGTCGCCATCGACTCGATGGAAAACGTCTGGCCGCTGGTGCCGCCGGGTGCGCCGAATCACAAGATGATGAGCGCAAAAGCAGGAACGGGGAGCAAATAAAGACATGGACTATACATTGCATATTCAGCTCAGCAGTGCAGAGGGAGCGGTTATCAGGGCCTTGGGGTTGATGGAGCGCAGGGGTTTCATGATCAAAACGTGCACCGTTGGTGAACCGGACGGTGCCGGACGTGAACTGGGTGTGACGGTTACCTCGACCCGTTCAGGTGACTTGCTGAAACGTCAGCTTGAACGCCTGCACGACGTATTTTTTGTTGAATTGATGCCAATCGAGCCGGCCAAGCCCGGTATTCGGCCAGTAACCAGGAGAACTTGATGAGCCGCAGAATCCAGATTTTTGACACGACGCTGAGGGACGGGGAACAGAGCCCGGGTTTCAGCATGACACTGGGCCAGAAGGTGCGGGTCGCCCGGTCGCTGGCCGATCTCAAGGTCGATATCATCGAAGCGGGTTTTCCCGCCGCATCACCGGGTGATTTCAACGCGGTCAGGGCGATTGCTGAAGAAATCAAGGGCCCGGTCATCGCCGGTTTGTGTCGCACGATACCCGGTGATATCGAAAGTGTGATCAAGGCGCTGGAGCCTGCAGAGAAAGCCCGTATCCACACCTTTATCGCAACCAGCCCGATCCACCGCAAGGAAAAGCTCGGTATGAGCCGCGGAGAAGTGGTCCGGCACGCGGTCAATGCCGTCAGGTTGGCGGCCTCGGCTTGCGATAACGTGGAATTTTCCGCCGAAGACGCGATCCGCACCGAACGCGGATTCCTGGCCGAGGTGCTGCAGGCGGTGATCGAAGCTGGCGCCACCACCGTTAACATCCCTGACACGGTGGGTTACTCCACGCCGTCGGAGATGTACAGTCTGTTCAGTTGGCTGTGCAGCACGGTTCCGGGTATCGAAAACGTTGCCGTCAGCACACATTGCCACAATGATCTCGGCCTGGCCGTGGCCAATTCGCTGGCTGCGGTGGAAGGCGGTGCAACACAGATCGAGTGCGCGCTCAACGGTATCGGGGAACGGGCCGGTAACTGTGCACTGGAAGAAGTCGTCATGGCCTTGCGCACCCGTGCTGATCACTATGACGTGGAAGTCGGGGTTGATACCACCCGCCTGACCACGGCCAGTCACCTGTTGGCTGCGGTGACCGGTAACTTCGTACCACGCAACAAGGCCATCGTCGGTGAAAATGCCTTCGCCCACGAGGCGGGCATCCACCAGCATGGCATGCTGGCGTCACCCGAGACCTACGAAATCATGAAACCGCAGGATGTCGGTTTGCGTAATTCACAACTGATCCTCGGCAAACACAGTGGCCGTCACGCGGTCGTGGACCGTGCCAAGGAAATGGGTTACGAACTGGGTAATGAAGAAACCGAAAAGATCATGGAGCGCTTCAAGGATCTCGCCGATGTCAAGAAACGGGTTTATGACTCGGATCTCGAGGCCATCATCACCGGTTACGAGATCGGCACCAACGGACCGTGGTCGCTGAACTTTTTGAACGTGGTCTAGCTGCGTCAACGGCGAAACCGAACCGGCCGTTTCCATGACGCTGGCACACGAGGACGGTACCACCAGTACCCACACCGGAGAAGGTGACGGGCCAGTGGAGGCCATGGTGCATGCGCTTGAGCAGGTTACCGAAACGGAGATCGCCGTGCTCAACCTGGCCATGCGCAGTATCTCGCTGGGCGAGGACGCACAGGGCGAGGCCACGATCAGGGCGACCGTGGATGGCGTGGAATACAGCGGTACAGGGCTTTCAACGGATATCGTTGCAGCTTGTGCCGAAGCGCTGCTGGAAATCGTCAACAGGGCCATTCGCAACGCCGAGCAAATGACGCAATCCAATGCCGCCTGAACCTGCTCCACAGTCCCTGTTTGACAAGCTGTGGAATGCGCACCTGGTGCAACAGGAAAGCGACTCCACGCCGGCCATCATCTACATCGACCTGCACCTGGTGCACGAGGTGACCTCACCACAGGGTTTTGACCTGCTGCGTGAGAAAGGTGTTGCGGTACGCCAGCCGGAACGTACGTTGGCCACGCTGGATCATTCGACCCCGACACTGGCTGCAGGGGCCGACGGCAGGCGTCCTTACATCACCGAACAGGCGCGCAGACAGGTACAGACCCTGCGTGACAACTGCCGGGAATTCGGTATTGCGCTGGCCGACTGGGACAGCCCGTCACGCGGTATCGTGCACGTGATGGGGCCTGAACTGGGTGCCACGCAACCCGGCATGACCATCGTCTGTGGTGACAGCCACACCAGCACACACGGCGCGTTTGGTGCGCTGGCGTTCGGCATTGGCACCACCGAGGTCGGTCACGTGCTGGCGACACAGTGCCTGTTGCAGAACAAGCCGAAAAGCATGCGCATTACCGTCAATGGTGCATTGAATGACGGCGTGACCGCCAAGGATCTGGCCCTGCACATCATCAATCATCTCGGTATGAATGGTGGCACGGGATACGTAATCGAGTATGCCGGTAAGGCGGTCCGCAAGCTGGATATGGAAGGCCGCATGACCTTGTGCAACCTGACCATCGAGGCCGGTGCGCGGGCCGGTATGATCGCGCCGGATCAAACCACCATTGACTACCTGCGTGGCAGGGACAGGGTGCCACGAGATGAAGCTTTCGACGAGGCCGCTTCGCAATGGCTGAAACTGGCTACTGATACGGGTTCCATGTTTGATCAAGAGATCGAACTGAACGGCTCGGTGATCAAACCCACGATAACCTATGGGACCGATCCGGGAATGTCGGTGCCAATCGGCCAACCGGTGCCACGCGCGGCATCGGCCAGCCAGGCCAAGGCCTTGCAGTACATGGGTTTCAACGAAGGACAGTCACTGGCGGAAAGAAAGGTGGACGTGGTGTTTATCGGCAGTTGCACCAACGGCAGGATCACCGACCTTCGTGCCGCGGCCGAGGTGCTGCGCGGACGGCGTATTGCCAGCCACGTGCGCATGCTGGTGGTGCCGGGCTCCGACATGGTACGCAGGCAGGCCGAATCCGAGGGCCTTCATGAAGTAGTGACTGCCGCGGGCGCGGAATGGCGTCTGCCGGGTTGCTCCATGTGTATTGCCATGAACGGCGACATGGTTGCCCCCGGCAAAACAGCGGTTTCGACCTCGAACCGGAATTTCGAGGGCCGCCAGGGCTCAGGTTCACGCACCTTGCTGGCCAGCCCGGCAACTGCTGCGGCCAGCGCCGTGCTGGGGCGCGTGGCCGGGGTCGTGGAACTGCCGGCCATACAGGAGGTTGCCTGATGCGGGCCTTTGACAAGCTGACTGGTTCCATCCTGGTGCTGGAGCAGGAAAATATAGATACCGACCAGATCATCCCCGCGCGTTTCCTGACCGCTACGGATTTTGACGGCATGGGTGAACATGCATTTGCCGATTGGCGGTATGACGCCGATGGCACGCCACGCCCCGGCCACGTGTTGAACAGCGCGCGGGCGCAACAGTGCCCGATCCTGGTCGGGGGTCACAACTTCGGTTGTGGTTCCTCGCGCGAACATGCCCCGCATGCCCTGTTGGGTTTTGGTTTCCGCGTGGTCATCAGTTCGCAGATTGCCGACATCTTCCGCAACAACTCGCAGAATGTCGGCTTGTTACCGGTGGTGCTGGAACAGGAGCAGCACGCCCGCTTGCTGCAGATGGATGGCGAAGAGATCACGGTTGACCTGGAGCAATGCACGGTCAGTTTCACTGCTGCAGGCGGTAAGGGGCAGACCTGGTCCTTCGATATCGACCCGTTTGCGCGGCATTGCCTGCTGCGCGGCCTGGACAGGTTAGATTTTCTGCTTCATGCGGAAGACTCCATCACTGCATACGAGGAAAGGACATGAGTATTCGAATCGTGCTGTTGCCGGGCGACGGTATCGGGCCGGAGGTGACGAACGAAGCGGAATTGTTGATCAGGGCAGTGGCCGCAATACACGGCCTGGATATCAAAATGGAATCCGCGTTGATTGGCGGCGCGGCCATCGACGCCACCGGCAATCCGCTGCCGGATGCAACCCTGGCGGCGTGTCGTGAGGCAGACGCGGTGGTTTTGGGTGCAGTGGGTGGCCCGAAATGGTCCGACCCGGATGCAGCCGTGCGCCCCGAGCAGGGTTTGCTGAAAATACGCAAGGAACTGGGCCTGTACGCCAATTTACGCCCGGTGCGCCTGCATCCCAGCCTGCTTGACGCCAGCCCGCTGAAGCCCGAATACCTGGAAGGCGTGGACATGATGGTGGTGCGGGAACTGACCGGTGGCAGCTACTTCGGCGAAAAACAGGAAGGCGATGAATACGCCATGGACAGCTGTTGCTTATTCACGCGAGGAAGTCGAGCGAGTGGTCAAACGTGCAGGCGAAATTGCGCGTACACGCCGTGGCAAGCTGACGATGATCGACAAGGCCAACGTCATGGCCACGTCCAGGCTGTGGCGCAAAGTGACGACGCAAGTGATGGCCAGTCATTACCCCGACGTGGAATTGGAATTCATGCTGGTGGATGCTGCGGCGATGTTCCTGGTCAGCGATCCGGCACGTTTTGATGTCATCGTGACCGAAAACATGTTCGGTGACATCCTGACCGACGAGGCGTCCGTGCTGGCCGGGTCCATGGGTATGTTGCCTTCAGCGTCATTGGGTGCCGGCAGTATCGGCCTGTATGAACCGATCCACGGATCAGCCCCCGATATCGCGGGTAAAGGCCTGGCCAACCCATTCGGTACGCTGGCTTCGGTTGCAATGCTATTCGAGTACAGCCTGGGCATGAAAGACGTGGCGGAGAGCATCGAGACGGCCATCCGGGACTGTATATCCGCTGGTGAATGCACTGCGGACCTCGGCGGCACGCTAACGACCGCAGCGGCGGGGGCTGCCGTACGCCAAAAACTGCCCAAAGCAGGGCTGTCGAGTGTGGCCAATGGCTGACATCGCCCAGGAATACCTGCGTCGCGCATTAACCGCGTCGGTTTACGACCTGGTGCGGCGCACGCCGCTGGACGAGGCGCCCGGTCTGTCTGCACGTATCGGCAGGAAGCTGTGGTTGAAACGCGAGGACCTGCAGCCGACATTCTCTTTCAAACTACGTGGTGCGCATAACTGTATCCGGCAATTGTCCGGTGAAGATCGCGCCAGTGGCGTGGTGGCCGCATCGGCGGGTAACCACGCGCAGGGTGTCGCGCTTTCGGCGCGCAAGCTAGGGTGTGGAAGCCACCATTTTCATGCCGCGCACCACGCCGGAGATCAAGGTCCGGGCAGTACAGGCGCTGGGTGCGCAAATCGAACTGGTGGGTGATGACTACGACCAGGCCTGTGAAAAGGCGCTGGAATTCAGCCGTTCGAGCGGTGCCTTTTTCGTCCATCCATTCGACAACCCGGATGTTATCGTGGGGCAGGGCACGCTCGGCGTGGAAATCACGCAACAGCTCGGCGCTGCACCGGGAATCATATTCCTGCCGGTCGGCGGCGGCGGTCTGGCGGCCGGTGTCGCGGCCGTCGTCAAGGCGGCATACCCCGAAGTGCGGATCGTCGGGGTAGAACCTGCCGATGCCGCCAGCATGCATGCAGCACTGGAGGCGGGCAAGCCCGTGGATATAGGCACGACCGGTATTTTTGCCGACGGTGTCGCCGTGCGCAAGGTGGGTCAAACCACGTTCGACATGTGCCGGGAATTCGTGGACGAGGTCATTATCGTCAGTGTCGACCAGGTGTGTGCAGCGGTGAAATCCATATTCGAAGAAGTCCGCGCAGTAGCGGAACCGGCCGGCGCCCTGGCCGTGGCGGGTGCGATCCAGTATGCGGCCAGCCACGATGACGGAAGCTTGCCGGAAGGTGACTGGGTGGCCGTTCTGAGCGGCGCCAATGTCAATTTTGACCGTCTCGGTCACGTGGTGGAGCGCTGCGCGCTCGGTGAGGGTATCGAGGCGCTGATGGCAGTGGCCATCCCCGAACGTCCGGGCAGCTTCCTCGAGTTCTGCGAGGCTCTCGGGCAGTCCTCGGTAACCGAGTTCAATTACCGCTTTGCCGGCAAGCGCGAGGCACATGTATTTGTCGGTGTGCGACTGGAGGAGCCAGTCGGACATTTACAGGCCAGGCTCGAGGATGCCGGTTACGGCGTCAAGGACCTGTCGGGGAACGAGGTGGCCAAACTGCATCTGCGTCACCTGGTCGGCGGACGTTTACCATCCAGCCAGCGTGAACGTATTTACCGGTTTGAATTTCCCGAACGCCCCGGTGCCCTGCTCGAATTTCTGAAAGTACTGGCCGGTCGCTGGTCGATCAGCCTGTTTCACTACCGCAACCACGCCGCAGCCAATGCCCGTATCCTGGCCGGTTTCATAGTGCCAGAGGGCGATGAGGACGCGTTCCACCGCTTTCTTGAGGAAACCCGCTACCCGTTTACAGATGAAACGGATAACGCGGCCTGTACCGAGTTTCTCGCCGCGCCACGTTCCATATTGAAACCCTTGAAGCAGGCTGTAATATAAACCTGATCCTTTGTTTAATTACTCGATCGCGAAACCATCCTCATCCAGTTTCTGAATGGGCATACCCAGGGCTTCCAGTTCCTCGCGGATGCTGGCCTCGTCACCGACCACCACGATGGCCATTTTGTCCGGCTCGATAAGCCGGTTCACCAGCGTGTTCAGTGTCTCGCGGTCGGTTTCCTTGAGGATGTTGTTTTGCTGCGTGCGATAGTTCAGCGGCAGGTCATAACGCAAAATGTTATTCAGCAGGCCCAGTTTGCGCCCCGGGGTTTCGTATTGCAGGGCATCGCGTTGGCCAATGGCGGAACGCATATAGTCGTATTCCTCCTCGCTCATGCCGTCGGCGGCGTAACTTTCAAGCTCATTCAGCACTTCTGTAACCGATGCTGCTGTCGCGTCCTTGTTGACCTCGCTTGAGAAACCGAAGCTGCCGAATTCCTGTCCACCGCTGAAGCGGGTGCGGGCACCATAGGTATAACCCTTGTCCTCACGCAGGTTCAGGTTGATACGGCTATTAAAAGTGCCGCCGAGGTTGAAGTTGGCCAGTCCGGCCTTGTAATAGTCACCCAGTGCATCGTACTTGATGGATGGCTGTGCGGTCCGAAGGCTGGATTGCGCGGCACCTTCCTTGTTGACCAGGTACAGTTTGCGTTCCTGGATCGTGGGCAGCGCGCCAATGGGCACGCGGAACGGTTCCTTGACATCAAGTTCGGCAAATCCCTGCAGAGCAGAGATGATCTCCGGCTGCGGCAGGCTCGAGCTGAGCGTGATGCCGGTCAGGTGCGCGGGAAAATGCGCTGCGTAATAGGCTTTTATATCATCCAGCGTGATAGCCTCAACCGTTTTGGGGATACCGGCCATCGGGTAAGACAATGGGTGCTCGGCACCATACAGCACGGAATTGATCGCCCGTCCGGCCAGGCCATTGGGCGTCTTGCGTGCGGCCATCAACCCCTCGATGGTCTGGTGCTTGATGCGGTCAAAGTCTTCCTGTGTGAAGGCCGGTTTAAGCGTACGCTCCATCATCAGCGCCATGGCCTTGTCCAGGTGCTTGCTCAGCGTATTGACAGTCACCGTGGTCTGGTACGGTCCGGCGTTGACATTGACCGTGGCGCCGATGCGTTCCAGCGCCTCGGTGAATTCCGCCGCGCTGCGCTCCAGCGTGGCTTCTCCCATCAGGGCGGCCGTCAGTGACGTCAGCCCGGCCTTGCCGCCTGGTTCATCCCGCTGACCCATGGCAAAACTGGCCCGGATGGTCACCGTGGGTGTCTCTGCATTGGGCACTGCCAGTACGCGTACATCGTTGGCCAGCCTGGTATCCCAGATGGCCGGCAACTCGACGGAGGGGTTGGCGCCTGGAACCGGTTTCTGGCTGCGGTCAAAGTTGTCCTGTGCAGGCCGCAAGGCCAGTTCACTGCCTTTATCGGCAAATTGTTCGGGGATGTCGCGCTCCGGCGCTTCGAAATTCTGCGGTTTCGCTGCCAGTTCCACCTTGCCGTTTGGCACGACACTCAGGATCACGGCCGGTTTTCCGGCAATGTACTGGTTGAACACCCTTGTTACGTCTTCCAACTCGACATTCAGGTAACGCTGGATATCCTCGGCGATACCTGCCGGGCTGCCGGTGTACGTCTGGAATGCCGCCAGCGTGGAGACCTTGCCAGCCACGCTTTGCAAGCCAAATACCTGGCCCGCTTCATACTGGGCCTTGAACTTCTGCAGGTCGTCCTCGCTGACCCCGCGTTCGGCGAACTCATCCAGGGTTTCACGCACGGCGGCTTCCATCTCAGTCAGGGTTTCTCCCGAGGCCGGATTTTGTACAACGATGAAATTCATCGTGCACGCCAGCTCGCGGCAGGGGTGGCTGATGTTGGCCTGCACGGCGCGGCCGGTCTGGACCAGTCGCTGGTACAGCAGCGAGGCCTGGCCCTGGCCAATGATCTGGGCGGCCGTGTCGAGTGCGGCCTCGTCATCGTGACGGGCATAAACCGTCGGCATGGTAATGGCAAGGGCCGGCAGGTGGATGTTGTCCTCCAGCGTGACATAACGGTCAGCGTCCAGCTTGGCCGGTTGCTTGGGCAGATTGATAACCTCCGGTCCTGCCGGGATTGGACCAAAGTACTTGTTAACCAGCTCAAGTGTCGCCATCGGGTCGATGTCACCACCGATGGTCAGCGCCGCGTTGTTGGGGCCGTACCAACGCAGGAAGAAGCGTTTCAGATCGTTGACGTCAGCACGGTTCAGGTCCTCGATCCAGCCGATGACCGGCCAGTAATACGGGTGATCCTGCTCGTAAAGGGATACACCGAGGGTCTCAAACACGCGGCCGTAGGGCTGGTTATCCACGCGCTGTCCACGTTCGTTCTTGACCGTTTCGCGCTGCACCTCGAATTTTTCCTGGGTGACGGCTTCGAGCAGGAAGCCCATGCGGTCGGCTTCAAGCCACAAGGCGGTTTCGAGCTGGTTGACCGGCAGGGTTTCAAAATAATTGGTGCGGTCCGAATTGGTCGTGCCGTTCAGCGTACCGCCGGCGTTGGAAACGATCTTGAAATGCTCCTCGTCAGCCACGTTGGCCGAGCCCTGGAACATCATGTGCTCGAAGAAATGCGCAAAGCCTGAACGGCCGACTTCCTCGCGGTTGGAACCCACGTGGTAGGTTACATCCACGTGCACCAGCGGGTCGGAGTGGTCTTCGTGCAGGATCACGGTCAGGCCGTTGGCCAGCTTGTACTTGGCGTAGGGGATGGAAATGCCACTGTCATCACCCTTGAATTCTTCCACCAGCGTGATGCCGGCGGGCAGTGCTGCAGGTGAATCGACCGCATCAGCGGTGCTGGCGATCTCGTTGGATTCTTTGTTGCATGCTGCCAGGGACAACAATGCCAGGAGCGTAATCAGTTTTTTCACGTGAGTTCCTGTGTCAGGTTGGAAACAGGAGGGGAGTCTAGCAAAAGAGAAACGCAAATACCTGTGCCTGTTGGGGGGCAGCTTTGCAGGTCGCGAATGAATGGGTGATCGTTTTGTTACCGACCCCCTGAATAACAGGGAGCAACCGAAGGTGAAGTCACTACCTTTACTGAAAGGGATTCAAGTCAAATGCTGCAAACAAGAGGACGCCCAGGCGCGGGTGCCGACAGCCAGTTGATTGGCATTGACGCAAGCGATGCGGCAGGTACAATTTCTTATCTGATGACAGATAATTGACCCGAAGTCTTGAGGATCGAAATATGAAAAACATAGTAACCAGAACGGCAATATTGTTTCTTTGCATGATCGCGTTTTCGGGAACGGCTATTGCGAAAGACAAATTTCCAGCGGTGACCGAGGACGGACTCAACAGAGTTGAGAGCAAACATGTCGATGCTGTCTATTGGCAGGATGGCGCTACGTTAGAGCCCTATACACAGGTAATGCTGGTTGATTGCTCGGTTGCTTTTAAGAAGAACTGGAAACGTGATTACAACCGTGATCAACGAAGCTTGCAGAACCAGGTCCGCGACAGTGATATGGACCGGATCAAGAATGCATTGTCAGCGGCATTCAACGAAGAATTCACCAAGGTCCTGGAGAAAGGCGGGTATGAGGTTGTGCAGAACACGGGTGAGAACGTTTTGCTGCTTCGCCCGGCAATTGTCAACCTGGATGTCACCGCGCCTGACCTGAAAACAGCCAGCATGAGCAGGACATACTCGGCAACTGCCGGTGAAATGTCGTTGTACATGGAACTCTACGATTCAACTACCAACGCCAAGATCGGGCAGGTTCTGGACACTCAGACCGCGGGTGACGAAGGTACATTCAGGATTAGCAATAGCGTGACCAACCGGTCAGAAGCAAACCGGGTTCTGTCGAAATGGGCAGGTCTGCTGGTCAGCGCGCTGGATGAAGCAAAAGCAGCCTCGGCAGCGGAATAAATGAGGCGGTTCGTTTAACCCTGCTGCAGGGACTGCGTCCTCGATTAATCGCGGCGAGGCGCCACTCTCACAGGGTGCAACGACAATGCTAATCTGTAGGAGCCGCGCCCTGCAGTTTTCGTCAGGCAAGAGCCGAACCGTCGCGGCTCTTTCCATCATTGCGGGACCCGGCCCCTACATTTCTGACTATGGGCTGGTGCGCTCGGCTTTGGCCTTGGCAAGTGCCAGCGATTTGTTCAAGTCGTCGATACTGGCAATCCGCGGGCTG
Organism: uncultured Gammaproteobacteria bacterium; assembly: GCA_963753105.1. GTDB lineage: Bacteria > Pseudomonadota > Gammaproteobacteria > Xanthomonadales > SZUA-36 > SZUA-36. The sequence continues at coordinate 143,910 of CAVWBD010000006.1, forward strand.
TGTGAACTGAGGATGATTTTTACATCCAGCCCCAGCCTGTCGATGGCCTTTGCCAGGTGCTTCATGACCGGTTGTGCCGGTGGCATCCGCCCGTTGGCCGGGCTTATAAAATGGTCAGCCTCGAATAACACGCCTTCCTCTGGCAGGTAGGCCACCAGGATGTGCTCTGCGTGCGGTGTCGGGCCGATATCGTAGAGTTCCAGCGTGTGACCGCCGTCTTTGAGCACGTACTTGTCCTCGACAAACTGCAGTTTTAATGCGTCACCATCGGCTGCGGCGCCACGTATGATCGCTTCGTGCTGCTCAAGGCCCAAAACGACTGCGCCCTCGGTCTCGTAAGCTGCGACGCCCAGTACGTGGTCATTGTGGTGGTGGGTTATCACGCCGTACTTGATCGGTTTGTCGCCAATCTTTCCGCGTAAAGCCTTGATGCGATCCGGGATACCGGCGGTGCCACCAACGGCGGCCACGTAGTCGCCCATATCGACAAACATGGCATAGGTAGCACCCGCGCCGGCGAAGAATATGCCTTCGCTGACTTCCTGCAGCAGCACCTCGGTGGGGGCCGGAGGTGGAGCTTCAAGCATTTCCAGGTCAGTCGGTATTGCGGTGTATTTCTCAATGGGCTGGTTGATGACGGTCGACAGGTTGTCGATATAAATATTCGGCTCGTCGTTCACGTACAGCTTGAAAGTCTTGCTGAACGGGACGCCATCGATGGTTTCATAGTTGGTAAAACGGTAATCCACCTGCCCGAAAGGCGGCAGCACGCGCTCGCTGCGGTTCAGCATGTGTGTTTCCTTGTCAAAATACAGGCTCAGCGCAGGTCCGACCTCCATCACCAGCGTGATGACGTCATGTGCCCGGCCGTTGAATTCGACCTCGCCCAGCCAGTGTGAAGTCTGGCGCCGTTCCATTAACTGCTTGACCAGCAATACAGGGGTTACGCGGATAAGTGGTCCGGCAGTAGTGTCGAAATCCGGTTCGGCGATTGGTGTAACGGTGCCGGCACGGTAGCTGATTTGCCAGCCTTCCTCACCCTTGATGATCTGGCCGCCGTTGAAATCAAAACCGCCGCCGCTGCCCTTGTTTTTACCCACGAAGGTCCGGTTTTCGAAATCGATGGCGGAAAAGTTCTCCTGCTCGTTTTCATCCCACGGTGGACCCGGAACACGGCTCTGGTTGGTAGCAAAAGTGGTGAAGTGCCGTTTCTGCTCCATGGTATTCAGCTTGGTGATGGTCTCGGCGCCGCCATAGACCTCGATAGCTGCGTCGATAACCGCGTTGGCACGGTTAACCGCATTTAACGGCAGGGTCTCTTCAGCAGGTACAAAAGTGCTTGCCAACAGCAGGCTGGTGGCGATAAACGTAAGGACTAACTTCTTCATGGCAACTCCTTGACTGATAGGTATCTGGACCCGTTAACAGGCCCTGGTAAAGGAGTCGGTCCCTCTGGTCCGCAAATGGCAGTGGCAATCTGCACGGTCTGCGAACTCCAACAACTCTTAAATCGCAGTGTGCGCTGCGGTGAATTGAATGTCGCCATCGATACGATAGGCAGACAGGGAGGTGCGATAAATCGCGGCGTGACGCCGCTCTCACAGTATGAGCATTTGTCCTGATTTACTTTACGTTAACGTAAACGTAATGTATTATTTCAGTGCTTTGACAAATCTGTCCAGGCGCTGCAGCAAGCACGGTACAAGCATGGAAAAAACCTATACCATCAGTGACCTCGCGAGTGAATTCGACATCACTACGCGCACCATCCGCTTTTACGAGGAAAAGGGTTACATCAAGCCCAAGCGCAATGGCACCCAGCGAATCTACGATTCGGCAGATCGAACCAGCCTGAGACTGATCCTGCGTGGCAAGCGGCTCGGTCTGAGCCTGGAAGAAACCGCCGAGATGATCCACATGTACGGCGAGCCGGGCGGTAACCGCAAGCAACTCGAAATATTCATCCAGCGCATTGGCGAAAAACGCGCCGAGATGGAGCGCAAGAGCAGGGACCTGGAAAAGATGCTGGATGACCTGCGGCGTGTGGAACAAAAAGCCCGGCTGACATTGGCCGAGTACAGCAGTTGATTAATGACGTTTGAGCAATAGATATTTCAAGGTGACCTGAATGAACCAACCTGCCTCCGACATCGACACCAGCATGGCTGTGGCAAGCGATACACCATTGCGTTTTGTGACCGCCGCCTCCCTGTTCGATGGCCACGACGCGGCCATCAACATCATGCGCCGCCTGATCCAGGCGCAGGGTTGCGAGGTGGTCCACCTGGGCCACAACCGCAGCGTGCTGGACATCGTGCGTGCAGCCATCCAGGAGGACGCCGACGCGATCGCGGTGTCCTCCTACCAGGGTGGCCATAACGAATTTTTCCGTTTCATGATCGATGAGTTGAAGGAACGCGGTGCAGAACACATCCAGGTTTTCGCCGGTGGCGGCGGTACCATCACGCTGGAAGAGATCGCCGGGTTGGAAGCCTACGGGATCAACCGCATTTACCATCCCGACGACGGTATGCACCTGGGTCTGGTCGAGATGATCCAGGACGTGGTGCAACGCGCTGCCCAACACCGTCAATCGCCGGTGGTGCCCACGCAGCTGCGTAAAGATAACGCAATTGATGTGACACAAATGCTGACCGCGCTCGAAGCAAGTGTGTTTGGCGATGCCGAACTGGAAATGAGGCGCCGCGAGTGGGCTGGCACTAAAAAGCAGGCGCCGGTCATCGGCATCACCGGCACCGGCGGTGCTGGCAAGTCATCCGTGACCGACGAGTTGTTGAATCGTCTTCTGGCCAGCTTCCCCGAGATGCGTATCGCTATCCTGGCGGTTGACCCGACACGCCGCCGCACCGGCGGCGCACTGCTGGGTGACCGTATCCGCATGAATTCGCTGCGCTCCGAACAGATTTACATGCGCTCGATGGCCACCCGTCGCCAGCACCTGGCCACCAGCGCGATGCTGCAGGATGCCATCCAATTCCTGAAATCCTCCGGGTTTGACCTGGTTATCGTAGAGACCGCCGGTATCGGCCAGTCCGATTCAGAGATCGTCGACATGGTGGACTTTTCCTGTTACGTGATGACCTCTGAATTCGGCGCCCAGAGCCAGCTCGAGAAAATCGACATGCTGGACTTCGCCGAACTGGTCATCTTCAACAAGTTTGATAAACGTGGTGCCGAGGACGCCCTGCGTGATGTGCGCAAGCAGTGGAAGCGCAACCACAATGCTTTCACGGTCGAGGACGAAGACGTGCCTGTTTACCCGACTATTGCCAGCCAGTTCAACGACCCGGGTTTGAGCTGGATGTTTGTCAACCTGCTGCCGGTAAAGGTCGCTGCCGAAAAGCTGGCCTTGCCCGAAGCGGACGTGGACGACAAGACCTGGAGGGTGCTTTCCGCGATCAACCTCGCATACCGAAAAGAAAGCCACCGTGCTGATCCCCGGCAACCGCATCCGTTACCTGGCCGAGATCGCCGAGCAGGGGCGGGAGATCAACGAGGATATTGAGCGACAGGCACAGGCCGCCAGCCTGGCGCAGAATTACTACGAGTGCCTGAAGGATTTGGGTGATCCCGCCTTGCCAATGGCTTTTGATGCCTATGCATCTGGTGACCTGATCGCTGTAGGAGGCATCACACCTGGCGATAGCCAGGGTGGTGGCGAAGAGACAGTTCTGGTCCTGCGCCAACGCTACAACGCCGCCCTGGCTGAATTATCCAAAGAGGCCATCACCCTGTTGCAGGAATGGCCGGCCCGAAAAGAGGGCATCCGCACCGAGAAATTCAGCTACGAAGTGCGCGGCAGGGAAATCACCGGTGACAATTACAAGGAATCCCTGTGTAAGTTACAGATTCCCAAGATCGGCATGCCACGTGACCGGGACTGGGGTGAACTGCTGTCGTTTTTGATGCGTGAGAACCTGCCCGGTGGCTATCCCTACACCGCAGGCGTGTTCCCCTACCGTCGCGCCGGCGAAGACCCGACCCGCATGTTTGCAGGAGAGGGCACGCCGGAGCGCACCAACCGCAGGTTCCACTACCTCAGTAAAGGCGGTGAAACGCGTGCGTTTAAGTACTGCTTTTGACTCGGTTACCTTGTACGGCGAAGACCCGCACACGCGTCCGGATATATACGGCAAGGTTGGTAATGTCGGGCGTTTCCATCGCCACGCTGGACGATCTCAAGAAGCTCTATTCAGGCTTCGACCTGTGCGCGCCCAACACCTCGGTGTCGATGACCATCAACGGTCCGGCGCCGATGATGCTGGCGTTTTTACATGAACGCGGCTATCGACCAGCAGGTCGAAAAGCACCTGGATGAAACCAGTGGCTGGGACAAGGCCAACAAGGATCATCAAGAAGTACTTCCGTGAAAGCCAGCCCGGATATGCCGGTGAATTGCCCGAGGGCAACAACGGAGTGGGCCTGAGGCTGCTGGGTATAACCGGTGACAGGGTCGTGGATGCCGAAACCTATGCCCGTATCAAGCGTGACACGATCAGCAAGGTGCGTGGCACCGTGCAGGCCGATATCCTGAAGGAGGACCAGGCCCAGAACACCTGTATCTTCTCGACCGAATTCGCGATGCGCATGATGGGCGATATCCAGCAGCATTTTGTCGACCACCAGGTGCGCAATTTCTACTCGGTATCGATCTCCGGCTACCATATCGCCGAGGCCGGTGCGAACCCGATCAGCCAATTGGCGTTTACGCTGTCAAACGGCCTGACGATCGTCGAGTATTACCTCGCCCGTGGTATGCAAATTGATCAGTTTGCACCGAACCTGAGCTTTTTCTTCTCGAATGGCATGGACCCCGAATACACCGTAATAGGACGTGTCGCCCGCCGTATCTGGGCCCGTGCCATGCGAGAACGTTACGGCGCCAACCGCCGCTCGCAGATGTTGAAATATCACATCCAGACCTCCGGCCGCTCCTTACACGCACAGGAAATCCAGTTCAACGACATTCGCACCACGCTGCAGGCGCTGTATGCCCTGTTTGACAACTGCAATTCCCTGCATACCAACGCCTACGACGAGGCCATCACCACGCCGACGGAAGAAAGCGTGCGCCGTGCCGTGGCCATCCAGATGATTATCAACAAGGAACTGGGCCTGAACTTCAACGAGAACCCGTGGCAGGGCAGTTTTATCGTCGATGAACTGACCGAGCTGGTGGAAGAAGCCGTTTACAGCGAATTTGAACGGATTTCAGAACGCGGCGGGGTGCTAGGCGCGATGGACACGATGTACCAGCGCAGCAAGATCCAGGATGAGTCCATGTACTACGAGCACAAGAAACACGACGGCAGCCTGCCGCTGATCGGCGTCAACACCTTCCTCGGTGGCAAGGAAAGCCATATTGAAACCGGCGAAGTGGAACTGATGCGCTCAACCGACGAGGAAAAAGACCAGCAGGTCAGGAATGTCAGCGAGTTCCGTGATTTCCACCAGGCCGAGGCGGAGCAGCAACTGCTGCAACTGCAGAAAGTGGCGCGGGAGCGCAGCAATATCTTTGATGCCCTGATGGAAGCGGGCAAGGTTTGCTCACTGGGCTCGATGAGCCACGCGCTATACAAGGTCGGCGGCGAGTACCGTAGAAATATGTAAGACACTGGATACCAGTAGGGTGTTATCGAACAACTCAGTAATAATTTTTACAGGATATCAATGCGTTAGTATTTCCCTTTTTTCATAGTTTGCCTTGAGTAAGGAGTATTCCCATGGCTGAAGTATTTGTTCCTATCGGCGGTGCGGGCCGCCTGCCCATCCAGGCCTGTTCCAGGATGCCTGCCCCGGAACGCGGTTTTGGATTTCAGAAAGGCACCTACCATGATGTCACTCCGCTACAGTTGGCGACTTCATGTGTCAATGGGGTCACCTCCCGCATATCGGGCTTCGAACCAGAAATGGTCGACGGTATCATCGTGACCTGCGCCAACCCTGTCAGTGCCCAGAATTTTACCGGCCGGACCATCGCCAACAGCCTTGGCTGGCCGGCCTGGGGTAACCTGATCAACCAGCTGTGCATGTCCGGTCTGCGTGGCATCATGGATGCCGCAAACATGATGAGCAGCGGTTTTGTCTACAAGGAAGACCAACCCGTGGTGATTGTCGTGGCGGGTGTCGAGAAGATGTCGGAATGCCGGCTCAACAAGATCTTCGAGCGTGACTATTGCAGTGCTGCCCATGAAGCGGTCGGTATCGAGGCGATGGCCATGGGCTACACCGCCGAGCAGACCTCGGATCGCTTCGATATCTCCGAGGATGAATGTCATGCCCTGGCATTGCGGGAAAATGCCAATGTCCGCAAGGCCATCCAGCAGGGCTGGTTCAAGGACGAGATCATCCCGATTGATGTCGAAGGGAAAACCATCGACCAGGATCCAATGCCGAATGAGCTGACCGCGGAGGAGATCGCGGCCAAGAAGAAGTACTTTTTCCGGCACCCCAAGAAGGGCGGCAAGCTTACCCAGTTCAGCAGTTCGCAGATGTCGGACGGGTCCGCATCCATCGTGCTGTGTAACAAGGCGGCGCTGGAAGAGTACTCGTGGGCGCCAATGGCCCGTTTTGTCGGTGGCGCGATCGGTACCGTGGATGCCCGCTACATGGGCGAAGGCCTGATCGCCGCTTTCGAGAACTACCTGAAAACCCAGGGTTACACCAAGGGCTCAGAATTCGATGTCGAGGGCTGGCTCAGGGACTACAAGAAGCTTGAACTGAACACGGCGTTTGCAGCCGTGCCACTGGCGCTGATGAAAAAGCACGGCGTCCCCCAGGACATCATCAACGTGGCCGGTGGCGCCACGACACCGATCGGTCACCCGCTGGGTGCGACCGGTGTTCGGCTGTCCGTCACGCTGCTGCATCTGTTGGCCCGCTTCGATGAACAATTCGGCTATGCCGGCGCCTGTGTCGGTGAAGGGCAGGGCGGTGGTGTTGGTTTTGAGAACCTGATCAGGTAAAGGAGACGATGATGTCTGTTTTTTCACCAAAGAAAGTAGCCGTCCTCGGAGCCGGCGTCATGGGCAGGCAGATTGCCTGCGATTTGGGTGACAAGGGTTTTGCCGTCACCCTGTTTGATCTTCCCGGTAATGCCCAGAGGGCCATGGTCACCGCCGTTAAAGACGGCTTGTGTACCATGACTGGTGCGCGGCGGGTAACGCCCGTCGACATGATTCCGGAAAACCACCACCTGCTGGGTGACGTGGACTGGATCGTTGAGGCCGTTTTTGAAGACACAGCGGTCAAGGACGAGATCAACCAGGTCATCACCATGCACGCCAAACCCGGTTGCCTGGTGACCACCAATACTTCGGGTATCGGTATCAATGATATGGCGGAAAACCAGAGCAATGGGTTCCGCGAGAATTATGCGCTTTCGCATTATTTCAACCCGGTCAAGGCACTGGGTTTGCTGGAAGTGTGCCCGGTAGAGGGCACCGACCCGGAACGTCTACCGCGCCTATTGCGAATTTGCCGAAAAGGTTCTCGGCAAGACTGTGGTCCAGGTCAAGGATACGCCCAATTTTGTCGGTAACCGGATCGGTGGTTTGTGCCTGTTCCTGCCCTTCCATCTCGATACCGAGGGTTTGAACGTGGCGGATATTGATCGCACCTGCCTGTGCACCGTTGGCTGGGAACCATTTAAAACCTGGGATATCGTCGGTTTGCCCTTGTCAGGTCCGGTCGGCAACAACGTTTACAAGCGCGTGCCCAATGACCCATTGCGTGACTGGTGGAACCCTGACATACCAAAGGTGCAAACCCTGATCGAAGCCGGCTATATCGGCCGCAAGGGCAAGACCCGGTCCGGCTTCCTGGCCCTGGTCAAGCGCAAGAAGATGATGTACGACTTCGATGCGGGTGAGTATGTGCCGGCAGAGTTGTCAGGTCACCCATCGCTGGCCGCGGCTATGTCACCCGAGGTCCGGGGTCTGAAAAAGATGCAGGTCATGCTGTCAACGGAGCATGACGACCCCGCTGCCCGCTTCGCCAGGCAGTTCTTCTTCACCGCACTTGCTTACTCGTTGAACATGGTCGGCGAGATTTGCGATAGCCTGCTGGATATCGATACTGCCCTGAAGCACGGTTTCAACTGGCCGATGGGTATTTTTGAGCGCGCCCAGTACCTTGGTCTTGAAACCTGCCTCGAAGGGATCGAGGAGGCCGGTTGCAGCCACATGGTCCCCGACTGGACACAGGAACTGATCAGCAAGGGCTTCCAGCTTTACGACCGCAAGGCAGGTACTTTCTACTCTTACACAACGGGCGAGATGGAAGCCTTGCCCACGGTCGACTGGTGGTATCTATCCGGGCGTTATCAAGCAGTCCGGTGACAAGGTCATTTTCGCCAATGACGATGGAGCCGTACTCGATATTTCCGACGAGAACGGCCCCGTATGCCTGGTTGAATTCACCGCCAGGGCGCTTGGTCCTGGTCCGATGGAGGCCGGTCACCGGGCCATCGACTGGGCCGAGAAACAGGGTGCGGGCGTGGTCTTTGGCCACACCGGGCCACACTTCGGTTTTGGTGCCAACCTCAAGCTGGTCCACGAATGTTCTGAGAAGGGTGACAGCGAGACCGTCAGCAAGTGATCCGTGAGGGCCAGGCCTTCATGAACCGTGTTGAATACTCGGACTGCCCGACTGTCGCGGCCATCCAGGGTTTCTGCATGGGTGGCAGCAGCGAGCTGGCACTGGCCTGCAACCGCCGCGTGGCGAACGCCGGTCTGTACATGGGCCAGACCGAGCTCAACGTCGGTCTGATCCCGGGCTGGGGTGGCCTGATGCGGCTCGCCCGCAGGGTGCAACAGCGGCATGTTGCCGTACTACCTGTGGGGGCCGGATATGACCGCCACGGCACTGACCGAGCACCTGATGGATGTCTGGAACCTGTTCTCGTGGATCAAGACATCGCGTGATGCCTACCATGCGCAGGAAATGGGTTACCTGGAAAACGAGGACGTCATTGTTCCGGCCCAGGGCCTGGGTCAGCCCTATGTGCTCAAGCGTGCCAGGGAAGTGGCCCAGTCGATGTTGATGGCCGGTTTTGCGCCGCCTTCACCGTTCGTCTTTAACCTGCCCGGCAGGGAAGGCTATTCCAAGTTCAAGACCATCGCCGAGCTGGGTTGCATGCAGGACTGGTACCCGGTGATGCACCCGGAACACAACACCAGGTGCTGTGTCCTTGCGGCCGAGGCGCTGTGTGGCGGAAAAGACAACAGTGTCGGTAACGAGATAAGTGAACAAACCGTGCTGGATCTCGAGCACCAGGGCTTCATGCAGGTCGTTATGACACAGGAAGCCCGCGACTACATGGCGAGGATTATCAAGAAGTAGCAGTGATTCGGGAGCCCCGGCTCTCCGGGGCTCCCACACCACTGGCGGGATTTGTTTAACGGGACAAAGAATGAAGGCAAAGGACCTGGCTTTATCAGGCGGCACAGCCCGTCTTGGGTGCTGCTGCATTCCCTGGTCATCGGGTTCGGTCTGACAAGTTTGTTGACCGGGTTGCGCATCGCGACACAGACACGCCCGGAAGTTCTGCATTTTTCGGCCCTGCTGCCCCAGGGGGATATGCACAGCTGGCATTTTCTCAGCGCCATGGGACTGGTCTCCATTGCCGTTGCATACCTGGTTCACCTGTTCCTGTTCCGTGAGAAAAGATTACACATAAACCGTGGCGCAACGCGCTACCACCGGAGCGTCTTCTGGTTGGGGCGCTTGATGGTTCTCACATCGCTCATATCCGGTGGCATGCTCTATTTTGATATTTTTGCCATGGCTGCACTGGTAGATGTTCACTACCTCTGGCCGCCCTGGCATGGCTGCTCTACCTGTTGATCCATGGCGGCGTATATTTTGTGCAATACGGATCGCTCAGCCTGAAAAGAATCGTGGTTTCAGAGCGGGTTGATGCTCGCAAGGACGGTCCGATCCTGGTGACTGCCCTGGTCCTGTTCGCTATCGCGTTTGGCTGGATTCAGAAATCGGCGCCCCATGATCTTTTTGTCACCCGGATTTCCATTGACGAACCTGTTCGAAGAGATGGGTATCGGGGCGGATGAGGCGGCCTGGGAACAGGCGGAAGCATGTACGATCAACACGATTGGCGGCGTCAACTTCATAAACGGCCAGACCCGCGTCACCATAAAGGCATTACACAACGGAACCGGGGCTTTTTTCCTGATCCGTTGGGACGATCCCAGCAAAAGCCTGCAGCATTTACCCCTGGTCAAGACCGGGGCGGGATGGAAGGTTAGCGAATCCGGATTCTACAATTTTGATGAAACCGAATACTACGAGGACAAGTTCGCGCTGATCACATCGGGAAATTGCGGCGTTGGCGCTGCAGAAACAACGCACCTCGGCCCCAGGCCGTTGCAGGACAAGCCACCCAACTGGCATGGCAAGGGCTACCATTACGCAACAGACGGGGAAGTGCGTGATCTGTGGACCGGAAAGCAGTACGGACCAACGACATGTTTCTTGCGGACGACAACCTGATTGGTTCCCCGGACGTTGTGCGTAAAGGGTCGCGTCGTTACACGGCGGGCTACCTGGCGGATCCCAAGCTGTCGGGCGCATACTGGATGAACTGGAAGTGGTACAAGCCGACAGGCATCGTACCGAGGCGGATGCCCAGGCAAGCGGAGGACCTGGAACCTTACCAGGCAGACCAGGTACAAGACCTCGATTGGTACATCCCCTGGTATATCTACGATCACTACGATGCCGAACGGGACGACTACCCACCCGGGACCGTCATGCCTTCGGTTCTGCACATGTCGAATCGTTTCGAGGGTGACCGCGCTGATGTGTACGCACATGGTAGGTGGGCTGATTGCCAGTGGACGCTGGAGCTGATGCGCCGTCTTGACACGGGTTCGGAGTGGATCTGACGCTGGAAGATGGTATTTGCCTGTGGGTGGCGGCTTTCGATCATGCCCAGGTCGCCCATACACGTCACGCTCAACCCATTCGACTGACCTTTGGGCAAGGCGATGGTTAAACGGACGCTGATATTGATCGTATTGACAGGTGGCGTCCTGGCCCTGGCGTGGTTCAACCCGCCGCCCTTGCCAGGATCGCCGGACGATGCCCGCTTCATCAAGATTGCCCCTGATGGCCGGGAGTTGCACGCCTGGGGCGGGCCATGGAGTTGCGTGTTGGATAGTGATACTGGCCTGGTATGGGAGGTGAAGTCCTATGCCGAGGATATGCATGATTATCAATGTTCCTTTTCCTGGTTTGACGGCAACACAGGGGTAGCGGATGGCGGGAGTTGTTTCACCGAGAATGGTAAAAGCGATACCCGGGACCTGGTTGAATACGCCAATGAAACAGCGCGTTGTGGCATGAAGGGTGGCGCTTGCCCAGGGAGCAGGAACTCAGAACGCTGTTGAGCGAAACACCATTGCCGGGAGACCTGTTGATCGCCCGGGATTATTTTCCCTATATCCAGAGGGGTTTGTATTGGACATCAAACGCGGAAGTGCCGTTAACGGGCTACTTCGAGCGTCTTGGTAAAGGGGCGGTCTCAATTGATTTCAAAGATGGCCGCAGCAGGGAGATGCCATACCGGGATGCCGCTTTTGTCCGCCTGGTCGTGACTCTGGAATAGCACGCTGATGCAGTATGCCAAAATACAACCTAACAATATGTTTTTACAGATATTATTGACAAGCTGGAACGCCGTCTCTGCTATACTATGCTAAGGTTGCTATATGTGACTTGCTGGCTGAAACATTAACACTGCTGTACGGGGTATAAAGTGAAGGTACTGTCAAAGGGATTTGAAATGGGGTGTGTTGGCGTTCCTGTTAGTTGTTCTTTTTAGCGGTCAAGAGTTGTTCGCGGCAACCAGGTATCACAGGATCGCCTGGGACTCAGACCCTTCCAGCAATGCAGTCATTGGTTTTTCTCCGGATGGAGCAAGTACGTCACCCTGGATTGAGTACGGATTCACCACGGATGACACATTATGGACCAGCCTGTCGAGTCTGAACCAGGAAACCTTCGCCGGCACCCTGGTCAGTTACTTTGGACGCTTGACGGGCCTTCTGCAAATTCACCTGTTTATTTCAAGGTTTGCGACCCGGAGAGTGGTTGCGGCCAACTCTATCTGGTTCAAAACAGCGCAACGATAACACGCCATTTGTCGCTGTTGCCGGTGGTGACACGCGTACGGGCTGGGACACCCGCCGGGCTGGCAATACCCTGATCTCGAAGATCCGCCCTCTGTTCATCATGCACGGTGGTGACTACACAAACAGTAACACCGCCTCTGAAATGGGCGAACTTCTCAATGATTGGGCATTGACCTATTCGAGCGACACCATCGACGGCTATGCCTAGAAACCATCTACCCAATCGTTCCGAGCCATGGAAACCATGAAAATGGCAACTACGCCACTATCTGCCAGGTATTTGGTGTCGATTCCCGCGGTGTTGGCACTTGAGAGAAAACGATACTTACGGCGCATTCAACGTATCACCCTTACTGCGTATCTATACTCTGAACAGCGAATTCCGGGGTGATCCAACACGCTTTGGGGAGATGAACACCTGGCTAAGCAACGGCCTGGCGACAAACGGTGCCTCTGCCACCTGGCGTTTTGCACAGTATCACAAGCCATTGTTCCCCCACTGGACCGGCAAGTCGGAGTAGCCGGACCTATACGCCGCGTGGGAAGGTGAATTTTTCGACCATGCCTTGAACCTTTCCGTCGAGTCAGACACACACATGATGAAGACGACCGAGGCTGTGCAGCCGGTGGTAGGGGTGGATTAGGTGATGGAGGGAACGACGACTTTGTTGACCACAATGACATCGCCGGTGGCGGTTTCGGCCTGGGTGGAACGGTCTTTGTCGGTGAGGGTGGCTGGGGTGCACCGGCACGCTCGGCCGACGACCCGAAAGACTGGAGTATCGACCTCGCGAGCATCCAGCAGATCAAGGTCATCACCGTTCGCCCCGACAGGATGGAAGTCAGGACGGCACAATTCGATGATACTGCGACCACGTTGACACGCGAGGAGCGCGCTGCCAACCCGGCCCGGTTGCCGCAAAGCGTCAACTGGTTTGATACCAACGGGATCGGTGAGGTGCTTGATTTGAAAAGAAGCACACAAGAGCGTTCGGTAATCGACAGTAGCGCCCTGTTCTCAGGTGATTGCACCCATTCATTGTGCGATTTCCTGGATGCTTTCTGTCAGCGGCGCTACGATTGATAGCTGGTTATGGGATTTTGGAGATGGCACCAGCGCCGGTATTCAACATCCACTCCACGGGTATGACACTGATGGTAAATACAATGTCCGCTCAGCGTTACCGATGATTCGGGCAATGTCCATGTTTATGGCAAGAGTGTTACGGTTTCCAAAGGCGGCACCTATTCAAAGGATATCCGGGTTAGCAGTGGGAATGATGATGTTGAAGAGAGGCTGGACGACAATGATATGTACATGACCTCGTCGGACCTCGAGTTGATCAATGATGGTGGAAGGGACCAGGCAGTAGGTCTTCGTTTGAACAACATCGGGGCTGCACAGGGGGCATAGCGCATTCAGCCTATATCCAGTTCACCGCCAAGGATTCAGGATTGACAGGTGCAAACTACGAGATTCGGGCGCAGACAGACGATGACGCAGGGGCATTTACAACGGCCACCAACAACCTCAGCCATCGACCCATGGCCGGCCCGGTGGCTGGGATGCGCTCCCTGCCTGGTCCGGCGGTACCTGGTATCACGGCTGACCTGGCGGCCATCGTGCAGCAGGTGGTCACCGCAGCGGTGGTCAAGCGGCAACAGCATGGTGTTCAAAGTCACTGGCAATTCGGGTGACTTTCGGCGCGCTTATTCTTTCAACGACGATCCGTTGAATGCTCCTGTCCTCAACATCAACTATGGTGCCGATACTGGTACGGATCTGAGCATCCCGATCGTTGCAGGCGACGATGATGGAGGAGAGGGAAAGTGGTGGTATCAGCTTGACCTCAACCGAGCTGGAAATGGTCCATGACCTCGGTGGTTACGACAACCAGAAGATTGGCTTGCGTTTCAATGCCATTTCGGTGCCGCAGGGTGCGACTGTTAACTCTGCATCAATCAGTTTCAGGGCCGAGGGATCCACCTCTTATGGAGCAGATTTGTCGATCCAGGCACAGAACGCCGATGATGCGGCCCAGTTTTTAGATGCAACAGGCAATCTTACCAATCGCAGTTCGTGGACCAGTTCCGTGGACTGGCTCAATCTTCAAAACTGGACTGGCGACAGCACGTATGACTCACCGGATTTGAGCAGTACCGTACAGACGGTATTCAATCGTCCCGGCTGGTCGCCGGGTAACAGCCTCGTATTCAAGGTAACCGGTCCTTCCGGTCACCTAGGCGGGCGTGGTCTTATGATGGAAACAGTTCAGCAGCAGCACTCTTGCATGTTGAGTACACGGCAATGTAAACCTTGCACTGCCAACCGCTCGATCACTGCCAATGAGTGGGCGGCCTTCGCCTTGCCTTGCGATCCGGGCAGTGCCAGCACGGTGGAGGACATATTTACCGTCTATGGTGGCCTTGTAGCGGCTGATTATGGGACGGCCTGGGTCGTGTACCGCTTTGATGCAACCGACCAGTCGTATCACGTGATGGGGTTGTCCGAGCGCGCATATCCGGGACGTGGGTACTGGGTCTATTCGTACGAGCCAACCACAGTTGTGTACACCGGCACGGAAAATATGACCGGCGATCTGGACCTGGAAACCAATGCCGTTGACGGCCAGTGGAATTTCGTCGGGTACACCGAAAATGCAATTCAGGCCTGGGGAGACTTCCAGGCGTACAACGGCAGTACCCTGGTTGATGTGTCGGTAGCTGGCAGTGGATGTGAGCTAGTCCCGCCGTCTGATCAGTGCCTGGTGTCGAGTACCGGATACGTGTGGACCGGCGGTAACTATGATCCTTACAATCCACTAGTCCCGGGACTTGATGATGACGTTGCACCGGGTATTGCTATTTGGGTACAGGCCTTCAAACCGGGCACCATGCTGCGTATCGAGCCACCGGCTGCTTCTGCGCCTGAAGAAGCTTCGGCTTTACAATCTGGTTCGGCCGCGAAAAAAGTCAAGAGCGACAGCATACCCTCCAGGAAAGACGAGGGCTCGTGGTTTGTTCGCCTCGTCGCCGAATCGGGTTCCATGCAAGACCACAGCGATGTCCTCGGTCAGCTTCACAACAGCGTGGATGGCCTGGATTCAAATGATATCAAGGAGCTGGCGCCGTTCGGTCACAAGGCAGCAAATACCTGAGCCTCACGTTTGAGCATGATGAGTCACGGATGCAGGGGCGGGCTACACCTCCGATTACCGGGCCATAACGAAGCAGCCCGAGGGTGAATGGCTCTTCCTGGTGCGGGCGTCCGAAGATGCCCAGGAAATCACCCTGCGCTGGGAAGGTGACGACAAATTGCTGCGCAAGGCCTTGTTGAGAAACGAACAAACCGGGGAAGTGGTTCGAATACGCCCCGAGAGAGCTACCAGTTCCAGAATTCAGCTGGCGGAAACTGGTTAGCTGGGTAGTGAAAAGCAAGGTGAAATGGGACCGGAATATCAAGCCTGAATAAAAAAAGCCCGCGGCAGGATCGCCGCGGGCCCTGTTAACGCTTTGATCGGGTTTTTCCTTGATGACCATTTGCCTGCGTGGGGAGGTATGCGCTTTCCAGGTGATCCCCTTACCGAAAATCCTCTTCTTTAAGCCCCGCTTTCAAATCCGCGATAAACCCTACCGATCCACAGGTATCCGTGCTGCCATAACCGGGTTTTGCTGAAGCTTTTTCCAGGTACTGGAGATCAAACCTGTCGGTTTCTGCTTCCTTCGTTGTTCTTGATGAACCGAAGAAAAAATATTTCCCGTCGGGCGAAACATAGGGTGATGATGCCCTGTCACCCTCGGTGTTCACTGCTTCTCCCATATTGATCAGTTCCGTCCATTGATCTGTGACGTTTCTGAAGGCAATGTAATAGTCAATGGCGCCGATATTCCCCCTTTTCCGGGCACGCAGGCGATCAGGTAACTTTCATGGGCAATATAAAAGCGTTATATAGAGTTTTGACAGAATTGACGTGATCGGGGAGTTTCTCAGGCTCGGAATATTGACCGTTAACAAACCTTGACCTGCAAACTGCGGCTGATCTGTCAGCCTTCAGCATTCTCGTGAAATAAAGAGTTCCATCCCTGGTGACGGTGGGGAAAAATTCATCATCATCAGAGTTGACGGGAACACCGATGTCAAAAGGCTCTCCCCAACCGCCATCCACCATTCTTTCGAAACCCAGATATTCTGATTGCCCCATCCTGCAACCGCTTCCTGCCCCTGCTTCGGTCTTGTCAGAGAAAAAGCAACTTGCTTCCGTCCGGGCTCACGTGGGGTTCAAAGTCGAAATAATCCTTATGTCCGGAAAAGTGACAACTTCCGGATCTGTCCATGAGCCGTTTTTTCATCTTTGAAAAGTAAATAACCACGGCGCCGCCCGCCATCCTGCGATTACATTTCTTGTCCGTCCGGGCTCATGGAAACATCCCTGTCCATCATCCGGTTGAACACCCCCGGGGCGAAAAGGGCCGCCGTATCCCCCAGCACAGCCTGGCCCAGGTAAGGCCCCGTGGCTATCGCGGCTTCTTGTGCGAAGGTATTCGTTGTGGTGATTCTGGCAAGAACTGCCGGGACAAGGAATAACGTAACGAGCAGGGCCTTCTTCATCTGTCCCCCCGAGTTTTCCAGGTAATGCCCTGGACCACGTTCATCACGTGATCCGGGTGCGGTGAATATATGCCTGTTGGGCGGGGCTGAAATCTGCCATTGGTCACGGGCTTAACAATTGAGGTCAGAGTAAAAATTCCGTCGAACAACAGTTTCTACAATGGCCCAAATTGTTTGCACGCGCTCCAGGGGCAGTGCGCACGGGTAGAGGCGCGGCGTTTAGCCGTAATTCGCGGCCACGAAATCCCAGTTGAGCAGTTTCCAGACCTCGTCCAGGTACTTCGCGCGCGCGTTCCTGTAATCGATGTAGTAGGCGTGCTCCCATACGTCGATGGTCAGTAGTGGTGTCAGGCCATCACGCATCGGGTTGGCGGCATTCGACGTGTTCACGATTGCTAATTTGCCGTCCGGGTGTTTCACCAACCAGGTCCAGCCGGAACCGAAATTGCCCACGGCCGACTTGGTGAAGGCGTCCTTAAACCCGGCGAAGGAACCGAATGCCTGGTCGATCGCGGCTGCGAGATCGCCTGTTGGCTCGCCGCCGCCGTTCGGGCTCAGGCCGTTCCAGTAGAAGGTGTGATTCCAGACCTGGGCCGCATTGTTGAAAATGCCGCCCTCGGCTTTCAAGACGATCTCTTCCAGGGAGGCGTCCTCGAATTCCGTCCCTGGTGACAGATTGTTCAGGTTGGTCACGTAGGCCTGGTGGTGCTTGCCGAAGTGAAAGTCGAGGGTCTCTGCCGAAATGACAGGCTCCAGGGCGTCGGTGGCAAACGGCAATGGTGGTAGTTCATGGATCATGATGGGTCTCCCGGTGATTGTGGTTAATATCAGTTCTTTCCCCATACATAGGGGTGACTATGCCGTTCATAAAGTGATAATGCAGGAAATTTTGGGGTCAGAATCAAGTGCCAGAGTAAGAACTGCCGGCAGCGAAAAAACTGGTCAATCATCCACTATCGTTCTACGGTCAGGGTGCATTATGGATGAGACGAATCCTGCCGCAAGCATTTCTTCTACCTGATCGGGGTCCAGTTCCTCATGAGCAACGTTGTACAGCGGCAACTCGTAATCATTCCATCCACGCAACCCTGTTTTCATCGAGGCTACGTTTTCATATCCCATCCATTGCATCGTTTGAGCGGCCAGCACACTGCGGTTGCCTGAGCGGCAGATTACGATAATCTCACGATCCCTCGCTTCAATGAGCTTCCGGGACTGCGTCTTCGTATTCGTGTTCGCAGGTGGTTTCCAGGATACCGCGGGTACCAGCATGGAATTTCGTATGTGATAAGCTGAAAATTCACATTCTTCCCGAATATCAAGTATAAGTACTTCGTCATTCACGCCTCGGCGTTCTTCGACATCCCATGGAAACAACTCCCTGATTTCCAGTTGGGCTTCTTGACAATATCTTTAAATGCTTTCGCCATGATGAGCCTTGCGTTTGATCTTGATGGACAGCATTGGATTCCTCGCACCGTGCGGGGAAAAGTACTGGCAATGTCCCAGGTTGCAATGTATTACGGAATAATTGAGGTCAGAGTAAGAACTATATCTTGGCACCCCTTCACGCTGTTTGGTCCCGAACATTTCCACTACAAATATCAAGGTCGCATTAGGCGGCTTCGGTCCCTTTACCCGCCTGCCGAATCTGAAAAAAGCTGTCGTTTTTTGAAATCGGTCAGCTTTCTTCAGTTTCGTAGGAAACTGGATGTCGATGGTGCTTGAATCAGCCTCGGGAGAGCAACCTGTAGTCAATGGAGGTTTGAATCATGAGAAATTTGAATTCCGGGAAATTATTACCCTTCCTGGCCTTACTGCTAATTGCATTGGCCCTGCCATCTCTCGCTACGGCAGCCACGGTGACAAAGGTCATCGATGCCGATGGCTTCGACAGGATCATCGTTCTTTCTTCCTATGATGTCGACATCGTGCAGGGAGTGGAATTTCAAGTCGAGGTAACGGTGGACAGGAAATATGAAGACGCCATCGAGGTATGGAAAGATGATTCCATGTTGATAATGGGGGTGGGTCAAGGCCCCTACAACTTTTCGACACTGAAGGCACGGGTGACGCTACCCACGCTGGATTCGATTGAAATTCTCGGCGCGGGCAACGTCACTTTGTCTGGATTCGCCCAGCACGAACTGGCGGTCAAGATCGTCGGCACCGGCAGAGTCGGGGGTGAATCGCTATGGATCGACGAACTGGACCTGAAGGTACTCGGCACCGGCGGTGTGGACTTTGGAAATATCGGGCCCCTGCTATATGCGGACGTGGGGTTAAACGGTGTCAACGAGTCCACGCTGAACATGGCTGACGGTTCCACGATCAGTGGTGTCCTGGTAGGCATAACCCGGTTGAACTACTGGGGTAGCGACGTGCGCCTCGACTTGATGAAAATCGGTTTCTCGCAGACCAAGTGGCTGGGCGAGTCTCCCGGCACCCAGGGTCCGTCGCCAATCGGGTCCGGCCATTCCGGCTCATGGTATGCCAGCGAGCAAAGCGGTCATGGATTCTCCATCGGAGTCGGTACCAGGGCAGACGGAACACCCCTGGTGGTGGTGTACTGGTATACCTATGATGATCTTGGCAACCCCATATTCCTGGTAGGGAGCGGTGTGCCCAACGGCAACGTGCTTGAAGTCAACTTCAAGTCACCCGTCGGCATGGTATTTGGTGAGTTTGATCCCGACAGCGTGGTGCGTGAAGCAGGTGGTGTCGGACGTTTCGAGTTTTTGGACAAAGATAACGGGGTGTTCGATTACTTTCCCTCTGATTTCACCGCGTCGGCCTGGGGGCATACGCCAATAACATCATTGCCGCTGGAGAAAGTTCGTATTCAGCACTAGGCAGTAGGAGATTTCTGCAAATCAGCCCGGGGCCGGAAGCATTCAGTCCATCGGTGTTTCCGGCCCTTTTGGCAGATGCAGGTTGCGGAATTCATTGGGCGTCATGCCCTTGATCTCCTTGAATGCCTTGTTGAACGGCGACAGGGACCGGTAGCCCATATCCAGCGCGATGGTCAGCACCGGCAGGTGCCGGGTCTCGGGCTCAACCAGCAACCGCGCCACTTCCCTGACACGGTACTCGTTCAGGAAGCGGTTGAAGTTCCGGTAACCCAGATGGCCGTTGATCAGACGGCGCAGGCGGTACTCTTTCACACCCAGTTGGTCTGCCAGGCTGCGGATTGTGAAACCTTCTTCCCGAAAGACCTTTTCTTCCTGCATCAGGCGTTCGAGTTCATCGATGACCAAAACACCGGTTTCGCCGCTTGAAGTACCGATTTCCTCGGGGTAGGCCGACGGGAAAATCTCCGGGGTTGCACTCTGGGTCCGGTCAGCGCGTATACCCAAAAACCGCGTGCACACAGCGATGACCAAATGAAAAATACACCCGTGGTAACGCTGTCCACGAACTGGGAACGCGCTGTGCCAAGCTGGTAGAACTCCTTGGCATTGATCAGCAGGATGACGATGCCACCAACCACGACGCTGGACACGCGGGCGCGCCTGCGGCTTTCGACCAGGTCTGTGCGCCAATCCCTGAGCGCGACATAGAGCGCCAGTCCAACCATCAGGGTGTGCAGGGCGATAAAGGGGATCAACCACAGGCCGTGGTTGTTCACATCCGAACGCATGAACCGTGCACGACGCCCCGGAAGTCGCCGAACGTCAGGTAGTGGCCCACGACAGCGGCCGCCATGTACGCCAGGTACAGCAACAGGTATGACCACCGCCAATGAAACGAATCCTCGAACAGGGATTTTGCGAGCAACCAGAATAAAAACGGCGAAGCCAGCGCCAGCAAGTTAAGGGGGATCTCCAGCGCAGTCCACCCCCACTCGAGGGTCATCGTAAACAGGTACGTGGCAGCGAGGCACAGGGAGAAAAGGGAACCCAGGATCAAACTCGGTTTGTGTTGGCTCTCCCTGAGCAGGATGAACGCCAACAGGATCAGCATTGCGGTGTTGCCGGATAGAAAAAACAAATCGAGCGGTAACATGATTGCCCACCATTTGCCAACGGAGATGAGCACCAGAGTATCTCATTTCCAGGGTCGGGCGGACAATGTGCGGTTGGTCAGGGGGTATCCGCCGGGAAACCGGTTCACCGGACCCGGCGGGTTTGGGCCCGGTTATTCAGCATGTTGAGTGGAAGAAAATATCGTTGTCACAATGCCTCGGAATTGCATAGCCGACACCGATCGAAAAAATTGCCGGGTTGAATTGGCTATCGACAAAATAGTCACCCCGTGACTGCTTGATGCTTGAGTGCCAGGTAACGCAGGTTGGCGTTGAACAGCCAGCCACGTTTTCCAAGTGGTAGTTCGAAACGGGCGGTCAGGCCCCAGGCCCAGTCATTTTCGATTGATGCCCGGTTTCCCCTCGACGACAGATCCCACCACGCCTGCTCGCTGCCGTAGTTAACGAGTGCAAGAACGAGCTGGCGTAGAGGTCGAATGATCGATCCGGGGTCAGGTGGATGTTGAGACCCAGGCTGAGCGGAGCAAAGCCGGTGATGCTGACGTCATTGCGGAAGTGGCCACGGGAAATGCTGTTGGAGATACCGAACTCCGCGGCGCCCAGGATTCCGAGTTCGATGCCGAAGCGTGGTGAGGCGCGGTATTCAGCCTGGAAGCCTGCACCGGCGCCGGCGCGGATGTCAAAACCAACACCGCTGTGGCCGATGGAAGTTGATATCGAGTTCCCGGTCGGGTTGACCCAGGCGGAGGTTAAGATTCACGGAGACGCCTGTGATTTTCGTCCTGTTTTAACGGTTTGGCGGTGCCCGGTGACCCGGGGCCGGCAGTCGCAGTGCCCTCCTGGTTTGATGCCTGGGCGGGCTCGCTGCCGGTGTTGCCGGCCAATTCATCGGCCGTTGACGGGGCAGGGCGGAACAGTGTGAACAAAACGAATCCAAGCAGTACTATTTCTCGCAAAAGTTGGCCGTTCATGTTGAATCTCCCAGGTTCCATCAGCTTGCGGGTGTTTGGCCACCCACGGCTGATTAAATGCCCTGGAGATGAGGCTGTCTTCTTCTTACTGAAGAATGTTGATGGATTTCAAAATACGGCAGCTTTTTCAATTATCCGCAGGCAAACCTTCTTCTGCCGATGCCGTTTGCGTCGCCGGACCACCAGCAGGCTGAATACCGTGAATTACCCGGGTGTGACCATGGGCACTTTGGTACTGGAACCGAAGCGCTGGGTTGCAGGGCGATCACCGGATTTGAACATCGGTCAGTCATGATCTGACCCCAAATTCTTCAAACGCGAGGACCAGCATGAGCAAGACTACAATCGCATTTCTGGCCAGCCTGTTTGCTGGCCCTCACCCCAATGCAACTGGCGGGTTATGAAAAAACGGACAGCCATGGGCTGGATATTCACTACCGGATTTTTGGTGAAGGCGAGCCGGTGCTGGTGGTGGGGGGAAGCCCCGGGGATAATTCAAACCGGTACCTGAGCCTATGCGAATTACTGTCAGCGGATTTCAGCTGCATCCTGGTGGATCAGAGGGGCACCGGAAAATCCTATCCCGAAACCTATGATGCCTCGACCCTGTCCATCGATCTGACGCTGGACGACTTTTTCGAAGCCATCCGTAAAGAGCTGGGCCTGGAAACCTGGCGCGTCTCGGGTTTTCCTACGGCGGTTACCTGTCATCGCTGTACGCGCACTTCTTTCCCGCCTCGGTCGATACACTCGTTCTGCTCGTTTCAATGGGGCTGAACGCCGGTGCGTTTGGACATTTCAAGGACAATATTTTCTCCGGCATGAGCGCGGAGGACATGCTCAAGTATCGTATCAGGGATGACGCCGAGCGCAAGGCAGCCGACCCTGTTCACGCACTGGTGGAACGCATCCGGGCCATGATGCCGGGCTATTTTTTATGGGTCAGCGCAAAGCGGCACTGCTGGTGACTGAAACCATGACGGATGCGGATTTTCAACTTCGAACTGGGAAACTACATCTGGCCGGAAATCGATGAGCGCAAGCTCGACCTGACCAGGATGGAACCGGCATTTTCAGGGCCGACGCTGATCCTGCACGGGCGGCAGGATCCGCTGGGCGAATCCGTGGCGCTTGAACTACTGGATTACTACAAGGATGCGAACCTCGTTTTGATCGAAAAGGCAGGCCATTACTCGTGGCTCGAACAGCCGGACAGGGTATTGGAGGCCGATCAGGGATAAAACAGGGGTGTCACCGGAACCGGCCGGGATTGAACAATAGGTCGGCGGCGCGAGATCCCTCGACCTTGCGCCAGGACCAGTTGTCGGTTCGGCGATAAACCCTAGAAGATCGCCATACCCGTGATGTACGGGTGGATTACCACGACGACCACGAATACCACAACGCTGATCGCCAGGCCCCTGATCTCCCTTCCCCAGCCCCGGCACGGGCTGTTTGACCCATTCGCCATCGCGCCGGTTGATCAGCGCCGCAATTGACAGGATCGCCCAGATGAACATGGTGCCAAACAGCACGATCGAGCGGCTGTCGCCGTTCATCATCAGGTGTGCGAAGGCCCAGATGCTGACGCCCGTGAGTTGCGGGTGGCGCACGATCCTGCTTGATGCGGGACGGGTAACAAGGGAGTTTAAATAGTCAAAAACTAGAAACAGCAGCAGTTTAGAAGGGAAAAACACATGGAAGGGGTTGTCTTTTTTGTTTTTCTAATTGCGCTACTCAGCGCAATGCTCAAGTCGCCTGTCATCAAGGGCAAGCTCGGCGAATTCAAAGTCACTCAACTACTCAAAGAAAGCACCTTCAGCCACCCACTTACCTGGTGCTGGATGGCGATGTCACGATACCTTCAGTGAATGGCACCACCCAAGTAAGACCATGTCGTGGTGTATCCCTGTGGCATTTTTGTGCTCAAAACCAAGAATTACTCGGGTTGGATATTTGGGTACGCAAGACGCACAGTGGACACAGACCACCCGTGGCAGGAAGTTCCGGTTCCAGAACCCGATCCGGCAAAACTATGCCCACATAAAGGCTGCTCGAAGCTATCACTGGTCTGGACGAGAGCAGCATTTCATTCCATCATGGTGTTTGTCGGTGATGCCATGTTCAAAACCATGATCCCGGACGAGAGTGTGTTTTGCCGCCGACCTGGTTGACCGTATCAAGCTCAAAAGCAGGCGCTTGCTTTCAGATTCAGAAGTGATTCGCTGCAACGAATGCCATCAGGGCAGGGCGGTTGGGAGCCCGGCTTCAAAACAGACAGAGGCTCATGTTGAAGCGCTGGGTGAACGGGTTGCCGGAGAAAGGAGCAGGCGCGGCATTCTCAAAGGGCGTTACCGGTGGTTTGAAAAAGGACCGGTGTCAGTATCGTGGATAAAGTTGGTCGCTCTTGAATTATCTTTGCCATTGTTCTCGCGCAAGGGCGCTGGGGATCACATTCAGGAGTCCATCCGCAACCTGGGTTCAGTCACCACCCCAAAAACAGCCGGTAACAAGGCCAACAGATCCGCGAACACCGGGACATCGACACCCAGGCTTCAAACACAGTAGAAGCAACGCAGATTCCTGCGCAAAACCCACAATCACCCTTGGCAGTTCTTCAGCAGCAACAACAGGCCAGGGAAGCGGCACAGCACCAGCAGTGGGGGATCACTCGCTGCGGCTATTCGATCGACACCAACCGTTGTGCCTGCTACGACCGCAAGAGCATGAGCAAGAACGACCGTCGAATTCGAGCGCTGTAAGAACCTGGCCACAGGTGGAAGAAATTCAACTTTGGCAAGGAACGAAGTTGTATTGTGAAATCTCAAGGCAATAACAGAGGCAAATCATGGAAGAACTAAACCGGCTGGCTGTTCTAATCGATGCGGGGACAATGCACGGCCCAGCGCTGCGTGGAAGGCTTGTTGATCGAGATTGCCAACTATGGCGTCGCGAGCGTCAAAAGAATCTACGGCGATTGGACCGGTCCGGGTCTGAACAGGTAGAAGAAAGTGCTGCTCGAACACTCCATCCAACCTATCCAGCAATTCCGCCTTACGCCGGGGGAAAAACCGCGACCGACAGCGCCATGATCATTGATGCCATGGACCTGTTGTACACGGGATAATTTCGATGGTTTCTGCCTGGTTTCAAGTGACAGCGATTTCACCCGGCTGGCATCGCGGATCAGGGAGGAAGGCTTGCTGGTTTATGGATTTGGTGAAAAGAAAACACCCTCTGCCTTCGTTTCCGCCTGCGACAAGTTCATTTACACCAGGATGTCCTGCACGCCAGGACCAAGTAAAGCAAGGCCATCAAGCAAAAGACCACCAACCAGCTAAAACAGGACACCAAGTTGGTCAACCTCCTGCGTAATGCGGTGGAAGCGTCATCGGATGACAGCGGTTGGGCACGGCTCGGGCCCGGTTGGTGACAAATATCGCAAAGCAGTCGCCGGATTTTGCATTCACGCAACTATGGCTATGCCAAGCTCAGCGCGTTAGTGAAAGCAACTGATCTCTTCGAAATTGAAGAAAGGGAAGACGGGGCGGCAGACTCATAAGGTCATATTCGTTCGAGATAAAAAACAGGGATAAGAATTAAGTTGAAAGTAATCATTAGGGTCAGAGTAAAAACTCACCCGATCAACAATTTTTACTCCGACGACCAGGTCGATGATCTCACCAGGTCATAACGCTGGCGATCTGCTTCCGTATTTGAGCGTATATTAGTAACCCCTCACCGAAACCCTTTTGTTATATCTGGGTGGTCAATTTATTATGCGTTTCGGTTTGATTGATTATGTTTTCTGACTCAACGAGGCTTTGCATAGTGATGATCAGATTTGTCGTAATTTTGCAGGTTTTTCTTTGCTTATCCTTTACAGCACACGCACAGGATGAACCCGGTAAAGTCCTCATTGGCCAAACCAGGGCCCTGAGGTCAGAAATCCTGGATGAAACTCGTACAATCAAAGTCTGGTTGCCGGAAAGCTATGCCAAATCCAGCGCGACCTACCCGGTCATGTATCTGCTGGACGCTGAGATGACGATGCGTTTCGCCAAGGCTGCTGCCACGGTGGCTGAATTGGGCGGAGACAAGATTCCCGAGATGATCGTGGTCGGGATCGATAACACCAACCGCAGAAGGGATATGTTCCCGGGGGAGGATGGCGCAAAGAGCGGCGCTGATGACTTCCTCACCTTCCTGACAGGCGAACTCTTTCCACACATCGATACCGTGTTCCGCACCGCCAGTCACAGAACCCTGACAGGTCAATCAAATAGCGCGTTATTCGTCGTTTATGCCTTGCTGAAACAACCTGAGTCTTTCAATGCTTATTTCGCCATTAGCCCGATGTTGGGCTGGCGCAAACCGGAAATGCTGGGTCTGGCGAAACAATCCTTCGCTAATTTTCCCAACAGGAATACCTTCCTGTACATCGAGTATGGTGACCAGGATTATGATCATGTGATCAACGCGGTCCCGGAATTCATCGACATCCTGGAGCAAGCAGCGCCATCGGCATTGAAGCATCAAGTCGATGTCCTGCCTGGCGAAGGTCATGTTCCGTACACAAGCTATCGTGACGCCCTGCTGGCATTGTTCCCGGATTTCCAAATGGAGGATGAAGACCTGACCCGTGGAATTAATGCTATCGATGAGCATTACCGGGCGCTAACACAGAGATATGGTTTCAAGATTAAAGCACCGGCTGAGCCAATGGTCGAGTTTGGGGAACTGATGCTGGAGCAGAATGACTATGATAAAGCCATCGAGGCGCTCAAAGTTGCAGCAAGCCGTTACCCTGAAAATATAACTGCATATTACCGGCTTGGCCAGGCGTATGAGGCGGCTGACAGACTGCCTGAAGCTCTGGCAGCCTATAAACGGTTGTTAGAGCTATATCCACAATCCAGCACGATTAAAGTAAAGGTTGCTGACCTTGAAAAAGCTGTCGGGCAGCAAGGGTACGCTCAACAGGACAGGGTTGGTGTTACCTACATCGGGAATGCGGGTTTCATGATCGAAGTTGGTGATAAGAAAATTCTGATTGATGCTTTATTCAAGGGCTTTGAAGGCCACTACAATTTACCCCAGGAAGTTCAGGACAAGCTAACACTCGCGCAGAGCTCCCTTTGATGATGTGGACCTGGTATTGGTGACCCATGCCCATGGGGATCATGCAGATCCTGATTTGATACGACAATATTTGCAAAACAATCCAACGGCAACTTTTGCTTCTACCCAACAAATGATCAATGCGGTAAACGGATTTGAGGACCGTGGTATTGCATTTAAGCCCACCAAGGAGAAATCAGAGCGTAGAGTGATCAATGGAATAGATGTAGAAGCGTTCTATCTTCCCCACGGTACAGATGCCAAGACCGTCAACATTGGATTTCTGGTTTCTGTGAATGGGACAACTACCTTTCAAACCGGCGATGCTGATTTTGGTCAGTTCACGTTTGAAGAGTTTCGGTCACTTGGCTTAGCTGAAAAAGAAATTGATCTTGCCTTTATTCAGCATTATTACCTGAGAGGTGATTCAGCAAACGACCAGTTTGTAAAAGATGGTATTGGTGGAGCCCATATCATTCCCATTCACTATCACTTTACAACGCCCGCATTTGACGCGGCTGTCGTCCGACAACATTATCCAGACGCCATCATGTTCGAAGAAGAACTGCAGACATGGCAAATGCCGGAAGCGATGGGGTCAGAGTAAAGTGCCAGAGTAAACATCGAAATCTTACACTGACCCAAATACGCCACTGTTAATGCCCACGAAGATCCAGGCCGTGCAGCTGTGCGGAAGTCCCGTCGTTTGCTGAATCTGAAAAAAGCTGCCGTTTTTTGAAATCGGTCAGCATTTTTCAATTCTGGTAGGAATTCCACGCTGCAGCAGTGCTTCAATCAGCCTCGGGAGAACAAACTGTAATCAATGGAGGATTGAATCATGAGAAACTTGAATTCCGGGAAGCTATGGGCCTTCCTGGTCTTACTGCTAATTACGCTGGCCTTGCCGACGCTCGTTACGGCGGCCACCTCGACACTGGATTTCGACTTCGAGGGATTCGACAAAATCATGGTCCCCGCACCGTATCAGCTTGATATCGTGCGAGGCGGAGAATTCCTGGTCGAGGTGACCGTAGACAGCCAATACACGGCAGGCATCGAGGTATGGAAGGAAGGCTCCACGCTGATACTTGGGGTGGGTTCTGGCCCCTACAACTTTTCGACGCTGGACGCCCAGGTGACTTTGCCGGCGCTGGATTCGATTGAGATCATTGGCGCCGGCAGCGCTACCGTGTCAGGTTTCAGCCAGCACAAACTGGTGGTGAATATCATCGGAACTGGCCGTGTAAAGGGCACTTCGATTTGGATCGATGAACTGGATCTGAAGGTGATCGGCACCGGCGGTGTTGATTTCGGCGACATCGAGCCCCTGCAGTATGCGGATGTAGGTCTCGATGGCGTTAACGTGTCCACCCTGAACATGGCTACTGGTTCCACGATCACTGGCGCCTTGATCGGTATCACGAAGCTGAAATATTGGGGCAGCAATGTGCGCCTGGATGTCGCGATGACCGGTTTATCTGGAATCGAGTGGCTGGGTGAGTCGCCCGGTACCCAGGGACTGCCGCCGATCGGGTCCGGCCATTCGGGCTCGTGGTATGCCAGAACACAAAGCGGCCACGGGTTCTCTATCGAAATCGGCGCCAGGGCTAATGGACTGCCCCTGGCCGTGGTGTATTGGTACACCTACGATAGTTGGGGTAACCCGTTGTTCCTGACGGGCACCGGGGTGCCCGACGGCAACGTGCTGGAGGTCAAGTTCAAGTCACCCGTTGGCATGGTGTTCGGCGAGTTCGATCCTGGCAGCGTGGTGCGCGAAGCGGGCGGTGTCGGACGCTTCGAATTTGCGGACAAGGACAACGGGGTTTTCGATTACACCCCCTCAGATTTCACCGCGTCGACCTGGGGGCACACCCCGGTAGAATCACTGCCGCTGGAGAAGCTGTTCAGCATCCGGCACTAGGTGGCAGGAGACTCCTGTTAAACCAGCCCAGGGGGCCGGGAGCATTCAGTTTACTGGTGTTTCCGGTTCCCTGGGAAGGTGCCGGTTACGGAATTCAGTGGGCGTCATGCCCTTGATTTCCTTGAATGCCTTGTTGAACGGCGACAGTGACCGGTAGCCCATATCCAGCGCGATGGTCAGCACGGGCAGGTGCCGGGTCTTAGGCTCAACCAGCAACCGCGCTACTTCCCTGACGCGGTACTCGTTCAGGAAGCGGTTGAAGTTCCGGTAACCAAGGTGGCCGTTGATCAGGCGGCGCAGACGGTACTCTTTCACACCCAGTTGATCCGCCAGGCTGCGGATGGTGAAACCTTCCTCCCGAAAGATCTTTTCTTCCTGCATCAGGCGTCCGAGTTCATCGATGACCAGAGCGCCGGTCTCGCCGCTTGAAGCATCGATATCCTCGGGGTTGGCGGACGGGAAAATCTCCGGAGTCATATCCCTGGCTCCTTCCACCGCGTATTCCCAAGAATCGCGCGCACACAGCGATGACCAGGATGAAAAAGACCCCCGTGGTGACGCTGTCCGTGAACTGGGAGCGTTCGGTGCCAAGCTGGTAGAACTCCTTGGCATTGATCAACAGGATGATGATGCCCCCAACCACGACGCTGAACACGCGGGCGCGCCTGCGGCTTTCGACCAGGTCCGTGCGCCAATCCCTAAGCGCGACATAGAGCGCCAGCACAACAAAAAGGGTGTGCAGGGCAAGGAACGGTATCAACCACATGCCGTTGTTGCTGACATCTGAACGCATGAACCAGTGCACGACGCCCCGGAAGTCGCCGAACGTCAGGTAATGGCCAACGACCGCGGCCACCATGTAAGCCATGTACAGCCACATGTATGACCACCGCCAGCGAAACGAATCCTCGAACATGGATTTTGCCAGCAACCAGAACAAAAACGGTGAAGCCAGCGCCAGCAGGTTAAGCGGGATTTCGAGCGCAGTCCACCCCCACTCGAGGGTAATGGTAAACAGGTACGTGGCGGCGAGGCACAGCGAAAAAAGGGAACCCAGGATCAAACTCGGCTTATGTTGGCTCTCCCTGAACAGGATAAACGCCAACAGGATCAGCATTGCAGTGTTGCCGGATCGAAAAAACAGATCGAGCGGTAACATGATTGCCCACCATTTGCCACTGGAGATAAGCACCAGAGTATCTCATCTCCAGGGCATGGCGGACAATATGCTATTGGTCAGAACGCATAGCCGAATCCGATCGAGAAAATCGCTGGGTTGAATTCGCCATCGACAAAATAGTCGCCCCACGACTGCTTGATGTTAGATTCCAGGTAGCGCAGGTTGGCGTTGAACAGCCAGCCACGCTTTCCAAGTGGTACATCGATACCGGCAGACAGGCCCCAGGCCCAGTCACTCTCGATCGAGATCTGGTTTCCCCCCGATGACAGGTCCCACCACGCCCGCTCGCTGCCATAGTTGACGAGCGCGAGCACGGGGCCTGCGTACAGGTCGAACGATTGCTCCGGGGCCAGGTGAACGTTGAAACCCAGGCTGAGCGGGGCAAAGCCGGTGATGCCGACGTCATTGCGGAAGTGGCCATGGGATATCCTGTTGGAGAGGTCGAACTCCGCGGCGCCCAGGATTCCGAGTTCAATGCCGAAGCGCGGTGAGGCGCGGTACTCGGCCTGGAAGCCTGCACCGGCGCCGGCGCCGATGTCAAAACCAACACCGCTGTGGCCGATGGAAGTTGATATCGAGTTTCCGGTCGGGTTGACCCAGGCGAGGTTAAACCGTAGACGCCAGTGATTTTCGTCCTGTTTTAACGGTTTGGCGGTGCCCGGTGACCCGGGGCCGGCAGTCGCAGTGCCCTCCTGGTTTGATGCCTGGGCGGGCTCGCTACCAGTGTTGCCGGCCAATTCATCGGCCGTTGACGGGGCAGGGCGGAACAGTGTGAACAAAACAAATCCAAGCAGTACTATTTCACGCAAAAGTTGGCCGTTCATGTTGAATCTCCAAGTTCCATCAGCTTGCGGGTGTTTGGCCACCCACGGCTGATTAAATGCCCTGGAGATCAGGCTGTCTTCTTCTTACTGAAGAATGTTGATGGATTTCAAAATACGGCAGTTTTTTCAATTATCCGCAGGCAAACCTGCTTCTGCCGATGCCGTTTGCATAGCGACCACGGCAGGACTGAGTAAAGGGACAGAGTAAACCGAAGAATTCTCGTTTGAGGACACCCACGAAATCAAGAATTGAAAGATATGGGTGTCCTCACTTCTTACTGACTTTTAAACAGGTCTTACCCGCTGCGCAGCTTCCGGTAGAATACCCGTAAACATAAACGGAGCGCGCGTGTGAACACTTTGACGGCAAAACAGGTACGTGTTCTAGGTTGCCTGATGGAAAAGAAAGAAACCACACCGGACCAATACCCGTTGACCTTGAATTCCCTGCGAAATGCGTGTAACCAGAAATCCTCCCGCAGCCCTGTTGTCAGCTACACCGAGGGTGAAGTCGGCCATACGATCCGTGAACTCGAAACCATGGGCCTGGTGCGTGAGCATTGGGGTGCACGGGTAGCAAAATACGAGCACCTGGCCAACAAGGCCATGGGGCTGCATAGCAAGGGCATTGCCCTGATGTGTGTACTGATGTTACGTGGACCACAGACCCTCGGCGAGTTAAAAACCCATTCACACCGCTTGTTCGATTTTGACGATCTGGATGATGTCCAGTTTGCGCTGCAAAATCTCATCGACCATGAACCATCCATGGCAACCGTCCTGCCCCGGCAACCCGGTCAGAAGGAAGATCGCTACGCACACCTGCTCAGTGGCGAGCCGGATATCCCGGAAATAAGCACACCTACAGCACCGGCAAGATCTTCGACGGGACTGGAAAACCGGGTGACCGAACTGGAAGCGGAGGTGAAAGTGCTGCGGGATAAACTAAACGCTATCGAAGCCAGACTGGATGAGGAATGAATGATCGGAGCCGGATAAAGGTTGGATCCAATTAGGAAATTGGATCCGGCCCCTTTAGTTATTACGATCTCACTTCACGCCATGCATCAAGCGCTGGATCAACGGCGCGATCAGGAATAGCAGCACGCCGGAGCCGATCAGGGCCCAGAAGCCGAACGTATAGCCCGAAAGCGCCGAAGTCGTGGTCATACCGGTCTCGCCGCTGACCGCACTGGCGAAGATGCCAGAAAGATTGTTGCCGATGCCGGTAGAAAGGAACCACCCGCCCATGCCAAGGCCGACCAGGCGTACCGGGGCCAACTTGGTCACCATCGACAGGCCGATCGGTGACAAACAAAGCTCGCCGACCACTTGAATGACGTAGGCGGCTAACATGGTCCAAAATGGAATCTTGCCCGCATCGTTCACCAGGCTCGACAGCGCGAACATCAACAACAAGAAAGCGAGGCCATTGAACATCAAGCCGAGGCCGAACTTGCGCGGAATCGAGGGGTTTTGATTGCGCTTCGCCATCCACACCCAGAGCCAGGCGGCGACGGGTGCGAGCATGATGACTGCAAGCGCTGGTACCGACTGAAACCATGCGGTTGGGAAGATGAAGCCGCCAAGGTCCCGGTTGACAATCTGGTCTGCGAGGAACGTGAACGAGTTGCCGGCTTGTTCATAGAACATCCAAAACAGGATGTTGAAGGCAAAGATGATCAGCATCGCAATGGTCTTGTCGCGGGCCACCGCGCCATTGCGAATACCCTCGATCAACAGCATCGCGGCAAGACCGACGAATAACGCTGTCAGCACGTACTGGAGCGCTTCTGCGCCAAGGGTCAGCAGCGAGTAGATCAGTGGGATTACACACAATGCGCCGATCAACACGTAAGCCACCCGCTCGCGGCCTTGAGCGTCCGCCGGTGGCCTGCCGATACTCTGCAGTTGGCCCCGACCGAAGTAGAACCACACCATGCTGATCAACATACCAATGCCGGACGCACCGAATACATACTGGTAGGCGGGTGCGGCGTCAGTACCAAACAGCGAAGTCGCCAGCCAGCCGGTAATGATCGGTGCGATGAACGCACCCATGTTGATGCCCATGTAAAAGATCGTGAAACCCGAGTCGCGGCGCTCATCGGCCATCGAGTACAGCTTGCCAACCATGGTCGAAATGTTCGGTTTGAACATGCCGTTGCCGACGATGACGGTAGCCAGTCCCAACTTGAACAGCATCGGGTCCGGCATCATGATCATGAACAGGCCAGCGGCCATGAACACTGCCCCGATCAGGATCGAACGCTGGTAACCGATGATCCTGTCAGCGACGTAGCCACCGAAGATTGCGCCGGCATATACCAGCGCGAGATAGGAGCCGTAAGTGAGATTGGCATCAGCCTGGCCGGACTGGTTGCCACCGTAGAACTGCGCCACGATGTAGAGCACCAGGGCCCAGCGGATACCGTAGAACGCGAAGCGTTCCCAGAATTCCGACATGAACAACATCCACAGCGGGCGGGGGTGGCCCAGGAGTTGCTTGAACTCGGGGATTGGGTGGTGGTCTGGCAGGTTCGTGGCTTCGCTCATGCGGTGTCCTGATTCGAGTTACCCGTTTTTACATTTCTTTTAGTCCAGGTATTCATGCAACCATGAATTGACTTCGTTATGCCATTGCACGGAGTTTTGTGGCTTCTGCACCCAGTGGTTCTCATCCGGGAAGTAGAGGAATTTACTGGGAATGCCGCGTCGCTGCAATGCCGTGAAGGTACCAATACCCTGTGTGACCGGAACCCTGTAATCGAGCTGCCCATGGATCACCAGCATCGGTGTTTTCCACTGGTCAACATGATTGACCGGATTATGCTTTTCGTAGTTAGCCTCTCTTTCAAAATAGGGCCCACCATAATCCCATTCCGGGAACCACAATTCTTCGGTGGCGTAATACATCATGCGCTCGTCGAATACACCGTCATGGTTGACCAGGCAATCGAAACGGTCAGGCCAGTTACCGGCGATCCAGTTGATCATGTATCCGCCATAGGACGCACCCAATGCACAGATACTGTCACCGTCCAGAAAGTCGTATTTTTCCAGTGCGGCAGCCAGCCCCAGTTGCAGGTCGACCAGCGGTTTGCCGCCATAGTCATCCGAAATACTGTCCGTGAATGCCTGTCCGTAACCGGTTGAGCCGTGGAAATCGATAAAGACCGCGGCAAAACCCTGCCCGGCATAAGTTTGCGGATTCCAGCGGTAGTGAAAGTGGTTGCCGAAGCTGCCCTGGGGACCACCATGAATCAGGAATGCGACCGGATATTTTTTGCCCTTTTCAAAGCCGGCAGGCTGCATCACATAGCCATAGACCGTTTCCTGGTTTGCCCCGATGAACGAAAACTGTTCAAAATCGCCCATTTCCACGCCCTTCAATTGTGGTGTTGAGAAATGGGTCAATTGGCGGGCTTCTGTTTCGTCCTTGTCGATGGCGAACAGTTCCGTTGGTGATTTGAGGTTGTCCAGCGCAAACACTGTGCCCAGTGGACCTGACACAAACGAGCTGACGCTGCCGAGACCGACCAGCTTGCGTGGTTCGCCGTCTGCCAAATCAAGTTCCCATAAGGCCACGTTACCCGGTGTCGGTCGCATTGACCAGCAGTGAAGTACCTGAATTTGTGAATGCAATCGATGAAGCTGAACGGTCCCAGTTTTCAGCCAGTGGGCCGAGTCTTGCCTGACTCGAGGTCACGAATCATGATCTGGAAGCGGTCAGCCTCGAATCCTGGCCGCGCCATGGCGAGGTAGGCGAGTTTCTGTCCGTCCGGGCTTAATACCGGCTGCGTATCCCATGCCAGGTTGGATTCAGTCAGGTTCACGACCTCGCCGTCACCGTTCATTGGCGCTGAATAGATATCGAAGTTGGTGGATACCGGTTCGTCACGATCACGGATTCGCGCTGCAAAATAGACCGTCTGTCCATCTGGTGAAACGGCGTATTCCTCGGCTCCACCCCAAACCCGGGATGGGATGTCCGATTTAATCCCTTTGCTCACCAGGATCGGTTCGCCCTGACCAATACCACTGTCATTCAGCGAAAGGGCGAAAAGTTGGGAGTGTTTTGCATCCAACCAATGATCCCAATGACGCATGAACAATTGCTCATACACAACACCGCTGGTTGGTTTTTCTTCCTGTGCCTTATCGCGGCGGGCCGTGCAAGCGAGGTTTTCGCAATCGAGGTAAACGCTGGCAGAAAAGACCAGGCCATTGCCCCCTGGCACGACCTGGAAGGTTGCCACATCGACGGGTAACTCCGTGACCTGTTTCGCTTCGCCTCCACCGATTGCAATGCGCCATACCTGTGAGGTTCCACTTCGTGCTGAAAGGAAATAAACGTATTTGCCATCAGCCGACCATGAGGGGTCGGTATCGTTTGCCGCATGGGTCGTCAGCTGGTGGGTTTTACCATCACTGAATCCGGTCCACCACAGGTCATAGACGCCTTTGTTGGCTGCCATATCTGTAGTACGCAAGGTGTAAACCACCTTGCTCCCATCGGGAGACAGTACTGGTGCGCCCACCCGGTCCAGCCGGACCAAGGTCTCTGCGGTGAATGGTCCTGCCAGCGCAGTCGTGGTAACAAACAATCCGGCCAGAAAGGTCAGTAAAGCAAACCGATTGATCATAATTTCACCTGAGTTTGAATCAATAGAGTAGTAGGCGAAAGCGTAACAGAATTTGGAGGCGAAGAGGTCAGATGTTCTCTGACTTAAGAACTCGAATCTGACTCCGGTTTTCGTGACGCCGCAGGTCATCCCAATGGGCCAATTTCGTCTTCCAACAGGATGATGATTTCGTCCAGTTGTTCTTTGAGATGCTGCAGGAAAAAGGGGTCGGATCCAAATCCCTCCCGATTTACTTTGTAATCGAGGCGAACTCGGGTGCACCACCCTGGTAAATGACCATGATGCCTTTTATCGCATTATCCTCATCTCTCACAATCTCAACTCTGAGATCATCGTCCTTTAGAAAGAATTTTGTTTCCGATTCTGCAAAAAGAACCATGGTGGAATAAGGAGAGATCAGTTTTAGAGAATTATTTTCCAATGCAAGATCCACCGACATCTTAAATGACTCTATGAAAAAAGATCCGGTATAGGAAGAAAGGATTTCAGGGGCAACGGCCACAACTTTAATAGATTCAGGGTCATAAGATTTTCCGGACATAATTCGAAGAATCTCACTTCCACCATCAAGATATTCTTTAACCACTTTTGAATAAACTTCGTCCCCGCGATCGCCATTGGTGAACACAATAATTCCATTTCTTGATTCCGGAAGCAGAATTGCAATGGTCGAGATACCCCATTCACCGCCTTCGTGAACCAGTGCATATTCGCCGTTGGGCAGGTTCCTTACAATTTGCCATCCCAAGCCCTGTTCGTAATCCTTTTTGATATTCACCTGTGTCGATGTCATATCTTCAAACAAGTTGTCAGATAAACCTGCATGGTTCATCACATGAATTCCAAAAGTGACAAAATCTTCAACGGTCGTCAGCAATCCGCTTGCTGTCGAGGTCTGCGGGTTGCCCTGGTTAGCGTATTCTTTACCTTCTTCATTGTGCCTGTAGGCAAACTTGGCTTTTTCCTGTTCATTGCCCCACTTGAATTTGGTACGCGGCATATTCTGAGGTTTGAATAACAGGGAATCTGAGATGTCCTCAAAGGGCCTGTTGAGTTTTATTTCTATCGCTTTTCTTAAATACTCGAAACCCTCACCTGAATAGTGATATTTTTCTCCTGGTTTGAATAGGAATTCGAGTTTTCCGGAATCAAGGTCAGACCGCCAATTGGGTAACCCCGACTGGTGGCTTAAGATATGACGGCTTGTCAATAATTTGTGCTTTCCATCATTTACAACGTCAGGATCAATCCAATAATTGCATAAGGGTTCATCCAGATTCCATTGGCCGGATTCAACCAACTTCAATACCACGATTGTCGTTACTGTCTTTGTAACAGAGGCGATCGTGAAAATTGTATTATCTGCTGCCGGTTTGCCTTTACGAAGTTCTCCAAAAACTGCCTGGTCAGATAGTTTCCCATTATTGATCAGCCCAATGCCCACGGCTGGAACATCGTACTCAGATAACCATTCCAAAATGTCGTTCTTATTCTCGTAAAGAACACTGCTCTGTTGGGCAGTGCTATTTATTGAATGAATAAATAGTACGATTAGCCCAAGAAATGCTAGTCCTTTAGGTTTCATGTGATAAGACTTCGTTGACCATGTCTCACCAGTGACGGAGTCGTGTTCTCAATAGTTACAAAGTCGGGATTCAGAATCAGAATCGGGGGATAGTTTACTGAAAAAAAAGGTCAGAGCCCGTTTTTCGGACCTTTTACACCCTGTCTGGCTATTTCTTCCTGAACAACTCCACGACGAATATCAAGGACGCATTGGGTGGTATCGAGTCTGTACCTTTTTCACCATAAGCCAGCTCAGGTGGAATCAGGAAAACGAATACACTGTCGACCGGCATCAACGGGATGCCCTCGCGCCATCCGTCGATGGCTCGCTTTAAGTGGATTGTGACCGGCTCGTCATTTGAATACGAACTGTCGACCTGCGTGCCATCGAGCAGCAGACCACGGTAATGCACGGACACTTCGCTATTCGCCTTAGGTTTGCGGCCTCTACCGAGCGCCTGGATCTTGTATTGAAGACCGGACTCCGTCGTGATGGCATCGCTATCGATCCTGTTCCAATAGTCCAAACCCGCCTGACCCTCGTCGGCTGACGCGGGTAGGCTGAATACGAGTACTAGGAGAAATACTTGAGTGAATGGGTTCATCGTGGATACGTTTTCCCTGGAAGACTCCGGCCATTGTATATCCGCGGCAGATCAAGAGGCCATTTCCTGGTGAGAACTATGAAATGGGGTCAGAGTCAAGTGCCAGAGTAAAAACAGAAAATACAGGGTCAGAGCCCTTTTCCGCTGATTATCGGGTGTGTTTATTCCAGCCTTTCCAGCAGTTCCTGGAACCGGCGGTCCTCACGCAGCGGTGCGAGATCCGGGTCGTGTAATAGCCAGGCGCGGTGTCCATAACCCTGCTGGAGAGCGCGGTCGAGCAGATCAAGGGCCTTGTCATTTTCACCGAGCAGTACTATAGGTGCAAGCTACGTTGTACATGATCGCCGGTTCGTCCCGATCGGCGTCAAGTGCTCTTTCCGCCCACGCCCTGGCCCGATCGGACTGGCCCTGCTCAGCGAGAGCATAGGAACCAAACGTCAGCGCCCGGCCATCATCTGGATGCAGGTCAATATGTCTTTCAACACATTCGAGTGTTCGCGTGTTCGCTTCTTCCTGCTCTTTTTTCCGTCCCAGTTCCGCGAAGGCCATGGACAGGAAAGATTGCGCCTGGTAGTCCTCCGGCCTGATCTTGCATGCTTCACTAAATAGCCGCGCTGCCTTTTCAAACTTGCCCGCAGAAAGGCAGTCGCGGCCGTAAAAGTAATAGGGTTCGTAAAGCCCGGGATTAAGAAGTATTGCATTTTCGAATGAGCGCTCAGCTTCATCATGACGGCCATTGATCGCCAGCGCAGTGCCGCGGGCAGCATGAGCCTCGGCCAGGTCAGGGTCCAGCGTGATGGCCTTGATACTGGCCGCATCGGCCTTGGCAATATTCTCCTTGGAAGAATCCGCCCATTGGAAAAGCAATGAATAAACATCGGCCATGCCGGCGTAAGCCAACGCGTAGTTTGGATCCTGTTCGATCGCTTTGCGAAACATCAGGTTGGCGTTGTGGAACTGCCGACGGGTGTGATAGTAAAAATATTTACGGCCCCTGAGGTAATAGTCATAGGCCTTAACGTCGGAAGTGGCCACGTTTTGAATAGCCCGCCGGTCTTTTGGAGTTAGTGTAACCTCCAGGGCAGCCACGATACTGCGGGCGATATCATCCTGGATCGCAAACACATCTTTCAATTCGCGATCGTAGGTTTCGGACCAAAGGTGTGAATCGGTATCTACTTCGATGAGCTGGGCAGTGATCCGCACACGGTCCGCAGCGCGACGCACACTGCCTTCAAGTATCGTGGAGACACCAAGTTTTGCAGCGGCTTCCGGAATATTGATCCTCTCGTCCTTGAATTCAAAAGAAGATGTTCTCGATGCAACGCGCAATTGTGGTAGCTTGGTCAGCAGGTTTAAAATTTCCTCGGCGATGCCATCGGAAAAATATTCATTTTCCCGATCGCCGGACATATTCTCGAAAGGCAGTACGGCAATGGAGCGGCGGTTGTCAGTGGGTTCAGCCGGCGCGGTGGGTTCGGTGGTTGGTTCAACCGGTGCGGCGACTTCCGGTTCTGCCGGCTGTTGTTCAAGCGCCGCAGCTGCCGTCTGAGTCACTTCCACACCTTCCGGTCCGATATCAAAAATCCATGCAAGCGCCAGGACAATCGGAAAGGCCAACACTACAAGCGAGATGACCAGGGTCACACTCCATTCCGGCAGGTTCAGGTTTGGTAACAGGGTCTCGGCTGCGCTGATGGCCAGCCAACTGGCAACAGCGTATACCACCACTACGCGGATTACGCGTCGCCGTTTAAGCTCAGACCAGAATTTTGCGATACCACTTTTCGTGTCAGTTTCAGACAAGTGTTTTTGTTCCGTTGGTAATTAATTGAATTGGTTATAAACGAGTATATGTCGGATAAGCATTTTTTTTCCAGATTTCTGAAATTGCTTGAGCGATAAAGGGGTCAGAGTAAGAACCAGGCAGAGGCCAATGGAAACCCGACTAGCGGATTAAATTGCGAAAAAGGGGCCGGATCCAATTTGTCCTACAAGCCAGGACACCCAACACTTCCAGCGCCAAGAAACGAACATTTGGAGTCAGAGTAAAGTGCCAGAGTAACCACCGCTGGCACTGGGTTACCGTGCAGCCGCCATTGAGGCTATTTGCAGGCCGGACTTTAGCTGCGGCCAAGTGAGGAGTATCTCATTATTCTGGCCAGGTACCCGGTGAGTAAACTTCTGGCAGGGGACAATTTCAACCTGTTGGCGGACAATGCTTCAGGGCTTCTCAAATGGAGTAAAGAAATGTCAAAAATTGCCACGTTAGTACTCACCTTTGTTTTCTGTTCAACAGCGTTTGCCGAATCGGTTCTCTACGTGTGTGAGAGACCCGCCTGGGACGGCCAGGAGGGATGCGGTCCAAACAACACCTACGCGACATACAGCATGTTGGTTGAGACTGAAGAATTTGGAAACAAGCACTCGAAGTACGACTTCCGCATGCGCAAAGGTTGTGACGCCAGCAAGGGACGCAAGTACAAATATGATTACGACTACAATGACAAGACAATCGTGTTTGCCTTCAACGCAAAACCCGCCGCATCAGCTATGGGACGTGCAAAAATGTCGACTATCAAGCTTGACCTGGACTCGATGGAGGCAGCTTTGAGCGGGGTGGAAGACAGTCCGGTACTGTCCTGCAGAACTGAATAGGCTCGATATCGGACCCGTTTCCCGGGGAGCAGGGGTTTTGCCCCTGCTTCGAATTTTTCAATAAATGGGGTCAGAGTAAAAACTTCTGGGAAGGGGGGTATTCTGACCCTAATTATTCGGTTTTCCAGCAGCCCCCATTCAGTTTTTTTCCGGGCTATCAGCCTGTTGTTTGCCTTTATTTCCACTGTTTGAGCCAGGTTTCTGTTGGGCCTTTTTTACCCGTATTCTGCTGCCAGCCACATCTTTACCGTTGAGCTTTTTCATGGCCGCTCTGGATTCACCCGGCCCGGCCATCTCTACGAATCCAAAGCCCTTCGATCCACCAGTTTTTTTGTCAGTCACCAACGTGCATGACTGCACCGTTCCATACGCCTCAAACAACAATCGGAGCTCTTTTTCTGTCGTAGTGCGGGCAAGGTTGCGTATCAATAATTTCATGCTGTTACCTTAATATGGGAAAAGAATTCACTGGGGGAGTATAGGTCGTATAAAAGCTGTATTGTCAGAATTCCCCACAAAAATAAGGGGTCAGAGTCAAGTGCCGGGGTAAAGTGCCAGGGTAAAAACTATACCTTGGCGCCCTTTCAGGCTATTTGATCCCGAACAATTCCACTATAAATATCAGGCTTGCATTAGGCGGTATCGGACTCGAGCCTTTCTCACCGTAAGCCAGCTCAGGTGGAATCAGAAAGACGAAGACACTGCCGACCGGCATCAACTGGATACCCTCGCTCCAACCCTTGATAACTCGCTTCAGGCTGAAGGTGACCGGCTCTTCACTGGAGTATGAACTGTCGAATTCCATGCCATCGAGTAGCAGGCCACGGTAATGTACCGTTACCCTGTTTTTCGCCGCGGGTTTACGGCCTTTGCCGAGCACCTGTATTTTGTATTGAAGGCCGGAATCCGTCGTGATGGCATCGTGGTCGATCCCGTTCCAATAATCTAAACCGGCCTGCTCCTCGTCGGCTGATGCGGGCATGGTGAATACGAGTGCCAAAAGCAATACTTGAATCAGTGATTTCATCGTGGATATATTTTCCTTCAATAAAGGGATCAGAACCCTTTTAACATACTACGCTGCGATGTAAAGAACTGGCAACTGGCGCAAGAAATTGACAGTCATTTGAAGAGAAGGAGGCGCCAGGTTCGCAGGGTTCCTTTGCGTTCTAACTATCTGAAATAATAATATAAAACATGGATTTATCATGTCTAATACTGTATAATTATACAGTATACACAAAGCCGTGAGAAATACCATGCAGAACATCCAGCAAAATCCATCCACCAACCAACTAAACTGCCTGGCGGACAATATTACCGAACTGGTCGCACACCTCGATGCCGGTACCTATCAATTACTTGAACTGATCTGTGAGTTTGACAAAAACGAGGGCTGGGCAGGCACGGGTATTCGTTCATGCGCCCACTGGCTGAACTGGAAGTGCGGCATGAACTTAGGATCCGCCCGCGAACGGGTTCGCGTGGCGCGGGCACTGCCGGGTTTACCGGCGATCAGCGCGGCTTTTCGCGAGGGCAAAATCAGCTACTCCAAGGTTCGCGCTATGACCCGCGTGGCAACACCTGAAAACGAGGCGGCACTCCTGCAGGTTGCACTGGCCGGTACTGCCACGCACGTTGAAACCCAGGTGCGTTTGTACCGCAAGGTCAAACGAATAGAGGCGCTGGAGGATGAAAACTTACGTCATGGTCACCGCGAACTGAGCTGGCATATCGATGATGACGGCTACTGGGTGTTCAAGGGTCGTTTTACGGCAGAACAGGGCGCCATGCTGCAAAAGGCGCTGGAGGCGGCCGGGGATCAGTTGTTTGAAGAGCAACAACGCGTTCCCGCGGGAACGTCTGAAAGTATCCCCCTGGACCAAGCCACTCCGGAGCCCATTGCTCAAAAACGTGCGGATGCCTTGTCACGGGTGGCAGAAGGCTTTCTGGCGGGCGTGAACAGCAAGGCATCCGGGGGTGATCAATACCTGGTGAACATTCACACCGATGTCGAGACACTGAAAGAGGATGGAACCGGCGCCGAGTCAGAGATCGAGGATCGTGGATACGTTCCCGCGGAAACGTCCCGGCGACTGGCCTGTGACTGTGCCAAGGTTCACTGGCATGAGACCGGTAATGGTGAACCACTCAGTGTTGGCCGGAAAACCCGTTCCATCCCCCCGGTGATCCGCCGTGCGCTCAAACGCAGGGATTTGGGTTGCCGCTTTCCCGGTTGTACCTGCACGCGGTTTGTGGATGCGCACCATATCAAGCATTGGGCCGATGGCGGTGAGACCTCGATGGATAATCTAGTCTTGTTGTGCCGTACCCACCACCGCCTCGTACACGAAGGCGGTTACGGTGTGGAAATGGTTGCGGACGAAGGTGCCGTGTTCAGTCTGCCGAGTGGGAAGACCATCTCGCAGGCGTCCGAAAAACGTTCCCGCGGGAACGTTTTTGTGATCATGTCAGGCAACCAGAGAAACGGCTTGGACATCACACCCGACACGTCGATTCCGCAATGGTACGGTGACAAGATGGATCATGGCATGGCTGTTGATATGTTATTGCAATGTGAATGAGGCCCTTTCGAAAAAGGGGCCGGATCCAATTCTATCTAAAAGCCTGGATGTACATCACTTCCGGCGCCAGGAAACGTGGGTGTCTTCGCGCTCTCTCACCAAGAAACGTGGGTGTTCTCACGCTCTTCTCCGAAACGACACACCGATGCCTCTGTCGAGGTTGACAAGAGGTAGCGTGGGCCTCAGTGTTGGCTAATCATCCAGGGGTCAAATCATGAAAAAAATCATCATCTCCGTAAGCCTTTTTTTCGTCGCATTTTCCTGCAGCGGGCTCGTTGCCGACAGCGGTAAAGCGCTGGTGGGCGGCACGCTGATTAACGGCCTGGGTTCAACCCCCATCCAGAACAGCGTGATACTGGTGAAAGACGGCCAGATTGAAAAAGTCGGAACCGTGGATACCTTACCGGTCCCCGAAGGTTATGAAGTCATTTCAACCGAAGCGATGAGTGTCCTGCCCGGTTTGTGGGACATGCATGTCCACCTGATGATCAATGGGCATTCAGACTACGGGTACTGGGATGTGGCCTACGCCGACAAACTCTCCAGTGAGATCATGCCGGCATCCGCCGTGCAATTACTGCTGGCCGGTGTGACCACGGCACGGGACCTCGGTGCGCCGCTGGAAGACTCGTTGAACGTGCGTGACCGGATCAATGCGGGTGAAATTCCCGGGCCACGCATGTTCATGTCCGGACCCTTCATCCAGCACGAAGCCTATCCCGGCACCGAGGCATTTCGCTGGGGTGTGGAAGGCGAACGTGATGCGCGCGACAAGGTTCGGCGCCTGGCCGAAGCCGGCGTGGATATCATCAAGCTGATCGACCAGGATGACATGACGCTTGAGGAAGCCCAGGCCGTGGTCGATGAGGCACACAAACTCGGCTTGAAAGTAGCGGCACATTCGCACCGCCCCGATGAGATTCGCCGTGCGCTGGAAATAGGCGTGGACAACCTGGAACATACCGGTCTCGCAACCTCACCCGAATTCCCACCAGATGTGGTTCTGATGCTCAGGGAGCGCACTGCCACGGGACGTGTCCGCGGCGGGCCGCTTTACTGGACACCCACGGTAGAAGGCTTGTGGAATTATGACTACACGCGCGACTTACCGGAAAAACTCGATTCCCCTTGCTGGCATCGTGGTCTTGAAGATAGCACCATCGCCGATATCAAGGCTTCCATTGCTGAACCATCCGAGCTCTTGTATTTCCAGCTCACCCCGAAACGCAAACCAACCCTGAAACGCAAAATTGCCCAACTGCGCGAGTCCGGCGCGATCATGCTGGTCGGCACCGACAGTGGCATCCCGTTGAAATTTCATTGCCAATCCACCTGGAATGAGCTGGATGTATGGGTCCGCGTGATGGATATTCCGGCCATGGAGGCGATCCAGGCCGCCACTTATTGGCCTTCCAAGTTTATGGGTGTGGAAAATGAATGGGGTACGATCATCGCTGGCCGCCATGCCGATATCATCGCGGTCAAGGGTGACGTGTTGAAATACATCAACCTTCTCCAGGATGTGGATTTGGTCATGAAGGGCGGCGTGGTCTATAAACGCGATGGCCGACCGGTGGAGGAAAATCTCTAGAAAGAACAAGAAGGGGTCAGAGTAATGTGCCAGAGTAAAACCCTAAAACGGAAAAGGACTCTGACTCCTTTGCCTTAATAAGCTATCCTCTGTGGGCTGCAAAACTCTGCAAGTCGTGTGACAGGCCCTTGATCTTGCTCCAGATTTTCATTTCATCGATACCTGTTCCATAAAATACAAATCCGGAGTTGGCTACCGTAGCTGGAGCCAGACGGCCGGAGCTCAGTCCTGCTCCAGCTCACTTTCCTGTTTACGCTTACCCAGAATTGAAAATATTACCCAGAACAGAACGATCAACCCGGATACCGACAAGATAATGACCAGCTTATCCAGGAGCTCCGGCATATTTAACGGGTGATCAGAAAAGATGTTGTACTTTGCATAAGTAAAGATACTTCCGAGCACAATAATCCCGGCATATCCAAGCAGAATGACTTTTATGCTGATCTTTCGAATAGGTATGGCTCCGAAATACAAGAGGGCTGTAATAAGGAACAACGAGTTCACAGTTAAAATCACCGCGAAATCTTCAAAATCATAAATCGACTGGCC
Organism: uncultured Gammaproteobacteria bacterium; assembly: GCA_963753105.1. Classification (GTDB taxonomy): domain Bacteria; phylum Pseudomonadota; class Gammaproteobacteria; order Xanthomonadales; family SZUA-36; genus SZUA-36. The sequence goes on from CAVWBD010000006.1 coordinate 188,897, forward strand.
GAGGACAAACTGGCGAAAGATGATAACGGCTTGTAAAGCCAGAATGGTCAGAAAATACATGATGGAAATAACTTTGTAGGCAATCAGCTTATTCCTCTCATCCATGTTCATGAATTTCCGTTCAGCTTTCATTTTCTTCTGACTCCCAAAATAGATCATTTAACGTTTTGCCCAGCACCTTCGAGATCTTGATACAGAGGTTCAGTGTGGGATTGTATTTCCCTTTCTCGATCAGCCCGATGGTCTGCCGTGTAACTTCAACCTGGTCGGCTAATGCCTGCTGGGATAGGTCTTTCTCAACACGTGCTAGCTTTAACTTCAAATTTTGCATGTACCAAATGTAATATATATATTGCAAAAAGTCAAATATACTAGCTATTATGGTGTATATTTATTGCATTTAGAAAGCAGGACTAATATTTTGGGTATTGTTCCCTTTGTTTGATGTCCGATAAACCCGGGTTAATCCAACTTAAAAACAATACCTGGGGTCAGAGTAATTATTAGATAGAAAAGTCAGGATGCCCATGTCTCTCAGTGCCAAAAGTGACGATGCCCTGGGTAAGAGGTGCTGGGAATTGCTATGCGGTGAAGATTCTTTCGGTAACCAATACTGTTGTGAGGGTTGTCCGGTATGGATTCAGTAAAAATCGGATTGCACCACCGGCCCGGCGCGGCAACCTGACAAATCGGGAAATCGAAGTGCTGAGTTTGCTTGCCGAAGGCAATAGCACGAACGAGGTCTCCTCATCACTGCAGATCAGCGGCCACACGGTTCGCAACCATATTCAGAACGTGCTGTTCAAACTGCAAGTCAACAACCGTCTGAAGGCCATTAACCTGAGCCGTCGCCTGGGAATGATCGAGTAATATTTGGGGCCAGAGTAAAGTGTCAGGCTAAAAACTCCCCTGGCCAACAATTTTGCCCTGATCCCAAATATCCTTTGCGGGCCCAGCTCGCCCAGAAACGCTATGTTCTGCCCAACTGCCGGGATATCAACGCCAACTGGGCGCACCCGCTGCCGACAGCTCTGATTCGAGTCGCACCAGGTCATTGCTCAACAACGACGCCAGGTCGTTTGAGAACGTGGTGAATGCAGTTTTTGCCAGTTCAAAATCGGATTTTTGGGTCGCCGTGGCGGCATGCGTGGTGCGCCACGTATTGGCCGCATTGTAAGCGCGCCCGCTGATGGACGGCGCTGATGTCTCGTTCAGGCCCTGGCGAACCCCGTCACCTGAAAGCCGCGTCTCCATCCTGCCCAAGGCTGCATCGAACTCATCCAGGCGCAGGAACAACGCAGGTGTCGCCCGCGACGCCTCGACGGCGGCGGCCTTCATGTGACGCAGCAGATCGCGGGTTCTGTCAAGTTCTTCACGCGCACCCGCCACGTCCCGTACCAACCCGGCGGTCTGTTGCTGGTAAGCGGCAACATCCGCATAGTCGACGCCACCAGGCGCGTTTCGCACGGGTTTAACGACGAAAGACTGCGCCTCACCCAGCGCCAATACCTCGCCCGTTGTGAATGCATACAACTGTGCGGAATACTCACCGGGCGCCACCAGCGGACCCAGCGGATCGCTGGCCCAGGGGGGCAGGAATCCGGGTGTGCTGAGTTCGATGGCGTCCGGGGCAGCATATCGCAAATCCCAGCTGACCCGGTGGGTGCCCTTGTCGTTTATCGCCTCGATCCAGCGCACCGGGTTGCTGTTCCCGTCGCTGACCATGATCATGACGCGCGGCGTGGATTCCAGGGTTTCTGCGGTCAAGCGATCCCAACCCGGGAATGGTACGTCACCGCTGTTTTCACGGATGGCTTTCTCGCCTTCCTGGCGCTTGTCCTTGCTGTTTGAGAACTTCTCACCCAGGTAATAGGTAAAGGTCGCACCAAAATCCGGGTTGGGTGTTGCGAAACTGTCGCTGCCCAGTGTCGGTATACCGGCGGCCTGTCCCGGTTCTGACGGGATGTACCACCAGGCGTCGCGCACGGGGAACAGGGCAGGGCTTTCGCCAAAGCCGCTTTGGGCCATCGAGCGCAGCGCGGAATAGTCGTCCAGTATGTAGATGCCTCGCCCGAAAGTTGCGCCAACCAGGTCGTTGTCGCGGCGCTGGATCTTGATGTCGCGGAACGCAATGGTCGGGGCGCCGGCCAGCTTGTGCCAGTTCTTACCACCGTTGACGGTGAAGTACACCCCGTTCTCGGCACCCAGGAACAACAGGTTCGGGTTCACATGATCCTGCTGAATGGCCCAGGCAATCACGCCTTCAGGCAGGTCACCTGCAATAGCGCGCCAGTTTCTCCCCCGGTTATCGCTGACAAACACGTAGGGTGAAAAATCGCCGGTCTTGTGGGCATCTGCAATGGCGAAAACCGTGTCCGCATCGTGCAGGGATGCCTCGATGTCGTTGATGAACGAGCGCTCGGGTACCTCCGGCAATCCCCTGGCCTGCCGCCAGTTGGCGCCGCCGTCATCCGTGACATAGACCAGGCCGTCATCGGAACCGGTGAAGACCACACCCTCGTCAAGCGGCGATTCCGAGATCGCCGTGATGGTCGAGTATTTCGACATCGCACCGTTGTCGTGCAGGTCGTCCACGCTCCACACGCGTCCCCGGAAGGGGAGTTCATAGCGGTTCTGGTTGGTGGTCAGGTCTGCGCTGATGGCTTGCCATGAATTGCCACGGTCGTCGCTGCGCCACACACGCTGCGAGCCGGTGTAAATACGTGCCGGGTCGTGCGGGCTGATCACAATTGGCGTGTCCCAGTTCCAGCGTTCCGGTGCGTCACCATCGGCCGGCTGGGGTTGTATGTGAACCAGTTCATCGCTGTCCCTGTGGTGGCGGAAGATGTAACCATTCTGGTACTCCATGTAGCTGATATTTGCGTCCACCGGGTCGAAGGCCACGCCGTAGCCATCGGCGCCCAACGGCACGTACCAATCCTGGTTGCGAACGCCTTCCGTGGTCGTGGTGCGGGAAGGGCCGGACAAGGTGCCCAGGTCCTGCGTGCCACCCAGGATGTTGTAGAACGGCTCGGCGTTATCGACAGCCACCTTGTAAAACTGTGAAACGGGCAGGTTGGGGAAATGACGCCAGGTTATGCCCTGGTCAAAACTTTCATACAGCCCGGCATCGCTGCCCGCAAGCAGGTGAAAATCATCCTCCGGGTCGATCCAGAATGCATGGTTGTCGCTGTGTTTTTCGCGGCCTGTGCCAAGCACTGCAATGTTAGTGCCGCCGTCACGGGTGACGTGCATGAAAACGTCCATCTGGTACACCAGGTCGGGTGTTTGCGGTGACGCCGCCAGTTCCTGGTAGTAGTGCGGGCCGGTGCCACCCGAAATATATGAATTTCTCTTTTGCCAGCTTTCGCCCTGGTCGCTGGAACGATAGAAGCCCTTGTTGTCCTCATCCGCCTCGATGGTCGCATACACCAGGCGGGGGTCGGCGGCTGTGACCGCCAGGCCGATCTTTCCGACATCTCCGGTGGGCAGATCAGTACTTAGTTTTTTCCAACTGGCGCCGGCATCGGTCGACTTGTAAATGCCCCCGTTGGGACCGCCGGCCATGAACCCCCACACATGACGCCGCCGTTCATAGGCGGCCGCGTAAATGACATCCGGGTTGGCCGGGTTGAACTCGATATCGGTGATGCCCGTGTTCTCGTCGATCTTGAGCACGGCGCTCCACGTGGCACCGCCATCGGTGGATTTGAACAGGCCACGGTCACCGCCAGCTGCCCACAAGGGTCCCTCGGCGGCGACGTAGACTACGTTACTGTCGCGCGGATCGATCAGGATTCCGCCGATGTGCTCCGACTTCTCAAGCCCCATGCGGGCCCAGGTCTTGCCGGCGTCATTGCTTTTGTACACCCCGTCACCCCAACCGACGTGTCGGCCACTGACATTTTCACCCGTACCGACCCAGACCACGTCCGGTTGTTTCGGATCAATGGCCACGACACCGATGGAGTAGGACGGCTGGCTGTCAAAAACAGGGGTCCACGTGATGCCGGCGTTAGCGGTCTTCCAAACACCACCGGAGCCCACTGCCACGTACCAGGTACTGCTATTGTCGGGATGAACGGCGATGTCAGCGATGCGCCCGCCCATCAGGGCCGGCCCGATGCTGCGCATTTGCAGGCCCTTCGCGGCCTGACCGATGGCTTGCTGACTTGCGGCATAAACGCTGTGCGTGCACAGGGCCACGAGAATGACGCCAAGCATGGTCGCAAAGGCCAGCCGCTTGCCTGTTTTGGATGTTCTGGCATCGGTTCTGTTCGTGTCGATCATTGTTGTTTACCTTGTCATTAACGAAGAGGCGCAAGGGGAGTATAAGGAGCAATCAATACCATTGCCACGGGGTTGGTTCCTGGCGTGGTGCCAGATCCAGGTCGCCTATCCAAATCGAATAAGATATGGGGTCGGAGTAGAGTGCCAGGGTAAAAATCCCCCCTTCCGAACAGGTTTGTTCTGGCCCCCTTTATTCTGCCCTCACACCAACCCGGGTTGTGCTCGACCTGCCTTATTGTTGGTGAATGTAAGTCCCTAATTCAGTTACTATTGCCAGTGTGAAAACCACGCTGACTCTGTTTGCACTTATCTGCTGGCAAAGCCTTTATGCCCAGTCGTTTGTTGGTCTCAGCGAAGCAATAGAATCAGGTAGTTATGGCAACCTTAAAGCCGTGTTGGTATCCCACCGCGGAGAAATCGTTTACGAGGATTACTTTCGCGGCCACGGACCCGATGATTTGCACCAGGTACACTCGGTCACCAAGAGTGTCGGCTCAGCACTGATCGGCATCGCCCACAGGAAAGGCATGATCGGCCTGGAGCAGGGTTTGGAAGACTTTTTTGCGGGCCTTTATCCGATGTCCCTGTACCCCTACCAGGACAAGCGTGCCATTACTGTCGAACATGTGTTGCAACAAAGACACGGGGTTGAGTGGGACGAGTGGACGGTGCCGTACGGCAGTCCGGGTAATGATATGACCGACGCCATTGAGTCGGGTGACTGGTACAACTACTTCCTGGTTCGGCCGATGGATACCCAGCCTGGTGAGCAATTCACTTACAGCACGATGGCATCCAGCCTGATGAGCCGCATGATCCGCCACCTGAGCGGACAGGGGCCGCGTGTTTTTGCCACCCGGGAATTGTTCGGTCCACTGGGGATCGAGGATATTCATTGGGAGCTATTCAGCAACCAGGGGATGGGACACGGTCTGACAGACTGGCCCAATCCAGACGGTGATGAACCCCTGGGCCTGGGTTTGTGGCTGAAGCCTTCAGACATGGTCAAGTTTGGTGAGCTATACCTGAATGCGGGTGTCTACAACGGCAGGAGAATCCTGGACAGCTCGTGGATTGAAGCGTCATGGCGGCAGCACACGGTTTTTGCCAACCCCGGCTCCGGTTACGGTTACCAATGGTGGATCAGCAACATCATGGACAGCCGCGGACGCATTTGGAAGCTAAACTACGCGCTGGGTTGGGCTCATCAATACATCCTGGTAATCCCGGAACTCGAGCTGGTTATCGTCAGCGTTGCCGACGATTTCAGTTATGACGGCCCCGGTATCTCGACGTTAATGGCGAGTTTCATACTGCCAGAAATCAATCCGGCACTGGACAAACGGTTCACCGGTTCCTGGTTCAACCCGGAAACTGATGGCCAGGGCTTTAACATCGAGATCATCAACGAAGGCAGGCGCCTGGTGGGCTACTGGTACACCTATGGTGAGAGCAGCAGCAAACGCTGGTTTGTCTTCAGCGGGCCGATATCCAGTGACGTGGCCGATGTCACCATCAAGCAGACAAGTGGCGGCACTTTTCTGCAGGGGGATCCTGTCGAGCGCAGTGACTGGGGCAGCGGCCAATTCAGGGCCGTCGACTGTAACCACATCAACTTGGATGTTATTTCAGACGAGGTAACAACGACGATCCCGCTGACGAGGCTGACTGGAAGCTGTGACACCTTGCAGTCAGAGTAATGAAAGTGGTCAGAGTAAATTGCCAGAGTAAACTGACGAATTAAAAAGGGCTCTGACCCCAATAAAGGTCAGGGCTCATCCGTTTACAAATGCTTGAAATCGCCGCTGGGTGGCAGGGAACAACTCCCACGCCCTAGTTGCGTTCCAGTTCGTTTATGCGGTCCAGTAACTCCAGCGCCAGTGCAGCACCTGCGAGGTTAACGCCAAGGTCACGTTGCAGGTGAATGACCACTTTGACCCTTCTCAAACTGGTAACCGGGAACAGCCACTGTTCGATATCGTCACCAACCGGTTCAAGAATGCCTTCTTCTACCAGGAGTGCGACGGTCTCAGTTTCCACAGTACAACTTCGACATAAGCTTTCTAAGGTGATCGTGTCATGGTCTTCCAATACATGGCCAATTAGAGTCTTGTCGTTAGTCATGATCAAGCCACCTCCATCTTCGCTCGAGGATTAAACTCAATTTCCTCCTGCATACGCTGGAAAATTTCCCGGGTCTTCTGATTGTCAACCGCTGGCAGGATTACCTGTAGCACCAGGTAAAGGTCGCCTGGCGGTTTAGCCGGGATTCCACGGCCTTTCAGCCGCAATTTCTTACCCGCCTGAGAATTCTGTGGGATCTTCAGGTCTATGGCACCGGATGGTGTTGGTACCTTGATACTGGCACCCAGGGCAGCCTCCCATGGCGCAAGCGGTAGATCCATGTAGACATCAGCACCTTCGACCCGGTAAAAGCGGTGGGGTCTGAATTCTACTTCAAGATACAGATCACCGGCCTTGCCGCCACCCATACCTGCAGCACCCTGTCCATTCAGCCGGATTTGCTGACCTTGGCGGATACCCTTGGGAATACCGACTTTCAACGTACGATCACGCGTAGTGACATGCCCATCGGACGTCACCTCGGGCACCTTCAATGAAATCGAGCGGGATGCCCCGTGAAAGCTGTCCTCCAGGTCTATCAGTATCCGGGCATGATGGTCTTCGCCTTGCAGGTGAAAGTTGCTGCTTCCACCCCGGGGACTCCGTGCTTGCCCAAACAGGGATTCAAAAAAATCACTGAAACCCTGCTGGCTGCCAGCTCCAGCCGGGCCACCATGAAATTCAAAGCCGGTACCCCAATCCGGTGGTGGACGAAACTCCTGCTGAGCTTTCCAGTTTTTGCCCAGCTGATCATAGGCAGCACGTTTCTCCGGATCCTTGAGTACCTCGTTCGCCTCACCGACCTCTTTAAACCTCAGCTCAGCGTCTGGCTCCTTGCTCACATCCGGGTGATATTTGCGGGCCAGCTTGCGGTAAGCGCGCTTGATCTCCTCCTGCGTGGCGTCCCGGTTTACACCCATAATTGCGTAGTAGTCTTTATATTCCATGCTTAACCACCCTGAAAACAGCGATGAAGGGATCAGAGTCCTTTATCGATTAAATACAGTCGGGCCTAATCAATACAAACCCACCGCTTCGCCAATGTGAATCGACAACACCAGGAACACGATAGCAAGCGCAAAGATTTTCACCAGCAACGGTCCAACGAACCGCACCCAGGCGGTGTACGGGACTTTGCCCAGTGCTAAAGCGCCCATCACCAATGCACTGGTTGGCACAATCATGTTGGTGAATCCATCACCGAATTGATAGGCCAGCACAGCCGTTTGTTGGGGCACGTCAGTCAATGTTGCCAGCGGCGACATGATCGGCATCGTGACAAAGGCCTGGCCGCTTCCCGACGGAATGAAAAAGTTGCAAATGGTTTGCACGGCGAGCATACCTACTGCCGAGGCCTCAGCCGGCATTCCTTCCAGGACACTGGCGATTGCATTGATGATCGTGTCGATGATTTGACCATCGGACAACACGACCTCGATCGTGCGCGCGAAGCCGACGATCAGCGCGGCCGTGGTCATTTCAGCAGCACCTTTGAGGAAAGTCTGGCTGGTTTCACTCGGCGTTATGCGTGAGATCAATGCCGTCAGGAGACCCACACCCAGGAAGACCGCATTCAATTCCGCGATATACCAGCCATAGTTCTTGGCGCCTATGACAAAACCAACGATCGCCAACACGAAAATGGCCAGGATCGCAATACGCGGGGTATTCAAGCTGACATCATCAGGTGATTCGAAACCCGTGCTGTAGTCCACGTGGGCGACCAGGCTCGTTGACGGATCATTGCGCACTCGCATGGCGTAGCGGTAGAGGTGATGAAAAGCGAGTATCAGAAAAGCCACCATCATGACCAGTCGCGCGCCTGACCCGGACATCAGCGGCACACCGGCAATGTTTTGCGCGATGATGACACCAAATGGATTTGTGCCTGCACACGCCCAGCCTATACCGTAGGGAATCCAGACCATACCCATGGCAACAATGGCATCCATGCGCATGGCAAGGCTCATGGTCACGATAATGGGTACCAGGGGAACGTATTCCTCCCCCATACCGATTGTGTAGGCGCCAAGGCTGAACATGATGAGGCAGCCGGCAATCAGTATCCATGGACTCTGCCCAAGTCGCGCGACCGCACCATGTAACGCGGCATCAATGGCTCCGCTCCGGCGCAGGATGGCGATGACGCCGCCGACGAGGAAAATCAGGAAAATAATGTCCTGGGCTTCTTCCATACCCTTCGGGATCGCCAGCAGGAAATGCCACGGGGAAATGCTGGCCTGGTCCTCTGCACTCAAGCCCTCATAGGTGCCGCCGACAACCATGGTTCGGTTGGGGTTGTCCGGGTAGGGTTGCCGCTCAAACTCCCCGTGCGGAATAACATAGGTCAGTAATTGTGCAACTACGATGAATGAGAAAATCAGGGCCAGGGAGTCAATATTCCACCGTTCTTTTGTCATTCTTAGCTCCGAATTGTTATTTCTTCAGTCGTTGTTGGTCGAACGGGCACCGTAGCAGGATACGCACCGCAGGGCTAAGAATAATGGCGGTCAGCGCAAAGTGCCAGAGTTAACGGTCTGGACTTGTGCCTGATCCAGGTCACTTGTTCAAACCCTTCAAGCACCTACAATGGCCCAATCCCTTTCCCTGGAATGATCACTATGCGCTTAACCCTCACCCTCACCACGGCTCTTGTCGTGATGTTTGCTTCCCTGGACAACGCCGGGGCCTGCACGATCATCGCGGTCGGTAAAGATGCGAGTGCCGACGGCTCGGTCCTGATTTCCCAGACGGACACCGGGCAGGACAGCCGGATTTACGTTGTCCACGGTGAAAGGTTCGAACCTGGCAGCAAGGCGCCGGTGTATTTCGGTATCCAGGACGCTACCCTTGAGCTGAAGGACGATGGTGAAATCCTCGGCCATATTCCCCAGGTGGAAGAAACGTATACCTATTTCCACGCTGCTTACTCCCACATCAACGAGCACCAGCTGGCAATTGCCGAGAGCACCACTTCGCAACGCGAAGAGTTGAAAGTCACACGCGAAACCGGCGGCCAGATCATGACCATCGAGCAGGCCATGGTCTTTGCCTTGCAACGTTACAAGAAAGCCCGCGAGGCGGCACAATTTATCGGGGATCTGATGACCCAATACGGTTTCATCCCGTCGAGCGGTGATGGTTCCGAGGCACTGGTGATCGGTGATACGGATGAGGCCTGGGTATTCGAGGTCAAGGGCGTGGGGGAGGGCTGGAAACCCGGCAGCGGTAAATCCGGAGCTGTTTGGGCAGCGCAACGTTTGCCCGATGACCATGCCACGATGATCCCCAACTACAGCATCATCAAGCAGATTGACCCCGAGGATAAAGCGAATTTCCTCGTATCCGACAACTTCATGCAGGAGGCCATTGACCGGGGCTTATATGACCCGGACTCAGGGCGCCCCTTCGCTTGGCAGGATGTCTATGCGCCGCTTACCGCCGAGTACGCGACGGGCCGCTTCTGGCTGTTTCACCAGACTTTTGCGCCCAATTTCTACGACTGGCCCGACCGGCACCTGGAAGGTGACCTGTTCAAGAGCCTCAACCAGTATTTCCAGACCGTGGAGCCTTTGTCCATTTACCCGTTCTCCATCAAGCCCGAGGAAAAAATCTCGGTACGGGACGTCATGGCCTTCCAGCGCTCGGTTTTTGAAGACACCATTTATGACATCACCTCGCAACCGCAGTGGCTGGTGCCTGCCAGGGACGAGGATGACAACTTCACTGGCGAGTACGTCAAAAGCCCATTGGCGACACCGTTTCCGGGTCGTGACCTGCGTGAGTTGCTGAAGCTGAGCTACCGCCGCCCCGTTGCACGTCACCGTGGCCACAGCGGCATGATCGCGCAGTTACGCGGTTGGCTGCCTGATCCGATCGGCGGTGTGTACTGGATATTCCTGGATAACCCCTACGTGGGACCGTACGTGCCGATGTACGCCGGCAACCTGTCCACGCACGAGTCCTACCAGGTTTACGACCCCGAGCAGTACGACGAGCGATCTGCACGCTGGGCGTTTGATTTCGTGGATAACCTGGCCAGCCTCAAATTCCAGGAAGCAATCAAGGACGTGTGGGCAAAACGTGATCCTTTCGAGGCCGCCATGTTCGATCATCAGCCTGACCTCGAGAAGGAAGCGCTGGCGCTTTATGAAGACGACCCGCAGGCAGCGAGGCAATACCTGACGGATTATTCAAACGGTCTGATGGAACAGGCGACGAACATGTACGTTGGGCTGCGCAACGAGTTGATCGTCAACTACACCAACAACCAGGAATAAGCAGCAAGATTTTGGATCAGGGTTATGGGGTCAGAGTAAAGTGCCAGAGTAAACTGGCTCAAAACTGGCACTTCTGACCGGACCCAATCACGATGGGTGCAGGATGTGAATGGGAGTATCTGGTCAGTAAATCCTATTACGGCTGTCAACTATGGTCCAACGGTGGTCAGCTTTCCCGATACACCCAATGATAACGAGAGGACAGCGACCGCTCTCGAATACGTTGGCGACACCCTCTACGCCGCTTTCGAAAACCCGGGGCCTGAAACCGGGCCCGGTTTCCTGGGCACGCTTAACCCCGCTACCGGCGCCACGACGGGTATCGGTGTCCTGACCGGCATGAATGCCCCGGCCGGTGGTTTCGCCTATTGGAACGAAACCATGTATGCGGTTAGTTCGGCTGATTCCCGGTTTTTCCAGCTCTACACGATCAACCTGGCAACGGGGGACGCACTGGTGGCAGACATCACCCTGGATTTCCCCCGCGTCGGAAGGAATATGGTAGGCATCAAAGGCGAAAACATGCGCTCGGTAACATGGGTGAAAATCGAAGAAGTTCCGGAAGGTCACTGGGGTATCGGCGGCAACCCCCTGACGGCAGCGATGGTGCATGAATTGCAGAAAGGTTAAAAACGGACTTTTTCGATTAAAGATAAAAGATATTCCATAATCTGGAAGAACGTTATTGCTGGAACAACCGGGGCGCCGTCATAGTGACGGTGCCCCGGGGTAAGTCGGCTATTAGACGAAGCGTCTTGTAAGGATGGTGCCGAAAAGGCCAAACAGAGCGATCATGGCAGCGAGACCGAAACCGCTAAGCGATGGAACGGGGGGCAGCGGAGCGATATCACCGGCCACTGCTGAAACAGTGCGGCCAAGTACATCATTCCATTCAGGTGGTGTAGGGTCATCTGTATACCAGTCAAATCCAAGCTGTGCGAATGTTCCGCTTCCGACCGGGGCAACGGAGACAACGGTTTCACCTACGTCATCAATGTAGATGGCCTGAGCGCCGGCCGGCAAGCTGCTGGTCAACAGGCCTTCGACGGCGCTCGAATAGACCAGTTGTGCCGGCCCACCAGCGAACGGTGGATCAATCGACTGTAATGTATACGGGCTGATAAGGGCGCTTATGAACCAGTGAAAAACCAAAAATGGCATTCCACAATGTGATGTCGCGATAGATACCCGCATCCTCCCGGTTAGAGGAGATACCGATAAAACCACCACCGTTGTTGACGTAGCCGAAGATTGCAGCCAGCGCCGCTCCATCCAGGTCTCCGGCCAGCGGACCCACATCAAGTTCGGGTATTACCAATAGGTTTGCGGCAGAGGTTGCAGTCAACCAGTCATTCGCGGTAATTCCCGAGAATATAGTGACGTTGTGTCCAAGCCCCTCCAGTGCAGCAACCAGGTTCGCTGATTCTTCCGCGGTATCGGTATACGCGGGGTTATCGAAAAAAGCGATTTCCAAAGACCATACGGCCGTAGGTAGAAGAAGACCAGCAAAAATGATGAGATACAAAAATTTTTTCATACTTTATCCTTTGGTTTTACCCGATTACTCGGGAGTGATATTTATCATTATATAATTCAAGCTCAAGTGCAACGCGGCATTTTATGAAAAATTAACAATTAATTTCAACAACTTTTAACTTTTGTCTCGAAAATAAGCACGATAAAGGGGGTGAACTCTTTTACAAACGCACAAACGTATAAGGAGCCAACCCCTTTTATAAAGGTGATTTTGGGGGCTCAGGGTAGAGCACCAGGGTAAACTGGGGAAAAGCAGGAACTGTCAAATCGGGTAGCGATTAACACATCTAATCCCGGTCCCTTCGAGTGCTCAATCGATGGGGTAAAATTTTATGGACCCGGCCTGTGCAGTGTTTACGCTGACCCAACACATCGTGGGCTATACTTTGCCCGTGCCCCGGTCGCCGAAGCCGGTTCTCCATGCCCGATAACATCGTCATTCTCTTCATGTGCAGTGTTTTGGCAAGCTTCGGGATTGTCTGGTTCGCCAACGCGCTGCGCACCCGCTACCAGGCGCATTATCTGGAATATAACTTTTATTTCACCCTGAGCAGTATCTGTTACGGCTTTGCGAACTGGATCGTGCCGTTTGCAGTGCTGTACGTGCCCGGTGTCCAGCAAAGTACCGATCCCGCCTGGTTTGTCGCCATTTTCAGCCTGCTGTCCGTGCCGTTGTTGCTGGTGAAACTGTTTTTTTCGTCCTGCTGTTCCACTTCCCATTGGCGCGTGTGTTGGTGATCGCGCTGTTCCTCGTCCCGGTATTTGCTCTTAATGTACTCCTCGTCTTCCAGGTGATCGAACAGGTCAAAGAGCCGCTGGCAACCCACATCGATACCATTCGCATGCTGTTCATGATGCCCTTGCTGTTGTTCAGCTACGGCCTGTATTGCCGTTATTTCGAGACCAGGCGGGCACTGGAAATCAGCCTGCCGGGCGGTGGCAAGGAGTGGCTCGCCGGTTTCCTCGTCGCGGTGACCCTGGTGGTACTGCTCGTGGCGCTCTCCAGCCTCATCCTGGTTACACCGTTTATCCTGACCCGGCGCTTGTGGCTTGGTTGGGGTGTCCATGCCGGTTGGAATTTCATGCAGGCAAGGATCTTGAGGTTTTTGGGTCAGAGCCCTTTATCGACCGCACATAAAGAAACGGCGGCGTGATGACACGCCGCCGTTTCTTCTTGAACAAGCACGGGTGTTACCCGTGGTGTGATTAACGCAGGTCGAACCGGTCGAGGGTCATGACCTTCGTCCATGCATCGACAAAGTCCTGCGTGAACTTCTCAGACCCGTCAGCGGCCGCGTACAACTCGGCAATGGCCCGCAATTCAGCGTGTGAGCCGAACACCAGGTCAACCGGTGTGGCAGTCCATTTCAAATCGCCGGAAGTGCGGTCACGGCCTTCGTAGATGCCTTCAGCCTTGTCCGCCTTGGTCCACTGTGTCGACATGTCGAGCAGGTTGACGAAGAAATCGGTGCTCAGTGTGCCGGGGCGGTCCGTGAACACACCGTGGTCAGAACCGCCGGTGTTGGCGTCCAGGGCCCGCATTCCACCGATCAGTGCTGTCATTTCCGGAACTGTCAGCGTCAGCAGGTTGGCCCGGTCGACCAGCATTACCGCCGGTGACAGGTAATTGCCACTGCCAAAGTAGTTACGGAAACCGTCCGCGCGGGGTTCGAGTACAGCGAAGGATCCGGCATCGGTTTGCTCCGCTGATGCGTCCGTGCGCCCCGGGGTAAAGGGCACTTGCACGTCCTGCCCGGCAGCCTTTTCGATGGCGGCAGCACCACCCAGCACGATCAGGTCAGCCAGTGATACCTGCTTGCCATCCTTTTGCGCATCGTTGAAGTCATTCTGGATGCCTTCCAGGGTACTTAATACCTTGGCCAGTTCAGCCGGGTTGTTGGCCTCCCAGTCCTTCTGCGGCGCCAGGCGAACACGTGCACCGTTGGCGCCACCGCGCATGTCCGTGCCACGGAAGGAAGCGGCCGAGGCCCAGGCCGTGCGGACCAGCTCGGAAGTGGTCAGTCCTGAATCAAGGATTTCAGCCTTGAGGTTCGCGATGTCTTCGGCATTGATAAGCTCGTGGTCGACCGCGGGAACCGGGTCCTGCCACAGGAGTTCAGCATCGGGAACTTCACTGCCCACGTAACGGGCGCTCGGGCCCATGTCACGGTGCGTGAGTTTGAACCAGGCGCGGGCGAATGCATCGTCAAATGCGTCCGGGTCATTGGCGAAGCGTTCGGAAATCTTGCGATAGGCCGGGTCCTCGCGAAGTGACAGGTCGGTGGTCAGCATCACGATCGGGTTGCGTTTGCCTTCGATGTGGGCGTCGGGAGCCAGTTGGTGCAAGGACTCATCCTTCGGGATCCACTGGACGGCACCGGCGGGGCTCTCGCTCTGCACCCACTCGAAGTTCAGCAGGTTTTGCAAAAACGCAGCCGTCCACTGTGTCGGAGTCGGTGTCCAGGCGCCTTCCAGGCCGCTGGTGACGGTGTCTTCGGCGTTACCTTTCCCGCACTTGTTGGTCCAGCCAAGTCCCTGCCCGGCGATATCGGCAGCGGCCGGCTCAGGTCCAACGCAATCGCCCGGACCGTGGGCACCGTGGGTTTTGCCCAGGGTATGGCCCCCGGCGATCAGGGCAACGGTCTCTTCGTCATTCATGCCCATGCGGGCGAAGGTGTCGCGGATGTCATGAGCTGCGGCAATCGGGTCGCCCCGGTGACCGGTTGGGCCTTCGGGGTTGACGTAGATCAGGCCCATCTGGACAGCCGCCAGCGGGTTTTCCAGTTCCCGGTCGCCTTCGTAGCGCTCGCTGTCATCGAGCCACTTGGTTTCCGGGCCCCAGTAAACCAGGTCTGCTTCCCAGTCATCGACGCGGCCGCCCGCAAAACCAAAGGTTTTGAAGCCGGCTTTTTCTAGCGCGACGTTACCAGCAAGCACCATCAGGTCAGCCCAGGACAGGTCACGGCCGTATTTCTGCTTGACCGGCCATAACAGGCGCCGGGCCTTGTCGAGGTTGGCGTTGTCGGGCCAGCTGTTCAGCGGGTCGAAGCGCTGCTGGCCGCCATCGGCGCCACCACGCCCGTCAGCTGAACGGTAGGTACCCGCGCTGTGCCAGGCCATGCGGATGAACAGGCCGGCATACGTGCCCCAGTCGGCTGGCCACCAGTCCTGCGAGGTGGTCATTACGTTCTCGATGTCATTCTTGACGGCATCGAGATCGACGCTGGCAAAGGCCGCGGCGTAGTCAAAGTCCGCGCCCATCGGGTTGGACTCGATTCCGTGCTGGCGGAGCGGGCTCAGATCCAGTTGCTCGGGCCACCAGAACTTGTTTGGTTTGGCCATTTCCCCTGCATATGCGGGGCCTGAGGCCATGATGGATGACATTGCCACGGCCACGGTGGCCAGCAAGGTCAATGCTTGTTTATACATACATTAACTCCTTTTCAGTTAAGAACATGGGGTCTTACGTTCTGATTAAAGCGCAGTTACAGGAGGAAATGAAATTGAAAGATGTGATTGAAGTGATAGAGGTTGCCTATCGTTACTTGCAGGGCGATAAAAAAAACTGATAAAAATGCTCGCTGCGGAATAAAGGGATCAGAGTTCCTTCGGCCGCAGGACCTCAACAAGTGTCCAGTTTGCCACCATGACTTCTGCCCAATCATTTAAATCGCTTTCCAACAGGGCAGCATTGGCGGTCGTCATCCGAACCCACTGCCCACTCAGCTTCTCCACGGCATACTCCCAGCCAGGGTTGTGTCCGAGCACCAGAAGGGTGGATATGTCTTCTGTCAGCATGGCGCATGCACTTGCGATCGCGTCCAGTCCACCGTGATAGAAACTACTGCTGAAGCGTTCCTCTATTGAACGTGGGAACTCCGCCTGCATACGCTGCCAGGTCTCTCGAGTGCGCTCTGAATCACTGGCAATGACCAGGTCCGGAATCCATCCGAGTTCATGCAGGCGGGCACCGACCCGGGGTGCGGCGTGCCGCCCGCGCTTGTTCAGGGGGCGCTGGTGATCGCTGGTCGCGCCGGAACTCCAGCTACTTTTGGCGTGGCGCATGATGATCAGTCGTTTGCTCATATGCGCCAGTGTACACAGAATGAGTCAGAATAAGTCAGGACACCCATGTCTTTTGCCCTGGAACTTTATTCCGATCCCTTGTCTTTTTTCGGGCCGGCGTGTATTCCGTTAGTGGCCATAAAATAGTACCCTTGCGCCTGAATTTTTCTCACTTTTCAGCACCAGCGGCATCCGCTATACGGCGGGTGCAATCCAGAAGGGTTAAATCAGTAATGAAATTCGGAACAAAAACATGAGCCAGTTGTTTGAACCTCTAAACTTTACCCGTGGCCCTGCAATGAAAAACCGCTTTATGCTGGCGCCTATGACCAATTGTCAAAGCCATGACGATGGCATTCTCTCCGATGAAGAATTCAGATGGTTAACCATGCGCGCCGAAGGTGGCTTTGGTCTTACCATGACCTGTGCCGCGCATGTGCAAGCAGTGGGGCAGGGTTTTCCCGGTCAGTTGGGCGTATTTTCCGATAAACATACAGTGGGTTTGGCCAGGCTGGCCAAGGCCATAAATAGCAATGACAGTATTTCCATAATTCAGCTACATCATGCCGGCATGCGATCTCCGGCGGATTTGATCGGTACCAAACCAGTCTGCCCTTCGAATGATGAAGAAACCGGTGCCAGGGCCCTGTCCACTGAAGAGGTCAAGGAACTGGTAGCAGATTTTATTGCGGCGGCCGTGCGAGCCGAGCAGGCAGGATTCGATGGTGTGGAAATTCACGGGGCTCATGGTTACATCCTTTGTCAATTTTTAAGCGGCGATATTAACCATCGAGAAGATCAATACGGTGGCAACCTGGACAACAGATGTCGCGTTATTGATGAAATTATCGATGGTATCAGGGCGCAGTGCCGGCCAGATTTTACGTTAGGAGTGCGTTTATCACCTGAGCGCTTCGGAATGCAGCTATCGGAAATATTGATTTTCGCCCAGCGATTAATGGATGAAGACAAAATTGATTTTCTCGATATGTCACTGTGGGATGTTTACAAGGAGCCGATAGAAGAAGGCATGCAAGGTAAGAGTCTGATTTCTTATTTTACTGATTTGAGACGTGGCAATGTTCGTCTCGGCGTAGCCGGCAAGATTCGCACGCCGGCAGAAGCGGAAGCTGCCCTTGCGCAAGGCGTTGATTGGATCATGTTGGGGCGGGCGGCGATATTACATCATGACTTTCCTTTGCAGACGCAAAACAATTCAAATTTCCGCCCGGTTGAACTGCCGGTTAGCCGCGAACATTTGTGCAAAGAGGGACTGTCAGAAAAATTTATTGCTTACATGGCTAATTGGCCAGGGTTTGTAGCGCAATAAAGGAATAAAGAGGTCAGAGCCCTTAGATTACTTCAAATCCGCGCTGGTCTTTTGAATAGTGAGTGGCGGCGCAGATTTTATTTCCAGCGCGCTGGTCACATTGGTGCTGAAGGTCATTCCCGTCTCACCAAGAACCCGCCAGCATTGAATCATGACGTCATTGGTGACACCCGCCAGGTTACGCCGGCTGCTGTTGACGTCTACCCAGAAAAATATCTCATAGACTATCCAGTTGTCAGCGAACTGCTGGATGCTGACAAACGCCTCGGGGTCGGGCAAGACATCCTCTACTTTGCGAATCGTGCTTTGCAGGAGGGACACGACGGCCTCCGGTTCATCATGGTAGGCAACTCCAATGCGAAAACTGGGGCGTCGTAGCCCATCCCGGGTGTAGTTATAAAGTTCCTCGCTGAAGATCTTCGCGCTCGGTACGAATACGTCGCAGGCGTCAAAAGTGCGTATGTGAACAGAACGTACATCAATGGCACGGACGGTGCCGGTCAGATCACTCGACCTGATCAAATCGCCGACCTCGAAAGGTCGGCTGAAGTTCAGGAAAATTCCTGCCAGCAGGTTCTCACCGATTTCGCGAAAGGCGAAACCCAAAACGATGGCAACCACACCGCCAGTGGCCAGCATGCTGGCAGCCAGCCCCTGGAACCCCATGACGCTCAGTGCAAACAACACACCCAGCAGCCGGATAGCCCATATCACCAGGCGGCGTACATATCGTTCCTGGGTTTGCAAATGCTGGTTACGTTGCATGATGCGTCCAACCAGCTTGCTGATTATACCGGCAGCAAGAAAAAAGATGACCAGCACGATGCCGGCATATATCAGCCGCGGTGAGAAACTGAGAAAGGCCTGCCAGTCGGCCCGTAAACTTTCAGTGATGTAGTCCACTTTGCTTTTGACTCCGATTGCCTGAATTGAAATAAATGGCAACGAATACAGTTTACCTCAACTGTTTCCCTAAACTTTTGGAATCCAGGGATTCAAGACCAGGCACATCCGGCCCCATTTTTTTCATCACACGGGTTCGCGTTCAATCGGGCAGGTCATGCAGTGACCGCCACCACGTCCACGCCCGAGTTCGGAAGATGAGATGGTGATGACCTCGATACCTGCCTTGCGCAACAGGGTATTGGTGTAGGTATTCCGGTCATAACCGATGCACCACTCCTGGGGACAGGGCGACCACGTTATTGCCGTCATCCCACTGTTCTCTTTCCTGTTGGTAGCGGTTGCCGCCAGTTTGAACGACTTCCAGTTTCCTGATACCGAGGCATTCTGCCGTCACCTCGATCAGGTGTCCCTTTTCAAGCCGTACATCCAGGTCGCCTTCATGGTCACCGGGGCGGATGCTATAGCACCGGAGCGCATCACAGACATCAAGGTAGGCGGTTGCCTTGTCGACGTCACACAGGGAGAAAATGGTATCGAGATGCATGGCGGCGCGTGAATGTGGCATCTGGCAGGCGACGACGCGCTCTGCGGCGCCCTTGGCAAACAACGCCTGGGCCAACTGGCTGGCGGCTTGGGAGGTGGTGCGTTCACCCATGCCGATCAGCACGCAACCATTACCCACGGGCATCACATCCCCGCCCTCGATGAAGGCCAGCTTCTGGTCGACTTCCGGATCGCCCCACCAGGTTTCAAATTCCTTATCGGCGAAGAAGGGGTGGTACTTGTAGATCGCAGCGGTCAAGAGCGTTTCCTGCCTGCGGGCCGGCCAGAACATCGGGTTAAGCGTGACTCCGCCGTAAATCCAGCAGGTGGTATCACGCGTATATGTGCTGTTGGGAAGTGGCACCAGTACAAACCCGTCATCATCCAGGTAAGAGGTGAAGATGCCTTCATGGGGGAATGGCAATTCACTGGCCGCAATACCACCGATCAGGTGACTGGCGAGCTGTCTGGAGGGCATTTCATCCAGCCACGGGCGTGCTTCCCTGGCCATCAGCACGCCGACGTAGCCCGGTATGATCCTGCGATCGAGGATATATTTACGGCCTTCGGGCAGGTCCAGTACCTGTTCAAGCAGGTCGTGCATTTCCAGCACCCTGACGCCCCGTTCTTCCATCTTCGAGACAAAATCCCGGTGGTCCCTTTTTGCCTGCTCCACCCAGATCACGTCGTCATACAGCAGGTCCGCACAGTTACTCGGGGTGAGCCGTTCATGGGCCAATCCCGGATGACAGACCATCACGGTCTTCAATACGCCAACTTCGGAGTTTGCACCCAGGATTTTTGCCATTTCTACTTCCTCTTATTTCCAAATTAAGGGGTCAGAACCCTCTTATACAAAAAAGGCTCCGACCCCTTTTGTTCGACCCCTTTTGTTTCTGCTGCAGGAACGGCCTCAAGCAGCGCTTTTTGCAAACCTATTGTATAGCCATGCCAGGACTGCACCGCCAATCAGGCCGTCCACGAGTCCCCAGCCCAGGCCCACAAAGCTGCCAACGGCACTAATACTGTAGCCGCGATAAATCTGGCCTAACCACGTAGGATCTCCACTCGCGCCATCGAGGATGATGACCCACCATGTCACCAGGAAGACTGCTGAACCCCATAAAATGCTGCAGGACAGTGCAAATGCTTTCGTATCGAGTTTCATTGGATATCTCCTGTTCTCGTTTCCACGCAAAACCGGGATAACAAATGGTACACCTCATTATGTGGCTATTAAAGAACGTCTGAATTTGCCCTGAATTGGACCATGAATGGGATGTCAGAAGATACTCAAATCCCTGGTGCTCTATAAACCCATTAAAGTATTTTTATCCTTTGGAGGATCTCTTCCACCGTGGTTTAGCGATTTTTCCAGCCTTGATGGCGGCGTACAACACCAACAGACCGATGCCGGTATCAACAAGCAATGCGGGGTAAGAGCCTTCGAGACCGATCGCGCCACCGGTCAACCAGTCGGCGCCTGCAATTTTTGTCACCATCCAGCCGGGGAACAGGATTCCGGAATTTGCCATCCCGAAAACACCCGCCTGCATAAAATTCCAGCCCGCGTGAAGGCCCCAGCTTAGCCAGATTCGCCGCGTGAGTATGAAAGGTGCAATCATCACAATACTGGAGAAGACCAGGAACATTGCTGAGCCAAATGTCTGGTTGGGATTGGCAATGTGGGCAAAGCCAAAAATCACCAGGCTCATCGCCAGGGCCACCCAAGTGCCTGCAAATTCCTCAATCAGGCGGAAAACTACACAAAGAAGGATCAATTCCTGGAGTAGTGAGCCAATACCGAAGGCGAGGATATTCTTGAGCAAGATACTTGCAGGTCGGTATTCCTGGATTTCAAAAGTGCCAAACACCGAAATAAGTCCAACAAACAAGACCACCAGGGATGTTGCCACGAGAAAACCTGCTCCCCACTCCTTGCCGGCACCCGGTAGGCTGATCTCGACAGCCTGTCTTTTTTCAAAGACACGGCAATATAGCCCATAACTAAGAAGCAATAGCGGGATTGAAACGATCATCCGCAGGATATCGATATTGGTGGCAAGCGGCTCCTCCACCTGCTCGATGACCTGGTAGACGACCAGGGTATTGAGAGCGACAAGGGGCAAAAGGAAGATCGCAGAGACAAAAACCCGCATCAAGGGGAATTGAAACAGGCGCGCAATTTTTCCTTTTGGCACAAAGTTGGTGAAAAGATCAGCCGGTTTGATAGCTGTATTGAACGGGATCGTCACATGCCACTCCTGCGTGCACTGGGTTTGTCGACAATACAGACTTGCAGGTCACCATCGTGCAATCAATGGTAAGAAACGCTCATTTTGAGGAACTGGTACTAATCTACCAGGCTACTTTCATCCGGCTGGCAGAGAGCAAGCAACTGGAATCTGTTTCTGATTCCGGTTTTATTGTAGATATTGTAAATATGATTGCGCACCGTGTTGGGTGAAATAAAGGAGTTCTCGGCAATCTCCCGGTTGCTGGCACCACGGATGATCTGCCTCAAAATATCTGCTTCTTTTGCGGTCAGACCATGCTCTTCAATAAATTGAATGATATTGGGCATGTCGGTGTTGACTGCAGCGGCGGGCTCATTCTGATGAAAAAGCCAAAGCACCAACAGCGGCAAGCCGTGGATAATGAAATAGACATAGGGGGTCAGTTCTACAACTAGACTGCCCGGACGCAGGCTGGCGGAATAGGCCACCAACACGTAAATTGTAAAACCCGTTAGAAACACCCATCCAAAGGGCAGTGAATATGCTCCGATAACCTGGATTTCCATTTTTCGCACACAGACCAGGTAACGGGTAATGATGAAAAATTCGTAAGCAACTGCAAGCAAACCCAAGGTCACTATAAAGCTTCTTACCATCTCCATATGTGCGTTGTCATAAAACGACTTGATCGCCCAAACGGTTAATAGCAGAACAGCGAGACTGACCAGCAGGCTGAATTTATTGAACCAGGCGGGTCTTTCCCGGGCCAGGAGTTCCTGGACTAGAAGAAAAAGAAAAAATAGCTTGATAAGCAGGATTGGCACGCTAATCAACACAAAAATGACAATGAACCAGGCCGGATCGGAAGTGCCCGCAGTTTCCATGAGGTCCATGATTACAAATGGTGCAATCCAATTTGCAAACCCGTAACAAAGCGCGCTCAGAATAAAGTAGAAATTGTATTCAAGGTAACGAGCGGCAGTTCGAAGACGTAGTTCGTTGGCAAGCCAGATCATTCCAAAACTGGTCAGAACACCGAACATAAAGAGAATGACAACGTGGTCAGGCATTGATTTTGGCTTTGATGGCGGTGTGACCATCAATTATATCCAAAAAAAACAAGGATAAGAGCCTTTTCAAATTACCGGTAGATCGGAAATTGATCACGAGACAAGACAATTTGCCAGCCACGCCCAAAGCCGATACATTGCGTAGCATAAGAATACGGCGACTCTTCAACTGTTTTCTAAAGGAAAATTGAATGCTGGGCAGCATTGCTTTTGGTTTATTCGGGCTAACGGTTCTGATCTCCGTTGCCTATGCATTCTCCGGCCATAAAAGGTCTATTGACTGGCGGCAGATCGCTGCTGGTGTTGGTTTGCAGATCGTTTTTGCCATCGTTGTAATCCTGGTCCCGGGCGGCCGTGAATTTTTTGATGCCATCAGCCGGGTATTTGTCAAAATGATCGATTTTGCAATGGTCGGCGCCCAGTTCATCTTCGGCGACCTGGCCAGGAATTCAGAAGTTGGAATGATCATCGCCTTCCAGGTGCTGCCCACGATTATTTTCTTTGCCTCCCTGATGGGTGTTCTCTACCACATTGGCCTGATGCAGAAGATCGTCCAGGGCATGGCATGGGTCATGTTGAAAGTGCTGCGGATCAGTGGCTCGGAATCACTGTCGGTTGCCGCCAATGTCTTTATTGGACAGACAGAGGCGCCACTGGTGGTACGCCCTTACATTGCAAAAATGACGGAATCGGAGCTGTTCGCGATGATGGTTGGTGGCATGGCCACCATTGCAGGGGCCGTGATGGCTGCCTACATCGCCATGCTTGGCGGGGCGGACGAGGCGCAGCGGTTGTTCTACGCCCGGCACCTGCTGGCGGCCAGTGTCATGGCCGCACCGGCTACCATCGTTATTGCCAAGCTGCTCAGACCTGAAACAGGAGAGTCCCTGACCAGGGGCACGGTTCGACTGCAAACCGAAAAAACTGCGACAAATGTCATCGAGGCAGCTGCCAATGGTGCGGCAGACGGTGTCAGGTTGGCTCTGAATGTTGGTGCCATGTTACTGGCGTTCATTGCCCTGATAGCCTTGATCGATTTTCCCCTTGCGTGGGTTGGCCAGGTAACGGGGATCGAATCCCTGATCGGCCAACCCCTGGGCCTGTCGATTATCCTCGGATACCTGCTTGCCCCGCTGGCTTGGATTATCGGCGTACCCTGGAGTGAAGCCACCATTGTCGGTGGACTGATCGGTGAAAAAATTGTCATCAATGAATTTGTCGCCTACCTGCACCTGGGTGAAATCAAGCAGACGCTCTCCGAACATTCCGTCCTGATTTCAACCTACGCCCTGTGCGGTTTTGCCAACTTTTCATCTATCGCAATCCAACTGGGCGGCATCGGTGGATTGGCGCCCGAACGTCGACCTGACATCGCCAGGCTGGGATTACGCGCGGTGCTGGGTGGAACGCTGGCTACGATGATGACAGCCACCATTGCCGGTGTCCTGACGTCGCTGGCGGGATAAAAAAGCCACCCTGAGAACTGTCGGCAATCCGTTGCATTTTGGGGGGAAGCAACATCCGTGTAGAGGGGGACTACACCCGACACCCCTTCAGGGTGGCAGCAGGAAGATACCAGCTTGTCGCTATTTGAAATTGACCTATGTCAAATATCACTTTGGTTTATACCAAAATATGGAGAAATAGCGGTCAGAGTCAAGTGCCAGGGTAAAAACCAGGCGGCGGCCAACTGCCCCCCGAGTCTTTGTTACTTTTGGTTAAGTACCCCTTGCCGCAGAGATATGTTTCGCAATTAGATCGGCAAAACGTATTTCGCTGTTGTCTTCCGGTGCGTAATCGATGATCTTGCGCGCATTGGCAATGCTCCAGAATGCATGTGAATTGTCGCTAATGCCATAGAAGATCTGGAAAGGTACGCCAAATTCATCGCGAATATCTTCTGCCTCGATGCTTTTTACAAAAAGTTGTTGCATATCCCGATCACTAATATAAACAGCCAATGCCCGGCGCATTTGACGCATGTTACCTGGTTCTATGGGTACTAAATCATCTTCACGAGGGCCCCCAATACGAATCTGCACATTCTCCAAGTGTGTACCCGTCTGTTTGCCTGTGGCAAAGACAAAACCGAGGTGTTCATAAGCCTCTTTTGCCCAACCATAGTAGTTGTATGAAAGTGCACGTCCATTGGGATTTACACAATCCAGTTTTCCATCGAGGATCAGATCCTCATAATAGTTGGCAGCATGATTTGAACTGGCAACGACGACTCGTTGTACGCCTTCTTCCAGCGCCGTTTGGTAAATATTGTAGGCCATCTGTATGTTGGAAAATTCATTCCAAAAGCGACGATCCGGGTCATTGCCGGCCGCTGGATCGGAACTGCCGACAAAGGCAAAGTGAACAATGGCATCCGCGCCTCGAAAAAAATGACGGTACGTTTCTCGATCCCGATTGACGAGATCGATCACTTGAATACCAGGAATTTCTTTGTCAGCGCGCTTGTTTGTCTCCACATCCAGCAAGGTGCAGTCATACCGTTCTTGCAATGCCGGCAATATCTGACCGGCAATCTTGCCAGCCGCGCCTGTTACGACAATTCTTTTCTTAGCCATTTTTGACCCCTTCTAATCAAATTTATATAGCAGCTATTATCTCCCTTTTGTCCTGCTGTTGAAACCGCCTCAAGAAGCGCTTTTTTTGCAAACCTGTTGTACAGCCACGCCAGGACTGCACCGCCAATCAGGATGCCCACAACACTCTGAATTAATGGAATAATGGGATAGGGTTAAAAACTACTAATTACTAAATCATGTAATCAGAGTAAAGTGTCAGGGTAAGCCGATGACTGAATTAACAAATGGGAAAAACACAATAAGCCAGGACACACAGCACTTTTTGAATGCGTGAAGATCGCGTCACACATCGCCAACACGAATGAGGTCACAACTCATATGAACCAACAGTACTCCCAGCAAACCCTTGCCGATGCAAGAAAACTTTTCACGCAAAAGGCATATCCCGAAGCCTTACAACTGTGTGAAACCCTGCTTGCCCAGAAAGGCCCCCAGGCCGACATACTCGCGCTGAAAGCCCTGATTCATAAGCAATTAGGCAACTTTGAAGAAGCCGGCAAATCAATGGACCTGGCTTTAGAGCAAAACCCGGATAACGCTGGAATGCTCTTCACCGGAGCGCTCATCAACCTCAAGCTTTCGAATTTCGACCTGGCAATAAAACAGGCAATGAAAGCAGCACGTGAAGCTCCGGACAATTCCCAACTCGTTTGCCAGTGCGCCATAATCGTGGAAAGATCCGGAAAACCGCAGGAAGCGCTGCAAATCCTTGAAAAATTCACTCAAAAACACCAGCAACAGGCAGAAGCCTGGTATTTAATCGGAAAATTTCAAGAAGGGCTGGATAACAACGAGGCAGCAGAATACGCCTTGCGTCAGTGCATTGCGCTGGAACCCAACCACGTCAACGCGCTAAAGCGGCTGGAAAAAGTCAGTGCATCTGCATAAAGAAATAATGAAGCCAGGCTAAAATAAAGGGGCTCAGGGTTCTGCTTATTGTAAACGGAGCCGGATATAACAGGATGATTTAAAAGGAAAAGTCAGGATATTCGTCGCTTTATGGATGAGCGGCGCGAGTATCCACATGCTCCCGGTTCAATTTGATCTTCTTGGCGTTCGCTGCTTAAATGCCGGTGGGAGTCAGTTAACAAAGACGAATGGACTCGTCTGTGAACGTTAATGGAGTAATGTGTATGAAATTGTCTCCTGTCCTCGCAAGGGCATTCAAATTCTCAATCATTTTTTCCCTTTTTATCAGTGCTTCGGCGTTTGCCGAAAACGTGCTGATCACGCGTTATTTTTCCGGCAGTTGGGACCAGCCTGAGCAGGAAAGCCAGGGATTTATTCTGCAGATCGCCGAACGGCCGGATGACCAGAAAATTGGCATCGTCTACTGGTTTACCTATGGCGAAGACCTGCAGACCACCTGGTACCTGGCACGCGGGCCTGTCAACGGCAACGAAATCAACATGAAGCTTTATACTGCTTTCGATGTTGCGTTCATGGCTGAAAATGTGGAGGGCAATGCCAACGTCGTGGAGGTTGGCACGCTTGACCTAGCGTTTAGAAACTGCAATCACGGCGTAGCGACATACGACACACCTGAAGAAGTCATTGGCTCAGGTGAGTTTCCCATCCGTCGCATTACCAGCATTTACCGAACGCGTTGCAGCGGTGGCATTTCGGATGACACACCGGCCGACGGCAAACCTCTGCAACTGGATGTGCAACTGTATCCCCCGGTTGAAGGTGGCAGCGGTGAGGGCAAGGCCAAATTCTGGGAACGCACAGACCGCTCTGATTTCAAGGTGGCAGTCGAAGGTCTCGCGGATGATGGCGGACCATACATTCTGCAGGTATGCGGGGAGGACCGAGGTGAAATACTGGTCGTTGACGGCGAGGGTGAGCTGGCTTTCCGGAGTCCCGAGAATGACGGCATACCGTTGCTTAGCTTTGAGCCACGCGATTGCCTGATCGAGGTGATCGGCGCTGGTGGCGTCATGCTGACCTCGGGTGATGCCGTGCTGGCTGAAAAGCAGCATGGGCGCAAGGGTGGCCAGGACGAAGATGAAGAAGGCCTCGAGATAGAGGTTGACTTCAACAACACCGGCGTTATCGAAGGCGCGAAGGGTGAGGCCGAGTTGGAAATCTGGGCTGAGGAGCGCGAATTCTCGATCAAGATCAAGGATGTCCCGGCTGGTTTTTATGCGGTTCTCGTGGATGGTGCCCAAGTGGGTGAAATCGAAGTTGTCGAAGATGACGGTGATTTCGAAGGACAGATCAAGTTCACCGACCCGCAAAAAGTGGAAACGCTGGAACTGACATTTGATCCGCGTGGACTAGCTGTCGAGATTCTGCAGGCTGACCTGCAGGTGGTACTGGACGTGGTGTTCCCGGACGCCTGATATCCCGTTTATTTAGTTAGAAGTGAATATGAGTGGGCCAGCCTGGTGCTGGCCCGCTTTTTTTTGAGAGATCAGAGCCTTTTAACGCAAATGTAAACTCTGGGCTGGAATCTGTATTTGGTACACAGTTTCAGCAACGCTAACCAGGGGCTACCGATGTTCAAAAAAATGTCAATAAAGACGTTACTGGTTCCAGCATTGCTGCTTATTCTGGCTTCCTGTGAAAAGACTCCTGAACAAGACCTGGTTGCAGTCGCTTCGGGCATTGACGTTGAGGCGCTCGGCTATTCACCCGAAGAGTGTGCCGATATCAACGTGACCTGGGGTGAAATGCAGAAAATCATCGACCGCCTGCTGGCCGCCAGGCGTACTTGAGCAGAAACAGGGAATAGGGCGCTGACCCCATTTATTGGATCATTTGATTCCGAACAATTCCACTATAAATATCAAGGTTGCGTTGGGTGGTATTGGTTCTGAGGCTTTCTCACCGTAAGCCAGTTCAGGCGGAATCAGGAAAACGAAAACACTGCCGACCGGCATCAACTGGATACCTTCAGTCCAACCCTTGATAACCCGCTTCAGGCTGACAGTAATTGGCTCGTCATTGTTATATGAACTGTCGAACTCCATGCCATCGAGCAGCAGGCCACGGTAATGTACCGTTACCTTGCTTTTTGCCGTGGGTTTACGGCCTTTGCCGGGTACCAGTATCTTGTATTGAAGGCCGGAATCCGTCGTGATGGCGTCCTTGTCGATCCCGTTCCAATAGTCCAAACCGGCCTGGTTCTCGTCAGCCAATGCGGGCACGGCGAATACAAGCGCCAGGAGCAATGCCTGAATCAGTGATTTCATCATGGATATATTTTTCCTTGGGAAACTCCGGTGATTGTACATCTACACCGGATTGTTTGGTGCCAGAATGTATGGGGCCAGTAACGCTATTCGTGGCCTCATGCGAAGGATTTAGTCGTTTTCGGCCCTCTTACCTACTTCTGAATCTGAAAAAAGTTTGCCGGTTTTTTGAAATCAGTCAGCATTTTTCAACTTTAGTAAGACAACCAATAGTAATAATGCTTGAATACAAGGTGGAGAGCGGTCAGTTGCACAAGGAGTATAGATTTATGAGTAAATTTAACACGAGAAAATCGTGGCCCGCCCATCTGCTGTCCGGGCTTCTCTTCCTGGTCCTTTCACAGAACATCGAAGCACAAGCTGCGACATCGGCTCAAAAGTGGGATCGCCCCGTGGCGTTTTCATTGATTCAACAGGCAGACACGGACTCCATCCTGAGGCCTTTGTTCAAGATGGCGCACAGCGGCAGAAACCCAGAACTGCTTGATGCCTTGTCTTTGATTGAACAGGATACTGAAACACCGCCGCCCCTGAAGGACTTCATTTTCTTCAATTTTGCCGTCGGTTTGAGTGACCTTGACGCAAATGCAGTGAATTCGGAGGTGTTGGATTTCCTGGCAGGCTACGAAGCAAAAACCATGGTTGCGCACATCGATCATCCGCGCATGAACGAGCCACTCTACAACGTAAAAGCTGCGACGGCAGGTGTGCGAAGCCGATGGGCGAGGCTGCAGGCATTCAGCCAGGCAGCAAGTCTGCTGCAGGAGCAACCCTCACGATGGATTTCCGGGTACGTTGCGGCTGATCGAACAGGGCGGATGGGTTTTGTTGATGTGCTGAACCATGCCCCGGTCGAAAGTGTGAATCAATTGGGCTGGTCAGCGCTGACCCTTCTGGATGAGCAGCCTGGGCTAACGCCGGTTGTTGCCAGGGCAGGCCTCGCAACAGACGACCTGGAGTTGATACAGAATGCGATCACGCATGGAGGTGGTCCGGATCTATCGAGGGTTCTGGCAGCTGCCGCACCGGTGTTGAACGACTTGATGGTTGTCGATTTGCTGAACGAGGCGTTGCACTCGGCAGAGATTGACAAGGCGGCCCTACTGATCGCTTGGCTTGCACCTGACAGATTAAGCAACCCGGTGGTGGCGGACATGATGTTCGACACGCTAGCTGATCAGGACCTGGGCGGTTCAGCGGCCCTGATCTTGAGCAAAAGCCAGCGTCCGGATATTCAAGGTCGCCTTAACGAAATTGCATCAGGGAAAGCTGGCTTGTCCCGGCAAAGAGCGCGATTGGCCGTCGGTATCCGTCAGGCAGACCAGGAGGCAGGATCATGAACAGAACTTGTAAAGCTCTGGGCGTTGTTTTTCTGCTGGTCGTGATTCCCGGATTCAATGCCCCCGAGGCCCAGGTGCCCGTATTTCAGAATGGGTGGAAAACGCCCCGGTCAGCGACTAGACACGAAAATCGCACTGGGTTACCCGGTGCCGATTCCGGTCGATACGCCATTGCCTTTTGATGGCTTTCGGAGTTACGCGGACTGCATACCCGCCACCAGGACCTGGCAGCGACCACACCCTGGGTGCATGCCAATGAAATCGGACACAACCACGGAACGGACGGACCATCTGGGCTTACCAGCTGGGCGATGCGGACCACGTGACACCGGATGGTTTTCCCGAGCATGCCATGCTCAGTAACGGCGGCATCCATGCCCGCGAGTGGCAATCCCCCGAAGT
This sequence comes from uncultured Gammaproteobacteria bacterium, assembly GCA_963753105.1. GTDB lineage: Bacteria > Pseudomonadota > Gammaproteobacteria > Xanthomonadales > SZUA-36 > SZUA-36. The sequence goes on from CAVWBD010000006.1 coordinate 218,814, forward strand.
GGCGACCGGCATCATCGAACTGTTGGCGCTCGCTGAAGATGACCATCACCTGATCAGCTACCTGCGTGACAACGCCAATATCGTCGTCATCCCGGTTCTGAACGTAGATGGATTTCTGCAAACCCAGCGATTTCCGAGCAGGAACTGGATGGGCACCGACCCGAGTGACCCGGAATGCTCGCCCCGCGACGGACGTATGCGCCGTAAAAACATGCTGGGCGCCGGATGAGGATCTTGCTGACACAGGACGATCACTTGCTGGGCGTCGACCTCAACCGCAACAACCCGCCCTACTGGGCCACCAACCCTAAGCGCTCTTCCAATGTCCCGAAAGCATCGTTCACCACGGCGCTGCGGCCGTTCAGAACCTGAAACACAGGCATTGGTTGCGGCCACGGAACTGGGGCCGGTCGACAAACTCAGCATGTACACGGACATGCATTCCTTCTCACAGGTGCATTTCTGGGTGCGCAAAACAGCAACCGCGCCTGGCCAGATTGACAGAAAGACTGTTGCGAGGTTTTCACGGCCACCACAGCGCATTTCCTGCCGCGCAAGTACTACCTTTCGACGGCTGGCGATCTGCGCCACTGAACCAGGGCATCGGCCTGACCGACGAGTATTTCACCCACACCTACCAGGTGCCGTCATGGACGCTGGAGATTGAGCCTTCCAGTGGCCAGCACCCCGGATTGCCCGGGCCTGGGCGCAGACTACGGTGGCCTGGCACGCAACGGCCACGACGGATTCATCCTGCCGGAATCGGAAGTCGAAAGGGTGCGAACCGAGTTGGCGCAGACTTCACGGTCGCCTATTACCGCCAGTCCGGACCGCCAGCCATCAGCGCCTTCCGCCTGATCGACAAGGTCACCGGACGCCGTCGTTTTCGAGGCGGAATGGGACACGCTGGATCCACAGACCCGCGAAATGTACTACATTCCAGGCCCAGGCTGTGCAACTGGATCGGACTACAGTGCCTGGATGGCCTGGGACAAACCCATGCGCTGGCGCAACCGGTGAGCCAGGTTTACCGAGCCTGCCCGGCCAAGCCGCGCTTCACGCTTAATTTCGAACGGGCGAGCTATGTAGATGGCGTGCTCCTCAAGCGCTGATTGGAGGAAGAGACCTGGCTGGAGAACCCGGCGGCGCGCCCGACGGTTAATGCGATACCGTGATGATGCGCTGTATTTTCGACATCAACCTCTTGCGAAACGAAAGCAACCCGGCCTTGGTGCCCGGCCACGGTTGACCGCGATTTTGGAGCGTCCACCAGTGACATGACCGGCAACCGCAGCTGATGCGAACCCGGCAACCGTCGCACACTGGAAGAACGGCGGTTGGTCCGGTTACGAGAACACTAACGGACAATGACCTGACGGACTCAGGGGGTATCGACTCGACCATCCAGTTCAAGGTCACGCCTGAAGCACTGGGGATCCTTTTGTCGTCGAAGCAGGCACTTCTTCGGCCTGGTTCGACCCGGCGCGTAACGGCGAAGGATTCATGCTGGAAATGCTGCAGCGACGCCCGGCCGTCATGTACTGGTTCACCTACGACACCGAGGGTAACCAGGACTGGTACATCGCCGAAGGCGAAATACGCGGTAACCGGATCTGTTTCCCGGAACTGGTGCAGTGTATCGGGCGGTGAGTTCGGTCCGGGTTTTGATCCGGAAAAGTGGTGCGAACGGTGGTTGGTTCGGCCAGCTTCATCTGGTCATCCTGTGGCGACGGGCGCCATGAACTGGGCAATCGACCGCGATGGGACAGTCCGCCGGCAGGGGCGGATGAACCTGCGACGACTGTCCCACGTGATGGGTGTTGATTGCGGCGGCAGAAATCCGCTGCCGCCGGAATTGTATCGCCCGGGCCTGTCTGAGCGGTTCATGGTACGACCCTTCACATTCCGGTGAAGGTTATGTGCTGGAAGTCCTGAGCGAACAGCGAGCCCTGGTTTACTGGTTCAGTTTTGACCCCGAGGGCAATCGCCGCTGGTTTTTTGGTATCGGCAGAATCGAGGAAGACAAAATGAGATTCAATAACCTGATAACCACCCAGGGTGGGGTTTTTGGTGCGGGTTTTAACCGCGTTGGTCGAGAGGACACCTTGGGGCGTATGGAGCTTGAACTGGACTGTGAGGCGGGAACCGCCCGGTTCGCACCCATTGAAGAAGGCTTCCCCGCCGGCACCCTGGACGTGGTACGTCTAACTGTGTTGGATGGGTTCGGCTGTTGACCTGCCGGTTTATCCAAGCCCTCAATTAGACTGGCGGAGCAATGGGGTCAGAGCAAGAATTTGCCCTGACCCCATTAGCGAGGCTGATATCCCCAACGCCTGTGTCGCCGCTGACGCCGCTGGCGCCACCGCCCCATGCCATTGAGGTGATTCTGCTCGGCCTCGGTCAGGCAGGCTTTTCCCCCTTGTATCACGCTCAAGGCACAGGGTATGCATTGGGGACGCGCCAGAATCTTCTCAAATCCAGGATCAATACTGTTCAGGAGATCCTTTGGCAACTGCCGCAAAAGCAACTCGGTGAACTGCCGGGTCTTGAAACCCGGTCTCTTGAACAAACAACCGGGTTGTTCGCAGATGGTTATGGTCTGGTACTCAGTTTTCGGGCGACTGTTCATGGCGATTCACCTTTCTGGTTACAGGTATGGTGGCCTGCCTGGGGGAAATAGGTCAGAACACCCAAGTGAGGAGAGTTGTCACAGTTTGCGTTTAACGACATGACATGGGTGTCCTGACCCGTTACCAAAATCTGAATTACGGAATCGACGCGATGAATTCCCCGACCATTTCCATGATGGGTTTTGTCAACAACCAGGCCTCTTCACCAATCAGATTGGGCAAGCGGTCAGCCGTTGTGACAATAACCATGTTGAGGTCATGGACGAGGACAATGAGCTGTCCTCCGTGACCCCAGGCAAAATCAAAATCGTGGTCCCCGGCTGAAGATGACCACCACAGGTACCCATAATCCAGCAATCCGAACGAGTCCAGGATTGGTCCACCGTAGGTATCAATAGAATATGTTTGAAATGACTCGTTTACCCAGCTGGCCGGTATGATCTGCCTGCCGTTGAATACACCGCCATTGAGATACAATTGGCCAAACCTCGCCATATCCCGGGGTGTCATGTGGGCATCGCCGCCTCCCGCGTAGTAGCCATTCACATCGGTTGGCCACTCGTGGACACTAAGCTCAAGCGGTCCAAAAAGATGTTCTTTTGCAAAAGCGAATGTCGATTTTCCAGCTGCGCGCGTCAGTATCACTGACGTCATATGTGCGGTGAGATTCGAGTAGTTAAATTGGGTACCCGGATCACTGGACAGCGGGAACTCCTGCAGAAGAGGGATCCAGTTGGGGTTATTGGCCAGGTCGATCAGGTTACCGGTGAATTCCTCCCAGGGATAGCCGGAACGCATCTGCAGCATCTGCCGGATCGTGATGTTGCTCTTCCTGGGATCATTTTGCGCCCAGTTGATTTCAGGGAAGAAGTCCATCATTCGCTGATCGAGGTCTGTCAACACGCCTTCCCGCAACGCGATGCCCAACAGGGCCGACATCAGGCTTTTGGTCATGGACGCCGTCGGGTTATCGTCGTGGGCCGCCATCCCGTTGAAGTACTCTTCAACAATCAGGTGACCGTTCTTCACTACCAGCAGGCTATAGAGGTTATTTAGCGCCAAGGCGTCCTCATACAGGGCCTGCACGAGGGCAGGTGCCAGACCCTGCGCTTCGGGTGTAGACATTGGCCAACCCGTGGTCACAGGCGGGCCGTGAAAGTGGGGGCAGCCAGGTATGGGAATTCAGAAAGAAAATACACGTCGTTGGCCTCGATCCAATCGCTAACCTCGGGCTCAAAACCGGATACAACAGACCCGAGAGTCAGGTCGGCTACGTCATATAGCAGGGTTCGCCCACCACAGCCTTCCGGAGGAGCACCAAACAGCTCCCACATTTCGATGGTTGCATAGTCAGTGCAGGTTCCCTGTGCAGTTCGATCTGCAAACGATCGTCAGCAAACATCGTGGCCAGTGTCTGCGCATCGCCACCAAGCACGTTGCCTACAATACCGTCCGCCAGGTCCCATGCTTCGATCCTTGCCAAGATCTCGTCGTTGAAAAGCGCATCCCAGTCTGTCGGTTCAGACGCTGCATTATAGTCGTCCCGCATCGGTCCGGAGATAAAAAAATGGGATATCCAGGGTCGGCCTATCCGGTCAATC
>CAVWBD010000007.1:0-10686 GCA_963753105.1 uncultured Gammaproteobacteria bacterium
ATCCGGGCGCTGTCAAGCAGTCCGGTGACAAGATCATTTTCGCCAATGACGATGCAGCCGTACTCGATATTTCCGACGAGAACGGCGCCGTATGCCTGGTTGAATTCACCGCCAGGGCGCTTGGTCCTGGTCCGATGGAGGCCGGTCACCGGGCCATCGACTGGGCCGAGAAACAGGGTGCGGGCGTGGTCTTTGGCCACACCGGGCCACACTTCGGTTTTGGTGCCAACCTCAAGCTGGTCCACGAATGTTCTGAGAAGGGTGACAGTGAGACCATCGGCAAAGTGATCCGTGAGGGCCAGGCCTTCATGAACCGAGTCGAATACTCGGATTGCCCGACTGTCGCGGCCATCCAGGGTTTCTGCATGGGTGGCAGCAGCGAGCTGGCACTGGCCTGCAACCGCCGCGTGGCGAACGCTAATCTGTACATGGGCCAGACCGAGCTCAACGTCGGTCTGATCCCGGGCTGGGGTGGCCTGATGCGGCTCGCCCGCAGGGTGCAGAGCGGCATGCTGCCATATTACCTGTGGGGGCCGGATATGACCGCCACGGCACTGACCGAGCACCTGATGGATATCTGGAACCTGTTCTCATGGATCAAGACATCGCGTGATGCCTACCATGCGCAGGAAATGGGTTACCTGGAAAACGAGGACGTCATTGTTCCGGCCCAGGGCCTGGGTCAGCCCTATGTGCTCAAGCGTGCCAGGGAAGTGGTCCAGTCGATGTTGATGGCCGGTTTTGCACCGCCTTCACCGTTCGTCTTTAACCTGCCCGGCAAGGAAGGTTATTCCAAGTTCAAGACCATCGCCGAGCTGGGTTGCATGCAGGACTGGTACCCGGTGATGCACCCGGAACACAACACCAGGTGCTGTGTCCTTGCGGCCGAGGCGCTGTGTGGCGGAAAAGACAACAGTATCGGTAACGCGATAAGTGAACAAACCGTGCTGGATCTCGAGTACCAGGGCTTCATGCAGGTCGTTATGACACCGGAAGCCCGGGATTACATGGCGAGGATTATCAAGAAGTAGCCGTGATTCGGGAGCCCCGGTTCTTCGGGGTTCCTATTGAACCGTCTATTCGACCGGTAAGATTACAGGAACAGCTGCTGGCATATCCCGCGGCAGCGCAAGGTTTCCTTCATCCGTTTAAACCAGACCAAAGCGGCGTCTCGCCCCAGGCCAGATGCCCGTGTGCCCGTTTGGTTTGGTCGGCCCTAAATATTTTTTTGATTTAGGTGTTGACATAACTATACAAAACCTGTACATTAGTTTCCAAGTTCAGACCGATTCACTAATTTGAATGCTTAAACTAGCTGTTTATATTGTTATTATTTAAACTAAACTGAGGAGTCAATCATGTACAAAATATCTACAACATCTAAATTGTTAATCGCTGGCACGGTTCTTTCCGTTGCCCTGTTTTCTGCAAATACTTTTGCTAATAATGGCAAGGGCAAGGGCAAGCCTGGTCAGGGCAACACGCCTGCGGCCCTCGACGACCGCAACATCGTTGAAGTCGCTCTCGGTGCAAATGCGCTTCTGGGTGAGTTCGACTACCTGCTCGGCGCAGTGGGTTGTTTCACTGACGAGGACAGCGGTTACAACCCGATCGTTGAACTGCTGACCGGAGAGGACAAGCTGACGCTGTTCGCACCTATTGACCAGGCGTTCATCGACTTGCAGCTCGCACTGAACGACATTTGGGACCTGGGCCTGGCAGAGACCGCTCCTGAGGTTACCTGCGCAGTTGACTCGTTGTATGGCGAAGGTACGCTGTTCACCATCCTGGCTTACCACGTGACCGACGGCCGCCGCTTCTCCAACAGCGTGTTCAACAAGAACAACGTGAAGGAAATCGAGATGCTGGCCGGTGGCTCTATCACCTCGACTCCGTCGCTGACGATCATTGACGGCGTTCCGCAGGTGATCAACCCGGTAGCCGGTCTGATCAACATCAACGCCACCAACGGTGTGGTACACGTTATCGATACGGTAATGCTGCCCTTCAGCCCGGTTCCGGCTGAGGACTAAGCACACTTTCTACGCTGGTACTAAGAAGCCGCCTCTTTCGAGAGGCGGTTTTTTTTGTGTTCGTGAAACAGCTTGGTCAAAGTTCATCATCCAGCATCAAGTCCTGGAAATTCTGGGGGTTGATGTTGAAAGCCACGGTGAGTACTTCATCGAAAGACACGGCATAGTAGACAACCAGTTCACCGGACCTGGCACGCGTGACCGGATGCTGTGTCCTTGCGGCCGAGGCGCTGTGTGGCGGAAAAGACAACAGTTTCGGTAGCGCGATAAGTGAACAAACCGTGCTGGATCTCGAGTACCAGGGCTTCATGCAGGTCGTCATGACGCAGGAAGCCCGGGACTACATGGCTAGAATTATCAAGAAGTAGTGATATCGGGAGCCCCGGCTTGCCGGGGCTCCCAGACCTGTCTGTGTGTGTCTTGCGCGCGCGCCGTCTACAATGAAAAAGCCTGAGGTTGTTGCGGAATGTGCCGCATGCGCAATTCAGCGTTTTGCGCCGCCCTTGCTGCACGCCGTATGGGGTTTCAGGGTATGCTGGGAGCATGGCCAGGCTTTCAAAGTCCAAAATCATGTCATCGCTGCAGTGCCTCAAGCGCGTGCACCTGGAAATTCACCGCCCTGAACTGGCGGAGATTTCCGCGGCCACCCAGACTGCCTTCGATATCGGCCACCAGGTTGGAGCAATCGCGGTCGAAGTCTACGGGCAGGGCGGGGGTGCATTCCTCGAGTATGAAGACGGCCTGGGCAGCGCACTGGCCAAGACCCGTGCATTGATGGACCAGGCGAATCGCAAACCGGTTTTCGAGGCCACGCTGGAACACGAAGGTGTTCTGGTTCGCGAGGACGTGTTGTTGCCCCGGGGTGACAGTTGGTGCGTTGTCGAGGTGAAGGCCACGACGAAGCAGAAGAGCGAGCACGTGCAGGACTGTGCCATCCAGGCCTGGGTGCACCAGGGTGCCGGTTACCCGTTGGAAAGCATCGCGCTGGCGCACATCGACAACCAGTTCGTCTACCGGGGCGATGGTGACTACACAGGAATTCTCACCGAGGTGGATTTGACCGAGCCGGTTCGGGCGTTGTTACCCTCGGTGGCGGTGTGGGTTGAGCGCGCCAGGGAGGCGGTGGAAGGACCCGTGCCTGAACTGCCGGTAGGGCAGCACTGCTTTACGCCGTACGAGTGCCCGTTTTTCAAGCACTGCTGGCCGACCGACAGCGAATACCCGGTACACGGGCTGAAGGGTAGCCGCCAAAGACTGGGTGAACTGGTGACGGCCGGCTACCGTGACATCCGGGAAGTTCCGCCGGATGCGCTCACCAGCGAAGACCATTTGCGCATTCTTCGCGTGACCAACAGCGGCAGGGAAGAGATACTGCCTGGTGCCGGGGAATTCGTCCGCGCACTAGCCTGGCCGCGTTACTACCTGGATTTTGAAACCATCGGCCCGGCCGTCCCGGTATGGACGGAAACACGCCCCTACCAGGTCTTACCTTTTCAGTGGTCATGCCACGTCGAGGAGGCGCCCGGCGAAATCCGGCACACCGAATTTCTGGATGTGTCCGGTCAGCCACCGATGCGTGCGCTGGCGGAAAAAATGATCGCGGACCTGGGGCAGGAAGGCCCGGTGTTGATGTACACCAGTTATGAAAAAGGCGTCATACGCGGGCTGGCCGAACGGTTCCCCGACCTGGCCGGACAACTGGAAGCAATCGTCGGGCGCCTCGTGGACCTGTACCCGGTCACCAAGGCCAGTTATTACCACCCGGACATGCTGGGTTCCTGGTCAATAAAGGCTGTCCTGCCAGCCATCGCGCCGGATATGGATTATGCGAAGCTCGAGGGTGTTGCCGAAGGTACGGCGGCCTCAAACGCATACCTCGAAGCCATTGAGCCCGAAACCAGTGCTGCAAGAAAAGAAGAAATCAAGCAGGAACTGACTGAGTATTGCGCTTATGACACGCTCGCGATGGTGCGCCTGGTGGAGTTTTTCACCCGGCATTAAGTGAAAACCAGCCTTGTTCCAGCCCGTTCCGGACCAGGGCGGCTAACCGCGCCTAGATAACCTTGGCCCCGGCTTTCTGGATAACATTGACGGCTGCTTCCGCATCGTTGTGGCTGTCAAAGCCGATATAGGCCATGTATCGGGTTCCGATCACGGCCAGGGAAAGGCCCCTGACGTTGATCCCCGCATCGGCAATCAGCCCTGTCAGCCTGGCAGCAGCGCCGGGTTTGTTGTCCCCCTCGATGCTCAAGGCATCCACGCTGTTGGTTAGGTTGAAGCCCAGGGTGCTGGCTGCTTTGACCTCTTTGTCTCCCCGAATCGGTGTGACAAAAACAACTCCTGAGCCGGGTTTCTCAGCCGACCTCCTTGCGATGACGAAATTGAGGTCGGCACCGGCCTCATTCAATCCTTTGAGTACCCAGGCGAGGCCGCCTGTTTTATCGGTGATCCCTGCTGCCCATACATCTACATGTTTGACAAGTGTGTCCACGATATCGCCTTCCTAAAGATCAATATGTACACCTTAAGTATAGGAGATCAATGGTACTTGTATGCAGAAGTCAGAGTGAAAATAGAGCAGTTAACAGGCCCGCGCCAATTCAGGTGCAGGGCTACGGGTGCGCCGTAAAAACAATGCCTGAATAAATAAGCTGTGAATTCGAGAAAGCCCGGCTTGAGCCGGGCTTTTTTTGGCCAGCTAAACCGGGTTTCCAACTGTCATGCCCTTGATACCAAGACCTGGGCTGAGCAGCACCCGGCTACAGGGGGAGAGGTCAACCGGTCTGATTGTTTGTTATTGGAAGTGGGACTATAGACCGGTTACACGGGGGTGAAATCTGCCATTGGTCACGTGATTAGCTGTTTGCAACACCCGCGCCCCTTACTTGAAATCCTCTTCTTTGAGTCCCGCTTTCAAATCCGCGATAAACCCTGTGTCAATCCACCAGGTATCCGTGCTGCCGTAACCGGGTTTTTGCGATGCCTCCTCCAGGTACTGGAGGTCGAACCGGTTGGTTTCTGCTTCCGGAACTGTTCTTGATGAACCGAAGAAAAAGTATTGCCCGTCGGGGGAAACGTACGGCGATTGTGCCTGGTCGCCTGCGGTGTTGACGGGCTCTCCCATGTTGATCAGCCCGGTCCATTGGTCCGCGGCATTTCTGAACGCGATGTAGTAGTCAACTGCGCCGATGTTCTGCTCTTTGCCGGGCACGCAGGCGACCAGGTAACTCTCATCGGGGGATACGAAGGCGTTGTACAGTGTCTTCACGGAATTGACGTGATCGGGCAGTTTTTCGGGCTCGGTATACTGGCCGTCAACCAGCCTTGAGCGGTACACCGCCGCGGACCGGTCGGCTTTCAGCATGCGGGTGAAATAGAGGGTTCCGTCCCGCGTGGTGGTGGGGAAAAATTCATCGTCATCGGTGTTGATGGGAACACCCACGTCCCCGGGCTCGCCCCAGCTGCCGTCGGCCTGTCTTGCGGAGACCCAGATGTTCTGGTTGCTCCATCCCGGCATGGGTTCCTGGCCTTCTTTGGGCCGGGTCGAGAGGAAGAACAGCTGGTTGCCGTCCGGGCTGACGTGCGGTTCGAAATCGAAGGAATCCGTGTTGCCCGAAAAACTGACGACTTCCGGGTCCATCCAGGAACCGTCGTCCTGCATTTTTGAAAAGTAGATCAGCGCAGTGCCGCCTGCCATCCGGCCGAAGTACATCTCCTTACCGTCCGGCGTCATCGACACATCCCGGTCCATCATTCCGGTTGAAATCAATCCCGGGGCGAAAAGTGCCGCTGTATCCCCAGCCAATGCCTGCCCAAGGTAAGGCCCGGCAAGTTCCGGAGCATCTTGTATATCGATCTTCAGGTCGCAGCCGGCAAGAACTGCCGGGACAAGGAATAGTGCAGCGAGCAGGGCCTTCTTCATTTGTCTTCCCCGTGTATTCCAGTTAATGCCCTGGACCACGTTCACCACGTGATCCGGGTGCGATGAATATAGGCCTGTTGGGTGGGGCTGAAATCTGCCATTGGTCACGGGCTTAGCAATTGAGGTCAGAGTAAAAATTCCGCCGAACAACAGTTTTTACAATGACCTCAATTGTCTGCACCCGTTCCAAGGGCGGTGCGCACGGGTAAAGGCACGGGGTTTAGCCGTAATTTACAGCCACGAAATCCCAGTTGACAAGATTCCATATCTCGTCCAGGTACTTTGCGCGGGCGTTCCTGTAGTCGATGTAGTAGGCGTGCTCCCACACGTCGATGGTCAGCAGCGGTGTCAGGCCGTCACGCATCGGGTTGTCGGCATTTGACGTGTTGACGATCTTCACGCGGCCATCCGGCTTATTCACCAACCAGGTCCAGCCGGAACCAAAATTACCCATGGCCGATTTTGTGAAGGCAGCCTTGAAATCAGCGAAGGAACCGAATGCCCGCTGAATCGCCGCCCCGAGATCACCCGTCGGCTGCCCCCCGCCGGCCGGGCTGAGCCCGCTCCAGTAGAAGGTGTGATTCCATACCTGGGCCGCGTTGTTGAAAATGCCGCCTTCGGCTTTCAAAACGATCTCTTCCAGGGAGGCGTCCTCGAATTCCGTCCCCGGCACCAGCTTGTTCAGGTTGGTCACATAGGCCTGGTGGTGCTTACCGTAGTGAAAATCGATGGTCTCCGCCGAAATGACAGGCACAAGGGCATCGGTGGCAAACGGCAGTGGTGGTAGTTCATGGATCATGATGGATCTCCTGGTGATTGTGTTTAATATCAGTTCTGTCTCCATACATTGGGATGACCATGTCGTTCATAAAGTGATAATGCGGAAAAATAGCGGCGCCACAAGCAAGCCAGGACAGGAAATCATGAACCAGGCAAGGAATTTCAGGCACTTCGTTGTAGCGGCCTTCACGCTGTTTGCATTGACTGCAGGGGTATCATGCCTCGCCGATGACGACCAGGCTCCACGCATCCTGGTGACGGGTGAGGGCCATGTCGAGCTGGCTCCTGTAACCCCAGGGTGTGACCATGGGCACTTTCGTACTGGAACCAAGACGCTAAGATCAGGCAATCAGATTGGACACCAGTCGGTGACAATCTGACCCCAAACTCTTCAAACGCGAGGACCAGCATGAGCAAGACTACAATCGCATTTCTGGCCAGCCTGTTGCTGGCCCTCACCCCAATGCAACTGGCGGGCTACGAAAAAACGGACAGCCATGGGCTGGATATTCACTACCGGATTTTTGGTGAAGGCGAGCCGGTGCTGGTGGTCGGGGGAGGCCCCGGGGATAATTCAAACCGGTACCTGAGCCTGTGCGAGTTACTGTCAGCGGATTTCAGCTGCATCCTGGTCGATCAGAGGGGCACCGGAAAATCCTATCCCGAGACCTATGATGCCTCGACCCTGTCCATCGATCTGACGCTGGACGACTTCGAGGCCATCCGTAAAGAGCTGGGCCTGGAAACCTGGCACGTGCTCGGATTTTCCTACGGCGGCTACCTGTCATCGCTGTACGCGCACTTTTATCCCGCCTCGGTCGATACGCTCCTTCTGCTCGACTCAATGGGGCTGAACACCGGTGCGTTTGGACATTTCAAGGACAATATCTTCTCCGGCATGAGCGCGGAAGACATGCTCAAGTATGAATTCTGGGATGACGCCGAGCGCAAGGCAGCCGACCCTGTTCACGCACTGGTGGAACGCATCCGGGCAATGATGCCGGGCTATTTCTACTCCCGCGAAGCGGCACTGCTGGTGACCGAAACCATGACGGATGCAGATTTCAACTTTGAGTTGGGTAACTACATCTGGCCGGAAATCGATGAGCGAAAGCTCGATCTGACTAAAATGAAGCCGGCATTTTCCGGGCCGACACTGATCATGCACGGGCGGCAGGATCCGCTGGGCGAATCCGTGGCGCTCGAACTACTGGATTACTACGAGGACGCGAACCTCGTTTTCATCGAAAAAGCAGGCCATTATTCGTGGCTCGAACAGCCAGACAGGGTGTTGGAAGCCATCAGGGATAAAACAGGGGTGTCGCCGGAACCGGCCGGGATTGAACAATAGGTCGGCGGCGCGAGATCCCTCGACCTTGCGGCAGGACCAGTTGTCGGTTCGGCGATCGCCTAGAAGATCGCCATACCCGTGATGTACGGGTGGATTACCACGACGACCACGAATACCACCAGGCTGATTATGAAGCCCCTGATCTCCCTGGCCCAGCTCGGCACGGGTTGCTTAACCCACTCGCCATCGCGCCGGTTGATCAGCGCGATTGACAGGATCGCCCAGATGAACATGGTGCCAAACAGCACGATTGAGCGGCTGTCGCCGTTCATCATCAGGTGTGCGAAGGCCCAGATGCTGACGCCCGCCAGTTGCGGGTGGCGCACATACTGCTTGATGCGGGACGGGTAACTGGTCGTACCGAACACGATGAACGCGATCAGCACCAGCAGCATCCCAAGGTGCCGCGTGAAGGGTGGCAGTTGCGTAGAGGTGCGAGGCCACGCTGCCGCGCCAGCCGAACACGATCAGGGCCAGCGAAACAAGAGTCAGAACGGCAACCAAACCCTTGTATGGGTTTTCACCCATGCGATCCACGATTTTCTGCCGCAGCGCAGGCGCCGCCGAGGGCATCGTGTGAAATACAAACCAAAGCAATAAACCAGCAACCAATAATTCCATCATCAGACTCCTCAAAAACGCTCGATTGAATTGAAACGCCTTCGATTATGAACCTGATCGGGGTCCGGCAAAAGGGGAGGGCTTGCGAACCACTGCACCAGGTGAGAGAAACGAAGCCGGTTAACTACTATAACCACTTAACAGGGTTTGCCCACCGGCGGGCGCAGGCTTACCACCGGGGCACTTTTACATCAACGACCCACGGGCGTATAGTGCTCGGGTTGGATGTTTGACAGGGAAGCACGAACAGGACAACGGAAGAAGGGGACAATGAACCAAACACTACGAGAACCCTCGGGAATTCTCTCGCCATGCGGGAGGGTGTCGGGGGTTTTTGTCGTCGTGATGTCCTTCCGATAATTAAGAGGCACATTTCATGAAGCACTTCTCAATCATGCTCGTTCTGGTTTCACTCTGCTGTTCCGCAGCGCACGCGGTACCACCTGATGAAGTTCTCGCGTCAAGGTTTCGGGCGGCAGCGGCCCTGATCGATACGCAGATGACCCTGGATGCAGTACCGGGTGCCGCAATCGGTGTTGTCAACGACCAGGAACTGATCTGGAGTCACCAATACGGCGTTGAAGACCTCGATACCGGCACGCCCGTCAGCGATGACACACTGTTCAGCATTTGCTCGGTTTCGAAACTGTTCAATGGCGTTGCCGCCATGAACCTGGTCGAAGAAAGGCGCCTGTCGCTGGATTCACCCATCGCTGACTATCTCGATGGCGCCAGACCCCAGGACAATACGGGTGCGGAGGAAACCGCAACCGTGGGCAATGTTCTGTCGCATGTGTCCGGCCTGCCGCGCGAGGGTCTTCGCGATTACTGGGCAGACCACACGTTTCCCGATACTGAGAAACTCAGGACCACCGTATCGGAGCAGGAACAACTCTACCGGCCGTTCGACTATTGGCAGTACTCGAACCTGGGGATGTCGATGCTGGGCGAAGTGGTCGCGGTTGTCAGTGGCAAGCCCTGGGGGGACTATGTCGATGAAACGATTTTTGAACCCCTCGGCATGCAACGAAGCGTGACAGACATGCCCTTTGACCAGGTCGGGAATGGTTTCGCAAGGGGTTATTACGTCAGGTCTGCCGATGGCAAGAGAAATCCGGTCCCGGCCCATAGCTTCAGGGCGTTTGCCCCGGCAGCGGGTGTTGCATCCAGCGTTGCGGATATGTCCAGGTTCCTGTCGTGGCATTTCCGCTTGCGGGAAAATGGCGGCGAGGAAATCCTGAAGGCCACCACGCTGAAGAAAATGCAACGCGTGCACTGGATCGGCGCGGACTTTGACGAGCCGGCATGGGGACTGGCCTATGCGGCACGGCGCTATGACGAAAAAACCCTGTGGGGCCATGGCGGTTATTGCCCGGGGACGCGAACCGAACTGGTCATGCGACTGCCGTCCAAGGTTGGCGTCGTCATGATGCTTACCGCAAACGATGTCTCGCCGGGCGAGCTGGTGGAAACCGTTTACGCACTGACCAAGGACGCCATCGACGCAGTTTATGGCGAAAAAGCAAAAGAAGAGGACGCAGAGGTTGAATCAGACAAGGCTGTTTCGCTCGCTGATTATGAGGGCAGGTACATGGTCGAAAACTACCCCGATGACATGTACGTCGGTGTAACGGAAGACGGCCTTTTTGCACTGTGGCTTTTGTCCGATGATCCGTTCTCGGGCATGGAGGAGTGGGTGCACGAAGAGGGCGATACGTTCAGGAGGAAGCGAGAGGACGATACACTCGCCGAGGCCATATATTTTGAGCGTGACGATGAGGGCCGCGTCAAGTCACTGATGCACCACAGCTACCGGTCTATGAAGGTGCATCAGACAGGGAAAGACGAATAATGCAGCAGCTGATGGGGCAATGAACCAAACACTGCGAGAATCTTCCAGAAATTGGGGTCGGAGTAGAAACTCACCTGAGTAATAGTTTTTACTCCGACCCCAAACATTTGACCCCAAATATTTCACC
>CAVWBD010000008.1:0-128911 GCA_963753105.1 uncultured Gammaproteobacteria bacterium
TTCTTATTCTCGTAAAGCATACTGCTCTGTTGGGCAGTACCATTTATTGAATGGGTAAAAAGTACGACTAGTCCAAGAAATGCTGCTGCTTTGGGATTCATGCGATGAGACATAGTTGACAATGTCTTACCTATGACGGAGTCATGTCCTATTAGTTACAAAGTCGAGAATCCTAATAACGGGGCCGGATACATTTTATTTGGCTAATTTGTCTTTTTCGGCCTGCCTCTTTTGCCATCACTGAGTTTAATAGAAAGTGCTTCTTCTATCTGCCGTTTGAACCTCTTGTGTCCGGTAGGAAGACCTTTTCGGAGACCATAGCGAATTTCTGCTATTTGGTGTTGTTCAAGGGCTTCTTCAAAGAGATGCTGGTAAGCGAGTAGACGACTTGTGTCGTTGTTTCCCAGGGCGAGCCAGCACTCATGTGGCGTGAGTAAATTAGTCGACTCGCCAAACGTGTTGACGTTGAAACTCGACCATCGATATTCAGAAGGGTGCTTAACCATTCCTGCTCGTACCGGGTTCAATTCAATATACCGGTAACATGCAAGGCAATAGGCTTCCCTGTCTACTAGTGAGGACTTAAAGCGACCTTCCCACATGGTTCCAGTACGCCGATAGGTTTTGTTGATCTGTCTAACATAATCTCGGCCCAGATCGCGCAAAACCAATGACACACCCGTGGGTGTTTCTGGGTAATTAACAAGTGGACGTGATTGGTCATGAGCACATATCATGAACAATACATTGGTGCTTGCGGCATGCCTCTGTCAGTAACGACAAATACAGTTCATAGTCGGCATTGGCAAAGAAACAGACTTGGCGATTATTTCCACGCTGCGTGATGTGTTGAGGAATACCCGGCAGGTTGAGACGGGTAGGGCGTGGCATATGCTGACTCCTCTATTCAAGAGTCATTACCTTGCTCTCAGCCAATCGCCTGCGATATGGACTTTGGCGCAACTCCTTGTAGGAAAATGTATCCGGCCCCTTTACTCCCGCTCTGAATATTTTTTGATTTAGGTGTTGACATATCTATACAAAACATGTACATTACAAATCAAGTTCAGACCGATATAGTGATTTGAATGCCTTATCTACCTGTTAAACATTGTTATTATTTAAACTAAATTGAGGAGTTAATCATGTACAAAATATCTACAGCATCTAAATTGTTAATTGCTTGCACGGTCCTTTCCGTTGCACTTTTTTCTGCAAATACTTTTGCCGGTAATGGCAAGGGTAAGGGTAAGCCTGGTAGGGGCAACAGCCCTGCGGCCCTTGACGACCGCAACATCGTTGAAGTCGCTCTCGGCGCAAATGAACTTCTGGGTGAGTTCGACTACCTGCTCGGCGCAGTGGGTTGTTTCACTGACGAGGAAAGCGGTTACAACCCAATTGTCGACTGCTGACCGGAGAGGACAAGTTGACGCTGTTCGCACCGACTGATCAGGCTTTCATCAACTTGCAGCTCGCGCTGAACGACATTTGGGACCTGGGCCTGGCCGAGACCGCTCCTGAGGTTACCTGCGCAGTTGACTCGCTGTACGGCGAAGGTACGCTTTTTACCATCCTCGCCTACCACGTGACCGATGGCCGCCGCTTCTCCAACAGCGTGTTCAACAGGAACAACGTGAAGGAGATCGAAATGCTCGCCGGTGGCTCTATCACCTCGACTCCGTCGCTGACCATCATTGACGGCGTTCCGCAGGTGATCAACCCGGTAGCCGGTCTGATCAACATCAACGCCACCAACGGTGTGGTCCACGTGATCGATACGGTAATGCTTCCCTTCAGCCCGGTTGTTGAATAAGCGCACTGTTTCTATCCGAACGAAGAAACCGCCTCTTTCGAGAGGCGGTTTTTTTTGTGTTCGTGAAACAGTTTAGTCAGAGTTCTGAGCAAATTCTGGGGTCAGAGTCAAACCTGCCGTCCAGCAATGTCTGCAGAACTTATTCTGACGCTGAGTCCATAGGGCGTGGTCATTATGGCAATGTTGCTCAGCATCTTTGCCGGCCGTCGTTTAAGGGCGCACCATCGAGTTTGAGGCAGCAGTGAAAAAGGGGTCGAATCCAATTTTGCTAAAAGCCAAAACATCCATCACTCCCAGCGCCAGGAAACGTGGGTGTATTCACTCTCTCACCAAGAAACGTGGGTATTCTAAACGGAGGGGTCAGAGTTAAGTACCAGAGTAAGAACTGCCGGCAGCGAAAAAACTGGTCAATCATCCACTATCGTTCTACGGTCAGGGTGCATCATGGATGAGACGAATCCTGCCGCAAGCATTTCTTCTACCTGATCGGGGTCCAGTTCCTCGTGAGCAACGTTGTACAGCGGCAACTCGTAATCATTCCATCCACGCAACCCTGTTTTCATCGAGGCTACGTTTTCATATCCCATCCATTGCATCGTTTGAGCGGCCAGCACACTGCGGTTGCCTGAGCGGCAGATTACGATAATCTCACGATCCCTCGCTTCAATGAGCTCCGGGACGGCGTCTTCGTATTCGTGTTCGCAGGCGGTTTCCAGGATACCGCGAGGTACCAGCATGGAATTTCGTATGTGATAAGCCGAAAATTCACATTCTTCTCGAATATCAAGAATAAGTACTTCATCATTCACGCCTCGGCGTTCTTCGACATCCCATGGAAACAACTCCCTGATTTCCTGTCGGGCTTCTTTGACAATATCTTTAAATGTTTTCGCCATGATGAGCCTTGTATTTGATCCTGATCGACAGCATTGGATTCCTCGCACCGTACGGGCAAAAGCACCGGCGATGTCCCGGGTCGCAATATTTTACGGAATAATTGAGGTTAGAGTAAAAACTTAAATTTTTTGGGATCAGAGCCCTTTTTCAGTATTACAATCGACGTGCATGAACAATTGGAGTAGGAATACGTGGACATGTTTGAAGGCATGGTCAAGGCTGCGGTGTCTTTACTGAGTGCCGGATGCACTGGGAATGTCCAGGGTCATTATCCGAACCTATTGCCCGCACAGCTCTGCCACAGCATCGGGTTGTGTCCGGGTAACAGTGAAGTCCGCTATACAGCCAGTGCAAATCAAAAAGGATTAAACCAGTAATGAAATTTGGAACAGAAACATGAGCCAGTTGTTTGAACCGCTAAACTTTACCCGTGGCCCTGCAATGAAAAACCGCTTTATGCTGGCGCCTTTAACCAATTGTCAAAGCCATGACGATGGGGTTCTCTCTGATGAAGAATTCAGATGGTTAACCATGCGCGCCGAAGGTGGTTTCGGTCTTACTATGACCTGCGCCGCTCATGTGCAAGCAGTGGGACAGGGTTTTCCCGGTCAACTGGGCGTATTTTCCGATAAACATACAGAAGGCTTGGCCAGGCTGGCCAAGGCCATAAATAGCAATGGCAGTATTTCCATAATCCAGCTACATCATGCCGGCATGCGTTCTCCGGCGGATTTAATCGGTACTAAACCAGTCTGTCCTTCGAATGATGAAGAAACCGGTGCCAGGGCCCTGTCCACTGAAGAGATCAAGGAACTGGTAGCAGATTTCATTGCGGCGGCTGTGCGAGCCGAGCAGGCAGGATTCGATGGTGTGGAAATTCACGGGGCCCACGGTTACATCCTTTGTCAATTTTTAAGCGGCGAGATTAACCAACGAGAAGATCAATACGGTGGCAACCTGGACAACAGATGTCGCGTTATTGATGAAATTATCGATGGTATCAGGGCGCAGTGCCGGCCAGATTTTACGTTGGGAGTGCGTTTATCGCCTGAGCGTTTCGGAATGCAGCTATCGGAAATATTGGTTCTCGCTCAGCGATTAATGGATGAAGACAAAATTGATTTTCTCGATATGTCGCTGTGGGATGTTTTCAAGGAGCCAATAGAAGAAGGCATGCAAGGTAAGAGTTTGACTTCTTATTTTACAGATTTGAGGCGTGGCAATGTACGACTCGGCGTAGCTGGCAAGATTCGAACGCCGGCGGAAGCAGAAGCTGCCCTTGCGCAAGGCGTTGATTGGATCATGTTAGGGCGGGCGGCGATATTACATCATGATTTTCCTTTGCAGACGCAAAACAATTCAAATTTTCTCCCGGTTGAGCTGCCGGTTAGCCGCGAACATTTGCGCAAGGAAGGGCTGTCAGAAAAATTTGTTGCTTACATGGCTACCTGGCCAGGTTTTGTAGCGGAAGACCAACGATAAAGCTGAGCCCTTCTCTATCTAAAAATAGTCAGGCCTAGTCAATACTAAAAAATGTATCCGGCCCCTTTAGCTCCGGTCTGCCTCTTTGACTTTATATTTGGGGCCAGGGAAAAACTATACCTTGGCACCCTTTCACGCTACTTGGTCCCGAACAATTCCACTATAAATATCAAGGTCGCATTAGGCGGTATCGGTTCTGAGCCTTTCTCACCGTAAGCCAGTTCAGGTGGAATCAGGAAAACAAAAACACTGCCGGCTGGCATCAACTGGATACCCTCGGCCCAACCCTTGATAACCCGCTTCAGGCTGAATGTGATCGGCTCATCGCTGGAGTATGAACTGTCAAACTCCATGCCATCGAGCAGCAGGCCACGGTAATGTACCGTTACCCTGCTTTTCGCCGTGGGTTTACGGCCTTTGCCGAGCAGTTGTATTTTGTATTGAAGGCCGGAATCCGTCGTGATGGCATCGTGGCCGATTCCGTTCCAATAATCGGAAAACCGGCCTGTTCCTCGTTGCCTGATGCGGGTATGGTGAACACGAGTGCCAGGAGCAATATTTGAATCAGTGATTTCATCATGGATATATTTTCCATCAATAAAGGGGTCAGGGCCCAGCTGTTTACAAATGCTTGAAACCGCCGCTATGTGGCGGGGAAACAACGCCCTAGTTGCGTTCCAGTTCGGTTATGCGGTCCAGTAACTCCAGCGCCAGTGCAGCACCTGCGAGGTTAACGCCAAGGTCACGTTGCAGGTGAATGACCACTTTGACCCTTCTCAAGCTGGTAACCGGGAACTGCCACTGTTCGATATCGTCACCAACCGGTTCAAGAATGCCTTCTTCTACCAGGAGCGCGACGGTCTCGGTTTCCACAGTACAACTTCGACATAAGCTTTCTAAGGTGATCGTGTCATGGTCTTCCAATACATAGCCAATTAGAGTCTTATCGTTAGTCATGATCATGCCACCTCCATCTTCGCTCGAGGATTAAACTCAATTTCCTCCTGCATACGCTGGAAAATTTCCCGGGTCTTCTGATTGTCAACCACTGGCAGGATTACCTGTAGCACCAGGTAAAGGTCACCTGGCGGTTTAGCCGGGATTCCACGGCCTTTCAGCCGCAATTTTTTACCCGCTTGAGAATTCTGTGGGATCTTCAAATCTATGGCACCGGATGGTGTTGGTACCTTGATACTGGCACCCAGGGCAGCCTCCCATGGCGCAAGCGGTAAATCCATATAGACATCGGCACCTTCGACCCGGTAAAAGCGGTGGGGTCTGAATTCTACTTCAAGATACAGATCACCGGCCTTGCTGCCGCCCATACCTGCAGCACCCTGTCCATTCAGCCGGATTTGCTGACCTTGGCGGATACCCTTGGGAATACCGACTTTCAACGTACGATCACGCGTAGTGACATGCCCATTGGACGTCACCTCGGGCACCTTCAATGAAATCGAGCGGGATGCCCCGTGAAAGCTGTCTTCCAGGTCTATCAGTATCCGGGCATGATGGTCTTCGCCTTGCAGGTGAAAGTTGCGGCTTCCTCCCCGGGGACTCCGTGCTTGCCCAAACAGGGATTCAAAAAAGTCACTGAAACCCTGCTGGCTGCCAGCCCCAGCCGGGCCACCATGAAATTCAAAGCCGGTACCCCAATCCGGTGGTGGATGAAACTCCTGCTGAGCTTTCCAGTTTTTGCCCAGCTGATCATAGGCAGCACGTTTCTCCGGGTCCTTGAGTACCTCATTCGCCTCACCCACCTCTTTAAACCTCAGCTCAGCGTCTGGCTCCTTGCTCACATCCGGGTGATATTTGCGGGCCAGCTTACGGTAGGCGCGCTTGATCTCCTCATGCGTGGCGTCCCGGTTCACACCCATAATTGCGTAATAGTCTTTATATTCCATGCTTAACCACCCTGAAAACAGCGATAAAGGGATCAGAGTCCTTTATCGATTAAAAACAGTCAGGCCTAATCAATACAAACCCACCGCTTCGCCTATGTGAATCGACAAGATCAGGAACACGATAGCAAGCGCGAAGATTTTCACCAGCAACGGTCCAATAAACCGCACCCAGGCGGTGTACGGGACTTTACCCAGGGCCAGGGCGCCCATCACCAGTGCACTGGTTGGCACGACCATGTTGGTGAATCCATCGCCGAATTGATAGGCCAGTACGGCCGTTTGTTGCGGCACGTCAGTCAATGTTGCCAGCGGTGACATGATTGGCATCGTGACAAACGCCTGGCCGCTTCCCGACGGGATGAAGAAGTTACAGATCGTCTGCACGGCGAGCATACCAACCGCTGAGGCCTCGGCCGGCATTCCTTCCAGGACGCTGGCGATTGCATTGATGATCGTGTCGATAATTTGACCATCGGACAACACGACCTCGATCGTGCGTGCGAAGCCGACGATCAGCGCGGCCGTGGTCATTTCCGCAGCGCCCTTGAGGAAAGTCTGGCTGGTTTCACTCGGTGTTATGCGTGAGATCAATGCAGTCAGGAGACCCACACCCAGGAAGACCGCATTCAATTCCGCGATATACCAGCCATAGTTCTTGGCGC
Organism: uncultured Gammaproteobacteria bacterium; assembly: GCA_963753105.1. GTDB lineage: Bacteria > Pseudomonadota > Gammaproteobacteria > Xanthomonadales > SZUA-36 > SZUA-36. The sequence goes on from CAVWBD010000008.1 coordinate 6,759, forward strand.
CTATGACAAAACCAACGATTGCCAATACAAAAATGACCAGGATCGCGATACGCGGGGCGTTCAAGCTGACATCATCGGGTGATTCGAAACCCGTGCTGTAGTCTACGTGGGCGACCAGGCTCGTTGATGGATCATCGCGTACCCGCATGGCGTAGCGATACAGGTGATGAAAAGCGAGTATCAGAAACGCCACCATCATGACCAGTCTCGCACCCGACCCGGACATCAGCGGCACACCGGCAATGTTCTGGGCGATGATGACACCAAATGGATTGGTGCCTGCGCACGCCCAGCCTATGCCGTAGGGAATCCAGACCATACCCATGGCAACAATGGCATCCATGCGCATGGCAAGGCTCATGGTCACGATAATGGGCACCAGGGGAACGTATTCCTCCCCCATGCCTATCGTGTAGGCGCCAAGGCTGAACATGATGAGGCAGCCGGCGATCAGAATCCAAGGGCTCTGCCCCAGTCGTGCGACCGCACCATGTAGTGCGGCATCAATGGCTCCGCTCCTGCGCAGGATGGCGATGACGCCACCGACGAGGAAAATCAGGAAAATAATGTCCTGGGCTTCTTCCATACCCTTCGGGATCGCAACCAGGAAGTGCCACGGGGCAATGCTGGCCTGGTCCTCTGCGGTCATACCTTCATAGGTGCCACCGACAACCATGCTGCGGTTGGGGTTGTCCGGGTAGGGTTGCCGCTCAAACTCGCCGTGCGGAATAACATAGGTGAGTAATTGTGCAACTATGATGAATGAGAAAATCAGGGCCAGGGAGTCAATATTCCAATTTCTTTTTGTCATTCTTAGCTCCGAATTGTTATTTCTTCAGTCATTGTTGCTTGAAAGGGCACCGTAGCAGGATACGCACCGCAGGGCTAAGAATAGTTGCGCCCGGAGTAAAGTGCCAGAGCCAAGCGGTCGACAGCAGCGTGCTCCTACGGGGCGTTGTGCCTGATCCAGGTCACTTATGCAGACCGGTCAAGGACCTACAATGACCCGATCACTTTGCCTGGAGTGATTACTATGCGCTTAATCCTCACCCTCACCACGGCTCTTGTCGTGATGCTTGCTTCCATAAACACCACCGAGGCCTGCACCATCATCGCGGTCGGCAAAGACGCCAGCGCTGACGGTTCGGTGCTGATTTCCCAGACGGATACCGGCCAGGACAGCCGGATCTACGTTGTTCACGGTAAAAAGTTCGAGCCCGGCAGCAAGGCGCCGGTGTATTTCGGCATCCAGGACGCCACCAATGAGCTGAAAGACGATGGAGAAATCCTCGGCTATATTCCCCAGGCGGAACAAACCTATACCTATTTCCACACGGCTTACTCCCACATCAACGAGCACCAGCTGGCAATCGCCGAGAGCACCACCGACCAGCACGAGGAGTTGAAGGTCACGCGCGAGACCGGCGGGCAGATCATGACCATCGAGCAGGCCATGGTCTTTGCCTTGCAGCGGCACAAGAAAGCCCGTGAGGCGGCACAGTTTATAGGCGACCTGATGACCCAGTACGGGTTCATCCCGTCCAGCGGTGACGGTTCCGAGTCACTGGTGATCGGTGACACGGAAGAAGCCTGGGTGTTCGAAGTCATGGGCGTGGGGGAAGGCTGGCAGCCCGGTAGTGGCAAACCCGGAGCCATCTGGGCGGCGCAGCGCTTGCCCGACGACCATGCCACGATGATCCCCAACTACAGCATCATCAAGCAGATCGACTCCGCAGACACCGCGAATTTCTTGGTTTCCGACAACTACATGCAGGCGGCCATAGACCGGGGTTATTACGACCCGGATTCGGGGCTCCCCTTCGTCTGGCAGGACGTCTATGCGCCGCTGACCCAGGAGTTCGCGACAGGCCGCTTCTGGCTGTTCCACCAGACCTTTGCGCCAAACTTGTACGACTGGCCCAAGCGGCACCTGGAGGGTGACCTTTACAGAAGCCTGAACCAGTATTTCCAGACCGTGGAGCCCTTGTCCATTTACCCGTTTTCCATCAAGCCCGAGAAGAAAATCTCGGTGCGGACGTCATGGCTTTCCAGCGCTCGGTCTTCGAAGACACCATTTATGACATACACTTCACAGCCGCAGTGGCTGGTGCCGGGCAGGGATGAGGACGACAACTTCACCGGCGAATATGTCAAGAGCCCGTTGGCGACGCCGTTTCCGGGCCGCGATCTGCGCGAATTGCTGAAGCTGTCCTACCGCCGCCCTGTGGCGCGTCATCGTGGTCACAGCGGCATGATCGCGCAATTGCGCGGTTGGCTGCCCGATGCGATCGGCGGCGTGTACTGGATTTTCCTGGACAATCCCTACGTGGGCCCCTATGTGCCGATGTACGCCGGCAACCTGTCCACGCACGAGTCTTACCAGGTGTACGACCCCGAGCAGTACGACGAGCGCTCAGCGCGCTGGGCGTATGATTTCGTGGATAACCTGGCCAGCCTCAAATTCCAGGAAGCGATCAAGGACGTCTGGGCAAAACGCGATCCTTTTGAGCCGGCCATGTTCGACAGCCAGCCCGAAATCGAGAAGGAAGCCCTGGCGCTTTATGAAGACGATCCGCAGGCCGCCAGGAAATACCTGACGGACTACTCGAACAGCCTGATGGAGCAGGCAACAAGGATGTATGTCGGGCTGCGCAACGAGTTGATCGTCAATTACACCAACAACCAGGAATGAGCGACAAGGTTATGGGCTCCAACTAAAGAAGTCTGGTCCCTTTATCGACGGCACATAAAGAAACGGCGGCGTGATGACACGCCGCCGTTTGTTCCTGAACAACCACGGGTGTTACCGGTGGTGTGATTAACGCAGGTCGAAGCGATCGAGGGTCATGACCTTGGTCCAGGCATCCACGAAGTCCGCGCGAACTTCTCCGCCCCGTCATCCGCCGCATAGACTTCGGCGATGGCCCGCAGCTCGGCGTGCGACCCGAAGATCAGGTCGACCGGCGTTGCAGTCCATTTCACCTTGCCGGTGGTGCGGTCGCGGCCTTCGTAGATACCTTCGGCCTGTCCGACTTGCTCCACTGCGTGGACATGTCGAGCAGGTTGACGAAGAAGTCGTTGCTCAGCGTGCCCGGACGGTCGGTGAACACGCCATGCTCCGACGCCGCCGGCATTGGCATCCAGGGCCCGCAGGCCGCCGACCAGCACCGTCATTTCCGGCACGGTCAGCGTCAGCAGGTCGGCCCGGTCGACCAGCATGTCGGCCGGCGAGCGGAGATTGCCCTCGCCGAAGTAGTTGCGGAACCCGTCGGCCTTCGGCTCGAGCACGGCGAAGGACTCGACATCGGTCTGCTCCTGCGAGGCATCCGTGCGGCCCGGCGTGAACGGAACCTGCACGTTGTGGCCGGCATCCTCCGCCGCCTTCTCGATGGCGGCGGCACCGCCCAGCACGATCAGGTCGGCCAGCGACACTTGCTTGCCGCCCTTCTGCGCGCCGTTGAAGTCCTTCTGGATGTTTCCAGGGCTTCAGCACCTTGGCGAGCTCAGCCGGATCGTTGACTGCCCAGTCCTTCTGCGGAGCCAGGCGAATGCGCGCACCGTTGGCGCCGCCGCGCATATCGGTGCCGCGGAAAGTCGCGGCCGATGCCCAGGCGGTCCGGACCAGTTCGGCACGGTCAGCCCCGAGGCCAGAATCTTGTCTTGAGGCTGCGATGTCGTCCGGCGTCGATCAGATCGTGATCGACCGCGGGCACCGGGTCCTGCCAGATCAGCACTTCGTCCGGGACATCGGCGCCGAGATAGCGGGCACGCGGGCCCATGTCACGGTGCGTCAGCTTGAACCAGGCCTTGGCGAAGGCCAGCTCGAACTCCTTCGGGGTTTTCACGGAAGCGCTGCGCGATCTTCTGGTAGCTCGGGTCGAACTTCAGCGACAGATCGGTCGTCAGCATGATCGGCGCATGGCGTTTGGTCGGATCGTGCGCGTCCGGCACCAGGTTGGCTGCGGCTGCGATCATCGGGAATCCACTGGGTTGCGCCGGCGGGGCTCTTGGTCTGCACCCAGTCGAAGGCGAACAGGTTCTGCAGATAGTTGGTGCTCCATGCACCGGGGTTACCGTCCATGCGCCTTCCAGGCCGCTGGTGATGGTGTCGTCGGCGTTGCCTTTGCCGCACTTGTTCGTCCAGCCGAGGCCCTGCTCTTCGATGCGCTGCCGCCGCCGGGCTCCGGCCCGACGCAATCGGCCGGCTTGCGCGCGCCATGAGCTTGCCGAACGTATGGCCACCGGCGATAAGCGCCACGGTCTCTTCGTCGTTCATCGCCATGCGCCCGAAGGTCTCGCGGATATCCTGCGCCGCCTGCAGCGGATCGGGGTTGCCGTTCGGGCCTTCGGGATTCACGTAGATAAGGCCCATCTGCACGGCCGCCAGCGGGTTCTCGAGCATGCGATCGCCGCTGTAGCGTTCGTCAGCGAGGAACTCGTTCTCGGGGCCCCAGTAGACCAGGTCGGCTCCCAGTCGTCTTCGCGGCCGCCGGCAAAACCGAAGGTCTTGAAGCCCATGTATTCGAGCGCGACGTTGCCGGTGAGGACCATCAGGTCGGCCCAGGAAATCTTGCTGCCATATTTCTGCTTGATCGGCCACAGCAGGCGCCGTGCCTTGTCGAGGTTGGCATTGTCGGGCCAGCTGTTCAGCGGGTCGAAGCGCTGCTGCCCGCCGCCGGCGCCGCCGCGACCATCAGCCACGCGGTAGGTGCCCGCGCTGTGCCATGCCATGCGGATGAAGAACGGGCCGTAGTTGCCGTAATCGGCCGGCCACCAGTCCTGCGAAGTCGGTCAGCAGGGCCTCGATGTCTTTCTTGACGGCTGCCAGGTCGAGACTGGCGAATTCCTCGGCATAGTTGAAGTCCTCGCCCAGCGGGTTCGATTCGGCAGCATGCTGCCGCAGCGGGCGAAGATCGAGCTGCTCGGGCCACCAGAACTGGTTTGGTTTGGCCGCTCGCCGCATACGCGGGGCCTGTGCGTCATGATGGGTGATATCACCAAGGCCAGGGTAGCCAATAGAGTCATCATGTACTTATGCATACGTTTTACTCCTTTTCGGGTTTTGAACACGAGGTTCGTACCAAGCATTAAAGCGCAGTTACGGAATAAACGGAAATTAAAAGATGTGATTGCAGTGATAGGGTTTGCCTATCGTTGGTTGCAAAACGATAAAAAAACAGATAAAAAGGCCCGTCGCCGGTGCGTGATAAAAGGGTCAGAGCTCCTTCGGCCGCAGGACATCAACAAGTGTCCAGTTTGCGTCCATGGTTTCTGCCCAATCATCCAGATCGCTCTCCAACAGGGCAGCGTTGGCGGTCGTCATGCGAACCCATTGCCCGCCCAGGTCTGCCACGGCATATTCCCAGCCAGGATTGTGTCCGAGCACCAGCAACGTGGAGGTGTCTTCTGTCAGCGTGGTGCATGCGCTTGCGATCGCGTCCAGTCCGCCGTGATAGAAATCACTACTGAAGTGCTCTGCTATTGGCTGTGGAAATTCCGCTTGCATACGCTGCCAGGTCTCCCGGGTACGTTCTGAATCACTGGCAATGACCAGGTCCGGGATCCAGCCGAGATCCCGCAGCCGTGCAGCAATCCGGGGTGCAGCGCGCCGCCCGCGCTTGTTCAGAGGGCGTTGGTGATCGGTGGTGGCGCCGGAGGTCCAGCTACTCTTGGCGTGGCGCATGATGATGATTCGTTTGCTCATAACTGCCCCTCGGGGAATATCCGGAACAGCCAGGCTTTGAACCTGAGCCACCGGCCTGCCTGTGGTTCCCTGGTCTCGATCACTTCCTCGCCCTCGATCAAACCGGTCCACCGGAGTTTTCCCTTCTCATTTTCCGTAACCCGGTAGGCGAATGAAGGAAGGTTTTTGAAAAAATGCGAGGTAAGGGATTCAGCCAGTGCCGTGCTGTCGATCAAAACCCCGGCTTCGGTGTTGATGTCTATGGAACGAGGATCGAGATTAAGTGAGCCAACAAAGGTATATCGCCGATCTATGAGTATTCCCTTGGTGTGAAGCGTGACGGAATCGTAGGCCTGGTCCCGGTCATTCTTCGGTATCTTTGATGCGTCAACCCTGACCTCGTGCATTTCCACACCGGCTTCAATCATGTCGCGGCGGTAACGGGCATACGCACCATGCACCGGTACGTGGTTATTGGTCGCCAACGAATTGGTGACGATGACAACCCGCACACCCCTCCCGGTAACACTGCGCCAGAACTCGACACCGTTCTTGCCGGGAACAAAATACGGTGTTATCACCACCACTTCAGATTCTGCTTCATCAATCACGCCGGCGAGCGCTGTTACCAGTATCTTCTGGTCGGCCGAAACCTTGTTGAGCAGCTTTTCCGGGTCATCGGTGATGACCTCGCTCATACCAGGGAACAACTCAACCCGGCCCTCGTTGATATCCTGCATTAATGGAGAATGCAGCGCCTTGCCATAGATCGTCTTGCTTGCTTCGACAACGTCCTTGTCCATGTTCGCACGTGCAGTTTCCAGGTCGGGCGTCTCCTTACCAGTTTCAAAGGCCTCCATGGGTACCGACAATTTGTGGTTCCAGAACCGGTCAAAGGTAGCGGAAATTTCTGCAGATACCGACCCAACCGCGAGCACGTCGAAATCCCTGAACTCGGTGTCATTCAGCAGTTCGAAATACTCATCTGCAATGTTTCGCCCGCCAACAACACTTACCTGGTTGTCGACGGTGAATGACTTGTTGTGCATTCGCCGGTTGGCGAGTTTGAAATTACCGATGTAATTGACGTAGTAACTACCCCGTCTGCCTATCGGGTTGAACAGTCGTAACTCGATGTTGGGATGCTGGTTCAACAACAGGAAGGCATCATCATCGACAGTGGTGAAAATATCATCGAGCAATAGACGCACCCGGACACCGCGATCGGCGGCCTCTAACAAGCTGTGGGCAAACAGACGGCCGGCGGAGTCCGGCTTCATCAGGAAGTACTGGGCGTCGATGCTGCGTTCCGCCCGAGCGATCAGGGCAAGCCTGACACCCAGTGCGTCCAAACCCTTAGTCAATGGGTAAAACCCGGATTTTCCCGGATGGTTGACGGTCCATTCTGCAACTTCCCTGGCCAGGGAGGTGTCGGAGGTGTCGGCAATCGCCACACTGTGTTCACGGGGGGAATCCAGTGGTGCGGTCGCGCAAGCTGCCAGGAACAGGAGCAGTACCAGGGATGCAGAGGTTTTGGAAAAGAGGTGATGTTTTGATGTGCAAGTGATGCGTCCCTGGTGTTGTCGAAACATCTTAGATTATAAACTTTTCGGGCCATCTCCAAATCCGGGAAGTTATAGGGTCAGAGTAAAGTGCCGGAGCAAAAATCCGGCACTCAGTAACTGGACCACCGGTAATCACCGCGATCGACGACCATGCCGGCATGAACCGGATTCAATTCGATGTATCTACGGGTTCGCGCTCGATCGGGCAGGTCATGCAATGACCGCCGCCACGTCCACGCCCGAGTTCGGAAGCTGAGATGGTGATGACCTCGATACCTGCCTTGCGTAACAGGGCATTGGTGTAGGTATTCCTGTCATATCCGATCACCACGCCCGGGGACAGGGCCACCACGTTATTGCCGTCATCCCATTGTTCTCTTTCCTGCTGGTAGCGGTTGCCGCCGGTTTGAACGACTTCCAGTTTCCTGATACCCAGGCACTCCGCCGTCACCTCGATCAGGTGCCCTTTTTCAAGCCGCACATCCAGGTCCCCTTCGTGGTCACCGGGCCGGATGCTGTAGCAACGAAGCGCGTCGCAGACATCCAGGTAGGCTGTCGCCTTGTCGACGTCACACAGGGAAAAGATGGTATCGAGGTGCATGGCGGCGCGTGAATGCGGCATCTGGCAGGCCACGACGCGTTCTGCGGCGCCCTTGGCGAACAACGCCTGGGCCAACTGGCTGGCGGCCTGGGAGGTGGTGCGCTCACCCATGCCGATCAACACGCAACCGTTGCCCACGGGCATCACGTCGCCGCCCTCGATAAAGGCCAGCTTCTGGTCGACTTCCGGGTCGCCCCACCAGATATTCAAACTCCTTCTCGGTGAAGAAGGGGTGATACCTGTAGATCGCAGCGGTCAACAGCGTTTCCTGCCTGCGGGCGGGCCAGAACATCGGGATTGAGCGTGACACCACCATATATCCAGCAGGTGGTATCACGTGTAAATGTGCTGTTGGGCAGTGGCGCCAGGACAAACCCGTCATCATCGAGGTAGGAACTGAAGATTCCTTCATGGGGGAATGGCAATTCACTGGCCGCAATGCCACCGATCAGGTGCCTGGCGAGTTGTCGCGAGGGCATTTCATCCAGCCATGGACGCGCTTCCCTCGCCATCAGCACACCGACGTAGCCCGGTATGATCCTGCGATCGAGAATATATTTACGGCCTTCGGGCATATCCAGCACCTGTTCAAGCAGGTCGTGCATTTCCAGCACCCTGACACCCCGGTCTTCCATCTTCGAGACAAAATCCCGGTGGTCGCGCTTTGCCTGCTCCACCCAGATCACGTCATCATAAAGCAGGTCCGAACAGTTTCTCGGGGTGAGCCGTTCATGGGCCAACCCGGGATGACAGACCATGACGGTCTTCAATACGCCAACTTCGGAGTTCGCACCCAAGAGTTTTGCCATTTTTACTTCCTCTTGTTTCCAAATGGCAAGGGGTCAGAGCTCTCGTATAAAGAAAGGCTCCGACCCCTTTTTTTCTGCTTAAGCGGCCTCAAGCGGCGCTTTTTGCAAACCTGTTGTATAGCCATGCCAGGACAGCGCCGCCAATCAGGCCGTCCACAAGCCCCCAGCCCAGGCCCACAAAACTGCCAGTGGCACTAAGGCTATAGCCGCGATAAACCTGACCGAGCCACGTGGCTCACCAGTCGCGCCATCGAGGATGATGACCCACCATGTCACCAGGAAGACTGCTGAACCCCACAAAATGCTGCAGGCCAGTGCAAATGCTTTCGTATCGAGTTTCATTGGAATACCTCCTGCTCTCGTTTCCACGCAAAACCGGGATAACTAATGGTACACCTCATTATATGGCCATTAAAGAACGTCTGGATTTGCCCTGAATTGGGTCATAAATGAGGTGTGAGGAGGCACTCAACCCCTGGTACTCTACAAATCCAATAAGGAATTTTTACCCATTGGAGGATCTCTTCCACCGTGGTTTAGCGATTTTTCCAGCCTTGATGGCGGCGTACAGCACTAACAGACCGATGCCGGTATCAACAAGCAATGCGGGGTAAGAGCCTTCGAGACCGATCGCGCCACCGGTCAACCATTCGGCGCCTGCAACTTTTGTCACCATCCAGCCGGGGAACAGGATTCCGGAGTTTGCCATCCCGAAAACACCCGCCTGCATAAAATTCCAGCCCGCGTGGAGTCCCCAGCTTAGCCAGATTCGCCGCGTGAGTATGAAAGGTGCAATCATCACAATACTGGAGAAGACCAGGAACATTGCAGAGCCAAATGTCTGGTTGGGATTGGCAATGTGAGCAAAGCCAAAAATCACCAGGCTTGTCGCCAGGGCCACCCAGGTGCCTGCAAATTCCTCAATCAGGCGGAAAACCACACAAAGAAGGATCAGTTCCTGGAGTAATGAGCCAATGCCAAAGGCGAGAATATTCTTAAGCAAGATCCTTGCAGGCCGGTATTCCTGGATTTCAAAAGTGCCAAACACCGAAATAAGTCCAACAAACAAGACCACCAGGGATGTTGCCACAAGAAAACCTGCTCCCCACTCCCTGCCGGCACCCGGTAGGCTGATCTCGACAGCCTGTCTTTTTTCAAAGAAACGGCAATACAGACCATAACTGAGCAGCAATAGCGGGATTGAAACGATCATCCGCAGGATATCAATATTGGTGGCAAGTGGTTCCTCCACCTGCTCGATAACCTGGTAGACGACCAGGGCATTGAGAGCCATAAGGGGCAAAAGGAAGGCCGCTAAGACAAAAATCCGCATCAGGGGGAATTGAACAGACGCGCGATTTTTCCTTTGGCACAAAGTTGGAGAAAAGATCAGCCGGTTTGATAGCTGTATTGAACGGGATAGTCACATGCTACTCCTGCGTGCATTGGGTTTGTCGACAATGCAGACTTGCAGGTCACCATTGAGCAATCAATGGTACGAAACGCTCATTTTGTGGAACTGGTACTAATCTACCAGGCTACTTTCATCCGGCTGACAGAGAGCAAGCAACTGGAATCTGTTTCTGATTCCGGTTTTATTGTAGATATTGTAAATATGATTGCGCACTGTATTGGGTGAAATAAAGGACTTCTCAGCAATCTCCCGGTTGCTGGCACCACGGATGATCTGCCTCAAAATGTCTGCTTCTTTTGCGGTCAGACCATGCTCTTCAATAAATTGAATGATATTGGGTATGTCGGTGTTGACTGCAGTGGCGGGCTCATTTTGATGAAAAAGCCAAAGCACCAACAGCGGCAAGCCGTGGATAATGAAATAGACATAAGGGGTCAGTTCTACAACCAAACTGCCCGGACGCAGGCTGGCGGAATAGGCCACCAACACATAAATGGTAAAACCCGTTAGAAACACCCATCCAAAGGGCAGTGAATATGTTCCGAGAACCCGGGTTTCCATTTTTCGCACACAGACCAGGTAACGGGTAATGATGAAAAATTCGTAAGCAACTACAAGTAAACCCAGGGTCACTATAAAGCTTCTTACCATCTCCATATGTGAGTTGTCGTAAAACGACTTGATCGCCCAAACGGTTAATAGCAGGACAGCGAGACTGACCAGCAAGCTGGATTTATTGAACCATGCGGGTCTTTCCCGGGCCAGGAGTTCCTGGACCAAGAGAAAAAGAAAAAATAGCTTGATAAGCAGGATTGGCACGCTAATCAACACAAAAATGACAATGAACCAGGCTGGATCGGAAGTTCCCGCAGTCTCCATGAGGTCCATGATTACAAAGGGAGCAATCCAATTTGCAAACCCGTAACAAAGCGCACTCAGAATAAAGTAGAAATTGTATTCAAGGTACCGGGCGGCGGTTCGAAGACGCAGTTCGTTGGCAAGCCAGATCATTCCAAAACTGGTCAGAACACCGAACATAAAAAGAATGACAACGTGGTCAGGCATTATGGTTTCAGGGCCGAGGTGATTTCGCTGACGCCCCGCGTTACGAACCCGGCATCGGTGCCGACGCATATGAGGCTGTAGCCCTGGTCGATGTAAGGCTGGACGCTTTCCACGGTGAGGCCGAAAAAACCACGTGCAATATTGTATTTCTCGCAGGCGCTGCTTACCACGTCAATGGCTGCGACGACGTCGGGATCATCTACCTGGCCTGTTATGCCCATGCTCGCAGACAGATCGTAGGGGCCGATGAAAACTGCGTCGATACCCTCGACCTGCACGATTGAATCGATATTTTCAACCGCCTTGATGTGTTCGGCCTGGACGATTACCGCTGTATTGTCATTGGCAGATGCCATGTACTCGGCGAACTTGAGCCCGTAAGCCTGTGCGCGCGCAAGCCCGACACCACGCTGACCTTGTGGAGGATACTTGCTCCACTTGACCAGTTGTCGGGCTTGTTCGGCAGTATTGATCATCGGCGCGATAATGCCGTCGGCGCCGATGTCGAGCGCCTTCTTGACGTCGGCTTCGCTGCAGGCAGGGATACGCAGAATATTGGCGCAGCGTCCGCCGGTCGCCTGCATCAATCGCTGCCAATCCAGTATGGAGAGTGGGCTGTGTTCTCCATCCATGAAAACCCAGTCAACATTGCACCGGGAAACCATTTCCGCAACTTCAGGGGCAGGAAGGGTCAGCAAGGTGCCCAGCAGTAATTCCTGTTGCCGCAAGCGTTTGGTGAAATTCATGATATCAACTCGTTAATAAAATCAAGCGCAAATAGAGGCTTCTGAGAACCAAGGAGAATACTCCAAAAATTCAGTGCGGAACACGGACCTCATCGATTCCCGTTTAGTTGATTTTTCAGTCTAGAAAATTGGAACACCCGTCATATACGGATGCAACATCACCACGACCACGAAAACCACCAGGCTGATGGCAAATCCCGCTAGCTCTTTTGCCCAACTGGATACGGGCTGTTTGACCCATTCGCCCTCTCTCTTATTAATGAGGATGATTTCCAGGATTGCCCACAGACCAAGGCCGCCGAATAACAGTACTGAACGACTGTCACCATTGAGCAAGAGATGTGCAAAGGCCCAGACAATTACACCTGTTAATTGCGGGTGGCGAATAAACTGCTTGATCCGGCTAGGGTAACTGGATGCGGTAAAAAGGATAAACGCCACCAGGATCAGCAGCATCGCGAGATGCCGGGTAAACCCGGGTAACTGGTAGAGCAGGGCAGGTACCGTACTGCGCCAGCCAAAGATGATCAGGGCCAGGGCGAAAAGTATCAGCACTGTAAACAGGCCTTTGTATGCGTTTTCACCCAGTTGGGCGATTAATTTCTGCCTCCGCGGTGCTGCCAGCGAGGGGAATAAATGAACCAAGCACCAAATAAGTACACCAGCTACCAGTAGTCCCATCTTTCAGCTCCTTTTTCGTTTGTTCAACAGGTTGCTTAGATCTTCCAGGCTATTACCTATCAAAACCAATGCCTGCTCACACCCACCTTATCACTTCACTGCGTAGTTAAAAAAGGGAATTGAGAATTAAGAGGCCGGAGCCATTTTACAAATGTGAGCTCTGGTGAAATGCAGAAAACCATTGATCGCCTGCTGGTAGCCAGGAACGCCCAGGTATTGATTTTGCGGGGGGGGGGGATCCCTTTTTTTTTGACCAGGTAACTTTGAGTCTGTCCTCGCCCAGCACCTACTACTCCCTGTTCACTGGAAGTGCTAACATAATCAAGTGTTTCGAGGCGCCGGCAGGCACGCCGGACCATAGTGAGGGAGCTACAATATGATACGTCTAGTTAGGAATTTCCGAATTTCGAATGCTTTCCTGCTTGTGATGTTAATGTCCTTCAGCACCACTACACTTGCCGATACTTTTACCTATCAAAATGACTTTTCTGCGGGCATCGGCGCGGCAACGTTGCTCGGTGACGCGGTGGTGGACAACGGCAGTCTTCGTCTGACCGAGGCCCTCAACAGCCAGCAGGGCGTCATGGTCATCGATGATTTGGTGACAACGCGCCTGATCTCTTCCTGGACTGCCACGTTCGACCTGGCGATAGGTCCTGGAACTTCACCACCGGCTGACGGCATCAGCTTCACCTTTGGCCCCCAAGAGGGTTCTTTCTATGGCGAAGAGGGTCTGTGGCGCTTCCTCACAGTATCTTTTGATACCTACGACAATGGCGATCCTGACCATATCGGTATCGACGTGAAATGGCACAGCGCCTACCTGGACACCAGTCTCGTCAATCCATACACAGACGGTGCATTCGTGCCAGTCAGCGTGACCTACGATGCCGATGGTACGTTGGACGTGGTCTTCAACGGGGTACCCGTTTTCACCAACTTGCAGACCGGCTACAACATGAAATTCGGTGACAGCTTCGCTTTTGCCGGTCGGAACGGGTGCCCTTAACTCGGAGCACCGCATCGACAACGTGGACATTGCCGTCACAATCCCGCCCCCCGTTCCGACATTTGGCCGCTACGGCGTGGCTGTTCTGGTTTTGTTGATATTGGGCACCGGGTTCATCAGCAGGCGGCGCTTTGTGTAATAACACGAATAACCAGGGCGTGAAGTTAAACGACAGGTCAAACACCGGTCGCTAGCCAACGGGCAATTGAATTGAGGACAGGGGGTCCAGACGCCCTTGGTCCCTTGTGCAATTTGCCAGCCACGCATAAAGCCGATACATTGCGTGACTTACGAACAAGACAACTCTTCAACCACTCTCTCAAGGTGTCGTGAATGCTGGGCAGCATTGCTTTTGGTTTATTCGGACTAACGGTTCTGATCTCGGTCGCCTTTGCGTTCTCGAGCCATAAAGGATCTGTTGACTGGCGGCAGATCGCTGCTGGCGTGGCCTTGCAGATCGTTTTTGCCATCGTTGTAATCCTTGTCCCGGGCGGCCGTGAATTTTTTGATGCCATAAGCCGGGTATTTGTCAAAATGATCGATTTTGCAATGGTCGGCGCACAGTTCATCTTCGGCGACCTGGCCAGGAATTCAGAAGTCGGAATGATCATCGCCTTCCAGGTGCTGCCCACGATCATTTTCTTTGCCTCCCTGATGGGCGTTCTCTACCACATTGGCCTGATGCAGAAGATCGTCCAGGCCATGGCATGGGTTATGTTGAAAGTGCTGCGGATCAGTGGCTCAGAATCACTGTCGGTTGCCGCCAATGTCTTTATTGGTCAAACCGAGGCGCCGCTGGTCGTGCGTCCCTACATTGAAAAAATGACGGAATCGGAGCTGTTTGCGATGATGGTCGGTGGCATGGCCACCATTGCAGGGGCCGTGATGGCGGCCTACATTGCCATGCTCGGTGGCGCGGACGAGGCCCAGCGGTTGTTCTACGCCCGGCACCTGCTGGCGGCCAGTGTCATGGCCGCACCGGCGACCATCGTTATCGCCAAGCTGCTCAGACCCGAGACAGGAGAGTCCCTGACCAAGGGCACGGTTCGGCTGCAAACCGAAAAAACGGCAACCAATGTTATCGAGGCGGCTGCCAATGGTGCAGCAGACGGTGTCAGGCTTGCACTGAATGTCGGCGGCATGTTGTTGGCGTTTATCGCCCTGATAGCCATGATCGACTTTCCCCTTACATGGATTGGCCAGGTAACGGGGATCGAGTCCCTGATCGGCCAACCCCTGGGCCTGTCGATTATCCTCGGTTATCTGCTGGCCCCGCTGGCGTGGATTATCGGAATACCCTGGAGTGAGGCCACCATTGTCGGCGGATTGATCGGTGAAAAAATTGTCATCAATGAATTTGTCGCCTACCTGCACCTGGGGGAGATCAAAAACACACTCTCTGAACACTCCGTTCTGATTTCAACCTATGCCCTGTGCGGTTTTGCCAACTTTTCCTCCATCGCGATTCAACTGGGTGGCATCGGCGGATTGGCCCCGGAACGCCGACCGACATAGCCCGGCTGGGATTACGCGCGGTACTGGGTGGAACGCTGGCCCTCACGATGATGACCGCCACCATTGCCGGTGTGTTGACGTCCCTGGCGGGCTAGGGGATTGTGAACATTGATCACCCTGGCAGTTGATGCCCGTTCTGGTGCCCTACGAATGCCCGGTGAAAAGAGCTCTACCTGTAAAGCAGTTATAAATTTCGGATAAACTACATCCACTCAAAAATAACTGTCTACAGGGCCGTATCCTGATGCATAAAATTAACCGTTGGTTTTTCGCCTGTTTTGTACTGTTAACTGTTCCCCAGTTCGCCATGGGCCAGCAGGAAGGCGAAGAAGGCAAAAAGGTCGTCAGCATCGAAGGAAAAGGTCAAAGACCTGGTTCACATGGATGGCTTTTTCGACCTGTATTGGGACGAGAAAACCGGTCAGCTCTTACTGCATATCGACAAGCTGGGTGATGAGTTTATTTACCAGTCATCTATGCCCCGGGGCGTTGGTTCCAACGACCTGGGCCTTGACCGTGGGCAACTGGGTGCGACCAGGCTGGTCGAGTTTAACCGCTCGGGTCCAAAAATATTGTTGATCGAGAACAACACCGTCTTACCGGGCGGTATCCGACGATCCGCTCGAACGGGCCGCGGTTGAGAGCTCATTTGCCCGTTCGGTGATCTGGGGTTTTAGTCCTGGCGGAAACGGAAGGTGTGGTACTGGTCGATGCCACGGACTTTTTCCTGCATGATGCGCATGGTTTGTCCACCCGCCTGGGCCGCACACAACAGGGTAGCTACAAAGTCGATCCCGCCAGGTCCGCCATCTTCCTGCCTCGCACGAAGGCGTTTCCGGACAATACCGAAATAGAAGCCATCGTCAGCTACGTCGGTGAGCGGAAGTTCGACGACAAGGGCAGGCGTGGTCAGCGATATCTTGTCCACCGTGGTTCCCGACCCGACCTCGGTGACCGTGCACCTGCACCACTCGTTCATTCGTTTGCCGGACGATAACTACACGCCCTTGCCGTATGATCCGCGCTCCGGTGTCGCTCCTTCGTTCTGGGATGACGGGTTCAAGGATTACGCCGACCCCGATCGGTGATCCTTTCCAGGTGCTTTATGGCCGGCGCCACCGCCTGGAAAAGCAGGATCCGCTGGCAGAGGTCAGCGAGGCGGTCGAGCCGATCGTTTATTACGTGGATCCAGGTGCACCGGAGCCCATTCGCTCGGCGCTGATCGAAGGCGCCAGCTGGTGGAACCAGGCCTTCGAGGCGGCCGGCTACAAGGATGCCTTCCAGGTCAAATTGCTGCCCGCAGGACGCCGACCCAATGGACGTGCGCTACAACGTCATCCAGTGGGTGCACCGCTCGACCCGCGGCTGGTCCTATGGTTCTTCGGTGATGGACCCGCGCACGGGTGAAATCATAAAGGGCCACGTCTCTCTGGGTTCGCTGCGGGTCCGGCAGGACTACCTGATCGCAGAGGGCCTGCTGGCGCCGTACCGGGATGACGAAGTGCCGCCCGAAATGCTGGAGATGGCGCTGGCGCGCATCCGCCAATTGTCCGCGCACGAGGTCGGGCATACGCTGGGCATGGAGCATAATTTTGCCGCCAGTGTTAATGACCGCTCATCCGTCATGGACTACCCCTTCCCGCTGATAAGGTTCAGCGACGACGGCAGCCTGGATCTCTCCGATGCCTATGACGTGGGTATCGGGGAATGGGAAAGCGCACCGTTTTGTACGCCTACCAGGATTTCCCGGCGTCGCGAGGACGACTGCTGAAGAAAGACGCGCGATCATCGAGGAAACGGTCAGCTCCGGCCTGTTGTATGCCACCGACGCAGACGCCCGTGAACCGGGTTCTTCGCACCCGCAAGCCAACCTCTGGGACAACGGTGACGATGCCATTGCCGAGCTGGAGCACCTGCTCAAGGTTCGCGAATACGCCCTGGGTAATTTCTCGGAACGCAATATCCGCCCGGGCCGGCCGCTGGCGACCCTGGAAGAGGTGCTGGTGCCGATCTACCTGCTACACCGCTACCAGATCCAGGCGGTCGGCAAACTGATCGGCGGGCAGTATTTCAGTTACCACTGCGTGGTGACGGGCAGGCGCCGCCGGAAACTGTCGATGCCGGTAAACAGCGGGCCGCCATCGATGCATTGCTCGTCACCATCGACCCGCAGCTGCTGATGCTGCCGCAGTCTGTTGTAGACATCATTCCGCCACGTCCACCCGGCTATAAGTTGGGCCGGGAGTCATTCCCCCGCAGCACCGGCAAGAACTTTGATCCGTTGTCGCCGCCTGCGAGCGCCATCAGCCTGACACTGGAAGTGTTGCTGAACCAGCAGCGCGCTGCCCGCATGAACGCTTTCCACGCGTCAGATTCGGCGATGCCTGATTTCATGGCTGTGTTGGATTCCCTGACCCGGGCTACCTGGTACCAGCAGCGACAGGCCGGTCGTAGGCGGAGCCATTCAGCGCATCGCGTCTAAACAGTACCTGGATTGCCTGCTGTCCCTTGCTTCTGATACCAGGGCCGACTCCCAGGTACGTGCGCAGGCGCTTTTTGCTGTACAGGGACTGGACAATTGGCTGGCGAAACAGAAGCCGGGGCAGTTGGATGGTGACTGGGCCGCACACTATGCCCAGGCGAGTCTTGCGATCACGGCGATGATGAATGAGCCAGCCAGCGTGGCGCCAACTGAAACCCGGCCGGCACCACCCGGATCCCCAATCGGTAATTGACAAGCCAGTAAGGAACTTAACCAGGGACTGCCCATGTTCAAATTATCAATCAAGACAATACTGGCCGCAGCATTGCTGCTTTGCTGGCAGCATGTGACAAGACGCTGAAATAGAAACAGTTGCGGTCGTCGCCGGACATTGATGTCGAGGCGTTTGGTTACACAAGTGAGGGGATGCAGGCGCTCGATCGTTATGTCGTGGCCAAGAGCACACACTCGATGCGGGTAACGGTCGGTGGCAGTTTGCTTTACAGCCATGGGCCACAGGATGAAACCAGCTATATCGCATCCGTGCGCAAGAGCGTGCTGGCCATGCTCTATGGACCCTATGTTGCTGATGGCACCATCGATCTCGATGCCACGCTGGAAGCACTCGATTTCGATGACATCGGCGGCCTGCTGCCGATCGAAAAACAGGCCACTGTTCGCGACCTGATCAGCGCGCGGTCCGGTGTTTACCACGTCGCATCAAACGGTGGTGATAACAGCGCCGATGCGCCCGAGCGTGGCTCGCGGCAGCCAGGCAGCTATTTCCTGTATAACAACTGGGACTTCAACGCCGCCGGTGCCATTTTTGAAAAACTGACCGGCCGTGATATCTACGAGGAAGTCCACCGCCAGATCGTCGTGCCGACCGGCATGCAGGATTTTGACCTAGCCATGCACCTGGAAAAAGCCAAAACGGGCAACCTCGAGCGTTCACATTACCCGGCCTACCACATGCATTTCTCGACCCGCGACCTGATCAAAGTCGGCCAGTTAATGCTACCAGCGGGGCAACTGGAATGGTGACAACTGTTCGATGCCGATTGGATCGATGAACTGGTCACCACGTATACACCGCTTGGGGAGATGAACCCCGAGACAGTTCGGCAGGGGCATTTTGGCTATGGGTACATGTGGTGGGTATTTGACGAGGCGACTCACGGCCCGGAGTACAAGGGCGCTTACGCGCGCCGTGGCCATTTTGGCAACTACATCGTGGTCATGCCGGCGCTGGAGTTGGTGATTTCACACAAGACCTGGCCGATCAAATACGAATCGCCTGAAGAGTATGCCGATGTCAACGTGACCTGGGATGAGATGCAGAAAATCATCGACCGCCTGCTGGCTGCCAGGAAGACCTGAGCAAAATCCTGGAAAAAGGGTCCTGGCCCATTTTTCTGTAGATATACTAATTACTAATTCGTGTAAACGGAGTAAAGTGACAGGGTAAGCCGAGCCATCACGAATGAGGTCACGACTTGTATGAGCCAACAGCACTCACAACAGAGCCTTGTCGATGCAAGACAGTTTTTCAATCAAAAGGCATATCCCGAAGCCTTGCACATATGCGAAACCCTGCTTGCCCGGAAAGGCCCCCAGGCCGACATACTCACCTTGAAGGCCCTGACGCACAAACAAATGGGCGATTTTGAAGAGGCTGGTAAATCGATGGACCTGGCTTTAGGGCAAAAACCGGATAACGCAGGAATGCTCTTCACCGGGGCGCTCATCAACCTCAAACTCTCGAAGTTCGACCTGGCAAAAAATCAGGCCATGAAAGCAGCGCGTGAGGCTCCGGATAATCCCCCGCTTATCTGCCAGTGCGCCATGCTCCTGGGTAGTGTTGGAGAGCCCCAACAGGCACTGCAAATTCTCGAAAAATTCACTCAACAAAACCAGAAGCACGCAGATGACTGTTATTTGATCGGAAAATTTCATGCAGCCTTCGCAATAGCGAAGCTGTGAATATGAGTGGCGTAAATGCATTGCGCTGGAGCCTGACCACGTCAATGCGCTGAATCGCCTGGGAACGGTCGGTACATTTGCATGAGAAATTATTCGCCCAGGCCAAAAGAGGTGGGTTCGATCCCGTATTCGATGGAACGTATGCCGTTAACGACAGGGAGAGACCTTCTGTCTGGTAATGCTCGCAAGGGGTGTTTACGATCACTCTCGTATTCCGGTTCAACGAGGTTTTATACAGCGATGAGCCAGATTTCTCGTGACTTTGCAGCTTCTTCTTTTTTTGTCCCTTCCGGCAATGCGCAAGACAAACCCGGAGAGGTCGTTATCGGCCAGACCAGGAACCTGGAATCGGAAATCCTGGATGAGACCCGGACCTTAAAAATCTGGTTGCCGGAAAGCTACACCGAATCCGGTGACAACTACCCGGTTTTTATCTGCTGGATGCCGAAATGTCGATGCGGTTCGCCAAGGCAGCGGCCACGGTGGCCGAGTTCGGTGGCAGCGCAGCGCCCGAAATGATCGTGGTCGGTATTGATAACACCAACCGCAACAGGGACATGTTCCCTGGGGAGGGTGGTGTTGAGAGTGGCGCCGATAAGTTCCTGGGTTTTTTGACCGGTGAGCTTTTTCCCTTTGTCGAGACCGAGATTCCGCAGCCACAATTACCGAATCCTGACAGGCCATTCCAACAGCGCCCTGTTCGTCAGCTACGCTTTGCTCAAGCAACCGGAGTCCTTCAACGCGTATTTCGCCATCAGCCCAATGCTGGGTCACCGCGAACAGGAGATGTTAAAGTTGGCCAGCTTGTCTTTCGCTGACTTCCCTGAGCGGAATACCTTCCTGTACATCGAGTATGGCGATAAGGATTTTGACCAGGAGTGGTCGATGAGTTCCTGATTTCGTTGAAATCCTGGAAAAAGCCAACCCGGCATCGTTAACGTACAAGGTTGATGTCCTGCCCGGCGAAGGCCATGTTCCGTACACCAGCTATCGTGATGCCTTGATGGCATTGTTCCCGGATTTCCGTATTGCAGACCAGGACCTGGGCAAAGGGCTTGGATTCATCGATGAGCACTATCGTAATTTAAGCCAGCGATATGGTTTCAGTATTGAAACTCCGGCTGATCCAATGCTTGAGTACGGAAGACTGATGCAGGACCAGGATGAGTATGAAAAGGCGATCGAAGCCTTCGAGTTCGCTTCAAGCCGTTATCCCGATAGCGCCTCTGCTTATTACTGTCTGGGACAGGCGTATGAAGCCACTGATAAGCTGCCTGAATCGTTGGCAGCTTATAAACGCTTACTGGAATATACCCGCAATCCGTTCAATACAGGCGAGGGTTTCCGAGCTCGAAAAATCGCTTGCGCAAGAATAAATGCGTCCAGGACTTTTCCGTTCAATCCGGGTTTGGTCTGAAAGCCTCGATTGCTTTGGCGTCAACCCAGTAGACATCCCTGCTGCCATGACCGGGGGAATTTTGAATAGAGATTGCTTCACCTGACTCCGGGGCCACTTCCTTGTTGCTTGTGAAGAAAAAGTACTTGCCGTCCAGCGTAACGAACGGGCGGTTTTCTCCGGCAGCGGAGTTAAATTTTGGTCCCATGTGTTGTGCTTCGCCCCAGGATCCATCCTCTTTGCGAAAACTGATGTACAGATCGCCATGCCCATGTCTCCGGGCCGTATGGAACAGAAAACCAGGTAGCTCTCATCCGGTGCTACAAAAGGATCAAAATCGTGGAACCTGGAATTGATTTTATCGCTGACCCTCTCCGGCTCGGTGTATTCACCGTCAATCAGCCGGCTTACGTAGATATCCGTACTCCGCTCTTCATCGGGCGGATAGTACCAGTCCATGAAGTAAGTTTCCATCCCGTGTCATTGAAGGGTAGAGGGCGTCCCTACGGTTGATGACATCACTGAAAGGGACAGGCTCGGCCCAAGCGGTGCCGGTTTTTCCACCGACCACAGGCCTCGATTCTCATTCTTCTCGCCGCTGGCGTCGAGTGGCCGCCTGGAGGTGAATAACAGGTGTTTACCATCAGGTGAAAAAGTAAAATCCGCAATTGGAAACTCGGCTGCAAAAGAAAGTACCTGTGGCTCACTCCACCGGTTGTGCCTCTCATGCATGACATAGTTTGTTTCTCTTTTGCGCCTGTTCTCCCACAAACCTGGTGAAGACAAGAGACTGGCCATCCTCTGAGAACACGGCGCAACCTTCAGAATCTACCGTGGATATGATACCGGGCGCAAATATTTCGGGTTCGAGTCCCAGGTGCGGTTTTTGACCCAGGTAGGGGCCGGTTAGCATTGGAAATTCACTGGAAGTGTTTTTAGATTCGCGGTGTTGCTCCGCCAGCTTCTCGATCCAGTCAGTACCCGCCCAGTAAACATCCGGCCCGTTGGCAGGAGCTTGCCGGTTTCATCCTTTAGAAACTCACCGGGTCTTCTGCTGACAAAGAAAAAACAGCTTTCCATCAGCCGTTACATTCGGGCAACACTCCGAATGCTTGCTGTTCAAACCTTCACCCAGGTTGAAGGCGGGTGACCATCCGCCGTCTTTTTCCCCCTGAACACAATGTAGTTGTCGTATTTTCCGATACCGCCGGGACGGTTCGAGGTGAAGATCAGGTAACGCCCGTCCGGTGCAACGTAGGGATCGAACTCAATGTGCTCCGTGTTGACAGGCAGAGGTAAAAGTTCTGCCCTGCCATCATTCCCCTCGGACGTTTGGGTGAGAAAGATGCCACCATCCGTGGAACCATCGCGTGCATCCGAAATGAAATACAGGCTGCCGTCACTGGCCAGAGTCGGATAGCCACCGCCCAGCCCAGCTATCTTCCTGGGTGCGGGCAGGGGCATGGGTTCGCCCCATTCACTGCCGGTCCACTCGACGGTCCACAAGTGGTGGGTATCGCTCGTATCGTTTTCATCGACTGGTCGTGAAGTCATGAACACCAGGGATTTTCCATCGGGATCCGCGGTGTAGTCGATCATGTCGTCACGGTAGTTGTACGGGAATGGTTGCGCTGGCATCCAGTGCTCATCGCTCAGCCACGTGTAGTGTGGTTCCCGCCGTCATCCGTTGTGAACAACAACACCCGTCCTGAATCGAGGAAAGTTACCAGCGCTCTTCCAGGCTGGTGGATACCAGGTTGGCAGAAGAAAACTTCGGCTCCTGACTCTGGCGGAACCAGACCCAGGTACGGGCCTGTAAAACGGGAGAAATCCTGTTTTCCGGCTTCAGCCAGGTCGCCAGCCTGTACCGTGGCCATCAGCCAGAGATTAGTGAGGATTACGCACAGAAACGATCTAATTTTCATTGCCAACCACTCTAAGGTTTCAGTTGTCGCACAGCGTCCAGGTCGACCCAATACACATCTCTGTCGCCATCAGAACCCCTGTTGAAGAATAGGTATTTTCCATCCGATGTGATGAACGGGCGGTTCTCGGAACCTTCCGAGTTGATCCCGTCGCCGAGGTTGACTGCGTTCGTCCATGGCCGTCTGCTGTCCTGAATGACACGTAGAGATCATCCTGTCCAAACCCCGACGGTTTCTTCGAGCAGAAAACAAGGAACGACCCATCCGGGGCGATGCTGGGGTCCCACTCCTCCCACTGCGTGTTAATTTCTTTTCCCATTCTGACCGGTGCTGAATAGGCACCGTTGTCAACTCGGAGTACATCATTTCGTAATTCCCGTTCTCGTCATCGAACCGGCGGAAAAAGTACAAGGTCTTGTCTTTCGCGACCGATGGGTAGGATTCATGCAGGGGCGTGATGAGGACATTCGCAATGGGGCTCGGGCTCCGCCATTGCCCGTTATCGTATTCGACCCTCCACAGGTTGGACGATTCGGTGCTGGGTTGGCCGGACTCCAGCGGCCTCCGGCTTGTGAAATACAGGACGGGTTCGTTGGGAGAAAACGTGAAATCACCAAAGCCGTACTCCTTGACGAAAAACGGCGCCCGTACCGGTTTTGTCCATGTCCCGGCCTTGTTCTCCGACAGAAATATTTCAGTGTCTTGCCTGAAGCCTCTCCTGAACACCATAAAACGGTGGTCATACGAAAACGTCAGGCTGGCTTCGATAGCCCCGGTGGAGATGACTCCCGGCGCAAATACCTCGGCTGTCATCCCCGGTGGGATCTGTCCGAGGTATTGGCCTTTGAGTACAGGAAAGTCATCTTGTTGGGCAAACACCGCCCCTGAGATGAAGAGATAGAGAATGATTGCAACACCCTTTTTGAGGCTTCATATCCGTCTCCTTTTGTCTTCGCTCCAGACCTCTTAACATGCTGCCGGACGGCCGGCTCATTTTCAGAGGGTGGATAGAATAGTTTGGAAGGCTACAGAGGTGGATTCAAGCGGGTAAGCAACCTCGTATCCCGAGTATGGGGCGTCTTGACGCTATGTGGCAGGCCAGGGGGCAGCGTTTACTACCCCCTGGACAATTACTGTCGATCCTCCGGTGTGCCGAAGGGGTAGAGCTTTGAGAGATCAGCATTCTCGTAGGGCAGCGCGTCGAGGGACGTGGTGCCGACAAATGGCTCCGGCGCCTCAACGATGACAATCTTTTTCGCGAAACCGGTTTCGTCGAATCCCCGGCGGAAGTGAACCCGTGACTTGACCACGAAAACGTCGTAATTGCCGGGTCCACATTACCCATGGCGAAACGCTCCGGGTAACGAACCTGGCAGTAGGCCGGTGTCAGGAATATGGTATTTCCATCACCGAAATCCACTGCTGCGATAAAGGGGTAGCCAAGGCCTTCGCCCACGTATGACAGCGTGCCCGTGATACGAAACGGTGCGCCGCCGGACGGGGTAAAGCCGCCGATATCCATGTCGAAAGCATCGCCGATAACAGCGCCGGAGTTTGCAGTACTTCAAGTGCAGCCGGTGAACTGATGGCGCCGTACAGCACCCGGTTGATTCCCCTGGCCTGGAAAGCCCGCAGTATGTGCGTGGCGTCGCCGGGTCGGTCAGAGTAGTCGCCCACGGCCACCGGTACTTCTCCCGCAGCGATTGCACTTGAGACGATACTGGCCGCTTCGTCCGGTAACGGGAATTTGCCAACGGCGAAGTCTTCGCGAACCCGCCAAATGAAATCGTTCATATCGTCGGCGATTCGATCCGCCAGCGCCTGGTCATCGTTGGTCATGACCTGCACCGTGGCGCCCACATCGGGCACGTCAGACCAGGGGTAGCCATAGAACACGCTGACGTACACGTCCTTGTGACGCGCCTCCCAGCGCCGCGCCCGTTCCATGATGTCCATGGAGGGCGTCTGCCCGGTCCACTGCAGCACCGTGGCGGTGATGATGCCGGGTTTGCGGGTGGCGGTCGTTGGCTGGTAGTCTCCGCGCATCGTGCGCACCAGTGCACGGGCGGCGCGCTCACCTTGCAAGCGCATATCGTAGTGCGGGTAACGCTTGGTCACAAAGGCAAAATCCGCCTGTTCGAGAAACGCCTTGTCCTCGTTGCCGTGCAGGTCAAAGGTCGCTGCGATCGGCACATCGGGGCCGACTACTTCCCGCACCAGGCGGGCGATTTCCGCCTCGGGCCTGGGTACATCCCGAACCGCCATGGCGCCGTGCAGGGACAGGTAAACACCGTCCACGGGCATGGCTGCCTTCAGGTCATCCAGCATCAGGCCCATGAAGTGGTCGAAGGTCTCCCTGGTATTCCAGCTGCGCGATGAGCCGCCGAATACTTCGCCTGGAGAGGTGAGGCCTACCATTTCCATGTCGTGGTAATCATTGGTCACCAGATACAAACCCACCGATTGACCCGCCAGAAGAGAGCAGGTTATCGCCCTTTTGCGGTGGCCCCAGCCGGGTCCAGTCCTCGATGGTGGTGTCGCCACCCGGGCAGAATGTGCAGGTCTCGTGGCGAACTGCGCCACTGCCACCCGCAGCGGGGTTGTTTCCCCTGTTTTTCCTTGTAGCCGGAAACATGTGACGCAATCGCCTTCCATTCTCCATCCACTTTTATGAAAACGTTGCTGGACTTGTAAGTGTATTTTTCCGCGTCACCCGTGCCATCGATGATGGCAAAGCGGCCTTGATAAATATCTAATCTTTCAATGGCATAGATGAATTCACCCGGGTCCCACTTGTTGTTTCTGACATAATCCAGCTCTTGTTTCGCGATTTGACCGGCCACCATCCGCGTCAATCATTTCAAATGAGCTGTGCAAGATAGAGCCCAGCAGTTCCGCGTTTTGTGTTTTATAAGCAGCGGGCCAGAGTTTTGTCTTGATTTCCCTCAGCGTTTGCTCATCATCGGCAAAAGCCAGGGAAGTCGAAAACAAGGCCAGTGCCAGGAAAATTTTCATCACTTTAATTTATTTCTCCGGCAAACGTTGTTTGGTCAGGTATCGCTATTGCCATTCGATCAGGCTGAGCGGATCTTCCACCTCGGCCAGGTTCATTTTGATCACCCTGTTGTCGGCTGAAACCGTGATAAAACGTGGCACACCCGCGGCGGCGAATTGCTTGAAAATGCTGCGGTCCGGGATCGGCGGCCAGCGGAGTCTTGATGCCGTTCTCATCACGCCAGGCAATCACCGTTTCAGCGCTCTCCTCGCGGGCAATGGCGATGATTTCGATAGAATCGTCGTTCAGCAGTTCCGACTGGTTCAGGGCCTTCAAGCGCATGGTTCGAGTCCTTGCACCAGGTGGCGAACAGGATCACCAGCTTGCGCTTGTCGGGTGTGGTCAAATCGATTGTTTCGCCATTGACATCGACGACAGATTCAATGGGCAAGACCTGGCCCGGGGCTATAAATTCTTCATATTTTGGCGTTTCAGGTGAAGCAGCGGCAACGCCTTATCGAGTAGTCTTGGCAGGCGGTCATTAGAGAGGTAACTAGCAGGATAACGCATAGTCTGGACAGTGACATTTGGGTCCCCTGGATGGTTTTGTACAAGAGGTATTGCCGTGAGTGACTTATATCTCTGCGTACGCATGATGTAAAGCAATAACCCCTGTCAAAGGGATTCAGAACCCTTCTGACAGGGCTGTCCAAATGCTGTAATCAACGGAATTTTAGCCTCATTTATACCTGGATCCCCGTTCCAGATTTGGAGATTGAATACTGGGTGATATCGCCTATGCTTAGTAGACAACTGATTCTTTATACTTGGAGGGGGCGACATGCTATATCCGTAAGGCAGCAATCAAGGAATGACCGGTCTATTTTCGGACATGGGTGCAGTGCTGAATGGGGCAAATTCCGGCACGTCGTCCGACAGCAGGTGATTGCTGATGGAAGCGCATCTGCACGCCTGGCTAAGCCTTCTGTTACGTTGGACGCACGTCATTGCCGGTGTGGCATGGATAGGCACTTCGTTTTATTTCAGCTGGCTGGAAAACCGTCTGCGGCAACTTGGCCAACACCACGACATCGCAGATGACCTCCGGGACGTCCAGGGTGGTGGCTTCAACTACTTGCGGAGCCTGGCCGTAGCGCCGGAAGCATTGCCGGCACAACTCGAGTGGTTCAAGCGGGCAGCTTACACCAGCTGGATCACCGGCATCCTGATGCTCATCGTGATCTATTACTGGCAGGCAGCGACGTTCATGGTGGATACGGGTGTGGCGGATATTCCCGCACGACTGGCCGTGGTTGCCGGCCTGTCTACGCTCATCCTTAGCTGGGTGTATTACGATATGCTTTGCCGCTCACCGGTGTCACGCAACGAGTTGCTGCTCGGAGCGTTGATATTCGGCTGGTTTGGCGTGGTAACCTGGGTGCTGACCCAGTTGATGAACGGGCACGCTGCATACGTCAACGTAGGTGCGGCCATCGGCACGATCATGGTTGCCAACGTGTTCCACATGATCTCGCCTGCGCAAAAAGACCTGGTGAAAGCGCTTACCGAAGGGCGTAACCCGGATTCTGCGCAAGCCGCGCTTGCACTGCAAAGATCAAGGCACAACAGTTATTTTGCACTGCCCGTTCTCTTCATCATGATCTCCGGCCATTACCCGGTCACTTACGGGCATGTCTTTAACTGGTTGGCATTGTTGTTAATTTCACTGTTTGCAGTGGCCATAAGGCACTACTTCAACGTACTCCACGAACCAGGCAGCCGCGTGAAATTGTGGGTGCCTGCAGCGGCGCTATTGGCGGTATTGATATATGTCACGATTCCCCAGCCCCGGCCAGTACCGGTGGATGAAGGTTATGGCCCGCCCTGGCTGGACAATGTGAGATCAATTATCCAGCAGCGATGCCAGCATTGTCACTCAACGATGCCACAATTTGTTGGCATTGCCGCCGCGCCGCTTGGTATTGAACTGGACAGCCAGGACGAGGTGCTGAAGTACGCCGACAGACTCTACGAAATGACGGTCATCTCGAAGACCATGCCGCCGGACAATGCCACGCATATGACCGAGGAAGAACGGCAAACGATTGCCGGTTGGTATGCAATGGTCCAGCATTACCGGGGTATTCAACAGGAGTTGCGCGAAAAGGGTAAAGCGCCAGAGTGAGGCCGCCGTTGCTGGCGGTTTACCTCCAACTCGTTAATATGCGGGCCTGACTTTTTACGGTCTGAAAATATCATGGCGCCCTTGTCTGAACCTGGATCAGACGCGTCTGCAACATCACCTCCCTGTGGAAAAAAATCGACCGCGTGACCGGCACTTCCTCCAAAGCCGCTAAAAAATCCTGATTAGCACGGCTTGGGTACAGTGCCGGAGCGGATTGTGCAAAGTTTTCCAAAGGAATAATGTCCATTCCGCGTTTACAAATTGTCCACGGCTGAGTCAAGTCCTATAATCTGACCACGCCTGGCCCGGTCCGTTTGCGGTTAAACCCTCCTGAAGAAGACCACAATGATGAACAGCATAATTATTCCAACCTGGATTCCCCGCAAAGCTTCTGTCTTGATTCTTGCCACGCTCCTGCTGGTGCTGACAGCGCCAGGCCTTTCAGCTCAGGGTGCCGGTGACAAACCCGGAATACAGGCCAATGAAGTCAACGTTGCACCGATCATTGTCGATGGCAAGCTGGTTTTGCGGGTGCGGGGTATTTCAGCGTATCCAGCCGAAGATCGGGCGCAAAGCATGGCGGGCAAGGATAATCGAGGCCGCCAGGGACAATACCGTTTCGACTGCTGACCTTGTCGTGGTCCATGAAACTGACAGGTCCTCGGTGTATGCGGGTGACAAACTGCTTGCGAGCGTAGTCGACATTGATGCCGAGCTCGATGGTCTGGACCGTAAGTTACTGGCGGAAGTTTTAAAGGCCAAGATCGCGAGTGTGATTGACGAATACCGGCGGGACCGCAGTCCAGGTGTATTGTTGGAACATTCGCTATACGCGCTTGGTTTGACTGGCGTTTTTGTCCTGTTGTTATGGACAGCCCTGTGGATGTTCCGGCGCTTGAACGCTTGGTCCGTGCGCCACGTGCAAAAAGGGGTGCAGGATCTTGCCAGTAAGTCCCGCCATTTGCTGCGGGCCGACCAACTTTGGACTCTGGCCGCGGGTTTTCTGAGTGATAACCCGCGTATTTACCCTGATCGTTCTGAGCTATTTTTACCTGAACACCGCGCTGGGGCTTTTCCCCTGGACCCGCCCGGTCGCGCTCGTCCTGTTTGACCTGGTTTTGAATCCGATCGAGAGTTTGTGGGGCGGCTTTGTCGAATCATTGCCGGACCTGGCATTTCTTGCTATCCTGTTCCTGGTGTTGCACTACCTATTCAAGCTGATCCGGATGTTTTTCTCGCAGGTAGCCCGTGGCCGGATCAAGCTGCAGAATTTTGACCCGGACTGGGCTTTTCCAACCCATAAGATCGTGCGGTTCCTGATCATCGCATTCGCGATCGTTATCGCTTACCCGTATATTCCCGGCTCCGATTCCATGGCTTTCAAGGGCGTTTCCGTGTTTATCGGGGTTATTTTCTCACTCGGTTCTTCATCCTTCATCGCCAACGTCATGGCCGGTCTGTCAATGACTTACCGTGGCGCCTTCAAGGAGGGGGACAGGGTGATGATCGACGATGTCGTCGGGACCGGTTGTTGAAATCAAGTTGATGACCACGCGCATCCGCACGCTCAAGGACGAGAGCGTGTTGATACCGAACTCGAACATATTGAGCACCAATGTGACCAATTATTCCGTCATGGCGCGCGATTCTGGCGTGCTGCTGCACACGACGGTCGGCATCGGTTACGACACGCCGTGGCGGCAGGTGGAGGCCATGTTATTGCTCGCGGTAGGGCGCACATCCGGGTCTGCAACAGGAGCCTGCTCCATTCGTGCTGCAGACTTTAATGGGTGATTTCGCGGTGAACTACGAGGTCAACGCCTATTGCAAGGACGTCAAGAGGATGCTTGCGATCAAGTCTGACCTGCACCGCAATATCCAGGACGTGTTCAACGAGTACGGCGTGCAGATCATGTCCCCGTCCTACGAGATGGACCCGGAGAGCCCCAAGGTCGTTGCGCCGGAAAACTGGTACGCGGCGCCCGCCTCTGAACCAGAAAAAAAATGATCCGCGCAATCACATCGGTTGCGGCGCTGCTCGTTGGCGCCGCCATACTGCTTACCGGCCAGGGTTTGCAGGGCACGCTGATCCCGGTGCGTGCGTCGCTGGAGGATTTCTCCACGATTTCCATCGGCCTGATGGGCACCACTTACTTCCTGGGATTTACATTTGGCTGCCTGAAGGGCGCCTCGTTGATCCGCGGGGTTGGCCATGTCCGGGTTTTTGCGGCAATGACCGCAATCGCCTCGGCCACGCCTATATTGCACGGTTTATGGGTTAACCCCTGGGTATGGGGTTCGCTTCGATTTGTTACCGGTTTCTGCTTCGCCATACTCTACCTTGTCATTGAGAGCTGGCTGAACGAGCGTTCCACCAATAAAAATCGCGGCAGCGTATTTTCCGCCTATGTCTTGATTAACATGACCGTACTGGGCATTGGCCAGCAGATGCTGCTGTTTTACGACCCCATTCAGCTTGATCTGTTCGCGCTGGCGTCCGTGATGGTGTCGCTGGCTGCCGTGCCGGTCGTACTTTCGAGGGCTGAAAATCCACGTACCATTCGAGGACGCAAAACTGGATTTTCGTTATCTCTGGAGAAACTCTACCGTGGGCATGTTGGGCAGCCTGGTTTGCGGGATGGCAAACGGCTCTTTTTGGTCATTGGGCCCGGTTTTCGCGGTTGCCTTTTCAGATGATATTAGCTTGACGGCCAATTTCATGACCGCTGTCGTTTTCGGCAGTGCGCTGGGCCAATGGCCATTGGGGCGGCTGTCGGACCGGACCGACCGGCGTATCGTACTGGGGGCAGTTGCGTCGTTTGGAGTGGTAATCGGCGTGAGCTTTTGGCTGATGGCGCCGGAACTTTCAAACGTCGGAATTATCACGCTGGCGGCCTTGTGGGGAGCACTGGCCTTCCCCATATATCCGTTGGCTGCTGCACATGCCAATGACCGTGCGGAAGCCGGGAGGTATGTCATGGTCTCAGCCGGCTTGCTGATGATGTTTGGTGTTGGGGCTATTATCGGGCCATTCATTGCTTCGACCATGATGGCATTCGGCAACCCCGGGAATTTGTTCCTGTTCACCAGCATCGTTCACCTGTTTTTGGCAGTCTATGTAGTGGCGCGCAGGTCCATACGGCCACAGGCAGCCATGTCTGACCATAAACCATTCAGTGATGCATTGGCCTCAACACAAACAGCGTCGCAGATATTCGAGGACGAACTGGAAAGGGTGGAAGAGTCAGGATAAAGCCCGGACGGGGGTTCTGACCAATTTATTCAGGATACATCAGCACGGCAGCGCGCTCGTCCTGCCAGCGCCGCTCATCCGACGAGGCGAGCGCCTCCAAGTCTGCGGGCGTGGCGTTGTCATCATCCACCCAGAGACGCAACAGGTCGCTGCCGTTGATCAGGTCGATGGCCAGCCGGTCGTGTTCATACTCGTAAGGAAAATCGCGCCATAGCTCATAATCGGGCCTGATCCGGCGCAGCGCCTTGAAGGCCAGCGCTACCAGCCGCCACGGGCGGAATGCCTGGTGATCGTAAGCGATATCATCAACATGAATCTGTATCCCGGCGCAAAGCTGGCTCACGTGTTTATGGAAGGTTGGCTCAAACCAGCATTCCCGCAAGGTGCAGCCTTGCATCCATTGCGGGTGCGATATTCTCCATGGCCATGAGCAGTTTGCGAGCGTCGAGATCCGGCGCACCGAACAGTTCCAGCGGACGCGTGGTGCCGCGGCCCTCGGACAGTGTCGTACCCTCCAGCATCACGGTGCCGGCGTAGCAACGTGCCATCGAGAGGTTCGAGGCATTGGGGCTGGGGTTGATCCAGCTACGCTCTTGCACGCGGCCAGCCATAACCCGGGGCGGCGTCCGGTTGCCAGTCTTCCATGGTGATGACGTCGTATTCCACGTCCAGGTCCAGGGTGTTGATGAACCAGCGGCCCATCTCACCCATGGTCAGGCCGTGGCGCATCGGCATCGGGCCCGCACCGACAAAACTCTCCCAGTCCGGGCGCAGCAGCAGGCCTTCCACAGGCCGGCCGGCAGGGTTGGGCCGGTCCAGCACGATGACCCGCTTGTCGTATTTGGCCGCGGCTTCCAGCAGGTATTTCAGCGTGGTGATAAAGGTGTATATGCGGCAGCCGAGGTCCTGCAGGTCCACCAGCAAAACGTCGAAACACTCCATCATCTCGCTGGTTGGACGGCGCACGTCGCCATACAGGCTGAACACCGGGATGCCGTGGACCGGATCCAGGTAATCTTCCGATTCCACCATGTTGTCCTGTTTATCCCCCCTCAAGCCATGCTGTGGGCCGAAGGCAGCGGTGAGATCAATATCATCCAGCGCAGCCAACGCATCCATCGTGTGCACCAGGCTCCGGGTCAACAGAAGCGGGGTGGGCCAGCAGCGCAACGCGGTGGCCCTGCAGCGGTTTGCGCAGCTCGGGTTCTTCCAGCAGGCGGTCGATTCCAAATTTCATAGGATGATGCGGGCGTCAAGGGCTAAACAGCCTTCACCTTCGTGGAAAATCCGCAGGGGATTGATATCGAGTTCCTTGATTTGCGGGAAATCCGAGCAGCAACTGGCTCAGGTGAACGATGGCGTCAGCGATGGCGTCGATATCGAATCGCTTTTGGCCCCTGGCGCCCATCAGGATCTGTGAGCCACTCAGTTCTTCGATCATGGCCATGGCTTCCGTCCTTGAGACCGGGCCGATACGCATGGCTGGCCTGTTCGAATATTTCTACGAAAATACCGCCCAGTCCCACCAGTATGACCGGGCCGAATTGGGCGTCCTGGCGTCCGCCGAGGATCAGTTCACGTCCACCGATGGCCATTGGCTGAACCATGACGCCATCGAGTTTTGCATCGGGGAAGGCCTTCCGGATGCGGGCGTTCATGTCCAGAAATGTCTCCGAGACCGCATCCTGGTTGCGAAGGTTGAGTTGAACCCCACCGACATCGGATTTGTGCGAGATGTGTTCGGAGATGATTTTCATGGCTACCGGGTAGCCAAGGCTGTCCGCGGCTTTTACCGCTTCTTCCGCAGAGTTTGCGGCCAATCCCCTGACTGGTAGGAATTCCATAATATTCAAGGACATCTATCGCTTCACTCAGCAGCAGGTCGCGGTTTTCACTGGCCGCTGTTTCAATCAACTTCTGCACGGCCGGTGTTTCCACGACTATGGCGGGAGCCTCCTGCTGCGACTCCACGGCGGTCATCATCTGCGAATATTCATAATCCAGTTTCAGCGCCCGGAACATCTCCACGATCTGGGTAAAAATCGGGAAGTCCATGTTCTGTCTCAAGCTGGAAATTTCGGCTGAATTTGCCGAAACATAGATCGCAACCGGCTTGTTGAATTTCTTGCTAAGCGCCTCAAGGCGCTTGACCAGGTCCTTGGTCGGGCCGTGTTCTGTCTTTGCAACCGAGGTGTGCAGGAAGGCGACGCCGTCCACGTTCTCCTGGGCCAGGGTCTGCTCCACGATTTGGTAA
This sequence comes from uncultured Gammaproteobacteria bacterium, assembly GCA_963753105.1. Classification (GTDB taxonomy): domain Bacteria; phylum Pseudomonadota; class Gammaproteobacteria; order Xanthomonadales; family SZUA-36; genus SZUA-36. The sequence continues at coordinate 40,320 of CAVWBD010000008.1, forward strand.
TAGACATCCAGGTCAAACAGGTCACCCAGATCCAGCGGATTGGTCAGTTTGATGACCGATGCCCGGAAATGTTTCTCAATTTCCTGGATGAAAGATTCCGGGAATTCTGCAAGTTCAAAGCCGACCGTTTCACAGGCATCCGCGGCAACGATGGCGTGTCCGCCCGAGCGGGAAATGATCGCCAGCCGCTTGTTTTTCAGAGGCGGCAACCGCAGGGTTTTCATGTAGTGCGATAGCGTCGTTACATCGTGCACGCGGGTAATGCCGCACTGCCTGAAGGCAGTATCCACCACGCGGTCATCGCTCGAAAGCGAGGCTGTATGGGAGGCAGCCACGCTCTGTCCCAGCCTGCCGATATTGGACTTCATCGCCAGGATGGGCTTCGGTGAACGCTTTTGCCAGCTCCATCAAGCGCCGCCCGTCACGGATACCTTCCAGGTAGATGAAAATGATCTTTGTGCCTTCATCCCCGATGTAATACTCGAGCAGATCTTCTGCATCCACATTGAGCTGGTTGCCGACGGAGGCGAACTTGTTCAGCCCGATCCCCTCGGCCGCCATGTGGTTCATGATGCTTAAGCCCACACCGCCACTCTGGGAAATGATGGAAACTTCGCCTTGCCGGATGAAGGGGGTGAGCCGGGGAAACGGAACGCAGAATCCGTTCTCCATGTTGATGACGCCGATACAGTTGGGCCCGATGAAACGAATGCCGTATTTCTTCGCAATCGCGACGACTTCGTCTTCGATATTCTTGCCTTCTTCACTGTACTCCCTGAATCCGGCGGTCTCGACGACGGCCCGCTTTACGCCTTTTTGACCGCATTCTTCCATGACCTGGGGGACATGCCTGGCCGGTACGAGTATGACTGCCATATCGACGTGGTCCGGGATGTCGACCACGGATTTGTAGATACGCCGGGTGGTGATGGTTCCACCGCTGGGTCCGACCGGGTAAACGATGCCGTCAAAACCGAAATCGATCAGGTTCAGCATGATATTCCGTCCCAGGTTATCCGGTTTTGCCGAAACACCTACAACAGCCACACTCCTGGGGGAAAAAATACCTTTCATAACCGCCTCCTGGTTGCTGGCAATATAGCTTTATATCACCACTCGCACTCAACGAACCTGGATCAGGTTACATTTAAATTGAGCGGCGGTGGATTTATGCTTGTCATACGGCAAGTGGGCTATTGTAGTGGACCTGACCCCTGCTAACACAAAACTGGAGGTGCCAAAATGAGCTCAACACCAAAGACTTCACCGGACAAGGAACTCATCAAGGTTTTCCAGGCAGCCGGAGTCGTGGACTACCTGGAGTATTTGCAGTCAGGAAAGAGAATCATGTGGGTGAATTTCAAGGCAGGCGTGGCCCGGGGCCTGGGAATGACGCTGGGTATGACCGTGATACTGGGTATATTTATCTGGGTGCTGACAATGCTCGTGGACCTCCCCATCGTTGGGGAATATTTTGGACAGGCGAAGCAATTCATCACTGAATACACGGACGAAACAAACTACAACGACGAGTTTTCGGAAATGAATCAATTGCTCAGTGAAATAAATGAAAATATAGGACAGAGATTGAGCTGGAACAACAGCCAACAACCCGATGTAGAATAATCAACACTCCCGGAGGAGAAGGTAAATGCCCAAGGCCAGTGAAGTAAAAAGAGGTGAAATCGTTCGTCACAAGGATCAGGTGTACGCGGTGCGCAAGATCGAAATACGCACACCTTCGTCACGCGGCAGCAACACGCTGTACCGGATGAAACTGCAGGATGTGCAGACCCGGCAGAACCTCGATGAGACATTCAAGGGTGAGGACATGCTGGGTGATGTGGATTTCATCCGCCGCCAGGCGAGCTACTCGTATTTCGATGGCGAGACTGTACGTGTTCATGGACAACGAGGACTACAGCCAGTACTCGTTCAACGAATCGGACCTGGAAGACCAGCTGGACTACCTGAGCGAAGGCCTGGGTGGTATTTTCGTCACGCTCATCGATGGCGTGGCGGCGGGCATCCAGTTGCCGCCCTCGGTGGACCTGGAAATCGTGGAGACCGCGCCCATGCTCAAGGGTGGCACCGCCACCAAGCGCAGCAAACCGGCGAAGCTCGCCGGCGGCCTGGAAGTACTGGTGCCTGAATTCATCGAAACCGGCGAGGTCATCAAGGTCAATACCGAAACCGGCGAATACATGTCCCGGGCGTGAGGAGTAGGGATGAAATACAGATATTTCACATGTGATGTATTCACCAACCGCCGTTTTGGCGGCAATCAACTCGCCGTGCTGCCGGACGCCGGGGGGCTGGATGCCGGGCAGATGCAACAGGTGGCGAGGGAATTCAATTATTCTGAAACCACCTTCGTGCTCCCCCCGAAGACGGCCATACACGCAAGGTGCGAATCTTCACCCCGGCGCAGGAAGTGCCCTTTGCCGGGCACCCCAATATTGGCACTGCTTTCGTGCTGGCCACAATTGGTGAACTCGGTGAATTCGGTGAGGTGGCGGAAGTTGTCTTCGAGGAAAAAGCCGGGCTGGTGCCGATTTCCATACAGCGGCCTGATACCGGCGACATCCGTTGCGAATTGCGTGCGCCCGCGAAGCTCTCGCTGGGGGATATTCTCTCCGTGGAAACCACGGCCAGGGCATTGTCACTGCCCGTGGACGACATCGTTACCGATACCCATTTGCCCCGGCTCGCATCCGTTGGCCTGGACTTCCTGATGGTCGAGGTCAGGGACCGTTCGGCGTTGCAACAGGCACGGGCAAACCTCGAGGTTTTCGATAACATCGCGGCACGCGGCATCAATCCGTATGTGCATGTTTACCTGCGCAGCGATGACGAATTCACATCCGCTCACGCATGTTCGCACCGTTGGACGGTATACCGGAAGATCCGGCCACCGGCAGCGCCAACTGCGCCCTGGCCGCGCTGCTCGCGCACTACGACGATGCAGAAACCGGTCATTTCAACTGGCGCATCGCCCAGGGTGTAGAGATGGGTCGTCCGAGCCTGATGGAGGCACGGGCCGAGAAGACCAGCGGCCAGGTCACCGACACATGGATCGGTGGCACTTGCGTGATGGTTGCGGAAGGAAACATCGAGGTCGGGGCAGAATGAAACGCGGCCGGCCGGTGTTTTGCTTATTCCTGCTGCTGTTCATGGCCGGGATTTGCGCATGCGGCAAGCCGCAGGCAGAAGACCCGGTCGAGCGCGAGAAGGCACTTGCAAAGAACGACGTCTGGCACGCGGCCAAGTTGCGCGGCGTGGCATTCCGGGCGGTCGGCCAGGAACCGGGGTGGTTGCTTGAAATCACCAACGGCGAGGAAATACTGCTAGTAACAGATTACGGCCAGGAGCGTATGAGTTTTGCCTACGTGCAGCCCCTGGAAGACAAGAAAGCCCGAAAAACGGTTTTCCAGATTGATGCTACGACCAGCCTGTTAATCGAAGGCAAGCCCTGTATCGACACGATGAGCGGTGAGTCTTTCCAGGTGACCGTGACCGTCGCCCTTGGCGGCCGGGTTTTGAAGGGTTGCGGCCGGGCGCTTTTCTAGTACCCGGCGGCTACCACACAGTCCATCGTTCGGGCTTTCACAGCGTGAGAGTTCTGATCTCTTAAGCTGCCCGGCGTGAACGCTGACCCTGGTTTCTGCTGCGCTTTGCCCTTTGGGTGCACTACGCCCCCGGTCGTGACGTTTGCCTTTAAATGACTGCTTTTTGCGGCCGTTCTTGATCGGCACCGGCTTGATGCTCTCATCAGGCTCGAACCCGGGGAACGACGATCTTGTCGATGTCACGCTTCAACAGGCGCTCGATGTCTGTCAGCAGTTTCCTCTCATCGGAACAGACCAGTGAAATGGCTTCGCCGTCCAGGCCGGCACGGCCGGTGCGGCCGATACGGTGGATGTAATCTTCCGGAACGTGGGGTAATTCAAAATTAACCACGTGTGGCAGTTGTTCGATATCGAGTCCCCGGGCGGCGATATCTGTTGCAACCAGTATCCGGACCTTGCCTTTCTTGAAATCGGCCAGTGCGCGGGTGCGGGCGCCCTGGGATTTGTTGCCGTGGATTGCGGTGGCGGATAAACCGTCGCGCTCCAGTTGCTCGCTGAGCCGGTTTGCCAGGTGCTTTGTGCGTGTAAATACCAGTACCTGCTGCCAGTTTCCAGAACCGATCAGGTACGACAGCAACTCGCGTTTACGGATGCGGTCAACCGGGTGGACGAGCTGTGATATTTGCTCGGCGGTCGTGTTCTGTCGTGCGACCTGGATTTCCACGGGCGCATCCAGAAACTCGTTGGCAAGCTGTTTGATTTCATTTGAGAAGGTTGCCGAGAACAGCAAATTCTGTCGCTTTCCCCGCATGGATTGCATGATTTTGCGGATGTCATTGATAAAGCCCATGTCGAGCATGCGGTCCGCCTCGTCGAGTACGAGTGTTTCAACGTCACCAAGGCGTATGCTGCCCCGTTGCATGTGATCAAGTAGCCGTCCCGGCGTGGCAATGACTATATCTACGCCCCGGCGCAGCTTCGACAGTTGTGGATTGATACTGACACCGCCGAAAATCACGGCAGAAGTAAAGGGCAAATACCGACCGTATTCGCGAACGCTTTCTGCAACCTGGGCTGCCAGTTCACGTGTGGGCACCATTATCAGGGCGCGCACGCGGCGCTTGTCACCTGGTGTACCGGATTCCTGCAACCTCTGTAGCAAGGGCAGGGTGAAACCCGCGGTCTTTCCGGTACCTGTTTGTGCACCGGCCAGCAAATCGCGGCCTTCTAGAATATGTGGAATTGCTTGTTGCTGTACTGGGGTCGCTTCCTGGTAACCCTGTTTTTCTGTCGCGCGCAACAATTCGGCCGAAAGGCCAAGTTCTGAAAATAACATTGATGATTTTACTCCGAGATCGCCGTGCCCAAATGCCGTGATTCAATCGCTGCATGGGTCGGTCCAGGCTAATCTTTATGCGTCTTCGCAACCTGCGAAATTGCTGGCCGGAAGTATCTGGCACAGACCGATGTGTGCCAGGAAGCGACGCACTATAACAGAAGCTCAGCCAGTAGCAAGAAACATTTTTTCACGAAAAGATCCCGATCTTGTTTATTTCATTGCATTTTTGATTGCCGCAACTGCCCGTTCGACGTCTTCTGCCGTTGTGCGGAAGTTACTCACTGATATTCGCATGACACGCATGCCATGCCATACAGTCGGCCCAAACCAGGCCTCACCGCTTTCGTTGATACGCTTGATGACCTCATCGGTTCGCTCGTCATGGTCGCCATTGGAATCAAGGAATCTGACAAGACCCTGGTTGATGACCGGTGTTGTCAGCACCTCCACCCCGGGCAATTCACCCAGCTTTGATACGAGATCACGGGTCAGGTCGCAACAGCGTTCAATCATTTGTGCAACACCGTTGCGTCCAAGCGTCCGCAGTGCTGCGTAAAGCGGTATGCCCCGGCGCGTCTGGACCACTCGGGCCCCCATTCGAACTGGTCACGGACGTTCTCAACTTCGACCTTGTAGGGCGCAGGTATTGTCATCGCGGTTTTGTGGGCCTCGGAATCCGCGACAAAGGCTACTCCGCTGTCGTAGGGGACATTCAGCCACTTGTGCGCATCGGTCGCCCATGAGTCGGCCTTTTCGATGCCCTTTACCAGGTGGCGCAGACGTTTGCTGGAGGCCACCCATAAACCAAACGCGCCATCGATATGTACCCAGGCATTGTGCTCATGTGCCAGGTCACAAACTTCTCGAACGGGTCAAAGGCGCCACGGTTAGGTCACCGGCAGCCAATGAAACAATGGTGGGCATGTCCGGGTTTTTTTCAAGTTCGGTCTTTAGCGCCGCAACATTAATCGTGCCATCGTCGTGCATTGCGACTTCGACGACTGCATCGGTGCCGACACCCAGGTGGCGCAGTGCACGTAACAGGGTTTCATGGTGCTCCCCGACCAACACGCGGATCGGCGGGCTACCGGCCAGGCCCTGCGTCTCGACGGACCAGCCTTTGTTGGCCAGAACTTTATGGCGGGCTGCGGCCAGTGCCGTGACATGGGCCATCTGGCAACCGGTCACAAAGGCATAGGAAGCGTGCTGTGGCAGACCCAGGATGTCCCTCAACCAGCCTGCAGCCACGTCTTCAATGACGGCAGCCGATGGTGAACAGGCATAGGCGGCGGCATTCTGATCCCAGGCCGAGGTTAGCCAGTCGGCCGCTATGGAGACCGGGATCCCGCCACCGATGACCCAGCCGAAGAATCGCCCTCCGCCGGTGTTCAACAGGCCTTCACGCGCATCTTCGGCGAGTTCATCGATAACCTGCAGCGGTGGCAGACCGTCGTCGGTCAGTTCCTTGTAGAGGCGTTTGCGGAGCGCTTCCGGGTCAGGCTCTTCGCTAACCTTGTGGTGGTCAAAGGATTCAATATATTCGGCGGCAAGTTCTGCCGCACGTTTGAGTTCGGGGTTCACCGTGGTCTCCAGGGTTTGTACAGTGATTATTGTCCATGACCGGCACATTAACCACTCGGTTCGGGTCGAATGATGCCAGGCTCGGAAAAGTGGGCCGAAAGCCAGGGCAGGTTCAAGCACTTGCGGCAGCAGCGTCATGTGTCGTTTCCGGATATGATTACAGACATGGTCCGGCTTTCAAAATCCAGAATCATGTCGTCTCTGCAGTGTCTCAAGCGCGTGCACCTGGAGGTGAACCAGGCGGAGCTTGCCGAGTATTCCCCGGCTACCCGGACTGCCTTTGAAATCGGCCACCGCGTCGGTGAAATTGCGGTGGAGGTGTACGGGCAGGGCGGGGGTGTCTATCTCGAATACGAAGACGGTATGCAAAACCTGCTACGGCGGACCTGTGAACTGATGGGCCAGGCCGAACGCGTGCCCGTTTTCGAGGCTACGCTGGAATATGGGGGCGTACTGGTGCGCGAGGATGTGTTACTGCCACGAGGTGACAGTTGGCGCGTGGTCGAGGTCAAGGCGACCACCAAACAGAAGAACGAGCACGTGCAGGACTGTGCCATACAGGCCTGGGTGCACCACGGCGCAGGCTATGCGCTCGAAGAGTATTGCCCTGGCGCACATCGACAACCAGTTCATCTACCAGGGTGGCGATGATTACCGCGGCATCCTGACAGAAGTGGACCTGACGGAGGAAGTGCAACACTTGTTGCCTGCGGTACCCTCATGGGTTGAGCACGCCCGCAAAGCAGTAGAAGGGCCAATACCCGACCTGCCGGTAGGCCAGCACTGTTTCACGCCATATGAATGCCCGTTTTTCAAACACTGCTGGCCCACAGATAGCGAGTACCCGGTGCATGGCCTAAAAGGCACGCGTAAAAGGCTGGCTGAACTGGTCATGGCAGGTTACCGGGATATCTGCGAAGTACCACCGGATGTGCTCAACAGCGCAAACCAGCTGCGCATCCACCGTGTGACCATAAACGGGCAGGCAGAAATCCTGCCGGGCGCAGGTGAATTGTCCGTGCGTTGGAATACCCGCGCTATTACCTGGATTTCGAGACCATCGGCCCGGCCATCCCGGTGTGGCCGCAAACCCGCCCATACGAGGTGCTGCCGTTTCAGTGGTCCTGCCATATCGAAGCAGCACACGGGGAGATTCAACACGAGGAATTTCTGGATGTCGACGGTGAGCCACCGATGCGGGCCCTGGCGGAAAAGATGATCGATGTCCTGGGCAATGAAGGTCCGGTGTTGATGTACACCGCCTATGAAAAAGGCGTCATCCGCGGTCTGGCAGAGAAGATTCCCGGACCTGGCAGAGTCTTTGCGGGCGGTTATCGACCGTCTCGTGGACCTGTACCCCGTCACCAAGGCCAGTTACTACCACCCTGACATGCTCGGTTCGTGGTCGATCAAGGCTGTTTTGCCCACCATCGCCCCGGACATGGACTATGCAAACCTCGAGGGTGTGGCAGAAGGCACCGAGGCATCAAAGGCCTACCTGGAAGCCATCCGGCCGGGCACCAACGCTGAAAGAACCGAAGAAATTCGCCTTGAATTGCTCAAATACTGCGCCTTTGACACGCTCGCCATGGTACGCCGGTAAAATTTTTCACCAGGCACTAAGCATGAACGCGGTCTCACCGCCAGCGCAAAACGCAGCTAGACTACCTCGGCACCGGCTGCGTGGATAACGCTAACAGCCTTTTCGGCATCACTGGTGTTGTCAAAGCCGATATAGGCAATGTATCGCGGTCCGATCACGGCCAGGGAAACACCCCTGACATCGATTCCCGCATCAGCAACCAATTTCGTCAGCCTTGCAGCAGCTCCGGGTTTTGTTATCACCCTCCACGCGCACGGCGTCGACACTGCTTGTGATATTGAAACCAAGGGTGCTCGCAGCCCTGACTTCCCGGTCACCCCGTATCGGCGTGATAAAAACAGCGCCTGAGCCGGGTTTATCGGGTCTGCGTCTTGCAACAATAAAATCAAGGTCGGCACCGGCTTCATCCATGCCTTTGAGTATCCCCGCGAGACCACCGACCCTGTCGGGATCTGGCTGACCATACATCCATACGTTCGACAATCATGTCCATTATAGGGCCCTCCGAAATATTGAGGTTTACACCCTAAGTATAGGAGAACAAAAAACCTTAACCTCTAAATCACTCAGCAATCCGGGAGTTTACGCAGCACTTTATTCTGTGTTCCGTTCCTCGAATGGTGGATCCGGAGGGCAGGCCCCCGGCGGCAACGCCTTCAAGTCACGAATCAGACACAGGCGCCAGACCCAGATAACCGTTATCAGCAACGCCGCAGCCGGTAATGCAGGTGTGGGCATGGCAATCGCTATGACATCGTAGAACCATGCAAAATTGCGGTGCAGATAAAGGCCAGGGAGATCGTCAAAACCCGTGCTTTTTTACACAGGTAGGCCCGGCCGATGTAATAACCCCAGATGGATGCAAATACGATGTGGACAACCGGTGCGGCAAAGCCCCTGGCCCACGCTTCCGGGCCCGTCACGCCATGCAGGTACTGGATATTTTCCATCGTGGCGAAACCCAGTGCGATAAATGATGCATAGATGATACCGTCGATCGGCTCGTTGAAGTCCTTGAAGCGGATGACGAACAGCAGGAACGGGCCATCTTGGCGAATTCCTCGATACCACCGATAGCCAGTATGGAATAAGCAAACAAACCCGGCAGGTTTGTTTTGCCCAGCTCGTAGGCACCGTAGCGCAGGTCCACCAGGTCCAGCGCCACGTACATCAGTCCGCCGAGATAAAAGGCCCCCACGCCAAAAGCAAAAGTCAGCAGCAGGCGACTGATGGGCTCGGGCAGATGCCGGTCCTTGTAGTGATAGCCGGCCCAGAACAGCAACGGCAGAATGACTGGCAATTGGTGGAGGAGATGATCCATCAGCACAAATGATAGGGGTTCGGGGCCACCTAGTCACGTTGAATTCTTGTCTATCTGTACCGGCTTCTGTCTATCTGCGGCCCTTACCGATCACGTGCCGATACAATAGGGTCACCGCGCAGTTTCGCGGTATGACAAAAAGTCCGGAGATCGTCATGCACAAGTACAGTTTGTTGCTGATCACCTTTTCCTGTGTCTTTTCAAGCCAGGTGCCTGCATCTCAGCCGAACAAACGTGGCCCGATCCCGGTGGCCCCTACGTCGGCCAGGCGCCACCCGGCATGGTGGCTGAGTTATTTGCACCCGGGATGATTTCTACCGATGGAAGTGAAATAACTCGGCCTTCTCACCTGATGGAAACGAGTTTTTCTACACCACATGGACAGCGGAGACCGGCACCCGCATCATGTTGACACGGCAGATTGATGGCCGGTGGGGGTGAGCCGGTACAGGCATCGTTTTCCACACACCCCACGGACGTTGACCCCGTCGTCAGTCCCGATGGCCAGCGCCTGGTGTGGGGGAGCCGCCGGCCACGTCCCGGGGAAACGGAGGACAGAGGGCGGCTTTGACCTGTGGTTTGCCCGGCGCGTGCAAGACGGCTGGGGAGAAGCGGAATCCATGGGGCCGGTCGTCAACTCCGGCGCCAGCCAGGTATACGCAACGCTCACACACGACCACACGATGTATTTCCAGTCAATCAGGGAAGGCGGCTTTGGCAAGGCCGATATATACCGTGCCCGCCTGGTTGATGGCCAACACTTGCCTCCTGAGAACCTCGGCCCCATGATCAATTCTGAAAACTATGAAGGCGATGTGTTTATCGCCCAGGATGAGAGTTACCTGGTCGTGAGTATCTCGGGCCGGGATGACGGTATGGGCGCGGGTGACTTGTATATCAGTTTCCGCGGCCCCAATGATTCGTGGACGCCACTGCAAGAACATGGGTGATGCGGTCAACACGGCTGCGCGGGAATTCTGTCCGATGGTAACGCCTGATGGGAAATACCTGTTCTTCACAAGCAAACGCAGGGGTGACGGGGATATTTACTGGATTGATGCAAAAATCATCGAAACACTGAGAGATTAATAGCACGGCAAGCAGCCGCAGGAGTGCAGTAGTGAAAATGATCGAGATCTGGATCAACTGTCCTGACCGGGAAACCGCCAGAAAAATATCGGACGCGCTTATTGCTAACCGCCGCATCGCCTGCGCCAATATCTTTCCGGAGATTGAAAGTTGTTACCGCTGGAAAGGCCGCATCGAAAACGAATCCGAAGTACCGTTGGTGTTCAAGACTCGTGAGGAAAATTTTGCGCAAGTCGTAGAAGACGTGCGCAAACTCCATCCCTACGAAACACCCAGCATCATCGGCGTGCCAGTTGAATTTGTGAACGACGACTACCTGGAATGAAATATGCGGAAACAGGGGAAAAGTGATGACTGTCAGCAACGAAAGTGACCCCAGGTTTCTCAAGGCGGAAATCCTGGATGTCTACAACAACATCTGCGAGGCATTCGCAAAGCTGGATTTCGAGGCCGTTTTAAGCTATTTCGCCGACCTGGGTATGGTCAAGATCAGCCAGGGTCAGTTGCTGAGGGCAAGCAGGAACTGGCTGAAAACTGGCGGCAACGCATCGGCGGAACCACTGAACTGCGAATCAGGATGGAAAACGTGGAGGTCCACAGGATCGACGATAACCATGCCTGGTCAACCGCAGACGAGTACATCTCAGTGGACGGGCAGGAGCGCCAGGCCATCGTTTCAAATATCTTCGTATTGCACGATTCTGGCTGGAAAATCCTGCTGGACCATACCTCTTATATCGAAATAGATGATTGAGTAAAGTTCCTAAGAAGTCTAGCCGCATCTATCTCAGTGTGTGGGCGTTGGACCGGGTATTCCTTACCGGGACCGTGAGCGACACGACTGCAGGGATGCAGGAGGTAGAGCAATGCCGGGAGCAATTGCCGAGGGAGTCGCGATCGAGCCTACAGGGATGTATCCACGGCGTGTCCCGGGAAGGAATACCCGGTCCAGCGCTTACCCCGGATTAGGTGAGATAGCAGTAAACATGACCTAGTTTGCATTTTTGGTGTAACGTTTTCAAAGCTGGTGTGTCCTTACCTGTAGTTACACGGGAATCACGATGCAAGCAGTATCCGACGAACAACTGATCGAATGGGTGGCCAATGGCGATGCGTCCTGCCTGGGCACACTTTTCGAGCGCTACCACACCAGCGTTTACCAGTTTTGCCTGCGTATGACCCGCAATCCCGGTTATGCCGAAGACGTCACGCAGGAAGTGTTTCTGAGGGTGCTGAAAAAAGCCGGAAGTTTCCGTCACGAAGGCACGTTCAAGGGCTGGCTGTTCAACATCGCCCGCAACATCACGCTGGATTACCTGCGCAAACAGAAACGCCAGGCAGCACAATACCAATGGACGAGTACACGGAGTCACGGCTGGTCGATCATCATTCGGCTGAACAGGCCGCGTCCGGTTCAGAGCAGATCGGTACGCTGGAGAAAGCCCTCGCATCTCTGCCCCTGCATTACCAGGAGGTAATCTGGCTGGGCCGCTTCGAATTCAATTCATTTAAACATCTCGCACAGGCGCTCGGTTGCAAGACCGGGACCGCGCGCGTACGCATGCATAGGGCCATGCAACAACTCAATGTGGCATATGCCGACCTGGGAGGAGTTCCACACGATGCCTGACAAGAAAACCACCTCCGTACCATTCGAAAGCAGCAACATGAACAAAACCTGTGGGCAGCACTGGGTGATTTGCCGCGCGATGAGCCATCGTCCGATATGCGGCGGTCGTTCTACCAGAATCTGGAACAGGCGAGCGCCCGGCGCTGGAGTTCACGGTTGCGCGACTGGCTGGGTATGCGCAGTCGCGGGTTGGGTCACCGCGACAGCCTGCGTATTGATCGGCTTTGGCGCCGCGCAATTGACCAATCAAAGCACCGGTGACCAGGACCGCCTGGTGGCACTGGAGCAAAACATCGATGTGCTCAACCGTGAACTGATCCTGGACCGTCTGCAGGACGAGGCTGCCGGGACGCGCCTGGCGGGGGTTTACGATGCGCGCTACGTGGTACGGGACGATGTGCAGATCGCACATGCCCTGCTGCAGCGTGCGACAACGGACCGCTCATCTTCGGTCCGCTCAGCCGCCATCGATGCACTTGGGCCGCAACTGAAACAGATACCGTCGGTGGCGAATTGATGACATTGCTGGAAAGTGCCGACTCACCAATCGTACAACTGGCCCTGGTCGACCTGGTGCTGCGCAACGGCAAACAACGCAACTGGGGCAGCTACAAAACCTGGCCAATGAAAAACGCCTGCACCCGGACCTCGTCAGGCACGTGCATAAATCACTCGGGAGTGAAACGATATGAAAAACTATCGCAGCAGTTGTGTGCTGGGTTTGCTGGCCAGTACTAGTGAACGCCGTGGCAGAGCGTGTAGAAGAATCCCGCTCGTGGACCGAGACCTTTGCAGTCAACAGGTCAGCGCCCACGCTGGAGATCAGAAATATCTGGGGTGATGTAAGGGTCCGGAAAGGTAAGGTTGGAGAGATATCGGTAACCGTCAGCGAACACCGCTCGGCGCCTGATCAGAACGGTTTGAACGTTCGCTGGAATACCTAAGCTGAATACCCTGGCCGACGAAAATGGTGTTTCCATATGGGTCGGCCACCCCGATCGGAACTGGCACGAAACAACCGCGTGCCGCGATTGCAGGGCTGAATACAGCTTCGATGTGCTGGTGCCAGCCGACACACAACTCGATGTCAGCACGGTAAATGACGGCCGGGTTGATGTGACGGGTGTAAGTCACATCGTCAGCGCAGGCAATGTCAACGGACCGGTTTCCATTTTCGGGCTGGATAATTGCGCTGCACTGGAAAGCGTCAATGGTGAGGTGACAGCCAGTTTTGCGCACGCACCCGATGAGGATTGCGACATAGAAACTGTCAACGGCGACATCGTGCTCAGGATGCCGGAAAAAGCCGGTCTGAATATCGCTATGGATCTGTTCAATGGACGTATGAAGACCGAGTTCCCGGTAGACCCACTGGCCATTCCTGCGCGGGTAGAGCAGAGCCGCTCTGACGGCGTGTACCGTTACCGCATCGAACAACCAGCCGGTGTCAGCATTGCTGGCGGTGGCCCCACTTTCAGCATTTCATCGATCAACGGTGATATCCGAATTCAGAAGAATCAGTAAAGGAGAGTCGCATGAGAACTTACATCAACAAAGCAAGCCTGGTCGTGGTGCTGGTGCTGTTTGCCGCGCAGGCCTTTGCACAAACACAACCCGGGGTTATCAATATTCCGCTGACCCGGCCGAGCGAGCCGATCGAACTGGATATTTCGATCATGTCCGCCCACATCGAAGTGATCGGCGAAGACCGTGAAGACGCTACATTCGAAGTCTTCAGTAGAGGAAGGGACCCGTAAGATCATCACGCCTTCGGGTACCCACGTCGCTGGCACGCAGGCTTCGTTCTCGCTGGAAGTGGAAGAGAAAGGACAACCAGATCTCGGTGGACTCCCGGCTGGCGGGCGAATAAGGTCACCGTGGTGGCGCGTGTGCCATGAGGCCAACCTGGAACTCTCCACGGTCAATGACGGTGAAATCATTGTCAGCAACATCACCGGGAAACTGGTGCTGAGAAATGTCAACGGCCCGATCACGGCCAGCAATATCAATGGTCGGTCGATTGCAGAAGCAGTCAACGAAGATATCAGCGTCAGCTTCGCCACTATTGATGCCAATGAGGCCATGTCCTTCAGTTCGGTCAATGGCAGCCTGAACCTCGGTTTACCTGCCAATGCCGGTGTCGAGTTGCACATTGACAGTGGGGAGGGTGAAATCTACTCCGACTACGAAGTCGAGGTGCGGCCCACGGAGCCTGAAGTCATCCGTGAAGACGGCCCGGGCGGTGTCGAAGTGCGTGTGAAAAGCGTGATCGTCGCCGACGTCAACGGTGGTGGCACGGTCATCAAGCTTAAGACGCTCAACGGAGACATCCAGATCACCAAGTCCGGTAGTTAGAACCCCACAGAAAACAGGCTCTCTGATCAAGGGCCGGATACACGCTTGTTTTAAGTGTATCCGGCCTTTTGTCGTCATCCTGCCGCGTAGTGGTTTCAAGCCATCGCAAGGCGGCTCGCGATGGCCAACGGAACCGTTAATATGGAGCCTCGGTGTCACCGTAAAAGGAAACCGTCATGAAGGCTGGTCTTGTTGCGTCGATCGTTACTGCTTCTGCGTTGATTTCACCTGCTGTTTGTTATGGCCTGGGACGGTTTTTCCGATGGGCCCTACCTTGGACAGGAACCACCGCAATCCACGGCTAAGGTCTTTGCCCCGGGCTTGGTTGGGGAAGATGAGTGGGTTGGCACTTCGGGTTTCCTTGACGAAGGCAGGGTGTTTGTCTATTCCGCGATGAAAGGCGGCACCGATTGGCGATTCAAGCAGACTTACGTCATGTACCGGCGTGAAGGTGGCTGGACGCAACCGGAGATCGCGCCGTTCAGTGAACATGTGCCTTACAACTTTACGGTTGGCCCGGGTGGAAAAACCATCTACTTCACCAGCCTGAAGTCGGCGGATAAAACCACGTCCCAGTTGCTCGAACAATCCAATATCTGGGCGGTTAGCTACACTGGCGAGGGTTGGACGCAGCCGGTGATGCTGGGTTCTTCCATCAATACCGATGAACACTACGAGAACTACCCCACCGTGGCGAATGACGGCACGGTTTATTACATGAGTCGGCGTGATGACTCGCTGGGCAAAACAGATATTTACCGTTCCCGTAACGTCGATGGCAAATATGCTGTGGCAGAAAACGTTGGCGCGCCAATTAACTCTGCGGAGTCGGACCAGGATCCTTTCGTCGCTCCTGATGGCAGTTACCTGCTCATTTGCCTGACGGGGCGGGATGACAGCGTGGGCAAGTACGACCTGTATGTTTCGTTCGCAACCGAAGAGGGTTCCTGGTCGGAGCCGGTTAGTCTTGAGGGTAATGTAAATACACCAGGATCGGAGTTCAGGCCTTATGTATCACGTGATGGCAGATACCTGTTCTACACCTCGCTGGCCCCTGAGGGTGAGACCGGCAGCCGGATTTACTGGGTCAGCACAGATGTCATCGAAGCAGCTAAAAACCGGGTAAGCACCGACTGAAAACGATCGTGCCCCGACTTTAAATTTATTAGGTGGAGATGGAGATGTTCTTCAAAGTCAATCAAGTAGTTACGCTTGCCTTTTGTCTTGCTTTTGCCAGCCCATTATCTGCCGGTGAAAAGGAAAAGCAGGCTTATCTGGACGTGTCGGGGCCGTATTTCGGACAACCAACGCCAGGTGATACGCCGGTCATGTTTGCACCCTGCATCGTGTCCACCGACACCGCCGAGTGGAGCATGGCCTTCACGCCCGGTGGCCTGGAAGTATTCTTTGGCCTGGCCGAAGAAGGTGCCGCATTTATCCTGCACAGCATTGCAGATGAACGTGGTGCCTGGACAGAACCAGTCATTGCAACATTCAGCGGAGAGTTCAACGATTTTGATTTGACCATGAGCCCGGATGGGAACCGTTTGTACTTCACTTCAAACCGCCCGCCGGTTGAGGGTGGTGCGACGTTGGAGCATCCTGACATCTGGTACGTGGATCGTACGGATAAAGGCTGGGGTGAGCCGGTTCATATCGATGCGCCGATCAATACTGACATGCGTGAGCTGTATCCATCCGAGTCGAGGGATGGTTTTATCTATTTCTTTGGCTCAAGACCGGAGGGATTTGGCGGCAGCGATCTCTACCGGGCCCCATACCGAGACGGTCAATTTGGGGAGCCCGAAAACCTGGGTCCAAGTGTCAATACCGAAGCCGGGGAGGGAGACGCGAGTATTTCACCGGACGGTGACTACCTCATTTTCACATCCACACGGGAAACAGGCTTTGGCAGTGGTGATTTATACGTCACCTTCAAGCTGGATGACGATCGTTGGAGCCCGCCGGCCAACCTGGGTGAAGCAGTTAACACCGAATACCTGGAGTTCTGCCCAGCCATTTCCCGTGATGGCAAGTACCTGTTTTTTACCAGCAACCGGCCCAAGGACATACAGATCACAAAAACCACCGCGGTTAGAGAAAAACTCGGGCTCAAGCCGGGCGGTGAACACCCGGATACCGATATTTACTGGGTTGATGCGGCCCTCATTGAGCAGTTCCGACCATTGCCTGAAGAATAACCGCGGTGCCGACAGGGTGTGCAAGGTGAACGTCGCGATGGATCAGGACCCTTGTGGTCGAATCCTGGCCATATGGTGTTCGACTTCCTTGTACTCCAGACTGATTGCGGCTGCGTTCTATTTGATAGTACTTGCTTCCGAGCACACATATGCGCAGGAAAGGGTTGACGGTTTTCCTGTATTACAAGGGCCAACAGCTTGGTCTATATCTTCCCCGGAATGACACCGGAGCTCTTTGCGCCCGAAGTCCTTTCACGAACCCAGCCAGAATGGGTGTTCGACGCGGTCTTCTCTCCGTGCGGCAACGAATTCTATTTCACGAGAACTAACCCTGACAGTCAGCTCAACGAGATTATGCACATGAAGAGGGTGGACAACATCTGGTCGGTCGGAGGTTCGTGTCCTTCAATGGACAATACAATAACAATAACATCCGCCATGGCCCCGGATGGCTTCAGAATGTTCTTCAAATCATGGAGGCCGTTGCCGAGGCTGACCGCACCTCCAGGAACTTTATATATCTGATTTGCCATCGGACTAGAAAGGTGTGGAAGTGAAAACCTGCCCGCCATTATACGATAGCAGCTACATGCTGCTGGCCATCCATCTCTAACAACGGCACTCTCTATTTCAGGTTTCGCGGGAAAAGATTACAAGGGCAATGCCGATACACACATGTCCAGATTTATTGATGGAGAATACGGATATCCAGAAAGCCTTGGCAGTAAGCTGAATACAAAATACATCTGAAGGTGACGTACGCGTAGCTCCTGACGAGAGTTTTATAATCGTGGCCGGCTGGGATCGGCCTGATAATAGAGGCGAGAGCGATCTTTATGTGAGTTTTCGTGACAAATCGGGAAACTGGACTGAATTGATAAATATGGGAGCGCCGGTCAATACGCAGAACATCGAAAACAATGCGATGCTTACACCTGATGGTAAGTATCTGATGTTGATGAGGGTTTCCGAAGAGAACAACATCATTTCTCAACACCTACTGGATTTCTGCACAGATAATAGAAGATCTGAGACCCGAAAGAATAAGGTAATTCGTGACTGGAGCCAGACCGGATTCATCCGGTTCGATGCCAGTCAATTCTTTTGGCATTATCACTGTAAGGTGTCCAGAAAACAGACCGTTTAAAGATCAAGCGATGAAAATGATATTGATGATTTTGCTGGCCATACTACCTCTTTACATGAGGGGCTGCGCCACCCAGGAAGACAAGGTAGTGATTCCGCTGGATTCCGACCCGCGTATCGGTGAGGAGGTTCAGCAGGCCTGTTTCACCAGCAGCATCGACAGCTGGAGTGACGTGGACAACGACCGCAACGCGGTGATCATCAAGATGAATAACCGCGACTATTACAAGCTGAAGATCAGTGGTGGTTGCGATCCGCAGTGGGCCATGACTACTATCGCGGTAATCAGCCGTGGCGGCTCGAATTGTTATTCACGCGGCGATCGGATCAAGACGGATGCCGATCCGTTCCGGGGTTACGGCTCAGCCTGCGTCATCACCCAGATCAACAAGTGGAACCCGGAAGCGGTCAAGCCGGCAGAGCAGCAAACCAAATAACACTCGCTTTGAGGGACCCAGGTTCGATTGATTGCAAAATTAGTTGAGCCTGGGTCCTGTTGGTTCTGGCAAAATTAGCGTTTGCCCTTGTTCATAGCATTCACGTCAATCCAACCGTCATCAACGGTGCCAGAAAACAGGAAATACGCATGAAGAACAGAACTTTAATCGAGCTGGCCGTTGTGTCAGTCGCCCTCGTGTTGGCAGTAACGGCTCAGGCCCGGCCACGCCCTGAAGGGCCGGCAGATTACTCGGCCAGGCAGGAGGCCTGGAAGCGACACCAGGAAATGGCGGCCAGCTCGCCCTATGCGGGTCTGGAGTGGCGCAGCGTCGGGCCCGTCGTGCAGGGAGGGCGGCTGGTGGACATGGAAGCCGTACCCGGCCAGCCGTACAGTTTTACATGGCATACGCTTCGGGCGGTTTGTGGAAAACGACCAATAACGGACACACCTTTGAGCCCCTGTTCGACGATCAGCCCAGATCATCATGGGGGATATCGCGGTGGATCCCGAATAAGCCGGAAACCATCTGGGTGGGTACCGGCGAAAACAACTCTTCACGTTCACTTACGGTGGCATGGGGGTTTACCGCTCCGACGACGGTGGTCAGAACTGGCGTTACATGGGCCTCGGTGATACCGACCGGATCGGCCGCATCCTGATCGACCCTGATGATTCGACCGCATCTACGTCGCGTCATCGGCAAGCTCTAACACCCGGTGGTCAGCGTGGCATTTTCCGCAGCACCAATGGCGGTGAAAGCTGGCAGCAGGTGCTCGAGGGTCGAGGACTGGACGGGTATCATCGACCTGGTATTCAAGCCCGATGATGCAAAGACCATCTATGCCGCCGCCTGGGACCGCCAGCGCCGTCCATGGGAGTTCACCGAGGGCGGTAACCGGCTCCGGGATCTACAAGTCCACCGATGGCGGTGACAGCTGGACCCGGCTCGAGGGCGGCTTGCCAGGCGGCGAATTATCGGGCGTATCGGGCTGGCCGTCAGCGCAGCCAGCCCCGAAACCCTGTACGCCAGCATCGATAACCAGAAGTTTTGCCGGAAGAGCAGTGGGAACTTGGTGACCGCCCGGTCAACGCCAAACGCCTGCGCAAGATGAGCAAGGAGGCGTTCCTGGCCCAGGACAAAGACGAGATCGAGGCCTTTATCCGCCGCTTCCGATTTCACGTCAAGATCGATGCCGACAAGTTGATCGAGTGGGTCAAGTCCGACAAGGTCACATCCAGGATATCGTCGATGAAATGAGTGACGCCAATGCCAACCTGTTCAACACCGATATCGTCGGGTTGCAGGTTTGGCGTTCTGATGACGCGGGTAGCAGTTGGAACTGACCCACGAGGGCCGCTGGACGGGGTGGTTTACACATACGGATATTACTTTGGCGAGATTCGCGTGTCACCAAAGACGTGGACGAGGTCTATGTGCTGGGCGTGCCGCTGGTCAAATCCGGCGACGGCGGCAAGACCTGGGCTCTCGGCCAGGGCCGTGACGTGCACAGCGATCACCAGTCCATGTGGATCAACCCGGAACACCCCGATCACATGATTCTCGGCAACGACGGTGGCGCCGACGTCAGTTACGACGGTGGCCAGACCTGGGTCAAAATGGATGCCCAGCCGCTCGGCCAGTTCTATACCGTCAACGTGGACATGGCCAACGCCTACAACGTCTACGGTGGCCTGCAGGACAACGGCACCATCCGTGCTCGTCCGCCAACCGCTGGCAAACCGGGCCCAATTGCCGCCGTATCAACGGTGGCGATGGCATGTACGTCGTCATCGACCCGCGTGACAACAAGACAACCTATACGGGTTAGCAGTTTGGCAATTACACAGGATCAACGCCGATGGTCAGTGACGAACTGCGGCCACGCCGTAATTTGGCGAGCCGGCGTTGCGATATAACTGGAATACACCGGTGATCCTGTCACCACACAATCCCGACGTGGTGTATTTTGGCGCCAACCGCCTGTACCGCTCGATGGACAAGGGCGAAACCTGGACGGCCATCAGCGGAGACCTGAGCCGTTCTGAAAACCGTGGCGATGTGCCTTTTGCGACCTGACCACGCTGTCTGAATCCAGCCTGCAGTTCGGACTGATCTGGGCCGGCACCGATGACGGGCAGGTGTGGGTCACCGACAGCAGTGGCGTGCGCTGGACGGACGTGGCGGCAAACTGCCACGAGAGCGCTGGGTCAGCCGGGTCGAGGCGTCCAGCCACGCACAAAGAACGCGCTTATGTCACGCTCAATGGCTACCGTGACGATGACATCCGCGCCTACGTTTACCGCACCGATGACCTTGGCAAGAATTTCAAGGATATCAGCAAGGGGCTGCCCGATGAGGCGGTCAACGTGATCCGCGAGGACCCCGTGGTGGAGGATGTCCTCTACGTTGGCACCGACCGTGGTGTGTACGTTTCCACTCGATGGCGGTGACTCATGGGCCGCACTGCAGGGTGGCTTGCCGAACGTGCCGGTACATGACCTGGTCGTACATCCGCGTGAACGCGAACTGGTGGCAGGCACCCATGGCCGCAGTATCTGGATCGTTGACGTCTTGCCGCTGCAGGACCTGGTGGAAGCCGGTGGCGATATGGCGCTGAAGGCTTTCTACATCGATGAAGTCCAGGCCAGCCGTGGCTGGCGTTCCAAACGTTCGC
This sequence comes from uncultured Gammaproteobacteria bacterium, assembly GCA_963753105.1. Classification (GTDB taxonomy): domain Bacteria; phylum Pseudomonadota; class Gammaproteobacteria; order Xanthomonadales; family SZUA-36; genus SZUA-36. The sequence goes on from CAVWBD010000008.1 coordinate 61,268, forward strand.
GCTGGTGGTTCCAGCCGGATGAGGCCCCCAAATCGACCATCAGGTACTGGAGCAACAAGGCCGGAGTAGGCCGCGATCGAGATCGTGGACGGAAATGACAGCGTGGTCCGCCGCCTGAGCAGTGATGCGCCGCAGGCATGAACAGCATTGAATGGGATTTGCTGGTGGAGCAGGAACTGGCACTGGCGGCCGAAGCCGCTGCGCTTGAAAAAGCCGAAGAGACAAGATCGGATAGGAAGAGCACGGCCGCAACCTCGCCAATACCCCTTATGCCGAGTCCGTCAGGCTGGGCCACGACCTGTATGCGGTGCCGGGGGATTACACCGTCCGGGTCACGCTGGGCGAGAACAGTGCCGGTTCAGAACTGAACATCAAGGCGCCCAAGCCGTATGAACCCAGGGTCAAGGAAACCTACAAGTTACGCGGCGATAAATAGGTGCAGAGCAAAAGGAGATCGGGTTCATTTCGAGAGTACGCTTACATGAACCCGTCCTTATTGAACCGCCATGGCTACGGACAACGACAATAATCTATCCGACAAAATCGGCTACCGTGACAGCCGCCGGGCGGCTTCCCGTATCCTGACGCCTGGCAAACGGTACGCACTCAGTCGTTTCCTGCTGTTCATCGCGGTCACCGTCGCGGCCATCGGTATCTGGAAGACGCCGCACGCATTCACGGGCTACGGAGCAGCGGGGCTGTACTGCTGCTGTTCCTGGTCGCGGTCGGCCTGTGGGTTACCGAGGCCGTACCGGCCTTCGCGGTCGGCCTGCTGATCATGGGTTACCTCGTGTTTGCCCTGGGCACACCGTTGATCATGGCCGATCCCTCTGACGTCCGCCCCTATCTGAATACCTGGTCGAGTCCGGTCATCTGGCTGATGCTGGGCGGGTTTTTCATTCCGGAAGGCCTGTCGAGAACGGGTCTGGACCTGCAGTTGTTTGCCTTTGCCATCAAGCCTGCAGGAACGCGGCCCAGCCGCGTGCTGCTCGCCGTTATGTTCGTTAGCGCCGTGGCTTCCATGTTCATCTCCAATACGTCGACCACTGTACTGATGATCGGTGCAGTCTTGCCCCTGGTGCGCCAGATGGGGCGCGACGAACCCTTCTCCAAAGCCCTGATGATCGCGATTCCACTGGCGGCCTCGGTCGGTGGAATGGGCACCATCATCGGCAGCGCGCCAAACGCGATTGCAGCGGGTGTCGCAACCGCTTCGGGGTCCCCGATCAACTTTATCGAGTGGATGATGCTGGGCGTTCCGTTATCCGCCCTCGTGCTGGTCCGTCATGGCCTGGTTTTTGCTGCTCAGGCGGTACCCGACGGGGCTTACGGATATCAAGCTCGACCTGGGTTCCCTGGACGAGCCGGAACTACCCGAAAAACGTGACCGGGTGCTCGTCGGCGTGATATCGGCAACCACGGTCCTGCTGTGGATGACCACGCCCTTGCATGAATATTGACCTGGTAGCCATTTCGCTGATCCCGATCGTTGGGTTGACCATGACGCAGGTCCTGGGCGCCGCCCACGTGCGTCGTTTGCCGTGGGACACGCTGATGCTGGTGGCCGGTGGGTTATCACTGGGCTCTGCGGTCGTGGACTCGGGGCTGGCCGAGCGGTTTGCAGCGGAACTGGGCTTCCTGACCAGATTGAAGCCTGGAATATCGCCGTATTTGCGGGCCTGGCGCTGATTACCGTCGCTCTGTCCAATGTTATGAGCAACACGGCGACCGTGTCCCTGGTATTGCCGGTGGCGGTTGCCCTGTTACCGGGCTGTGAGCTGGAGATGTGCCTGATCCTGGGCCTGTGCGGTTCCTGGCGCGTTGATGCTGCCCGTTTCAACGCCACCCAACGCGGTCGCCTACAGCACCGGGGAGATTGAAACCCGCGACCTGCGGCCCGGCGGCCTGTTCTATCGGTCTGCTTGGTCCAGCGCTGATCATTGCCTGGGTACTGTTCATGAGTTGGTTGATCCTGTAATCCATTCAGACCCGGCCATGCGGTTCTTTGTTGAAAATGCGGGCGCGGAGTGGGTGGTCGACCAGTACGAGATGGCGTATCCGTTCTAGGCACTGCCCGGACGCCTGGTCCTGTCAGCCGACCGTGGTTGCAATCCCGGGTTTATTTCCACCGGCAGGATATGCCGGCGAGTTATCCTGTTTAGCACTCAGTTTATCGACTGTGAGATGGCGCGCTGTTCGTTGTAGATTTATGCTCCCGTTGGACTTGCAAGGAGTCAGCATCAGTGAAATCCTGTTCAGGCGTTTTGCGGTGTCCCGGGCATCACTTGGCTACCGTTCGTGACTTTGATCATGCTACTGGTACTAGGTTTCCAGGCCACTGCCCAAGCCCAGTTTCTGCCCCGGTACGATGGTGTCCGTTTGTTTGTCTGGCTTACACCAACACGGGTGGTGAAGATGGGGTGTCGATTTATCATTACCGGCGTGACGGGGTGATGGGGGCGGGTACCTGGTTTTTGACAGATCGCAGCCGTTATTCCGCCAATTACTACATCTACGATGAAAACGGCCGGATGGTCAAAAAGTATCGTGAATTTTCCGATGGCTTGGTATCGACCCAGCGATTTGAACACGATGAGGCCGGACGCGTGACAAAAGAGTCCTTGAGCGCTCGGACGACGTCGGTGGCTATGCCGATTTTATATGGGATGAATCCGGTCGCCTGTTGAGTGCAGATTGCCGGAAATTCCGGGGCTGGTTCAATGGTTTTATCCGCTACAAATACGAAAACGGTCGACTGAATTCCGCTAGCATCACCCGTGATGACAAGCCATTCGGTGTGATCCGCTATGTTTACGCCCGGACGGTCGCCTGCAAAGCGAGATCTGGGATCTGGCCGGCAAGTGGAGCCAGACTTTCAGCTACGAATACGAAGCGGTCCCGGTGCAGGTATTCAGCGCATCCAGGCCGCTGGTAATGATGAACCCGGCCTTTCACGTGGTCGGCCAGATAATTTCAATGCCCAGGGTGGTGGGCCTTCACATTACAGCTACGATGAAGCGGGACGCTTGCTGAAGAAAGTTTTCGAACGCGCAGATGGACTCAGGACTGAAACTAGTTTTGTTTTTGATGATATCGGCAACCTCGTGTCATCCCATCGTGTGTACCACGAGGCCGAACGGCAGATTTCCTGTACCAGTACGACGAGCCGGCGATTACTCGGCAAGACATTCAAGCAATCCACCGGTGAAGAGGGCTTCGAAAAGTACAGGCATGACCGCCTGGGTCGTCTCGTGGGCGCCACCTACCGCAACATGGACTTCTGGCTGAACGGCGAGCTGACATTCAGCTAGGACGCTCGGGGATACCTCGCGTCAGGCCAATTCGTCGGGCAGGATGGTTTTAATGCAGAGCTGGAAATCGAAACCGACCAGCATGGCAATGTGCTGCGCATCCACTGGAAATTCAGCAATGGCATGACCCAGACTTACTCTTTTGAATATGGGTAGTCATATTCGGTGCTGTCCGAAGGTATAAAGCTGGGGCCGGTATTGCTTACCGGGACCGTGAGCGACAGGAGTCGTGACCGAGTCTCCAGGGATGTATTCACGACGTGTCCCGTTAAGCAATACCGGCCCCGGTTTCCCAAAAGAATCTAATTGAGCAGCAATGGGTAATATCCGTAAATTTTAAAAATTCACAAATTAATGGGTCTGACCTCTTATTGCCCTGCTGGTATTGCAATATACTTGGGCCTGCCTTCGACATAACAAGAAGCAGGAGTCAGCATGACGGACAATAGCGAGTCTTCAGGCACTAATAATCCCGGCCCTGACGAAGCGGTCGCCATCCCAAATCCCTTCACCGAACTGGTACTTCGTTCGTGAATTGAAAGATGCTCCCCGCGGGTTCTGGATTACCAATTACATGTACTGGCTCGATGGCGTCGCCTATTTTGGCATGCTGACGTTGCTGGCCATGTACTTTCACGACATCCTCGGCATGACGGATGACTCCGGCCATAAGATCGTTTCCGCCTACATGGCGCTGATCACCGGTTTCATGTTGATATTCGGTCCCATATCGGACAAGTTGGGTGTCCGTAAGTCGCTGATTATCTCAGCGATGCTTTACATTATCGGCCGTGCAGCCCTACCGCTGGCTCCCCACCTCCTGCCTGTGGATTCGAACACGCTTCTGATCGTTGTATTCGGTGGTTTGTTGCTTGCCGCGGCGGGTAATGGATTCATGCAACCGGCGTGTTACGCCGGTGTACGCAAGTTCTCGGATGAGAAAACGGCCACCATGGGCTACGGGCTTCTTTATGCCGGTATGAACCTGGGTATCGTTTTCATCGGTTTTGCCTCTTCGAGGATCAGGTCCGGTCTTCATATTGGTGAATTCATCAATATCGATGGCTTTGGAATCGAAGGCGTCATGTGGTTTTGTGTGCTGGTCAACGTGCTGATGCTGGCGATCATGTTCATCTTCTTTACACCGAAGGTCGAGCGCGAGGCTGAGGAGGCTGGATTTGACGAGGAAGCTGAAGCCGAAAAACCAGATGGCGAACGGAAATCAGCAAACCTGCTTGCCGGCGCGCTAGGCTGGTTCAAGACCAGCCCGTTGTCGAACGCCAGGTTCATGTTCTTCATCTTTGCGCTGATGCCGGTTCAACCCTGTTCGCCTACCAGTTCCTGGTCATGCCGCAGTACGTGACCCGGGCTTTCTCCGAGGTCGTGGCCAACAACATGGAGATGATCGTCAACGTGACCAATCCGCTGATCATCGTGCTCGGTGTGCCGATCATCACCGCCATAACACGCAAGGTGCCCGTGTATAAAATGATGATCATCGGTTCCCTGGTCTCCGCGCTACCGACCTTCTTCTTCCTGCTGGGCCCGAGCTTCTGGCTGCTGATGGCCTACCTGGTCCTGTTCTCGATCGGTGAGGCGCTGTGGCAGCCACGATTTTTGCAATACGCCGCAGAACTGGCGCCCGAAGGTAAGACCGGCGCTTATATCGCTTTGCCAACCTGCCGTGGTTCATGATCAAGTTCATCGCTGGCTGGTATACCGGTCGCATGATGGATATCTACTGCCCGGCCGAGGGCCGCTGAATACCGAAACGATGTGGCTGATTTACGGACTGATCGCAATCACCAGCCCGATCATGCTGGTGCTGGCAAGCAAATGGGTGCGCAAGGGAATAGAACAAAAAGAGCTTGAGCCGGATTAGAGAGGACCGGGCCCGGTACCCGGTTTTCCACCGGCGTGATAAATGTTAACGTTTAACGGGGAAGGGGTATTGATACGTGCTGGTTTGACCAGCACAGCTTGGGCATAAAGAAGGAGAATCATGTCTGAAGGATCATTTAACGGGGAAACGACGCAGCCTGAACATCGTCGCGGTGGCGATCATCGTCTATTTTCTTACCGGTGTGGAATTTGGCCATGGTAACCTGGCCATGATCAGCTTCCAAGCAGTGGATTGGTAGGCGGCTGGCGGTTTGAATAGCATTTTTCTACTTCTGGTGGCGGTTTTACCTGTATGGGGAAGATATCTGGCGTCGCTGGAAACTGGATTATCTGTATGGATTCATAAACAGGAAGTTCCGCAGCCTTTATTGGCGGCCCGAAGGCGTCAGCGAAAATGAACCCACGGTGTGGGTGCCTGCGCTGAACGGTGAGGGATTCAGGCGTTACCTGCGCTGGAATGAAGCATTCCTGGTAGGGATTAAGGCGGATGAAGGAAATATGCAGTTTGCGGATCATTCGACCTTCAGCGATTCCATCAACCCGGAGATGCAGCGCTGGGACGTTGGCCCGGAAACGATTGTACCCCTCAAATGGCGGCAATACCTGTTCCCGGCAATCAAGGCCAACCTGGTGGCAATAGTCAAATAAAAGCGGCACTGAATGGGCCTTACCAAATTTCCTGGCATGTGTCGGTTGATCCTGGGGATTTCAGCCTTGATGGTGATCATCATTAAGAAAAGCGACGAATCTGCGTCTTCTAAGAAATGCCGGCAATATTGCAGGCATTTTCACAAATGAGGGATACGGTTAATTCACTGTCTTGATCTTATGGGGCGGAGTAATGCTTTCGACCGGGACACGTCGAGCGACAGGACGCGCAGAGACCCGGAGCTCCCCGGCATTGCTCCGACAATTGCTCCTGCATTGTTCTACTTCGCACGTCCTTGGGCTGGGACCACGACGTGCCAGGATGAGAGGTCGACACATCCCTGTCGCTCACGGTCCCGGTAGAAAACATTTAAGCACAGCTTATGAGGCCATCACGACCTGTAATAATTTAAGCATAACGACCCTTCAAATTTACTTCACCACCTTGCGGCTAAACACTTGATTTCGTTGCCCGTCCGGGTTGACAGGGCACCAGGCGTGACAACAGCAACGAAATCACCGCCATGGCGGTTCCGGCCAGAAACACCAGTGAGGGTGAATACAGCCAGACGATACCGAAAGCTGGCAGGGATCACTACCGCTGCGATGTGGTTGACGGTAAATGCCACACCCGAGGTCGAGGCGATATCCGCCGGGTCGGCGATTTTCTGGAAATAGCTCTTGATGGCGATGGCCATTGCAAACAGCATGTGGTCGAGGATATAGAGCAGGGCAGCTACCCAGGCGGTTTGTACGAAGGCATAGGCCGTGAAGATGATGATCAGACCGATATACTCAATGGTCAGCATCCTGCGTTCACCAAAACGGCGATATAAATTTGCCGATCTTGGGCGCCACCGAAGCGTTGACCACGTGATTGATCATGAATAACAGGGCAATATTGGCCGCTGAAAATCCGAATTTCTGAACCATCAGGAAACCGGCAAAAACCACGAAAATCTGCCGTCGTGCTCCACTCATGAAGGTCAGCGCGTAAAACAACCAGTAGCGCTTACGCATTAACAACTGCTTTTTCTGTGGCACTTTCTGCTGGAATTGCGGGAACCACGACCAGGCGAAAACGGCCAGGGCCACAGCAGTCACGCCTGCCACCAGGTAAAGCCAGCGGTAGTCTATTTCAAGGAACCGGATGCTTAACCAGATGCCGCTGAATGCGATCAGGGCGGCGATGGATGACACAGACGAAAGACGCCCCATTACCACGGGCGCGTTTTCGGTGTCGATCCACTGCAACGTCAGTGATTGCTGCAGGGTATAGAAGTAATGAAAACCGGTCGACATCAACACGGTGGTGAAATAAAAACCGTACTCGGTTGGCAGGAACCCCGTCAGCACCACACCCGTGCCCAGCAAGCCCACCGACAGCAAGGCAAAACGCTGTTCACGTATGATCAGTAATACAAAAACGACGGTAAAAGCCAGGAAGCCGGGTATCTCCCTGAGGCTTTGCAATATACCGATCTCACGCCCGCCAAAGGCCACCTGTTCGATAGCGAAATTATTCAGTAACACCTGCCAGACAGAAAATGCCAGCGTGGCGGCCACCGCCATCAGGGCAAGCAGGTATTCGGGGTTGTTGCGCTTGTTAGGCATGGCTGGCCCAAGAGTAATGTTGAATGGGCCTTCACCCGTTATGTCAGGGGTTGCAGTTTACCAGTTGGGCGGGGTGCGGTCAGGAAAAAGGCCATCTAAATGTGGGGCCACAGGAACCTAAGCGATTATAATCATGACAGGTGCCCACGAGGTGGAAATCATTGAAAAACTGTAGTCTTATCCTGTTTTTCCTTGCGTTCATGTCGCCCGTTGCCGGAGCCGCGGTTTCCACGGAATCAGGTGACCTGCAAAGCTTCTTGAACGCAATCACATTCGGAGCCCAGGATGACGGCCAGTTCAAAATTCCCACACCCGCCCAACTGGCTGAATTCAGCAATGTAGTCCACCTGGTTCTGCAGGCAGATTATGAAAAGGCAAATGCCCGGGCGCATGACCTCGATTATGAATTAGTCGCCTACACCGACACGGTTTCCGGGAACCTGTATTACGTGCTGAGGGAGACAAACCTCATCCCGTCACCGCTGGCTAACGGGGGTGGTACGTATATTTTCCGGCCGGATGCGACCTACAACGTGGCTATTCATGCACCGCACCCGGGGGCAGACACCGATACCAACGAGGAGGGGATTTCACTATTTCTGGCCAGTGACACACGCTATTTCATGATGGCGGGTGCGCATCGCAGAAGTCATCCCGATCCCAGCACATGCCAGAACTTTTCCGACTACCGGCCCAGTGATGCCGTGCATAACAAGGAGCATTATTTTTACGTTGCACATAAGGCCATGGAAGATTTTGACCCGACGATCCACTATGTCGAGTTGCACGGTTATTCGGGAGCTTCGTTCGATATCGTGATTTCGCAATGCGCCACCGGCGGTAACCCGGCGGTGGCCAACATGAGTGAGACGCTTGCAGATGAAACCGCGGATGAGTACACGCTGATGCACGTTTTGGAAGATGTTCTGCAGGATAGTGGTGAAATAGTTCCGTGTATTTACAGTCCCATTCTGGATACGGGGCCGGATGACAAGTACACACAATACCTGGGTGGTGGCACAAATACGCTGGCCCGTTATACCAATGGCTCAGCATCCGTGTGTGACGAGGGAGCCATCGTGGAAAACAACACGCATCGTTACCTGCACCTGGAACAAAGTTGGGACATACGCACAAATACGGTCACGCGTGAATTGATGATCGGCTATATCAGCGAGGCGATCCGATCTTATTTTGAAGACAGACCATTCGAGATCAACGCCGGTCTGAATGATCACTGGTATTACCCGGTGACCGACGGGCAGGGTGTTTACATTACCGTTTTCCCCGACCTGGGCAAGGTGAACCTGACCTGGTTTACCTACGACACGGAGTTGCCCCCGCAGGACGCGGTTGCCAACCTGGGCGATCCCGGTCACCGCTGGTTCAATGCACTGGGACCCTATTCCGGTAACCAGGCGGCGATGACCATCAAGGTGGCTTCCGGTGGAATATTTGATACGGAAACTGAGGTCACCAGGGTGGTGGACGGTACCATCATCCTGACTTTCGATAGCTGCGAAAGCGGCACGATCGAATACGATATCCCGTCCATGGACAGAGTGGCATCGTCCCGATCCAGCGTATCGTCGGTGACAATATTGCGCTGTGCGAGGCACTCAGCCACCAGTGAGTCGACGAAACAGACCTGCCAGGTATAGCGGTAACGCTTGGCGTGATGTTTCAGTGTATAATATTTGTATCAAAAATACGGGTTATCGAGCAGACCTGTAAACTGGAGGTATTAGTGGAAGATCAACAGCAATCAGCCAAAGAACAATCCGGCGCACGATATCCGATCCGTACGGTGTCTCTGATGACCGGTGTTAACGTCATTACTTTGAGAGCCTGGGAAAAAAGGTATGGCTTGATCGTCCCCGAACGCAAGGAAAGCGGCCATCGTTTATACACCCAGGAACACATTGACCAGATCAACAAGGTGGTCGGGCTCCTGGATCGGGGTATGCGTATTGGCCAGGTCAAGGCTTACCTGGAATCGAGGGGCGAGGAAGCTGACGACCAGGCAGGCCAGCAGGACATATGGCATCGATTCCTGGATGGGATGCTTGCGGGGGTGATACGTTTTGATGAGGAAGCCCTGGACATCGTTTACAGCGAAGCGCTCACTTACTACGACATCAGCACGGTGACGCGAAAGCTGTTGAAGCCCTTGTTGATCGAACTCGGCCAGAGGTGGGAGACGGGCTATGGCACGGTCGCAGAAGAACATTTTTTTGCGTTTTATATGCGTAACAAGCTGGGAGCCAGGTTTCATCACAGGAGCAGGAATCCATCGAGCAAGAAGGTCTTGATGGCCTGTTTTCCGGGTGAAAGGCATGAGACGGGACTCTTATTGCTCGCCTTGGCCTTGAATGAGTCCGGTTTTCACCCGGTTGTGCTGGGTGCGGATATGCCGTTGGAAGGTATTGCCCAGGTGGTGGATAAAATTGGCTGTAGAGCGGTTCTGCTCTCAGGTGTGGTTGAACCGGACAAAACGGTGCTGGAGACTCACTTGCCACGATTGGTTTCTGCAGTTGAAGTTCCGGTATTTGCAGGTGGTCCGGTGTCTGTCAATTGCATTGATGAAATCATGCGCTCAGGGGCGATTGTGCTCGGTACTGATATCGACATCGGCAGGAAAAGTCTGGAGGCAGCGCTGTCAGAGTGATCCGGTTGTTCTGACGGATCGCCCATGCCCCTGCAGCCACCCCCTTCAGGGGGCAATCGGTATCAATATTTCATTCCGGCGCATGAACCACGGTGTAAACGGCGCATTGTAGCGGGCCCAGACGGGTTCCCCGGTGGCCGCCAGATTTTCTGATTCCATCCATTCCAATAATTCGGATAATTGCTTGTTGTAGGCTTTTACGCTCCAGGTGCCTGAATAGCGAATTGCCGCGGCACGGTGAGCCGGGATTTCCCTGAGTGCCACGGTGGGGTCGGCCGGTAACGGGATGGTATCCATCGTGAATGACGCCGGCATCATGAAGCTGACAGCCCAGCCCTGATCTGATTTGCGCTGCCCGACCGGTGAAGTCATCGCAATTTTTTGCGACGCGGGCGTTTGCGAGACCGGGGCGGTCATGGCGATCTCGTCACGGCCGGTGTTGTCCCCTGATATGTAGTTAAACAGTGTTCTGAATGCCTTGCCCGAGGCAGCTTCGAAATCGCCATTGACGATCACCTCCGCAACGATAGAGGGTTCGTATTCCCTGACCTCGAGCTGCTCCTGCTTTCTTTCAACGGTGTACTTGGCTTCTTCGACAGCCATCACATCACCTGCGGCCGATGTGAGCAGGGGCATAAGTAGCATGATGATTCCGGCATTTTTCATTCGTCACTCACCCAGCGCCTGCTCGATGGCGGCAACCAGTTTGTCGTCATAGGGTTGTGTGCGTGGACTGAAATCTGAAATCAGATTTCCGTCACGGCCAATCAGGTACTTGTGAAAATTCCAGGTGGGGTAGGTGCCAGCCGCCTCGGCAAGTGCGGCATAGAACGGGTTGGCATTCTTCTTTTTCACAGATGTCTTTTCAAACATTGGAAATTCCACGCCGTAAGTGAGACGGCAGAACTCTTCAATTTTTTCTTCTGTGCCGGGCTCTTGACCCAAAAAGTCGTTTGAGGGAAATCCCAATACCACCAATCCATCTTCTCCATATTGATCATAGAGTTTCTCGAGACCATCGTATTGCGGTGTATTGCCACATTTTGAAGCTGTATTGACAACCAGCAGAACTTTTCCGCTGTAAGTTGCACAGAGGTTCACCTCGTCGGTTGAGGCGAGCTTGCGAAAGTTCTGGTCCAGCAATGGACTGTCGCAAGCCAGCGCGGGCAGGCCGGGGATTAATAATAGAAGCGTTAATAATGTTTTCACGGTTACTCCAGATTCGCGGCTAAAATGTATATTAAATGTATATATAAAAATAAGTATAAATAACTATATAAATATAACATTTGAATTGTATTGTATAATAAATGTATAATAAAAACCAGATATTTTTAAAACTTGGAAGGTAATCATGCGAAACGCGTACAGACTTGCGGAACAACATCCATCGAGCGCCATTATCAACGTTCGAAACCTGCGCCTGCGCACACTAATCGGTTTCAACCCGGAAGAACGGGTGAAAAAGCAGGACGTCGTGCTCAATATCGAGATCAACTGCAGCATTGATAGCGCGGTGCTGCAGGAAAATGTCCGCTCAATTCTGGAGAAAGCGTCATGATGGTCAATCCTGTTAGTATCAACAGCAAGTCCCCGGTAAATAGCGAGTTGCTCAGCCGTGAAGCCCTCCTGGTGCGCGATACGCTGATTGAGCATGGGCTGGAAACCCCCATGGTTGAGAACGGCCTGAGCGCGGATGAGAAATACAATCGCATCAAGGTGCGGATGGTCCAGGTCCTTGAAACACTTGGGCTTGATTTGGCCGATGACAGCCTGGCTGAAACGCCACACCGCATCGCCAAGATGTATGTCCACGAGATTTTTTCCGGCCTGGATTACCGGCATTTTCCGAAATTGTCCCTGATTGACAACAAGATGGGCGCCAACGAGATGGTGAAGGTTCGTGATATTGATCTAACGAGCACATGCGAGCACCATTTTGTCACCATCGACGGTGCCGCAAAGGTCGCCTACATCCCGAAAGATACCATCATCGGTTTATCCAAGATCAACCGCATCGTGCGCTTTTTTGGACAGAGGCCGCAGGTGCAGGAGCGTCTCACCCGGCAAATCCTGGTGGCATTGCAGGTGCTGCTAGGCACCAAGGACGTGGCCGTGAGTATCGATGCAACTCATTATTGTGTGAAATCACGTGGAATCATGGACTCGAACTCGACCACCAGCACGACGGCTTTGGGCGGCTGTTTCAAAGAGAACATCCACACACGGGCGGAGTTTCTAAACCCCTGAAAAGGACTCAGGGGTTGTCAGACGGGTTTGTCTGCCACCAGCAGTACATCACTGGTGGCCTCTTCAATGAACCCGCCTTCGCAGTAGCAAAGGTAGAACTCCCACATCCTGATGAATTCTTCCGGGTAACCCATATTGGTCACCTGGTGGAGGTAATTGAAAAAATTACGCCGCCAGTGATTCAGGGTTAGTGCGTAGTCCTGGCCGATATCCTCGACATTGGTTACGACCATATCACTGACTTTTGCAATGGTTGACATCATCACGGCCAGGCTGGGCAGACTGCCGCCCGGGAAGATATACCGTTGGATAAAATCCACATTTTTCTGCGCGTAGGCATATTGATCATCGGCGATGGTGATGGCCTGGATCAGCATGCGCCCGCCCGGTCTCAAGAGCTGGTTGCATTGGTCGAAATAGGTGTCGTATTGATCGCTGCCGATCGCTTCTATCATCTCGATGGAAACAAGCTTGTCATAACTGCCTTCCAGATCGCGGTAGTCTTCGAACAGCAATTCGATCCTGTCGTGCAGGCCGGCCTCGTCAATACGCTGCCAGGCCAATTCGTATTGCCGGCGGGAAATGGTCGTGGTAGTGACGCGGCAGCCATAATTTTTTGCCGCGTGTATGGCAAAACCACCCCAACCAGAGCCGATTTCGATAAGGTGGTCGTCCGGTCCGAGCGCCAACTTTTGACAAACCACGTCGAGGCGGTGCCTCTGTGCGTCTGACAGGCTTTGATCGGGGTGTTCGAATATGGCTGACGAGTACATCATCGACTCGTCCAGCCATAACGCAAAAAAATCATTGCCCAGGTCGTAATGCGCGGAAATATTGCGTCTCGCACCTTCGCGGGTATTGCGGTTCAACCAGTGAAAAAAGCGTTGCAGCGAACGTGTCAGCCAGGCGGTTCCTTTTTCCATGCCGTCGAGTACGTGGCGGTTTTGCAGCAAGATACGAACCACGCTCACCAGGTCATCGCACTTCCACGAGCCACGCATATAGGCTTCGCCGGCGCCGACGGAGCCACCAAACGCGATATCGCTGTAAAAAGCCGGATCCAGTACTTCAATCCTGGCACTCAATCCGGATTGCGCTTTCACTTCACCGAATGTGGCTATGACCCCGTCCTCGACCAGCTCAAGATTACCCGTTTGAAGGCGCCCCAACTGCTGGAGCACTATCCGGCGAGCGAACTTATCGAGCGCACCGGGTCTTTGTTTCGTATTGAGATGGCGATTGGATGCCAGGCTTGCGGTCTTCATATCTTTTAGCTTTCTGTGCTTGTGTTCTTGGCAGGGTGATCATAAATGGGCACGCGTTTGAGCCACAGCCGAAGCGCCTGCCAGTGAATGGCGAAAATTACCTTCAAAGTCATCAAGGGATACAAAAGCAAAACGTTAGCGAGCGACCGTGCGCAGATTTCGATGCGCTTCAGTTTCAACGTGGCATCAAATATTTTCTGGCCCTGGCGTGCGTTTTCCAGGTGCACGGCCAGTGTTTCCCGTGGGCTGGAAAATCTCCAGTCGTAGTCGATATCCATTGGCATGAAGGGTGAAACATGCATTTGCTTCACCGGCGTGTAGCGCTTGTGCGTTGCCTTGCCCTGGTTTATTGCTCCATGAAGTACGTAGCAGTGCCGTTCACCCCAGGGCGTGTTGTTTACTTCTGCAACAATGGTTTCGAGCACGCGGTCCTCGGCATCAAAGCAGTAGTAGAAGCTGACGGGGTTAAAGCAATAACCAAAATAACTCAGGTTGGTCAGCAAACGGATCGGGCCCTGCGGGCGTTCGCCTGTTTTGTCTTCAACCATGTCGCGTACGGCCTCATCGAGAGGCACGGCCGCATCGCCAAGGTGGTTTTCCCTGCGAAAACGGGCGAGGGCAATTCTCTTGGTCGACCATAACCAGCGGTTTTTGAACACCGAGTCCAGTTCCGATAAATCGAGGTACATCATGAACAGTCTGTATACGAACTCATGACTGCTTGGCTGCATGCGCCGGTGTCTGACCTGTCCTGTAAAAACCGCGCTTTTCATCCTTTGATGCGCTCCTCAAAATGTTCAAGCGCCGTCAGCGCGCTGACCACGCCATCCTCATGAAAGCCATTTCGCCAGTACGCACCGCAATAATAGGTGCGCTTGGGGCCGTTGATTTCAGCATGCCGCTTTTGCGCCTCAATTGATTCGGGAGTAAAAACGGGGTGGTTGTATTGAAAGCGCCCGATGATCTTGTCTGACCTTATGCCCAGTTCGTGATTCAAGGTGACGCAAAAAGTGACCGGTGCCTCGATACCTTGAAGGATGTTCATGTTATAGGTCACGGCAACCCGTTCCTGCGAATAAGCGGGAATATGGTAATTCCAGGCGGCCCAGGCGCGACGCCGTTTGGGCATAAGGGATGCATCCGTGTGCAAAATGGCTTCGTTGGGCTGGTAGTGAAACGTTCCAAGCACCTGTTCTTCGCTGGCGCTCGGATCAGCCAGTAATTCCAGTGCCTGGTCACCGTGACAAGCCATGAAGACCTGGTCGAACTGCTCGATGTTCTGCCCGGAGACTTTTACCTCGACATGTCCCTCTGATCGCCGTATGTACTCCACCAGTGCGTTCAACCGGATGCGGTCGCGGTGACCGGCTACCAGTTTTTCCACGTAGCGGTTCGAACCACCCTTTATCACCCGCCAGACGGGCCGGTCATTCACGCTCAGCAAGCCGTGGTTTTGGAAGAAGCGAATAAAGAACACGGCGGGCACACTGGCCATGACATCCGGCTTGGCCGACCAGATTGCAGCGCCCATGGGTATGATGAAATGATCGACGAATTCAGTTGAGTACCTTTCTTTGGCCAGGTAATCGTGCAGCGAGATCCGTGGTACAGGTGTCTCCTCGAGCAAGCCGGGCGCCTCCCGGTTAAAGCGCAATATTTCCCAAATCATCCGGTGAAATGAGGGCCGGAAAATATTGCTGCGCTGTGCGAAAAGACTGTTGATGGTTGAACCACTGTACTCCAGACCGGTTTTCTCGTGCTGCACGCTAAAGCCCATGTCACTGTCCTGCCAGGCAACGTCCAGTTCATCCAGCAAGCGGATGAAGTTTGGGTAAGTGCGTCCGTTAAAAACAATAAAGCCAGTGTCAATTGCATACTCGCGCTCGGCATGGCTGACCGTCACGGTATTGGTGTGTCCGCCAATCCGGCTATCCGCCTCGAATACCGTCACATCGTGATCACGCGCAAGGTGATAGGCTGCAACATTGCCTGCAATACCGGTTCCTATGACTGCGATTTTCATTTCAGGGAAACCTCTGCGTACGCGGATCGTTTTGCCGCCGTGAGTTTGTTCAAGGCCGCTACCATCTTTGAGGCACCCGCTGAATGGCGGCGGAGTCGTAACCAACCGACTCCAACAGGCTTACGATATCCGTGTATTCGCGTCTCAGGAATGGCGGGCTCCCTGGCCATGATCCAGACGTAGTCGCGTTTATTGCGGCCGATGACCGTGACGGAATATTCATTGTCCAGGTAGATGATCCGGTAATCGGCCTTGATCGGCCATATGAATTGCATGCCCCAGATGGCATTGGACTCGTCGCTCACATAACCGCGTGGCTCATAGGTCTTGAGTGGTCCGCCAAAGCCATCTTTGTTAAATGTGAACGTCGTTGCAATGCTGCCATCGTCATCGAGCCGATAGGACTCGATGGCATTGTGGGCGCCTTTCTCGATCGCAGTCGGAATATTGGCAATCACGTACCAGTCGCCCATAAAGCGTTCGATGTCCACATCATCGACCGTCTTGAGCGGTTCCATGTTGCTACATCCCAAAAGGCTGAACATCATGCTTAAAATCGTAATTGACTGAAATAGGACTCTCAATGCCTGCTCCCCGTAATATCAAAGTAATTCGTAGCGCAGGCGGCGGCCGCCCCGTGCCTCGGTTTCCAGGGCCAGCCACTCGTTGTTTTCCGAGTACCACAAGTCTATTTGCAGTTCGCCGGCAGCCAGTTGATAGCGCAGTGCGGGCTGCATCACACCACGGACTTCGAGTTGTACCCGTTTCGGCTCGCTCACTTCGATATCGAGGACTTCTCCATTCTGCGTATTGATGAGTCGCTCCTGTTGCAGAAAAGCTGGATTCCAATAGGCGAAACTCATGCTGCAGGGAGGCAATTCAGCCTCACCGGCAGGTCCTTTCAGCATAAACCGGTCTCCTTGCAGAGAGCCGCTTACCTGGTACGGTTCGCCGTTGGCATCGGTTATCGACTCGATTTTCGCCAGGCAATCTCCGATCCAGGTCTCCGTGTTTTCATGTTCATAGCCGTACAGCTTTACAAACAACAACCGGTACTCAAAATTGGCCTCGCTCTGCAATAGTTTCTGGTTATCGAACTCCCGCAGAAAAAAATCGTGGCGGCCAATTTTCTTGTTGTCCAGGTAAACCTGGAATCGCCATTCCTGGTTGGCTGCCTCGACGCAAGCAGACAGCGCCAGCAGTGCGATTATCAGAATGAGTTTGCCAAGCATGATCTCTCACACCCCTGTTTCAATACGCGGTTTGCCAGGAAAGAATGCATTGGTGCGACGGATATATTGCCGGTATTGCGGTCTGCGTTCACCGATATCCTTTTCAAGCAAAGCCACCCCGGATACTTTTAATAGCAGGAATGTCATCAGCAGTGGCGAAATCACGGTCCACCAGGCGCCTGCGGATAATGCAATCAGGTAGAACCCCCACCAAAGGGTAAAGTTACCAAAGTAGTTTGGGTGACGCGTGTAGCGCCACAGCCCTTCATCGAGGACCTTTCCGGCGTTGCCAGGGTCACGCCTGAAACGTGAGAGCTGCATGTCTCCAACGGCTTCAAAAAACACGCCGACCACAATCAACGAGACGCCAATGTAGTCAAGAATTCCAAGCTCTGATTGCCCGCTGATTGCCCCTGCCAGCGGCAGGCTGATAAACCAGGCCAAAACAGCTTGCAGAACGAATACGATATAGAAACTCTTGTAACGGAAACCGGGTTCGTTGTTGGCCCGGATTTCCTGGTAGCGGTAGTCTTCCGGCTGCCCGTGATTTCGCCACGTGATGTAGATGGACAGACGCAATGCCCAAACGGCGACGAGAATCAGAACCAGTAATTCACGTGGTCCGCTATTCCCGTCCATCAAGCCATAAACGATGGCGACGAACAGGAACATCAGGGACCACAATGAATCAACGATACTTACATCATTGCGTACCAGGCTGATGAGCCAGAAAATTGCGGCTATCACCAGAAGGAGTGCACCGGACCAGAAAAATGCGGTTAAATCAATCATCGTTTACTCCGTTTCCGGAAGTTCTTGTAACGGGACCACGGACGCGAGCTTGCGCTTTTCATCAAAACGAGTTGCAGCCTGAACCAGGGTGGGCATGACGACAGCCCAGATGATCGCCAAGGCCAGCATGCTGGAGCGTGGGTCTACCAGTTCGATCGCACCCAGCCGCTGACCGGCCAGGTAGCTCAGTGGGCCAAATACTGCACCCATCACGGACGCCAGGACCAGGCTGCTCTTCAGCCAGCCCATCGAGTAGTTTATCGTGGTGGAAAACAGGGCCCACATGGCCAGGATCCAGTAAGGGGCGATGCCGGAGAATAACATGCCACTTGGATAGCGCACCCAGCCACTGCTCACCAGCAGGCTGTCAAATACCAGGCCAATAACCACGCACAAGCCAAGTAGCTGCAACTCGTCAGACGGTCGATCAGCAGTCCGGACGTGCGCTGCAACGATCAGGCACACGGTCAGCAGCCCCAACCAAGGCAGCCCATTCGCGGCACTGAGCACACAGGCGAACCAGCCGAGCCTGGAACGAGACAAAATTGATCAGCGTGCGGCTCATTTCCCTGCCGCTCTTTTGGTGTCTGCCTGGCGCTCGAAAAGATAGTGGCTCACGTACCATTCACGCCCGTCATTGTGAGCAAAGAGTTCTGCACAGGCCATGAAGAATATGCGCCAACGCATGAACCATTTTGCGGCGTTTTCGGTTCCGTAAGTCCCGGCCATGATCTTCATGGCTTCGGCCTTTTTCATATCCATGTTTCGCAGCCAGGCATTGGCTGTTTTCTCATAATGCCGTCCGCTCCAGCGCCATTGCTTGGCCAAATGAAGATCCCGCTGGAAATGCAGCGGAAGGTTGTCGCTCGGCATGATTCCACCGGAGAAGAAATGCCTGCTCATCCAGTCACTGGGCCCCTGGTCAACAAATTCATAGGCGCAACTGCGGTGGCAGAATATGTGCTTGAAAAATTTGCCCCTGTGGTCGTAACCAGGTGCTGATCCGTCGATAGAGTTCAGCGTAGTTACGCATGTGTTCGAACATTTCCACCGAAACAACACGATCAAAGCGTTGCGGCGTATCGAAAACGTTCATGTCGCAGGTGATAACGGAAATATTGTCCAGGCCCCGTTCCCTGGCCTGGTTGGTGATGTACTCCCGCTGGCTGTTCGAGTTGGAGACCGAAACGATCTTGCAGTTTGGGAAGTGCGTGGCGATCCACAAGCTGAGCGAGCCCCAGCCGCAACCAAGATCAAGCACATGCATACCATCTTCGATGCCAGCGTGCAGGCAGGTAATTCGTAGCGCCTCAGCCTCGGCATCAACAAGGTTCGATGTGTCATCATTCCAGTAACAACTACTGTACTTGCGATGATCACCCATCACCAGGCCAAAAAACTCCGCAGGCACTTCGTAGTGTTGCTCATTTGCAAGTTCAGGCACCGGGGCTATCTCGGCAATATTCATTTGTGCAACGAATTCTGACAGCGCTCGTGATGACCGCTCCAGGTCAGCGGCATCGATATCCTCGAGACGCTGGCGATTCAAACGGCGTATACCGGCGCGTATGACCCGGTCGGGCATCAGGCCCATTTCCGCCCAACCGATGGCGCCCGGATTTTTGCCTGGCTCATTTTTTGCCATGTGCGCTACCTGCTGCATTATGTCGCTTCCTGTCTATTTAATGGTACTGCATCACGCAGGCGTTCGAGACCTGCGTTCAAATCCGTCCCAAGCACCCCCACATCGGCTCGTTTCAGCGAGTCGTAAACTTTTGCGGATGCATGGCCGCCAAGAAATACCGGCACCGGTGACTGCCTGGTCAAAGCGGGCAGGGCCCGGTCCAGCATTTCGGTCTTGGGCTGTAAGAGTCCCGATAAGACAATGGCCCTGGAATCCGTTTTCCTGGCTACGTCAACCAAGTTGTCCAGTGGCATGTCGGAGCCCAGCAATATCGTTTGATAGCCAGCCGCATTGGCTGTCAGGGCGAACAGGAGCAGACCTGCCTCGTGCCGGTCGCCCGGCAGGCAGGCCATCAGTAATTTGGGACCATTCCTGGGCGTGGTGCGGTGATGGAAACGCGCGCCGAGTTTGTTGCGCAGGTAAAAGCTGAAGAAGTGTTCTTCGGCGATGCTGCCCTCATCTTTTTCCCACCTGCGGCCAAGTTCGGTCAGCAGCGGTTTCAAGAGTTTTTCAGTGACCTTGTCGATCGGGTAAAGCGCGAGCGCCTCTCCATAAACGTCTTCGAGCTCTGCCTCATTGAACTGAATGACTGCGGCGATCATGCGATCGATATAGCGCTTCCAGGTATCGTTGATCACCTGGTCGGACGTCATGTGTGCCGCATTTTCGGCTTCCAGCTGTGTTTTGATCTGGCCAATGCGCATACCGCGATCCAGCAGGCCGACGACGCGTATGATCAAATCAATGTGTTCCTGTGTATAGAGCCGATGGCCACTGTCTTTCCGGACCGGTTCAAACAGGCCATGACGCCGCTCCCAGGCGCGTAAAGTAATCGGGTTGACTTTTGT
This sequence comes from uncultured Gammaproteobacteria bacterium, assembly GCA_963753105.1. Lineage (GTDB taxonomy): Bacteria > Pseudomonadota > Gammaproteobacteria > Xanthomonadales > SZUA-36 > SZUA-36. The sequence goes on from CAVWBD010000008.1 coordinate 81,505, forward strand.
CAGGTCGGAAACCGTGCGGATAGGATAAAGAGCAGTCTCTCGCGGCTTGGTATTGTTCATTCTGCTGCTCCTTTCTTAAGCCTGTTTATTAAAATCAATAAATATTATACGTAATTTATACATTAAGAATCAGTTTGCTTTGCTTAGGCGCCGACTGAGGCGTATTTATAATAATTGAAAAGCGTTTAAGTCAGAAACGATCTGGGTAACGCATGTCTGTCTTGCTATTTATAATTATACAATACCTATACATTGTCAACCCCTAGATGCAAAATATTTTTACAGGAGCGATGCAGCGGAAATTGGACCCTGGTCATTGTCTATGCCCTGCCGGTGGTCAAGCCGGGCCCTCCGGGGATCCTGAAAATGGGTAGATCGGGTACAATACAAGCAGCTGAAGACCGGTCCTGAAAGTGCTACCAGGTCCCTGGACCAAATGCCCCGAGGAGGTTTAAATGAGCGCCCCAGTGTACGCAACCAACTGTGTCGAGCGGTTTCTTGAATACGTCAAGATCAACACCCAGTCCTGCGAGGATTCAGACACCTTTCCCAGCACCCCTGGCCAACTCGAACTGCAGCAAAAGCTGTTTGATGAATTGAAGGCGCTCGGCCTGGAAGATGTTGTACTGGACGAGCACGGCTACGTATTTGCCACTGTGCCTGCAACCAGTGACAAGAACGACGTACCCGTGATTGGCTTCCTGGCTCATGTGGATACTTCACCCGAAATGAGCGGGGAGGGCGTCAAGGCCATTTTCCACCGCGACTACCAGGGCCAGGATATCGTGCTGCCGGATGATCCGTCGGCGGTGATCACTTTCGAGGGCAACCCGCATCTTGCGGGCCAGATAGGCAATGACATCATCACCGCCTCGGGTACGACGCTGCTGGGTGCTGACAACAAAGCCGGGGTGGCCGAGATCATGGGCGCGGTGGAATACCTGCTTGCCCACCCGGAAATCGCCCATGGCGCAATACGCGTCGGCTTCACTCCGGACGAGGAAGTGGGCAGTGGTACGGATCATTTCGATGTCGGGCGTTTTGGCGCCGCCTGCGCGTATACGATGGACGGTGAAACCCTCGGTGAGCTGCAGGTGGAGACATTCTCCGCTGACGCCATCACTGCGACCTTTCATGGTTTCAACACCCACCCCGGCTTTGCCAAGGGTAAAATGGTCAACGCCATTAAGGTTGCGGCGGATTTTGTCGCCCGGTTACCGAGGGACGGTCTGGCGCCGGAATTGACCGAAGGCTACGAAGGCTTTGTTCACCCGTACATGATGGACGCCAGCGTCGACAGCACCTCGGTCAAGCTGTTGGTACGGGATTTCGAAACTGCAAAATTACAGGAGATGGAGCAACTGGTGGAACGACTGGCCCTCGAGGCGGTGGATGCGTGGCCGGGTTCAAGCGTTGAAGTCAAAGTCGAAGAATCCTACCGCAACATGAAGGAAGTGCTGGATCACCACCCCGACGTAGTGGAAAACGCCTGCGAGGCATTCCGCCGCGCCGGCCTCGACCCCATGATCGAGCCGATCCGTGGCGGAACAGATGGTTCCCGATTGTCCTTCATGGGCTTGCCGACACCCAATATCTTTGCCGGTGAGCACAATTTCCACTCGCGTTATGAGTGGATTTCAACTCACGACATGCACAAGGCGGTCGACGTCATTATCGAGTTGTGCCAGGTCTGGGAAGAACGGACAGCATAGTATGATCACTATCAAGAAAAATACCGGGAGACCAAAATGATAAATAACAAGGTACGTAAGCTGTTGATAGGCGCGTCAGTCTCCATCCTGGTGCTGTTCTCCGGGCAGGGTCTGGCCATGGACAGAGTCACCGGCAAAATGTTTGCCACAAGGTCAGAGGTCATAGCCACACACGGAATGGCAGCAACAAGCCAGCCGCTGGCCACCCAGGTGGCACTGGATATCCTGAAGGCGGGCGGGAACGCCATTGATGCAGCGATCGCAGCCAATGCCGTGCTGGGCCTGGTGGAGCCTACGGGTAACGGTATCGGCGGTGACCTGTTTGCCATTGTCTGGGACGCGAAAGCCCAGAAGCTGTATGGCTTGAATGCCAGTGGTCGCTCACCCCTGGGCCTGAGCCTGGACTATTTCAAAGAGAATAATCTTGAAAAAATTCCCGCCTATGGGCCTTTGCCCGTATCCGTCCCTGGTGCGGTGGATGGCTGGTTCGAATTGCACAAGAAATTCGGTTCCATGGAAATGCAGAAAATACTGGCCCCGGCAATCGCCTATGCCCGCGAGGGATTTCCCGTTACGGAACTCATTGCCTACTACATGGATCGCTCAGTCGCACGCATTGGGAAATACCCTGGTTTCGCGGACACCTATATGCCCTCCGGCCATACTCCCAGGAAGGGTGAGATATTCAAGAATCCCAGGCTGGCGAATACGCTGGAGAAAATAGCCAGGGGCGGAAGAGATGAGTTTTATAAGGGTGATATAGCCCGCACCATAGCGGATTTCATGGAATCCCAGGGCGGGTTCCTGACCTACGAGGACATGGCCAATCATCGTTCGGAGTGGGTGGAGCCCGTATCCAGCCAACTACCGTGGTTATGACGTCTGGGAACTGCCCCCCAATGGCCAGGGTATCGCAGCATTGCAGATACTCAATGTGCTGGAAACCTATGATGTCGCGGGCATGGGTTTTGGCAGTGCCGATTACATACATACCTTTATCGAGGCCAAGAAGCTGGCTTTTGAGGATCGGGCCAGGTTTTATGCGGATCCTGACTTCAACAAGATTCCGGTGGCTGAACTGATCAGCAAGGAATATGCGAATGAGCGGCGTAAACTGATAGATTCTGCAAAAGCGGCAAAAAGCTATGCTGCCGGAAACCCTGCGTTGCAGGAGGGCGATACGATTTACCTGACCACGGCCGATGCTGCCGGCAACATGGTGTCGCTGATCCAGAGCAATTATCGCGGCATGGGCTCCGGAATGATTCCGACGGACCTGGGATTTGTTCTGCAGGACCGCGGGGAGTTATTCAGCCTGACCGAAGGGGAATTCAACACCTACGCCCCGGGAAAGAGGCCATTCCATACAATCATTCCGGCGTTTGTGACCAAAGAGGGTAAACCCTGGTTGAGCTTTGGTGTAATGGGTGGCGCGACCCAGCCGCAGGCCCATGCCCAGATCATCGTTAACCTGGTGGATTTCGGGATGAACCTGCAGGAAGCGGGCGATGCGCCCCGAATGTTGCATTATGGATCGAGCCAGCCAACGGGAAGCGTGATGAGTGATGGAGGCAATGTTTACCTGGAAACGGGGTTTGATGCCGAGGTCATCCGGGAACTGCTTGGGCGTGGTCATGACATCGGTTTTACCGCGGGAGATTACGGTGGCTACCAGGCCATTTTGAGAGATCCCTTAACCGGGGTCTATTTTGGCGCGTCAGAATCCCGCAAGGACGGACAGGCAGCCGGTTATTGAAGCTGGTATCCGTCTGAAATTTGGCGTGTCAAATGGGCAGCTGGTGTTGCTTACAGTTCTGCCTGGATCCTGGCGCCGGTCACTTTGCCCAGCCGGCTTTCACGCCAGATGATCAGGATATTTGAAGCGATGACGATAACGGCGCCGGTAATCACGGTGGGCATGGGCCAGTCGTTCCAGATCATCCAGCCAAACAGGGTTGACCAGACGATACTGCTGTAGTTGAACACGGTCACGATTGCGGCGCGTGCGTGGCGAAACGCGATGGACAACAAGCCACTGCGCAGCGGTGCCCGACAGGCCAACACCGAGCAGCAACGGTACTTCGGCCACCGTGGGCATGACGGCGATAAACGGCATTGGTAAGGCGGCGAGCACGATCCCGTAGGCAAAGAAATAGAAACTGATGGTTTCCGGGCTTTCATAGGGGCCAAGGTAGCGCAGGATAATCTGCAACACGGCGTGCATCAGGGCTGCGGCCAGGGCGACCACTATGCCCAGTGTGTAAACCTCACCGGTCGGGTTCGACATGATGATCACACCGACAAATCCCACGACAATGGCGGACCAGCGGTATGGGCCAACGGATTCTTTCAGGAAAATCACACCGAGGACCGGGATAAACAACGATGCCGTAAACAGCAGGGCCGAGGTGTCGGCCATCGGCATCAGGGAAAAGGCTGTAAAGGTGACGAAAAGACTGATCGTGCCAATCACGGCGCGGATGCCGACCAGAACGGGTTTGGATCGGATTTTCAGAATATCACGCCTGCCAAACCCAAAGATCATGACCAGGAAAGGCACGATGGCGATCACGTTGCGGTAGAACGCAATCTCGAAAACCGAATGGTTCGGGCTCAACAACTTGGCGAACATGAACATGACCGAGAACATGAAAAACGCTCCCACGGCGGCAATCATGCCGAGCACGACGTGCTCTTTATGAGACTGGGGTGGGTTTTCCTGTGGCATTTCCGGGATCGTTCGCTGTTGTCGGGTCGGAAGGGCGCTTTGGGCCGGGCAATTCACAATTCTATCAACATTTGCCGTTCAGATGGACTGCCGTTTACTGCTAATGCGCTGGAATCCGTTGCGGATTGACTATAATGCACATGTCCACACTTTCGACTCGGTGGCAACAATGATTGAACCTTTTACAGCGCCGGACCTGGAACGGATCGCCTACCTGCAACCGGATGTCTGGCAGGATATCGTGCCTTATTTTCGCTTTTATCTCGAAGCGACGTTTTGCCGGCCATTGAAAATCGAAAACGCCGACCGGATCGCAGCCATCGGCAGCGTGATCATGCACGCGGAAACAGCCTGGCTCTCCCACATCATCGTGGCGCCCGACATGCGCCGCCAGGGACTTGGCCTGGCTATGACGCGGGCACTCATCGATGAGGCTGAGAACAACGGCCGCAATACGCAGTTGCTGATTGCCACCCGCATGGGACGACCATTGTATGAGCACTTGGGATTCCATTTGTCCTGTGAATACCTGAGCTACCAGCAACACCGGCCCGGCAAGGTTGAACCGTCACTTCCGGTGCGGCGGATAAAGCCTGCGGATATCCCCGGAATCATGGCTCTGGATTACAGCGCCAGCGGGGAGGACAGGCATAAGTTGTTGTCAGTCCATGCCGGAACGGGGTGGGTCTGCACCGGTACTGGCGATATCCGTGGTTTCTACCTGCCCGGGATAGGGGAGGGCCTCATCGTGGCGCAGGATGTCGAGGCCGGCCTGGCGCTTATGGAACTGCGGTTGGCAAGCAATGATACCGTCGCGGCATTGCCCTCGGACAACCACGCAGCAAATCGCTTCCTGCATGACCAGGGCCTGGCGCCCGAGAGAACACTGGCGCGCATGGTACGCAACGGTGATGACCTGCTCGTGCCGGACATGGTGTTCAACCGCATCGGCGGCCACGTGGGCTGACCGAAAAAGCAGACAAAAAAAGGGGCCACCACGGGTGACCCCTTTTGCTGTGTTGTACGACAACTTAAAAGTCGAACTCGATCCCCTGGGCAAGTGGCAATTCACTGCCATAATTGATCGTGTTGGTCTGACGCCGCATATACTGGCGCCAGGAATCAGAACCTGATTCGCGGCCCCAGCCGGTTTCTTTCTCACCACCGAATGCGCCGCCGATCTCGGCGCCCGAGGTGCCGATATTGACATTGGCGATACCGCAGTCAGACCCGCGGGTTGACAGGTACTCCTCGGCTTCGAGCACATTGTTTGTGAATATGGATGAGGACAGACCCTGGGGTACACCGTTCTGCAGGGCGATGGCGTCCTTAACGCCACCGCTGTACTTCATCAGGTACAGGATCGGTGCAAAGGTCTCGGTTTGCACGATGTCCATTTCATTTTCCGCTTCGACGATACTGGGTACGACATAACAGCCGGATTCAAATCCCTCACCCTCAAGGACTTCACCGCCATAAATGATCTTGGCGCCTTCATCCCTTGCGGCCGCAAGCGCATCCTGCATGTCCTGGACTGCACCGGTATCCACCAGCGGGCCCATGTGGTTGGCTTCGTCCAGAGGCGTGCCGATCCTGACGGTCTTATAGGCTTTCAGCAGGGCATCCTTAACCGTGTCATACATGCTGTCATGGATGATCAGGCGGCGTGTTGATGTGCATCGTTGCCCGGCGGTACCCACGGAACCGAAAACAACGGCGGGAATGGTCAGTTTGAGATCTGCATGCGGCGTGATAATGATCGCGTTGTTGCCACCCAGTTCCAGGATGGACTTGCCCAGGCGCTTGGCGCAGGCTTCGGCAACCCTGATCCCGACCCGGGTAGAACCGGTCGCTGATATCAGGGGGATGCGTGCGATCGTTGATCATCGATTCACCAACAACCACACCCGGCCCGATGATGTAGCTCATGACGCCTTCGGGTACGTCATTGTCACGGCAAGACCTCGCCAATGGCATTGAATATGGCGATGGCTGTCAACGGTGCCTTTTTGGAAGGTTTCCATACCGTCACATCACCACAGACCGTTGCGATCATGGTATTCCATGCCCAGACGGCGACCGGGAAATTGAAGGCTGAAATGATGCCGACGATACCCATCGGATGCCATTGTTCATACATGCGGTGGTCTGGTCTTTCAGAATGCATGGTCAGACCATACAGTTGCCGGGACAGGCCGACAGCGAAATCACAGATGTCGATCATTTCCTGGACTTCACCGAGGCCTTCCTGCAGGGACTTGCCCATTTCGTAGCTGACCAGGGCGCCGAGCGGATCCTTGATCTCGCGCAGCTTGTCGCCAATCTGGCGCACAAGTTCACCACGCTTGGGCGCCGGAACGCTGCGCCAATGCACAAAGGCCTTTTCCGCAGTAGTAATCACATGCTCGTAATCACTCTGCTTGGCCTTGCCGATTTTGCCAATTAACTTGCCGTCTGCAGGAGAGTACGACTCCTGGATTCCCTCACTGTCATCACCGGAATGAATGGCCCCGGTACAGATCGGTAGCGATAACTCGCCAATTCCCAATTGTTCTAGAAAAGGAAGCGACATGGTAACTCTCCTGTTGTAAGTAGAGTGTGTTGAAGGCTGGGTTCACAAGAGCTTGTGAACCGAGCCCAAGAATCGAGGTGCGTAGGATACCGCAAACGGTTGAACTTGGCACCTTGCGGCTGTCCCTGAAATCGGACTCCAGTCACTGTTGTCTCACTTGATCTTGCGCAGGCGCTGTACCGGGTATTAATAAGACTGAAACCGATTCCTTGTGTCCTACGTTTCGTCCGTCTGCGTGCCGAGGAACCTGACCAACCCGCCCCAGCGTTCATCGGTCTGGAATGAGCGTTTCAGGTAGAAGTTCCGGCGGTAGAAGTTGGTCCGTACCACTTCGAATCCGAAATTCGACATGCGCATGCAGAAATCTTCCAGCAGTGCGCTGCCGAGCCCGTTGCTCTGCAATGGCCGTGCGATGACGACGCCATCGAGGTGCACCACCCGCTCGCTTTCGATCACGTAAAACAGGCCGCCGACCAGGCGGTCTAGCGCATCGACCACGATAAAGAACCGGTCGTGCTCGGATACCGTTTTCGGATAACGCTGGCGCAGGAACAGGCGGTACAGTTGCCCGACCTCGGATGGCTCGGTCGATTCCCTGACATAGTAGTTGGTGCCGTCCTTTGCCGTGATGGACGATTTGACGATGACGTGCTTGATGCTGCGGTCACCGACGGCGATGACTTCGAGGTCGGGCACCTTGCGTGCATGCGGGAATACGAGATGGCTGAACACGTGGCGGTCCGCTTTTTCCTTCAGGGTCTGTTGCAGTTCGGACAATTCGGGCAGGGAAACTGCCGTTAGATTCCGGGTGTTCGTTCAGCACATCCAGCAGGTAATCGAAAGAGTTGCAGACCTCGGCCGGCGCATCGCTGAAGTAGGTGTGCCGGTACAGTTGATAGCGCGCAATTTCTTCGAACAGGTCGATGCGGTAAAGCTTGTACAGCGTATCGATCAGGTTTTCCTTGGCCCGGGGCGTGGCGCTGGGGTTGATCTCTTTCCAGTCCAGGTAACGGTCGATGGCGCTCCTCAGCGGTACCGGCACGTAATACTCATTCTCCAGCTCGACCAGGAAATCCGTGAGTTTTTCTCGCAGGACAGTCTCGCTATCGCGTTTATCCCGCTCCAGTTCTTCTTTCAACTTGTGCAGAAACGACTCTGCCTCATCGATTCCCAGGCCTTCCACGCAGGCTTCAAAAATCCATTTCCTGTTAAGTGCATCGCTTGACCAGGGATAGTGCTTGGCCGTCTGTTCATAGAAGTTCTTGATCAGTGGCCTGACCAGTGACAGCGGGCCGCCATAGCTCTGCCAGCCACCCAGTGACAGGATGGTGGCGCCTAAACGGTAATCCGGTTCGGGCACAACTACATTATCGGGTGACAGGTGGCCGGGTACGATCTGGTAACCACTATTACGGCAAGCGGCGAAAAAGGCTGACATGGCGCGCGTAAACAGCTTGTCCAGGAAACCCTGGCGTTGCCTGATAAAAATATTGGTCCTCGAACTGCTGAACTCACGGATTCGTTCCCACACCGTCAGGTCATTGACGAAGGCGACTGACAGGATGCCCAGGTCGGCCCGTGCACAACCCAGCCTCGGCAGCGTGCCGGGCCCGTGGGGGTGGTCGGATATCGCGGTCAACCAGTGCAGTACCTGGCGCACGGGTTGGGCGGCGTAGTCTTCCCGCAGGGTCACCATCAGTTCGTAATGGTTGCCGTCCGTCGTATTGATACTGACCCGGTAAACATTGTGGCCGCGTTGTGACAGCAGGCGTGAGAACCACATGCCGCCGGGGGCGACGTCCATCAGGTCAAAACCGTGGTTGTCAAATGCCATGGCGATGGACTGGTGCAAAAACGTGGTGCGCGAGAACACCTCCGTGAGCCGCCAGACTTCATATTCGGTGATGCTTTCTTCGAACACCATGCGCTCGGACCAGTCATTTTCCTGGTACAGGTTGGTTTTGTCGTGCAGGTATTTCTTGTACCACTCGGTCAGACTGGTCAGCAGGGTCTCGGCCTTTTGCATCAGGCTCGCCTCGGTCTGGTAAACGATCCAGCTGGCCAGTTCGCCCCTGATGCTGTAGTAGTACTCCGGGTTGGTCCTGACGAAGTCCGCCATCAGGGTCAGCAACTTGCCGATCTGGTCGATGACAACCGGGGTGGCCGGCCAGGGCAGGCTGTTCCGGTAGTTCAGCATGCGCAGACGCAGCGCTTCGAGACGCCGGCGCTGAATATTTTTACCGCCGAGCTTGTGGATGTATTCATCGTTGAGGAAAGTCAGGCCCGAATTCAGGAATGCTCCGTAGACCTTGTTTTTTTCGGGCATTGGCCGGCTCATCAGCATGATGCTGTATGCCTGGCAGCGGATATTCTCGACCGGGTGCCGCGCCAGCGCTTCCAGCCGGCGCCTGACCAGGAACGTCAGGCGCTCGTCCGAACTGGCCAGCGTTTTTTCTAGCTGTTCGATAGCCGCGCTCGCAACCGTTTCCGAACGGTACAGCGCATCGTTGAACAGGCGGTGGAGGGTGCGCAGTTTCTGGTTGCTGATGAGCTTGTCGTTGTCATTGACGGCTACGAGATCGGTCGCCTCGCGGAATGGCAGGAATACATGGGCTGACACGTTTTCCAATTGCGCATCCCAGCCCTCCTTGCACGGGCAGAAGGCCAGCAGGGCGGGGTTGCCCGCCCAAAGCAATGGTTGACGCGCAAACAGTCCCAGGTCGATGACATTGTTTTCGATCGAGTACTCGAGGTCGCCAACGCGGATATTGTCACCGGCTGTCCCGATCTGGAGAAACAGGTCGCGCGCCTTGTCGTGGAGGCCGCCCGGGGTGCAAAGTATGTCATCGGTTTCGAGGATGCCGAGATCCCGGAAGAACCAGCGGGGTACACGTACCGTAACTTCCTTGCAGCCGAATTCCACGAAGTTCCGCAGGTAAAGTTCCTCGATAAGGGTGGCGTGGTTTTCGAACACCTGCTTGCGGCGGAATGAGCCCTTGGGGGTCAGTTCACCGTGTTCTAAATCGAAATCACGCTCCAGCAAGGCGATGTTCACCACCCGCTCGTGTGGCATCAGTTCCTGGTTGGCGGTCGTGACGATGTTCTTGAAATAGCGTTCACGTTCCAGTTCGCCCGAGGTCGCGTTGAGCAGCGATTCATCCTTGTCCGGCACAATCAGCAGAACGTTATAGTCCCGGCCGTCGCCGACCAGAAAGACACTCTTGATACCCGGAACATCCTTGAATTTCTTTTCCACGCGGCGTGGGGCGATGGTCTGGCCGCGGTTGTTTTTGTAAATATCCTTCAGGCGATCAACGATTTCGTACTGACCCATCTCGTCAACCTTGAACAGGTCGCCGGTTTTCATCCAGGTCTCGTCGGTAAGCGCGTTGAATGATGCCTGCCCGGGGTCGTCAGATTCCAGTTGGCCGAGATAACGCGCCAGGTAAGGCCCACCGATCTCGAGTTCACCCACGGCGGTGAGACGCATGGCCATGCCCGGCAACGGGATACCGACCGAATCGTCACGGTAGTTATCCGGTGGTGTCATCGAGATACCACCGGTCGCCTCGGTCATGCCGAAACCGCTGCACAGGGAAACCCCGTTGCGTTGAAAGAACCTGAACGTCTTCGCCGGCAGGTAACCGGCGGCCGACAATCCCCAGCGCAGGCGTTTGCCGACCACCGCCCGGAATATGCCCTGTTCGACATCGGCCGTGGCGGCCGGGTCGAGTTGTTCGAAGCAGGTATCCATGATCTGCTGCCAGCGCAGCGGGATACCGATCAGGCCGGTCGGTTGTACCTCGAAGAGGCGTTTGAGAAAAGTCTCCCTCGAGGTGTTGCCGGCAAATACATAAGTGCCGTGCCAGAAGATCATGCCCATCATTTCGAGGAAACGCCCGAAGGTGTGGAACAGCGGCAGGTAACAGAACAGGGTCTCTTCGCGTCCGACGCCAGGCAATGCCGCCGCGCGGGCAAAGCGCTTGGTGACCAGGTTGTAGTTTGTGAAAGCGACTCCCTTGGGTTCCCCGGTACTGCCCGAGGTGAACATGACCGTGCTGACATCGTGCAGGTTCCGCACGGGCCGTTTTGCAAGGATTTCGTCGGCTTCTTCCACCGACAAATGCGTAGCGGCTTCGCCGAGGTACAAGTCATCCTGCTGCAGGGCGCGATTTTGGGGGTCGGTGACGAAAATCCGCAGCGGCATGCCGGTCTGTTTAGCGACTTCCCTGAGACGGTGCAGACGCGCTTCGGTATCCGTCACCGCAATGTTGATGCGGAGCGTTTTCACGATGTACGCGATGGTGTCCCGGTCGAAATGCCGGTCGACCGGGCTGTCGAGAATTCCGTAGGTCAGACAGGCGAGGTCGGCACAGGCGCCTTCCGGCGAATTTTCTAGATACAACAGCACCCGCGGTTGCTCAATGGTGTTGTAAAACACAGCGGCGATCTTCTTGATATAGGCGAATACCTTTGCGTAACTCCACAGTGAGACCGCCTTGTCCAACTCCCGGAAAAGCGCCCTTTCAGGGTGTTCGCTGACACGCTGTTCGAACATCTTGAGCAGACTGTACTGTGACATATCGATAATATGGAACATGCAGTTGGCCCAGCGGCAGCGGGCCTCATGGGTCTCGAGCGCGCCGAGGAAATCCGGGCGGCCAGTGGCATCCAGGTACTGATGCCAAAGCGACTGGCTGATTTCATCCTGTTGAGCGGCCGCGAGGATATTTTCAACAAAAACCAGCAGGGCCTGGGCCTCTAGTTGCAGCTTTGCGTCTGTATCTTCGGAGGCTTTGAATGGCCCAATCAGCGCGAGAAATTCACGTTCCGTATTTTTTGTTTTTGACTCAGGCATAGCGTGTTCCCTGGCGACCCCGTTCGGTGTGTGAATCCGGGTCAGAACTGAATAATCCGGTTTTTTATTACGGCCGCAAACTTCATTCTGCGACCGTTTTTGACTATTTGCATTGATCATTGTCAAGAGCTTTGCTGAGCAGTCAAAAAAATGCCGCTTGCAGAACGGAATGTGATGTTCTAAGCAGCTGAATTTAATTGTAAAAAAGCCCCGAAATTCTTATACTGAATGGTGAGTCTTCCGTGATGACGATGCGGGTCGGATTCAGGTTGACAACTTCCGCCAATACCCGGCCCTTATGTAATCAAACTCATGGGGGGTGCGGCGCTTTTTCCTCAGTGCAGTAAAAACGAGGAATATACACAGCAGGATAGTTCGAGTGAGAACTGCAGGGTTCAGCAGAATTCGCAGAAATTCACGTGAAAACTGGATTTAAAGGGACTTGAACCAGGTCTGGATCCAGGAAAAAGTACCTTTTGTCTGCTTGCTTCTAAAAGGAGTAAAGACATGAAAAAGTTACTTTCGCTTTTTGCCTTTGCACTTATTTTCATTAGTTTCAACGCCCATCCTATAGAAATCACCCAGCATATGACGGGTTCCTGGTTCAACCGTGACCAGGAGGGTCATGGCTTCAACATCGAGGTGATAGGACCCAACAAGTCCGTATTTTACTGGTATGTCTACAATCCCGACGGCACGCCAACTTGGCTGGTCGGACGTGGGCCGCACAACGGCGCCAGGATTGAGGGGGTCGCCTACCATAATACGGGTATGGTTTGGGGAGAGTTCGACCCGAACCCCAGAACCCAGGAGCGCTGGGGTACGGTTAATATCGATTTTACTGACTGCAACAATGCACACGTGGAGTACCAGGCCGATGAGTTAAGCGAGCAAACCATTCCCTATGGTTTTGGAAGTTTTCATATGACCCGCCTGACATACGTCCATAAGTCCAAGTGCAGTGAAGTGCCGCACGCTGGCATCTACAAAGGCGTTTTCTGGTCGGAAACCAGCGATGAAGGCTTCCCCGGAACGGTACTTATTGACGGCGAGGGATTTTTTGTCGGATTCGCAATGGACGGCGCTTTTTTCTGGGGGGATCACACAGTCGAAGGAAAGGACTTCGGTAGTATTGGATCTGCCTATGCGGGTGATACGGGTGAAAATTTGGGTGATTATTCCATGGAAGGTAGAATCGTGGAGGACTACCGTCTTTTCTTCGAGTACCTCATCCCAGTCATTGATACCGGCTTCGGCGATGTGTACCCGGTGCCCCAGCAATATTTTCGCGGGGTAACATTCGCGGAACTGGCCGGCACCTATGAAGTTGAAGATCTGCAGACCTTTGACGAAGGTACCGCAAGCATTACCCCCGACGGGGCTATTTCGGGTACAACTGCTGCGGCTTGTAACTGGTCGGGGCAAATCACGATTGCGGATACGGCATTTAATATGTTTGATATCTCCCTTACAGTGACCGATTGTGGGGACCAAAATGGGTTCTACGAGGGTAAAGGATACCTGGATGATGCAGAGGACCTCGAAGATAATATGGCTGCCTGGTTCTTCACATTTAATGAACAGGGTAGCTTCTCAGGCAACATGATGCGTATTGTTCCCTAGGCAATAGATATGGGTGGTTTGTTGCTGGATTAATGATAAAGAACACTGGCCTGGATTTCCGGGCCGGTGTTTGACCAGGCCGGGTTTGGAACCCGGCAAATGCCCCCTATGAGCCTCTCTGTTTCAGATGCGCTCGTACATCGACCCAGATTTTAGCCACGATTACGAGCATCAGCACCGGGGTTGACTCACCCAGTACCATCGATAGCCCACCGCCGACGATCAACACCAGGTGCATAAAAATGATGCGTCGGTAGGGTTCGGACATCTGGGTCTGTATCGTGCGGTTCCTGTATTCCCCACGGCCCAGAAAGTTGTTGAAAAAAGACAATGCGTGGCTGATAAGCAGCAAGGCCAGCGCCGGCCACAGGCTGGCGAACATCTGCACCACCTCTGAAAGGTCGCCGTCACCCATGTCCTGTGGCCCCTTGATGAACAAGGTGTAGAGAAACAGGAAGTGAACCGCCATGAATCCACCGAAATGCCCGGCAAAAAACGGTGCGGCAAAGAGGGCTTTCCAGCGGCCGATGACGATGATCTTGCAGATATTGAAAAAACCGATGACCGCGCTCTCGGCCCAGTACAGCACCATCACGTAGCCCAGGTCCCAGCCCAGGAAGGCGGCGCCGGCCAGCGGTACGAGGTTGGCGAAGACCAGTGCCAGTGTTGATGGCGAGGACAAACTGACCGGAGTGGCTGAAATTGTGGGAGCAAAGGACTCGGGCGAGGCCGTTCCCGCCTCGGCGGCTTCTGCCGGTTCCCATTGACCGGCCAGTTCCGCATCGCTTGCCTCGCCACGCCGGATTGTCTGGCCACTGGCGTCCTGTATACGATGCCTGATGTCGATCACGTCATCACCGCCAAGGGCGGAACCCAAGGCAACGCTGTTGGCGCCGTAATCGAATACCAGGTGGCTACCACGCCAGGACGTGCCGGACTTTTTCGGTGGGCGTTCAAAACGCAGGTTGCGCATACTTGATACCGTGTACTCCACCTCCACGCCAATAACGGGGACGCCGGTAAAGATCACCACGCGCCCGTCTTTGACCATCAACACCTCGCGCCCGAACAGCAATAGCGCCAGGATGGTGGTCATCAACAGTGGGCCAATCGACCAGCCGAGCAGCCAGGCGGTCAGGAATGCCGCCGCAACCAGGTCGAACAGGCTATCAAACCGGGCCCATTCTGCAGCAGCCTGCTGGAAGGTAGTGATGGCCGGTATCAGGAACACCGCGTCGAAAGCCGCGAGGACAGCGATCGCTACCCAGGAACGCCTGAACCTCATTACCCTGCGGTAATCATGGTCTTCACCAGGCAAGTCAAAGGCCGGCTTGAAACGGGGTTTGAGACCTTTCCTGATCATCGGATTCAAATGTTAATACTATTCGCTCGCACAGGCCCTAAAGATACACTATTCTTCGAAGGTCATTTACACCCGGAAGGTTTAATGACGTAGCCATAAGCAGGTCTATAGCCTGGGGTTATAGGTGCCAACAACATTCAAATTGGTTCAATCACAAAGGTACCGTTACGATTTCTACCAGGCCTGTTTGCAAGTATGCGGAGAGCGAAAACTCACCGCCGCCTTTTATCAACAAATGAGACATACCTAGTGAATCGTAAGGAACATCAATGTTTAGCCAGCAATTACTAGAGGCAATCCGGGGCCGTTTTCTTCACGTTGACAACTGCCCTTACCAGGGGCCACGCATTTTCCTGGAGAATGCCGGCGGTTCCTTAACACTGAAGTCAGTCGTTGAAATAAACAGCCAGCTTGCCGGCCTGCCCGACAACCAGGGCCGTACCAACCCGGCGTCATTAGAACTGGTGCGCATCATCGAGGAGGCCCGCACCAATATGCGTTTGTTCCTGGGTGTTGCCGATGGGCCGATGTTTATCGGCGAATCGGGGACCGAGTTGCTGTTTCGCATGGTTCGGGCCGCCGCATTGGGGTCCGCTCCGGGCGGTAACATGATCGGCAGTACGCTCGAGCACCCGGCCACTGCCAGCGCGGGTAAACGCTGGGCGAAGATCGCGGGCAAGGAGTATCGGGCCGCGATCCATGATAACGACACCGCCACGGTCACTGCGGAGGACTATGCCAAAATTGTCGACGCGGACACCCGGGTTGCCACCATTATTCACACGAGCCCGGTCACCGGAATGGCGGTCGATATCGAGGCGGTGGTTGCGACCATTCGCAAGGCGTCCCCTGACTGCATCATCATTCTCGATGGTATTCAACACGCGGCGCACGGTGGACTCGCGGTCGACGATTATGATATCGATGGCTATGCAATCTCAGCTTACAAGGTATTCTCACGACACAATTACGGCTTTGCCTGGGTTTCACCACGCCTTGCAACGTTGCCGCACGATCACCTGGATGGTACTGCCGAAGATTTCTGGGAAATGGGAACCCGTGACACTTCTGCCTTTGCCTGCACCACCAGGGTCATCGAATACCTGGACTGGCTGGGTTCTCAATTTACCGACAGTACTGACCGGCGTAGCCGGATTCTGGCTGCTGGCGAAGCGATCGGCGAGCACGAACACGGACTGGTCGACATCGCCATCAACGGTGACGGTCATCAGCGCGGATTACGGGATATGCCGGAGGTCTTCCTGATTGGCGGCTATGATAATCCCGCACGCGAGGGCTTGGTCTCGATCATTGTTGATGGCATTTCCAGTCCCGATGTCGTTGCCGCACTCAACGCCAGGGGTATACGTACCCACGTGCGCAAGGCGGACTATTTTTCCGGCAACATACTTGACCCGCTGGGCCAGCCAAGCTGTATCCGGGTCTCCATGTGCCACTACAACACGACCGATGAAGTCCTGCGCTTTCTCGGCGAACTTGAAGATATCATTGCGTTCGGCCATGGGGCCGACGCCAAGGAGGCTTAGAAATGACAGGCTTGTTACCCGATGTTGATCCTGACGGATTGCTCGAATACTCAGTTGTTTTTACTGACCGGTCCCTGAACCACATGTCACAGGCGTTCCAGCAGGTGATGAGGGACATTTCGTCCACGCTCAAGGACGTGTACAACGCCGCCGCGGTAGTCGTCGTGCCGGGTGGCGGCACCTACGGTATGGAGTCCATCGCCCGGCAGTTCGCCACCGGCAGGAAATGCCTGGTGATCCGGAACGGTTTTTTCAGTTTTCGCTGGTCCCAGATCATTGATACGGGTCGTCTCACCGATGAGACCAAGGTAATAAAGGCCCGCCAAAGCTCTGCGGGACCGCAGGCGCCATTTGCGCCACCACCCATTGACGAGGTGACAGCAGCGATCCGCGCCGAACAACCGGATGTCGTATTTGCACCGCACGTGGACACATCCTCGGGCATGTTGCTGCCGGATGATTACATCAAGGCCGTTACCGAAGCCGTGCATGAGTACGGCGGCATGTTCGTACTCGATTGTGTTGCTTCGGGCTGCGTGTGGATTGATATGCAAACCTGCGGCGTGGACGTGTTGATCACCGCCCCGCAAAAAGGCTGGAGTTCCTCTCCCTGCGGTGCGCTGGTCATGCTGGGTGAGACAGCATTGGAGCGGCTTGGTGAAACCACCAGCGACAGCTTCGCCTGCGATCTGCGGAAATGGCTGGATATCATGCGCGCCTATGAAAATGGCGGGCACGCCTACCACGCCACGCTGCCAACCGATGCGCTAAGGGCGTTCCGGGACAACATGTTGGAGACCTGTTCCCGTGGCCTGGAAACCATGCGTGAGAAACAGTGGGAACTGGGCGGAAAAGTCCGGGCGCTGCTGGAAAGCCACGGTTTCAGGAGTGTTGCTGCTGAAGGTTACCAGGCGCCGGGTGTGGTGGTCTATTACACGGATGACCCGGGTATCCAGAATGGCAGCAAATTCGTCGCCCAGGGCCTGCAAATTGCCGCCGGTGTCCCACTGCAGTGCGATGAGCCGGAAGATTTCAAGTCGTTCCGCCTGGGCTTGTTCGGGCTCGACAAGTTGCAGGACACGGAGCGCACGGTAGATAGCCTGTCAGAGGCCCTGGATCGCGTGCTGAAAACCTGAGGGCCACATGGACATCCGCTACTGCAACAGGCACGGGCCTTGCTGAAGCAATTTCCGTCGATGGGCAGGGTAGTTTTCAGCGGTCGGGACATGTTTATTGAAGGGAAGTTGTTATGAAACGAGCACTACTGGGGTTGTTGATGCTGCAGGTGGCGCTGGTGATATTAACCGGTTGCCAATCGATACAGGGCAGCGGTCCCAATGGCCTGGCGGACACGTCATTGGTCTACGACACGGTGATCCTGGATGGAACCATTGTCGATGGTTCAGGTTCACCCGCGTACGTTGCCGATATTGCCATTAGCGGTGACCGGATCGTCAAGATCGGCGACCTCGACGGTACCACGGCAAGACGGGTTATAGATGCCACTGGCTTGACGGTTTCACCCGGTTTTATCGATCTCCACACCCATGCAGACCGTAATATCATGGACAACCCGGGTGCTGAGAATTACCTGCACCAGGGCGTAACGACCATATTGGCCGGTAATTGCGGCAGTTCGCCGGTCCATTTCGACAAATACTTCCAGGCTGTTGAGGAAACCGGTATCGCGTTGAACCTGGGGCTGTTGGTTGGCCACAACGCCGTGCGCGCCGAGGTCATGGATAATGACAACAGGGCGCCCACGGCCGCCGAACAGGTCCAGATGGAGGCCATGGTCAAAACGGCCATGGAGCAGGGCGCCTTCGGTCTTTCAACCGGCCTGATCTACTTGCCGGGAACCTATTCCGAAACGGATGAAGTGATCACACTGGCGCGTGTCGCAGCGCAGGAAAACGGAATTTATGCCTCGCATATCAGGAACGAATTCGAATTGATCATCGAGGCCATAGAGGAAGCCATCACCATTGGCCGCGAAGCTGGATTACCGGTGCAGATTTCCCATCTGAAGGTGGCAGATAACACCATGTGGGGTGACAGTGTCATCATCCTGGGTATGATCGAGGACGCCAGGGCTGAAGGTCTCGACGTCGCCGTGGATGAGTATCCTTACACGGCCGGCAGCACCGGTTTGGCGAACGTTTTCCCAACCTGGGCGAGGGCCGGCAGCCGGGAAGACTTCCAGGCGCGGCTGGACGACCCGGATACACGCGCCAGGGTCAAGGCCGACACGATCAGGAAACTGAACGGCGCACGAGCGGCCGGTGACCTGTCGCGAATCACGATCGCGTCCTTCGATGAGCACCCGGAGTATTCGGGTAAGACCATGGCCGAGGTAACCGTGATGAACGGCTATGAGCCTACCATCGAGAATGGTGCGGAAGTGGCGATGCAAATCCTGTATGACGCCGACGCTTCCGCGATCTACCACATGATGGTCGAGGAAGACGTGAAACGTATCATGCAGGCGCCGTTCACCAGCATTGCCTCAGACAGTTCGGCCGTGCCGTTCGGAAAAAACGTGCCGCATATTCGCAACTATGGCACCTACCCGAGGGTGCTGGCCAGGTACGTGAGGGAGGAGGGTGTTTTGAGCCTGGAGCAGGCCATTTACAAGATGACCGCCCTGCCGGCGAGCCGCATCAATCTCACAACCCGTGGCCTGCTGGCGGAGGGCATGGTCGCCGACATCAACATATTCGACCCTGCAAAAGTACAGGACAACGACGACTGGGCGCACCCCCATCAATATGCCAGCGGTTTTTACTACGTGATCGTTGGCGGAACGGCCGTAATCGACAAGGGCGCGAGGACTGCCGCGTTTCCGGGCCGGGTACTCAAAAGGGAGTTGTAAGGACGCAAAAGACACATGCCTGATCCGAGACCGATCTTTATTGCAGACACCTGTATATGCGGCCTGTCCGTACTCAAGTCCCTGTGGCATTCAGGCTACGCGAATGAGGCCGTGTTCATGGCGGATTACGCGATCAATCCGTTGGGCGTGAAAGATGACACCGCCATCGCCGAGGTTGCCGGCAACTGGCTGGCCGCCGCCGCGGAGTTGTCTGATACTTTGGTGATCGCCTGTAACACGCTGTCGATCAGGTATCACCAGTTGCCACGCACCGAACAATCACCCTCCGGCTTGAAACAAGTCGTTTCGATGGTGGATTGTTTCAAGGCAATGGCAAAAATCGAAGCCGAACGCCTGGTGGGCAGGAGAGTCCTGGTCATCGGCACGAAATTTACTGCTAACCAACCGCTTTACGCTGACATCCTTGATAAAGCCGTACCGGATGCGAAGGTCAGCACCATTGGCGCGACCACGCTGGAACGGAATATTGCACGCTTCAGGCTCGCGAGAAACAATGGGGATTCGGTGTTGACCGACGGCCTCGGCGATGCCCTGGCGAACACGGATGTCGCGGTATTGGCGTGCACCTGTTTCCCGATGGTCAAGACCGAGATGGAGGCCCTGTTTCCGGATGTTCTGTTTCTCGATCCGGGTGCTTATTGCGCGGGCCTGCTTAAGCAGGGCGGCACAAGGCAGGCCAGGAAACTTACGATGAGGGTCACCGGTGACGTAGTGCCTAGAGAGCGAGCCGTGGAATTTGCAAAAACCTACCTCGGCGATGGCCGCATTGATTGAACAACCTATACAAAGTAAGGAGCCAATGACATGCTGCATTTTGCAATCGCTTTAGGTCTCGTACTGGGCTTGCTCGTCGGCCTGGCCGCTTCTGCCACTGGTAACGATTTCCTGCTTGCAATCGCTAACGGCTCAGCGCCCTTTGGGGCAATTTTCATGAATGCGATCAAGATGGTGGTGATACCGCTGATCGTGACAGTCATATTTACCAGCATTGCGCGTCTTGGTGACCCACGCAAGCTCGGGCGAATC
Source organism: uncultured Gammaproteobacteria bacterium (assembly GCA_963753105.1). Taxonomy (GTDB): domain Bacteria; phylum Pseudomonadota; class Gammaproteobacteria; order Xanthomonadales; family SZUA-36; genus SZUA-36. The sequence goes on from CAVWBD010000008.1 coordinate 101,827, forward strand.
GGTGGGCAGGCGCTCGCGTACTACTGGCTGACACTGGTACCAGGTATTGCCATCGGAATGGCGACGATGATGTTCGGGTTACGATTCGTCGGCGAGGTTTCCATGCCGGCAGCCACGGCCACGACGGTTCCGGAATTGCAGGGTTTTGTCGAGTTCCTGGTCTCGCTGGTGCCTTCCAACCCATTTGCTGCTGCCAGCAAGGGAACCATATTGCCGTTAATCGTTTTCACGGCGCTGCTGGCCGCTGCCACCGGGACATTAGCGGCTGAGCGCCGCGATCGCCTTGTCAATATCGCCGATGCCATCAGCGACGCGCTGATCAAGCTCGTGTGGTGGATACTGTACCTGGCGCCGATCGGTGTCTTTGGCCTCACCGCACCGGTCACTGCCAAGCTGGGCTGGAGCCTGGTGATGTCCCTGGGTGTTTTCATCATCTGCGTTTTTGCCGGGCTGGTGATTTTCCTGTCGCTGGTGACGCTGCCACTGGTGTACTTCGTGGCTGGTATCGGCCCCATCCGCTACCTGAAGGGTACCTTTGGTGCAGTCTCAGTCGCAGTCTCGACCACCAGCACGGCAGCGGCGATTCCGGTCTCGTTGGAAGAGGCGAAGAAGGACCTCGGCGTTTCCGCAACCATCGCGGACCTGCTGGTGCCGCTTGGCGCTTCGATGCATCGTCCTGGCAGTGCGCTTTTCCAGGGTGCCGCGGTTGTTTTCCTGGCCCATCTTTACGGTGTGCCAATACCGCTGGCCGTGATCGGCGCAGCAATGTTGGCCACGTTCCTGGTGTCACTGACAGTGGCGCCAGTTCCGTCATCAGGCGTGGTCACGATGGCGCCAGCGCTGGATGCCGTTGGTGTTCCGGTGGCGGGGCTCGCGTTGATGCTCGGCATCGACCGGATCCCCGACATGATGCGCTCGGCGGTCAATGTCCTGAGCCAGATTTCGACGGCCACGCTGGTCGATCGCTGGACCGGCAATGCGCAACAGACACCTGACCGGGACCACCAACCAGGTAATTGATATGAATGGACTGAATGACAAGTTATTGAAGTTTTTCCTGGTTTTAAGCTGTTCCTGCATGATTGCCGGTGGCAACGCATTTGCCCAGAAAATCGATGCCAGCTCGGCCTCGAGTATCGTCAAGGCGTTGCAGGAGCAGGTGAAGCAGGACCCGCCGGTTTTCCCGCTGGAGTCTTTCGAAGGAGGAATCCAGTCGTTGGAGGACGGGTTGCGCCTGAACTATTTTGGCTATGGAGAACGCCGCTTCAGCGACCGCTTTGATTTCCATCCAGCGATGGATGTCGCCTATTTTCCAATGGAAACCGGAAAGGTGAAAACAGAACAGGGCAAGCGCGTGAAAGTCCGGGCGCCTCAAACCTACCTGAAGAAAGTTTACGCCGTCCAGAAAGGGCAATTGGTTTCGATAGCGCTGATCAGTACCGGGTACAAGCTCATCCTGAAACACAGCCTGGAGACACCCTATTACGATAACGACGGTAAGGCCTACTACCACTACTACACCTGTTACCGGCACCTGGACTCGAGGAGCCTTTCATACCTGAACGGGGTAGCGAAAAAGTTCACGGACAATACCGAAGCGACCTATGAAGACCTGTTCGGCAAGTATGTTTTCGAGGCTGGCGAACAAATCGCACTCGTCGGGTATTCCCCGCTCCCAACCCCGTTATTTCCAAGGGCGCACCTCGATTTTTCCCTGAACCTTTTTGCGAACCCAAACAAGGGCACCAATATCCGTAACTACGCGTTGAACCCGCTGTTGCTGTTTCCGCCGTTTGAATATGCAAATCCGCTTACGCATGACATCAGCGCCGGCCAGGTACCGGCTTATACCTTCTTTGTCAGGGAATCCGATGTTGTCACACCCAGCAAGGACAAAAGCGGGGGGTTCCATCTGTATATTGCGTCCGGTGGGAAGACCGCGGATGGCGAGTTTGCCAAGATCAGGTATTTCGTATTGAACGGCCTCGATATCTTAGTCAACAATGGTGGCGAGCAGCTTGCGACTTTTATCATCGACCGCCACAGGAAGTTGGGTTACGACACCAAATCCTATGATTCGATGGACAACCCCAACCGTTCGGTCCCCCACGTGATCGCGCCGCTGGGAGAACAGGGCGATGTGTACAAGATGGCGGTTATTTTGCCGGCGGCCTGGTTCGAAGAGAAAGGTTATGACTGGTCAAAACCCGGTTCCATCGAGATCGGGATAAGCAGTATCTGGAGTGGTTACCTGGAGGGTCACGCCAGTTCACTGACGATACCGATACCAGCAGCAGAGAATTGATCATGAGTACGCCTGGTCGCTGAAGAACCGGGCCAGCACTTTGTTAAAGGTTAAGCGAGTAAAGCCTCAACTCGTCGTCATCCGGGCTGAGACGGACCAGTTCTTCCAACGCAAAACCCAGCTTCTCCAAAAGGCTGCAGGAGGCTGCGTTGTCCGGTGTCGTGATGGCGAGAATGCGTTCCAGTGCCAGGTGGGTTTTTGCGTGGTCCAGGGTCGCGGCAGCGGCCTCATACGCATAGCCCTTGTGCCAGAACTCCGGTAACAGCGCAAAACCGATATCGACGTCATCCAGCGTGTCGCGTTTGAGCAGGCCACAGATTCCGATTGGCTCCATGCCGGGCTTCAATTCGACCAGCCACAGTCCGAAACCCAGGCGTTGATACATGTCAACCGGACCGGTCTGGATGTAGTCTTTGGCCTCATCCAGTGTGCTGACGCCCTTGTCGCCGATGTAGCGTAACCACGACGGTTCGTTGACCAGGCGCAGGATGAACGCGGCGTCATTGCTGGCAAGTTGACGTAGTGCCAGGCGGTCAGTTTCGAGAATTTGCATGGGTTACCATCTATGCTTAATTTGAATTCAGAATACAGGGCCCCATGTTGGCAGTGTGCTGGCTTACAGGCAAGATTGTTCCAGATAATTGCCAGGTCCATATGTACTTATATTGACTGCTACAGGAGTTAACAATGTTTCATCCGATTACGATTCCATTCGATTGCGTTATGCTGTTCAACCGTGTTCACCTGAAAGAGGGCGTTACCGCAGAGGACGTCGAGCTTGAACTCGGTGAAATGTGTAACGTGGTTAAAAACAACTACCGGGATGAAGGTGGTTTTGTCGCCGGCCAGGTTTTTGAATTTACCGGCTTTGCTTCCGAGGAAGGATCGATCAATAACCCCGACAAGCACGAAAAGCACGTCGCGATCCTGACCTACTGGAAATCCTTTGACCAGCATGAGCGCTCGCACGCGGACAAGCTGTTCAAGGAGAAATTCGAGGCGTTGCTGGAATTTGTCGACGATGCCGACGAGCTGGGCTACCGGCTGCTATGGCAGGGTGAGCCGGAAGATATGTAACACCCGGTGACGGGTGCGGACCTGGTGATCAGCCCTGTTTGGGGCGCTCCAGGGCGTCCTTGATAAGTTCGAGCAGCCTGTCCGCCGATTCGCTGTCGTAGCGAATCGAGCCGTCGTCGTTGACCAGTTTCCAGTCCTTGCTCTCGATGCGTAGCTTGTTGCCCTTGTAGCGCGGGTAGAATTCTTCGTAAAGACCGTTCAGGTCTTCCAGGTAGTTGTCGCTCTCAGCCAGCAGGCCACGCTCACCCTCACGAACCCTGCCTTCCTTCAACAGCCGTTTTTCGATACGCAATTTCAGTTCATCGACCTCGGTGTGCGGGTAGATCACCAGGTCCGGTTCAGGAATCCGGTGTTTCATCGCATCGAACTGGTGGGTCAGGATCATTTTTTCCGACTTTGAAAGGAATTTGTCGCGGTAGTTTTTCTCGGTGAAGATATGGATATCTTCTTCCTTGATGCGGTCGGTCACGCCCGAGTGCGGCGAAATGGTCATGTGCCACCAGTTCCGGAACCTGCTGGAAAGAAAGAACACCTGCGTGTTATAGGCGTGCTTCCTGCGATCCCCGTAGTAATAATTGAGCACCAGTTCATCAACCTCTTCGGGGTAGAACACATAGCCCCAGCGTTTTTCCAGCAGCTTGCACAGCGTGGTCTTGCCCGCCGAGATATTCCCCATGATTCCGATGGTTCTTTTCATTGAAACAGCCCCCTGGTTCCCGGAACGGCATCGATAACACCTTCAACAACCTGTTCGAGTCCTTCCGGGGTCCTGAAATCGATGTCTTCGGTGTCGATAATCAGGTAGGGCAGGCCGCACTTCATGATCCATGGCCGGTATAGTTCGTTGAGGTTGGCCAGGTAATTATTTTCGGGTTTCGCAAGCTCGGTTTCTTCCCAGCGGTCACGACCGATGATCCTGGACTTCAGGGCTTCCACGTCGCTTTCCAGATAGACGACCAGGTCCGGCTTGCGCTTGTCGCCCATCATCAACTCGAACACATCGAGGTACTTGCGGTAGTCCGTATCCGTGATGTATTCGTGGTTGTTGGAGTTCTTGGTGAAGACATGGTCTTCGTAGATGCTGCGGTCCTGCACGACCGACTGGCCTTCACGCAGTAACTCATTCAATACACCCTGGTCCAGCAGCCTTGACAGGAAATAGGTTTCCTGGATCTTGTAACCCCAGTATTCGGCTTCCTCTTTGACTTTCAGGAATTTACCGGGGTCGCGGTTGTCGAGCTTGTTTCCCTTGAGATGGTCGTAGGCGCTTACGGCGTTATAGTATTTCTCCAGGTAGCCGTGTTTCTTCACGTAATCGACCTGTTCGAGAAAGGCAACAATCTTGCCGCCGGAGCGCTTTTCAAGCGCCTTTGTCAGCGTGGACTTCCCCGCAGCGATATTTCCGGCGATCGAGATCAAAAAACTGTCCATGGTTATCCCTTTTTTATGGAAAGAGCATGGGGGTGAATTCTAGCCGATTTTCCTCATCAACAGGGCGACCATTTTTGTACCGTTGCCAGTTTCCAGCGTACCCACCTGGTTAAAACCCAGTCGTTTGTGAAAGGTCATCGAGACCGGGTTTTCCGGCACCAGGTTGACCTCGCAGCACAGGTGCTCCGCCCAGCCGGCGGATTGTTGCTCAAAATCCGCGTACAGCGCCTCAGCAATGCCCAGACGCCGGGCATCAATGGCAACGGTGATACGGTCGATATAGGCGAATTTTTCATAGCGATCATTGAACCAACGGTAATTCAAGCTTGCGTAATCGGCGCCGGGTGCCAGCCCGATCAGGACTGCGAGTATGTTGTTACCATCACTGCAGGCCACACGGAAATACGCGGCTTTTTCCAGGAAATCGTGCATGTCGGCCAGCGTGATGCTGCCAACGTGGGGGACCTCTGACTCGTTCAAGGCCAGTAGGCTGTCAAGATCTGCAACCGTGGCGTCGCGTATTGAATATTTCATAGCGGACCAGTATGAGGGCAAACCCGGGTGTAAGAAACCGTTGGCGGCCAGGCTTGGCAAGCGCAAAAAAGGAAGGCTGGGAATAGGCCGGCCTCCGAATAGATAACTATACTTTCCGCCCGTTCAGGCCATGGCCAACAGGGCCCGCACCGTGTTTTCCGCACCTTCTGCGATATGCCCGATGTTTGCATCGAGCATGTAACACGGTGAGGTGACCAGCTTGTATCGCTCATCGATAACCACCTCGCCGTGGGTGGTTTCCTGGTGCTGCCCACCCATGGCCTCGATGGCGCCGACCGTGCCGGGGTCATTGCCGATGGTTAATTTCACTGCCTTGCCTTCGAAAATCTTTGCCAGCACTGCGGGACTGATACACAGTGCACCGATGGGTTTGCCGGCATCGACCATCGCGTTGACGGCGCCTGCCAGGTAAGGATCGACACTGCAGTTCGGCCCGTCGAAGGCCAGGCTCGACAGGTTCTTGGCTGCGCCAAACCCGCCGGGCAGCAACAAGGCGTCAAAATCAGCAGCTTCGAATTCGGCCAGGGGCTTGATGTCGCCACGGGCGATCCGTGCTGCTTCGACAAGTACCGAGCGGGTTTCGTCCATCGCGTCACCGGTCAGGTGGTTGATCACGTGGTGTTGCGGGATGTCCGGTGCAAAACACTGGTAGGCGGCGCCTTGCTGCTCGATCGCCAGCAGGGATAACACCGATTCGTGAATCTCGGCACCGTCAAATACACCGCAGCCCGATAAAACGACTGCTACCTGTTTTTGTGTCATTTCATGTATCTCCGTTTGCCCAATTAGAACTTTTAATAAGCCAAAAATCAATTGACGTTATGAACCCAGCAGGTGCATGGCGATGCGGCGGTGGTGTCGATGGTCCCGGTGTTCAAACAGGTATATTCCCTGCCAGGTTCCCAGGGTGGGTCGTGAGCCCTGTACGGGGATGGTCAACTGGGTCTGGGTCAGGGCGGTCTTGATATGCGCGGGCATGTCGTCCGGCCCCTCGGCGCTGTGCCGGTATGGACCGTTGCGTGGCGCGATACGGGCAAAATAGTCTTGCAGGTCATGGCATACGTCGGGGTCGGCATTTTCCTGGATGGTCAGGGATGCTGAAGTATGCTGGATAAACAGCGTCAACAGACCGTCCTGCATACCTTGCTGCTGGCACCAGTTCGCCACCTGTGCTGTGATGTCGTACAGCCCCGGGCCGTTTGTTTCCGTGCTCAAAATGTGCGTTACTTGTCGCATATGAAGACCTTTTAATACCAGCTACCATTAAGCAACAACTGTATTTGGATGAAAACTCAAAAACAACCCCGGTTGGTGTCCAGCGAGGATTTGCCGGCTTATTTCCAGTCCCATGACATCGCGTACCGGTCATGCGGGTCAGTGGGGCTCGGTTTTGGCCAGGGTAAGCCCCAGTTCCGCTTGTATGATTATCCGGGCCCGGCAGACGATGAAACCATGGGGCTTTTTTGTGAATGGCATACCGGGGATTTTTTCGACGTGGACACCGGCCCGCATGTTGCGATCGGCTTGAGGGGGCCGGTGACCGATGATCCCCATCGTGGCCGCGGCCTGGCCATCGGTATCCTGGCCAGTTGCTTGCGTGACCCGGCCAACCCCGAGGTGAGTTCACCGCTTTTCAGGGGTTGTCCTGATTGGCCGGGAGGGCCGGCATTTTTTGTCGAAGACTTTTCCTTGAACGACGGTGATACACCGATTGACAACTGGCAACTGAGTCCCGGCCGGCCGCTGCCGGACCTGCTGGGCAATGGTATCTACCGCATAGATATCCACGTCTCGATGGATCACGTCTGGGCCGGGGTATGGAAGGTGACTAAAAACGCATCTGAGGGTTCACGCACCTATACCTTCCTGGACCAGGTAGCCTGTTCGGATACGGGGCTGGGTTTCAGCGGTTTACCGTGCATGGAGCAGGCTGCAGACCGGGGGCGAGGCAACGCCTTTATCGGCGCCGGTTTTGCTGATCCGGACAATCGTTCGTTCATGGACAACATCTATCTTGCCCATTGGAAAAATCAGGTCTGACCGGAGCGGGTTTTCTCAGTCTGGTATGGCCTGGAACAAGGTGGCCAGCGTGTCTTTATCACCGTCGATATAAGCGGGGCTTTCGAGCCCCAGTATTGACGTCATCAGCGGATAGACATCGACCATGCTGACCGGGCCCAGCGTGAGACCGGGCTTGATGTTTGGACCGCTGGTGATAAAAAAGCCGTGCATCGCGGGAGATTCAGGCGCCCAGCCATGGTCTCCGGCGGTGATCTTTTCGCTTTTCTGATCACTCGAGAGTACCGCGAAACCCGCCTCCGGCATCAGGACCACATCGGGGAAGCGTGGGTTATCGTCAATGCGCCATTGCGCAGGTGTTTCGCCCGCCAGGTAGGCATGGCCGTGCTGCCAGTGCCGGTTGACGGTATCGACGATGTTCCGGGCGCGTCCGGCCTGGTCCTCCTCGAGGTGCAGGAACATGTAGGAACCGCCTTCGACGATGCTCATGCCGTCGATATCCACGTATTGGTCCAGGATGAAGGGCGGTTGGTCTTCCAGGTATGCACGCAGGCCATGGTCAGATAAGACGATGATGTTGACCTGTTGGGCGTGTTCAATTTTCTCAAGACCATCCAGTAAACGGCCGAGATAGGTATCTACCTTCTGGATGGCTTCGATGCTCTCGGGAGAGTCCGGCCCGTACCAGTGTGAGTTGCTGTCCACGTCCTCGAAGTACAGGGTGACCAGGTGCGGGCGGTGTTGTTCCGGCTCCTCCAGCCAGGCCAAAACCTGGTCAACACGCTGTTCCCCGCTAATGTCCTTGTCGAAACTGCGCCAGTGGGAAGGGGACACACCCATGATCGGCGCCTCGGTCCCGACAAAGAAGAATGCTGCTGCAACCATGCCCTGTGTTTCGGCTGTCACCCAGATGGGTTCGCCGTCGTAGAACCGTGGGTCCTCGACGGCGTCCCTGTCTTTCAACGAATACCATTTGCCGCGTTCGGGGTCCAGGAAGTCGTTAGCCACCAGGCCGTGATGGGCCGGGTACAGGCCGGTGGCTATTGAGTAGTGGTTTGGAAACGTCAGCGTGGGGAATACCGGAACCAGTCGCTCCGCTTTTGAACCGGCATCGGCGATGCGGTCCAGGTTGGGTGTCGGGTAACGATCCATGTAATCCCAGCGAAAGCCATCAATGGATACTAGGATCAGGTAGGGCTTGCTTAATTGCTGCGTGGCATTGACACCGCCAGTGCCTTGCAGCGTGACTTCTTCAACCCTGGGTTGATGCTGGCAGGCAACGGTAAATACCAGTATTGCAGCCGAAATGACGGTTGTCCGGAACCACGTTTTTTTGGCCACTGGCAAGTTCCCTCTTTGTCCATTACTTGAAGTGTCCAATGTACCAAAAAACAGGCATGTTTTGGACTTAAAAATGATATTGAAATCAGGTGGATAAAGAGGGGGTGTATTCGGGTCCTGAAAGTGAGTAAGATGGCAGCCCTCACCGGGTTTTCCTTGTTAAATATTTAGCATACAAAGGTACTTAAATATGAAGAAGAACGTGATCATCATGGGCGCTGCCGGACGGGATTTTCATAACTTCAACACCTATTTTCGCGGCAACGAGGGCTACAACGTCGTGGCATTCACGGCCGCCCAGATACCCGATATTGACGGCAGGAAATATCCGGCTGAACTGGCGGGTGACCTGTACCCGGAAGGAATTCCAATTCTTGCAGAAGAGGACCTGACCAGGCTGATTGAAGAACATGAAGTCGATGATTGCGTATTCTCGTACAGTGATATCACAAACCAGAAAGTGATGAGTATGAGTGCGCTGGTCAATGTGGCCGGTGCCAACTTCGTGCTGTTGGGCCCCAATGACACGATGATCGAGTCCACCAAGCCGGTGATCGCTGTCGGCGCCGTACGCACCGGTTGTGGCAAGAGCCAGACGTCCCGGAAAATCATCGAGTACCTGATGGAAAGGGGCCTGAAAGTCGTTGCGATCCGTCACCCGATGCCATACGGAGACCTGGTGGCCCAGAAGGTGCAGCGCTTTGCCACCATCGAGGATCTTGCGAAGCACGATTGCACCATCGAAGAGATGGAAGAGTACGAACCACACGTGGTGCGTGGCAATGTCATTTACGCGGGCGTTGATTACGAGGCCATCCTGCGGGCCGCAGAGCAGGACCCGGATGGTTGCGACGTTATCCTCTGGGACGGTGGTAACAATGATTTCCCGTTCTACGCACCGGACCTGAACATTACCGTCGTTGACCCACATCGCGCCGGCCACGAATTGACCTACTACCCGAGTGAAGTGACCCTCAGGCTCGCCGACGTGGTGATCATCAACAAGATGGACAGTGCCGGGCCGGAAGGGATACAGCAGGTCAGGGACAACATCGCCAGGGTAAATCCCGAAGCCGTGGTGGTTGATGCTGCTTCACCGATCAGGGTGGACAACCCTGACCTGATAAAGGGCAAGAAAGTGCTGGTGGTCGAGGACGGTCCGACCCTGACCCACGGCCAGATGACCATCGGTGCGGGTACCGTAGCGGCCCGTAAATACGGCGCTGCCGAATGTGTTGATCCACGGCCCTACACGGTCGGAAAACTGACCGAGACATTTGAAATCTATCCGGATATCGGGGCGTTGCTACCGGCCATGGGTTATGGCGATCAGCAGGTAAAAGACCTGGAAACGACGATCAACAATACCGAGTGTGACGCGGTGGTCATCGGTACACCAATCGACCTGAACCGGATCATCAAGATCAATAAACCCAATACCCGGGTGTATTACGATCTGCAGGAAATCGGCTATCCCGACCTGGGTGTCGTGCTGGATGATTTCCTGAGCGAGCTATCCTGACGAGTTACTTGCCCAATTAAGGAGGGCTTACGCTCTTTCATCAATGGCAAGCCTGAGTTGACTCAGAGCCTGGGTGTTGGTCCTAGCGTTTTCTTTTGGAGCGGGTTTCTTTCAAGGCCTTTTTCCACATACGGTCTTCACTTCTCCTGCGCAGATAGACTCCGAGTACGAATAACACAGCGATGAATGGCATTGCCACCAGACTCAAGACCCTTGGACTCAGATCATTGAGAGAACGCATAAGCTCATTGAAACCGACGGATTCGTTGCTGAAGATTACACCCAGTCCAACGACGAAGATCACAAAAAAGATTCCCAATACTACGTACCTGCCCATGGGTAAAGTTTATCGTGTCAACACACTTGGCGTATAGCCGCTGTCTGGCGAGAAACGGCAAATCGATCCCCGGCAAATCCTGACGGTTACGTAACACGGTGACGATAGTCGGCCGTGAGCTGCCTATCACCACTCCATTACATAACAGGCCGCTTCTGAGCGCATAGCAGCCGTTCATCAAGAGAAATTTTCAACCGTACGACAGGCTGGAAACGGCCACGAGCGGATTCACGCCGAGACGCGACCAGCTAAAATCTACAGCTGAACTGTTCGTGTACAGGCAGGCGCCCGGGCGGTCGCAGACAACCCGCACGGGCGTCCGGTATCTCAACCCGTCGGAAACGTTGTACTGCACATGATTATGCAGTAGAACAGGGCCGGGATGTCGTGAAGCGGGTCAGCACTATCGATGAAAATACACTCGGCGTAACCGGGGCCCATGTAACCCGTGTTGTCGTACGTTATGATCAGGTCCGTGATATCTCCATCGACCCAGTAAAGATAGTCCCTGGGCTGAATGAAGACCTCTACGGGCTTATAACCTGGCTGACAAAAACCGGATATCCGCGTAACTCCTGGGCTTCCGATTTCGACATTGCGAGCCTTCAGCAGGTAGATGCCCACTTCCGGCGCATCCGCACCTGGTTCACCCTGCGGCCCGATTGGCCCGGTTTCACCCTGCGGCCCGATTGGCCCGGTTTCACCTTGTGGCCCGATTGGCCCGGTTTCACCCTGCGGCCCGATTGGCCCGGTTTCACCTTGTGGCCCGATTGGCCCGGTTTCACCTTGTGGCCCGATTGGCCCGGTTTCACCTTGTGGGCCTGGATCACCCTGTGGCCCTGGAACAGTGCTGTCTGCGCCCGGAGGCCCTTGTGGGCCTGGATCACCCTTCTCACCCGTGTCGCCTTTCGGACCCTGAATCCCCCGGTCTCCTTGCGGCCCCATGGGACCTATGGGACCAACAGCACCGATGGTCAAGTCATATACCTCCGCATACTTATCCTGCGTGATGACGAGTCTGTAGTCGCCAGCCACAATGGATGAGGGCAAGGCAAATATCAATTCGCCAACATCAGATGTCAGATATGGCTTGGTAATTTCTTCGGCTCCCAGGTAAATGGTGGGATCATCGAAATCAGTACCAAAAATCTGCACTTCCCCAGCTTCAAAATTTACAACCACCGTGGTGATCTGTGGCATTAATGGTTTTGGATCGTCCTTCTTAGCAATTGCCGGAATCGAAACAATCATTGACCCAAGTGTAATGGCCAGAATTAACCGCTTACTTATTTGAAAGTCCATCATGAATCCCCTTCCACGAAATGAAAGATCACTGGCGACATGCCAGTCCTGCTAGCGAATAGAAAGGTTATCGGATTTTTATTGACAGGCTTATATGGATAATCTGGCTATCTGGTAGCGCGGTAACGCGTTGATGAGTATACGCTTCTTGGGGTGAAAATCCAGAGTGGTTCCAAATCGTTCACTCAAGGACAACTCTGCAAACCGATACCCTTCCAAGCCTGGCACCGGGCGTCCCAGTAACGCATCTCCATGCTGCAGATGTGCCAACACCGCATTAATCGAAGATGTGATTGGGTGGAAGCTGCCGTTACCTTCAGCATGGCACATGTCCATATCTTGGCAAAAGTTGGAATTGAAAAAAGCAATGAGCCAAGCACATACGGCCGGTAGTTAGCTGTTTGACCGGGTAAAAGGTTCATACAAAGTCCCCTCCTTCACGGACATGCCATTCCTGCCAGGTGGACGATCCCTGAACTTCAATGAATCGAGCCGCCGTGCGAATCGCCGTTGCTTCGGAAAGGTTATTGGTTTGTTCTTACTGGCTCATGCGAAGAGCCTGACGAAAAGAATAGCATTCCAAAACGCTCAGCCACCAGCTACCACTGTAAGCATTGGCCGTCCACTTTTGGCCGTTTGCTGCCTATCACTGCCCCCCAACAGGATAGTCTGCTTCTGAGCGCAAAGCGGCTGTTCTCCAGGCATTATTTCCAACGGAGCGAAAGACTGCAAACGACCAGTAGCGATCCATTGTCCTATGAACTTGAATTGCCAAATACCCGTTTCTAAAAATGTCTCGTCATAGCGGGTGAACGTTGGGCTTCAGTTACCATAAAGACAGCGGTCCCGTTCGCTTCGGTCTGCGATCTTTGAACATTCCGCCACCTTTTGTTGAAACGATGGTTCGATTGGCTGATCTTTGACAACCGATGGATCACTGGCGCAAGCCATCATGAGAACGGGGACTATCGTGGTCAAAATCATCTTGTGTGGAAATGGAACACGCTGTTTCATTAACTGATTTTATACTGGTGATCTCAAAAACCCAAGGTAACCAGCATTTCTGACACGTTCGGCAGCCAGTCGCCTGCAGCGTGAACCAATATCACGATTAGCAAGCTACGGGTCCCAGCCAGATCACGCCCATGAAAAGCCCCGCTACCGAGATCACCGCCACGCTGTAGGCCAACGCAAACAGCAATGACGGTTCGGCAAACAGGTCGGCCGCATTCTGTTCCCAGCGTAGGTAGTAACCCGGTGCATGCGCAAGACCAAACAGCAAAGCTGCGATGAACAGGCCGGACGTGGGATTGTCGAGCCACCTTGAGAGTCGTTCCTGCAACAGGCCACGGAAGATAAATTCTTCGACGAGCCCGACCTCGGCCATCAGCACGAGATATACGATCATTCCGCCGCCGAGCAGGATTGTCAACGAATAGCCCGCGGCGTCGATTCGTTGCAGACCCTGGCCAATCAAGGCGTTTACACCAATGATCGCCAGCGACAGCACGAGAGCGATGAGAAGGCCGCGACGACCGATGTCAAACGACAAAAAATCGCGTCAGCGGTATCCGCGTTGCGCAAGGATCGCAAATGGAATGACGACAAAGAACACCAGTTTGCCAGCGAACTTGGTGAAGTAGTTGGCGGGGTCTTCCGGCAATAGGCTATCGATCGTCTCCATGCCGATGGTCAGAAACAGCACGATTACCAGCAGGTAGGTGATCATCAATTTCGATTCGCTTGCTGGTGCATCTACCTTCACAGGTAAGGGTTCGTAGTTCCTGGTGACCAGTACGGTGACAGCCGGCAGCAGCAGACCGAAGATGACAAGAACAACTACCGGTTCCAACGGGCCGAAGTCGAAGGCGGCTAACACGATGACGCTCGCAACATAGATCAGCGCGTAGCCGATGAAGAACGGGTTCGTGAAGAAAGCGCGCATGTGTCAACTCCTGCCTGAGTAATGAGGACTGGTCCGTGGACAACCGGCTACGTGATCATGCAGACATCTGAATTAGAAGACTGCGGGTGATGAGAGTCAAGCAATGCCGTAAAATTGCTTGATTAGCATCGATGGACAACGTGCGATAGGATAACTAAAACCGCATGCCAGGCAGAACATTAACCGGGGAGATTATTAGTGAGCAGCAGAGCACAGGTTGAATCCGCGATATTACAATTTTTCGAAGCGCTGAACTCCGATGATGCCAGTGGGTTGCCGCTTGCGGAACAAGTCAAATTCTTCGGAATGCTTTCACCGGAACCCATTTGCGGAGAGGTTGAGGTTCGAGACCACATCCAACAGGTCGCACCGTTCATGCTGAATGAAACAATCAGGCAGATGATTATTGAAGGCGACTCAGGCGCTGTGCTGGCCAAATTCGAGGGAGTTAACGGTGTCCACGTTGATGGGACATATTTTCTGAAAGTAGAAGATGGAAAAATCAGCGAGATCAGAGCTGTTCTTGATACCAGGCCATTATTCGCCGGTGGCAAGGGGCAGTAGCACTCCAATCTCATCATCAACCCGGCCATCGCAGGCGTCCTGCAGGCGCATACAAGGTTTGCCACTGGCCGTGATAGCGTACTTCATTTATTCGATGTTGTATTACCCAGGTCAAAAGTGCCGGTTTGGGAAACCCTCAATGATGGGAAAAACCCGCCGACATCAAGTCTTGCCTCGAATTCGTATTGCAGGGCTTCATCCTGGTTTTGCACCATGTTGGCTAAAAACCGGATACCCTCGATAAGGTTTGCGCTCGCGGAAAGGGTGATATCGCCCTCGCTGTATCCTTCAATTTGCGGGTAGTCTTTTCCCACGCCCTTTACCAGTTCATAACCTTTCAGCGAAACGGAATAGACAACGCCTTCGAGATTTATCGGGGCGGGGTTGGGATTAATAATACGTAAACCGATCTCAAAGGCGGGTATTGCACCCTCGGATGGAAGTGTGTGGAACGAAGTAATTATGACAGTAGGTTCTTCGTAGTCCGGGTGCAGCGTGGCGCAGGCTGTGAACAGCAAGCAGGTTGTTATGGAAATAATGATTTTGCCCATGATCTGCCTCGTGAAAGTCATGTCTTGATTGTTGGTGGCCTGTTCAAAGGTCCGTTTTAACAGTATATGGGATTAACACATCCTGACGATGACGTGGTGGTCAGTCAGAGGCAACACCCAGTTCCAGCTTGACCCACTCGCCGTCATCGGATTCCACCTCTTTGGCTTGTGTAATGGTGATCCGCTCCCCGGCAATCTGTCCGTCTGAAAGGAAAGCATCCCTGATGGCTTCCGCCCTGGCTGTTGGCCAGGCCGTCAAGGTCCTGTTCGCTGATAATCTCGGCTGCCAGCAGGCGGTTCCACAGGTCGGTGGCCCAGGCGAGCTCATCGAGCACCGCTTTGCCCTCAGGATCATCTGCAGGCGGGGCAGTGTGCTCCGCCTTGAGTGCCTGTGGCGGAGTATCCGGGAAGCGCTCGGTATAAAGCGTTACCACCACCGTGCGAATCTCTTCATCCAGCATCATGGTGTCATCATGGCTGTCACCCAGTTCCTCCTCGAGGCGCTCATTGGCCAATTGGCGCAGGCGTATAAATTTCATTGCTGGGACATCGATTGCAGGATCCGTCACACCGCTGATCTCCACCTTGAGCTCAGGGCGTTGTTGCAGGGCCTCCTGCAGTTTGACGATTTTTTCCAGTTCCGGTGGTGTCAGGTCAGCGCGTCCGGCCAGGAATTCAAACTGGCCAAAATCTTCCGAGTCAATACCGACCAGGTTGCCCAGCAACTTGAACGGTGCGGAGACAATCTTGGTGATTATGCCCGTGAATGCCTGCCAGATGACGCCACCGATTTTGAACTCCGGGTCATTGACATCACCCTCTACCGGTAAATCGATGTCAATCACGCCGTTTGCATCCTTGAGCAGGCTGACGGCCAGGCCCAGCGGCAGGCTTGCCGCATCCGGGTGGTCGACCTTTTCGCCCAGCACCAGGTCGCTCATGACGATTTCATTGGCACCGTGTAACTGGCCGTCTTCAATGCTGTAGACCAGGCCGAGGTCCAGTTTGCCCTCATCGATTTCCCGGCCCGCAAACTGAACGGTATAAGGCGACAAGCTGGACATCTCGAGATTGCGGAAATCAACACTGACGTCCGTGTATCGGATCGGGTCGAACATATCCATGCCGCCTTCGATCCTCGCCAGTCCATATTCATCCACTTGTCCTTCCAGCCTGATATTTGCCGGCTCGGTGCTGTTGGTAGCGATGGTTGAAATCGTGCCGTTGAGTGGTTCGATGTGGGTCGCGAATGGCAATGGCAATGAAAAGTCTGAGAAATCCAGCGAGCCATTGTCCACGTTGATTCCGCCGATAATAATGTCCATGGACTGCTTGTCTTTCTCTTCAGTAGCACCGACAGCCGTATCGTTAGTCTGCTCGATTACCAGACCGGTCAGGTTGGTCGACCTGTCTTCGTTGATTACAAGACGGCCGTACATTCCTTCTAAAGTCAACGATGACAGGTGCAGGGTGTCGGGGTCGAGGTCAAAATGATCGATTTCGAGCATATTCCAGCTAAGCAGAGTTTCATTCTTGAGTGCGTCGTTAATTTTGAGGCCGGGAACCTTGACTGAACCGCCGATCGAGTAATCCTGCCCGGCGGGCAGCTTGACATCGATTGTGCTGTCTATGACGCCATCCTCAACGAGGACGTGTGCGAACTGTTGGACGTAGGGTTGTCCGAGTGAGAGCGGAATGCCGTTGTGTCGCGGCATTAAGAGACATTGACAATTCAGGCAGGATACCCAGGCTGCCGTTGACGGTGAAGCTCCCACCTTCGGTCAGCTTGCCGCTGAGTTCCACTGGTATCTGCACGCCTTCCTGCATTGCTGATTTCAGTCGCCCTGATGCGCAGTTCGGTCAGGTTGACAGCGGCATTTGGCTGGATACTCCTGTCGCTCAGCGCCAGCTGCCGTCTTCGAGCACAAACTCGGCAATACCGAGTTTCCAGGGCAAACCAGGCTTGTCAGTGTCGGAAGATTGCGCTTGATCATCAGTTTCCGGTACCAAATCCAGCATACTGATGGTGGCGTCTTCTTTTATCCAGGCTGAAACCCTGGGTTCGCTGATTACCAGCTTGCCAAAATGCAGGCTTTGTTCGGGATAGCGAAGCTTCCCGTCCAGCAACGAAATTTCCTGAATACCGATAAACTCGGTGGCAGGCTCCAGCCCCGTGACGGCAAGGTCATTCAGCCTAAGGTCCAGCTCATTGATATCCAGCTTGAAATCACCGGCTGTCGTCCTGGCGCAGGTGGTACTGGAAACGGCTGGACAGGGTTGCACTGACGGATTCCAGTGGCAGCATGGCCTCCAAGTAGGCAATGGCCTGGTCGAGATGCAAGCCATCAAGAACCAGTTCTCCCTGTGAGTCCAGCGGAGCCAGGGTCAGGCTGCCACTCCACTTGACGCTGGCATCATCCGGCAAGTGGATGGCCACCGATTGCTGGCCATGCACGATCCGGCAGGGTATTGAGTTCCTGGATTGAGATATTGATCGGCGACAGGCGGGACTCAACCGGTGTTCCGGGCAGGTTGTCCCTGAAGTCCACGTGGCCGTCGTTGAGGCCCAGGTTCCGGATGAGCACGCGCGGGACATCGCCTATTCTGCTCGTCTACCTGTTGCCTCTCCGGCTCGGCAGGCTGGACGCGTGGCAAAATCTGCCAGCAGGCGAGCGAGCCGAGTGTCACCTGTGTCAAATCGCTCAAAATAGAAGTAGGGTCCGGTCAGCTGGACCTGGCTGAAGGTCCAGGCCCATTTAAGAAAGCTCAAAAACTGGAAATTGACGTAGAACTCATCGAACGCAGCCAGCTTTCACCCCATCGGTGTCCTCGAGTTCGAAACCCTGCACCCTGAGGCTCAGGTAAAAGGGATTGACTTCGATCTTCTCGATACTGGTGGGCCGTCCAAGGTCATCCTGGAGCAGGGCGGTAAGCTGGTTGCGGATAATTTTCGGTGCAGCAAAAAAACCCAGCAGCGTGTAAAGCAAGACCACCAGGATGACCCAGAACCGTTTTCGCCGTGGGCTAAACCACCGGGTTTCTAGTTTCATTGCCAATGGATTGATCGTTGCTTGCAGGGGCTTGATCGGTAGTGGTCATGTTCTCGCACCGTCGATGAGACACGAGCGTTAAGATTATCACGAAAAATTGGCTCATCTGTAGGGTACCAGGTCGTGTACTGATCCGGCCTTGCCTGTAGCGTTCCGGCAGGCGCAGTGATTACCGCCGCGGATCCGGTTGGGGCTTCGGCAGGAAGGGCTTGCTCCAGCAGTGCCGGACAGCTGGCCTGGCGTAAGGCGGTGATACATGTCAGTAACCGATAACACTTGTAGTGAGGCTGTTCGCTTTAGTATAACTTGTCGCACTTGGCTGAATTGAAATCCTGTGAATCTGGAGCGCTGTAATGAAATACCTGCATACCATGGTCCGTGTGACCGATCTCGAGGCATCGCTGGAGTTCTATCGTGACCACCTGGGCCTGGTGGAAACCCGGCGCAAGGAGGTTCCCGCCGGAAGATTCACCCTGGTATTCCTGGCCGCACCGGGTGACGAGTCGGCTGAACTCGAGCTGACCTGGAACTGGGACCCGGAAGAATACACGGGCGGCCGGAACTTTGGCCACCTGGCATACCAGGTGGACGATATCTACGCGCATTGTCAAAAACTGATGGATGCCGGTGTCACGATTAACCGGCCGCCACGCGACGGCCACATGGCTTTTGTGCGTTCGCCCGATGGCATTTCCATCGAGTTGATCCAGAAAGGCGATGACCTGCCACCGACCGAGCCATGGCTTTCCATGGAAAATAGCGGTAGCTGGTAGGAGACCAGTATGGACTGGACAATACTGTGGTGGGTGCTCGCCGGTATGCTAATCATCATCGGCCTCGTCGGTACCGTTGTTCCGGCGTTGCCCGGTGTGCCCGATCATATTTGCCGGCCTGCTGCTGGCCGCCTGGGCCGACGGTTTTGCAACGGTCGGCTGGGGCACCCTCACCGTGCTGGCGGTACTGACCATCATCTCGGTCATCATCGACATGCTGGCTGCAGCCTTTGGTGCGCAAAAGCTGGGCGCCAGCCCGCGGGCATTCTGGGGTGCGACCCTGGGCGCGATGGTCGGTATCTTTTTTGGTTTGCCCGGTATCATCCTCGGGCCGTTCATCGGTGCGGTGGTCGCCGAGCTTTCAGGCGGGCAGGGCGCCCGCCAGGCGGGCCGTTCCGGCTACGGCGCCTGGCTGGGTGTGCTTCTGGGCACGGCAGCCAAGCTGGCCATCGCTTTCCTGATGCTGGGGATTTTCCTGCTGAAGATTCTGTTGGGCGGGTAGATCCGTTGCGCTGCGGGCCAGGAGCCCAAACCGGTTAGCCACTGGGCGCAGCCGTAATTGGCCTCAAGCTCAATTGCGGCGAGCAGGGATTGTTCCCTACAATCCCCTGCATCTCCTCCATCCTTGTAGGTCAGACGCCGTTCACGTCGGACCTGATCTCAATTTAGGGGCTGCTGATCCCTTTTTATTTGGCAGTGACCACCGTACTGGAATATGCTAGGTACACTAGCCAAGCAACTCCTGGAGTCCCATCATGAGTTACACCATTACAATCAACGGCGAGGCGCGCAAAGCCGATGTCGATGGCGATATGCCCTTGCTGTGGTTCCTGCGCGATACGCTGCAACTGACCGGCACCAAGTACGGCTGCGGCATGGGTCTGTGTGGCAGTTGCACCGTGCACCTGGATGGCGAGGCCGTGCGGTCCTGCATCACGACGGTCGGCGAGGCCAACGGCAAATCGGTCACCACGATCGAAGGCCTGTCGGAGGACGGCAGCCACCCGCTTGCAGATCGCCTGGCTCAAGAACAATGTTTCGCAATGCGGTTATTGCCAGCCCGGCATGATCATGTCGGCGGCGGATTTCCTGAAGCAGAACCCTGACCCGAGCGTGGAGGACATCGATGCCGCGATGGATCGAAACCTGTGCCGCTGTGGCACTTACCTGCGGGTACGCAAAGCCGTTGCCGATGCCGCTGAACAGATGAAGGAGGCCTGAGATGAACAAGCAAGACAATGAAATCATGTTCAGCCGCAGGGAATTTCTGAAAGCCTCCGGGCTCTCCGCTGGTGGTTTGATTATTGGTGTGTCGGTGCCGGCAAGCGTGCTGGCTCAGGTGGGGCAGAGGGTTTTGACCCTGGTCCATTCATCCACATTGCCAAAGATGGCGCGACCACGCTCTATTGTGGCCGTTGTGAACTGGGGCAGGGCATCAGTACCGCCTACCGGCGGCGGTTGCCGATGAACTGGAAGCGGACTGGACGCGGGTCAATGTTCTGCAGGCTGATGGCGATGCGAAATATGGCCCGCAGGACACCGGTGGTTCGCAAAGCATCAACAAGATGCTGGAACCCATGCGCAAGGCGGGCGCGGCGGGCAGGGAATTGCTGGTTGCCGCGGCGGCCAAGGCCTGGAGTCTGCCGGTCGCGGATTGTTACGCGAAGTCACACGTGGTTTACAACAACAAGGACGACCGAAAATTCCCGTTTGGCGATCTCGTCGAACTGGCCAGTGAGTTACCGGTGCCCGAAGACCCGGTTCTGAAAACCAGGGACCAGTTCCGTTATATCGGCCAATCCCTGCAACGTCACGACCAGGACGAAATGGTCGTCGGCAAGCGAATTTACGGCGCCGATAAGAAGGTGCCCGGCATGAAGTACGCCGCGATAAAGCATATCCCGGTGCTTGGTGGTTCCATCAAGCCCTTTGACAAGAGCAAGGCGATGGCAATAGCCGGGTGTGGTGGACGTGGTCGTTATTCCGCGCTTTGAAAATCCGTATGGAACAGTGGGTGGTGTCGCCGTCGTCGCGGACAATACCTGGACGGCGCAGCGGGCACTGGATGCGCTCGACATCGAATTCGAGGCGGGTGACAACGGTTCCTTCAACACCGAGGAATACAAGCAGCAACTGCTGCGCAACGTCGAGGCGCCGGCCAAGGTCGAGTTCGAAAAAGGCTCGCTGGAGCAGGCATTCAAGGATGCCGCCAAGCGTCACAGCGCGACCTATGAGACCGGGTTTTCTGTCGCATTCTCCGATCGAGCCGATGTCCGGCCTGGTCTGGGTGCAGGACGACAAATGTGAAATCTGGGCTTCGACCCAGGATCCACAGGGTATCCAAAGGACGATAGCCGCTTACCTGGAACGTAAGCCGGAAGACATCACGGTTCACGTGATGGCCGCCGGTGGCGCGTTCGGGCGTAAGTTCAAGTGCGACTACATCGTGGAGGCCGCGGCCTGTTCGAAGGCTGTTGGCGCCCCGGTGCAACTGACCTGGTCACGCGAAGAAGACACCCGCACGGGTTATTACCACCCCTGCAGTGCGCACCACATGGAGGCCTCGCTGGATGCCGATGGCAAGTTGACCGGCTGGTTACACCGGGCTGCTTTTCCGACCATCACCTCGACATTCAACCCGGCTTCGGTGCAGCCCGCCGCCGGTGACCTCGAGGCGGTTTCGAAACACCTCTACGGTATCGAGAACATGCGGGTCGAATCAGGCATGGCGAAGGCGCATACGCGTATTGGCTGGCTGCGTTCGGTTTACCACATTTTCTATGGTTTCGTGATCAATGCGTTTACCGATGAACTGGCCCATGAGGCCGGTATGGACATGGCGCAGTTCCTGCGCAAGATCTATGACAACAGCAAGGACCCGGAGCAGCAGGAGCAGGTGAAACGCAGCCGTGGCGTGCTCGACAAGGTGGTGGAGATGTCCGGTTATGGCAAGGAATTACCGGCCAACCAGGGCATCGGCCTGGCCGTGCACCATAGTTTTGCCAGCTATGCCGCCATGGCGGCGCACGTAGAGGTCAACGGCAGCAAGCTGAAGGTGCACCGTGTCGATTGTGCGGTCGACTGTGGCCTGGTATTGAACCCGGATATCGCGACGGCGCAGATGGAAGGCGCGGTCACCATGGGTCTGGGCTTCGTACTGAACCCGGGGATCGGTTTCAAAGACGGCGCGGTGGTCAATTCCAACTACCACAACTACCGGATCCTGAGCATTGGTGAGGCGCCGACGAAGATCAATGTCGGCTTTGTCGGCCAGGAGTACCGTTCCACCGGAATCGGTGAGCCCGGTGTTCCAACCACGGCGCCCGCGGTCGTTAACGCCATATTCGCGGCCACCGGTAAACGTCAACGCACGATGCCAATCAAGCTTTAAGAAAAGCGGACAGGTTTATTTTACTGGAGGGGTCAGGTTCCATTGATTGAACCTGGCCCCTTGGTCGTCCCGTTATGCCAGGGAAGTGCCTGTCTTGTTTTCAGGACAGGTCGTGAACCCGTCCCTGGGTACTCATCCGAAACATCCTGTTTCGTAAGGTCCTGAAAAAAGCAGCGCACTCCCCTGGCCGACGAGTCATGCCTATCCCTGCCAATTGCGATTGTTCCCAAGGTCTGCAGCTGAGATCTTCAAGCTGTGCCGGGTGTTTCTTACCCGGGACCGTAATTCGTCGGGATACGAATTATCGAGCGCCCAAGGACGGCTTGAGCGTGTCCCGGGAAGGAATACCCGGGACAGCCAGAAAGGCGTTTCCCAGATGGATATACCTGAGTCCCCGTCATAGACTCGCGACGAGGCGCAGCTCCCACATCGTGTCCTGAAACCAAGACAGGTGCCCCCTTGGCGCAGAAGGACGATCAGGGGATCAGGCCCAATAAGAACCTGATCCCTTCTAATCAGTTACCCGCAGGCACACCCCGGCCCGGTGTCCATGGAACACCGGCCTCGTCCATCGCTTCACGCAATGCCGGCATATCGGTGCTCGAAGACCCGGTCGAGCGCGGTCTTGATGCCGGCAAATTTCTGCTCGCCAATTTCCACGGCTTCCAGGTGCATCGGCGTGGGCCCATAGGTTGAGAACGAAGTGCCGAAACGTGCGACCTCGATCCGCCGTTTGACGGAAACCGGGCCGAGGTCGCCCGCGAGATCGCGGACATCATCACCCGCCAACTGCAGTTGCAGGTCAAGCGCTTCGAGTTCCAGTGCCCGTGCCTTGTCACGCAGCGCTACAGGCGCCTTGGAGCGCAGCAGGGTCTGCTTGATGGCGCCCAATTCAGCCAGCAGTGCCTTGATCGCCGATTCCGCCCCACCGGCCTGGCGCATCAGGTCATCCAGGCGCATGTTGAATGCGGCCACGTCTTCGGGGCTGGCCGTTGCCAGGGCGTTCTGGCGCATCAGCTTGACCTTGATACCGGTCTGTTGCCCGGTGTCACGCAAGACGCCATTGACACGCGTGGCCAGGCTGACCGTGTAGTCGCCGGGTGCGGCCAGCGGGCCGTTGAAGACGATGTAGTTGTCAGCCGGGCTTGTCCGTCCACGGGCTGGAGTCCGGGTAACGCAGATCCCAGGCCACGCGGTGGAAACCGGCTTTGGCCGGGCCTTCGAGCTTGCGTACCACTGTGCCCTGGCTGTCACGGATCGTCAGCACGACCGCCGGGTCTTCTTCCGCCCGCTCGGCGGCCAGTGCATCCCAGCCGGGGTAGGGGGTGTCGCCGCCCTGTTTTTCGATCTCTTTTTCCTTCTCGCGCCGCTGTTCCTTGCTCGTCAGGATCGGCTCGGGCAGGTAATAGGTGATCACCGCGCCAAACGGCGGGTTGTCGGCAATGAAGTACTCGTCGCCCTGCGAGGCCTTGCTGCCGGTGCGGAACTCGCCCATCGGCATACGCTGCACGTACCACAGCGCATCACGAACCGGGAACAGCATGGTTTCAGAGGCGAGTTTTTCGGCCGTCAGGCTGCGCAGTGGTGAGTAGTCATCCAGCACGTAGAAACTGCGGCCGAAGCTGGCGCCGACCAGGTCGTTTTCACGTTTCTGGATGGCCAGGTCGCGGAAGGAGATAGTCGGCATACCGCCGGACAGCTCGGTCCAGTGGTTATCTGCCGACGGTGAAAAACACACCGAACTCGGTGGCCGCAAACATCAATGCCGGGTTCACGTGGTCCTGCACGACGCGCCAGACGACGTGGCGTTCCGGCAGGTTGCCGCTGATGCTGCGCCAGCTTTTGCCGCGGTTGGTGCTCTTCAGGATATAGGGTGAGAAATCACCGGATTTGTGGTCATCCACCACCACGTAGACCGTGTCCGCATCATGCAGGTCGGCCTTGATGTCGTTGACAAAATAGCCATCCGGCACATCCGGCAAACGGTCGATGTCGCGCCAGCTTTCACCGCCGTTGTCGCTGACCTGGATACGCCCGTCATCGGTGCCGGCGTACAACAGGCCTTCCACCAATGGTGATTCAGACAGCGAGGTGATGGTGCCGTACTGGGACATGGCCATCAGGTCCCAGGCCGAATCAAAGCTCCACACGCGTCCCATCATCGGCAGTTTCATGCGGTCCTTGGCCAAAACTCAGGTCACCGGAGATGGCGGTCCAGCTGTCACCGCGGTTGTCGCTGCGCCAGACCCGCTGGCTGGCGAAATACAGGCGTTTTGAATCATGCGGGCTGATCAGGATCGGGGCATCCCAGTTGAAGCGATCGGATTCCTCGTTGGCAGCCGGTTGCGGCTGGATGTAGATGACTTCGCCGGTCGTGCGGTCGTAGCGTACCAGGTTGCCCTGCTGCCATTCCGAGTAAATGATATCCGGGTTGGTCGGGTCCGCGGCGGACTGGTGGCCGTCGGCAAATACGGTCACGAACCAGTCGCTGTTGCGGATGCCGTGCACGTTATCGGTGCGCGATGGGCCGCCCTGGGTGTTGTTGTCCTGGGTGCCGCCATAGATATTGTAGAAAGGCTCGTCATAATCGACCGTCACCTTGTAGAACTGGGTGATCGGCATATTGGCGAAGAATTTCCAGTGCTCCGTACCGTCAAAGGACTCGTACACGCCGCCATCGGTGCCGACCATCAGGTAGTCCGGATCGTTGGCGTCGAATACCACGGCGTGGTAATCACCGTGCACATAGTTGTTCCTGACCGGCAGCATGTTCTTGCCGCCATCGGTTGTGCGGTACAGGGTCGGTGCGACCTGGTAGACGGTGTCGATATCATGCGGGCTGGCGAAAATTTCCTGGTAGTAATGCGGGCCGGTGCCGCTGTAGACCTCGTCGCTGCGTTTTTCCCAGCTTTCGCCGCCATCCAGCGAGCGCCAGAAGCCGCCCGTGCGCTGGGCCAGTTCGATGGTCGCATAGACGACATCCGGGTTAACCGGTGAAACGGCCAGGCCGATTTTGCCCTTGTCCTCGGCCGGGACGCCATTTTTGAGTTCGCGCCAGTTCGCCCCACCGTCGGTGGACTTGTAGATGCCGGACTCGGGTCCGCCATCCATCAGCGCGGCGACATTTCTGAACCGCTGGTGCAGGGACGCATACAGGACGTCCGGGTTCCTGGGGTCGAAGTGGACCTCGTTGGCGCCGGTGTATTCGCCCTTCGACAGGATCAGCTTCCAGGTCTTGCCGCCGTCGGTGGTCTTGTACAGGCCGCGCTCGCCGCCGGCTGACCACAAGGGGCCCTGGGCGGCGACGTAGACCACGTTGGAGTCGCGCGGGTCGACCTTGATCATGCCGATGTGCTGGGAGTCCTTCAGACCCATGTTGGTCCAGGTCTTTCCGCCATCGATGCTCTTGTAGATGCCGTCGCCGTAGCCGACATGCCGGCCGGACACGTTTTCACCGGTTCCGACCCACACGGTATCCGCGTTATTCGGGTCGATCGTGATGCAGCCAATCGAGTAGGAGGACTGGTCATCGAAAACGGTGGTCCAGGTCGTGCCACGGTTTTCTGTTTTCCATACACCGCCACTGCCCACGCCGACGTACCAGGTGCTGCGGTCTGCGTGGCTGACTGCGATGTCTGCGATTCGTCCTGCGGTCATTGCGGGTCCGACGCTGCGCCATTGGAGGCCCTTCAGGGTTTTTTCATCGAGCCCCGGGCTTTTTGATGTGTCTTCTTCTTCTGCCGCAGTAGCTGGTGAAATGAAAATAAAAACAAATAATAACAATATAATACGGTATAAAGCTGACATTATTTCTACCTTATTGTAATGATTGGAAATGTAAGTGTGCGGACGGAACTATCCGAATCCTACACGACCTGTCATAAAAAGCCAGTTCAGGTATTGCCCACCAGCCGGTGGATTTCGGTTAGTGCCTTGTGAACGCAACTTTCACCTTCCGCGATAGCTTCCGGCGCATGGTGGAACTCGAGCATACCGATGTGTGCCAGCCGGGGTGAAAGCACGACTTCCGCCGGGTCGCCAGCCAGCCGGCTGCGGGTGATACGGTCCTGGACAATATTGATCGCGTTGGTGATGGCGAAGAACAGCCTCGGTGCGTCTTCCGGCTTGTCGTGGTGGGCAAAGATCGAGTTGGAGTATTCGCGGGTCGACTGCTTCAGGTTTTGCAGCATGCTACGGGATTCATCGGATCGGGCTCGGGCGGCGCCACGACTTTTCTCGGGCTGTTTTTACCCACGATATCCGAGTTCAGGTTCACCGCGATGACGATATCGGCGCCCAAAGCGCGGCAGGTGGTCACCGGTACCGGGTTGACCAGGCCACCGTCGACCAGCCAGCGTTCTTCAACGTTGACCGACGGGTATAGCCCGGGCAGGGCCATGGATGCCCTGACGGCCTGGGCCAATGCGCCTTCCCTGAACCAGACTTCGCGGCCGTTATCGAGATCGGTGGCTATCGCCGCGTAACGCTTTGGCAGGTCTTCGATGTTGATCTCCGCGGCAGCGACATAGTTGTACAGGAAACGGTTGAAGCGGTCGGCATCGACCAGCCCAGCCTGGGAAAAGCGGATGTTGAAAAACTTCAGCACGTCCGTGCGGGTCGAGCCGAGCACCCAGTCTTCGAGCTTTTCAAGGTTCCCGGCCAGGTAGCTGGCGCCGATCATGGCGCCGACCGATGTACCGCAGACGATGTCGGGCTCGATACCTTCCTTCAACAGGGCTTTCAGAATACCGATGTGGGACCAGCCACGTGACGCGCCACTGCCCAGCGCCAGGCCAATTTTTGGTAATCCGTGGCTTTCGTTCACAATAATGGGTCTCCGGTATTGGGGGTCAGGTTCATTTAAATCCGCGGATTTAAATGAACCTGACCCCTTTTTATTTCAAGTGGCTCCACAGATGCGT
>CAVWBD010000009.1:0-487911 GCA_963753105.1 uncultured Gammaproteobacteria bacterium
CAAACCAGGATTGTTCCACGGCCAAGCGAGTTGCAGAAAAACGCCGTGCAAAGACGTGCAGCAGTGCGCAACAACGTCTTTTCCTTTCGCCCATATGGCCGACCCGGTTGATGCACGGTCGCAAATACTGTTGGCACCCGCGCCAGTCGCGCTGCAAGCACTGGTATAAAACCAGGGTGAAATGTACTGCACATGCACGATGTCTGGCCGTTCACGCCGAAAAGTGTCACCAATTGTCGCAATAACGACAAAAAGACCTTCAGACCGATCACCATCCAGCAACATGACCTCGGCTCCAGCTTTCGCATGTATTAGCCATGCCTCTCGTCGTGTTGATAAAAGCAGCAAACCGATACCCTATAACCTGCTTCAGCCAACACTTTTACTTGGTGTAGGGTTTGGATTTCAGTACCGCCAACCAGCAGCACGGGTAGCGTGATAATGACAAATGGTGATGTGTTTTCTTTCTGGATCAAAGGGTACGAAAATTGGTTTTCTTGAGTTTTACCTGGTCGCCCATGCTCTTTTTATATACGCCGATACTCGGAGTGAAATATCGAACAACAAATTAGGAGTTTTTCTCATCAAGAAACGTGCGTGTTTCCTGATTAGAAAGTTCAACAACTCCAGGATTCGTTTTATTTTCCCGTCTTTGAGTGAGAAAACAATAAATTCTTTTACGTGGTCGTACTTCCAGAGGTCCAACCAAGCATCAACATCAAACCCTTTGGACTTGGCAGTGGGGCTGCAGAAGTCGGCTACGCTTTGTTCCGAGAGAAAGAGTTCCTCGACCTTTACTCCCCTGTAAAAGCTCCGGGATTCATTCTCTTCGTGAATCCTCCAGACACCTGCAAACTCATTAATCAGCGCAACTTTCCCTGTATAAATCAGTCTGAACAACGATTCAGAATCAGTCCATACCGTGTCCACAGTGTAAAAATTCAGTTCTTTTGCCTCGTGTCTCCTGTACAAGGCTGAAAGATGGTTGAACGGAACTTGCTTTTGGGCGCTCAAGGAAAGATATTCAAAACCATCCATAATTTCAGGGAAATTGTCGTAGCTATCACCATCAATTATTTTCGCTTCTCGTTCATCCAGGTATTGAATCCTTCCCAGAACACAAACCACTTCCGGGTGATTTTCAAGAATTTTGCATGCTTTACTTATGTATGAACTATCTGTTAACCAGTCGTCACCATCCAAATTGAGAACATAGTCGCCGTTCGCTTTCTCATACAGGGTGTCGTGGTAGTTCCCTACTCGTCCAAGTCTGTTTGCGTTTCTAAAATACCTGACCCTTTCATCCGAGGCGAAATGTGTTTCGAAAATATTCTTTATCGAATCATCACGGGAATCATCTGATATAACGATCTCCAGGTTCCCGTAGTCCTGCATTTGAGCGCTTTGTACGCATTTTTCTATGTACGCGGCCTGATCGAAAGTGGGGATCATTATTGATATTTTTCTCATTGATTCCTCACATCAGATGAACATATTAACGATGTATCCGTTTCCAAGATGCCCAACTAACAGTTCAGCCAAGAGTTTTGTTCGCACCCTGTGAGTGCGGTTTTCGAATCGTTAGAACAATTTCTTCCTCTCTGAAACTCCAGGCCCTGGATAGACAATCAAATAGAAAAGCCACAAATTGCAGCCAGCGGTGACTCAGTTTTCCCCTTGGCCGCCTGTTTGAGCAAGTACGGGAAATTTCATCACTCATCCAAAAGTAGTACCTAGCGTTAGGAGGCGATCTATAACATCCCACGATCTCCAAGCCTGCTCGTTCGCATAATTTTTTGATACTTTCCCTGTTAAACAGAACGAGGTGTCTGGGTGGTTCCAGACCTCTCCAGTCTTGCTTGTAAATTTGGTGAGACCAACTTTCAATATTTGGCGTAATTACAGTCGCTACACCACCGGGCTTGAGCAAGCGATTCACTTCTTGCATAGCAATTAAAGGATCGTGCACATGTTCGATAACATGGTTCAACAACACTGCGTCAAAAGTTAAACCCGGAAACCCTGTATCCGGAAGCCCGGTGTTCTTTACCAGCAGTCCACTTTCTCTTGCCGTTTTTGCCGCGTCTGGGTCTGGTTCAATCCCAGCAACCTGCCAACCACCTTGTGACGCGAAATTCAGGTATCCACCTGCACCACAGCCAATATCCAATAGATTTCCACCCGAGTCGGGTAGGTGAAAATGCCTAACGTGATGCGCACATTTGGTCTTGCGACCGGGAACCAGAGGAATGAGAAAACGACCAATTGAGTGTGCGTCCTCAAATCGCCAGTCAAATCGATGATTGAGGTAACCATTTCTTAGCCGAGCCCAAAGCTTTCTCCATGCCGCTAACTCAGAACTTTCATGAGTCGGAACTTGATCGTGCGTGTGATAGCCCCTGTATGCCCTCTCAATCTCGTTATTAATTATCCGAGGTGAAAGAAAGCCACATCCACAAGCTTTACAGTTCATTATTGTCCATGCACCTGGCACATTGAAAAGCACATCGTGCAAATTGGAATACATCGAACCAACTTCTGAAGAGTTACAGACAGGGCAGATTTTGACTGCTTCCAGACTCGCGTAATTTTCTGTATTTATTCTCAAATCTAGAAGACGTAGTAATCTTTATTGGATGGGGTATGAGAAAACCATTTGCCCTCGCACTCGCTAAGCCCTTCGTTTGTGATTCTGAAGTGGTTGGCTAATTGTCGATAATTGCTCGTTGAAACAAACACATTTCCTGAGCCAGTGCTTGGATATCTGCGGTAATTCTGACGAAACCATTCCTGCCACCTATTGGGAAGTAAAGCTCTCGCAATTACACTCGGCACGCGATATTTGGAAATACTTAATATCATTTTTCCCAAAAAGCCCACATCAGACTTGTGAAACTCTTTGGAAAGATTTTCGGGAAGAATCGATGACCGCACTCCCAGAAACTCAAGCACGCTCTTCAGGACTTGCTCACGCCTCTCTTTCAAGTCATTAGAGCAAACAATCAGAACAGCGCCCGGGAACATCTGAAGATACAAATCTACAATTCGCTTGTATTCCCCCCTTATTACGTAAGAGTCGTGCTCACCGCCAGTCAAAATTTCGTCGTACGTTTTTCTCCTTTCACGAATCAGTTGTTCTTCATCTAGCTGTTCTCTAATTGCTTGGTCAAACGCTCTGTGTTCCTGCCCCTTCGATTCCAACATCTTGAAATGAGAAACGGCTCTTTCAATGGGATCGCGGAGAATAATTATGATTTTCGCTTCCGGGACGAACTTTGAAATACGCGAAGGGATTCTATAGTCGCACATATACTGTGGGGTTGACGTTCCAACGACTTTCTCCCCATTGCTAGGAACCAGATATTGCTGCTGATATTCATTCCAACCTGACAAGTCGACATTGTCCTTGTGAAAGAAAGGAACTTCTTTCTCCTTTGGCATGTGGTGTCGGGATGTGCTTCCAAATAGCGAAACAGTGAAGTCGTCCCTGCTTTTTGGGCGCCGACAATGAAAAATATGGTTGAAACAGACATATCAGTGGGACTGAACCATGTGACTGCTCAACTTCTCTCATCCACTACAAATCGCGCATAAATCCTAATTGCAAACATAATAGAAGCTGACGTAATAACAACACCAATTATCAAATTTGGGACGCCCGGTAAATTGATAAAATTCAGAACTACAGCACAAATCACCATTAATGAAGGAACCCAAATCGCTCGCCATATTTGCCCGTACAATTTGACAATAACTTGAAGGATGCTAAATCCAAGTATCATCCTCATTGCAGTCGCGACTGCTGCACCAAGAACACCAAACGCGCTCAAAAGCAGATACAACAAAACCAGATAAACCGGTAATTGTGCTGCCTGGCTCTTAGCGACTAGGTCTGGCCTGCCAATGGCCTGTACATAATTGAACAGAACCACTGCCAAGCTATTGAAGTAGAACCCAAGAACTAGGAACAGCGTTAGAGAAGTTACTTTCTGGGCAAATTCAGCGCTGATCCAGATGCTGAAAAACCACTCTGCCAGGTAGCACGCCACTATACAAAACGGCGCCGTTGTCGTGCTAAGCACCCGGATCCGTTCCGGCAGAAGTCCGGTTCTGACCCCTGCCTGCTCCCCAGACATCTGTGGGAACAATGCAGAAGAGTAACTCGCCGACAGGATTGTAAGCTTTGACGCTAATTGATACGGAATCGTAAATTGGGTTACAGCAGTCAGGCCTGAAATGATGCCAATAATCGTCCGATCAATTGCTGTTAGCAAAGGTGCAAACAGACTTGAAAGCGAAACCCAACCACCAAAACTGATCAATGACCGTACATATTCAAATTTGAATTTTGGTCTCAGGGTGATTGGTACATGTCGCTGACACTGCGCAAGATTCAGGGTTAGCGTAACCAATTGAGCCAGTAGCGTTGCCGGTACAAGAAAATCAAGACCAATATTTCCATTCGCTGCGACTGCCAGCGGAAATAGTTGTGCCAAGGTGGAGCCAATAAAGGTCACGAGATTCATGGCAAAGAATTTCTGGCGCCCATGAAGCGCCCCAGAAAGAACCGGGTTACTCAGAACCAAAGGCATGGCAGCGATGAACCATATAGTCGCCCCTTTGACCTCTTGAAGCTGTGATGCGGATACTTCAATCCAATTTTCCAAAATGATATCTGAGAGTTGCCACAGCAGAGTTCCCGCTATTAAACCAACAGAGGTAGTGATAATCAGTCCAGTCCAAAGCAATGCGTTTCGATCACTGTTCGTCTCTGCCTTATTACTGGCAAGCCGTTGCGCAATTGCCCGTCCAAGCCCCAAGTCCAGGAAACCGAAATACCCCATTAACGACCACAAAATGGCCAAAACACCGTAGCGTTCAGGACCAATGAATCCCAGATACAACGGAACGGTTACCAACGTTACGACTGTAGGCAGCACAGCGCCAAACAGATTTATCGTTGTGTTTTTCCGAATACTCAATTCCTTTCCTGCAAGTCCAATTCTGATTTAAGTTGCTCGATTTCCGCCTTCAAAGCCTCGTACTCCTCCATCTTCCGCTGCAGAAAGTTCACCGAGATCTTGGCCTTGGCCTCGAGGCCCTTCGGGGTGAGGATGTACAGGTAGGCGCGCTTGTTGGCGCTGTTCTTGAAGTTCTTGGCCTTGACCATGCCCTTGTTGATCAGTGCTTTGAGGCAGTAGTTGGCCTTGCCCAGGCTGATGCCCAGCGCTTCGGCCAGTTCGCGCTGGGTGACGTCCGGGTTTTCCTCCAGGTGGCGGAGGACCTTGAGGTGGGTTTCCTGGGTTTTAGGGGTCATGGTTTAATTAAAGAATCGCGACCAGCAGAGCTGGTCCCTCCTACGGGTATAAATCGCGACCAGCGGAACTGGTCCCTCCTACAAGATGGGTTTCTTGGGTATGGGGGGTCATAGACAAGGTGGATCCCGGATCAAGTCCGGGATGACGGTTTCTTGGGTTTGGGGGGTCATTTATCGCTACCGGCTTCGCCGATCCCTCCTGCAAGATGGGTTTCTTGGGTTTGGGGGGTCAAAGTTGTCCTATATCCCCTACATTGATGCGGGTTGATTGCCTGTTTTGGTAAATTTTTTTACTTGTTATCAATGCGGAATGAAAGTCACAGCCTATTTCGAACTCTTCAGGAACCGGCCTGACCGTGCCATAATCAAAGACGAATGGATCGAGCGTGTCATCAATTTTCCTGAGGCTGAAGCGCTGCAGGAAGATGGTCGTATTCGTCGATGGGCGAAAGTAGACGAGATGGATGGTCGGTACCTGAGAGTGATCCTGTTGGCGGATGGTGTCACAGTTCATAATGCTTTTTTCGATCGCGGGTTCAAGCCATGAAAGTGAAGTACTTTAAAGATACCGACACGCTTTATATCGAGTTCAGTGCGGAAAATATCGCCGAAACAAAAGACCTAGACGAGAACACTATTCTGGACCTAGACCCGGGCGGAAACATATGCGCGATCACATTCGAACATGCCAGTAAACGAACCGATGTCCAGCAAATAACGCTTGAAGGGATCGCTGCCTAAATCGCAACCAGCGGAGCTGGTCCCTCCTACGGGTATATTTCGCGACCAGCAGAGCTGGTCCCTCCTACAATGAAACAATCGCGAGCAGCGAAGGTGGATCCCGGATCAAAGCCTGTGCCGGACCCGATCCGGTATCCGGAATGACGGTTAATCTTCTTACAAGCTTTGGTGACCTTTGCTGATTTCACAGAATCAAAATCCAAATAACATAATTACATTGCCTTGGATTGCATATGTATCCCATTTGGGGTACATTTGAATCATTCAAATCTGAGGCCCTGACAATGAGTAAGACAGCAATGGTACGTGCGAGAATTGAACCCGAATTGAAAGAGGAGACAGAAAAAATTTTCCGCGAGCTTGGCCTTAGTGTTACCCAAGCCATAACCTTGTTTTACAAGCAGGTTCAAACCAGGAACGGCCTGCCGTTCAATGTCGTCATCCCAACCAGCAATACGCTTCGGGCATTTGAGGCCACTGACGCCGGTGAGGATCTTGTCGTATGTGACGATGCCGAAGATATGTTCCACAAGCTAGGCATCTAATGCTTAAGCCTATTTTCACAAAGCAATTTGCCAAAGACATTAAAAAAACCCAGAAGCGGGGCAAGGACCTCGACAAATTCAAGATAATTGCGAGAACCCTTGTCCGGAGTGAGGAACTGGATGCCATTCACAGGGACCATAAGTTGCTTGGCACATATACTGGTCGGCGAGAATGTCACATCGAATCTAATTGGCTGCTCATTTACAAGTCGCTTGAAGATTCGATAATTTTTGAGCGGATGGGCAGTCATGCGGATTTGTTCAAAAAATAGTACATAAATTGTATTTGTTCCGACTTGATCTGACACTTCTCTTGAACATAAGGCACGCTACCGCCCTGCAGAATCGGGCTCCGCATGGTTCTTGCGCCGCTCTTGTGCATCCCTGCACCCACGGCATACCGTTCTTCCTGAACATAATCGCGACCAGCAAAGCTGGTCCCTCCTACGGTTCTTATCGCGAGCAGCAAAGCTGCTCCCTCCTACGGTTCTTATCGCGACCAGCAAAGCTGGTCCCTCCTACGGTTCTTATCGCGACCAGCAAAGCTGGTCCCTCCTACGGTTCTTATCGCGACCAGCAAAGCTGGTCCCTCCTACGGTTCTTATCGCGACCAGCAAAGCTGGTCCCTCCTACGGTTCTTATCGCGAGCAGCAAAGCTGCTCCCTCCTACGGTTCTTATCGCGACCGGCAAAGCCGGCCCCTCCTGCATTACATAGCTTTTTGTAACATCAGGGCATCCACCTCTACCCGGGTGGGTCTGCCCAGTAGCTCCATTAAAATCAGTGCGCGGTTTTCGCTGTTGCGCTCAGCCACGATGCCGTTGATGCCAGCCAGCGGGCCGTCAAACACGCGTACCTTGTCACCCGGCTTGACCGGTAGGGGTTCAATCCTGATCAGCCCGGTATCCGGTTCCATTCGGTTTTTGATGTTGTCGATAACCGGTTCCGGCACCGCGGCCAGTTCGGTGCCAAAACGCACCATGCTTACCACGCCCAGCGTGGAGCGTACCGGCGCCAGGTTCTGGCTGCTGGCAATGGCGCGTAAAAATAAATAACGGGGGAATAACGGTTCGATGATTCTTTTGTGATTGTTACTGCGGCGCTGATAGGGATTTTGTGCCATGGGCAGGAAGCACTCGAAGCCCTGCCGTAGCAGATTCTCCATTGCGATTTGTTCCTGTCGCGGCTTGGTGACTACCGCGAACCAGTTGGGTTTACCTGGCTGCATGCATTCCTCTTGCTAAGCCATTTATCGCGACCAGCAAAGCTGGTCCCTCCTACAACAAAAACTCGCGACCGGTTACGCCGGTTGCTCCTACAAATTCCATTTTCGCGACCAGCAAAGCTGGTCCCTCCTACAACAAAAACTCGCGACCGGTTACGCCGGTTGCTCCTACAAATTCCATTTTCGCGACCAGCAAAGCTGGTCCCTCCTACAGCAAAAACTCGCGACCGGTTACGCCGGTTGCTCCTACAAATTCCATTTTCGCGACCAGCAAAGCTGGTCCCTCCTACAACAAAAACTCGCGACCGGTTACGCCGGTGCTCCTACAAATTCCACTCTCGCGACCAGCAAAGCTGGTCCTTCCCACAGGCAAATAATATAGCTTATGTTCAACACGTGAACAAATGGATTCCGGATTCTGTGCAGGGATGTACTTATGTCGCGTGAGCGCATGGCAGGGATTGTTCCCGACAATCCCATGCATTTCCTCCGTCCTTGGAGGTCAGATGCGCGGGGCGACCTGAGCCTGGAATGACGATTCCTCTATTCCAGGTCTATACCGACCTGACGGCCAAGGAACCGTCCATGCCGCCAGCAACGGCGCATGATGTACAGGTAGACAAGACCGAAGGCGATGTAGCCGTAGAACATCAGATACTCCGGCCATGCCCGGATGTGCCCCACCAGGCCGACAGCCGTGGTGAGAACAAGAAGCGCGGTAATCGCGATACTGGTCTGAGTCACGCTGAATCCGGACTTGAGGAAAGCATGGTGAAGGTGGTACTGGTCAGCCTCCATCGAAGACCGGCCGTCACGCCAGCGATGCACCATCAGGCGGATTGTATCCAGCAGCGGGATACCGAGCAGCCACACTGCTGTCATCGGGGCAAAGGCCCGGTCGTAACCGCTGCCCAGGTCGATAAACTGCCAGGCCAGTAACAGGCCCAGGAACATCGAACCGGAATCACCCAAAAATACGCGGGCACGCCGGTTCCACGGCAAACGGGCATTGAGCAGGAGAAAGCCCAGTACCGCCGCGACAGCGATCAACAATACAGTTACGTTTAAAATAAGACCCGCTTGCAACGCAAACCAGGCCATGGCTGATGCGGCAATGATGAAAATCGTGGAGGAAAGGCCATCGATACCATCCATCATGTTGAAGGCGTTGATCACGCCCAGGGCGGAGAAAATGGTGATAGGAATACTTAGCCAACCCAGCGACAGAATCCCGTTCCACATCAGGCGGCCGAAATCTGTCAGCACCACGTCACTGACAAATATCATGATGCAGCAGGCCAGGATTTGCAGGACAAACCGGATCCGTGGGCCTAGTTCGTGCAGGTCATCCAGGGTGCCGGTCACCAGCATCAAACCGCAGGCCAATAACAGGGGCAGAGCCTCGTAGCCAAAGGGTGTGACCAGCAAAATTGCCAGTACCAATACGATATAAATTGCGAAACCACCCACCAGAGGTACTGATTGTCGGTGCACTTTTCTGTCAGACGGGTGATCCAGCAAACCGAAACGGCGGGCAAGTGGCGCCAGCAACATGCATAGCAGCAGGGTAACAACCGTAATGATAGGCAATATGATCAGTGGTTCAAAAGCCATAATTGCATGTCCAGTTTAGGCTGGTGGTGAGTCTCACTTGGATGTTCCCTGACCGTTTGTAAATATGGTGTTTGAATAATACATGAATCACCAAATCCTATGGGCGGGAACAACCAAGAATCGCGACCAGCTACGCTGGTTGCTCCTACAAAGACAAGACAAGACAAGACAAATTGTAGGAGGGATCGGCGAAGCCGGTCGCGATTGGTTTTAGGCCGAAATCGCGACATAAACATCGCTCCCACAAGATCAGCTCCATGCCTCGATTTCGCGAGCAGCAAAGCTGCTCCCTCCTACAGGAACATGGTTATCCCACCCGGCCTGTGGGAGCAGCGCCTGTAGGAGCAGCGCCTCGCCGCGATTACTCTTTTGTTTGTAAAATTCGCTGTGTATCCGCTTCCAGCACCAGGCAGGTCAGGACACCACTGCGGAATGCACCGGTGTCGATAGCCGATCCGGTTAGGCAATATCTCGGGCTCTGCGACGATGCTGTGACCATGCACGATGATGGCGCCATGATCTTTCTTGCTGTCGAGAAACTCGTCACGTATCCACAACTGGTCTTCCGGCAGCTGTTTCTCCAGCGCGAGACCCGGCTTGATACCTGCGTGCACGAAATAGTAGTTGCCGCATTGCCAGGAGTTTGCGCACGACTGCAGAAAATCGCGGTGCGTATCCGGTAACGCCCGGTCCAGCCTCTTGGCCAACTCAAAAACCTCCTGCCTGGCCGGGATGTGCGCCAAGGGAATGCCGTAACTGTTCAGCGCTTCACGCCCGCCAAAATTTATCCATGAAGCTGTCGCTTCGGGGTGCTCGATAAAGCTCAGCAGAATCTGTTCGTGGTTGCCCTGCAGGTATACCGCTTCGAAATCCGGTAGTGGTTTCTCCAGCAGCAGATCAATGACCTGTTTTGTATCCGGTCCGCGATCAACGAAATCACCCAGGTAAACAAGGTGTTTTGTACCTTCGAAATCCTCGGTATCGGTCAAAATTTGCCGGTGCAGATCTTCCAGCAGATCCGCTCGGCCGTGGATATCACCGATGCAATAGACCCGCTCGCCAGCGGGAATACAGGGCTTGGTGCCCTTTTTATCCCTGTTTCGTAGCTTGTTGATGATGCGGGTGATCATGGTGACATGATTATAGAGAATCGCCGCGAATCGCGACATAAACGTCGCTTCTACAAGATCAGCTCCATGCCTCAATTTGCGAGCAGCAAAGCTGCTCCCTCCTACAAGGACGAGACAAATTGTAGGAGGGATCGCCGAAGGCGGTCGCGATTCATCGTTTAGCTTTGGTAGTACTGCCCGTACCTGCCGTAGTGGTAGTAATAACCGGAGTCGCCATAACCCAGACGCCCGTAGCGCTTCAGGTCCACCTGCTGCAGCACGATCCCGGCGATATCCGCACCACCTTTTTGCAACAGGTCAATGGCTGCCCGTGCCACCTTGCGCGGGGTCTTGTCCCAGCGCACCACGAACAGAGTCTTGTCGGTGATCTGGCCAATGACCCGGGCATCGGCAACCGCCATCACCGGCGGTGTGTCGAACAGTACATAGTCGAAGTGCTGTTTCAGCGTGGCCACGATGTTGCGCATGCGCTTGGATGAGAAGATGTCGCCCGCGTTTGCGTACTTGGCATCACCGGTGCGCATGAAATCGATACCGGTTGCCTCATGCCGGACGATGAATTCATCCGGCACGTCCGTCTCGGCCAACACGTAGTCTGTCAGGCCGGGGCCCTTGTCCGGCAAGCCCAGGCGTTGGTTGATGCTGGAACGGCGCAGGTCCGCGTCCACCACCAGCACTTTTTTACCTTCCTTGACCATCACCGTGGCCAGGTCCAGCACCAGCGAGGACTTGCCCTCTTCGGGTACAGAGGAGGTAACCTGGATGGCCTTGATCAGCGCATCCGGGTCGGACAGCTTCAGGGATACCTTCAGGGA
The DNA here is from genome assembly GCA_963753105.1 of uncultured Gammaproteobacteria bacterium. Classification (GTDB taxonomy): domain Bacteria; phylum Pseudomonadota; class Gammaproteobacteria; order Xanthomonadales; family SZUA-36; genus SZUA-36. The sequence continues at coordinate 11,387 of CAVWBD010000009.1, forward strand.
GTTGATGGCTTCCACGTAACCGGAATGCGGTTTCTTCAGCAGATAGTCGTTGGGCTCCACCTTGGCCGGCAATTTCGGGATCATGCCAATGGCGTGGATACCCAGCTCCTGCTGGACCTGCTCCGGACTGTACAGGCCGGGGTTCAGGAAATGCAGAACAAATACCAGCCCGCAAGCGCCAAGGAAACCCAGCAATACGATGATCGTGAAGGACCGTTTCTTGTTCGGATATGACGCCGCCAGCGGAACCTCGGCAGCGGATATCACCCGCGCATCGGAAGTGGCGATGCCCTGGGTGGAAGATGTCTCTTTGAACCGGTTCAGGAAGGTCTCGTAAAGCACGCGGTTGGCGGCAGCCTCACGCTCCAGGGTTCGCAACTGGACAGCCTCGCGATTCTGCGCGCCGCTTTGCACTTCGGTCTCGCCAAGACTTTGTTCCAGGCTGCGTTCACGTATTTTCGCTACCTCAACTTCATTCTCAAGACCTTGCTTTATTTTATTGATTTCAATATTTATTCTTTGCTTAATATCTTCGAGCTCAGCATTAACCTGCAGCATGCGCGGATGCTTGGGGCCGTATTCGATGGACAGCTCGGATATGCGCCGCATGACCGCGGCTTCCTGGTTGCGCAATTGCTGGATCAACGGTGAGGAAAGCACCTCGTTGGCGGTTTCCATACCCTGCCCGCCCTCGCTGATCAGCCGGTTAACCTGTTGCAGGCGAGCTTCCGCTGCCGCACGTTCGGCACGGGATACGATCAACTGGCTGTTTATCTCGGAAAGCTGTTCCCTCATGATGCCGGTGCCGGCGCCTCCGGACAGGCCGTGACCCTCGCGGTAGATTTCCACTGCCCGCTCGGACTCGACCACCTGTTGTTCCAGCCCGGACAACTGCCCGGTCAGCCACGCGGTGGCTTTTTCCGTGGCGTCGAACTTGGCCTGTAACTTGTCGAGGATATAGGCATCGGGCACCTCGTTGGCGATCCGGGCCGCCAGTGCCGGGCTCAGGGAACTGAACTGGATGGTAATCACGTTGGACCATTCAATCGGCTCGGCGCTTAACTTATCCAGGAAGATGTTGGTGGCGTTGATCATCGTGCGGTCGGCCGCCTCTTCAGCGCCCGGTGGCACGCTTTGCAACTCGCCACTGATGGCTTCAGTGACCGCTGTCTTCCAGCTTTGCGGAATCCAGGTCTTCGGGTTCAGGTATTTAAGGAAATCGAAGAATCCTTTCTCCGGTTCACGCAGAGACGGGTTGAATTCCTCGTAGCTGAGCAGGTTGAGCTTTTCGATGACCTTGGTGGCCAGCCCGCGCGAGCGCAGCACCTCGACCTCGCCAATCGCCTCCTCGCCGTAGTAGCGGTCCCTCGTGAGCACCTGCTCGATGTCCACCACCTGGGTTTCCGGCAGGTTGATCATCAGCGTGGAGGTGGCCGTGTAAACGGAGCGCAACTGGTTGACTTGGATGAAGCCAATTACGGCTACGAACAACGTAATAGCGATAATCAAACGGCGCCTGAACCACAGCAATTGCAGGTAGTCGAGCAGTGGAAACGGTTCTTCGGTCTGCATACTTTCCTGCTGAAAGTATTCCTGGTTCGATGCTGGTTGTCCCTGCTGCATCAGAACATCCGCTCGGCGATACGAATGATGTCACCCGGACGCACCTTGTCATTGACGTCCAGCTTGATCTCCGTCTTGTCGGGATCAGCGCCGCGCACCACGAAGACGTGGTCTTTCTTGGCCCGGTAGGTGTAACCGCCGGCGATGGCCACTGCCGTCAGGTAGGTCATGCCATCCACGTAGGCGTAGGAGTTGGGGCTCTTGACCTCGCCGATGATGTAAAAGGGTCTGAAATTCTGCACCCGCACCGAAATCCGCGGGTTCACCAGGTAGTCCGGTTTGAGCTTGCTGACCAGCAAGGCCTCCAGTTCCGTCGGGGTCAAGCCGCCGGCATCGACTTTGCCGATCAGGTGCATGGTGAAGCGGCCGTTGCCGTCCAGCGTGTATTCGCCGGTCAGATCATCCTGGTTGAACACGTCGATCTGTAGCTTGTCGCCGGCACCAAGACGGTAGGAAAGATCGGTAACACCGGCTACCTCGTCCTGGGCCCAGGCTGACGAGAAGAACAGCATTGCACAGCCAAGCAGCAGCAACATCATCAGTAACCGCTGCGTGCATGTTCTGTTCATCGCTGATGTCCGTGGATACATAATCCCCCGAATTCTATAGTGTATGGCCCGCTGGAATCGTCCGCTGATTATAGTGCCATAAAAAAAAGATGACCAAGCCCGTGAGAGCCCCGGCCATCTTTTTATATCCCTTGTGCCGGGTCTAGAATTCCGCCCCGAGCGTAATAAACCAGCGGTTGGTCCGGTACTCGAAGTCGGACGTATTGGCATCCTGCCTTTCATAGGTGTAACCGCCGCTGATATAAAAATGCCTGTTGAATAAATAACTCACGCCAACGCCCGCGCGTACGACCTCGGTTTTGCTCAACATGGCCGCGTCATTATCTATCGTTTCATAATCATTGTCGGTGTAGGACACACGCGCATTGAGCAGCAGGTTGCGCCGCAACTCGTGCTGGACACGCACTGAATACAGTGAGCTGTAGTACCCCGATGCATTTGTCTGGGTCGTTTCCTGCGGCGTGTTGGCAAACTTGAAGCTGATATTGGTCAGTTCGGTCGGTGTCCATTCCAGGCTGGCGCCGATGCCAAAACCATCAACTTTCGAGAACCGTGCATCGTCATAATCCTGCTCGACATATTGAAGATAAATATCGCCGCTTACGATGCCTGCCTTATTCCATGCCAGGCCGCCTCTGAAGTCACTGCCATCGGAGGAACGTTCAAAACCTTCGCTGTCAACGGTCTGGTCATAATCGAGCGTGTTGGCAGCATAACTGACAAAAACAGCGCTTTGCTCGGAATAGCCGTAGTCCAGCCTTAAGGTGTACGTGTCGCGTGACCTGTCACGATCCTGGTTATCGAGTACGTTGCCATCACCATCCTTGTTGTCGTCGTAGTCCGTGTCCTGCATGTCGTATGCAAGCATCGCGGTCAGACGGTTAAAAGTGTGGCTGTAGCCCAGGTCAAATCCACTGAACGCAAACTCGGTGGGCTTGACCCCGCCTACATCGTCGGGTGAACTGCGGTCCTCGTGCAACTGCATGTAAGAGGCCTTGTAGTTGAAGAAGCTGCCGCGCTTGACGTCCACACGGCCGTTCAGATTCGCCGTCCAGTCCTCGTAGTCCTCGTCACCGAAATCACTGTAGCGGCCGATATCGGCGAAAAAGCCGAGGTTGACTTCGTGACGGTTCCAGTCGCTGCCCAGGCTGGCCCACGGCCGCACATGGATGATGGAATCGCTTTCCTCGTCTTCCCCGAAGTAGTAGATATTGTCATTCGCTTCATAAGCGAGTTCGGCCCCCGCACCCAGGATAAATCCGCCCAGGGATGTGGGTGCAGGCTGATAATCCACCGGTTTGCGATCGACCGATTTCTGCAGCAGCCCCGGGTCATAGTACTGCTGTGCCTGTGAAACTGCAGGCAGCAGCAGAACGACAAGCCCGGCCAGCTGGACATTGCGTTTCAGTGATCTGACGAGCTTGCTTGCTACCATTCCCTTCCTTGCTGCTATTCCCAAAATCCCTTTCGGGCGTTTTTTCTTCATTCTATATAAAAGTCTTCAGTCTACCCACAGCCCAGCGTCAATTGCGGCTGGGCACCTTCTCGATCTCCAACAAATCCATTTCCATTGCTGAGTCTGAACCAAAATTCTGCGGACCACCCTTGCGTTTGTAGGGCCCGAAGTGCACCGCTGCCAGCACCGCCTTGGTATTGACGCCAGGAACGGCGTTAATTGCCGCAACGATCGCTTCCGTATTCTCCGGCGACAACTCAGCCAACACCTGGGCAACATCGGCTGCAAAAACGGGTGCTGCTGCGGCCATGGCGCCTGCGATATCGGCCAGTGACCCTGAGCCGTTGTCCGGATCATGCACAACGCCCACACCATCTTCACCGATCAAACTGGCTGCCAACGCCAAGTCCGCGGCAGACGAGTTCGCATCCACGGTGAGCACTTGCGTGTTTGAATCAGTATCAATATAGGACAGCGCAACCTGGTCAGCTACTGCTGATGATGCCCAGACAAACATACAGAGCATCAAGGCCAGAACCATCGACATCCTTATCTCGGTTTTCCGGTATGGCACGTAAAATCCTCGAAAAAGTTGAAAGCCCGTCCTGATCCGTTCCTGAAACAGGGTTCCTTCCAGCCAGTATATAAGACCATGCATTTGATTTACAGCTATTAACGAATAAAAAAAACTATGAAACAAGTTATTTTTTTTATGTAAAATAGTAACCTATCAGTATTGATTCATCCTGCGGATATCAATCACGGGATGGCGACTGATGATGCAGGGATGTAAGCTTGTACCTGCCAATTTACTGTAATGAGTGATTGGTTTCAGATAGCGCTCATAGGGAGGCATAGGGAAATGCGAAATTCAGTTGTGTCAATCACGAAACGGCTAAAGTGGAAATCTAGCTGTTCAAGATTCGCTTCCTTCTTCGTTTCAACCCTGGCCTTTCTGGTTGTAGCCGCAGTTCCTGCCATGGTTTTTGCACAATCTACTTCCATCTCCACGGAAGTGACGGGTGAGGCCAGCGTCGAAGTAGCGGATTATTTTGAAGCCGGTATAGCCGAATATCGTTATTTCATCATTGAACCTGAAGCAAAGAAGAACAACTCATCAAATACCAATAAGAAGCCAAAAAAGATACGCACGGAAATATTTTTTAAGGGCAAGCCTCACGAAAAATTCCAAACAGGTAAAAAACTCAAGGTACGCGGCAAAAAGCGCGCCAATGGCCGGGATATTGATTTCGAGAGCCTTGAAGAGTTAGAACCGGAACCGGGAACCAAATCTGAACCCGCCAGCAGAACCATGAGTGCGGCGGCACCCAAGGCCGAAGCACCGGTCGCCACGCCGGAAACACGCAAGATCCTTACGATCCTGATGGATTTCACTGATGCGCTCGTCGATAACGGTGGGTCAAACGGTGTTTCCCTGCAGGAAGCCAAGAACATCATGTTCCACAATCCGCGGAACGTCTCGCATTTCTACGATCTGGCATCCCTTGGCACACTGACTATCCCCGCCGACCCCAACAGCACCGGTGGAGACGCGGTCTATGGCCCTTACCTGATCAATGACACCTACTTACCGGTACCTGCGATTACAACGCCTGGCGCCTGGCTGCGCTGACAGCCTTTGAAAATGATACGGGCCAGAGCCGCTATGATTATCGCCACCACCAACTCGTGATGCCCAACTACTATGACTACCGAGCCTGTCTGCGCCTGGGCTGGTTATGCCAATGTCGGTTGCGGCACGACCTGCTGGGCATTCGTCCTGGATCCCCTGTCAATCCTGCACGGCGTCATGGTGCACGAGTTGGGCCACAACTTCACCTTTGGCCACGCCAGCACAGATCCGAACAACGACGGCGTGATCGATGTCGAGTATGGCGACCTGTCAGACATGATGGGCAGTTCACGTAACTGGATGAAGTTCAACCCGCCACACTTCGAATACACCGACTGGTACGACCCGATCAGCTACCAACTGCAGTCGATCGCGCCAACCTCGACCCTGCGACATACCACCTGATTCCGGTCGACGAGGAAGACACCGATTGGCCGGGGTTGCGTGCCGTAAAGACACCACGCGACGTCTCGACCAGTTACTACCTCTCATACCGACAAAACACCGGTTATTACAACAACGTCACCACCAGCTATACAACAGGCGCCAGCCTGCACTGGCGTTACAACAGCGGCGGTTCCGCCTATAGGTCCTATTTCATCCGCATGTTGGAACCTGGCCAAATTTTCACTGACTCTTCGGCTGGCCTGGTCGTCAGGGCAGTCGGCCCGACGACCATTGATGACGGCCTTGGCAATACGACCAACGTCTTCACGATCGAGGTCTGCAACGACTCCTGCGACACGCCGATGCCACCCGCGAGCCTGGTCGCCCGGGGCGCTTTCCCTGACACGATCGAACTGAGCTGGGAGGATTATGCCAACGGCGAGGATGGTTTCTCAATTGAATATTCTCCTGACGGCGCCGCCTGGAGCAGCCTGGGCACGGCGCCCGCCGAAGCCACCAGCTACAGCCATAACGGGCTTAGCGCAGGCACCACTTGTTTTACCGGGTCCGGGCTTACCGCGCGGCAGAGACATCGGATTGGTCTAATACCGCCAGTGCGACAACCCCACCTGCCTCCGGGACAATTGGGCTGAATATCGTAACCAGCGACGATGACGTCATCGAAGTAACGTCATCCGGCTCCATGTGGCTTAACGGAAGGTCTCTGTTCCTCGATTATGATGTCTGGAATGCTCGAAATAATGACGAAGGCGTTCGCTTCAGGGATGTCCCGATTCCACAGGGATCAACAATCAATAGTGCCTACATTGAATATCGGGTTTACAACACGGGCACGGGTACAAACACGATCACGTTCCGGGCCGAGGATGTCGATAACGCAGCCGATATTCACTTCTGCGGCAAATAGCGTCAGTTCTACGCACACTTGGATCGACATTCGTCGATTGGACACTCACCAGTTGGTCCGGTGGGCTCTATCAGACAATCGCCCGATTTGAGCACCATTATCCAGCCGATCGTCAACCGAGACAGGCTGGTCGGGCGGTAACGCCATGGTCTTTGTCACCGAGAGTGCACTACACGGGATCACACGTCGTCTATTCCTATGATGGGTCTCAATATTACGGTCACGGCAACACCTATTCGCCCAAGCTGGTGGTTGACTACACCTGGACGCCACCTGGAAACACGCCACCCACGGCCTCGTTCACCTATCAGTTGCAACAACCTGGATTGCAGCTTTACCGACACCTCAAGCGACAGCGACGGCACGATCGTTTCGTGGGCTTGGGATTTCGGCGATACCGGCACTTCCACGGCTCAGGACCCGGCCCACAGCTACGGCGCGACGGCACCTACAGCGTGACACTGACGGTTACAGACGACGATGGTGACACCGATACAGTCATTCTGCCCGTCACCGCTGCGCAGGTCGGCCGGGGCCCATACCTGCAGACCATGACCGACACCAGCGTCATCGTGCGCTGGCGCACGGACCTTTCCACCGATTCCGTGGTGCGTTACGGCACGGCGCCAGGTTCGTTGACGATGACGGAAACCGTGGCAGGCTCGGTCACGGAGCACACGGTTGAATTGACCGGCCTGAGCCCGTTGACAACGTATTATTATTCGATCGGCAACAGCAGCAACGCCTTTGCCGGTGATACCAGTTTCTATTTCACTACTTCACCAATACCCGGCACTTCTGTTCCAACCCGGTTCTGGGCCATCGGTGATTCGGGTACGGCAGATGCCAATGCCGAAGCGGTCAGGGACCGTTACAAGGAATACGCGGCGTGCATCTGAACCCGCCGATTTCTGGGTGATGCTGGGCGACAACGCCTACAACGATGGTACCGACGCGCAATACCAGGCAGCCGTTTTCGATATGTACCCCGAAATATTGCGACAGTTGCCGCTGTGGCCCAGCATAGGTAACCACGATATCTATTCCGCAGACTCACCATCACAAACCGGGCCCTATTTTGACATTTTCAACCTGCCCACCGCTGGCGAGGCCGGTGGACTGGCCTCGGGCACCGAGGCGTACTATTCCTACGACTATGGTGACATTCACTTTGTCGTGCTCGATTCCGATGACACGGACAGATCTGACACCGGCACAATGATGACCTGGCTGGAAAGCGATCTGGTCGCCAACGACAAGCCGTGGGTCATTGCGTTCTGGCACCACCCGCCATATACAAAGGGCTCACACGACTCTGACGATATTGGTGACTCAGGCGGCCGAATGACCGACATGCGCGAAATTGCGCTGCCGATCCTCGAATTCTACGGGGTTGACCTGGTGCTGAATGGACACAGCCACTCGTACGAACGCAGCATATTCCTCGACAGCCATTACGGCGATTCCACGACACTGGATTACCCCACGATGGTACTCGATGCCGGGGACGGCAACGAAACCACCGGGGACGGCGCTTACCTGAAACCACAGGTTGTCGCTGCCCCGCATCAAGGCGCGGTGTACGCAGTCGCGGGAAGTTCCGGCAAGATATCCGGCGGCAGCCTGGATCACCCGGTCATGTATGTGTCGTTGAACGTGCTCGGTTCGATGGTCATTGACGTGGACAACGATCGCCTGGATGCAATATTCATCGACAGCATTGGAGATGTCCGGGATGAATTTACCATCCTCAAGACTGCTGATCCCTTCCCCCCAAGTGCGTACGCGGGGCCGGACCAAACGGTTCCAGATAGCGATGGTCTTGCCGGTGAGAGCGTCAACCTCGACGGCAGCGGTTCATCGGACAGTGACGGCACCATTGTTTCCTATGACTGGACCTGGGCTGGTGGCAGCGCCAGTGGTGTGAGTCCAACAATCAGCCTTCCCGATGGCATCACGGTGGTGACCCTGACAGTTACCGATAACGACAGCTCAACCGACGTGGATACCGTGTCGATCACGGTCCAGGCCCCCGGAATTGTCGAGGTTCGCGTCTCCCAGTCGTCCGACGATGCGGAGGAATTGATTGATCTTGCTCCTACAGCAAACTCAACCGGTCATATGTATACGGACAGTTCAGACCTGGAAATGGTCGAAGACAGCTACCATGGCGGAGAACAGGCTATCGGAATCCGGTTTCAGGATATAAATGTTCCCCAAGGGACGACGATCCGGTCAGCTAACCTGGTTTTTGCCACGGACGAGACAGATCAGCGTTGCTACCACTATCAATATCAATGCCGAGGACGTGGACAATGCCGTCACTTTCACCACGGCTTCAGGCAACATCAGCAGTCGTACCACCACCACGGCCTCAGTCCCCTGGACGATCGGTGCGTGGAGTACAGAACATCAGACAGACACCAGCCCTGACATTGCTTCTGTAGTACAGGAAGTTATTGACCGGGGCGGATGGACGTCCGGCAACAGCATGGCGTTCATCATCACCGGCAGCGGCCAGCGGGTGGCGGAAGCATATGACGGTACGTCGACCCTGGCGCCGCTTTTGAACATCGAGTACAACGTTCCACCGGTAGCGGACGCAGGCCCGGACCAGGCCGTTCCGGACAGCGATGCCCTGCCCGGCGAGAGCGTCAGCCTTGACGGCAGTGGGTCAACAGACATTATCGGTTCAATCGTTTCTTATGACTGGACCTGGACCGGTGGAAGCGCCAGCACGGTGAATCCAACCATCAGCCTGCCGGACGGCGTCACCGTGATCACATTGACCGTTACCGATGATGACGGCGCAACCGATACCGATACCGTTTCGATCACCGTTGAAGCGCCCAACCAGGCGCCGACTGCTGACGCAGGCCCGGACCAGGCTGTTCCGGACAGCGATGGTCTGGCTGGTGAAGACGTCACCCTGGACGGCAGCGGTTCTTCGGACAGCGATGGCACCATTGTCTTCCTGGGACTGGACCTGGACCGGCGGCAGTGCCAGCACGGTGAACCCGACGGTCAGCCTGCCGGACGGCACTACGGTCATCACCCTTACCGTCATCGACAATGACGGCGCCACCGACACCGACACCGTTTCGATCACCGTCGGGGTGGCATGCACCTCAAGCAAGGCCATGCCGGCCAACCAGTGGGTATTCTTCTCACTGCCCTGCATGCCCGCCGATGCCAGCGCGGCCAACGTGTTTTCTGCCGGCCCCGTAGCCGTGGATTACGGTACGCGCTGGATCATATGGGCATATAACAATTCGATTTCAGATTACGAGCACCTGGCTGCCGGCGAATCACTGATCGCAGGCAAGGGTTATTTGTTCTACTCGCTGGACGCGTTCGGCACAGGGAACGAGGCGCAAGTGGCCGGGGCAAACAACCCGGGTAACCCATACCCAGTGATCACCGTTAGTTGACCCGGGTGAGTGGAACCTGGTGGGCAACCCGTACAACGGCTACGGTCAATGGACCGACATCAGCGTAAATGATGGCGCCACAGCCCTATACCTGGACCCAGATGGACAAGCTGAGATGCTGGCAGTCCATATTACTGCGAGAGAAGCCATCCGATAACAAGTGCATCATGTGGCACGTGATGTACAAGTAGGAGCCGGTAGTACTATGTGCCCCATACGATGGCAGCAACAATCACCGGGCACGCTGAATGCATGGGATGCCATGTGGGTGCGTTCACACCGCGCGGTTACCATCACGCAACCGGCTCCTGCCGCTGCGCCTCCGGCAGCGTCAGCAGCCCCGCAATCGGCCAGTGAAACCCAAATCGAGTCAAACTGCGGCGAGCAAAGTCAAAGCCAAAGGCGGCAAGAAAGACAAGAAGACCACGTCCGAATGGTACGTACGCCTGGTTGCCGAGTCCGGCGACTACCGTGATACCGGAAACTGGTTGGGCCAGCTCAAGAAAAACCAAGGACGGTCTTGATTCCAGGGACCTGGAGGAATGGACGCCGCATAGCAGCCCGTACCTGACAATCCTGTTCACCAACCCCCTGTTCGATGAAGTGGATTGGGGTTACACCACGGACTACCGTGCACTCGACAAGCGAGCAAGAGGGTGAATGGCCATTCGTGGTGCGTGCATCGGCGGGTATCAGCGAAGTTACCTTGAGGTGGGAAGGTGAAGGCAGCACTGTTTGACAATGCCTCGTTGACGGATGAGATCAGCGGCGAAACTATCACGGTCGAGCCGGGTGGCAAGTTACACCTTTGAAATGAACGGAAACGAGCACCCGTTCAAGATAATTTTCAATTAATATCGACGGATATGATTTAATCAGGAAATGACGGAATCAGACAAGAAAGAACAGGATAAGAGCGCTCCGAGACAAGTCGGAGACTGTTGATACTTCCCGCAGGAAAATGCTGGGCAATGCAGGCAAAGCTGCCTGGGTGACACCCACCCTGGTCTTCTTGTCTTTTACCGCGGGCGCGCAAAGTCGAACCACCACCTCCGCCATCGTGCACGATCCCGCCCTGTCCGGAAAGCAGCCCCAGTTCACCCGAAAGTGACCGCGCAGAAGAAAGGCAGGCCCAAAAGACGCGGGGATTGACCAGAGTTCCTTGTAACCGCCCGGTTTACCGGGAATGGGCTAATATGTCCGTCATGCGAAATCTCAAATCCCTATCACGCCAGCTGGCCATCCTTGCGACCCTGTTTCTCACTGCCTGCACGGTCCATTGGCAGGCAGATTGGAGCACTGATCCGATCCAGTCGCTTGACCGCGAAACTGCCGACCTGGCGGATGTGGTTGCCGATGCCCTTGACCTCGCTGACATGACCGGCACAGAGCGGGTGCTGATGGTATTCGACATCGACAACACCTTGCTGGCCATGGAACAGGGACTCGGCGCCGACCAGTGGTATGACTGGCAGAAAGATCTCGCCAACAACGATGCCTGCAACCCGCAAAATGTTGGAAATCGTTTTGCCGTCCAGGGCGCGATGTATTTTTCCAGCGCCATGCGCCCGACCCAGCAGGACGCCGCAAAGCAGGTGGAGATCATCCAGGCTGCAGGCATCCCGGTCATCGCGCTGACCTCTCGCGGGCAGGATTACCGTCTGCAGACCTTCCGTGAACTGCGCCGCAACGGATTCAGTTTCACGCACTCCGCTATCGGGCCAGCCGGTGGCTACGACCAGGAGTTCATGCCCGTGGAAGACGGGCGTATGTCGCGTTACGAGGATGGTGTATTCCTGACCGCCGGCCAGCATAAAGGCCGGATGCTGTATGCCCTGTTGCAAAAAACCGGTACCGTCTTGCCGGCCGTTATCGTGATGGCGGATGACAAGCAGAAAAACCTCGATGCAGTAAAAGAAACCTTCCTGGCACTGGAAGTGCCGGTACACGCCTGGCGCTATACCGGCGAGGATGAAAACGTGGCGGGCTTTGACCCGGACCAGGCCGATGCCGAATGGAAGTCCATCAAGGATGCCCTGTGGCAGATCCAGCAGGTGTTAGGCCCTGACAACTACGACCTGACCAGTGCCAAATTACCGCCGGAGTGCTTGTAGGAGGGACCAGCTTGGCTGGTCGCGATTCTGTCTAACCATGCCCCCAATCACTGTCATCATCACCTGTCGGCGGTGACTGGCCCAGAACCTCACCCCCGGTATCCACACCCAGGCCCGTCACCGTGCGGTTGGCGTATGCGAAATAGGCCGTCACCTGGTTGATCTCCAGTATTTCCCCGTCATCAAATCCGGCCTTCCGCAACACTTCGATATCGGCCGCCTCGATCTCACCCGGGCAATGCGTCAGTTTATTTGCGTAGGCCAGGCCCAGTTGCTCCCGGGCGGTAAATGGTGCACCGGGAGTTTCTTCACCCAGCGCCGTTAGGTAGGCCCCGACATCCCTGCCCTCTGCCTTTAACAGGTTTTGCATACCCACTGCGTGGTGCGTGGCGCAATAGTCACAGCCATTCAACCGGCTTACGAGCACCCCGACAGCCTCCAGGTACCACTCCGGCAAGTTGTTGCGGGAATGATGCAAGGCAGCCTTGTAGATCGCCATGTGCCCTTCCAGTGTGTGTGGCCGCAAGCTGTGTATCTGCAACACGTTGTCCACCTGCCCGTCCGCTGATTGCACGAGACGGTAAATTTTCTCCAATCGGCCGTTCGCCTGCTGGGGTGAAATTACTTTGATGAATGCCATTTGGTTGATCCTCTATTTGGTCCCGGAATGGACCCTGGGTCGTGGCCTGGAGTGACAGTGCCAATCGCGGCCAGAAGCCGCTTGTTTGGTAACTTGTCATCCCGGAATGAACCTCGTGACGATAAATCATCATCCCGGAATTTGCACACGACTGCAGGGATGCAGGAGGTAGAGCAACGCAGGAGCAGTTGCCGAGCAAATATCCGGGATCCATTTTGCCCTTCGTGTATTCGGTTATCATACCGTTTTCACACCGGATGAGCCCTGATGCCCGTGTTACGTTTAACCATATTTTTGATTTTTGGCCTGTTGCTGTCCTGCGCTGTGCATGCAGCAGAAGAACCAGGTTCTCAAATCCGCTTCGCCACCTTCAATATCGCCATGGGCCTGGAAACCGAAGGCGAGTTATACGAGCGCCTGCTGTCGGGCGAAGACGAACGTCTGAAAAAGGTTGCCGCTGTCATCCAGGCCGTGCGTCCGGATGTGCTGTTGCTGAACGAATTTGACCGGTATGAACTGGATTCAGGAATTATCTTCATCAAGAACTACCTGGAGGAATCGCAGCACGGTAACAAACCCATCAGCTATACGCATACACTGGATGGCGCGGTCAATACCGGCGAGGACAGTGGCCTGGACCTGGACAGCAACGGCGTGGCGGGTGAGCCGCAGGATGCCTGGGGTTTTGGCAGGTTCGAGGGCCAGTACGGGATGATGGTGCTGTCGCGCTTTCCACTCAGACTGGAAAGGAGTTTCAGGCACTTCAAATGGAAAGACATGCCGGATGCGCTGGTACCGGCGAACCCTGACGGTTCGGCCTGGTACCCGGATGAGATCTATCAGCAATTGCGACTCAGCTCGAAAAACCACTGGGATGTCAACGTGGATATTGATGGCCGGGCCGTGCATTTCCTCGTCAGCCACCCCACCCCACCCGTATTTGACGGCCCTGAAGATCACAACGGCACACGCAACCACGATGAAATACGGCTGTGGGCGGATTACATCGCCCCGGAACGGTCCGCGTACATCTACGATGACACCGGCCTCACCGGTGGTTTGCCCGGCAACACCCGCTTCGTGATTGCCGGTGACCTGAATGCCGATCCACTAGACGGTGATTCAACTGCCGATGCTATTCTCCAGCTGTTGGAACACCCAAAAATCAATGCCAGTTGTGAACCCGGCAGCGGAGGCGGTGAAGAAGCCAGCAGCACGCAGGGCGGCAAAAACCTCGAACACAAGGGCAACCCGGCAACGGACACCGGTGATTTCAACAATGAGCATGTCGGCAATATGCGCCTGGATTACGTGCTGCCGTCCGCCACGCTCAAGGTGACCGGCTGTGGTGTTTTCTGGCCCGCAGAAGGTGAATCCGGCCACGAACTGGTCGACGCCTCCGACCATAGGCTGGTGTGGGTGGATATTGAAATGGGCCCCGGGTCGTAGCCCGGGGTGACGATAAGTCACCATCCCGGAATTCGCACTCCCACCCCGTCATCCCGGAATTCGCACTCCCACCCCGTCATCCCGGAATTTGCACTCCCACCCCGTCATCCCGGAATTCGCGCACGACTGCAGGGATGCAGGAGGTAGAGCAACGCAGGAGCAGTTGCCGAGCGAATATCCGGGACCCAATTAAACAATTTCAAAAAAGAGGTCCACCCATTTCGGATTTGCATTCTCGATCAACTCAATTTTCCAAATCCGTTTCCAGTTTTTTATCATTTTTTCTCGTTTAATTGCCTCGCAGATATCAGCAGACTGTTCGTAGTAAACCAAGTCGGTTAAGTCATATTTACGAGTAAATCCATCGGCGAAGTGATTCTTGTGTTGCCAAACTCTTTGAACAAGATCAGTAGTGACCCCCACGTACAACGTGCCACGTTGTTTGTTTGACATAATGTAAACGCAAGGATGCTTTGACACATACGAGATTCTGACATTTAGAACCAACACAGTCGCCAAGGCGCAACCTGATTTCGCGTGAGGAAATACCCACGATCACTGAAAGAAAATGGGTTCCGGCTTTCGCCGGAATGACGGTGAGAGGTTCCGGCTTTCGCCGGAATGACGAAGTTGTGCCGGGATGAGGGCTACCTCAATACCTGCTCCCGCAACCGCCTGATCTGATCACGGATTTCCGCGGCCTCTTCGAACTCGAGTAGTTCCGCGTGGCGGATCATCTGTTTTTCCATCTCCGCGATGGTCTTGCCCAGTTCGGTGGGCGTCATCTCCTGGTAGCGGGCGGCCGTCTCGGCGACCTTCAGGGCTTCAGCCCTGTCGGCAGGTGCAACAGCGTGTGCATCATCCATGATATCGGTAACCGCCTTTATAATGGTTTTGGGCGTGATACCGTGTTTTTTGTTGTATTCCTGCTGGCGTTGACGGCGTCTGTCGGTCTCTTCAATGGCCCGTTGCATCGAGCCGGTTACCTTGTCGGCATACAGGATCGCCTTGCCCCTGACATTACGCGCGGCGCGGCCGATGGTCTGGATCAGTGACGATTCCGAACGCAAAAAGCCTTCCCTGTCGGCGTCCAGGATCGCCACCAGCGACACCTCCGGCATATCCAGGCCTTCGCGGAGCAGGTTGATACCTACCAGCACGTCGAACTCACCCAGGCGCAAATCACGGATGATCTCCACGCGCTCCACGGTGTCCACGTCCGAGTGCAGGTACCTGACCCGCACCCCGTGATCCGCCAGGTACTCGGTCAGGTTTTCCGCCATGCGCTTGGTCAACGTCGTAATCAGAACCCGGTCACCGATGGCCGTGCGCCGGTTGATCTCCGACAGCACGTCATCCACCTGGTCGCCCACCGGGCGTATCTCGACCTCGGGATCCACCAGGCCGGTCGGGCGCACCACCTGGTCCACCACCTTTCCTGACAGTTCCAGCTCGTAAGGCCTGGGGGTGGCCGAGATAAACACGGTCTGCCCGGCCCGCTGCTCCCATTCATCGAAGCGCAGTGGCCGGTTATCCAGCGCCGAGGGCAGCCTGAATCCATAGGTCACCAGGTTCTCCTTGCGTGAACGGTCACCTTTGTACATGCCACCGAGCTGCGGAACCATCACGTGGCTTTCATCCAGGATCAGCAGTGCGTCATCGGGCAGGTAATCAAACAGCGTCGGTGGCGATTCGCCTGCCCCGCGCCCGGTCAAATGCCGTGAGTAATTCTCCACGCCGTTGCAGTAGCCCAGCTCCAGCATCATTTCCATGTCATAGCGGGTGCGTTGTTCCAGTCGCTGGGCTTCGACCAGTTGCTGATTCTCGCGTTGGTGGGTGAGACGCTCCTGCAGTTCTTCACCAATCGCTGCCACCGCGTCGATCACCGTTTGCCGGGGTGTGACGTAATGCGACTTGGGGAAAATCGTCACCCGCTGCATTTTTTGTTCCACCTCACCGGTCAGCGGGTCAAACCGGGCGATGGATTCGATCTCCTCGTCGAACAGTTCAACACGGATCGCCTGTATCTCCGCATCACCGGGGAATATATCGATGATCTCGCCGCGTACCCGGTAAGTGCCACGGCGCAGTTCCAGGTCGTTGCGGCTGTATTGCATCTCGGCCAGCCGCCGCAGGATATTGCGCTGGTTGATAATTTCACCCACCGACAGGTGCAAAACCATGCTCAGGTACTGGGTCGGATCACCCAGGCCGTAAATGGCGGATACGGTCGCCACGATGATGGTATCGCGCCGTTCCAGTACCGCCTTGGTCGCCGACAGACGCATTTGCTCGATGTGCTCGTTGACGGAAGCGTCTTTCTCGATATAGGTGTCCGATGAGGGAACGTAAGCTTCCGGCTGGTAATAATCGTAGTAGGAAACGAAGTACTCGACCGCATTCTGTGGGAAATACCCCCGAAACTCGCCGTACAACTGCGCCGCCAGTGTCTTGTTGGGCGCCATCACCAGGGTCGGGCGCTGCAGTTCCTGGATGACGTTGGCAACGGTGAAAGTCTTGCCCGAGCCGGTTACGCCGAGCAGCGTCATGTGCTGCATGCCACCGCGCAACCCATCCACGAGGGCGCTTATCGCCTGCGGCTGGTCGCCTGCCGGATCATAGGTACTGAAAAGTTTTAAAGATTTATTTTTCAAAGGTGTTTCGTCACCGGCCAAACTTGTTATTATAGCGCCCCTTTAGACTTTGAGTTCCAGGGAGAACCCATGAAAATCCTATCCGCTTTTGCATTGGTGCTGATGTTCTCAACCACCGTCTCAGCACAGACAGCCATGGACCAACAGATTGAACTGGCACGCCAGGCCGCCAACATAGACCGCCAGACCATCATCCAGGGCAATATGAATTTCACCACCGGGGAAAGTGACTTATTCTGGCCAGCCTGGAAAGAATACCGCGCAGCCATGCTCGCCAACGGTGACCGGATGGTGGCCCTGATCAAGGAGTTCGCTACAAATTACGAGGCGATGTCCGACATCAAGGCCGACGAACTGATGACGGATTACTTCTCTATCAGGATGCAGAATCTGGTTATCAAGCAGGAATTTGCCAGGAAGCTAAGCATCCTCCTGCCAGCCCGGAAAGTGATGCGAATCACCCAGATCGAGAACAAGCTGGACGCCGCTATCCAAATGCAATTGGCGGCTGAAATACCACTGACAAGATAGTGCCTGAATAACCCAATAATGTGAGCAAACGCAGGCTTACAAATGTTAAAATATCGTTAGTGGCAGCGGTGCAGCACGCTCAGAGCTAGCCATTAAAAGAGCACGGTGTGCGTTGGGCGCACCGTTCCTTCATTTCAGAATCCGGGGGGATTAAAAGGTGCCAATTAAGATTTCAAACCGGGTTGCACAGATCAAGCCACCGGCAACCATCATGGTCGGCATGAAGGCCATGGAACTGAAGGCGAAGGGTCACGACATCATTTCACTTGGATTTGGTGAACCGGACTTCGAAACGCCGGACCACATCAGGCAGGCCGCTGTTGACGCCATCTGGAGAGGGGAAACACGGTACCCGCCGGTTGACGGCACACCGGCCCTGAAAAGCGCAATTATCCGGAAGCTGCATTCCGAGAACCAGCTTGAATTCGAAGCCAAGCAGATATTCGTATCCAACGGCGCCAAGCAAAGCCTGTTCAACCTGCTCATGTCGTTGCTCAATCCGGGTGATGAGGTCATCGTGTGTGCACCGTTCTGGGTTTCCTACCCGGACATGATCAAGATTGCCGACGGCGAGCCGGTGATCCTTAACTGCACCTCCGAAACCGGTTTCAAGATTACACCCAAGCAGTTGGAGGCATCAATCACCGAGCAGACCCGCCTGCTGATCATCAACTCGCCGTCCAACCCGACCGGCAAGGTGTACAGCGCCGCCGAGTACCGCGCGCTGGCGGACGTGCTGCTCGAATACCCCAAGGTGATGGTGGTCTGTGACGATATTTACGAGCATATCTACTGGGGCGATGAGCCGTTCCACACCCTGCTCAACGTCTGCCCGGAACTCGCAGACCGGACCGTGATCATCAACGGTGTATCCAAGGCTTATGCGATGACCGGTTGGCGGATCGGCTACGCGGCGGGTCCGCAGGACATCATTACCGAGATGCGCAAGGTGCAGGGCCAGAGCACTTCCGGTGCCTGCTCGATCTCCCAGGCAGCAGCAGTTGCGGCGCTGGAAGGCTCGCAGGATTGCGTTGCCCAGATGCGTGCCGAGTACAAACGCCGCTATGCATACCTGCTCGAGGCGCTGAATGGAATTGAAGGCGTCGAATGTGAGCCGAGCGATGGCGCCTTTTACGCCTTCCCGTCCTTCAAAACTATCATTGATGGCATGGATGAGGTCCGCGACGACGTCGAGCTGGCGGCCTGGATGCTGGAGCACGCTGGCGTGGCAATGGTGCCGGGCACGGCGTTTGGCGCGCCCGGACACCTGCGTCTGTCCTACGCGACCAGCATGGAAAACCTCGAGGAGTGCGTGCGGCGTATCAAGACCGCCCTTGCGAATGCTGCCTAAGCTGTAGGAGAGAGTAGCGCGTTGCTGCGATCCTACTTTAATCTACCACCCGGTGGTTTGCCGCTGTGGCCTCCCGGCCCCGCATCCCTGCGGGCTTCCCTCTCCTTCAAGCCGCCTTAACGTGGCCGGCCTCACAGGACATCCTGTCCTGGGCGGCCTGCAATGGACATCCCGTCCATTGCGCCCCTAACGACTCTCAGGATTCGGTGCTCAGAGGTCGCCCACATCGGCAAACAACCGGGCTCTTATGTAGGAGGGAGCAGCTTTGCTGCTCGCGATTAAAGGTCAAGGGGTTTGCTGAAGTTGCCTATGAAGCTGTGCCGGGTGTTCCTTAGCCGGGACCGTGTCGTCGGGATACGAATTACCGAGCGCCCATGGATGGCTTGAGCGTGTCCCGGGAAGGAATACCTGGCACAGTCTGGAGGACCGCTTAGCTGCCAGCAAAATGCCACGAGGCACGGTTCCTACACGTCTTGCCACCCTTGACTACAACAGTTGACTCCATATTGCCGAAGCCAGTGGCACAAATTATACGTAGCCTCTAGGAATGCCAAATTCACATGGAACAGGCGTCACGGCATTTGAATTGATGATCGCCATGGCCATCGTCGCCATCCTGCTTTCCACCGGCGTTCCGGCAATCAAGAACTACACCTGGAATCTGCGTTTGCATACCGCGCTGGATAGCCTGCAAACGGATTTAAACCTGGCCCGGGCACACGCCATCAGTCATAACACGGCCATGGTTGTCTGCCCTGCTGATCACGCTGACGACTGCTCCGGCACACCCCGGTGGCAGGAAGGCTGGATCGTTTTCACCGACCTCAACCAAGACCACCACCGGCAAAGCGGTGAGGCAGTGGTCAAGCATGGCGGTGCGGTCGAGTTCGTGGACATCAGCAGCTCACGTTCACGCAGCTACCTGCGCTTCTATCCCAACGGGAGCGCACCGGGCAGCAATGTCAGTATCCTGTTTTGCGATAAGCGTGGCGCACGCTATGGGGCAAAAATCGTGGTATCAAACAGCGGCCGGATCCGCGCCGAGACCGGTGGTATCGAGCCAACCGCAAATTGTCCTTGACTCACCCCGCCAAAGTACGGAAAATACCGCGCCTTAGATATTCCCCGGTAGCTCAGTTGGTTAGAGCGGGTGACTGTTAATCACTAGGTCGTTGGTTCGAGTCCATCCCGGGGAGCCAAATATTGAAAAGCCCGCACCATGCGGGCTTTTTCTTTAAGCTGGGAAAGAAAAGATTTCAAACTTTGTATCTTGAATGTGTATCGTCTATATTTGCCACCTTAAGCACATATCCACCAATCCCAGTTCATTCGGAAAATTTCATGAAAACACTATCCTTTATCCTGATTACCCTGAGCCTGGTTTTCGCCAGCACGGCTACACAAGCCTGGACCCCCGACAGTAACGACAAACTTGAATTGTCAGTCGCAAAAGCGATTCTCGATGCAAAAGAGAAAGACCCTGGATTAGCCAAATGGTTTGATAAGGCATACGCCTACGCTGTGTTCCCAACAGTAGGTAAAGCCGGTATCGGTGTCGGTGGTGCACGCGGCAAAGGCCTTGTGATCGAGGGTGACAAAACCGTTGCTGAAACGACGTTGACGCAGCTGACCGTCGGTTTCCAACTTGGTGGCCAGGTTTACGCCGAGTTCATCATGTTCAAGGACAAGACCGCCTTTGATCATTTTGCACGCGGCAACTTTGAGATGGGCGCACAGGTATCTGCCGTGGCAGTGACCCTTGGTGCATCAGCCGATGCGAATTACGACGGCGGTGTAGCGGTATTTACCATCGCTGAAGGCGGCCTGATGTATGAAGCCACCGTGGGCGGGCAGAAGTTCAAATACAAGGCCAAGTAAGCAACCAACAACACCAGAACAGGAAAGTTTATGAACAAGCTTCTAGCGTTACTGATCGCCGCAAGTATGGTTTTCGTCAGCACTCTTGCGCAATCATGGGAACCGGACAACACTGACAAGTTGGAACTTTCAACCGCCCAGGCCATTATTGCGGCCAAGGAAAAAGACCCGTCAATGGCGAAGTGGTTTGAAACAGCCTATGCCTATGCCGTTTTCCCAAGGGTCGGAAAGGCTGGTATCGGCATCGGAGGCGCACATGGTAAGGGGATCGTGATTTTTGGCGACTCCACGGTTGGGCTAACGTCACTTTCCCAGGTAACCATCGGTCTTCAGCTGGGTGGCCAGGTTTATTCTGAATTCATCATGTTCAGGGACAAAACCGCCTTCGATCATTTTACCCGGGGCAATTTCGAAATGGGTGCGCAGGTCTCCGCGGTCGCGGTGACAGCCGGTGCCTCTGCCGACGCAAATTACGACGGCGGTGTAGCAGTTTTCACCAATGCCGAAGGCGGGCTGATGTTTGAAGCCAGCGTTGGTGGTCAGAAGTTTAAATACGAGGCCAAGTAAGCCTTACACCTTCATTCATTAAATGGTCACGCCGGACTTGGGTCGCTATGCACATCTGACTTGCTAGGATGTGCGGATCGGCCTGAGCCCGGAATGAAACTTCTTTATCTTTACAGCTTATACGCGTAGACCAGCACCGCGCTCAGCACCATCCACATCAGCAGCATCAGCGGTGTGCCTACCTTGACAAAATCGTTGAACTTGTAACCACCGGCATTCATCACCAACAGGTTGGTCTTGTAAGCCATGGGCGTGACGAAACTCAGGTTGGCGCCGAACAACACCGCCAACACAAAAGGCTCCAGCGGCAACCCCAGTTCCTGCGCAATACTGATCGCGATAGGTGTACCGATCACGGCCGCGGCGTTGTTGGAAACGATATTGGTCAATATTGCCAATAACAGCATCAGCAGGGACAGCACCCAGGCCGGCGACAACGAGGAGGTCAGGTACAGGAACACCTGGGCCAGGTACTCGGCGCCACCGGTCTTCATCAGCGCTGAGCCCAGCGCAAGCGACGCCACGATGATCATAATGACCTGCGTACTAAGCGCGCTGCTGGCCTGTTTCCACCTGAGGCAGCCGGTGAAAATCAGGACCATGCAGCCCAGCACGGCACTCACCGCGATTGGCATGATGCCAAGTGCCGCCAATGCGACGATGCCCGCCATGATCAACAGCGCCAGCGGTGCCCTGGATGAGAATGGCAGGTCGGCAGTGGAGTCGAGCACCAGCAGGTCGCTGCCTACTTTCAGCTTGCGCAATTCCTCTGACCTGCCCTGCACGAGCAGCACGTCGCTGGCCTGCAGCTTGGTTTTTTGCAACTCCGCCGCCCCGGCGCTGAACACATCACCGCCGCAATGCACGGCCAGCAGGTCGAGACCATATCGCCCCTTCAGGCGCAAGTTGCCCACCTTCATGCCGCGCAACTGTGAACCACGCGTAACCACCACCTCGGCAATTTGCAGATCGCCCGCCTTTTCCACAGCCTCAGAATCGAGGCCCGTTAACAGCCCGGCTCCCAGGAGCGCCTCGAATTCCCTGAGCATGTCCGCGGTAGCGACGATTTCCAGGCTGTCGCCGGCCTTGATGACGACGTCCGGCAACGGGGCAATGTGCAGGTGCTCGTCCCGCACCACGCGGCGCACCGTCAAGTTCACCACCGGCCTTGTGAATGACGTCCGCCAGCGTCTTGCCGACCAGCGAGTTGTCTTCGTCGAACTGCAGGTATCCATGGAACTTGCGGTTCGAGATGTCCACCATCAGCGGCGTGCGGTCGGGGATGATGAGCGGGGCGATCAGCCACAGGTAAAGGATGGCGAAACTGCCGGCAATCAACACCGGCAGCAGGAAATCGAACATGCTGAAACGCATCATGCCCATGTCATGGGCCACTGATACGACCAGCAGGTTGGTCGAGGTGCCGATGGTGGTACCCATACCGCCGATCAGCGTCGCCAACCCCATCGGCAGCAATATGCCCGAGGTCTTGGTATTGCTGCGCAAAGCAGCCCCGATCAGCATCGGCAGCATCAACACGACGATCGGCGTATTGTTCATGAAGGCGCTGAACGCAGCGCCAGTCAGCAGCGTCAGCAACAGGGCAAACTTGGGCGACCATTTCCACAGGCGCGCCAGCCTGCGCGTAACCGGTTCCAGCGCGCCGGTTCGCACCAGCGCCTCGCCGGCGATCATCAGGGCGCAGACGGCGACCAGCGCCTCGTGTCCGAACCCGTAGAAGAATGCGGTCGCCTCCACTTCTCCGTGCGGGCCGCGGAAAGGAAACAGCTCGAAACCGACCACCAGCATCACCAGGATAGCCAGGCTGGAAGACTCCAATGGGATCTTTTCCCGGGAAAACATGTACAAGGCCACGGCGGTCATAATCAACATCGCCAATGCGTGTGTATTCGGTATGATCGGGAAGTCCATAAACAGCCAACCTCGATTACATGTTTAGACTTATATTAACAGCATGGTGGACTTGCTTGTCCAGCCTATTACAATGGGTTATGCACGCAAAAACCCTGCTTTACGGCACCTGTGCCACGATTTTTCTACTTCCCGGCTGTGACCAGCAAACCGCAGGCAGCACTGCTGAACACTGAGCCACAACCCGTTTCCGTGGAACAGACGGGATACCTCGCTAACCGCCAGTTGATCGAGGCCAGCGGCTTGCAGGCCAGCCATGCGCGCGCGGGTGATTTTTTTGTGCATAACGACGAAGGTGAGCCACTTCTATACGCCATCAACGAGACCGGCGCCAACCTGGGGCAGGTTTACATCGTACCGGCCAAGAACAAGGACTGGGAAGACCTGGCGTCAGTACCGGTGGGGGATGGACGCTGGATCGTCGCTGGTGACATTGGCGATAACTGGGCCAAGCGCAAGTCCATCAAGCTGTATTTTGCCGAGGAACCCCAAACCGGGGCGCATGACCGTTACGACGGGCACCTGGACCTGGAACACTGGCTGGTGCTGAATTATCCCGATGGACCGCGTGATTGCGAGTCCATGGCCTATGATCCGGTGGATAAGCGCATCCTGTTGCTCAGCAAGCGGGACAAACCGCCACGCCTGTATGCCGTGGACCTGGAAACCGCATTGGGTCAAGAGGAAGCGGAACTGGAATTTCTCGGCACCATCCACGCCCTGCGGCCACCGACCCCGGCAGACCGGGCCCGGTGGGGCGGCCGGACAGACTGGATATCACAACCAACCGGCCTGGATATTTCACCTGACGGCAATGAAGCCGTGGTCCTGACCTACCGCAGCCTGTACCGCTTTCGCCGTGAACCGGGTGAAGACTGGCTAAGCGCCATGCAAAGAAAACCGGATGAGATGGTCGGCCCACCCGCGCCGCAAAACGAGGCGGTAGCCTATGCCGCAGATGGTGAGTCCATCTATGTGACCACCGAGAAAATCCCCGCGCCGGTGTTCCGGATCGAGTTTACAGATAACCCTTAGGAACGATACCTTGTAGGAGGGACCGGCTCTGCCGGTCGCGATTTCGCGGTAAAACTGATCGCGAGCAGCGAAGCTGCTCCGCTCCTACGGGGATAGATCGCGAGCAGCAAAGCTGATTGCTCCTGCAAATAGAGACTTTGTAGGAGGGACCGGCTCTGCCGGTCGCGATTTCGCGGTAAAACTGATCGCGAGCAGCGGAGCTGCTCCCTCCTACAGGGATAGATCGCGAGCAGCAAAGCTGATTGCTCCTGCAAATAGAGACTTTGTAGGAGGGACCGGCTCTGCCGGTCGCGATTTCGCGGTAAAACTGATCGCGAGCAGCGAAGCTGCTCCCTCCTACAGTGCATTTTTTAAAACTTGATGCCGTGCGATTCCAGCAATTCCACGAACTCCGACTCGGAAACCACTTTCACCCCGAGTTTTTCCGCCTTGGCCAGCTTGGAACCTGCAGCCTCACCGGCGAGAACCGTGCTGGTCTTTGCCGACACGCTGCCGGTGACCTTGGCCCCCAGCGACTCGAGCAGGTTTTTGGCCTGTATCCTGGGCATGGACAGGGCCCCGGTCAGCACCCAGGTCTGGCCTGCCAAGGGTTGCTCACCGGCCTGCTGCTCCAAGCGCCTGCCACTCCACGCCTGCGTCCTGCAATGCCTGGATAACCTGCAGGTTGTTCTCCTGCCGGAAAAACGCTGCGACGTGGCTGGCGACGATCGGGCCGACATCATCGACCGCGGTCAGCGTTTCCTCGTCGGCGTCACGCACGGCTTCCATGCTGCCAAAATGCAGCGCCAGTGAACGGGCGGTGACTTCACCGACCTCCCGGATACCCAGCGCGTAAAGCAGACGGTCCAGAGGCGGCTTTTTACTGTCCTCTAGCGCCTGCAACAGGTTCTGCGCCGATTTGCCGCCCATACGTTCCAGCGACAGCAAGCTGTTCATGGCCCAGGTGATACAGGTCTGCAACGTTATCCACCAGGCCCTGTTCGACAAGCTGGTCGACCAGCTTGTCACCCAGGCCCTCGATATCCATCGCCTTGCGCGTGGCAAAATGCCGGATGCTGTGTTTCCTTTGCGCCGGGCAGGCCAGTCCACCGCTGCAGCGGGCCACCGCCTCGCCTTCGACCCGCTCAACCGCCGAACCGCACTCGGGGCAGTTTCGGGCATCTGGAACTCCGCCAACTCCGTTACACGGCGCTGGTGTACCGCGCGTGCCACTTCCGGGATCACGTCCCCTGCCCTGCGCACCACGACCCAGTCGCCCGGGCGCACGTCCTTGCGGCGGATCTCGTCCTCGTTGTGCAGCGTTGCGTTGGTCACGGTTACACCGCCGACAAAAACCGGCTTCCAGGCGCGCCACCGGGGTCAATGCGCCGGTGCGGCCCACCTGTACATCGATGCCCAGCAGGCGCGTGATCTCTTCCTCGGCCGGGAACTTGTGCGCCAGTGCCCAGCGTGGCGCCCTGCTGACAAACCCCAGGTAACCCTGCTGGTCAAAGCGATCGACCTTGTACACCACCCCGTCAATGTCGTAACCCAGTTCCGGCCGCAGCTTCTCCATGCGCGCGTGGTATTCCAGGCACCCGTCCAGACCCTGCACGCGTTTCACTTCCGGGTTGACGGGGAAACCCCAGTCCCTCAGCCGTGCCAGGGTCTCGAACTGGGTGTCGGGCAGGTGATCCGGCGTGGCCGTTGAGTAAGCGTAGAACGCCAGCGGGCGCTTGGCCGTTAATTGCGGGTCGAGTTGACGCAGGCTGCCGGCAGCGCCGTTGCGCGGATTGACCAGTGGCTTGTCACCCCTCGCCAGTGCCTTGCTGTTAAAGGCTTCGAAACCGGAGCGTGGCATGTAGATTTCACCGCGCACTTCCAGCAGGCTGGGCCAGCCATCACCGTGCAATCTCAATGGTATTGCACCGATGGTGCGCACATTGGCCGTGACATCCTCGCCGCGCTCCCCGTCACCACGCGTGGCCGCAGTGGTCAGCGGGCCGTCCCGGTAGGTCAGCGAGATGGCCACGCCATCCAGCTTGGGTTCAGCGGTGAAGGTAATGGTGTCGTTCTCGAGACCCCGTGCGACACGGCGGTAGAAATCACCCACTTCCTCAGCCGAAAACGCATTGCCCAGCGACAGCATCGGCACGCGGTGCTGAACGGTTACAAAACCGTCCAACGGTGCGCCGCCGACACGTTGCGTGGGTGAATCGGGGCTGACCAGTTCGGGGTGGGCGTCCTCGATGGCCTGCAACTCCCGCATCAGGCGGTCATATTCGGCATCGGGGACTTCCGGGTCGTCCAGTACGTAATAGCAGTAATCGTGGTGCGCAATCAGCTTGCGCAGTTCTTCAGCACGCTCGGTCGCTTGCACCAGGTTCATGACTCGGCTGTTTTTTGCCGCTCGTATTCGCGCAATTCTTCCTTGATCTTTAACGAACGCTCGCGGGTAAACACTTCATGCTGGTCGTCGAGCAGATCGGCATGCAGCAGTTCAGCCAGCCTGCGGGAAGTCGCCAGCATCGCGTCCCAGGCGTCCAGGGCGTTGCGCGGTCCTGGCAGCGTCATGAACATGGTCACACCCTTGATTTCAACCGTATTCCAGGCGTCCTTGTCGAAGGAACCCGGCTTGGTCAGGTTGGCCATGCTGAATACGGGCTCGACATCCTCCTCGTGGATGCGGTGGAAGATATCCCTCTCGCCGAACACCAACCCCGATTTGAGCGAGGCATCGAGCAACTGGACACCGGTGATGATGTGATTGTCGCGGGCCTGCAAAAACAGCGTGACGATTTTGTCAGGCAAGGGCCCGACCGGCCTGGGTGCAGGCTTTACTTCCCGTATGGGCTGGATAAAAGGGTCAATACGGGGCTCGCCACGGGTGGCGCCGTCGATATCCAGTTCCACCTGCCTGACATCGCCGTCATCTTCCTCCGGCGTCTCTCTCATCCAGGCCTGCTTCCAATACCGGCTCACGCCTTACACGCCGGGCATGTGAACGTTGTGCGGTGGCACGTGGTTTACGTGCTGCCCGCGTTTTGCGCGATGCCCGTGGTTTACGTTTCTTGTCCGGATTGCCAAACAGGAAAATCCCCACGACGATGGCAATGCCGACAATGATCAAGATCCATCTGAAAGTCGAAATATCCATTACTTACCTGCGAATTTTGCGGCCTCTTCAATATCCACCTGCACCAGCCTGGACACACCGGGCTCGCGCATGGTTACACCACTGAGCTGGTGCACCAGTTCCATGGTGATCTTGTTGTGGGTCACCATGACAAATTGTACGGTTTCTGACATTTCTTTCACGATCGTCATGAAACGCGAAACGTTGGCCTCGTCCAGCGGCGCATCGACCTCGTCCAGCAGGCAGAATGGCGCCGGATTCAAGCGGAAGATGGCGAATACGAAGGCAACCGCCGTCAGCGCCTTTTCGCCACCTGACATCAGGTGGATACTGCTGATGCGTTTACCCGGCGGCCGGGCCATGATTGACACACCGGTGGTCAACAGGTCATCACCGGTCAGCTCTAGGTAAGCGTGTCCGCCACCAAATAATTTTGGAAACAGCTCCTGCATGCCCTTGTTGACGCTCTCGAAGGTATCTTTGAAGCGTGTCCGCGTCTTGCGGTCGATCTTCTTGATCGCGTTCTCCAGGGTCTCCAGCGCACCGTTCAGGTCCTCGAACTGGGCGTCCATATATTCCTTGCGCTTGAGTTCTTCCTCGTACTCCGAAATCGCTGCCAGGTTGACCGGTTCCAGCCGCGTTATGCGCACACCCAGACGCTCCAGGTTCTCCTGCCAGGCCCCGGTATCGGCATCCTCGGGCAGGGCCTCGGCCAACCCAGCCACGTCGTGGCCCAGTTGCTCGACCTGCCGCTGGATATTGCGTGCGTTGAGTTCCACTTCCTGCTGCTGTAAGCGGGCTTTTTCAAGCATGCTGCGTATCTCTTCGAGCTTTTGGATGCAGCCTTGCCGGGTTGCGTCCAGCTGGCGGTAATCTTCCTCGAGACTCTGCAGCTTGACCCGGGCTGCGGTCAAACGCTGTTCCACTTCAACCCTCGTTTGCAGCAGGCCATCCATTTCCGCGCGGTGCTGTTGCTCCGGGTCCTTGTTCTGGGCTATCTGTTCACTCAAATCCACGTAACGCTGCTGCAACTGGCTGAACTGGCTGTCCATGCGTTGCAGGGAATTTCGCAGGGAATCCAGGCTGGCGCGCCGTGATTCGGTCTTGAGCGCCAGTTCGTGCCGTTGGTTACGCGCATTTCGTGCCCGCGTCCTCGCGCTGTCACGGCGTTCCAGCAGGGACTGCCGCTGGGCATCCAGCGTGGAGCGTTCCTGCTCAACCCCCGCCATATCATCCAGCATGGTGGCCAGTTCGGCTCTCGATGCCTTGATCTGCGCCTGGTCATCGGCCTGTCGTTTCTTCAGCGTAGCCGTGTCTTCAGCAATCTGTGCCTGGCGCCCGCCCAGTTCCTTTATCCTGGCATGCCCGGCAGCCAGGCGGCTGTCCAGGTCGGCGCTCTCGCGGTGCAGGTCATTGACACGCTGCTGCAACTCATTGATGGCCGTCTCAAACGCCGGCAGGTCTGCCCGGCCGGCCTGGTTTGAGTCGCTCAAGGCTGACCATTGCTTTTGCAAAGCCGCGACTTCTTCCTGCAGTTGCCTGATCTCCTGTTCACGGGCCAGCATGCCCGCGGGGCCTGATTCCTTGCCGGTTACCCTGATCCACCCGGACCCGAGCCACTGGCCTTCGGGTGTCACCACCGAGGCGCCCGCTTGCAGACCTTTTACCGCGTTGAGGGCCGCGCCCAGCGAATCGGCGATCTGCACCTGGTTCAGCAGGCCATTGATTGCGCCCGGCGCAGTGACTTTTTCAGCCAGGCTGCCGGGTGCCGGCTTGTCATTTGCAGCGCCACCTCCGAGCAATGTCAGGTCGATACTGTTGTCCTTGCCTGCCGCGAGCTCAGCCAGCGAGGCCGCCAGCGCGACGGGGTCATCCACCAGCACCGAGTCCAGCCAGGACCCCAGCACGGTCTCAACGGCAGCTTCCCAGCCCGCCTCTACTGCAAGTTGCTCCACCAGTCGTGGTGCGGATGCAAGCCCTTTTGACTCCAGCCAGGTAACACTGCTCTCGTTGCTACGCGCAGCCTGTTGCAGGGCCTCCAGTGACTCCAGGCGGCCTTCGCGACGGTTGATCTCGCCCTGTAATTCGTGCTGCTTTTGCGTGGCGTCACGCAGCAGCTGGCGGCGATCTTCCAGTTCCTTGCGCCCGGATTCCAGTTTCTGTTGTGCATCATCGAGTTGCGTGGCAACCGTGGCACCCTGTTTCTCAACCTCGACAAGCTGTTCAGCCAGCCCCGTGGTATCGGTGCCCTCGGTTTCACCGGCCAGCGCCTGCTGCCGGGTAGCGGCATCCTGCATACGGCCGTCCAGCATCTCGATGGTGGTGCGCAGGCCGTCGGCCTTGCGGTTGAGCTCGTTATTCCTGACGTGGTGGGCCTCCAGGCGCTCCTGCCAGGCTGCTACCTCGGCTTCGGCGGCGTGCATCTCTGCATCGGCATCCGCTTCCTCTTTCTGCGCCTGTTCCAGCCGTGGTTCGACTTCCGCCAGCTTGCTGGTCAGGTCCTCCACCTGCGCCCGATCCAGCACCATGTGCTGCTCCATGTCCTGCAGCGCTGCAGAGGTTTCCTCGAATTCTTTCTTCTGCCGTGCCTGCAACTCGCGGTTGTGCTGCACGGTCTGTTCCAGGCGGGCGATATCACTGCCGATCGAGTACAGTTCTCCCTGTACCTCGTTGAATGCTTCACCGGCACTGGTCTGCTCCTGGTGGATGGCTTCCATGCGCGCTTCCGCAGCACGCTGCTCGGCCAGTTGTTCCTGCAGGGCGGTTTCCTGTACCGACAGCCCTGAGCGTCCCATACCGGCGTCTTTCTGCAAGGCTGACCACTGCAGTGCCAGCAGGTTGGATTCCAGCTCGCGTTGCTCGATCTTGAGTTTCTTGTACCGTTCGGCCGCGTTGGCCTGGCGTTTCAGGCGGTTCAAATGACTGGCGATCTCTTCGCGCAGGTCCGTCAGGCGATCGAGGTTATCCCGCGTGTGCTGGATACGCCGCTCGGTTTCCCGCCTGCGTTCCTTGTAGCGGGAGATACCGGCGGCTTCTTCTAGGTGCGAACGGACTTCTTCGGGGCCGGCCTCGACCACCTGTGAAATCATGCCCTGCTCGATAATCGAGTAGCTCTTCGAACCGAGTCCGGTACCGAGGAACAGGTCACGTACATCCTTGCGGCGGCAGCGTGTGCCGTTCAGCAAGTACTGTGAAACACCATCCCTGCCAATTACGCGCTTGACCGAAATCTCGTTGTAACCGGCGAATTCCCCGGTGATGCGCCCGTTCGAGTTGTCGAAAACCAGCTCGACGCTGGCCGTGCCGACCGGTTTGCGGCTGCTGGAGCCGGAAAAGATGACATCCGCCATGGACTCGCCACGCAAGCACCTTCGCGGAACCCTCACCCATCACCCAGCGCACTGCATCGATGATGTTCGATTTGCCGCAACCATTCGGACCGACGATGCCGGTCAGGTTGGTCGGTGCGGTAAAAGTCGTCGCATCAACAAAGGATTTAAAGCCAGCCAGCTTGATTGCAGTCAGTCGCATAGATTGAATCTGTGGTCAGAGATGAGTAAAGTGCCCATCCAATTTTTATTTTCCGGAGTAATGATATGGCGACCCAGCCCAGTCGGGAACTGGAACTGTTTCCCAACCCCCAGCCAGAACGTGATTATACCATTCGAATCAGTATTCCGGAGTTCACCTGCCTGTGCCCAAAGACCGGTCAACCCGACTTTGCGACACTGTTGCTTGAGTATATTCCAGACCAGCAGTGTGTAGAACTCAAATCTCTCAAACTGTACGTATGGAGTTTCAGGAATGAAGGTGCATTTCACGAAGCGGTCACCAATGAAATCCTCGATGACCTGGTAAAAGCCACCGCTCCGCGCTTCATGCGCCTGACCGCCGTGTTCAATGTGCGTGGCGGCATCGGCACCACGGTGGTCGCTGAACACCGCGCTGAGGGCTGGCAAACACCGGAGCCGGTGGAGTTGCCATAAGCCAAATCGCGACCGGCGCAGCCGGTCCTTCCTACAGCTCATCGCTGGCAACCGCATCGATGGCCAGTGCATGGATGTCGGTCTGCATCATGTCACCCAGGGCATCATAGACCGCGCGGTGCCGCGCCAGCATGTTCATGCCGTTGAACCTGGGGCTGACGATCGAAACACTGAAATGCCCAAGCCCGCCCTTGGCGCCTTCGTGGCCGATGTGCTGGTGGCTGTCATCCTCAACCACCACCGATTCGGGGTCCAGGGCTGCCTCCAGCAGTCTGCGGATGCGCTCAGTTCGTTCCAGGTTCATAAAATATTTCCTTGCCGCTTTTAAGAAAGTGTACCTGACCTGATTCATTTGTCACCCCGGGCGAGGCGCTAATCCGTAAATACCATTGAGTACAGTCCAACTACACGGGTAGAATACGCCGTCATGAGCGAGCGGATCGAAATCAACCCCTATGGCGCCAAGCCGCGTCAGTTGGATCATATCGTGGGGGTGCTGGTCCGCGGCGGATTGATCGCCTATCCGACCGATTCCGGCTATGCACTGGGCTGGCGCGCCGACAACCGCCGGGCCCGCGACCGTGTAATCCGTCTGCGCGGGCTTGACCGGCACCATCACTTTACCTATTGCTGCCGCAGCCTGTCCGATGTGGGCAAACTCGCAAAGGTGCATAATTCTGACCACCGTTTGATCCGCCAACTGACACCGGGGCCCTATACCTTTATCCTGGAATCGACCAAGAGCATTACCCGCAACGCGAACATGGACAAGCGTCGCACGATCGGTCTGCGTATCCCCGACCATCCGGTGGTGCAGGGCCTGCTGGAAGTCCTGGACGAACCGCTGTTGAGCTCGTCTTTGATCATGCCCGACCCGGATGGCAGGATCATGGACTCCGAGGACCTGTATGACGAGATTTACGGACAGATTGACCTGTTCGTGGATGCCGGTTACTGCCCGCTTGAACCAACCACGCTGATTGACCTGACCAGCGGGCAACCGAAGATCCTGCGCCGCGGACGCGGCGTGATAGACTTCCTCTGACATGGAAGCAGAGAAACAGCAAAAGACACTTTTTACCGATCGGGAAGGCGATCAGAAAGAAATGCCCTTCGCCCTGGTCCAGGGCCAGCCGGTCACAGAAGTGCCACACGACCTGTATATCCCACCGGACGCACTCGAAATCATACTGGAAGCGTTCGAGGGCCCGCTGGACCTGCTGCTGTACCTGATCCGCCGTCAAAACCTCGACATCCTCGATATCCCCATTAGTGATATCACCAGGCAGTACATGGAATACATCGAGATGCTGCAGGACATGCAGTTTGAGCTGGCGGCCGAATACCTCGTGATGGCCGCGATCCTGGCCGAGATCAAGTCCCGCATGTTGCTGCCGCGCCCAACCAGCGATGACAGTGATGAACTGGATCCGCGTGCGGAACTGGTCAGGCGTCTGCAGGAATACGAACGTTTCAAACAGGCTGCAGAAGACCTTGATGAACTGCCCAGGATCTGGCGGGATTTTGCCGTGGTTGAAACCTATGTCGAGAACAAATCCGTGGTCAAGGTGCCGCCGCAAGTAGAGCTCGGTGAATTGCTTTCGGCCCTGAAGGATGTCATGGCCCGCGCCGAAATGTTCAGCCACCACCACATCACGGGCGAGCCGCTGTCGGTGCGTGAACGCATGTCCCGCATCATGACTGCATTGAGTGAAAATCCTTTCATGGAATTCCAGCAATTGTTTGACCCCGAAGAGGGCCGCCCAGGCATCGTGGTCAGCTTCATCGCGCTGATGGAATTGACCCGTGAACAACTCATTGACCTGGTGCAAAATGAGCCTTTCGGGAAGATATATATCAAGGTCTGTTAGGTACTAACAGACCCCAGGCACCCGAGTAAGTTATGACAGAACAAAACGATACAGCTACAGCTTCGATGATCCAGGGTGAACAGCTCAAGCTGATCCTGGAGGCCGCCCTACTGGCCGCCGGGCAACCGCTTTCCCTGGTCCAGTTGGCAGCCCTGTTCAGTGACGAGGAACGTCCGCCCAACGGCGAAATCAGCCGGGCGCTGGAGCAGTTGAAGCAGGATTGCGCCGGCCGCGCCATCGAGCTGAAGAAAGTGGCCAGCGGTTACCGTCTGCAAGTGCGGGAAAACCTCAACGAATGGGTCTCACGGCTGTGGAACGAACGCCCGAAACGTTATTCGAGGGCCTTGCTGGAGACCATGGCGCTGATCGCCTACCGGCAACCCATCACGCGTGGTGAAATCGAAGCCGTGCGCGGTGTCTCGGTCAGGACCAGTATCATCCGCACACTGCAGGAACGTGACTGGATACGTGTAGTCGGCCACCGCGACGTACCGGGTAAACCGGCGCTTTTCGGCACCACGAGGGTATTTCTTGACTCATTCAACCTGCAAAACCTCGATGACCTGCCGACACTGGCCGAGATCCGTGACATGGAAACCCTGGAACCGGAACTGCAGTTTGAAGCTGCCCCGCCGGCAGCGGACGTGACCGAACAGGATGTGGATGACAGCGACGAGGATTTTGAGGACGGACCGGAAATCCCGGATGCAGACCTGGACTCTGACCTGGATGACGAGTCCTCAGGCGGCGACGGCGATGAGGAAAGCGGGGCACCGGACGCTGTCCCACAGGATGATCCGGAAACCGGTGACCCTGAAGGCGATATAAAAGACCCATGAGCCGGCCCACCACCCCAGACAACAAATTCGTGCACAAACCCGAACGCCTGCAAAAAATCATGGCGGCTGCCGGCCTCGGTTCCCGCCGCGCCTTGGAAACACGGATCAAGGGTGGTGATGTAGGTGTCAATGGCACGGTCGCCACCATCGGGCAGACCGTCAGCGACGGTGACCTGATCAGTTTTGAAGAACGGGAATGGAAGGTCGTCACGCTGCGCAGCAAGCACCGCAACCTGGTGTATAACAAACCCACCGGCGAGGTGACGACACGTTCTGACCCACAGGGCCGCCCGACGGTGTTCGATAAATTGCCGCGTCTGCGCGGCGCGCGCTGGATCGCCGTGGGCAGACTGGACATCAATACCAGCGGCCTGCTGCTGATGACCACCGACGGTGAACTGGCCCATGCCATGATGCACCCGTCAAACCGGGTCGACCGGGAATACGCCTGCCGGATTTTTGGTGACATCGATGATGAAAAAATCGCCCGGCTGAAGGAAGGCGTGATGCTGGATGATGGCCCCGCCCAGTTCAGCGATATCGTCGCTTCCGGTGGTGGCGATGGCAATACCTGGTACCACGTGACCATCCTCGAGGGCCGTAACCGCGAAGTACGCAGGTTGTGGGCCTCACAGGATCTGACCGTCAGCCGCCTGAAACGCGTCCGTTACGGCGCCGTATTCATGCCCAAACGTCTGCGCATGGGTGACTGGTCAGAACTCACACCGCAGGACCACCAGGTATTGCGGGAAGACGTGGGGCTCAAAGCATTACCGGCCGAACTCGGTCTGCGGCCCACGAGAGGCCAACGCGAAGCGGACCGCAAGCAGCAACAACGCAAGAAACCCCGTCGCAAGACCACCTCGCGGAGAAAACCGGCCCAAAAGCGCAGATCTACCCGGCATGAATCTTGATCAATTACAGGCAAGCTGCCGGGATTACCTGGCGGAGGCCATGTCGGGCGACCCGGCCCACGACATCAGCCACATCAGCCGCGTAGTGCAGAGCGCACTGGCCCTGACCGAGACCGAGGGCGGCAACCTGGCCGTAACCATCCCGGCAGCATGGCTGCACGACTGCGTGACCGTCGCCAAGGATTCCCCGCTGCGCAAACAGGCTTCCAGCCTCGCGGCCAAAGAAGCGGTGCGGTTCCTGCAGTCCATTGATTACCCCGCCGACCTGCTGCCACAGATCTCCCACGCGATCGAGGCACACAGTTTCTCGGCGAACATTCCCGCCGAAACCATCGAGGCCCGAATCGTGCAGGACGCCGACCGCCTTGAGGCCATCGGCGCCATCGGTATCGCGCGTTGTTTTTTGACCGGCGGCAGCATGGGCACACCGCTGTACGACCCATCAGACCCCTTTGCGCACGGGCGTGAACTCGATGACAAGTCTTTTACGCTGGATCATTTTTATTGCAAGCTGATGGGCCTGGTGGACACCATGCAGACCGAGGCAGGCCGGGCCGAGGCAGCCCGGCGTACCGAGTACATGCGTGAATTCCTGCAACGGCTGGCGGAAGAAATCGGCGCCGATTACAGGTCTTAACCCCTCAAATTAGTCTTCGAATAAGACCGTGCTTTGCCGGGTCCTATCGACCTGCAAGCGGGTGATGTCCGGGCGCGAATAATGCCCGGCAGGATCAAAGTTCTGCCGTTCACGCCGCACCATTTCCAGGTCCAGTTCGGCGCTGAATACGCCTTCCGTCTCTGTTTGCGGCTCCAACAGCCACTGGCCGTCCGGTCCGGCGATACATGAACCTCCATCCGTCATCCAGCCCGAAGCGGCCTGTTTGACCTTGTCCGCATGCGGGAAGTTGTCCCCGATCCAGTCGGCGTGCATCAGGGCGGAGACCGACAACACCCAGGAGCGTGATTCGCGGGCGATGAAGCGGGTAATGTCTGCCGTGTTGCGCACACTGCCCGGCCAGACCGCCACGTGTACGTTTTCACCCTGGGCGTAGAGCGCCGCGCGTGGCAACGGCATCCAGTTTTCCCAACAATTCAGCCCGCCCACCCGGAAACCGTGCAGGTCGTGTACCTGCAGACCGTGACCGTCACCGGCGGACCACACCAGGCGTTCTTCGTAGGTCGGGCACAGCTTACGATGCACCGATGCCACCTGCCCTTGCGGCGTGATGTAAACCAGGCTCGCGTACAGGCTCTGGCCACCACGGTCCGCCGGACGTTCGATACAGCCAAGATATACCGCGATTGAATGCTCCCGGGCAGTCTCGCACACGCCCCGCAGGTCGCCCGCATCGATATCGACGGCCTGGGATGAATAATGTGCAAACAGGTCTTTCTGTACGGCAGAGTCGAACTGCGCACCACCGGTCAGTTCAGGCCAGAACGGGTAACCCGGCACCAGGGCCTCACCAAATGCCACCAGTTGGCTGCCCTCGCCCGCCGCCTGGGCCACGGCGTTTTGCACCTTTTCCAGCGTGGCGGCGCCGTCGAGCCAGACCGGTGCGATCTGTGCCAATGAGACCTTTAAGTTCGGCGTCGCCTTCATCTCAATCCCCATTTCCGGTCTCATCGACGTTGTAAATCGTACCGCCGCCCTCGCGATAGGCGGCCAGCACCTCGGCTGCCTTGTCACGCAGCACACCGCATTGCACAACGATGCCCCTGCGCTGCAATGACCGGACCCAATGATCAGGCTTGTCACCTTCGTCAAAACCCGCGGCCTCCGCGTCCTTCTTGCGTGCACCGCAGACCAGGCTCTTGACACCCGACCACGGCACGGCTCCGAAGCACATGGCACAGGGTTCACAACTCGTAACCAGTTGCAATGGACCGCCGTGCGACAGGTTCCACTCGCCGATTGAAGCCTGGGCCAGTGTCAGGGCCACGATCTCGGCGTGCGCCATGGACAGGCCGCTTGATGTAACCAGGTTGACACCGACCGCTATCAATTCCCCGTTTTCCTCGTTGACCACGACCGCACCAAACGGGCCACCGGTCTGCTGGCGAACGTTTTCTTCAGCCAGCTCAATGGCGAGTTGCATACGCTCGCTGGTCGTTGCCAGCGAACTCTGCCGGACATCGAGGAATGGCCCGACCCATGCAGGTAACTCAATGCTGCAGCTGTTACTCAGTTTCATAACTCGGGATGGTAAAGCATCCGGTTGATTAAGCAAAACCTGTGTCACGAATCGCGGTCAGGCGCCGCTCACGGTAGAAATCGTCATCCCGGAATTTGCAAAGCAAATATCCGGGATCCATTTTCGCTCTGAATATGGATTCCGGATCAAGTCCGGAATGACATCTAATTAGTCCGGAATGACATCGTAACCTCAGGTCCGGCGTTGGCGAACAATTTCATACAGGCACACACCGGTGGCCACGGATACGTTGAGACTTTCAACCATGCCTGCCATTGGAATCCGCACCAGGTAGTCACAGAGTTCAGCCGTCAACCGCCGCAAGCCCTTGCCCTCACTGCCCATGACCAGTGCCAGCGGCCCGGCCAAGTCCGTTTCGTACAGGCTGTGCTCTGCCGTATCGCTGGTGCCCGCCAGCCAGAAGCCATAGGTTTTCAGCGCCCGCAGCATACGCGCCATGTTGGTCGCCGTCATGATGGTCATGGTCTCGGCCGCCCCGCTGGCCGCCTTGCGCACCACGGGCGTGATACCGCATGAGCGGTCTTTCGATATAACCACCAAGTGCACGCCGACGGCTTCTGCGGTACGCAGACAGGCGCCCAGGTTTTGTGGGTCCTGAACACCGTCGAGCACCAGCAGCAACGGCATCCCTTCGATCGCTTCCAGCACGGCCTGCAACTGGCTCTCAGTCTTGATATTTCCGCCCATGAAGCATGCAACAACGCCCTGGTGGCGTTGTTTGCCGGATAACTCGTCCAATTCGGCAGTACCGCAATGAATGACCTCGACACCGGAACCATGG
Organism: uncultured Gammaproteobacteria bacterium; assembly: GCA_963753105.1. GTDB lineage: Bacteria > Pseudomonadota > Gammaproteobacteria > Xanthomonadales > SZUA-36 > SZUA-36. Next base: position 49,287 of record CAVWBD010000009.1, read on the forward strand.
GCCCTGGACTCGATCTCGCGCAGGCGCTTGTTGCTGCTGTTCTCTTCAAGACGCAACCAGACTATGTCCCGGGCGGATGTCTTCAAGGCAGAGGCAACGGCATGGATGCCGATCAATAATTGTTCTTCATTTGAACTCATTTCAAAACCTCCTACTCCACCAACTCAAAATCAATCTTGCGGTCATCCAGGTTGACAGCCATCACGCGCACCCTGACACGATCGGCCAGCTGGAATACCCGCCCCCTGCGCTCACCCTTCATGCGGTGAGCGACCGGGTCAAAATGGTAATAATCGTTCGGCAGACCGGTTACGTGTATCAACCCGCTGATCTGCCCGTAGTCCAGTTCCACGAATAAGCCAAATGACGTGACCCCGCTGACCATGCCGTCGAATTCTTCGCCGATACGGGTCTCGAGGTAGACACATTTAAGCCGGTCGATGACACCCCGCTCGGCCTCCTCGGCACGGCGTGAATTGTGTGAACAACGTGCGCACAACTCCGACATCAAGTCCGTTGTGTAAGCGTAGCCCTCGCTTTTACCACCCTTGAGCAGGGCGTGTATGGCGCGATGCACCAGCAAGTCCGGGTAACGCCGGATTGGCGATGTGAAATGGGTATAGGCATCCAGCGCCAGGCCGAAGTGCCCCTCGTTAGCAGGCTGGTAGGCCGCCAGGCTCTGGGAACGCAGCATGACCGCCATGACCAGGTGCTCATCGGGCCGTCCCTGCGCCTGCAGGACCACGGTCTCGAAATCGCGTGGCTCCGGCTGGTCACGCCAGGGCACCTTCAGACCCTGGCCGCGCAGGAACTGGGCAAACGCCTCCAGCTTGGCCTCCGGTGGTGGCGCGTGAACCCGGAACGGAGCGGGTATCTTGCGCCTGAGCAGGAACCGTGCGGCCTCGACATTGGCCAGGATCATGCACTCCTCGATCAGCTTGTGCGCATCGTTGCGCTCGTGGGGCACCAGGCCGGCGACCGCACCACGCTGATCGAACTGGAAACCGTATTCGATGCTTTCAAAATCAATTGCGCCGCGTTTTTCCCTTGCTGCTCGCAGTGCCTTGTACAGACCGTGCAAGTCATCCAGGTTGCGCTTGACATCCCGCGCCTCGTCGTGATGTTTCAACACACCACTGGCGTAGTATTCCGCCACCTGCTCGTAGGTCAGCCGGGCCGATGACTTCATCAGCGCCGCCACGAAACGGGAGCGCTGAACCTTACCCGTATCGGTGACCGTCATCTCGCAGGCCAGGCACAAGCGGTCTTCGGCTGGTTTCAGGGAACACAGGCCGTTGGACAGGGCTTCCGGCAACATCGGCACCACGCGGTTCGGGAAATAGACCGAGGTCGAGCGATGCACGGCCTCGTCATCCAGCACACTGCCCGGCTCGACGTAGGACGCAACGTCAGCAATCGCAACGATCAGGCGCCAGCCATTGTTTTGCCGGCGTGCAAATACGGCATCGTCAAAATCTCGCGCATCCGCGCCATCAATGGTTACCAACGGCAGGTCACGCAAATCTTTGCGGCCTTCTTTCAAGGCCTGCGGTACTGAATCGCCAAACGATGCGGCGGCTTCTTCCACGCCATCAGGCCATTCATAGGGAATGCCGTGGCTGCGAATGGCGATTTCGGTCGCCATGCCGGGCGCACCGGATTGACCGAGGATTTCGGTGATTTTTCCGACCGGTGGCTGGCGTGCGCTTGGCTCGATGACAATGGCCGCCACCACCACCTGCCCCGGGCGTGCCCCGGCAGTATCCTGCAATGGGATCATTACATCCTGGTTGACCCTGGGGTCATCCGGCACCACCATCGCGATACCGTTTTCCTCGACATAACGCCCGACTATATGATCGTTGGCGCGTTCCAGTACCTCCACGATCATACCTTCGCGCCGCCCCTGGCGGTCAGTGCCGGTTACAGTGGCCAGTACACGATCGCCGTGCAGCACCTTGCGCATTTCACGCGGCGATATAAACAGGTCCGAACCACCGTCATCCGGGATCACAAAGCCAAAACCGTCACGGTGGGCACTGATGCGCCCCTTCGACAGGTCCATGCGTTTTGGTAAACCGAATGCGTTGCGGCGGGTCTGGATCAACTGGCCGTCGCGCACCATGGCGCGCAAACGGCGTCTCAGGATTTCCCGGCTGTCAGCGGATTTTACCGCGAGGACTTCGGCAATCTCCTTGCGTTGCAATGGCCCGCCGTGCTTATCCAGCGCCGCGATGATTTCGTTGCGTTCAGGTGCAGTGGCATTGATTTCCCTGCCTTGGACCGGTTTCTTTCCACCCGGATTACGTTTCGTCACCATTAAGTCCTGTTCGATTTTTAAGTAAGCATCATTGTAGCGCGATTCACACCACATCAGGGTTGAAATAAACCGCCCGAAAATGGCTGCAAAAGCATGATTTTTATTGACAGTTAAGGGCGGAATGGCTAAAGTGCGCACCGGTTTGGGAGTTCCCCCCTTACTTTCAAACCGACCGGGCTGGGGACCCCCTTTCTCCAGCCCAATGCCGAGGTGGCGGAATTGGTAGACGCGCTGGCTTCAGGTGTCAGTGAGCAATAGCTCGTGGAGGTTCAAGTCCTCTTCTCGGCACCACCTGATTGGAAAAACCCGCTCGAAAGAGCGGGTTTTTTTATGCCAGGGCATATTTGCTTCCTCCAAAAGGAGGCAGGGAAAGCTGGTTATGAGACCTTCACCAACAGGGAGGTTGGTGAAGAGCCTACAGGGATGTATTCACGGCGTGTCTCAGGATCAGCTTCCCTGTCGACACAATCGCGACCAGCAAAGCTGGTCCCTCCTACATAGCTTCTCTAGTCTGCCGGGTGGCGCAGAATAATGATCTCCTTGCGGTCAGGACCAGTTGAGATCATGTGTATCGGCGCACCGCACAGCGCTTCCACGGCGCCGAGATAGGTTTTTGCATTTTCGGGCAGGTCATCGTACTGGGTAATGCCACGGGTGCTTTCCTGCCAGCCCGGGAAGGATTCGTATTCGACTTCCATCTCGTCCCAGGCCTCGGGGTTCTGTGGCGGTATGTCGAGCACCTCACCATTCAGGCGGTAAGCGATACCGACCTTGATCTCCTCGAGCCCGTCGAGCACATCCAGCTTGGTCACGCAGAAGCCCGTCACACCGTTGGTATGCGCGGCGCGACGCAGGGCGACGGCATCCAGCCAACCACAGCGCCGTGGTCTGCCGGTGGTCGCACCAAATTCATCGCCACGCTTGGCGATCCCCGCGCCAACATCGTCAAACAACTCGGTCGGGAACGGACCCGAGCCGACCCGGGTGGTGTAGGCCTTGGTAATACCCAGCACGTAGTCAATTGCATCCGGCCCTACACCCGCGCCGGTGCACACCGCACCGATGGTGGTATTGGACGAGGTCACGAAGGGATAGGTGCCGTGGTCGATATCCAGAAGGCTGCCCTGGGCGCCTTCGTACAGTATGCGTTTGCCCTGGATGCGCAGCCGATGCAATTCACCGCTGACATCGACCATCAGGCCGGTAAAGCAGGCCCCGAGTTGCAGTGCATCATCCAGCACGCGGTCGAATGACAGACCCTGTACATCAAAATATTTTTCCAGCACGAAATTGTGATAATCCAGTGCTTCCTCGAGCTTTTCAGACAAAAGATTGTGGTTGAACAGGTCGGAGAAGCGGATACCGCGTCGCGATACCTTGTCCTCGTAGGCCGGGCCGATACCGCGCCCGGTGGTGCCAATGGCTTTGGCGCCTTTGGCCTTTTCCCGCGCGTGGTCAAGCAGTTCGTGGTAGGGCATGATAATCGGGCAGGCCGGCGAAATACCCAGCCTTGCACGCACGTTCACGCCCAGGGCCTCCAGGGCCTCGGTTTCTTCTTTCAAGGCCTCGAGAGATACCACCACGCCGTTACCGATCAGGCACCGCGCGCCCGCGTTCAGTATCCCCGATGGCACCAGGTGCAAGACGGTCTTCCGGCCGTCCGCTACCAGCGTATGACCGGCGTTATGCCCGCCCTGGAAGCGCACGACGGCATCCACGTCCTTGCTCAGAAGGTCAACGATCTTGCCCTTGCCCTCATCACCCCACTGGGTGCCCAAAACAACAACACTTTTGGTCATTTCAACCGTCCCGGTGTTAAGGAACCTCTGATTAATTCATGGATGTCTCTGCGCAATCTGTGGCGGTCAGTTGCAAGACGGGTTTCGCAGTTAATGGCCATAGTCCTTAACAAGAAACTCAACGCAGCAAATGAGCGCCACAGGCCGCGCCCTTCTGGGCATTCAGGTATCCCCTCTCCCTGCGTTGCGCTGTATCGACGGGCAACCAGCCCGCCTGCTTCGCGTGCCTTGATAGAGAAAATACCTGTATGCCAGAGATAATCATGAATTAATCAGAGGTTCCTAAAGTAATCACGTCAGAATGTACAACAGGATCGCACCGCACAGCATACTGCCGATGCCGACGGTGCGGATTCCCTGTGTACCCAATTTAGCCGCATCACGCATCACCTTTATCCAGGTGGATGGCGCAAGTCCCGGCAACAGGCCCTCGATGATCAGCACCAGCGCCAGCGCTGTCAGCAGGTCTTCAGCCATGGTCGTTGCCCTGGTGCCTGTGCCCAGCCGCGGCTACCGCCCGTCCTGTCCAAAGTAATCAAAGAACTCTGAGCTGGGATCAATCACCAGCGTATCCCGCTGGCCGGCGAACGCAGAACGGTAAGCCGCCAGGCTACGGTAGAACTGGTAGAACTCCTCGTCCTGACCATAGGCTCCGGCGTACGTTGCGGTGGCGATGGCATCACCCTCACCACGGACCTTCTGGCCTTCACGCTCGGCTTCCGCCAGTATCACCTGGACTTGCCGATCAGCGTCTGAGCGAATCCGTTCTGCGGCCTCGCGGCCCTCGAAACGGTACAGGTTCGCGGCCTTCTGGCGGTCGGCTGCCATGCGGCGGAACACCGATTCACGTACATCGTCAGGCAGTTCGATGCTCTTGATGCGAACGTCCACGACCTCGATACCGAATTCCTCGGCCGCGGTATTGGCCGCCTCGGCAATCGCTTTCATGGTTGTTACGCGTTGTTCCGACACGACCTCTGCCAACGTGCGGGCAGCGATCTGGTTGCGGATACGATCCGAGACGATTCCGTCCAGCCGGTTCAGGGCGATGGCTTCATTGCCCTGCGTGGAGGTGTAGAAACGCGCCACGTCGTAAATCCGCCATTTGACGAAGGAATCCACGTTGACGTACTTCTGTTCCGAGGTCAGCATCAGCTGTGGTGAGGTGTCCAGTGTCAGGATACGGTTGTCAAACTTGCGGATGTTATTCACAAACGGCCACTTGATGTGCAGACCCGGTTGGTAATCCACCTTGATGATCCGGCCTAACTGGAAGCGGATCGCGTACTCGGTCTCGGTGACCGTGAAAATACCGGCGACGCCAAGCACGCCGAGAATAATGATCAGAATGGCCAAGATGGGCTTTTTCATCGTCTTCCCTCCCTGCTGCTACGGGTATCGGCCGGACTGTCCTGGCCTATTGCGCCAGTGTCGCCCGGGGTCTTCACCGGCGGCATCATGGCTGGATCACCAACTGCGCCGTCCAGTGGCAGGTAAAGGATATTGCCGCTGGACTCCACGTCGAGCAGGACTTTACGGTTCCTGGCCATGACACCTTCCATGGTTTCCAGGTACAGGCGTTTGCGGGTAATTTCCGGCGCCAACTGGTACTGGGTCAGCACCTGTGTGAAACGCGATGCCTCACCTTCTGCAAGGGCAATGGTAGAAGCCCTGTAACCGTCGGCTTCCTGTTCGATACGCGCCGCGGTACCGCGGGCTCCAGGTATCACACTGTTGGCATGCACACGGGCTTCCTCGATAAAGCGCTCACGATCCTCCCTGGCCCGAATGACATCGGAGTAGGCTTCCCGGACCTGCATCGGCACGTTGACATCCACCAGGTTGAACTCGGTGACCTGCAAACCGGCCTCGTACAAATCCAGGGTCTCCTGCAATACGCGTTGCGTCTCAATCCTGACCTTGGTCCTTGCATTACCTTCCAATATCGCGTCCAGCTTGTTGGTGCCGACCGATTCGCGCAACGCGCTTTCGGCAGCCTGGCGCAAAGTGAGTTCAGGGTCACGCACCTTGAACAGGAAATGCTGTGCGTTATTGATCCGGTACTGGACCTTGTAGTCAAACTCGACCAGGTTCTCGTCTTCGGTCAACATATGACCCCGGTCTTCGACGACCCGGACATTGCTGATATTGACCTTTTGCAAAACCTCGAAGGGTCTCGGCAAGGTCATGTTGATACCAGGGTTCAGCGTGCGTGCGTATTTACCAAAACGCAGCACCACACCCTGCTCGGCTTCGTCGATGATGTGGACCGAGTCCCAGGCCACCCAAACGATGGCCAGCAGCACTACAAGTGAGAAGGCACCACCGCCACCTTTGCGACCTTCTCCGCTGGTGTCCCTACCCTTGCCGCCACCCCCGCCAAACAGGGATTGCAGCCGTTTGCTCACGTTGCCGAATATCTCTTCCAAGTCGGGTGGTTGTTGACCATTCGACTTCCAGGGGTCTTTATCTCCCTTACCAGGTTCATTCCAGGGCATTAAATTCTCCAGTTGCGGACGCCATAGTGCGTCCCATTAATAATTACTCGTATATTCTAGCCCGAACGTTGCACCAGTGCACCGGATGATGGCGCAGAACAGGTGCGGCTGGGCGCAGTGCTGGACTGAAATCCATAGCCAAAGCTACGGATTGAGGGAAGCCCAAGTCCAGGCGTACCTGATCCAGCCAGGGCCGGAGCAGGAACAGGCTCGATTACAAAATGTCTATCGTACAATTGGTACACGACTTTCAATATATGCTTCCGTTTCAGCAATTTTTCAAGAACGAGCCTGTCCCGACTGGTGCGATGTTCGGGCTAAGTCTCCCCCTGCCGGGCGGCAAGTTCCGCCGCCTTTCGGCCCGGTTCGAGTATGGAATCACGTACCAGTAAACCTTCCGCGCCGGGCAGACGGCCAAGTTGCTCCGCATCCTGCTGTGAAAGGTCAACATGCATCAGCCACTGCCCGTCGTCCGTGACCTGCTCCTCTTCGACCGCACCGAGATCGAACAGTTGCGAACGCAGTTTTGCATGGCGGCTGCCCAGGCTGACCCAGGCGCGGATGCGCTCACCTTTCAGCCGGCGGGCGATCACATCCTTCAATTCCTCCAGTCCCCGGCCATCCAGCGCGGAGACGTCGATGCGCGTGACCTGGTCATCTGCATCCCTGCCTGTCGTCACCGGGCGGTCGACCAGGTCGATCTTGTTGAATACACGCACGATCTGGATGTCGCTGGCATCCACGCTCTGCAATACGTCCTCGACATCGTGTTCGCGTTGCGTGTGAAACGGGTCGGCCGCATCGATCACGTGTAACAGCAGGTCGGCTTCCCTGGTCTCCTGCAAGGTGGCGTGGAAGGCGGCCACCAGTTCGTGTGGCAGGTCACTGACAAAACCCACGGTATCTACCAGCAACACGTTACCGGTGGGCACGTTGGGCAGCTGACGCACCGTCGGGTCCAGGGTCGCAAACTGCATATCCTGGGTGCCGACATCCGAGTCGGTCAGGGCGTTGAACAAAGTGGATTTGCCGGCGTTGGTGTAACCCACCAGCGCCACCGTGAACACGTGCGCTCGCTCCCGCCGTCGGCGGCTCTGGGCACGTTGCGCACGGACTTTGTCGAGCCGCGCCTTCAAGTAGCCGATGCGTTGCCCGATCAGGCGACGGTCGGTTTCCAGTTGTGTTTCACCCGGTCCACGCAGACCGATACCGCCTTTCTGACGCTCCAGGTGGGTCCAGCCCCTGACCAGCCGGGTCGAGAGGTGCCTCAACTGGGCCAGTTCAACCTGCAGTTTGCCTTCGTGGGAGCGTGCGCGCTGCGCAAAAATATCCAGGATCAGCGTGGTGCGGTCCAGCACCCTGCATTGGCAGCGTTTCTCGATGTTTCGTTCCTGGATCGCCGACAACGGCCGGCTGACCACTACCAGGTCAGAACCGGTGGCCGCGACCTGGTCCGCCACCTCGTCAATCTTTCCACTGCCTACAAAAAACCGCGCGTCCGGACGGTCACGCGGTGCGGTTATTATGGTTGCAATATCAACGCCGGCAGAAACACATAACTCCTGAAACTCGTCCAGGAGTTCCGGCCCCGTGCCAGCAAATACCGGATGCAATATTACAGCGCGATCACCGCGCTCGGCCCGTTCAAACAACAAAAGGGCCTGTCAACATATGCTTAAGCTTCATCCTCGTCATAGATGTTGACGTTCCTGGCCGGTACAACAGTTGAAATCGCGTGCTTGTAGATCATCTGGCTGACTGAATTCTTGAGCAAAACCACGAACTGGTCGAATGATTCGACCTGACCCTGCAACTTGATCCCGTTCACCAGGTAGATGGCAACCGGCACACGTTCGCGGCGCAAAGCGTTCAGGAAAGGTTCTTGTAATGATTGACCCTTGGACATTTTGTTCCTCCTAAATCTTATTATTTATGTCCGACCTTTATTGTATTTGTCCGACTGGTAGCGGCACTTATCAGATGGGTGTCGAAGCATTAATCATCGAGGAATAGTTCCACTTTCTGAATAACTTCCTCAACCACCCCATCCGACTGCAAATCATACCATATTGAACCGCTTTCACGCCTTAACCACGTGAGTTGCCGCTTGGCGAGCTGCCGGGTTGCAGCGATGGCCTTTTCACGCATTTGCTCAAAGCTGTACAGTCCTTCCAGCCACCCCCAGCCCTGGCGGTAACCGACCGCACGCATGGACGGCAAATCGGCGTGCAGATCTGGCCGTGCGTACAGCGATTTCAGTTCCTCGACAAATCCCCCGGCAATCATCTGGTCAAAGCGCTGTTCGATACGCTGGTGCAGGACGCTGCGGGGCTCGGGCGAAACGATGATCTTGTGCAGGCGGTATTGCAGTGGCTCGCCGGCACTCTTTTCCTGCAACTCACTCATCGGCCGGCCGCTGATCTCGATAACTTCCAGTGCCCGCTGGATACGTTGCGGGTCATTCGGGTGAATACGTGCCGCGGTTGCCGGGTCTTTCTGCCGCAGGATTTCGTGCATGGCGGGCCAGCCGATCTCCGCTGCCTTCGATTCCAACTGCTGCCGGACGGCGGAATCGGCCGAAGGCAGCTCTGACAGGCCGTGCTCCAGGGCCCGGAAGTACAGCATGGTCCCACCCGCCAGCAACGGCACTTTGCCGGCTGCCGTGATAGACGCCATCTCGCGCAGCGCGTCCTCGCGGAAATCAGCGGCCGAATAGCTCTCGGATGCATCCCGAATATCGATCAGGCGGTGCGGCGCCTTTCGCAGGGTCTCTGCATCCGGCTTCGCGGTACCGATATCCAGCCCACGGTAAACCAGTGCCGAGTCCACGCTGATGATCGCCAGCGGGAATCGTTGACACAGTTCCACCGCCAGGCCGGTTTTGCCGGAGGCGGTCGGGCCCATTAAGAAAATTGCAGAAGGCAGCAAATCGGAGATCATAGCTTAGCCTGTATATTGCACCAGTATCCCGGATGATGGCGCTGAACAGATTTGGCAGATCGCCGGGCTGGACTGAGAGTAATAGCTGAAGCTATTGGTCGAAGGAAGCCCAAGATCTGGCATATATGGACAAGCCAGAGCAGGGATAGTGGCAGGGTCGGATACACGGTGCACCACTGGATTTTTCCAGAAAAATATCATCTAAATTAAGTAAATAATATGCATATAGTGAGGGCCTGTTGCGACTGGTGCAATATACAGGCTACCTCCCACGCAAGAACAGGCGATCGAGATTCTGCATGTCCAACTGTACCCAGGTCGGCCGGCCGTGATTGCACTGCGCCGCGCGTTCGGTCCTTTCCATGTCACGCAACAGGGCGTTCATCTCGGCCAGGTTCAGCCGGCGGTTGGCGCGCACCGAACCGTGACAGGCCATGGAAGCGAGCACTTCGTCCATTTCTGTCTCCAGCCTGAGGCTTTTGCCATCCGAAGCCAGCTCGGACAATACGTCCTGCAGCAAGCGGCCCATGTCGGCCTGTTGCAGCAGCGTGGGAACCTTGCGTACCCGAACTGTTTGCGGACCTGTGCGGTCACAGGCGATACCCAGTGTTTCCAGGTCAGCGGCGTGTTGCTCGACCATGTCAGCCTCGCGTTCGCTGACGTGCACGGTGACCGGCACCAGCAGGTTCTGGCTGCGGATACCATCCTGCTGCAAACCGGTCTTGAAGCGTTCGTAGGTAATGCGTTCGTGGGCGGCATGCATGTCCACCAGTACCAGGCCGTGCTGGTTCTGCGCCAGGATGTACACACCGTGCAGTTGCGCCAGCGCGTAGCCCAGCGGCGGCACCTCCCCATCGTCCGCGGGAATCCCGGGCGACCCAGCGGCTGCGCCAGCTGACGGCGATGAAACCAGCTGTGCATAGCTTTGCAACTGCTCCGCCATGTTCAGCGGCACGGTGTTCTGCGACGCAGCCCAGTTGCCGGTCTGCCCGCCAGGTGGTGGCTCGCCCACCATGGAACCCGGCCGCAGTGCGCCGCCACCGACGCCGGCCAGCGAGTGGCTCAATGTCGAAAAAATAAAATCATGCACCGAGCGGGAATCCCTGAAACGCACCTCGTGCTTTTGCGGATGTACATTTACATCAACACCGCTGGGCGGCATCTCGAGATACAGCACGAAGGCGGGATGACGGCCGTGGAACAGCACATCCCGGAAAGCCTGGCGGATGGCGTGCGCAACCAGGCGGTCACGGATTACCCGGCCATTGACAAAAAAGTACTGGCGGTCTGCCTGTGCCCGGTTATAGCGCGGTTCGGCGACCCAGCCACGCAGGCCAAACATTCCGCGTTGCTCGTCAATGACCAGGGCGTGCTCGACAAATTCCGCTCCCAGAACACCCTCGAGCCTGCCCTGCATATCCCGGTCTTCAACAACGGCCGGAAACTGGCGCACGACCCGGTTGTTGTGCTGCAGCTGAAAAGCCACGTCCGCGCGCGCCAGTGAGAACCGTTTTACAAGTTCATCCACGTGCGAAAACTCCGTTCGTTCGGTGCGCAGGAACTTGCGCCGCGCCGGTACGTTATAAAACAGGTCACGGACTTCCACGCGGGTTCCGGGCGATCCGGCAGCGGGCGCCACATCCCCCAGCTCGCCGTTGTCCACCCTGACCTGCCAGGCGTGTTTGCCATCGGCCGTGCGTGAACTGATCGCCATCCGGCTGACCGAGGCCACGCTGGGCAGCGCCTCACCACGGAAACCCATGGTTGCGACTTCTTCGAGTTCTTCGAGCGAGGCGATCTTGCTGGTCGCATGACGCTCCAGCGCCAGGGCGATCTCGTCTTTTGCGATTCCACAGCCATCGTCTGTCACCTTGATCAGGCGCTTGCCACCCTGCTCAAGCGTCACCTGGATGGAACGCGCACCGGCATCCAGGCTGTTCTCGATCAGTTCCTTGACCACCGATGACGGTCTCTCAACCACTTCGCCGGCGGCGATCTGGTTGATCAGGAGTTCAGGTAATTGACGTATGGGCATCCGCACACTTTTAGCGGTTTTTGTCTCAGTCTTCAAGAGATAACTCATCCAAGAGCCGACAAACAGACAGTAGGAGCGGCGCCTCACTGCTATTCTGCTTCAATCTATCGCCCTGTGGTTTGCCAGTGTGGGCTCCCGGCCCCGCAGCCCCGTGGGCTACCCTCCCCCTCGAGCCGTCTTAACGGGGCCGGCCTTACAGGACATCCTGTCCTGGTCGGCCTGAAATGTGCATCCCGCACATTTCTCCCCTGACGACTCTCAGGATTCGGTGCGGTGCTTTAATGTCGCCCACACCGGCAAACCACCGGGCTCTTATGTAGGAGGGAGCAGCTTTGCTGCTCGCGAAAAACCATTTCATGGGAGGTAATTCCTGGACATCGCCGCAGATCGCGACCGGCAGAGCCGGTCCCTCCTACAGATCACATTTACCCTGAAAAGAGTTGGGATTTAGCTGGTGGGGATGATCAACTCGCGGCCAACGTGGATGACATCGCCGTTGATATTGTTCGTGCTGCGCAATTTTCTCAGGCTGACGCTGTAACGGTCTGCGATACCGCCAAGGGTGTCACCACGGGCGACGATATGCCGTGCGCCTTCGCGGTTGGCGGCAATCCAGGTCCCGGGTGGCGGACTGGAGTAGAAATAATCACGCACACCGCGGGTGATGGCTTTTGCGGTGCGTTGCTGGAATTCTTTCTCGGTCAGGCGCTTTTCCTCGCTGGGGTTGGAAATGAAACCTGTCTCGACCAGCACCGAGGGCACATCAGGCGATTTCAGCACCATGAAATTGGCCCGCCCGACGTAGTTTTTGTGGGTGCGCCCGGTCCGTTTCAACGAGCCGAGTATGTCGTTGGCGACCTTGTTGCTGGCTTCCTGGGTCGCGCTCTGGGACAGGTCCAGCAGCACCGAAGCCAGCATGTCATCCTTGTCGCTGAGCGTCACGCCACCGACCAGATCAGAAGCGTTTTCACTGTCAGCCAGCAAGCGTGCAAACTCACTGCTCGCCCCCCGGGGTGACAATACGAACACCGAACTGCCCTGCACGTCGCGTTTCTTGAAGGCATCGGCGTGGATGGAAACAAACAGGTCGGCGCGTTCCTTGCGGGCTTTTTCATAACGTCCGCGCAACGGGATGTAGTAATCACCGTCGCGGGTCAGCACACCACGCATACCGGGCTCTGCATCGATTGCCTTTTTCAGTTCCCTGGCGATCTGCAGTACAACCACTTTCTCACGGGTCTTCTTCTTGCCGATAGCGCCGGGGTCCTCACCACCATGCCCGGCATCGATGGCGATCACGACATCACGGTTTGGCTGGCTGATGTCCGCCACGTGCTTGACCATCGAGGCTTTCTGCCGGTTCGACCTGGAAAACAGGTCAACCACCAGGCGGTGGCTGTATTGACCGGTGGGGTCGAGCAGGAAACTTTTCAGCTCGGCGCTTTCCTTCAGGTCAAACACCACCCGTAAGGTGTTTGCATCAGGACTGCCATAACGCACACCCTGGATGACACCTGCGTGCTCCTCGTCCAGTACCAATGGCGTTTCGATCGAAGAACCCTGCAGGTCAACCACCACACGATGCGGGTTTGTCAGGGTAAAAAGTTTGTAGGATGTCTTGCGGTCCAGGTCGAGAACCGCGCGGGTTTTAACAGGGTCCGCCCACACGCGAAAACCGCTCACCTCCGCAGCAACCAACTGCAGCGAGGTCAGCAAAAGTACAATCGTTAACAGGAAACGTTTGCTCACTTGCCCCTTAACCTAAAGGTTCCACCTCCTTGTCGTAAATATAATGATGAATTGCTTTTCGCGAAAAAGCAACAGTTTCTGATAAAAAACCGTAAGATATAGAGACTAGCTAAAGCAGCTAATTAGATAGGAATGCGGCCGAATCGAGTGTTTGGGCCCGTGGAGTCAGGGCCGACCAGTGCAAATCACGCCCTTCACCGGCATATGCAAAGCTGAAAACAAAGTCCGCTGCAGGCAGGAAGCCTGCGCCGCGTTCCGGCCACTCGACAAGCAGTACAGTGCGCTCATCCAGCAGGTCTTCAATACCCAGGAAAGCCAGTTCCTCCGGGTCACCGATACGGTACAGGTCCATGTGTAAAACCTGTACAGAATCAAGCTTGTAGTGCTCCAACAGGCCGTAAGTTGGACTCTTGACCCGGCCCTCGTGACCCAGCGCCTGGATAAACGCACGCGCAAAGCTTGTCTTACCCGCACCGAGGTCCCCTTCCAGGTGGATAACCAGTGGCACCTTCAGAACAGACGCAAATTTATTCGCGAATAGCTGTAAATCCTGCTCACGGGGAAAGTCCAATTCGCCGTGTGACATTTTTTCAGCCACCCCGCTCACGCTGCTGACAATCTCCAGACCGAATTCAACTGTGCGGTGATATCGCCGGCGATCAAGGCAAGCTGACCAAGCTCTGTGGCGGCCAGGTCGCCCGCCCAGGCGTGCGCGATCACACCTGCTTTCGCGGCATCAAAGCAGGACAGACCCTGGCACAACATGGCTGCGATGACGCCGGTCAGCACATCACCACTGCCCGCGGTGGCCATTCCGGGGTTGCCCAGCGGGCAAATGCCGTATGCACCCGAGGGTGCAGCCACCACGGTGCCACAGCCTTTCAGCACCACGCTGGCACCATATCTCCGGGCGATATTCTGCGCAGCAGCAACCCTGTTGCGCTGGATATCCGCCACGCCACAGCCCAGCAAACGAGCTGCCTCCGCCGGGTGCGGCGTCAGAATCCAGTCATCACGCCGGATGTCTCCGTATCCCGCCAGCAGGTTCAACCCGTCGGCATCGACAACCAACGGAGCCGGCGCCTCAAGGCAGGCGTTCAACAAGACTTCGGACCACCCGGTGGCTCCCAGGCCGGGACCCGCAGCCAGGATAAACTCCCCGTCGAGCAAGGGTAGTAAATCATCCTTGCCGCTGACCGCCCTGACCATCAGTTCGGGCCGGCTGAGGTTGATCACGCCGGCATGTACCGGGTCGGTCGCCAGCGTTACGCGGCCTGCCCCGCTGCGCAACGCGGCCTCGCCACACATCCGCACGGCACCACTCATGCCCGCGATGCCGCCCACGGCAAGCAGGTGTCCGAAATTACCCTTGTGGGAATTGCGTAAACGCGGTTTCAGCAGGCCACTCAGTGCCTCCCTGTCCAGCAATTCACCGGCGCTTCTGGAAATTTCAGCGCTCGCTCCTGGCGGAACATCCAGGTCATCGAAAGTGATTTGCCCACAGTAATCCGGGCCATCCGCCGTATACATACCGCGCTTGCGACCGACAAACGTCACCGTGCCGGCGGCCTTAACCGCGCAGCCCATGACACAACCGGTATCGGCGTTCAGCCCGGACGGGATATCAATGGCCAGCGTGGGGCAATCCAGTTGGTTCAGGTAAGTGATGGCAAGGCGGTACTGGCCGCCCACCTCGCGATCGATACCGGTGCCCAGCAAGGCATCCAGGGCGAGGTCACACGGCACATCACCGGCCAGTGGCCAGAGCACCACGTCACCACCTGTTGCGCGCCAGTCGGTATATGCCTTGGCCGCATCGCCTTTCAATTGTGCGGGATCGACCATGGAGCAGACCATGACCTGCAGACCCGCATCGGTGGCCAGTCTTGCGGCCACGTAACCGTCACCGCCGTTATTGCCCGGACCACACATGATCAGCCACTGACCTGCGGCAGGAAAATACGCTTGTGCAGCGTCGAAAATAGCCTTGCCGGCCCGGCACATCAGCTCGTAGCCGGGGATGCCCAGGCCATCTATCGCGGCAGAATCAATCCCACGCACCTGCGTGGCGGTATACAATTTGTCAGCCATGGCGCCATTATAGCGGTGAATCATTTGACGAACCTCCCCAAAAATTCAAAAAACCCAGCACCGGTATCCGGGTCACCACCCGACATGCTGGAACTTGCCGGGTTGATACGTGAATGGGGACGGGAACTGGGCTTTCAGCAACTGGGGTTCAGCGATATCCAACTGGATGAACACGAAACCCGTCTGCTCGACTGGCTGGCCAGGGACTTTCACGGTGAAATGGCTTACATGCAGCGTCACGGGACCCTGCGCAGCAGACCCGGGGATCTTCACCCCGGCACGATCCGGGTGATTTCCGCGCGTATGGATTACCTGCCGGGGGCCGCCTACGACATCCGGGACCTGCTGAAAGAGCCCGACAAGGGAATCGTATCCCGCTACGCACTCGGGCGTGACTACCACAAGCTGATGCGCAGGCGCCTGCAGACGCTGGCTCACAGGATCGAAGAACGAACCGGTCCGTTCGGTTACCGGGTATTTGTCGATTCCGCCCCGGTACTGGAAAAAGCACTGGCCGAAAAGGCCGGTCTCGGCTGGATAGGCAAGCACAGCAACCTGCTCAACAAGAAGACCGGCAGCTGGTTCTTCCTCGGCGAAATTTTCACCGACCTTCCGTTGCCGTTAGACACCATCGCCGACAACCACTGCGGTGACTGCAACGCCTGCCTGGATATCTGCCCGACTCAAGCCATCGTTGCACCGTACACGGTGGACGCCCGACGCTGTATTTCCTACCTGACCATCGAGTACCACGGCAGCATACCCCTGGAACTGCGCCCGTTAATGGGCAACCGAATTTATGGCTGCGACGATTGCCAGTTGGTGTGCCCGTGGAACCGCTTTGCACAAGCCAGCGAAGAGGATGACTTCAACCCGCGCCACGGGCTCGATACGCCGCAGTTGATCGAGTTGTTTCAATGGACTGAAGAGCAGTTCTCGAAACGCCTGGAAGGCAGCGCGATACGTCGTATCGGACACCCGACGTGGCTACGCAATATTGCCGTGGCGCTGGGTAATACAGACCCTTCCGAACAAGTCCTCAAAACCCTTGAAATGCACCTCGGACACCCTTCTGAGGTGGTGCGTGAACACGTTGAGTGGGCGCTTCACAGGCATCGAAGCACGTAACACGACAAGCCGTGTTCTTGCTCCAGATCAGCTATTGTTGAAATAAAAATCAGCGTGCCTTACGGCGCTCAGCAGGTGTGTGATATCCTTGCGCGATTCACTATTTCTGACCCGGTTTTTAGGAGTTTCTTACGATGACCATGATGGAAAAACTGAACGCCATGCGCGCCCATGGCGGAGCGATATACACCCACGGCCTGGACGATGCGACCATAACGAGGTTTGCCGCGAACGATGAGCGGATCGCAGCAGCGGTCGACGCTGCTTACGAGGTATTCCTGCAGTTGCTGGAAGATGAGCCGGAACTGATGGCCCTGCCGGAGCGCGAACTGGTGACCAATATCCAGGCGGGTTTCGTGAATTTTTATCCGCTGGACGCGGTCAACCCCTACGTCACGTTAGGCGCCTCCGGACCGTGGGTCGTGACCTCCCGTGGCGCCCTGCTGTACGAGTGCGGCGGTTACGGCATGCTGGGTTTCGGCCACGCACCCAAGGCGATCCTGGAAGCGATGAACAAACCGCATGTCATGGCCAACATCATGACCCCGAACTTCGCCCAGAAACGCTTTATAGCGGCCCTGCAGAAAGAGATCGGGCATACCCGCGACACCTGCCCTTTCAGCAGCTTTTTCTGCCTGAATAGCGGCTCCGAGTCCGTTACGCTGGGCGCGCGTATTTCCGACATCAGCGCCAAGATCAATACTGACCCGGGTGGCAGGCATGCCGGCAAACCTATCCGCATCCTGGGTCTGAAAAGTGCCTTCCACGGCCGCACGGACCGTCCGGCACGGTATTCAGACTCCACGCGGCCGACGTATTGCAAACACCTCGCGAGCTTCCGTGACATGGACAACCTGCTGACCATCGAGCCGAACAATATCCAGCAACTGGAACAGGTGTTCGAATACGTTGAAAACAACCAGTTGTTCATCGAGTCAATGTTTATCGAGCCGGTGCAGGGTGAAGGCAGTCCCGGAATGGCCGTAACACCCGAATTCTATGCCCGCGCACGCGAACTGACACGGGCGCACGGCGCGCTGCTGCTGGTTGATTCCATCCAGGCCGGCCTTCGAGCCCACGGCGTGTTGTCCATCTGCGATTACCCGGGCTTTGAAAAGCTGGATCCACCGGACATGGAGACTTATTCCAAGGCGCTGAACGGCGGCCAGTATCCACTGAGCGTGCTGGCGCTTAACCAGGAGACGGCTGCGCTGTACCGGGCCGGTGTCTATGGCAACACCATGACCACCAACCCGCGCGCGCTGGATGTCGGCACCGCCACCCTGGCTGGCATCACCCCGGAAATGCGGCAGAACGTGGAAGACCGCGGCCGGGAATTCTATGACAAGCTGGTCGCGCTGCAGGAAGAACTCGGCGGCATGATCACCAAGGTCCAGGGCACCGGCTTGTTGCTCAGCGCAGAACTCGATCCCGCACGCTACAAGAGCTACGGGGCCAACTCGACCGAGGAATATGTGCGCACCCACGGTATCAATGTCATCCACGGTGGCAGCAACGCACTGCGTTATACCCCCTGTTTCGACATCAGCAGCGAGGAAGTGGACCTGATCATCCAGGTCACCCGCGATGCGATGATCAATGGCCCGGTCAAAGAAATGCCGGTGGAAAGCTCCAGCGAAGCGGCCTGATGTCGTTTTCCCGCTTTCAAAAGTATGCATCAAGCGCCGCCATTGCGGCGCTTTTTGTATCCTTCATCGCGCAGGCGAGTCCTTTGCCAAAACCACCGGAGGATTACTTCGGCGATTACGGTTATTGCGCCCTGGTGCTGGAAAGGAGCCGCCTAAGCGAGACCTTCATCGAGGTCGGCCCGGAACAATGCAGCCAGGCACTTTCACCGTGCTCGACATTCAAGATTCCCAATGCGTTGATCGGCCTGCAGACCGGCGTTGTAACGGGGCCAGACGACCTCAAGACCTGGGACGGAAAAGTCCGCAGTCCGCGAGGTCAGCAACCAGGACCACACCCTCGCAAGCGCCATAGCCAATGTCCATCGTCTGGTATTTCCAGGCGCTGGCCCGGGATGTCGGCGCTGAGCGCATGTCAGCGTGGCTGGGAAAGCTGGAATACGGCAACCAGGACATCAGCGGCGGGATCGACAGTTTCTGGTTGGCCAGCAGCCTGAAAATCGACGCCTACGCACAGCTCGAGTTGATCAAGTCCCTGTGGCACGGCACCCTGCCGTTTGACCCGGAGAAGCAAGCGCAGCTGCGTTCCATGCTGGTTCAGGACAGGACGCTCGAACGGCGTCCTGCACGGCAAGACCGGCGGTTGCCTGGGCGGCACGGAACAGAACCCCGACGACCACGGCTGGTTTATCGGCTGGGTGGATTGGGACAGAGCCAAAACGCCAGGAGCCGTATGCGAGTTTTTTTGTCGTCAATATCATCGGCAATCCCAGGCGGGGTCAGGCAGCCCGGGAGGCCGCTATCGAGATTTTGCGGGATTTAGACGCGAGCAGGCACCCGCAACACACCACGGAGTAAAACCATGTCGCACATGAAACCCCTGCCCCCGGAAACCACTCCTGAACTGCAGGATGATTTCGCCATCTTTGAAAGGATTCTCGGTTTTGTCCCCAACAGCCTGCTGACCATGCAGCGCAGGCCAAAAATGGTCAAGGGATTCGGGGAACTGACCAAGGGCGTGATGGACCCCGAGGGCAGCGTTGACCTCGGCCTGATGCGCCTGATCGCACATTTCTCCAGCCGCGCCGCCGGTTGCCAGTACTGCGAGGCCCATTCACTGGTAGCGGCGAAGATCCACGACGTGCCACAGGAAAAACTGGATGCGATCTGGGAATACCGGGAAAGCCCGCTTTACAGCGAGGCTGAACGGGTCGCACTCGATTTCGCGCTGGCCGCAGGCTCGGTACCCAACGCCGTTGACGCGGAACTGTTCGCCAGGATGCGTGAACACTGGTCGAGGACCAGGTCGTGCAAATCCTCGGTGCGGTGTGCCTGTACGGTTTCCTGAACCGCTGGAACGACTCGATGGCCACCGACCTCGAAGAATCACCCCGTGAAATGGGCGAAAACGTCCTCGCCAGTGGCGGCTGGACCGGCGGTAAACACGTATAAGATTCTTTTAGAAAACCCGCAACCAGGCTGGAGAGGCAAACCTGGCTGCGAGTTGGCCCTGGCGGCTTTAAATGAAAATCCCTGCCACGATATGCGGCAGCACGAATAATGATGCGAGCAACAAGGCCCCGCCCAGTGCATTACCCAACACCGAAACCACCAACCGCAATCGTGACACCCCCTCAATGTAATCGTCATCATTGACCGCCTGTTGCAACAGACCGGTGCCATGTCCCGGCAGGATGCGGGTTGCCTGTGATTGGAAACGTATCGGGGTTGCGTTCCTGGTTTGTGCCCTGTACATCATGTACTCCTGTTCGTTCGGGTACATCAAAACACGGGGGGTTCTCAATACGTGAGAAGGGTATTTAATCGCGAGCAGCAAAGCGGCCCCTTCCTGCAGGAGGATTCCAATTAGTTGTAAATTTCTGCTGCTTTGCGGGCCGAGTCAGCTACGGCTTCACGCAGGGAGTCCGGCGAAATGACCTCCACCTCGGGGCCGTACCGGAGGATATCCATGACCAGTTCACGCGCGCTGGAAAACGGCAGTTCCAGCGTCCAGGCGCCATCGTTGTCATAGGAGCCCTTCTGGTCGGGGTGCCATTGCTCTTCCGCCACCCAGCGTGACATTTCCGGGCTGAATTTCAGTACCGCGGTATTCACGGCCGGGCCTGAAAAAATGCCGTAGGCACGGTCGAAGTGCTCGGCCATGACCTTGTCAGGTATCTCTTTTGCCGCATCTTCCAGCAATGCCTGGTCGCTGATGCGTTCCAGCGCGAAACTGCGCAGCCCTTCGGCCGCATGACACCAGGCGTCGAGGTACCAGGAGTTGCGGTACTGGGTCAGTCTCTGCGGCGAGATATCCCGCTCGCTGGTATCGTCCTTGCGCCTGCCGTGGTAGGAGATATGCAATTGCTGGCGACCGATCAGCGCGGCCATGACATCCTGGAACAGGTGCTCGGGCACTGCTCTTCCGGCAATCGACTGGATATGGATACGTGACTGGCCTTCCTCGGCGTCAACACCTTTTTTCTGCAACAACGACGTGATACGGCCCTGCAGGGATTGCAGTTCGCCTTCCAGCAGACCCGGTTGCACATTGCCCAGCACCTGGCGCGCGGTCAGCAATGCCTGCAGTTCCGCCGGGCTGATCCAGATTCCGGGCAGTTCAAATGGTTGCTCGTAACTGCGGTCGTAGTAAAACCCGCGGTTGTCTTCATCCTGCTCCAGCGGTGCACCCAGGAAATCGCGCAGTTCCGCCACCAGGCGGTACAGGGTCGCCTGTGAACACTCCAGCCGGTCCATCAGGTCATGGCGCGAGATCGGCGTGCGCCGTTGGCTGAGGATGTTGTGCAGGTGATATAGGCGTTCGACTTTTGACATACCGGAATTTTAACACTTCAAATCGCCCGAAGGTTTGCCGGTATGTGCTCCCGGCCCCGCAGCCCTCGGCAACTGCTCCTGCGTTGCTCTCGACAATTGCTCCTGCATTGTTCTCCTTCGCCATCCTCGGGCTCGTACCTCCTACATCCCTGTAGTCGTTCGGGCTACCCTCTCCTTCGAGCCGTTCCAACGGGGCCGGCCTCACAGGGCGTCCTGCCCTGGGCGGCCTGAATTGTGCATCCCGCACAATTCTCCCCTAACGACTCTCAGGATTCGGTGCAGCGCACAAATGTCGCCCACACCAGCAAACAACCGGGCAGCTAAAGAAACGGAATACTGCGATCATGCTTATTACAGCACTGCGTGTATCAAGCTGTGCCGGGCGTGTTCCTTACCCGGGACCGTGAGCGACAGGAGTCGCGACCGAGCCCCCAGGGATGGGTTTACGGCGTGTCCCGGGAAGGAATACTTGGCACAGCCATAGAAATGCTTTGGTGCTCACGAATCGCGGCCAGAGGCCGCTTATGTTCAGGATGAACGGTATGCCGAGGGCGCATGGACGCGCAGGAGCGGCCCCACATAGTCCCGAACCTATTGGGCTGCGATCCGGGCCTCGATGTAGGCCAGCGCCTTGCCCAGGCCCTCGAGGCTGCGTTGTTTGCCCATCAGCCACAGGGTCTTGTCGATCGACGGTGAAACCGCGCAGCCGGTCACCGCAATGCGCAGAGGCTGCGCCACCTTGCCCATGCCCACTTCGAGTTCCGCCGCCACGCGGTCAATCACTGCGTGCAGGGCTTCTGGTGTCCAGTCGTCCTGTGCCTGCAGCTGCGTTTGCATGGCCTGCAAGGGTTCCAGCGCCACCGGGCGCAGGTGTTTCTTGGCCGCGTTGGCATCGAGTTCGTCGTAGCCTTCAAAGAATATCCGGCTTTGCGCCGCCATTTCCTTCAGGGTTTTGACCCGTTCGCCCTGCACTGCCACGATGTCTTCAAGCGGAGGGCCCGCATCCGTGTCAATGCCCTGGTCGGCAAAATGCCAGGCGAGGTGCTCAGCCACCTCGCTCGCCGGCAAGCGTGCGCATATAGTGCTGGTTCAGCCAGTCCAGCTTGTCGGTATTGAAGGCCGATGCCTTGCGGTTGACGTCCTTGATATCGAACAAGCTCGATCATCTCGTCCAGCGATGAAGACTTCCTGGTCACCGTGTGACCAGCCCAGTCTGACCAGGTAATTCCGCAACGCCTGCGGCAGGTAGCCATCGTCGCGGTACTGCATCACGCTGACCGCGCCGTGGCGCTTGGACAAGCGCGCGCCATCGTCACCGAGGATCATCGGCACATGCGCAAATACCGGCAACTCGGCGCCCAGCGCCCGGTAGATATTGATCTGCCGCGGCGTATTGTTGATATGGTCATCGCCGCGTATGACATGCGTGATACTGCATATCCATGTCATCCACCACGACGGTGAAATTGTAGGTCGGCGAACCATCCGGTCGGGCGATGACCAGGTCATCCAGTTCATCGTTGGAAATACTGATGCGGCCACGTACCAGGTCATCGAATACCACGTTGCCGTCTTGCGGGTTACGGAAACGCACCACCGGTTTAATGCCTTCAGGAACGCTCTCGAGATGCCGGCACTTGCCGTCATAGCGTGGCTTGATGCCATCCTTCATCTGCTGCTCGCGCAGTTTCTCCAAGCCGTTCCTTCTGCAATAGCAGTGATAGGCCTTGTCCTCATCGAGCAGGCGCTGGACGACCTCGGCATAGCGGCCAAAGCTGTCGGTCTGGTAAACCGGGCCCTCGTCGTAATCCAGCCCCAGCCACTCCATGCCATCGAGGATGGCCTGCACGGATTCCGGCGTGGAGCGCTCAAGATCGGTATCCTCGATACGCAGTACAAAAACGCCATCGTTGGCGCGTGCCTGCAGGTAGCAGAATAATGCCGTGCGGGCGCCGCCGACATGAAGGAAGCCCGTTGGGCTGGGTGCAAATCGTGTTCTGATGTTCATTGGATTCCAGGTCGCTCAGGTGATGATATGCATTTCCCGGGGAAACACATAAGTTCTTCAAAAAAATACCGCCTCGAAAGAGGCGGTATTCTAGCAGAGAACGAGACCTTGCAAAGCGTCAAGTCAAACGGTGAAAAGGCTCTAAGCATCACAGGCTCACCCTGGAGAACGAAGTTATAGCTCGTGCCCGCGGGCTCGCCGGTCCAGGCTGAAATCCGCCTTGGCACCTGTACCGTTGATCACTTCATTGGTCTTGGTCAAAATCGTACCGACAGAGCAGGCCCAGCGATCCGCATTTTTCTTGCCGTACGCGGACAATGCTATCTGCGGATTGACCGCATCGTTCGGCACAAGACAACTGTAACCAAATGGCGTCTGTGCACACTCCACGCCGTTAACACCGGTAATGACCAGCACAGGATCACCCGGCAGGGTTTCTGACCAGGTCCCGCTGATCACGATGTATCATCCGGATCCGGTGCCGGTGGCGGTGGCGGTCGGATCAACATCGAGTATCATCGGCATATACGAACAGGCTGGCACTCGGTCACCTCGATCATAGTAGGTGGGATCAATCGGCAGCGTATCGGTGAACCCGGTGTTACCCCGGTGGCCGATCGCAACCACCGTTGACTGGCCGTCATCGCCGTCTTGGAAATGCAACGCCACGGCTGTGGGTGCTGTTGTTCGCCAACGGTTCGTTGGTGGTGTCCACCGGGATATTGGGAACCGGTGTTTCATTCCAGCGGTTCAGCTTGGTCATCTGCACATCGAAGAACGGGATCAATTCCAGCGGATTGATGCTGCCGGTGCGGTCAAGTACCACATCACCCGACTTGCAATCCGCATCATCCGGTCCTTTGTCACCGATGCAGTTTGCCAGCACCGTGCGCAGGTCAGAGCTCAGGTAGTCGATATACACGCCCCTGGACCTGAGTTGCTGAGTCGTCGCGGCAAGCCCAGTGGTAATGTCGTCCACGAAGGAAACTCGGTCGGGTTACCATTCGCCATCAAATCGAGAGCGTCATCATAGTCGCCTTGCATGGGCGCTGGCGCAACCAGGCAGGGCGATTCGGCCGATACACGGTGGATTGGTCTCATAATCGGGGAACGTATAGCCCGCAAACGCCGATGCTGCCCCCGTGACGAAGTCCGAATACACATCGATCTCATTCACGTCATCCATGAAATCAGCCGGGAAAACATTCAGGTCTTCGCGCCGGAAATCCTGTGCCACGCGGAAAAATCCATCCACGCGAACCAGGCGGCAGGATTCGACATAAGCGTCACCGTCGGAGGTGGCTTCGATCAGGTCAGCAGTCTTTTTTGCGCGGTCATAGTGCTTGTGGTCACCCCGGAAGGTACCGGACGTGATGTATTCAGTACTCGGCCTGAAGGGATGTATAGACATTGACCGCGGTATCAGCGTGATCCGGAACGTCCTGACTGCTGCACCGCCGTCATGGTGGTCCCTGCAGCAGGTGTCACACAGCTATGATTGCTGGTTGTTATTCGAAACCCCATAGGCCTTCGTCGGCATGCTGGCCACGGGCGTACTCGTCTCCTGCCCAGATCACCGGCCGGTGACCAGGTTCGGCGGCATCCGGCGCCTTGAGCAGACATTCGCAGGCAACGGACTGGCGAATTCCTCCCGGCGCAGGAAGTGGCGCCGGCATCGGTCTGCGAGTAGGTGATTACATCGAAAGTGGTTTCCACCAGCTCATCAAGTATCGTTATATCCGGCTCGGGGAGCAAGGATTCCTTGAACTTGTTGTCACCCAGCGACAGCGAGATGATATCGGGGTTCTGACCTGGCGTATAAGGAATCGGCGGCGCCGCAGTGCCACCCGTCGATTCATCGGCAACCCGTCGCCGACGAGCTGTGTGACCAGCGCGGGGATCGAGGCTGTTAACACGATTTCGCCACTGCCCAGGTCGGCAGCCGTGATGTCCGTGCCTTCATCGGCGCGGAACTCCTGGGCGGCATCCCAGGAAACCGTGACCTCGACCTGCTTGTAAGTCGAAGCTGCAGCACCGGTGGGCATCGTGGTGGTGAAGCTGTCCCCGGCAAGATCGTAGTAATGATCCGTCACATCCAGGTCGATCGATGTAGGTGATGCCGTTGACAACTTCCGGTCGGTATCGCGAGCTGACGATGTCGTTATAGGCAAAAAATGTAGGTGGTGTGACCGTGTCGGACTCGATCCGGCTAAAGCCACGCGCCTCTTCAATAGTGCGCTCGGCGATATTGGCTGCGGTCGTGCGCACCTTGGCGTCAGCCATTGAACGGGTCAAGCGCGCCCTGCAGGGATGACAGGGCCAGCAGGCCGACCACGAAGATGAAAATCCCGATCATGACCTCGAGGATGCTGAAACCACGATGAAGTTTACTTTTCATATGTATTCTCATTTTCGTATCTCCTTACCAGCCAATGTCCGGCAGGCCAAAATCTCGCCAGCCGCCATTGACTGCCCCAAGTCCCGCAATACCCGTGGCCTCGGCCAATACGCCTTCCGCATATACGATCTGGAAGGTGCCCTGGTCCTTGTCCATGGTGCCATCAACAATGACGGAGCCATATACGGTGGCACCGCCCAGTGTTGTCAATCCTGCAGTGCCCGATTCACCATCGAAAATGTACAGAATGCCGTAGATGATGGCGCCACCGCCAATCACGGTCATCGGTGGCCGATATCAGGATAATGGGATTTTCGGGTGAACCCACTACCGTGTTCGCATTGATCCTGCACTCATCGCCTGTGACCCAGTATCATGCCCGAACTGTGCGGACCGAGACCGGTGCAGTCACTGATGACCGTGGCCTGGGATTTGACCAACGCATACTGGGCCCTGGGTAGTTGAAGTAAAACTCAAACAGGTCACAGGGAAAGCCGGGGTCGATGATGATGTCTATGCCCACGCAAGTGTCAGAGCCAAGCAATGTGCCCGAGCACTGTGCCGCGGTAAACCCTACCCCGCTGAGGAAATATTCCGGGTCATTGCCGCCGGGACCGCACAGGCAGTTGTTGTCGGTACAGGTCACGCCATCCGGGTACTCCGACGTGGTACCACTCCTGCATCTCGCAGGTTTGCCAGGTGCCCGAAGTGATAATGGGTGTAGCCGGCGGGCAGGCGGGGTTGTTATTGATCCACGAGGTCAGCGGTACGCCCAGGCCGCCGCCGTTCGGATTGCCCACCACTTCCGCTGCGCCGGTGGGTGGGAAGGTGGACTTGGTCACCAATGGCACCGCGGGTGAGCCAGCTAGCTTCTTCCAGTTGGACAATGGGCAGGGCCACCGTCGCCTCACCCTGTGCAGGTCGAAACATTTGTCACATCGGTACAATCGGAATAACCATAGGACAAGCAGCGTCAGTACCAGGCTGGCTTCTGTTTCATCGGCAGGCGTCGCCGGTGCTGCAAGACAGGGGTTTGTCGGATTTGCCAGGTCAACAAAACACATCAGGGCGCTTATCCTGGCGGTGGTGCCAACCGGGAAATCCGTCGTGTTGACCGGCAGGGATTCCAGCGTGGCCGTATTCCCGTCGGTATCGTAGTAAAATGAACCGGCAACCGCCGAAACATCACCACCGCAGGGGTGCGTGTCCGCCGCTGGCGAAGGGCATGGCTGCCAACGGGTGTTGCCCGTGGCGAACCAGCCGTCCCTGGTGTAACCGGTACCATCGGGAAACTTGTCGATCTGGCTGGAGAGCACCAGGGATGCGTTCTGCAATAAATACATGACGCTTTGGTCGAGCGCCGCCTCGGCAATGTGGAATGCTTCCTTCTGGCGCATTTCGTTGCCGGAAACCCGGGTTTCAAACAGGCTGACACGGGTCGCATAGACCAGCAGCAGGGTCATCAGTATCAGCACCAGGACGGCGGTAAAAATGGTCAGGCCACCACGTTGCCTACTGCCATCCATGCAGTTTCTGCCATACTTGTGAATCTGTTTCAGATACATACTCGTTTACCTCGAATCCTCTTGTACTTTGCCACGCTCAGGGTGACGCCGGCGGGCTTGTCGTGTGGTTGCGAACCGTAACGAACTCGCGCAGTTCCCGGCTGGCATTGGCGTTGTTTTGCAGCCATGCCGGTAAAGACGCGTCGGGCGTTAACCTGGCGGTGATGGTCAGGCCGATCCTTTCGACACTCTGGATGTCGCCGCCAGCATTGATCGTTTCTGTAAACGAATCGGTATCGTCGACATTGAAGGTCAGCACATCGATGAGTTCCGGGTCGGTGATGTCCACCCAGTCCGCATTCGGGTTGCAGCCCGGCGCAGCGGTTCGCGTGGTGGTCATCTGCAGCCTGCCAACGCCGCTCGCGACCGTGCGCCGGAACGCCGCAACCGGTTCCGCGTTCACAGCTACCTGGGTACCCGTCTGGGGCCGGTCGTACCAGAACCAGAAACAATCACTGTCCCCATTGTCCGTGATATTGATTCCACCTACTCTTGGCAGCAATACCCAGCGTACTCAGGCAATCCACGTTGCCGTAACAGGCCATGAACGTGGAGTGGTAATTGGCCCGCCGCAATTCACGTGACATGATCTGCATGGCGGTGCGCATCTCCTGGGTGACTTTCGCCATCTGGATGGTCTTGGAGCCCGTACCCAGGGTATTGGCCATGACGATGATCATGCCGGTGGCCGCAATCAGGCTGATGACGCCGGCAACGAGCAACTCGATTAAGGTCATACCGCCTTGCCGTTTCCAGGTCTTCATCTGTTTCTTCGATATCGTTTTCATGCTGTTCAACCTGGTTTTCATGGGGAAGGTAGCGGCGGTGGCGGCGGTGCCACGATGAGGCTGCACAATCTCTTGAAGCCCGGCACCTTCTTGTCCGAGTCGGGGTTGCACACCCGGATCCGGCCAGTCACAGATATATCGACCAGCAGCGAATATTTCGAGTTGTCGGACAGCAGGGTGACCTGGTGTGAATTGCCATCGATGAGTCCGCAGTCCAGTCACCTTGATCCCGCGCACCGGGTCGAAATTGAAATTGAAATCATTGCTGGCCAGTAGCCCCTGCCCTGGAACTGTTCATGGTGAAACCATCGAAACCGACCTGGTTGATCACCCTCGGCGAACCGGCGCCACCAGGGTTGAAATCACAGTAATCATTTTCAGTTGCTGTTGTTTCTTCGCAATCGCAATGGTCGGTGGCGGCAGTGCGGATCATTGCACCCGCACACCAGGTCCTACCATCACCTGCGCGCTTGACCGAAATGGCAATCGTCTCATTACGCTTGATCGCCTCACCCTGCGCCAGGGTGAGAAAAGCGGCGATGCTCTCGGCAGCGCCGGTTACCCGTCTTTTCTGCACGGTGTTTTGATAGGTGGGAACAGCCAGTGCGACGCCGATGGCGACAATCACCACGGCAATCATTAATTCAATGAGTGTAAAGCCCCTGTTCCTGACCATGGTCCCGGAACTGGAATCCATGAATCTCTCCCTTGGTGTGGTCATTAACATTGCACTCCCTTTGCAAACATGTTGCGGATATCTATAGTATAAAGACAGACATGCTGGTACAGCAGCATCCACACTACCGTTTATCAGGCAGATACAACCGTTTATCCGGCGGCGTATAATCCAGACAACCCAGGTAGGTAAATAACGGAGTTTCAGTCATGAAACGCAAGACTCAGCAGAAAGGGATTTTCGTTGATCGAACTGATGATCGTGATTGCCATCGTGGCCATCCTCGTTGCACTCGCCTTACCCAGTTACACGCGATACGTACTCAAGGCCAACCGGGGCGAGGCGCAGCAGTTATTGCTGAACTGGGCCAACAACCAGGAAATCTGGCGGGCCAATGATACGGACTATGCCACGACCGGGGAAATTGCCCTGCCCACCCATGCAAAATTTGCGTTCACACTCCCGACAAGGACCGCGACAACATACGTCCTGAGGGCCACCGCGCAGGGTAACCAGGCAAACGACAAGGAACGAGGCACCACATGCAGCCCGCTGGAAATCAACCAGGCCAACGCCAAAACACCTGCTAATTGTTGGTAATTTTTCTTTATTATCAATGTAATTATGTAATATATCACGAAATAACACGAAACTGGTATAATTACTGCACCTCGGCTGCCGGGTATGGCGTTTGAGCAATCCTCGACATCAGACAATGGAAAACAGGGCTTTATGCGGCACTCGCCGCAGTCATGTTGTTGCCTTTTTTATACTCCGGCAACGATCATCCAAGCACACTGGAAAAAGCCCGGCAACGCGGCAGTATCACGCTGCTGACCCGCAATGGCGCCAGCAGTTACTTTATCGGCCCTGATGGCGATACCGGGCCGGAATATGACCTTGCCGCAGCCTTCGCCGACTATCTTGGCCTGGCCCTCGAGGTCAAGGCAGCCGATGAATATGCCGGCCTCGGCACGCTGCTGGTACGCCGGCAGGGTGAGTTGATCGGCGCCAACCTGACCCGCACACCCGAGCGTGAACGCCTGTTCAATTTTGGCCCCGATTATGCCGAAACCAAGACGGTGGTGGTGTACCGGCGTGGCACCCGCCGCCCCGCGCAGCATCTCCGACCTGGTGGGCAAACGTATAGCCGTAATTGCCGGTACGAGTTATGAAGGCACAACTGGAAAAAGCCCGGGAATCGATTCCCCGATCTGCAATGGACTGCCGAGAACAGCGTCGGCATCGAGGACCTGCTGATCGCCATCGCCGACGGCGAACTGGATGCGACCCTGGTGGACTCGAACATTTACAAAATCAACAGCCAGTTCTACCCGCGGGTGCAGGCCGGCTTTACGCTGCCAGGCAGCCAGCCGCACGCCTGGGCGTTCCTGCCCGGTGATGATGATTCGCTGGTGCAAAAGGCCCGGTCATTTTTCAGGCTCGACCAGGGAGAACGGTACAGCTCGCCCTGATCCGGGGCCAGTACGAAGAAGACAATCACGAACTCGACCGTGTCGGCATGTTCCAGTTCATGAAACAGGTCAGGAACGTCTGCCGCCGTTGATACCGGTGTTCCAGGATGTCGCGGAAGCCCACGGCCTGGACTGGCGTCTGCTGGCGGCGATGGGTTACCAGGAATCGCACTGGGATCCGGATGCAGCATCCCGAAGACCGGCGTGCGCGGCATCATGATGCTGACCCAGCGCACCGCCGCGCAACTGGGGATCAATGACAGGCTCGACCCCGTGCAGAGCATCGAGGGTGGCGCACGTTACTTCCTGCGCATGCATAAACGAATCCCCAGGCGCATCGCCGAACCGGACCGTACCTGGATGGCGCTGGCAGCCTACAACATGGGCTGGGGACACCTCGAGGACGCGCGGGTGCTGACACAGAAACAGGGCGGCAACCCCGACCGCTGGCACGACGTCAACAAACGCCTGCTACTGTTGAGCCAGGAGAAGTGGTACCGCCAGACGCGCTATGGCTACGCCCGCGGTTACGAGGCCAGGCAATATGTGGAAAATATCCGCAGCTATTACGACACGCTTGAAGTGGATGGATACCCGCGCCCACCCGATGCTGATGACGCAGCTGTAGAGCAGGTCGTTACTACCGATCCTTGTAAAGGCACTGCCCGGATTGTTTTTCGATATCCGCCAGTCGTGCATCGTGCTGCTCGAGTTCTTCATCACTGGCCTTCAATACAAATACGGCGGGATGCTCGACGTGCTCCAGCGGATGCTCATCATCAACTTCTGGTGTGACTGTCTCCAGGCTCAGGCCCAGGTCCACCTGCCCACCCGTCATGGCGAGGTAAACATCGGTCAGGATTTCCGCGTCCAGCAAGGCACCGTGCAGCGTTCGGCTGCTGTTATCCACCTCGTAACGCTTGCAAAGGCGTCGAGGTTATTGCGTTGGCCGGGGTGCAGGTCACGGGCCAGTTCCAGCGTATCCAGCACGCTGGCGAGCTCGGTGATGGATGCATGCTCGTGGCCGGCCAGGGAAAGCTCGTTGTCGATAAAGCCGATATCGAACGGCGCGTTGTGAATCACCAGTTCCGCACCCTCGGCGAAAGCCAGCAGGTCATCGGCGATTTCTGCAAAAAGGGGCTTGTCCTCCAGGAATTCCACGGTGATGCCGTGCACCTCCAGGGCCCCTTCTTCGATATCCCGTTCGGGGTTGATGTAGGTGTGAAACTGCCGCCCGGTCAATTGCCGGTCAACCAGTTCCAGCGCCCCGATCTCGATGATGCGGTGCCCCTGGCTGGGTTCCAGGCCGGTGGTTTCAGTATCCAGTACTACTTGTCTCATTCAGAATCCTGTAATCCTTGGATGGTTGTTGGGAGACGGAATGGATAAGACTTCCGAGACACGCTGTGGATACGTCCCTGTAAGCTCATCCACAACATCCATGTTGTGTAAGGTCTCGCCAGCCTTATCCACACCGTCTCTGTATCAATCACGGTATTGCGTTACGTGCTAACTCGTCAGCACGCTCATTCCCGGGCACCCCTGAATGCCCCTTGACCCAGAACCAATGCACCTCGTGACGCTCGAGCGCTTTTTCGAGCCGCTGCCATAGATCCACGTTCTTGACCGGTTGCTTGGAGGCCGTGCGCCAGCCACGCGCTTTCCAGCCTTCCAGCCACTCGGTGATACCCTTCATGACGTAGGTCGAATCCGTGTGGATATCCACGCTGCAGCCACGCTTCAAGGCTTCCATACCCCGGATGACCGCCATCATCTCCATGCGGTTATTGGTTGTCTCGTGCTCCCCGCCCGACAGTTCCTTGCGGTGTTTGCCGGAGATCAGCACCGTGCCCCAGCCACCCGGGCCCGGGTTACCGCTGCAGGCCCCGTCGGTGTACATCACCACGTCGCTCACAAACACGGCCTCGCGGTTACTGCAGCCATCCAGTGCGGCCGAGGCCAGGCCAGCTGGCTGGACCTGCTTGAAACGCAGGATATTGGCGTTCTTGATATTGGACTGCCGGTGGCCGTGCAGCATGACCCGGTCGGCAAAGGGGTAACCCAGGCCGTGCCAGGTCGCTTTCGGCGCCGGGCGTGAAAAACCACCCAGCCCCATCAGCAGGCAAAGTTCGACATTGATCGATTTTGATTTCAAGAAATTACACACCTTGTCCAGTTTGAGCGCCGGTCTCTTCTGCCGCCGGTTGACGAGCCGGTTGCGTAAACCGGAAGAATTCAGACCGCTGATCACCACGTCTCCGCCCGCGGCTCATGACACGCAGGACCTCGGCCAGAAACGGCTCGCTGCCATCAGCGACCACGTGGTGCAGGATGACCAGGTCAAATGTCGCATCGACAAACGGCAAGGCTGTGATCCGGCACTGCAAACCTGCGCCGGGCGTGCACGCATCGGTACTCAGGCGGATGACCTGCACCGGATGTGCCATTTCAAATTGCAGGTCACCGGCGGTGCCGTGCTTCAAGACCAGTATCCGCTCGGGCCTGCGGCGGGCCAGCAATGGCTGCAACAACTGCGTCACCAGGGCCTGCTGGGCCATGTGCGCTGATTGTTCCGTTTGTGTTGCGGCCATATTTTTATGATTCGACTTAAGTTGACTTACTGATAAACAAGCGTAAGCATAAGGCTTAGAACACAAGCTGTACAACCATCAATTTTAAGGATGACCGATGCCTGAAACCACGCTCAACATCACCGCCATCCCGGCGCTCGGGGATAACTACATCTGGCTGCTTACTGCAACGGACAAAAGCTGCGCAGTCGTGGACCCGGGTGAGGCGCAACCCGTGCTGGAGGTCTTGAAGGCTCGCGGCCTCGATCTCCGTTATATCCTGCTGACCCACCATCACTACGACCACGTGGACGGTGTGCCTGAGTTGCTTGAACAAACCGGCGCCACCGTTTACGGGCCGGCGGACGAGCGGCTACCGTTTGTGCACCGGGTTTGCAAGGAAGGAGACCAGGTCCACCTCGACGGCCTGGAGGCCGGGTTCCGGGTGCTGGAGATACCGGCCCACACGCGCAGTCATATCGCCTTTTACGGTCATGGCGCCCTGTTCTGCGGTGACACCCTGTTCAGTGTTGGCTGCGGACGGTTGTTCGAGGGAACGGCTGCCGAAATGCAACAGGCCCTGGACAAGCTGGCGGCCTTGCCGGCAACAACGAAAGTCTACTGTGCACACGAATACACGCAGTCCAATTGCGCTTTTGCGCTCGCCGTAGAGCCCGGCAACCAGGCCTTGCAGGCGCGCGTTCGCGAGGTGGACACCTTGCGCTCAGCAGGAGGCAATACCTTGCCGAGCACGCTTGGCGATGAACTGTCCACCAACCCGTTTCTGCGCACCCGTGTGGATGCCGTGGTCGAAGCGGCGCGTCAGCTTGATCCGAAGGCCCGCCCGGGGGATTCCACGATGGCCGTCATCCGTGCCTGGAAGGACCGCTTCTGAGAACCTGCATACATATAACGCAACGCCTTCATAGCCGCACATTTCCTTGATTCTGCGCCAATAAACAGCATAATAGCGGACAATTCCGGAAAATAACGGACCCTGATGAATTCACGCCTTTTTGCGGTGCTGCTGTGCCTGTTTCTCGCCAGTTGCGCCACCACCCAAAACACCACCCCTGAACCCGAACCCGAAGTGGTTGCGGCTGCCCAGGAGGAGCTGCCAAAAGGTGAAGGCGAATCAATCGATGAGCACCTTTTTGTCCCCGAAGCCGTCGAACCTGAACCGGCAACGGAAACGCCACCTGTCTACGACAATGTCTGGCTGCGTTTGGTCGACAGTTTCACCCTGTCCAACTGCTCGGAGCACGAGGTCTCGCTGAGATGGGCCAACTGGTACGCCGACCACGACGAATACATGACGCGCGTAATGAAACGCGCCCAGCCCTGGATCTACTTCATCGCTGACGAACTGGAAAAACGCGACATGCCGGGTGAGCTGGCCCTGTTGCCCGTGGTGGAGTCCGCCTATGACCCCTTTGCCTATTCCAGTGGACGTGCGCTCGGCACCTGGCAGTTTATCTCCTCGACCGGTAAACAATACGGTCTGAAGCAGGACTGGTGGTATGACGGCCGCCGGGATGTCTGGTCTTCAACCCACGCGGCGCTGGACTACCTGGACCACCTGCAAAAGAAATTTGAAGGCGACTGGTTGCTGGCGTTAGCCGGCTACAACTCCGGTGAGAACCGGGTCGCTCGCGAAGTGAAAAGGAATCTCAAGGCCGGCAAACCGGCTGATTTCTGGAATATCCGTCTGCCGAAGGAAACCAAGGGTTACGTGCCGAAGTTGCTGGGTCTGACCTGTTTGTTCCAGGATCCAGAAAAATACGACTTCAAATTACCCGTTGCTGCCAACCAGCCCGTGGTCGCCGCCGTTGATATGGAGAGCGCAAAGCGACCTGGTGCTGATATCCCAGATCTCCGGGGTCAGCATCGATGTACTGTTCAGCCTGAACCCCGGCTTCAGCCGCTGGGCGACTTCCCCGTCGGGCCCGTGGCGCGTGGTGCTGCCACTCAAGGGCGCGGCAAAACTCGAACAACACCTGTCGTCAAACAACCCGCAGTCGCTGATGAAGTGGGACCAGGTCATCGTTGAGAACGGTGATACCCTGTCCGGCCTGGCCGCTCGTCACCACGTGCCGGTATCCGTGCTGCGCAGCAGCAACAACCTCAATAGCGACCTGATCCGCGTCGGTCAGAAACTGCGTCTGCCGCGTGACGAACAACTACTGGTCGACCCCCTGTACGCGGCCGCCGCCAGTGAACTGCAACAACTGCAATCCGGCCTGATCGCATCCGAACGCGTCACGCACAAGGTGCGCTCCGGAGAGAGCCTGTCCGTGATCGCCCGGCGCTACAAGGTCACGGTCCGTGACCTGCAGAACTGGAATGGTATTTCAGACCCACGCAAGCTGCGCGCCGGGACCACGCTGACCGTATTCCACAGCCCTGCCCCGTCAGCCGCCCGGGCCGGTGGCGGGACCATCAGGCACACGGTGCGGCGTGGTGATTCGCTGTGGAGCATCTCCAGGCGTTACAAGGTCAAAATCAACGACCTGATGCGCTGGAATGACCTGGGCCGGAACGACATTATCCGCCCGGGGCAGTCCATCAAGATCATCCTGTAAATGCGCTGCTTACAGGCTTCACTTCCTTGTTTTCCTGTGCGGGGTTTCCGCGCTCCTGCAAGCCGACATCGAACTGCAGGGCCAAGCCGTCCAGGGCGGTCTGATGTTCGGCCAGGCAGAGCCCGGCAGCAGCATCAGCCTCGACGGCAATACGGTCCCGATTGCAGAAGACGGGCGTTTCGTCATCGGTTTTGGGCGTGATGAAACCGGTACACGAAAATTGCAGGTGGCAGTACCCGGTGGCGAGCTGACCACCCAGGCCATCACCGTGCGAAAACGCGAGTATGACATCGAGCGTGTTGACGGTCTGCCACCATCAAAGGTGACCCCCGACCCCGCCGCAGCGGCCAGGATCAGGGAAGACGCCCGCATGGTCGCCACGGCACGTCAGCGCCGCGATAACCAGGCGTATTACAGCACCGGCTTTGCCTGGCCCGCGAAAGGCCGTATCAGCGGCGTGTACGGCTCCCAGCGCATACTCAACGGCGAACCACGCCGGCCACATTTCGGCCTGGATATCGCTGCGCCCACGGGCACCGATGTACATGCGCCTGCCGACGGCCTGATCACCCTGACCCACCCGGACATGTATTTTTCCGGCGGCACGATCATCCTCGATCACGGCCTGGGGCTGTCATCGACCTTTCTGCACCTGAGCAAAATACTCGTGGAAGCGGGGACCTTTGTAAAACAGGGAGATGTGATCGGCAAAATCGGCGCCACCGGGCGGGTCACCGGGCCGCACCTCGACTGGCGTATGAACTGGCTGGACCGGCGCGTGGATCCCCAACCCCTGGTTGCTTCAGAAGACCAGCAATAGAACTAGCAAGCGCCGGTGCGGCCACGGGCCAAGGGGCTCTAGGGACACGCCGTTATACATGGACGCCCTATTTCGTAAAACTCTGACTAATGCAGGGCATTTTCCCTGGCTGTGCCGGGTATTCCTTCCCGGGACACGCTCAAGCCATCCATGGGCGCTCGGTAATTCGTGTCCCGACGAATTACGGTCCCGGGTAAGGTAATACCCCGGCACAGCTCGAAATACCCCGCTGCAGGCCTGAGAACAATTGCAATTGACCCCTTCATAAAAGCCTGGTGGTTTGCCGATGTGGGTGACCTCTGAGCACCGAGTCCTGAGAGCCGTTAGGGGAGAAATGTGCGGGATTCACATTTCAGGCCGACCAGGACAGGATGTCCTGTGAGGCCGGCCCCGTTAAGACGGCTCGAAGGAGAGGGTAGCCCGAAGGGCTGCGGGGCCGGGAGATCCACATCGGCAATCACCGGGCAATCGACTGACAGCAGATAGTCGGAGCTGCATGGAGTTCGGCCATTCGGTCTACCTGGTCAACCCCAGGCAGCTGGCTCATTACCGTTACGCGGTCAATGTACGCAACAAGACCGATGCTGAGGACGCCTGGCTGTTGGCTCGCTACTTGGAACACGAATCGGGTGAGTTACGGCCGTTCCAACCACAGAGCCGCCAGGCACAACGCCTGTGGGGACTGATTACCCGCCGGGCCACGGTCGTGCAAAGCCAGCAACGCCTGCGGCAGTCCATGCGTGAGGTGTGCTTCTCGATCCAGGCTTTGATGACCCAGTTCAGGTACCTGCTGGCACGACTGGACCATCAGATCCAGCGACTGATCCGTGAACTGGGCTGGTGGCATGATTACCGGTCTTGCCTGTCCATCCCCGGCATCGGTCCGGCTAATGCGGCAGCCTTGGTGGCGGCCTATCATCGTGGCGCATTCAGTGGCAGTGATGCCTTCATATCCTATATCGGGCTGGATATCCGACTAAGGGAGTCCGGCCGCTTCAAGGGCAAGAGCAAACTGACCAAACAGGGAGAACCGGAACTGAGGCGGCTGTTGTACTGTGCTTCACACGCGGCCCGGTGCCATCAGCGCTTTGCAGACTACTACCAACGGATGATCGATAAAGGCTTATGCAAGATCGCTGCGCGGGTTGCGCTGGCGCGCAAACTCGCGCGCATTGCCTTTACCCTGATGAACCGACAGCAGTTCTTCCAAACTTGAGGGAAAACTCATTGCATAGAGCCATAGAATCTCCCACAGGTAGAAAGGAATTAGCTTACGGTGTGTTCCTGGTCGAGGCGCACCGGGGCCCCGGCGCCCGCGACATAACCACCCTCGACACCCTTGGTCACCACGGATACCGCATTGTGCGGGTGCAGGCTCTCGTAATGGGTGCAGCGCGCCCAGAAGTCGAGGATACGTTCATCGGTGTTCAGCGCGGTCTGGATGCGTCTGCCTGCGTCTTCGCAGAACATCAGGTTACGACCATTGAGCAATGCAAAGGCCTGCTCGTCTTCACGCTTGACCGTTGCCTGCACCGGTGTCTTCAGCGAAGCCTCCACCTCATCGATCAACTCGATGATCGGGAACATCTGGAAAGTGGGGGTCAGCCTGACCCTGATC
Source organism: uncultured Gammaproteobacteria bacterium (assembly GCA_963753105.1). Classification (GTDB taxonomy): domain Bacteria; phylum Pseudomonadota; class Gammaproteobacteria; order Xanthomonadales; family SZUA-36; genus SZUA-36. The sequence goes on from CAVWBD010000009.1 coordinate 86,828, forward strand.
TCCGCCGCACTGCGCTGGCTGTGTGGCGTGGCCAGGATACCTTCCTCGGTACCCAGCCATTCGTATACGGCCTGGTAATCAATGGTTCCTGATGCGGCAAAGTCCTGTTCGAACTGTTGCTGGATCAGCTGGCGGGCCAGGGCTGCCGAACACGGGCAAGTGCTGGAATACAGCACTTCGAGACCCATCTCCAGGCTGAACTCCTGCCCTTCGAGGATACCGATCATGGAAACCGGGTAACGGCGCCAGCCGACGTTGTCGCTTTCAAGCGCCTTGCGGCGGATCACGTAATCAAAATCTACCCTGACCAGCGCGCGGTCACTCAGGCCCTCGTGGGAGTCGAGAAAAGAACGCAGCATCTGGCGCAGCGTGCCTGGCGTCAGCGGACGTTCCTGGAATGCCTGGTCCAGGTGCAGGTACAGCCGTGACATGTGGATGCCACGCACCTGCGGGTCCACCAGGTTGACATAGGCGGTCACACGGGCGGTGGACTGGATCAGGTTGCCCTGGTCGTCTTCGATACGCACCGGCAACTCGATGTCGTTCATACCGACCCATTCGAGTTTGCCGGCTACGGACGGGCGTACCTCGTTGGCAATATCCGGCATATCTCGCAGTAAATTATCAATGGGTTTCATCAATCCCTATTCCCAGTTCCATTATCACGCGGGTAGAACACAGCATATTTGTACCCGCCGGCCAAAATTCAAGTTAAGTCACGACCGTAATGTGTAATTATCGTTGATCCAACAGCATATTGCACCAATGCAAGGTTCAATCTTCCCTTCTGCCCAGCCAAAATGATTCATATTTTTTACACTTGAAAAACCGGTGACTTGCCCCTTGTATTTGTAAATCTACGTGGCATAATCAAGACTCCAAGGAAGATACAAGCGTCCAAAGGGGTTTGAGACGCGAGTCTAAAATGGACCAAGGAGAGGCCACCATGAAAGTTCGCAATACGCGCGCGCGCGTCTGCGCCGCACTTTTTATTTCACTTTTCACTTCAATTTCTTTTGCACAAGTCACGCAGTTTCCGACAGGGCAAGTTTGGCCGGGGATGACTTTATTGACTGGCAAAGTCAAAGCGGGGGTTTGGATGGTGCTACGATTCCCAGCGTAGCCAATATCAGCACCGATGGGGGTATGGCTGTTACCGTTGCTCAAATATCACCATTCAAGGAAGCAGAGCCTTCGAGCTATGTTGGTACCGCTGTCTTTGCCTCAAATCTGCCAGCCGGTGGTTTCAATTATTACCTGTACCCATACTACGTATCGCCCGACTTTTTCAACTACGCAAACCCGGTCATTTTTACAGACTTTGACGGGGAGGGTATCTGCGGATTTGGAACCCAGATCGCACCGTACGAGGCAGGCGGCTACGTTGCCTGGCTCGAAGCGTTTCGATGCCGATGGCGCCAGCGTGGGCCTGTTCGATATCGCTGCCAACACCGGCGATCCGGAAGCGGCATTTATCGGTTTTGAAAGCACAGACCCCGTGCACCGTGTCGAGGTCAGCATGCAGGGCACGGCAGACGGTGGCTGGATACTATGCTTCTTTTTACGCGATCAACCAGGTTGATCTGAAGACCTGTGTCGAGGAACCACCAGTACCAGAAGTACCCGTAGTGTCCTGTGAAGGTTTTGCCGCACCGATGGACAGGTTCCCGGTCACGGTCAAGGGCAAGGGCAAACGGGTATTCCCACTCAAGATGGAACTGTTTGACGCAGACAGCTTTGCGCTGACCGACGTTGACCTGATCGCGGCCCCGGTCGTGGAAGTCGTATTCACATCATCTACAGGTGGAGATCCTGAAGATGTCACCGACGACTTATTGTCCGTGGGCAAAGCTTCGGAAGGCAACGAGTTCGTATTCAGTGATAATGTCTGGCAGTTCAAGCTGAGCTCGAAGGGCTACACGGCCTCCGGCACCTACCTGATTACGGCCGTTTCCGGCGATGAACTGGAATACGTTATCGACCCGTCTTGCGTGACCAGTTTCGTCAAGTAATAAAACACGCCGCCCTTTAAAAAAGGCCGCCCGTCGTGGCGGCCTTTTTTTATATGAACAAGAAAGGATTTACTCCATACATCTGACCTCCAGGGACGGAGGAAATGCCGGTGATTGCCGGGAGCAATCCCGGCCCTGTACTCCGCCCTGCGGGCCGGCCTGCGGCCGTTCGAAATTTGTTCATTGTGCAGGATGCACAGGTGCCGTGAAGCACAGGGATGTGCGGGAACGGCCCCGGCAAAAGGATTTACTCCATACATCTGACCTCCAGGGACGGAGGAAATGCCGGTGATTGCCGGGAGCAATCCCGGCCCTGTGCTCCGCCCTGCGGGCCGGCCTGCGGCCGTTCGAAATTTGTTCCCGACTCAGTTACTCGGGCTTTCCATGCCCTCCGCCCTGCGGGCCGGCCTGCGGCCGTTCAAAATTGTTCCTGGCGAATTCGGTGAACCTTCTTCTCCGGTTCAAATCCCGTTCCGGACATTCAATAAAAAAGGCAGCCCTTGGCTGCCTTTTTTTATTAAATGGTCGGGGCGAAAGGATTTGAACCTTCGACCCCTACAACCCCATTGTAGTGCGCTACCAGACTGCGCCACGCCCCGACACTTTACCCTCCTGATTATACCTCAGGAGAGCCGCGGCATATTACATGAAATGAGCGGATGGGGGAAGTCACTCCCACAAGAGCAAAATCGCGAGCAGCAAAGCTGCTCCCTCCTACAGGCGAACATATACGAGGCGAGGCGCCGCTTGTATGGTAATGAGTGTCTTTTTTCTGGATGATTAAAGACGCCGGGATGGGAGGGACTAACGCCGCTTCTGACCTGTTGGTACAGACCGTGGGAGACATCGTCCCCATCCCCTCACCCTAAACGCCGATTAGGAATCTAGCTGCAGCAACAGCCCATTGATTCAAGCTTGCGTCGGTGAGTTCCCGGCTTCACGGACTAACTTACCGCGGAGATCATTATGGCAAAGCCCGTTACCCAAATCACGCTTGGTGTCGATGTCGCCAAAGATCAGCTCGTCATCCACCACTGGCAAAACGATCAACACACCACCCTCGAGAACGACTCCAATGTCATCCGACAGTGGTTAAAAGAACTATATGGCCCGGTGCGCATCGCACTCGAACCCACCTCGCACTACCACCTGGTCATGGTGGAAGCTGCACTTGAGTTGGGCCATTCGGTCTACCTGGTCAACCCCAGGCAGCTGGCTCATTACCGTTACGCGGTCAATGTACGCAACAAGACCGATGCTGAGGACGCCTGGCTGTTGGCTCGCTACTTGGAACACGAATCGGGTGAGTTACGGCCGTTCCAACCACAGAGCCGCCAGGCACAACGCCTGTGGGGACTGATTACCCGCCGGGCCACGGTCGTGCAAAGCCAGCAACGCCTGCGGCAGTCCATGCGTGAGGTGTGCTTCTCGATCCAGGCTTTGATGACCCAGTTCAGGTACCTGCTGGCACGACTGGACCATCAGATCCAGCGACTGATCCGTGAACTGGGCTGGTGGCATGATTACCGGTCTTGCCTGTCCATCCCCGGCATCGGTCCGGCTAATGCGGCAGCCTTGGTGGCGGCCTATCATCGTGGCGCATTCAGTGGCAGTGATGCCTTCATATCCTATATCGGGCTGGATATCCGACTAAGGGAGTCCGGCCGCTTCAAGGGCAAGAGCAAACTGACCAAACAGGGAGAACCGGAACTGAGGCGGCTGTTGTACTGTGCTTCACACGCGGCCCGGTGCCATCAGCGCTTTGCAGACTACTACCAACGGATGATCGATAAAGGCTTATGCAAGATCGCTGCGCGGGTTGCGCTGGCGCGCAAACTCGCGCGCATTGCCTTTACCCTGATGAACCGACAGCAGTTCTTCCAAACTTGAGGGAAAACTCATTGCATAGAGCCATAGAATCTCCCACAGATCTGTAATTCCAGCAAGCTGCCTCTATAGGAGCAAAATCGCGAGCAGCAAAGCTGCTCCCTCCTACAGGCGAACATATACGAAGCGAGGCGCCGTTCACACAGAATATGCACTCCTGCAGAATTTATATCGGAAACAAAAAAAGGCGCCCGGGGGCGCCTTCTTGAATAAGACTGGAAAAACTCAGCGTTTCAGTACGTGCAGTACCTGTTCCAGTTCCATCCGTACCTGGCGGATAATCTGCTGGCTGCGGTTGACATCGTCCATCGCGCCTTCGCCCTCGAGTTGCTGCCTGGCGCCACCAATGGTGAAACCCTGCTCATACAACAGGCTGCGGATCTGCCGGATCATGATCACGTCGCCGCGCTGGTAATAGCGCCTGTTGCCACGTCGTTTGACCGGTTTGAGTTGTTCGAATTCCTGTTCCCAGTAGCGCAACACGTGTGGCTTCACGCTACATAGTTCACTTACTTCGCCAATCGTAAAATAACGTTTGGCTGGAATGGCTGGAAGATCTTTTTCAATCCCCGGATTCAACATAAGCTTCGACCCTTGCACGTAGCTTTTGTCCAGGTCGGAAAGTCACCACGCGACGGGCGGAAATCGGAATTTCCTCTCCCGTCTTCGGGTTACGCCCCGGACGTTGGTTTTTTTCACGCAGCTGAAAGTTACCAAAACCTGAAAGTTTTACGTTTTCCCCACTTTCCAGCGCCTGCCGGATAATTTCGAAATACGCGTCTACAAATTCTTTCGCTTCGCGTTTGTTCAATCCCACTTCGTTGAACAATCGATCTGCTATATCTGCTTTAGTCAGTGACATCATTAACCTCTAAGCTGAGCATCCAGTCGTTCCTCGAGTCCCCGAACAACGTCCTGGACCAGAGAATCTACGACTTCATCTGTAAGATTGCAAGAAACATTCTGTAAAATCAAGCCAATAGCCAAACTTTTATAACCTTTTTCAATATTTTGGCCTGAATACAGATCGAATAATACCAAATTTGTAAGTAAATCTCCTGATAAATCAATCACATTACGACGTATTTCTGAGAAAGTGATTTTTTCAGGAACAATCAACGCCAAATCTCTCCTGGCGGACGGATAACGCGAAATAATATTCGTGCTTGGAATTTCACGTTTTGAAAGTACGTTAATGTCCAGTTCAAAAGCCAGCACCGATCCCTTGATTTCCATCTGTTTCAGGATCGATGGGTGGACACTTCCGATCCAGCCAATATCAACACCATCAATTGATACGGTGGCCGACTGGCCTGGATGCAACCATGGGTAAGTCGAATGCCGGAATTCTACTTCGCCTGTTTCGCCCCGTAATGCCAGAACGGACTCCAGGTCGCCCTTCAGGTCGTAGAAATCGACATCGCGAGACTGGCTGCCCCACTGTTCGGGCAACACCTTGCCACAGGCCACGGCCGCCAGGTGCTGTGTTTCGGTCAGCTCATCTTCCTGGTCAAACACGGTACCGGTCTCAAAAAACCGCAAGCGGTCCTGCTGACGGCGTAAATTGCCGGATAGCGTTTCCATCAAGCCCGGCAGCAATGCCGTGCGCATCACTTCCAGGTCAGCGCTGAGCGCATTGGCCAGCGGTAACAGGTGTTCATCCATGCTGAACATTTTCAGCAGGTCGCTGCTGGTAAAGCTGTAATTGATCGCCTCGGTGTAACCCGCGGCACACAGGGCCTGCTGGATACTTTGCAGGGTCAGCTGTGTTTCACTGCGCAGCCCCGGATCCAGTTCACCGGCAGGCAGCGCGGCCGGGATATTGTCATAGCCGTAAATCCGGGCGACTTCCTCGATCAGGTCCTCTTCGATCTCGATGTCGAAGCGATCGGATGGCGCAGTAACCGTCCAGGCGCCCTGCTCCAGTACCGGTTGCATACGCAAGTCTTCCAGTATCCGGGTAACGTCGGCTTCTGGCCAGTTCAATACCCAGCACCCGGTTCAGACGTGAATGCCGGAGTTGGACCTGGTTCTGCACAGGCACGTGCGCTTCGGCTACTGCATGGATAACGGGGCCGGCTTCACCACCGGCGATATCCAGCAGCAATTGCGTGTAACGCTCGATTGCCCTGATTTGGCCACGTGGGTCCACACCACGCTCAAAACGGTGCGAGGCGTCCGTCTGCAGCCCCAGGGAGCGGGCTTTGCCGGAAATCGTAGCTGGTTTGAAATATGCGCTTTCCAACAGGATATTGCGCGTGTCTTCGGTCACCCCGCTGTCGAGTCCGCCCATGATACCGGCGATTGCGACCGGACCTTTTTCATCGCAGATGGCCAGCATGGAGTCGTCCAGTTCCACTTCCTTGCCGTCGAGCAATTCCATGGTCTCACCGGCACGTCCAAGGCGCACGTTAATGCTGCCCTGCAGACGATCCAGGTCAAAGGCGTGCATCGGCTGACCAAGTTCCATCAGGATGTAATTGGTCAGGTCAACGCTGGCGCTAATGCTGCGGATACCACTGCGGCGCAGGGCCTCGACCATCCACAAGGGCGTCGGCGCGTTGGGGTCGATGCCACGAATGATCCGCCCCACGTAACGCGGGCAATCTTCTTCCGCCTCGAGCGTTACTTCGATGGTATCGTTGATGGTGGCAGGAACCGGTTCAATCGCAGGCGCCGTTAAAGTTGCGCCGCAACTGGCCGCGACATCCTGCGCCAGGCCACGGATACTCAAACAATCCGCACGGTTGGGTGTCAGGTCGACCTCGATCGCGTGGTCGTCCAGTTCGAGAAATTCTTGCAAGCCCATGCCGACCGGCGCATCCGAAGGCAATTCGAGCAAACCGGAATGGTCATCCGACAAACCCAGTTCCCGTGCTGAACAGGCCATGCCGAAAGATTCGACACCACGCAGCTTGGCTTTCTTGATCTTGTATTCGCCACCCAGCACCGCACCGACCTTGGCCAGCGGCACCTTGATACCCGGGCCGCGCATTCGGCGCGCCGCACACAACCTGTACCGGTTCTGCATCACCCTGGTCAATCGTGCACACCTGGAGCTTGTCGGCATCGGGATGTGGCTTCGCAGGACAGGATTTCTGCCACGACAACGTCGGTAAATACGCCGCCGACCGGCTCCACCGTGTCGACTTCCAGGCCCGAAGCGGTCAGCACATCGGCAAACTCATCGACCGGCAGGTCAACGTCCACCCATTTCTTCAGCCAGTTCACACTAAATTTCATCTGGCGGGACCTCAGTGGAACTGGCGCAGGAAGCGCACATCGTTTTCGAAGAAATGGCGCAGGTCAGTCACGCCGTAACGCAGCATGGCCAGCCGTTCCACGCCCATGCCAAAGGCATAACCAACGTATTTTTCGCTATCCACGTCGCAGGCCTTGAGCACATTGGGGTGCACCATGCCGCAACCGAGGATCTCCAGCCAGCCCGGCTCTTTGCCATCACCCGCGGTCCCAGGCGATATCCACCTCGGCGGACGGCTCGGTGAACGGGAAATACGAGGGCCGGAAGCGCATCGCCAGCGAGGTTTCGAAAAACGCGTTGACGAAGCTCTGCAACACGCCCTTCAAATCCGCCATGGTCACGCTCTCGCCCACCAGCAAACCTTCGATCTGGTGGAACATGGGTGTATGGGTCTGGTCCGAATCGCTGCGGAATACCCTGCCCGGCGCGATAATCCGGATCGGCGCACCCTTTTTCATCATCTCGCGGATCTGCACCGGCGAGGTATGCGTGCGCAGCAGTCGCCCGTCACCAAAATAGAAGGTGTCGTGCATGGCGCGTGCGGGGTGGTGCGGCGGGAAATTCAGTGATTCGAAGTTGTGGAAATCGTCCTCGACCTCAGGACCTTCCGCGATGTCATAACCCAGGCGTGAAAAAATGTCTTCCATGCGCTGCAGGGTATGCGTTACCGGGTGCAGGCCACCACGCTGCTGGCCACGGCCAGGCAAGGTGACGTCGATGGTCTCGGAGGCCAGACGCGCGTTCAGCACCTGGTCTTCCAGGGCCTGCTTGCGTTCGGCGATGGCGCCTGCCACCTGGCCCTTGGCCTGGTTTACAGCCTGCCCGAAGGCCTTGCGCTGCTCCGGCTCCATACCACCCAGGGATTTGAGCAGGGCGGTGATTTCGCCCTTTTTACCCAGGTAGCGGACACGTAATTCATCCAGGCCGGACAAGTCGCCACTGGCGCTGATCTCAGCCAGCGCCTGCGAGAGAATTTGATTAACCGTTTCCACCGTTACGATTCCAAAAGCAAGGACCCCTGCCCTTCCTTCATTCCTTGTCTGAATACCGGGCGGCCCATGCAGACCGCCCGGATGAACTTAACCCAGGTTTGCCTTGGCTTTTTCCGCCAGCGCACCGAAAGCGGCAATATCATGCACCGCGAGATCAGCCAGCACCTTGCGGTCAACCTCGATACCAGCCTTGTTCAGACCGTCCATGAAGCGGCTGTACGACAGACCAAACTGCCGCGCTGCTGCATTGATACGGACGATCCACAACCTGCGGAACTGGCGCTTGCGTGCCCTGCGGTCACGGTATGAATACTGGCCTGCCTTGATGACAGCCTGCTTGGCGACCCGGTATACCTTGCGCCGGGCACCGTAGTAACCCTTAGCCTGCTTTAATACTTTTTTATGCCGCGCTTTTGCGACAACACCACGTTTTACTCTGGCCATTTTTTATCCCTCCCTTATGCGTACGGCAACAAACGTTTAACGGCTTTCTTGTCGGCGGACGAAACTTCTTCCGTGCCGCGCAACTTGCGTTTACGCTTGGTGCTCATCTTGGTAAGGATATGGCTCTTGAATGCATAGCCGCGCTTGAAATTGCCGGAGGCAGTTTTCTTAAAGCGCTTGGCCGCACCCCGATTGGTCTTCATCTTGGGCATGATTTACTCCTAAGGACCCGTTTGGGCCTGTTTTTTGCGTTACTCAAGCGGCCGGGGAAGTTTTATCCGGCTCTTTCCTGTTTGCTCAGCAACGCTTCTTCAAAATGTGACCGCTATCGCAATCACGCTAAAATTTATCTTGTTGATTCAGGCCTTCTTGGCATTCATCATCATCGTCATCTGGCGCCCTTCCATCTTGGGCATCTGCTCGACGACTGCTTCTTCACCCAGGTCATCCCGGACCCGTTTCAACATTTCAACACCCAGTTCCTGGTGGGCCATTTCACGCCCGCGAAAACGCAACGTGACTTTTACCTTGTCGCCCGCCTCCAGGAATTCGCGGATCCTTCGCATCTTGACCTGGTAATCCGCTACCTCTGTGCCCGGTCTGAACTTGATCTCTTTCACGTGCGTCACTTTCTGTTTCTTCTTTGACGCCTGCGATTTCTTGGCCTGCTCAAAACGGTATTTACCGTAATCCATGATCCGGCAAACGGGTGGCTCGGCGTTGGGGGCGATCTCTACCAGATCCAGCCCTTCCTCTGCGGCCTTTTCAAGTGCCTGCCCAACGGGCACGACTCCAGCCTGCTCACCATGTTGATCGATCAGCCTGACCTGCGGCGCTAATATGTCCCCGTTACGCCGCGTTTCTTTTTTTGATGCGATGTTAAATTCTCCTGTTAATCCTCAGTTCTCCCGAGCCTGGCTATCTCTTTTTCGAGATGGCCGGCAAAGGCTGCAAGTTGCATGGTGCCCAGGTCCTCACCTTCCCGGGTACGCACTGCCACGGTCCCTTCTTCGACCTCGCGGTCACCCACTACGAGCATAAACGGAACCCTACTCAAAGTGTGCTGGCGGATTTTAAAGCCGATCTTCTCATTTCTCAAGTCTAAATCGACGCGGAACCCTTGATTTTCAAGGGATTCGGCAATTTCTTTACATCTTTCGTCCGCCCGGTCGGTAATATTGAGCACCACGGCCTGCACCGGGGAGAGCCAAACGGGCATCTTGCCGGCGTAGTTTTCGATCAAAACACCGATAAAACGCTCCAACGAGCCGAGGATCGCACGGTGCAGCATCACCGGCACCTGCTTTGAGCCGTCTTCGGTCACGTACTCGGCGCCGAGACTGCCGGGCATGTTGAAATCGAGTTGCAAGGTACCGCACTGCCAGACACGGCCGATGGTATCTCTCAGGGAGAAGTCGATTTTCGGGCCGTAGAACGCACCGTCGCCCGGGTTGAGCTTGTAGTCGATGCCGGATTCTGCCAAAACAGCCGCAAGCCCATCTTCGGCCCGGTCCCACAGGGAATCGTCACCGACGCGTTTCTCCGGACGCGTGGAAAGCTCCACCATTACTTCTTCAAAACCGAAGTCCCGGTAAATACTGTAGAGCAGTTCCAGGAAGGCCTTTGCCTCGCTCTTGACCTGCTCGGGTGTGCAGAAGATGTGCGCATCGTCCTGGGCAAAACCACGTACGCGCATCAGGCCGTGTAAAGCGCCCGAAGCCTCGTTGCGGTGACAGGAACCGAATTCCGCCATCCGCATCGGCAGATCGCGGTAGGAGATCACACCCTGGTTGAATATCTGGATATGGCAGGGGCAGTTCATCGGTTTCAATGCAAATGAACGGTCTTCACAACCGGTCAGGAACATATTCTCGATGAATTTTGCCGCGTGCCCGGATTTTTCCCACAGGCTGATATCGACCAGCTCGGGTGTGTTCACTTCCATGTAACCAGCCGAACGCAGACGTTTACGAACGTATTTCTTGACCTCGGTATAAATGGTCCAGCCGTGGTCGTGCCAGAACACCATGCCGGGCGCCTCTTCCTGGAAATGGAACAGGTTCAGCTGCTTGCCGATACGCCGGTGGTCGCGCTTTTCCGCTTCCTCCAGGTTGTGCAGGTAGGTTTTCAGTTCCTTCTTGGTCGGCCAGGCGGTGCCGTAGATGCGTTGCAGCATCTCGTTATTGCTGTCACCACGCCAGTAGGCGCCGGCCAGCTTGGTCAGCTTGAACTGGCCCAGGTGCGAGGTATTGGGAACGTGCGGGCCACGGCACAGGTCGATGAATTCACCCTGCTGGTACAGGGACAATACTTCGCCTTCCGGGATGGACTCGATAATTTCCGCCTTGTACACCTCACCCTTCTGACGGAAAAACTGGATTGCTTCGCCGCGGGACATCTCGGTCCTTGTAACAGGGATGGCATCTTCGACAAGACGACGCATTTCAGCGGCAATTTTGTCCAGGTCCTCCGGCTTGAAGCCGGGCTCGTAAGCAAAATCGTAGTAGAAGCCGTTCTCGATGACAGGGCCGATGGTGTATTGCGACTCCGGGAACACGCGCTCAACGGCCATTGCCAGCAAGTGGGCAGTGGAGTGACGCAGGATTTCCAGGCCTTCTTCGTCTTTTACAGTGATGATGCGCACCTGTGCGTCATCCGCAATCTCGTGCGAGGCGTCAACCAGGCGGCCATCGACATCACCGGCAAGCGTTGCCTTGGCCAGGCCGGGTCCGATATCAGCCGCCAGATCCATCACCGTGATGGTTTGTTCGAATTGTTTTTGGCTTCCGTCCGGAAGTGTAATAACAGGCATTTCAATCTCTCGTTAACTTGTTTTCCAGAACGAACAAAGGACGCAAAGCGTCCTTTCGTTTCACTTTGCGCAGGTGCTTACCTTACCCGGTAGTTCGTTCCCACGTATCCATCCCGCTATTGTACGCGTGATTGACTGCGTATCCTACTCTTTTGATTCAAAAAGGTTGAATTGGGGCCAGTCAATACAGACGGGGAAAATGGTGGGCACGACTGGGATCGAACCAGTGACACCTGCCATGTCAAGGCAGTGCTCTACCGCTGAGCTACGCGCCCCCATGAAGGACGACCCTGGCAAGCATTCACCAGGGGCGCGCAAGATACCACACCCGATGGCCTTTTCTCAATACATATCAACCAGATTCTGGCCTGGAGTCGTCAGTTGCGCCTGAGACACGCCGTATATACATCCCTGTAGGCTCGTCCACAACTTCCCTGTTGTGTAAGGTCTCAGGCGCAACCGACAACACCAGCCTCCACACTCCTGCCAAATTGTGAACCTCTGCAAAATTTTCTTCCCCGGCCATGGCTGTGCGTTCATAAGGAAATATAGGGTCAGAGCAAAGTGCCGGAGTAATTACTCTGGCACTTTGCTCTGACCCCTGTAAAATCCAAAAAGACAAAACCGACAACGACCGAGTTGACAAAATCCATGCCCGAACCCTTCGTCCACCTGCACCTGCATTCAGAGTTTTCCCTGGTGGACAGCACCTTGCGATTAAAAGAAATGGTCAAGCGTACCCGCGAAATGGGCATGCCGGCCATTGCGGTCACTGACCAGTTCAACATGTTCGCCCTGGTCAAGTTTTACCTGGCCGCCGTCAAGGCGGGCATCAAACCGATCATCGGGGCAGACGTGCTCATCACCGACCTCGCCGATCCCGACCACGTCAGCAAACTGGTCCTGCTGTGCCAGGACCGTGAAGGCTACCTGAACCTGTGCCAGTTACTCAGCAAGGGCTACCAGGAAGGCCAGCACCAGGGCGTGCCCTACCTGCGGCGCGACTGGATCAGCGAGCACTCGGCCGGCTTGATCGCGTTGTCGGCCGGGCGCGAAGGCGACGTGGGCCAGGCCCTGATCAACCAGCACCCGAACAAGGCGCGGCAGTTTGCCAGGGGCTGGATGCAGGATTTCCCCGGCCGTTACTACCTGGAAATCCAACGTACCGGGCGTGAGCAGGAAAAGCGCCATGAGCACCATGCCCTGAAACTGGCTGCCGAGTTAGGTCTGCCGGTGGTCGCCACCAACGACGTCAGGTTCCTGAATCGTGAAGATTTCTCCGCCCACGAAGCCAGGGTCTGCATCCACGACGGCCGTCTGCTCGCGGACAAGCGCCGCGAGGTCCGCTACTCGGAGGAACAATACCTGAAGAGTCCGGCGGAGATGGCCGAGTTGTTCGCCGATCTGCCGGAGGCCTGGAAAACGCCAATGAACTTGCCAAGCGCTGCAACCTCGAACTGGGATTTGGTAAGTACTACTTGCCGGATTTCCCGACACCGGATGGTGAAAGCGTCGAAGAGTACCTGAAGAAAGCGGCCCTCGAGGGGCTTGCACGGCGACTCAATACACGTGGCACGGCACACGAATTCTCCGACGATGACTACCACGAGCGGCTGGAACTGGAACTGGAAGTCATCAACAACATGGGCTTCCCGGGCTACTTCCTGATCGTGGCGGACTTCATCCGCTGGGCCAAGGACAACGATATACCGGTCGGGCCCGGTCGTGGATCCGGTGCGGGTTCGCTGGTGGCCTACGCGCTGGACATCACCGACCTCGACCCCTTGCAGTTCGACCTGCTGTTCGAACGCTTCCTGAACCCCGAACGTATTTCCATGCCCGACTTCGACGTGGATTTCTGCATGGAGAAACGCGACCTGGTGATCGATTACGTCGCCGAAACCTACGGCCGTGACCAGGTCAGCCAGATCATCACCTATGGCACCATGGCAGCCAAGGCGGTGGTGCGTGACTGCGGCCGGGTACTCGGGGATGGCTACGGTTTCGTTGACAGTATCGCCAAGCTGGTGCCGATGGAACTGAAAATGACGCTCAGCAAGGCGCTCGAACAGGAACCGGAACTGAAAAGGCGTTACGACGAGGAGGAGGACACACGCGCCCTGCTCGACCTGGCCATGTCACTGGAAGGCCTGACCCGCAACGCCGGCAAGCATGCGGGTGGCGTCGTCATCGCACCGTCGGCCCTGACCGACTTTACACCGTTGTTCTGCGAAGCCGGCGGTGGCAGCATCGTCACCCAGTTCGACATGAAGGACGTGGAGAAAGTCGGCCTGGTCAAGTTCGATTTCCTGGGTCTGCGTACGCTGACGATCATCGACTGGACACTGAAAGCCATCAACCGGCAACGGCGTGAGGAAGGCAAAGAACCGGTCTTGCTGGAAGACCTGCCGATGGATGACAGCAGGACTTTCAAACTGCTGCAGGATTGCCGGACCACCGCGGTATTCCAGCTCGAATCCCCCGGCATGAAGGACCTGATCCGCCGCCTGCAGCCGGACAGTTTCAACGAGATCATCGCACTGGTGGCCCTGTTCCGGCCGGGCCCGCTGGAATCCGGCATGGTGGGCGACTACATCGACCGCAAACACGGCCGCGCAATGGTCAGCTACCCGCACCCGGACCTGGAAGTGATCCTGAAACCCACCTACGGCGTGATCCTGTACCAGGAACAGGTCATGCAGATCGCGCAGGTCCTGGCGGGCTACACCCTGGGTGACGCGGATATCCTGCGCCGTGCGATGGGTAAGAAAGACCCGGCGGAGATGGCCAAACAGCGCCTGGTATTCGTGGAAGGCGCCACCAAGAAAGGTGTCGCCGATGACCTGTCCAACTATATTTTTGACCAGATGGAGACCTTCGCCGGTTACGGTTTCAACAAGTCCCATTCGGCCGCCTATGCGCTGATCGCCTACCAGACGGCGTGGCTCAAGGCCCACTACCCGGCGGCGTTCATGGCTGCGGTGTTGTCGGCCGACATGGACAATACCGACAAAATCGCCGACCTCGTCCACGAATGCAGGAAGATGAAACTCGCGCTCCTGCCACCGGACATCAACTTCTCGGCCTACAGCTTCGAAAACACGGATACGCAATCCATCCGCTATGGCCTGGGCGCCATCAAGGGCATCGGGCGGGCAGCGATCGAATTCATCGAACAGGAACGCGATGCGAACGGGCCATTTACCGAGCCTGGATGATTTCTGCAACCGCATGGATCTGAGAAGAGCCAACAAACGCGCCATGGAAACACTGGTCCGTTCCGGTGCACTGGACCCGCTGGACCCCGACCGCAACCGGGCGCGCCTGTTACACGACCTGCCGCGTTGCATACACGCGGCCGAGCAGATACAGCGCGACCAGGAGGCGGGCCAGACAGACATGTTCGGTGCGCTGGAGCCCGTACCAGCACGACCAATGACCAGCGAATTGTCCGAAGTCGCTGCTTGGCCCGAATTGCAGCGTCTCGAAGCGGAAAAGGAATCGCTCGGTTTGTACCTGACCGGCCACCCGGTCAAGGTGCACTTCAGGGACATCAGGCACTTCACGACCTGCTCGCTGGGCGAGGTGCCTCTGCGGGTACCGAGGGAAAACAAGAACCGCCAGGGTGTGCACATGACGCTGGCCGCGCTGGTCACCTCGTTAAGACGCCGTACACAACGCGGGCATTTCATTGCCATCGAGGACCACACCGGGCGCGTTGATGTATTCCTGTCAAACGAAGCCTTTGCGACCTATGCCGACCTGATGGAAAAAGATACCATCATCGTCGTTGATGGCAATGTAACCCTCGACGAGTTCACCGGCACCTACCGCATCAACGCCAATCACATCATGTCACTGGCCGACGCCAAATCCCGCTTCGCCACCGGCGTTAACATCGCGGTCTCCGGGCCTGATGAAGGCCTGTGTGCGCACGCTGGCATCCGTGTTCAACCCCTACCAGGGCGGCTCGGCCCCGGTGTTATGTTCATTACCGCAACCAGCGCGCCAGGGTCACGCTGGAACTGGATCACAAGTGGCAGCTCAAGCCCTGCGAAGAACTGGTCGCCGCACTGAATGAACTCGAGATCGTCAAGCTGGCTGGATTCCGGTACCAGTAAGATTCTATGAGGTCTGTTTTTAGCTAGCTCTCTGAGGACTGGTAACGCCGGTACAGGATTTTCACCCGGCGCACATACTCGCGTGTTTCTGCATACGGCGGTATCCCGTCATGCTCACGCACGGCGTTTGGGCCGGCGTTGTACGCAGCCGTGGCCAGGTCGACATCCTGTTCGAACTGGTCCAGCAGACCGGCGAGGTAGCGGGTGCCACCCTCGATATTGTTGATCGGGTCAAATACATCCACGACCTGCAATTCCTGCTGGGTCGCAGGCATCAATTGCATCAGGCCCTGTGCGCCGCGTGGTGACAAGGCATCCGGCTGGTAGGCCGATTCTGCATGGATGATGGCCCGGATCAGCGCGTCATCAACTTTGAAAACCTGCGCGGCGGCCCGGATCTCATCGTCAAAAGCCCGCCGGTTAAGCGGGATATTCTCCCAGTCCAGTTGCCCGCACTTCGGGTCGGATGCATAACAGGGAAAGTTCAATACCGCGACGTTCTTGATGCCTTCCGGCTTGACGCTGGTGTAGTGGGTGATGCCGTCCTCGTCGGTGAACTTGTACATCTCGGCATGCAGGGATTGCACACCGCCGAGACACACCAGGATCAGCAAGAGTGCCAGGTACCTTTTCTGTCGGGGCTTGTACTTCATCTCTGTCCCTGAGTTGAACATCTCAATTATGGCATAAACGGCTGCAGCACTGCAGACGATGGCCTGAGCTGGTCTTATTGACCAGGTTATTGGACAGGATCACCGATTTCGCAAAAAGCTTCTTGCCCGCCCCTGGCTTTTTTAACTAGGCTCTGTCGCTTGTGTTTCCACCCATGACAAGGAATTGCACCTGATGAAGCAGGATTACAGTACATATCTAGAAGACACACCGAGCGCTGAAGGCAACTTTGGAGACTATGGCGGAGCCTACCTTCCGCCACAACTGGTTGGCCCAATGAATGATATCCACGAGGCTTACCTGAAAATAAGCCGCTCGGCTGACTTCATCAATGAACTACGTGCGATTCGCAAGCATTTCCAGGGCCGTCCCACACCGACCTATCATGCCAAACGTATCTCCGAACAGTGCGGCGGGGCCGAAATCTATCTGAAACGTGAAGACCTCAATCACACCGGCGCGCACAAGCTCAATCACTGCATGGGTGAAGGCCTGCTGGCCAAATACATGGGCAAGAAAAAGCTGATTGCAGAAACGGGCGCCGGTCAGCACGGCGTGGCACTGGCCACTGCCGCCGCCTATTTCGGCCTCGAGTGTGAAATCCACATGGGTGAAGTCGATATGGCCAAGGAACACCCCAACGTGGTTCGAATGAAACTGCTGGGTGCGAAGGTCGTACCCGTGTCTTTTGGACTCAGGACCCTAAAAGAAGCCGTCGATTCTGCGTTCCAGGCCTATTTGACCGATCCCGAAAGCTCGATCTACTGCATTGGCTCGGTGGTCGGACCACACCCCTTCCCGATGATGGTCCGTGATTTCCAACGCATCGTCGGCATCGAATCCAGGGAACAATTCCAGGAGATGACCGGCGGCTTGCCCGATGTTGTAACCGCCTGTGTTGGCGGCGGCAGCAATGCGATGGGTATTTTTTCCGCTTTTCTGAACGATCCCTGTGAAATCTGGGGTGTCGAACCCATGGGCCGTGGTACTGAAACCGGTGACCATGCAGCCACGATGACCTATGGAATGCCGGGCATCATTCACGGCTTCAAGTGCTATCTGCTCCAGGATGAAAATGGAGAACCTTCTCCCGTGTACTCGATCGCCAGCGGCCTGGACTACCCGGGTGTTGGGCCGGAACACAGCCACCTGAAGGATACAGGCCGAATCCACTACGCCTCGGCAAACGACAAAGAGAGCCTGGACGCCTTTTTCAAACTGAGCCGGCAGGAAGGCATCATCCCGGCGCTCGAAAGCGCCCACGCGATTGCTTTTGCGATGAAGAAAGCCAAAGAGATGGGGCGTGGCTCAATCCTGGTTAATCTCTCCGGGCGCGGAGACAAAGACATTGACTTTGTGTCTGAGAACTACGGCTACGGGCCATAAACCCAATCCCCGGGCCAAGCCCCGTGGCTTAGATTGAACAGAACCCCAGGCCGTGTTTTTCGAGGTGGCGCTGGTGGTATTCCCCGGCGGGCCGGAACGGCAGCGCCGCTGGCACTGCAAAACCGCGGCACTGTGCGATAATTTGCGGTGCAGCACTTCACAACACGCTTATGTGCTACAGAGAACCAGATCCACGAGGATATTCACCATGCGCAGAAAACCGAGTTTCATACACATCGTCCTGCTTGCCAGCACCTTCCTGTTACTGATGACCGGTTCCATCACCTGGGCCGATGACACTAATCCGGTTCCACGCATCCTGGTCACGGGACAGGGCAGTATCGATATTCCACCCGATATGGCGATCCTGACACTCACCGTCACCCGGGAGGCTCCCACGGCCAGTGCGGCACTGGAGGCGAATTCCGCCGCCATGGAAAAGGTACTGGAAGCCATGCAATCGGAGGGTATAGAGGCGCGCGACCTGCAAACCTCCGGGTTCTCTATCCAGCCCCGGTATCACTACCCTTCCCCGAAATCCCCGGATGCCAACGAGGCACCACGGATCGTCGCGTATATCGTGCGTAACACCCTGACCGTTCGCGTGCGGGATATCAGCGCGGTCGGTGAAATACTGGACACGTCTGTGACGCTCGGCGTCAATGAGGGCGGTAACATCATGTTCACCAACGATGATCCATCCGCTGCGATCACCCGGGCCCGGATCATGGCGATGGAAGATGCAATAGCCAAAGCCAACACCCTCGCCGAAGCCGCAGGTGTCAGGACCGGCAGGCTGCTCGAAATCTCCGAGCAAACCCGCCAACCACGTCCCATGGCAATGGCGGCAGCGGAAATGAGCATGGTCAGATCAAAAAGTGCAGTACCCGTGGCCGCGGGTGAGAATACTTACATGGTCACCGTCAGTGTCTCTTATGCCATTGACCAATAGAATATGGCAACCATGGCCCATTGGGTGGTTTTCTAAATGACTGATTCCGTAACCAGCAGGTTTGACCCAAAGCAAGCGCCGCGATTTACCGGGGTACCTGACGTTTATGCGCTGCCCGTTATCAAACGATCCGGGTGAAGTGGATATCGCGCTGATCGGTGTACCTTATGACGGTGGCGTCACCAACCGACCCGGCGCGCGCCATGGGCCGCGTGAGGTTCGTAACTCATCCATGCTGATGCGGACCATTCATCACGTCACGCGCTTCAATCCTTTCGAAGCCTGCCGAGTGGCTGATCTTGGAGATATCCAGTTCAGTTCGATGTACAACCCAAAGGTTGTAGTTGAAGAAATCGAGTCCTTCTTCCGGACAATCGTCTCCGCGGGCGCCACCCCACTTTCCGTGGGTGGAGATCACTCGATCAGTTATCCAATACTGAAGGTTCTGGGTGGATCGGAGCCCGTTGGCCTGATCCATATCGACGCGCATACAGACACCTGGGGTCCATTTCAGGGTTGTAAGTTCCACCACGGCGCACCTTTCCGGCTGGCGGTAGAAGACGGTGTGCTCGACCCGAAACGTACTGTTCAGATCGGCATCCGTGGCAGTCAGAATATTACCGATGGTTGGGATTTTTCCGAACAAAAGGGGATGAGGGTGATCTTCATGGAGGAGTTCACCCGACTGGGTGTTGATGCCGTGATCAAGGAAGCGCGTCGTGTGGTGGGCGAGGGGCCGACGTACATTTCCTTCGACGTTGATGGACTGGATCCTGTCTACGCCCCAGGCACGGGCACTCCCGAAATCGGCGGCATTACCACGATCGAAGCGCAGGCATTACTTCGTGGCATGAACGACTTGCACCTGATCGGGGGCGATGTGGTGGAAGTGTCGCCCCCATTTGACCAGACCGGTAACACGGCGCTGGTGGCGGCAACCATGATGTTCGAAATACTTTGTCTGCTTGCCGGCAAAGGCGATATCAAAACCAGTTAATAAGCGTTAGCCAATGACAGCTTAGGGTCGATGGATTAAATCGAACAGGAACCCAGGCCGTGTTTTTCAAGGTAGCGCTGGTGGTATTCCTCGGCTGGCCAGAACGGCATTGCCGCCTGCACCACGGTGACCACCGGGTCGGGCCAGCGACCCGATTGATCGACTGCTTCGATGGCTCTGTGCGCTGCGGTTTCCTG
The DNA here is from genome assembly GCA_963753105.1 of uncultured Gammaproteobacteria bacterium. Lineage (GTDB taxonomy): Bacteria > Pseudomonadota > Gammaproteobacteria > Xanthomonadales > SZUA-36 > SZUA-36. The sequence continues at coordinate 106,562 of CAVWBD010000009.1, forward strand.
TTCATCGGAATGAAAAAACACCACCGAGCGGTACTGGTTGCCGATATCCGGCCCCTGGCGGTTCAGCGTGGTGGGGTTGTGCATCTCAAAAAACAGTCCCAGCAGGGTTTCGTAACTGACGTGTTGCGGGTCAAAGCTGACCTGGACTACCTCCGCGTGCCCGGTGGTGCCCGTGCAAACCGCTTTGTAACCGGGATCGGCAGCCTCGCCACCCATGTAGCCCGAGGTGGCATCCAGCACGCCTTCCAGTTCACGGAATCGCGCCTCGACACCCCAGAAACAGCCGGCGCCGAAGGTTGCGAGCTGGGTTGCCAATTCAGTTTTATTGTTCATTCGTTGTCCTCTTGCCGCTGCTTGAGCCGCATCATACCTTCCTGCGCCGTGCTGGCCACCAGCACACCGTTACGGTCGTAGATCGAGCCCCGGGCCAGGCCACGGCCGCCACTGGCGCTCGGGCTGTCGCAGGAATACAGCAACCACTCATCCACGCGCACCGGGCGGTGGAACCACATCGCGTGGTCCAGGCTGGCCATGGTCAGGTTGTCCTGGATAAAGGAAATACCGTGCGGCAGCGTGGCAGTTCCCACCAGGTAGAAATCCGAGGCATAGGCCAGCAATGCACGGTGCATCGCATCGGGCACATCGATCTTTTCCGTCAGGCGGAACCAGATGTTTGAATAGGGTGGTTGCGGGTGCGGGTGGAACAGGTCCGTTTTCTGAACCGGGCGGAAATCAAATGGCCCGGTACGCCTTAACCAGCGGCGCAGCAAGGGTGACGCCTGTTTCAGCCTGTCCTCTGGAATGTCACTCCCCGGGGGCAGTTCTTCCGGCCCCGGCATATCCGGCATTTCCAATTGGTGTTCCAGGCCGTCCTGTTCCAACTGGAACGACGCCGCCAGCGTAAAAATCGGGCGTCCGTGCTGGATGGCTACCACGCGGCGTGATTTGAAACTGCGCCCGTCCCGGTTGCGGTCCACGTCGTAGACGATCGGCGAAGACGCGTCACCGGCGCGTAAAAAATAGGCGTGCAGGGAATGTATCGTGCCTTCATCCACCGTGCGGCTCGCCGCAATGACCGATTGCGCCAGTACCTGTCCGCCAAACACCCTGGGAGTTCCAATATCCCGGCTTTCACCCCTGAACAGGTTGACCTCGAGTGTCTCGAGTTCCATCAGGTGGAGCAGTTCTTCTACCGTGTTATTTGAGTCAGCCATTTCCGCTATGATAATCATTACTGCAAGGGCGGACAGTGTATGAATTCTGAACCCACATTTCTATGGCATGACTACGAAACCTTCGGCGCCTACCCGCGTTTTGACCGGCCGGCCCAGTTCGCAGCGCTGCGTACCAACATGGCGCTGGAACCGGTGGGCGATGCGATCAGCTGGTATTGCCAACCGGCCACGGATGTGCTGCCACACCCCGTCGCCAGCCTGATAACCGGCATCACACCGCAGGAAGCACTGGACAAGGGAATGGTCGAGGCAGAGTTTGCCGCTGCCATCCGCACGGAGATGATGGAACCGGATAGCTGCGTGGCTGGCTACAACAGTATCCACTTTGACGATGAGTTCAGCCGCAACCTGTTTTACCGGAACCTGTTTGATCCCTACGAGCGCGAATACAAGAATAACAACTCACGCTGGGACCTGATTGACCTGGCACGTATGTGCTACGCCCTGCGTCCGGATGGCATCACCTGGCCGGAGCACGAACCGGGCAAACCGAGCTTCAAGCTTGAGCACTTGAGCGCCGCCAACGGGATCGCACACGAGGGCGCACACGAAGCCCTGTCGGATGTCATGGCCACCATCGGGCTGGCACGCCTGATCCGCGATAAGCAACCGCGTCTGTTCGACTGGGCGCTGAAAATGCGCGACCAGCGCTTTGTCATGCAAATGCTGGGCACCGTACAACCCGAACCGTTGTTGCACACCTCCTCGCGTATCCCCGCCAACCGTGGCTGTACCAGCCTGGTGCTGCCGTTATCGATCTACCCGGAGCGGAAAAAATCGGTCATCGTTTTTGACCTGATGATGGATCCGGAACCCCTGCTGAGCCTCACGGCGGAAGAGATCTCGGACCGCCTGTTTACGCCCACCGAAGACCTGCCCGATGGCGTGGATCGTATTGCGTTGAAGGCGGTGCACAGCAACCACGTGCCGATGATCGCACCGGCCAAGACCTTGCAGGGAGTCGATTGCCAGCGAATTGATCTTGACCCGGAGCGCTGTTACCGGAACGCGGAGAAGCTGCTCGCCACCCTGCCCCAGGTGCGCGGCAAGGTAATGGATGTGTTCAGCCCCTTGCCTCCGGGTGGGGAAACCGACCCGGACCACATGATTTACAGTGGCGGATTTTTTTCCAACACCGACCGCGCCCTGATGACAAAGGTTCACCAGAGCCGGCCGGAAGAACTGGCCAGGCGGCAATGGCCGTTTGAAGATCCGCGCCTGGCTGAGATGCTGTTTCGCTACCGGGCGCGGAATTACCCTGCAACACTGGAGGCGCAGGAGCGCCAACAGTGGCAGGAGCAACGTCTGGCAAGATTGCTGAACCCGGCCGATGACCGCCAACTGACACCCGAGTCCTACCGGCTCGAAATCGAAGCTGCCCGTGAACGGCATCGTGATGACAACCACGCCCAACGTTTGCTCGATCAGCTCGAAGCCTGGGGCGAAAAGATTTGCGCTGCTGAATGTTTGTAGGCCTTAACCTCAAATCAACGAGTTATTGGACTTTCCTAGATTTAATTCGAATAATTTATGCACAAGTAGCTGATTGTTCATGTGACAGGAATATGACGTTCAAATCCCGCTATGTTGCAAGGACTGACAATTCATAAGCGATTGATTTATATTGTGAAATAACAAGTGGTCAATTTTTGATCAATCAAGAGACCCGCACGGAGTGGCTGTCGGCGCGAAGCTTTACACACAGAGTTATCCACAGCTTTTGTGGATAACCTTTTCAAGCGACGTTCTCCTGGATTTGCACCGCTGAAGATTGCTGCCTGGCGAGGCGTTTGTGACCACCGGTTGCACAGATCAACCGGCGCCTGGCGGAAGGTGAAACAAACTCGACGTGGGTCCCGTCCGTGAACTGTAACATCCAGATTCTATGTGGGTTGTCCCCTTCGCCCGGAGTTGCGATGATACCCGAAATCGTCTTTCCAACCAGTTGCAATTTTTCTGACATGAGCGGTACTCCTCCTTGTTCATTTGTATTTGAACAAGATTGATTCTCAAAACCTGAGAGCGCTGCAGAAGATTTTTTACGCATGGCAATTTTCCTACCCCAAGGCGGGGCAATCTCCCCTGTTTCTGCTTAACGCAACTGCCTAAGCTGAATTTGCCCGGCTACTGCGGGGCACACACTGTCTTCTGAAACGAAAGGGGAAAATATGAAAACCATGAGTATCAAGTCACTGCTGACACTGCTGGCAACCGCGTTGTTCTGTGTCTGGGCCTGGGCCCAGCAACCAGTCAATATCAACGCCGCCAGCGCAGAGGAACTGTCCGAAGCACTGAAAGGTGTCGGTATGAGCAAGGCTTCGGCCATTGTCGACTACCGTGATGAAAATGGCCCGTTTAAGCACGTCGACGAACTGGTCAACGTCAAGGGTATCGGCATCCGCACGGTTGATATCAACCGCGAGTACCTCCTGTTGAAAGACGCGAAGGTAGCAAACGCGGAGTAACCATCACCGGGGCGCAAAACGGGCCGGGTGATTGCCCGGCCCACCGCCGGTTTGAATGGTTTTTGAAATCCCGCCCTAGTCCACCAGTTGGCGGCTGCCAAAGGCATGCGCCAGGGTTGACTGGTCGGTATATTCGAGTTCGCCGCCCAGCGGAACCCCGTGGGCAATCCGCGTCACGCGGATACCCTGCTTGCCCGCCATGCGCTGCAGGTAGTACGAGGTCGCTTCGCCTTCCACCGTCGGGTTGGTCGCGATGATCATCTCTTCCGGCGGGTTGGCCTCGAGACGTTCGGCCAACTGGTCCAGGCCCAACTCCGATGGACCGATACCATCCAGCGGCGATAAACGCCCCAGCAATACGAAGTAACGGCCCCGGAAGGCAGTCGCCTGCTCGATGGCCAGCACGTCCACGGGTGATTCAACCACGCATAACAAGGTCTGGTCACGCCGGGGATTGGCGCATATATTGCAGACTTCGAGCTCGGTCAGGTCGCGGCAATGCTTGCAACGGCCGATCTTCTGCATCGCATCAACCAGTACGGCTGATAATTGCAAGCCACCTTCACGGTCGCGCTCCAGCAAATGCAGGGCCATGCGCTGGGCGGTCTTTGGACCTACACCGGGCAGGCAACGCAAAGACTCGATCAACTGGTTCAGCAGTGGTTCGGATGACATCGTGGCGGGCGCTTTATCTGGCGCTACTTAAAACGGCAGCTTAAACCCGGGCGGCAGTTTCATACCCTGGGCCACATCCGCCATTTGCGCTTCGGATGATTCCTTGATGCGGTTGACTGCATCGTTGGTCGCCGCGACCACCAGGTCCTCGAGCATTTCAATATCATCCACCAGTGATGGATCGATCGTGATCCGCTTTACCGCGTGCTGGCCGTTCATGACCACGCTGACCATGCCGCCGCCCGCCTGGCCGGTGACTTCCATATTGGCCAGTTCCTGCTGTGCTTTCTGCATTTCCTGCTGCATCTTCTGAGCCTGCTGCATCAAGCCTGCAATATTTCCTTTCATGCCTGTTTTCCTGAATCCTTAATACTGTCTATTGAAGTGGTTGAATGGTATCCGGTACGACCTTCGCACCGAACTTTTCCTTGATTTCCTGTACGGTCGGGTCATCCTCGATGGCCCGCTCCGCATCGCTCATGCGGTCATCTACCTGGCGTTGTGCAATGGCCGCCACCGAATCCACCGGCTCGTTGGCCGTGTGCAAATCCAGCATGACCGGCTGGCCGAGACGTGCCGAGAGCGCCGTCTGCAAATCCTGTACCACGTTTGGAGTTCCCAGGTGTTGCAAGGTATCGGGTACCAGAAACTTCCAACGCACCTGGCCGGCCGACTCGAGTTGCAGGTTTCTTGCCAGTTCCCGCGCTGCACCGCTCAGTTCCAGGCTCTCCTGCAGGCTGAACCAGTCCGGCTGGGACTCCGGGTCGGCCTTGTCTGGCATCTGTTTGTCTTCAACCCGCTTGCTTTCAACGGGTTTTGTGGTCAGCGGCAGTTCCGCCGGCTCATCACTCTGCATGGACTCGAGGGCTTCACGGGCTTTCCGGGCCGCTGCCGCAGCGCCCGCTGATTTGTTCTTCGCTGGTCCTGCCTGGGAGACCTGGCCGCCAGTTGGTGCGGCAACCCGTTGCTTGGCGCCGGGCTGCTGCCCACCCGCACTGCCCACACCTGCCGGTTTGAATGCCAGCATGCGCAGCAGGGTCATTTCCAGCCCTGTGCGCGGATCAGGCGCCAGTTCCAGGTCCCGACAGCCGTTCACGGCAATCTGGTAATAAAGCTGTGCATCTTCCGGTGATATTCGCCCTGCCAATTCCACCAGAGAATCCCAGTCAGCCCGTTCCGGGTCACGGAAATCCGGTGCAGCGTGGATCAGGGCAATCCTGTGCATGGCTTCCGCCAGTTCATTCAGCGCCGTGTCCAGCCTGCGTGACTGCCTGACCAGGTCGTGCACGATTTCCAGCAGGCTGTCAGCATCCGCACTCGCCAACGCATCTATGATGGCAGCGATATGTGCGTGGTCGATACTGCCCAGCATGCTGGCGACCTCGGCGTCTTTCAGACTGCCGCCACCGTAGGCGATGGCCTGGTCCAACAGGCTCAGGCCATCACGCATACTGCCATCGGCAGCGCGCGCGATACGCGTGATCGCGGATGTCTCGGCCTCCACTGACTCGGCCTGCAAGATCTTTTCCAGTTGCCCGCCGATCTGGTCCGGCAGCAAGCGGGACAGGTTGAATCGCAGACAGCGGGACAGGATGGTGACCGGGAGTTTTTGTGGGTCGGTCGTGGCCAACACGAACTTGACGTGCGGCGGTGGTTCTTCGAGCGTTTTCAGCAGTGCATTGAAACTGTGGCCCGACAGCATGTGGACCTCGTCGATGATATATACCTTAAAACGGCCGCGCGTGGGTGTGTACTGGACAGATTCCAGCATTTCACGCGTATCATCCACCTTGGTTTTCGAGGCCGCATCAATTTCCAGCATGTCCACAAACCGGCCTTCATCCAGGTCCACGCAACTGCCGCATTCGCCACAGGGTGTGGAAGACACCCCCTGTTCGCAGTTCAGGCACTTGGCCAGGATACGCGCGATGGTGGTCTTGCCCACCCCCCGGGTGCCGGTTAACAGGAAAGCATGATGCACACGGTCCTGGTCCAGCCCATTGACCAGGGCCTGCACCACGTGCTCCTGCCCCACCAGGTCACCGAAGACACGTGGGCGCCACTTGCGCGCCAGTACCTGGTAACTCACCGGGACCTACCCAGAAACACAACTGAGAGTTCGAAAAATTTCACCTGGTCATCCATTCGAAAATAGGCTTACAACTATAACAGAAGGAGGAATGGTGGCGACCCCTGCCCACCGTACCCCGGCACCCGAGTCTGCTGCTGCCGCTGCTCCCTTCCGGGCCTGACGGGGTTCACAACATATCGTCGCGGGGAGGCCAACAGGGGCCACCATTGAACCGCGCACCCGGATAGCCGGACGTGCGGGAACGGAATTGTGCCGTAAGCCTTCACGGGGTTCAATGTTTCCCCTCGTTTTTTTCATATCTTTTTGAAAAAACGACCCTAACTATTGTCACGCCAAGCCCCAGACGTGACAATAACGGTTTTGAAAATACTGGATATCTATGCCAACAGCACGTCATATCCACCTGAAACGGCTTGAAGCGGAAAGCATCCGCATCATGCGGCAGGTCGCCACCGATTTTGAACGCCCGGTCATGATGTATTCCGTGGGTAAGGACTCGTCCGTGTTATTACACATCGCGCTGAAGGCCTTTTACCCGGCCAAACCACCCTTCCCGCTTCTGCATGTCGATACCACCTGGAAATTCAGGGAGATGATCGTATTCAGGGACGAAACGGCAAAACGCCTGGGGCTGGAACTGATCGTGCATACCAACCCGGAAGGCCTCGCCGCCAACATCAATCCCTTCACCCACGGCAGTTCACGCTACACCGACATTATGAAGACCGTGGCGTTGAAGCAGGCACTGGATGCAGGGGGCTACGACGCGGCCATCGGCGGTGCGCGCCGGGACGAGGAAAAATCCCGCGCCAAGGAACGTGTATTTTCACACCGCTCCAAAGATCACGTGTGGGACCCGAAGAACCAGCGCCCGGAACTCTGGTCGCTGTACAACACGCGTATCAACCCGCAGGAGAACATGCGTGTATTCCCGCTCTCCAACTGGACCGAAACCGACATCTGGGCCTACGTCTACCTTGAAAATATCCCGATGTCCGAGCTGTACCTGGCCCGTGAGCGCCCGGTGGTGAAGCGCGACGGTCAATGGCTCATGCTCGACGACGACCGCTTCCCGCTGGAGGACAGCGAGGAACCGGAAATGCGCTCGGTCCGCTTTCGCACACTGGGCTGTTACCCGCTGACAGCCGCCATCGAGTCCGAAGCCCGCACCCTGGCGGAGGTTATCGTCGAGATGCGCTCGACCCATACCTCGGAGCGCGCGGGACGGCTGATCGATAGCGACCAGGCTGCATCGATGGAGAAAAAGAAGAAGGAGGGCTATTTCTGATGTCCACCTCTGATAAAGCCAAGCTCGACATGCAGCAGTTCATCGGCATGGAAAGCTCGAAGAGCATGCTGAAATTCATCACCTGTGGCAGCGTGGATGACGGCAAAAGCACCTTGATCGGGCGTTTGCTGTATGACTCACAGCTGCTCTACGACGACCAGCTCGAAGAACTGAAAAGGGACAGCAAGGGCCGCGCTTCAACCGACGAGGATATCGATTTCTCATTGTTGGTGGACGGACTTGCCGCCGAACGTGAACAGGGTATTACGATTGACGTGGCCTACCGTTTTTTCTCGACCACGAAACGGAAATTCATCGTCGCCGACACCCCAGGCCATGAACAATATACACGCAACATGGCAACCGGCGCGTCCACCGCCGAGGCGTCCGTCATCCTGATCGATGCACGACTTGGGGTTTCCACGCAAACCCGCCGCCACGCCTTCATTACTTCCCTGGTCGGTGTCAAGCACGTGCTGCTGGCGGTCAACAAGATAGACCTGATGGATTTTTCACAGCAGGTGTTTGAAGACATTTGCAAGGATTTCGAAGCCTTCGCTGAGACCCTTGGCTTCAGCAGCATTTATGCCATTCCGATATCCGCACTGAAGGGTGACAACATCACGACAAACAGTGCACGCATGCCCTGGTATACAGGTGTACCGCTGCTGACCTACCTGGAAACCATGGAACCAACCCGGGATGATTCCAAGCTGTTCCGGTTCCCGGTGCAACGCGTGATACGCCCGGACCTGGATTTCCGCGGTTATGCCGGCACGCTGACCGGTGGCGGGATCGCGGTGGGTGACGAAATCATGGTCGCTGCGTCACTGAAACGCAGCCGTATCAAGCGCATCGTTACGATGGATGGTGACCTACCGGAGGCCGGCAAAGGTGACGCGGTGACGCTGACGCTGGAAGACGAGATCGACATCAGCCAGGGTGACGTTCTGCACCTGCCGGGCGAGCCACCGGAACGCAGTAACCAGTTCCAGGCGCATTTGATCTGGATGCATGAAGACCCGATGCTGCCGGAACGCAGTTACCTGATGCGGATCGGAACGCAAACCACCTCGGTACAGGTCACCGACCTGAAATACGCGATCAACGTCAATACGCTGGAACACCTGCCTGCTTCCAAGGTTGAATTGAATGGCATTGCCGTGTGCAACTTTGCCACCGCGCAACCCATCGCCTTCGATGCCTATGCCGATAACCCCGAAACCGGGGCCTTTATCCTAATCGACCGTATCAGCAACAACACCGTTGGCGCGGGCATGATTGACTTTGGCCTGCACCGCGGCAAGAACCTGTCCTGGCAGTCCTTTGAAATCAACCGCGAGCTACGCGCACGGATGAAGAGCCAGCGCCCGGCGGTGATCTGGTTCACCGGTCTTTCGGCATCGGGCAAGTCCACCATTGCCGATATCGTTGAACAGAAACTGACAGCACAACACCGGCACACCTATTTGCTCGATGGCGATAATTTCCGGCACGGTCTGAACAAGGATCTCGGCTTCACCGACGCCGACCGGGTGGAGAATATCCGCAGGGTCGCAGAAGTCGCCCGCCTGATGGCCGATTCGGGCCTGATCGTCATGACCGCCTTTATCTCGCCCTTCCGGCGCGAGCGGCGCATGGCCCGGGAGATCGTCGGGGATATCGACTTTATCGAGGTCTTCGTGGATACCCCGCTGGAAGTATGCGAAGCACGCGATCCCAAGGGTATGTACGCCAAAGCCCGCAGAGGCGAAATCCCCAACTTCACCGGCATCAGCTCAAACTACGAAGAGCCGGAGCGGGCGGATATCCACCTGCACGCCGGTGAGCGCTCAGCCGAGGAACTGGCCGATGAACTGCTGGCGCAGTTGCAGCTCGACTAGGACCGGTTAACAGACCCTAAATCGGCAACTCGGTGGTGTGCTTGGCCTCGGTCAGCACGATGTTGGAGGTAACCTCCTGCACGTCCGGGAGTTGCGAGAGCTTGTCAAAAAAGAACCGCTCATAGGCCTCGAGACCGGGGGTCACGATCCGCAACAGGAAGTCTACCTGGCCCAGCAACAGGTGGCATTCCATGACTTCAGGGAATTGCCGGATGGTATCGCTGAACTCGGCCACCTTGCTGCGGCCGTGCGCGGTCAGTTTCACGTGGGCAAACACCATCGTGTCGAAGCCAAGTTTGCGGCGGTCGAACACCATCCCCTGTTCCCTGACCAGGCCCGCGTCCTTGATTCGCTGGATACGCCGCCAACAAGGTGATTGTGACAAGCCTATCTGCTCCCCGATCGCAGCCGCCGATAAGGAGGCATCCGATTGCAATAGACGGATGATTTTGCGATCCATCTCATCCAGCTTTACTTTCTGCATGATCAATGCTCCATTTAACGTGTTATTAGATAGTATATGCATTAATCATACATTAACCAATGTCTTTGCAATACTTGACCCCGCGATTTGCGGTATATTTATGGGTTCCAATTCCATCCTTGTAGTGCTGGAAAACCAAGGGCCGCGATGAGCTTTTTTGAAAATACCTCATACTTCGGACATGAATCCGTCCACCATTTTTTTGAACCGAAAACCGGGCTCAAGGCGATCATCGCGGTACATTCAACCGCACTGGGTCCCGCTGCCGGCGTCATTGCCGACACGATGGCCGAAGCTCCCGTTACAGACACCAAGCGATAGGCTATTCTTTAGTTAGTGACCACGGAAGTAACTTATGACAGTAAAATCCAGTCTGCATATCCCACGACCCTCGGCACGCCCGGGGGATAAACCCGACTTCAGTTACCTCGCCCTGTCGGAGGCTGGTGCCGTCAGGTATCCCGATCCCTGCACGCCTGCCAAGGATATCGAACACCTGGCCAACGACCTTGTGAGGGTGCTCGACGACGATGGCGTGGCGCAGGGCGAATGGGCACCGGACCTCGAGCCCGCGCAACTGCTGGAAGCACTGCGCCTGATGCTGCTGACACGGCAACTCGACGACCGCATGCACCGCATGCAGCGCCAGGGAAAGGTTTCGTTCTACATGCAGTCAACTGGTGAGGAGGCCATATCGATCGGCCAGGGCATGGTTTTCGAACCCACCGACATGATGTTCCCCTCTTACCGCAACCAGGCACTGTTTATCCAGCGCGGCACCGATATCGTCGATTTGATGTGCCAGTGCCTGTCCAATACGCGTGATATGTGCAAGGGCCGGCAAATGCCCATCATGTATCACGACCGCAAAGCCAATTTGTTCTCCATTTCCGGTAACCTCGCCACGCAATTCCCGCAAGCGGTCGGCTGGGCCATGGCGTCCGCGATCAAGGGTGAAGACCACGTTTCATCCGCCTGGATCGGTGACGGCAGTACCGCGGAGGCGGATTTCCACTATGCGCTGACCTTCGCCGCCGTGTACCAGCCACCGGTTATCCTGAACGTGGTCAACAACCAGTGGGCCATCTCGACCTTCCAGGGTTTTGCCGGCGGCCAGCGGCGCCCGTTCGCCGCGCGTGGACTGGGCCTGGGCATACCGGGTGTGCGGGTGGATGGCAATGACCTGCTGGCCGTCTACGCCGTGACCCGCTGGGCGGTGGAACGCGCGCGCAGCTGTGGTGGCCCCACACTGATCGAACACGTGACCTACCGCGGCGGGCCGCATTCTACCAGTGATGACCCGAGCCGTTACCGGCCAAAGGACGAATGGTCGGCCTTCCCGCTTGGTGATCCGGTCACACGCCTGAAGCAGCATTTGATCAAAGGCGGTCACTGGTCGGAAGAACAGCACGAAGCGCTGATCCAGGAGCTGAAGGAAACCGTAACCGCTGCGTGGAAAGAAGCGATCAGCTACGGCACCATGGACGATGGTCCCAGCCTGGACGTCCGCACCATGTTCGACGATGTCTACAAGGAAGTACCGGAACGTCTCAAGCGCCAGCGGCAACAGTTGCTGGACATCAAGGGGGCCAAGTCATGAGCCAGATGAATATGATCCAGGCCATCAACTCCGCGATGGACATCATGCTGGAGAAAGACCCCACGGTGATCGTGCTGGGCCAGGATGTCGGTTATTTTGGTGGTGTGTTCCGCTGCACCGATGGCCTGCAGAAGAAATATGGCGAGCACCGTGTCATCGATGCCCCGATCGCAGAAGGCGGTATCATCGGCTCAGCCATCGGTATCGGTGTCAACGGCCTGCGGCCCGTCGCCGAAATCCAGTTTGCGGATTACATCTACCCGGGCCTCGACCAGATCATTTCAGAACTGGCCCGGCTGCGTTACCGCAGCGGCGGCGAGTATTTTTCCCCGGTCACGGTACGCACCCCCTGTGGCGGTGGCATCCGTGGTGGCCAGACCCACTCGCAAAGCCCGGAGGCCCTGTTCACCCACCTGTCAGGGATCATCACGGTGATGCCTTCCAACCCGTACGACGCCAAGGGCTTGCTGATCAGCGCGATCGAGTCCGACGACCCGGTCGTGTTCTTCGAACCAAAACGCATTTACAACGGACCCTTCGATGGCGACCCTGATAAACCGGCTTCCGCGTGGTCAACCCATCCGGGTGGCGAGGTGCCGGAAACATATTATTCGATCCCCTTGGGTGAGGCCGCTGTCGTCGAGGAAGGCAATGACCTGAGCATCATCACTTACGGCACCATGGTGCACGTCGCCCAGGCGGCCGTGCGCAAGGCCGGCATCAGCGCAGATATCATCGATGTGCGTAGCCTGGTGCCGCTGGATGTGGAGGCCCTGAAAAAGTCGGTCGAGAAAACCGGCCGTTGCCTGATCGCACACGAGGCCTCCAAGTTCGGCGGCTACGGAGCGGAGCTGACGGCCACGGTGCAGGAGGAGTGCTTCTGGCACCTGCAGGCCCCGATCGAGCGAGTAACGGGTTGGGAAACACCCTACCCGCATGCCTTTGAATGGGATTATTTCCCCGGTCAGGACCGCATCCTGGCGGGTATACGCAACGTCCTGGAGGCCGTATGAGCGAATACATTTTCAAGTTGCCCGACCTGGGTGAAGGACTGGTCGAAGCGGAAATTGCCGAATGGATGGTCAAGGTCGGCGACCACGTAGAAGAAGAAGATCCGATTGCCGCGATGCTGACCGACAAGGCCGCGGTCGAGTTGACCGCACCGGTCACGGGCCGGGTCACCAAGGTGGCCGGTGAAGTCGGTGATACCATCGCGGTCGGAACACCGCTGATCATTTTTGCCACCACCGGTGAGCAACAACCAACCGAAACGGAAACTGCACAGCAGCCCGCGGACAGCGCGTCAGTTACAGTTGACGAGGCCATTACAGACAGCCCGCCCGAACCGGTAGCCAACGACAGGGTACTGACCTCGCCTTCTGTGCGCCGGCAAGCCCGTGAGGCAGGTATCGACCTGGGCCAGGTCGCGGGATCCGGACCCCGTGGACGTATTTTGCGTGGTGACCTCGAGTCGCACCTGCAAGCAGGACCGGGCAGCGCACACACCACGGTCAGGAAACCCTCAACCAGGGTGACGGAAATCAAGGTCATCGGTCTGCGCCGCAAGATCGCGGAGCGCATGACGGAGGCCAACCGCGATGTACCGCATTTCGCCTACGTCGAGGAAATCGATATCACGGCGCTGGAATCCCTGCGCCGGCACCTGAACAGCAAAAAAACAGCGGGTGAAGACAAGCTGACCCTGCTGCCCTTCATCGGTATGGCATTGACCCGTGTGCTGCAACAATTCCCGCAGTGTAATGCGCTGTACGATCCTGAACGCAACGTCATCAGCCAGTTTGAGGCCGTGCACCTCGGTATCGCCACGCAGACCCCGGATGGTCTGAAAGTACCCGTCGTCAAGCATGTTGAGGCACGTTCACTGGAAGACCTGGCTGCTGAAATTCGCCGTGTTTCCACCGCCGCCCGGGACAACACCGCGGCACGCGAGGAACTGATGGGTTCAACGGTCACTCTTACCAGCCTGGGCAAAGCGGGTGGTATCGTCAGCACCCCGGTTATCAACCTGCCTGAAGTGGCCATCATCGGGGTCAACAAGGCCGTGGAGCGCCCCGTTATCGTCGACGGGCAGATTGTCGTGCGCAGGATGATGAACCTGTCATCGTCGTTCGATCACCGCTTCGTGGATGGTTATGACGGCGCGATGATGATCCAGGCACTGAAGGAAATGCTGGAGCAACCTGCCACAATATTCATCGATGACTGAAATAGGCCTTTTGTTGGCACGCAAATACTGGTAGATTTCAGGGTTCAACCCTACCCAGAGACCAAGCAAATGTTCGAGGGAATTACCGCCTTACCACCCGACCCGATCCTGGGCCTGATTGCCGCATATGCAACGGACAAAAACCCTGACAAGATTGATTTGGGCGTTGGTGTTTACCGTGATGAACAGGGTGGCACACCGATGCTGGATTGCGTGGTCGAGGCCGAGAAAATCCTGCTCGCCACGCAGACCACCAAGACCTACCTCGGCCCACGCGGCGTGGTTGGTTTCAACGATGCGACACGTGAACTGCTATTGGGCAAGGACAGCGAGACGCTCAATCAGGACCGTGCCCGTACCGTGCAAACACCCGGCGGCACCGGCGCCTTGAGGGTTGGGGCAGACCTGATAAAGGTTGCCATGCCAACCGCCGAAATCTGGGCCAGCGACCCGACCTGGAATAACCACCTGGCGCTGTTTCCCGGCGCCGGTGTGAAGGTGAACAGCTACCCCTATTTTGACGCTGAAAACAGCGACCTGCGGTTTGATGACATGATCACGGCCTTGCAGCAGCGCAAAGCCGGTGACGCTGTACTGTTCCATGCCTGCTGCCACAATCCGAGCGGTGTCAGCCCCAACCCTGAGCAATGGCAGGTCATCGCGGATCTCGCTGCCGAGCGTGGCTTCACCCCCGTCATCGACATCGCTTACATGGGTTTCGAACGCGGTATAGAAGAGGACTGCCTGGCCGTCCGCCTGTTTGCCGAGCAATGTCCCGAAGTTATCATCGCCAGTTCGTGCTCCAAGAACTTCGCCATGTACCGTGAACGCGTCGGCGCCCTGACCGTGATTGCCAAAGATGCCGACAAGGCCAATGCAATCGAAAGCGTGATCCACAACATCACGCGCAAGAGCTATTCCATGCCACCCGCACACGGGCCGGCCGTCATCGACATCATCCTGCACTCGAAAGAACTCACCGACCGCTGGGTGACTGAGCTTGGCACGATGCGGGACCGCATCAACGGCTTGCGCAAAACCCTGGTGGAGAAGATCGCGGCCCACGGCATCAAGCGCGATTTTTCGTTTATCGCACGCCAGACCGGCATGTTCTCATTCATGGGCTTGAGTGTTGAGCAGGTACATCGTCTGCGTGACGAATTCGCCATTTACATGGTTGATTCATCACGGGTCAACGTGGCCGCGTTCAACGACAGCAATATGGGTTACTTTATCGCGGCCCTGGCTAGCGTACTCGACGAATAAATCGCCGCACACGCAGGGACTCAGCCATAGCGCTGGAATACGATACAGGCGTTGGTGCCGCCAAAGCCGAAGTTATTGCTCATGACCGTGTTCAGACCAGGCTCGTCCCTGGTCTTGAGCACCACCGGCAGGTCCGCGGCTTTCTCATCGAGTTCCCCGATATTCACCGAACCCGCCAGGAAGCCGTGTTCCAGCATCAACAGGCAATGAATGGCCTCCTGTACGCCGGCAGCGCCGAGCGAATGCCCGCACAGGGATTTGCTTGAACTGAACGGTGGCACCTTGTTGTCAAATGCCTCGCGCATGGCGTCGAGTTCGGCGATATCACCCACCGGGGTACTGGTGCCATGGGTATTGATGTAATCAATCGGTGATTCGAGTCCCTCGATGGCCTGGCGCATACAACGCACCGCACCTTCACCGGAGGGTGCGACCATGTTCTCACCATCCGAGTTGGCGCCGTAACCAACGATTTCTGCATAAATCTTTGCACCACGTGCCTTGGCGTGTTCGAGCTCCTCGAGCACCAGCATGCCACCACCCGACGCAATGACAAACCCGTCACGGGCGGCATCATAGGCGCGGGATGCCACGGCTGGTGTGTCGTTATATTTTGATGACAGTGCGCCCATGGCGTCGAACATCATGGCCAGCGACCAGTGTTCTTCCTCGCCACCACCGGCAAACACGACATCCTGCTTGTCCCACTGGATCTGTTCCATCGCGGCACCGATACAGTGTGTACTGGTAGCGCATGCCGAGGTGATGGAATAGTTCAGGCCACGGATACCAAAATGCGTGGCCAGGCAGGCTGACACGGTGCTGCTCATTGTGCGTGGCACCAGGTATGGCCCCAGGCGGCGTACGCCCCGTTCCCGCAACTTGTCCGCACCCTCGACGATATTGGCGCTGGATGCGCCACCGGACCCTGCGATCAGACCGGTGCGCGGGTTGCTGACCTGTCCGGCATCCAGACCGGCATCTTCGATGGCTTTTTGCATCGAAACGTAGGCAAAAGAGGCGGCGTCACCCATAAATCGCAAGTGCTTGCGGTCAATGTGCTCGGCCAGGTCGATATCCGGTGACCCACTGACCTGGCTACGCAGACCCATGGCGGCAAATTCTTCATTGAAGCGGATACCCGAGTTACCCGCGCGCAACGACTCCAGCACGGATTCCTTGCTATTACCCAAACAGGACACCAGGCCCATACCCGTAACGACTACTCGACGCATGATTCTTTCCAAGGAGTTAAAAGCTGTCTGTGGAGAGGAACAGACCGACACGCAGGTCGGTTGCGGTGTAAATGGTCCGGCCGTCAACGGCAACCTCACCATCGGAGATGGCCATACTCAGTTTGCGGGAGATGACCCGTTTCATATGTAAAGTATAGGTCACTTTTTTTGCAGTCGGCAGAACCTGACCAGTGAACTTGACCTGTCCGCAGCCCAGCGCCCTGCCCTTGCCCGTGCAACCGATCCAGGACAGGAAAAATCCGCTCAGCTGCCACAAGGCATCCAGCCCAAGGCAACCGGGCATTACCGGGTCGTCGACAAAGTGGCAATCGAAAAACCACAGCCCGGGGTGTATATCCAGCTCCGCCTTGATAAAACCCTTTCCGTATTGCCCGCCGTCATGGGTGATTTCGACGATACGGTCCAACATCAGCATGTTGTCGGTTGGCAATTTGCCGCCATCCGGCCCAAACAGGCCGAACTGGCCGCAGGTTTCGAGATCCTCGCGGCTATATGAATTTTTTCTGTCTGCAGGTAATTCCATGGGCGACTATTCTAACAATGTTTAAGGTTTTGCATATCCCTGCGTGACCAGAAACAACCATGCCCATCAGGCATCTGTGTTGTTAACGGGTTTACAAGGCAATCCAGGTGTTCAGATTTTTGAGGTGTTCAGCAACTTGCAGTGGCACAGGGCCTCAAGTGCGTCGAGGTTCAAAATCTCGATGGTGTGACCCGAGCCGCCGATAATTCCCTCGTTCTTGAATTTTCCAATCAGGCGGGAAACGCTTTCCGGCGTAGTGGAAATCAGTTCCGCGATCTCTCTGCGGGAAATTGTCAGGTCGAACGGGCTGGACTGGTAAAAAACGTTGGAAAGGAACAGCAGCAACTCCGAGAAACGCCCATCGATCTGCTTGGTGGTCAGTGAAAACATCCGGTTGTAAGACTGGATCAGGTCCGTGTTCAGAATTTCGATAACATCCTTGGCAAAGGACGAGTTCTCCAGCACCAGTTCCCGGAAAATATTGATATCTTTCAGACAAACTTCGGTATCGGTCATGGCCTCCGCCGAGAACGGGAACACGGGTTCACCGTACAGGGATTGGATACCGATAAAAGTGCCGGGCCTGGCGATACCCAGGATGATCTTTTCGCCATTATTCTCAAGGAACAGCTTGGCAAAACCGGTGCGCAGGTAAAAAATGTGTGTCATGAGCATACCCTGCTTGCTCATCAACTCACCTTTTCTGAAATACAGTTCCGAACGTCTCGCGTCCATCTTCTGCATTTGCGCCTCGGTCAGACTCTGGACGGGCACTGACTTGAATTGACAGTCTTTACAATCGATTTTTCCGTACCCCTGAGTCCAAAGAATCAATAATAGCCCATTACGGCCTTGATCTCGACAAAGTCGGGGAAACCGTATACGCCGCCCTCGCGGCCATTGCCGGATTGCTTGTAACCGCCGAACGGCGTGGTCCTGTCACCCCATTGCCCGTTGATATGCACGTTGCCGGCACGCAGACGCCGGGCCACGCTGTTGGCACGGTCAATATCCGTGGAGGCCACGTAGGCGGATAAACCATAAAGCGTGTCATTGGCAATCTCAATGGCTTCATCCACGTCCTTGTAACTGAGTATGGCCAGCACCGGGCCAAAAATTTCCTCCACCGCTATGGTCTTATCATTTGTAACCCCGGAAAAAATAGTCGGTCTGGCGTAATACCCGGTCTCCAGACCCACCGGTTTGCCAGCCCCTCCGGTGATGACCCGGCACCCCTCCTCTATACCCTGTTGGATCAGGCCCTGGACTCTGTTCCAATGCAGTTCAGACACCAGCGGTCCCATTGTCGTCGATTCATCACGCGGGTCTCCCACGACCACGGATTCCGCAGCCTGCACGGCGATTGCTTCCACTTCCTCGAGCATGCCGGCCGGCACCAGCATGCGGCTGGGTGCATTACAGGATTGACCCGTATTGCTCATCATGTTCAGCACGCTCGAAGTAACGGCTTGCTCGAGGTTGACGTCGTCGAGGATGATATTGGGCGACTTGCCACCGAGTTCCTGCGCCACGCGCTTGACGCTGGCAGCCGCGGCCCGCGCCACCGCGGTCCCGGCACGGGTGGAGCCGGTAAATGACATCATGTCGATCCCCGGGTGGGCCGACATGGCTTCACCGACGGTTGGCCCGTCACCATTGACCAGGTTGAACACACCCGCCGGCACACCCGCCTCATGCAGGATTTCAGCCAGGATCATGGCGTCAAATGGGGCGATTTCGCTGGGTTTCAGCACCATGGTGCAACCACAGGCAAGTGCGGTTGCGACCTTGTGGGCCACCTGGTTGATGGGCCAGTTCCACGGCG
The DNA here is from genome assembly GCA_963753105.1 of uncultured Gammaproteobacteria bacterium. Lineage (GTDB taxonomy): Bacteria > Pseudomonadota > Gammaproteobacteria > Xanthomonadales > SZUA-36 > SZUA-36. The sequence continues at coordinate 125,381 of CAVWBD010000009.1, forward strand.
TGATCAGGCCACAGACACCGATGGGCTCATGCATGATCCGCGTATTGCCGAGCCGGTATTCAAATTCAAATGTCTTGAGGGCCTGTAGCGCGGATTTGAACAAGGCATAAGCCGAACCGGTCTGCGATCCGGCGGCCAGGGTGACCGGAGCGCCCATTTCCAGGCGGATGACCCGGGCAATGTCATCCCAGCGTTGTTTGTAGAGCACCAGTATCCTTTCGAACAGTGCGATACGCTCATCGATACTGCTCTGGCTGAATGTCTCGAACGCTGCCCGGGCCGCTGCCACTGCCCGGTCCACGTCACCAGTGCTGCCGAGGCTGATGCGGCCCATGGCTTGCTCTGTTGCAGGATTAATGACATCGAGTGTGCACGGGCTGACAGGCGCAACCCACTCACCGCCGATATAGAATTCAAGTGCGTTCGTGATCTCCTGCCGGGTGTTCATCGTCTGTGCTCCGTGCTTGCTCCGAGCATCTCAGACAAGCGCTAATCCGTCAAGGAAACCACCCGTAAAACAGGCTAAAATACCCGCCTTGATTATTCACCCGATTGATAACCATCAGAGATGACAAAGGTGCCTTCCATGAACCTGCTCAACAATGCTATTTTCGAAGTTCCGACACCGTTCAACGAACCGGTCTATGACTACGCGCCGGGCTCACCGGAACGCGCCAAACTGAAAGCTGCCCTGGATGAAATCGCCGGTAAAAAAATTGAAATTCCATTGATTATCGGTGGCAAGGAAATCCGTACTGGCAAGCTCGGCCAGGTCGTCATGCCACACGATCACCAGCATGTGCTGGCCGACTATCACCAGGCCGGGGAACAAGAGATCATGCTGGCGATCGAAACGGCCATGGCAGCCAAGGAAGAATGGGGCTCCCTGCGTTGGGAAGAGCGCGCAGCGATCTTCCTGAAAGCGGCTGACCTGCTGGCCGGCAAATACCGCTATATCATGAACGCCATCAGCATGCTATCCACCAGCAAGAGCGCGTACCAGGCCGAGATCGATGCGGCCTGTGAACTGATAGACTTCCTGCGTTTCAATGTCTACTTCGCGCAACAGGTCTACAGCGACCAGCCTTTGTACTCACCGGAAGGTGTGTGGAATTCAGTGCAGCAACGCCCGCTGGAAGGATTTGTATTCGCGGTCGCACCGTTCAACTTCACGGCCATCGCCGGCAACCTGGCAGCTTCGCCTGCGATCATGGGTAATACCGTGCTGCTCAAACCCGCCTCGTCCTGTGTTTACACGCCGTATCTGTTCATGCAGATCATGAAAGAAGCCGGTCTGCCGGATGGCGTGATCAATTTCATCCCCGGCCCGGGTTCATTGGTCGGCAAAACCTGCCTGGCGCACCGTGACCTCGGTGGTATCCACTTCACCGGCTCCACCGCCGTCTTCCACCAGATGTGGAAAACCGTCGGTGGCAACATTGCCAACTACAAGTCCTACCCGCGTATCGTTGGTGAAACCGGCGGCAAGGATTTCGTATTTGCACACAAGAGCGCCAACATGAAGAAAGTAGCAACCGCCATTATCCGCGGTGCATTCGAATTCCAGGGCCAGAAATGTTCGGCGGCCTCGCGTGCATATATCCCGGCATCCATGTGGCCGGCACTGCGCGAAGAACTGGAGACAGAGTGTGCCAGGATAAAGATGGGTCCGACCACTGATTTCAGCAATTTCTTCAATGCCGTCATCGACAGGTCTGCGTTCGCCGACATCACCGAATTCGTTGACTACGCAAAGGATGCAAGTGACGCAGAAGTCATCATCGGCGGTGGCTACGATGACAGCGAAGGTTATTTCATCGAGCCCACCGTGATTCTCACTGACAACCCGCATTTCCGGACCATGGAAGAGGAAATCTTTGGCCCGGTCATGACGATTTATGTTTACGAGGATGAAAAATTCGAGGAGACACTGGATCTGTGTGACAAGACCTCCATTTACGCGCTCACGGGCGCCGTGTTCGCCACCGAGCGCACAGCGGTCAGCTTCGCCATGGCCAAACTCGAAAACGCCGCCGGTAACTTCTATATCAATGACAAGCCAACCGGCGCCGTGGTCGGGCAGCAGCCATTTGGCGGGGCGCGAGCGTCCGGCACCAACGACAAGGCCGGCTCATACCTGAACCTGATACGCTGGGTATCACCGCGCACAATCAAGGAGACCTTCGATGCACCAGAGGCTTTCCCCTACCCGTTTATGGATGAGGAATAGGCTAAAAAGCCTGGAACGAAGGAGCAATTACGACGGCGACACAGGTATATCCACCTGAGACACGCCGTGGATACATCCCTGTAGGCTCTTACACAACATCCCTGTTGTGTAAGGTCTCAGCTTGGAATACCTGTATCCCCGTTAGCCACGCCCGTTTGAAAAAGGACCATGACATCTGTTGCGGTCCTAGTCAGCAGGCCATGTTGGCTGGGGGATATAGACAAGGCCGGACCCCCCGGCGGCCCGGGATTCTTCATTCAATTCCGCAAGCAGGAACATAAAGTACATTTCAGCAAGGACATAATCCTCGGCCTGCCAGACCAGGCCCATCCCGAGGCCTTTACCCATCATTCCTGATGCAATTTCCCCCATACTCCTGGCTACCCGATACCAGGCGTAGGCCTTGAGAACAATCACTGCTGGTCCCTTCATTGATTGCCCTGTAGTTTGCCGGTGTGGGTGACATTTGCGCACCGCACCGAATCCTGAGAGTCGTTAGGGGAGAAATTATCTCCATGGATGGAGTGTAGATCGCAAGGAGCACAGGGACGTGCGATGCGATCCGGTAAGGCTTAGCACTGGGTCACGCCCGAAGGGCTGTGGGGCCAGGAGCCCACACGGGCGAACCACCGGGCAATGTTCATGATCCGAGCGGGATACTGCTTTCGACCTTGACCTCCTGCATCACCACGTAAGTGTGGGTTTCCCGCACGTTGGGTATGTCGGCCAGTTCGTGACCGAGAAAATGACGGTAGGCCTGCATATCTGACGCACGCACTTTGATCAGGTAATCAAAACCGCCGGATACCATGTGGCATTCCTGCACCTGTGCAAGACCACCCACGGCCTTATTGAATTTTTCCAGGTCCTTGCTCGCAGTACTGTGCAATGTGACCTGGATAAAAGCCAGCAGACCGGCATTCAACTTGTACGGGTTCAAGATACCCACGTATTTTTCGATATAACCTTCGCGCTCCAGGCGTTTGACACGCTCCAGGCACGGCGGCGGGCTCAAGTGTACCTGCTCGGCCAGGTCTACGTTGGTGATCCTGCCGTTGTGTTGCAGTATCTCGAGGATGCGGTAATCGATCCGGTCCAGTGATTTCTGTTTTTTACTCATAATGTTTTCAATATAAATGATTATTTAGCCATATTTAATTAGGCAATAAAATTTATAACGAAGAATAATATTACGCCAAATAGGCGAAAATATCAGTTATGTGTTGATAACCCCGACCAGCAGGAACTGCCATGTCTTCCCAATCCTCACTTGACAACTTGCGCACCCAAATCCGCCAGACCAAACACGCAGATGAAAAAAGCTGCGTAGACGACCTGTTGAAGGCATCACAACTCAGCGACGTGCAACGCGAACGCATCGTCTCCAAGGGCCGCATGCTGGTGGCGGGTTGCCGTGAAGACTCCGACAAGGCGGGCATGATGGACCAGTTCATGCAGCAATACAGCCTGTCGAGCAAGGAAGGCGTGGCAATGATGTGCCTGGCCGAGTCACTGCTGCGTGTACCTGACGCCGAAACCGCCGATGATTTGATTGCTGAAAAGATACTGTCCGGCGCCTGGGGTCAGCACCGTGGTGAGTCTGACTCGATATTCGTCAACGCCTCAACCTGGGGTCTGATGCTGACCGGACGCGTGGTCGCGCTCGAGTCTGAAATCACCGAGAACACGGAAACCTGGATCCACAAGATGGTCAACCGGATCGGTGAACCGGTCGTGCGGGCCGCCATTCGCCAGGCCATGAAGATCATGGGCCAGCAGTACGTGCTGGGCCGAAAGATCGATGATGCCATTGACCGCGGCCGCAAGGAAAACCGCAAGGGTACACGCTTTTCCTTTGACATGCTCGGTGAAGGCGCACGCACAATGCAGGACGCCGACCGCTACTACGACGCCTATCTGAAGGCGATACGGGAAATCGGCAACCGGGAAACCCTGGACAACGTCATCAGGGCCAATGGTATATCGATAAAACTCTCGGCGCTGCACCCCCGTTACCAGTACTGCAGCAGGAACCGCGTGTCATGGCGGAAATGCTGCCGCGTATCCGTAACCTGGCGCTGGAGGCCATGAACTTCGGTCTCGGCTTTACCATTGACGCTGAAGAAGCCGACCGGCTCGATATTTCCCTGGACCTGTTCGAATCCCTGGCGCGTGACCCGAAGCTGATGGGCTGGGACGGACTGGGTTTTGTACTGCAGGCATACGACAAGCGCTCCCCGCTGGTTACCCGGTGGGTGATCGAGTTGGCGCGTGACGCCGGGCGCAAACTGATGGTGCGGCTGGTTAAGGGCGCCTACTGGGACAGCGAAATCAAACACGCCCAGGAACAAGGCCATGCGGACTACCCGGTATACACGCGCAAGGTCAACACCGATTTGTGTTACCAGGTGTGCGCAGCCACCCTGCTGGATGCACAGGATGTCATCTATCCCCAGTTCGCCACCCACAACGCCCTGACCGCGGCGATGATCCTGGAACTGGCCCAGGACAAACAATTCGAATTCCAGCGTCTGCACGGCATGGGCGACCTGCTGCACATGCAACTGGCCAAGGGTATCGGCAGTTCACCGGCGCCGGTGCGTGTGTATGCCCCGGTTGGCGCACATGAAGACCTGTTGCCCTACCTGGTGCGCCGTCTGCTGGAGAACGGCTCGAACAGCTCTTTTGTCAACCGCTTCCTGGACAAGAAGGTGCCGGTTGCCCAGATCGCGACCGATGTGCAAACCGAGGTAGAAGCGAGCGCCTCCCGCCGTCACTCCGCCATACCGTTGCCCGTTGACATACTGCGCGCCGGTGGTGACGACCGCCCCGACACACACGGCATCGACCTGACCAACCCCGATGCGGTCAGACAATTACTGGAAGTCGTTGAACCGCTGGCGAAGAAAACCTGGATTGCAGGCCCGATCATCGGTGGCGAAATGAACACCGAAGGCGGTGAGCCGGTTACCTCACCCACGGACACCGGCACGGTGGTCGGCTATTGCCGCAAGGCAAGCGCCGAGGAGGTCAACAAGGCGCTCGACGTGGCGGCCGACTTCACAGCCGGCCTGGGATGCACTCGGTGGCGATGCGCGGGCTGAAATTCTGGAACGTGCGGCCGATATCATGCAGTCACGGATGTCCGAACTGGTGGCGCTGATCGCATACGAGGCAGGCCGGACACTTAACGATGGGGTATCTGAAGTACGCGAAGCCGTCGATTTCCTGCGTTACTACGCCTTGCAGGCGCGCAAGCGATTTTCCGTTGCGGAATCATCAATCGACCCGCTGGGTGGTGCGAGCCAGTTCAGCCTGCGCGGCCGCGGTGTATTCTTTTGTGTCAGCCCGTGGAACTTCCCGCTGGCGATTTTCACCGGCCAGGTGGCAGCAGCCCTGGCCGCTGGCAATTCCGTGATCGCCAAGCCCGCTGACCCGACCCCGTTGATTGGTGCGGAGTCCGTCAAGATATTGCACGAGGCGGGCGTGCCGGGTGATGTCCTGAACCTTGTCCCGGGGCGTGGCCGTTTGCTGGGCGAAATCATCAATACGGATACCCGCATCAAGGGTGTGGCGTTTACCGGCTCCACGGAAGTCGCCTTGAATATCCAGCGGACCCTGGTGGAACGCGGCGGCGAAGTACCCGCATTTATTGCTGAAACCGGTGGACAGAACTCGATGGTGGTCGATTCCTCCTCCCTGCCCGAGCAGGTCGTGGACGATGCCATCCGCTCTGCATTCCTGAGCGCAGGCCAGCGTTGTTCGGCACTGAGGGTCATCTACATACAGGACGAAATCGCCGATAGCATCATCAGGATGCTGAAAGGCGCGATGGCCGAGTTGTCCGTCAACCGGCCGTGGCAACTGGCCACGGATGTCGGCCCGGTCATCGACAAGACATCAAAAGAAGACCTGCTGCAACACGTTGAAAACATGAAAAAGGAAGCCGTTTTGCACTACGCCTGCGAGGTGCCGGAAGACCTGCAAAGCGGCACATACGTGCCACCGCACCTGATCGAACTGAAATCCGTAAATCAGCTGCCCGGTGAGATCTTCGGCCCCATCCTGCACGTGGTACGTTTCAGGAAACCTGAGTTCGGCAAGCTGATCGACGAGATCAACAGCACCGGCTTTGGCCTGACACTGGGTGTTCACAGCCGCATCGAGAAGTTTGCCGATGATGTCGTGAACCTGACGCGGGTGGGCAACAACTACATCAACCGCAACATGGTCGGCGCCGTGGTCGGCGTCAACCCCTTTGGCGGCCAGGGTCTGTCAGGTACCGGCCCCAAGGCGGGCGGACCCAACTACATGACCCGTTTTGCCCGCGACGAAATCGTCGTCCAGGACCCGCCTGCCCTGACAGAAGGCGACCAAGCCGAAGGCAATGCCAAGGCCATCATTACCGGCAAAACCGTTGAGCAGGTCACGGCGGAACACATCGGTCAAGCGTTTGAAACAGCGGCCGCCGTGCAGCTTGACTGGAACCTGGCTGGCGGCGACCAACGAGCGATCGTGCTGGACAAGGCCGCAGAATTGATCGAGGAGCGTATGCCGGAGCAACAGGCCAGCATGATGGTGCTGCGCTACTATGCCGACCAGGCACGCCAGAAGTGCCAGGCGCCACTGGTCCTGCCCGGCCCGACCGGGGAAACCAACGAACTGAGTCTGCACGGCCGTGGTGTCTTTTTCTGCGCAGTCGCCCCCGGAACACCCAACCACGCTTTTGTCCAGCAGGTTGCCGCGGCCCTTGCAGCGGGCAACACGGTTATCGCCTGCCCTGCTGAAAACCAGGAGATACCGGCTGCAGAAGTCATCCAGCTGATGCTGGAGGCCGGTATCCCGAAGGAAGTCTTACACTTCATACCCGGCAAGCGAGTGCGTGAACAGGCAACCCGGGATATGCGCACGGCAGGCATTGCCTGGTCCGGCCCCGTGGACGAAGCCCTGGCCATGCTGCTGGAGCTTTCAGACCGAGGCGGCGCCATCGTGCCGATGGTGGTCGAGCCGGGCGGACCCAATTACCTGCTGCGTTTCGTGGTGGAAAAGACCAGGACGGTTAACATTGCGGCAACAGGTGGCAATGCCCTGTTGTTGAACCTGGATGAGCAGGTTGCCGCCTGAAATCATCTATAATCCGCAACCCGAATTGAACAACACTGCACAGGCTGTGAAACCGTGAAAAAAGTAATCGAATGCGTACCAAATTTTTCTGAAGGCCGCGACCTTTCCATCATCAAGCAGATCACCGATGTGATCGAAGGTGTACAGGGCATCCAACTGCTCGATGTCGATCCCGGCGATAGCACCAACCGCACGGTGGTGACCTTTATCGGTGAGCCTGAACCGGTCAAAGAGGCCGCTTTCCGCGCGGTGCAAAGGGCCGCTGATCTGATCGACATGTCGAAACACCATGGGGAACACGCCCGCTTTGGCGCAACCGATGTCTGCCCGTTTGTCCCGGTCAGCGGTGCGACGATGGAAGACTGCGCTGAAATTGCACGCCAGGTGGGCAAGCGCATCGGTGAAGAACTGCAAATACCAGTCTATCTCTATGAACACGCAGCCAGCGTGCCCGAACGGCAGAACCTGGCCAAGGTGCGTGCCGGCCAATACGAAGGACTTGAGAAAAAACTGGCTGACCCTGCCTGGAAACCCGACTTTGGCCCGGCCGTATTCAATCCCGGCACGGGTGCAACGGCAGTCGGCGCACGGGAATTCCTGATCGCCTACAACATCAACCTGAACACCACCGACCGGCGTTACGCCAACGAAATAGCCTATGAAATCCGTGAGCGCGGCCGCTGGAAGCGCATCGGTAACGTCAAGCCTTTCTACTACAAGGGTGATGTCGTTTACTTCGAGGAGGGCAAGTACGCGGACGGGAATTCCGATTTCGTAGCGGGTTCATTCGAAGAACTGGCGGAGTATTACAAGGAAAACTACGGCAAGGACCTGTATGCGCGTTACCGCTCCATCGGCCTGGACCCGGACAACCTCGTTGGACGGCCAGTATACAAAGACGGCATGTTCACCCACCTCAAGGGTATCGGCTGGGTCGTGGATGACTACCAGTGTGCCCAGATTTCGATGAACCTGACCAACTACAAGATCACCCACCCGGCCAACGTGCTGGAGGCAGTGCGTAAACTGGCAGTCGAGCGCGGTATAGTCATTACCGGCTCGGAAGTGGTCGGCGTCGTACCGTGGGAAGCCATGCAACAGGCCGGCAAGTTCTACCTGGAGCGCATGCAGAAATCCACCGGCATCCCGGCGCGTGATATCGCAACGACAGCAGTACAGGCCATGGGCCTGGCTGATGTCGCCGAGTTCGATATCGACAAAAAGGTCATCGGCTTGCCGGTGGCAGACGGTCCGTTGGTCAACATGACGGTTGCCGGTTTCGTCGATGAAGTGTCACGTGACACACCGGCACCGGGTGGTGGCTCGATCGCCGCCCTGTCGGGTGCACTGGGCTCCGCACTGGCCTCGATGGTGGTCAACCTGTCCATCGGCAAGGGCGAATTCGATTCGAAGTACGGTGAGCTGTGCAAGCTGGCTGAAAAAGCCCAGTCGATCAAGGACGAACTGGTGCGGGCCGTCGACGCGGACACCGAGGCCTTCAACGAGGTCATTGCCGGTATGCGCATGGCCAAGGACACGCCCGAACAGCTCGAGACCCGTTCCAAAGTGATCTGCGCGGGTTACAAGTCAGCCGCCAGGGTGCCATTGCGCACTGCGAAACTGTGCCGCGAGGTCATCGACCTGTGCCAACAGGCTGCAGACATTGGCAACATGGCAGTCATGTCCGATGCCGGTGTCGGCGCGCTGATGGCCCTGGCCGGTGTGCAGGGTGCAATCCACAACGTGCGTATCAACCTGCCCCATACCAAGGACGAGGCGTTTATCGCTGACATGGAAAGCAAGCTGGGTAACTTGCTGGCTGAATCAAAAGAACGCTGCGAAAGCATTCAGCAGCAGGTTGAAGCCAGCTTCTGACGCCACCTGCCTGGTGCCGATGCAATCGGACGATAGATTCGGCTAATCAGGTGGTGGTCCAGCAGATTGTTGTTGTCTGTGCTCTCTGGCCAGCGATCCCGGACATGTGTCCGGGACTACGCTTAAAAATTTCTGAATCTGATCAGGCCGGCCTCACAGGACGTCCTGTCCTGGTCAGCCTCGGTCGGCCATCCTGCCCGACCGTCCTGGACTCAGCAATTTTTTCGCCGCTTCAAAGTTCGCACATCCAATAACTATCTGCTGATTCCTGCTAGCCCGAGAGCATTTTTCCGGCGATTTCCTTGACCAGCTTGGCCGCCGCCATGGCGGTCATGCCATTGAGGTCGCGTGCGGGGTTCAACTCAACGATGTCCGCGCCCATAATCGGGCAGGATAAGCGCTGGATGACATCGAGCACCTGACGGGTGGTCAGGCCACCGGGCTCCTGGTGAGAGACGCCAGGGGCATGCGCCGGGTCCAGCGCATCCATGTCCAGGCTGATGTAAAGCGGGCCGTCAAAATCCCGTCCGACTGACCCGAGGTCGAGGTTGCGCATTTCGTGAACCTCGACACCGTATCGTTCGGCCTGTTCACGCAGATGCGCATTCAGGGTGCGGATGCCGACCTGCACGAGGCGCCCGACCAGATCTTCCTCCATGATGCGGGCGAAGGGGCTGGCGTGCGAGTAGCGGTTGCCTTCGAAATCGGCATACAGGTCGGGGTGCGCGTCGAAGTGCAGCACATCGACCGGCCCGTGAACAGCGTGGATGGCGCGTATGACCGGGTAAGTGATCGCATGGTCGCCACCCAGCACCAACGGAATTGCGCCTTGCCGGGTGATGTCACCGACGTGATCTTCAATCGCCAGGAAATCTTCAACATCGTCGCCAATTACCCGGTCACCGATATCAACGAAACCAGGATGATTGCCCAGGTCCACGCCCAGTTCAGAGCACATGTTGCTTGATTCGCAATGCAGGGCCTGGCGGATGGCTGGCGGGGCCTTGGCCGCCCCGCGTTTGTAACTCGAATTGGCGTCCGAGGCAAGCCCCATCAGCACCACGTCATTTTTCCCAAAACCGCCCGCATTCATCAAGACGCGACCTCCATGCGTTGAATATGAACATAATACACCGCTGCCCCATTTAAGCAGAGTGAGTGCTAAGGCGAGTCCTGAAAATGACAGGCACTTCGGCGGCGTCCTAATGAAGACTATATTCTGACCCGCTATCATTTAACTATGGAAAAATGAGAAAATCCCTTTCATGGACTTATTGAACGACAACGGCCAGGGGCCACAGAGAAAAGCAGACAGCGAGGGTAACTTTTACCCCGACTGCGCGAGTGATATCGGCCCGGGTATGAATGACCGCGTCCGTCGTCTGCGCAAGCTCAGCGTGGAGACCCAGCCGAGCCTGTCCATTGAACGCGCCCTGCACGAGACCGAGTTTTACAAGGAAAACTACGGCAAACACTCGATGCCGGTGTTGCGCGCGCTGAACTTCCTTGAGCACTGCAAGAAAAAAACACTGTACATCGGCAATGACGAATTGATCGTCGGTGAACGCGGCCCGGCACCCAAGGCAGTGCCGACCTTTCCTGAACTGACCTGCCACAGCGTCGAGGATTTCGAAGTCCTCAATACCCGCGATCAGCAGCGCTACACGATTCCCCGGGAAGATATCGACACCTACGCACGGGAAGTGATCCCCTACTGGCAGGGCAAAACCATCCGCGAACGGATTTTCGGCCACGTGCCCGATGAATGGCTGGCGGCCTACCAGGCGGGGGTTTTCACCGAGTTCATGGAGCAACGCGCCGCCGGGCACACGGCCTGGACGGTCAAATCTATCAAAAGGGTATGCTCGATTTCAAGGCGCAGATCGCGGCGGAAATCGCGGCGCTGGATTATCTGAACGATCCGACGGCAACGGACCGTTTCGAAGCACTCACGGCCATGGATATTTCCTGTAACGCGGTGATTGTATTTGCCGAACGCCATGCTGAGATGGCTGAACAGATGGCCGGGACGGAAACCGACCCGCAACGCGTGGCTGAACTCAATAAGATCGCCGAAGTCTGCCGTCATGTTCCGGCCAATGCGCCACGCAACTTCCATGAGGCCATCCAGATGTACTGGTTCGTACACCTGGGTACGATCACCGAGCTGAACGGCTGGGACGCCATGAACCCGGGCCACTTCGACCAGCACCTGGCGCCGTTTTATGCCGCCGGATTGGCTGACGGTACGCTGACCCGCGAGACGGCCAAGGAATTGCTGTGCTGTTTCTGGATCAAGGTCAACAACCACCCGGCGCCACCCAAGGTGGGTATCACCGCCCGTGAGAGCGGTACTTACAACGATTTCACCAATATCAACATCGGTGGTATCACGCCGGATGGCGAGGACGGGGTCAACGAGGTTTCTTACATACTGCTCGAGGTCATCGAGGAGCTGCACATCCTGCAACCGGGCAACTCGGTGCACATCTCCAGTGAAACCCCTGATCAATTCCTGTTTGCTGCCTGCAAGGTCATCCGCCAGGGCCACGGCTACCCGTCGGTGTTCAATACCGAAATCTATGTCGCCGAGTTGCTACGCCAGGGCAAGACACTGCAGGACGCCCGCGAAGGCGGTTGCAGCGGTTGCATCGAGGTCGGCGCGTTTGGCAAGGAGGCCTTCCTGCTGACCGGTTATTTGAACGTACCAAAGGTGCTGGAAATCACGCTGAACAACGGCATCGACCCGGTGACCGGCAAGCGGGCGGGTATCGAGACCGGCGATCCGCTTGAAATTCGGCAGCTATGAAGATTTATACGACGCCTTTTTGAGGCAACTCAATTTCATCATCGATACCAAGATCCGGGTCAGTAATTACATCGACCGGATGTTCGCCAAGTACGCCCCGGCGCCGTTTTTATCGGTGGTCATCGAGGACTGCATCGCCAAGGGCAGGGATTATTACGATGGTGGTCCGCGTTACAACACCAATTACATCCAGTGCACCGGACTGGGCACCACCACCGACTCCCTGGCGGTGCTGAAGAAACACGTTTTCGAGGAACAGAAGTTCTCCATGCAGAAAATCCTCGACGCGGTGGCAAAAAACTTCGAGGGCGAGGAATTCCTGCGCCAGACACTGCTGAACAGGACACCATTTTTCGGTAACAACGATGACTATGCCGACAATATCGCGCTGAAAGTGTACGGCGACCTGCTCACCGCGATCGATGGCAAGCCCAATGTACGCGGTGGTGTGTTCCACCTGAACATGCTCTCGACCACCTGCCATATCTACTTCGGCAAGGTGATGGGAGCCACGCCGAACGGGCGCCTGGCCGGCAAATCGATTTCCGACGGCACCTCGCCGTCACACGGCGCTGACACCCACGGTCCGTCAGCGGTGATCCGGTCACTCACCAAGCTCGATCACACGATGTCCGGCGGCACCTTGTTGAACCAGCGTTTCCTGCCCAGCCTGTTGAAGCGGGACAAGGACCTGGCCAAGCTCGGGGCTTTGATCCGCAGTTATTTCAAGCTGGGCGGGCACCACGTGCAGTTCAACATCGTTGATACTGCAACGCTTCAAGCTGCCCAGCAATGCCCCGAGGACTACAAGGATCTTCTGGTGCGCATGGCTGGCTACAGCGACTACTTCAACGACATGAACGCGGACCTGCAGCAGGAAGTCATCGAGCGCACCGAGAACGAGTCATTCTAGAATGGACTTCCGCTACAGCTACCTGGCAGATATTTGCAGGCCCTGTCATGCCTGATGCCCTGGTATTCGACATCAAGCGCTACGCCATCAATGACGGTCCCGGCATACGTGTAACGATATTTCTGAAGGGCTGCCCGCTGGCCTGCCGCTGGTGTCACAACCCGGAAAGCGTCTCGCCACAGGTGCAGAAAATGTACACCGCGAGCAAGTGCATCGGCTGTCAGGAATGTGTCAAGGTCTGCCCTGTGCAGGCCTGTGAACTGACACCGGATGGCATCGTGACCGATGCGGGTCTCTGTGAGCTGTGCGGGCAATGTGCCGAAGTCTGCCCGGCAAAGGCCACGGAAATGTCCGGGCGTTACGAGTCGGTTGCAGACCTGCTGAAAGTCATCGAAAACGAACGGGTGTTTTTCGAAGAATCGGGTGGCGGTGTGACGTTTTCAGGTGGCGAGCCCCTGTTGTATCCAAAATTTCTGACCGAGATACTCGATGCCTGCGGCAAATCGAACATCCACCGCACGGTGGATACATCCGGGCTGGCCTCGTTGAACACACTGCTGGATGTCGCCAAACACACCGACCTGTTTTTGTACGACCTGAAACTGATGGACAGCGCCCGGCACAGGGAATGGACCGGGGCCGGCAACAAGCGGATTCTGAAAAACCTGCAGGCGCTGGCCGGGACCGATGCAGACATCCAGATACGCATCCCCCTGATCGAGGGGGTTAATACCGACGTGGAAAATATCGAGGCAACCGCTGTCTTTGTCGCTGCCCTGCCCGGCACCAAAAAACCGGTCAGCCTGCTGCCCTACCATGATGTCGCCAGGGGCAAGGCCGCCAAGCTGGGAAAGGTCTACGACCCTGGCCCGATGCGTGAACCCGGCAAAGAGGACCTGGAACGCATCGTCGCCCAATTTGCCGCGCATGGATTGAACGCGACCATCGACGGCTAGGCATCACCTGTAACGTTTGCCTTGACGGGGCGTCGTACTCTCCAATAGCCCGGCTATCGGAGGAGCCATGAAACAGTTCGCCCAGCTGCTGATTATTTCCCTGTTTGTCTCCACTGCCAGTGCATATGCCGCTGCCGAAACGGTATCCAGTTATACGCTGGATATTGAGTTCACACCGCAAAAGAGCCACATGCAAGGGCAAGCCGCCATCAGGTTTACGGAGCCGCTTGTACCCGGCGAAAAGTTGTTCTACCTGCACGGTGAACTGGAGGTGGAATCCCTGTCACTGGACTCACAGGAAATCGACTTCAAAGCCGAGCGGGTTTTCTACGACTCGAGTTACTCGCTGGTAGCCGTAAAGGTCACTTTCGAAGTCGGCAGCGAATTGGCCAACCCCGAGCTGAAAGTCAGCTACCAGGGGCACTTCCATCCCTCATCGGCCCGCTCACCATCCGACTACATGAGGATCGACGATGGTGGAGTATTCCTGCGTTCATACGGCTACAGCCTGTGGTTCCCGGTGTTCCTGGGAGACGATGATGACGTCTACAAAACGGATTTCCCCAGCGTCCGTTTCAAGATACCCAGGCGATATCAACTGGTATTCGTGGGTGAAAAGACATCTGAACAACTCACACCCGGACACGCGCTCACCACTTGGCGCGCGGAGGACATCGCGCTTCGGGACCTGCAGGTCACCGCGCGGGAGTACCTGCAGCTCAGGTCCGGCAATGTCACCATCTACCATGTCAGCAATGACGAATCACACCGGGCAGCCAAATCCGTGACCAATTTCACACAAAGCCTGCTGGCCTGTTATAAGGAGCATTACCGGCAGGATGCCGGCCTGGACACTTTGAACCTGCTGGAAATGCCTCAATACGGCGATATCTCATCGCACAACATGGTCGGCGTCAGCTCGGATACTTTCCGTTCGTTCGACACCGCCGCCTGGGCGAAGCGCACCATTGCCCATGAACTGGTGCACCCGTTCGTATCGGTGCAAGTCAGCCACTCTGACCCGCTCTGGTCGCTGGCGATCGAGGGCTTCCCCAGCTATTTCCACCTGCCTGCCTTGCGGCATTTATACGGCCAGGCGGTTTACGATGAATACATGCTCAGCCTGGAAAACTACTACCTGGAGAACAAGGGCGTTGCGACGGATCGCTGGGGCAACCAACGACCACCCGAAATCCCATTGTTGAAGATCACGTCGGACAGCATGAGCGACTACAAGGACGATTACATCCTGTCGGGGCGCACCAGGCTGTTCTTCAATTACCTTTTACGCCAAATGGGCGATGAGCCGTTCGCCACGTTTGCACGGGACCTGTTTGCCCGAACGCAGTTGACTGAAAAAGAATTTGTCGCACTGTGCAAGAAGCACCTGCCGGGAAAAGAAACCCAGGTCGATACCTGGCTGTACAGCAACGACTTCCCGGACGAATTCAAGCTGGCGGAAACGGAAACAACCCAGCGGTAATAAACACCACCGAATACGAATACTTTTATAAACAGTACGACTGGCCGGTCAGGCGGTGCCATATCCTTCTGTCATGTGCCTGTTGCCCGCCGCGGCCTGGTTTGAATCCCTTTTTTTCAACAAAGCAGGACCCATGCCGCTTCATGTTGTGAGAAAATGACTGCCATGGACACAGTGATTAAGAACGGCGCCGGGTCACAAAGAAATGCCGCCTGTGAGGCTAAGACGTTCAGGGACATAGGCCATGACCGACATTAACGATGAGTTTGAACTCTGGAACCTGCGTGTAGAGGTCGTCGGTGATCAGAACGCCATGGTGTGTAATCACACGGTTGGCGATTATTTCGAGCTGTCCGGTGAGAATCTGAAACTGCCGGCAGGTCAGACTTTTTCCGTTTATGCGCTGGCTGCAATCCTGCCGCTATTGCCGGCCAAGCAGCGTCTGACAGACAAAAATGACTGGATGTCCACGGATGCTGAAATTGCCTGTCCCGACCCCCATTGCGGCGCCCGGTTCAGGATCACAAGAACGGGAAAATCGACATTCCGGCACAGTGAAACGACTGTTGTTCCGTTGATCTGTGCGACCGATGACTGAGGTCGAGCGATTCGAGCTTGCGCCCGGCTACACGATTGCACGTGTTATCAATGGTTGCTGGCAGCTGACGCCGGACCATGGCGGTGGACCCGGTTCCGAAAAGGAATCTCTGAGCATCTTCTCCGAGCTTGTTGATCATGGCTTTACGACATTTGACTGCGCTGATATCTATATCGGTGTGGAAGAACTCCTGGGGAAATTTCGGCGTGGCCTGGATGATCCTGACAAGATACAGATTCATACGAAATTTGCCCCCGACAGAGACACGCTGCAT
The DNA here is from genome assembly GCA_963753105.1 of uncultured Gammaproteobacteria bacterium. GTDB lineage: Bacteria > Pseudomonadota > Gammaproteobacteria > Xanthomonadales > SZUA-36 > SZUA-36. The sequence continues at coordinate 141,643 of CAVWBD010000009.1, forward strand.
GCGCTGAGCGATGCGGATATCGATGCGTCCATTGACCGTTCGCTCAAACGACTCGGTGTCGAGCAACTCGACCTCCTCCAGTTTCACTGGTGGGACTACAACACGCCCGGGTTGGAAGCCCTGGCTGACCGGTTGATCCGGGCACAACAAGCCGGCAAGATCCGATTGCTTGGTGTAACGAATTTTGACACCGAACACCTGCGGCAAATCGTCGCTGCCGGCGCAAACGTCGTATCCCTGCAATCACAGTATTCACTACTCGACCGCCGACCAGAAAAGCACATGGCCGGCCTGGCTGCAGCTACCGGAATCAAGTTACTGCCATACGGCGTGCTTGCAGGCGGCTTTCTGACTGAAAAATACCTCGATACCACCCCTCCTGTGAATATGAACCGTTCCCTGCAAAAGTACCGGCTCATCATCGACGAGGTCGGTGGCTGGGACGTGTTTCGGAAACTGTTGGGAGTACTTGCCAATATCGCGAGCAGACACCAGGCATCCATAGGCGCGGTTGCAGCGCGGTGGGTGCTGGACCAGCCGCAAGTGGCCGGGGTAATCCTGGGAATTGGCAGTCAATCACGGGCCAGGGAGAATCTCGCCCTGGGCAGTCTGCGTCTCGATGAAGAAGACCGGCAGGCAATTTCCACGCTGCTACAGACCCAGGCCATCCCGGCCGGTGATATGTATGATCTCGAACGGGACCCTGACGGGCCACATACCAGGATTATCAAGATGAACCTCCACGATGGGGAAGACCAGGTATGAGCGGTACTGACAAGGTTGCCAGCGAACGTAAATGGTCATCGAACCTGATGTTCATGGCAGCCGCGATCGGCAGCGCTGTCGGTATCTCGAATGTGTGGAAATTCACCTACGTGGCCGGCGAAAACGGCGGTGGTGCATTCGTGCTGGTCTACGTGGCCGCGATTGCCTTTATCGCCTTACCTGCATTGATTGCAGAATTCCTGGTCGGGCGCCGGGGTGGAGCGAGCGTCGTCAAAACCATGGACAACCTGGCAGAGCGCGAAGGTATCTCCAGGGCCTGGCGCTGGTACGGCCAGATGGCTGCTCTCGGTGCTTTCATTGCGCTCAGTTTTTACTCGGTCGTGGCAGGATGGACGATCGATTATTTCTACCATGCCCTGACAGTGGGGTTCACAGGAATCACACCGGACCAATCAGCAGCAAGCCTTGATCAGCTGATGAGCAGCCCGGGACGCATGGTCGTTTCCCAGGTCATATTTCTCGGTCTGACCGCCATGACAGTAGCCGCCGGTGTGCGCCGTGGTCTTGAGAACGTCTTGCGTTGGTTAACACCTGCGTTGTTCGTAATACTCTTTGCCCTGCTCGTCTATGCCATGGTCGCAGGCGATTTCGCTGCTGGTGCCAGGTTCCTGTTTGTACCGGACTTTTCAAGGTTGAACTCACAGACCGTGTTGATGGCGGTTGGCCAGGCATTCTTTTCGCTTGGTATCGGGCTCGGTGTGTTGTTGACAATCGGCGCATACATGGATCAGAAATCCTCTATCGTAAAATCGGCGATCGTCGTTGCCGTGGCAGATGGCGGGGTTGCCCTGATCGCAGGCCTGGCGATATTTCCCGTGGTGTTTGCGCACGGTCTCTCACCTGCCGAAGGCCCGGGTCTGATTTTTGAGACCCTCCCGATCGCCTTTGGCCAGATGCCGGGTGGCGCTATCCTGGGCCCATTGTTCTTTGTCCTGATGGCGCTGGCCGCATTGACTTCCGCCATCACCATACTGGAATGCGTGGTGGCAACTGTCGAGGATTATTCAGGCATGTCCCGACCAAGGATCGTTATCATCGTGGTTTCGTTGCTGTGGCTGGCCGGGTTGGGCACGGTTTTTTCATTCAGCACGCTCGAGAATTTTCACCCGCTGGGTTTTCTGACCGCCTTTGCCGAGCGCAACATTTTCGAAACACTCGACTATATCGTTTCGAATTTCATGATGCCCCTGGGTGGTGTACTCATTGCAATGCTGGCTGGCTGGGGACTCAAAAAGCAATCGACCCTCGACGAACTGCGCGTGGGCGACACCCTGCTGTACAAAGTGTGGCGGCAACTGGTGCGGTATGTCGTTCCGGCCGCGATCCTGTTGGTGCTTATCGTTAATTTGTAGGAGACAAAGATGAATAACAATGCCACCCACGCCCCTCATCCGGGAACACTTCTCACAGGTGTTGGCAAATTGCTATTGATATGCGCTCTTTTCCTGGGTGCCTGTGATTCGCAGGTAGAGCCAGTCTCAGACCAGGTGTCGTCATCGGCCCGGCAGGTTGAAAATTATATTGACCGCTGGGTGGAATTTTACCCCAGTGCTGCTTTTGGCCAGGGCCTGAAGCTTGCAGCACTGCGTTTTGAGGATTTTTCAGAACAGCGGGTTGCCGACTGGGTAGCATTTAACCGTGCTACCGAGAAAATAATGGCATCTGTGCCAGACAGTGCACCACTGCAGGAACGGGTCGATGCCAGGGTGTTGCTGCGCCAGCTTAAATTCGAATTGGATCTATGGGACGAGGACAAGGTACTCAGCCATCAGCCGCAGTGGTACGTGGAGCAGATTTCAGACGCCTTGGCGCTGGTTCTGGTGTCGGAAAAACTCAGCGCCACTGAAAAACATTCTGCCATCATAAATCGCATGGCTGGTATCCGCGCGCTGGTTGACGTGGCAAGCAGGAACCTGCGTGATGGCAATCCGGCTAGAATCGATACCGCCTTGAAGACCCTGGTGCAAACCACTGCCTACTACGAAAACGACTTGCCAACGCTGTCTGAAGAATGGACAGCAAAAGCCGACCGGGATGCGTTTAACCACAGGGCTGCGGAAACCGCTCAAGAGTTACGCAAACTTGAGCAACATATCCGTGACAAGGTACTACCGGTTGCATCGGTCCCAAACAAATTTGGTCCGGAGGTATATACCCGCAAACTCGCCATCTACTCGGACAACAGCCTGACCCCCGATGGCCTGTCCGAACTGGCGCTTGAAGAAATTGACCATGTACGTGGCCTGATGTTTGAGGTGGCCACCGAGTGGTGGGCTGAAACAAAGCAAGGACAGGCGGCTCCCGAAGAGCAGGCCCTGCTGGATGCCGCCCTGGCTGCAATGGAAGAGGACCGCTCAGACAACCGCGAGGATTTCCTGAAAGAGTTCAGCGACGCGACCGACAGGGCCATCGATTTTGTCCGGGAGCATGACCTGGCGACATTGCCAAAGAACCATAAGATCATCGTCGACATGTATCCCACGCACCACTCGCACGCAACCATAGGTGGAGTGTATCCACCCGGACCATTCGATCCCGGTGCACCGACCCTGTTATACCTGCCCTCCGTCGCCGATGATGCACCCCTGGAAGCCCGGGATGGTTTCTACCGCTCGTTCAATGAGCACTTCAACCTGATGATCGTGCCCCACGAGCTGTTTCCGGGTCACGATATGCAGTTCAAGGTGGGACTGGAGTACGCACCCAGGATTCGCACCCTTTTCCACAACCAGTATTACTCGGAAGGCTGGGCCAGCCTCAGTGAAATAATTATGCTCAATGCAGGCTGGGCCGACGGCAACAAGCTGACGTTGCTGGCCCACTACAGAAAGCGCCTTGAGAATGCCACGCGTGCTTTTATCAGCGTGATGGTGCATACCCAGGGCTGGAATAAAGACCAGGTTATGGAATTTGCTTCCACCCGTGGCCAATTGCCACCCCAGTTTGCCGAAAATCTGTGGTACAGGGCCTCGGGCTTGTACAACGCGCTCCAGCTGACTTCCTATTTCGTCGGTTCTCACGGCATCAAGGAGATCTGGCAGGAAGAAAAACAGCGTCTGGGTGACAAATTTGTACAGAGGGACTTTATCGACACGATACTGCGGACGGGTGCGGTTTCCATGGCCTCTTTACGTGAAATCGTCCAGCAGGAACAGCCGTGAGAAACAAGGGATAGACCCGGGTAGATTCAAGCAACGGTGAGGCGGATAATAGGCCGCAATCACCCCACCAGCATGAGAGAGAGAACAATGGAAAAAAGAACCCCATTCCCTCCCGTATTTTGGGTTGCCAATAGCGTCGAGGTACTTGAACGCTTCGCTTATTACGGCATCTATTTCGGCTTTGGCATCTATATGGCTTCGCTGGGTTACTCCCGGGCACAACTCGGTGTTGTGCAGAGCATCTTCCTGCTGCTGTCCTACGGCATTCCCATTATTTCGGGGACATTTGCTGATCGCTTCGGTTTCAAGAAGGTCCTGATCGTCTCCTACCTGGCCTACCTGCCGACCATCCTGTTGCTGATTTTCAACAAGTCGTTCTCAGGCATCGTGCTGACGATGCTGACGATCGGCCTGGCAGCCGGCACCTTCAAACCGCTGATCGCCGGTACGGTGCGGGCCATCACGGACAAGACCAACAAGACCCTGGGCTTCGGCATTTTCTACGCCATGGTCAACGTCGGTGGTTCATTCGGACCGATCGTGCTGGGCAAATTACGGGCCATTTCGTGGGATTACGCCTTCATGGCTGCTGCGGCAGCCGTGTTCCTGATGCTGTTGATCACCATATTCTTCTACAAGGAGCCGGAGCGAGACCTGCAGGCTGGCACGCTGGGTGACAAATTCAAGGATATCGTTGTCACGCTGCGCGATGGCAAGTTGACAACGTTACTGATCATCCTGGGCTTCTTCTTCTGGCTCCCGTTCTGGTGCTTCTTCAACCTCTGTGCCGTGTATGTTGATGGCAACATCGACACCGCGAGGCTGTACCTGAGCATGGCAAGCGTGCTGGGTACCGGTATCGCCGATTTCTTCTCACAGGTCGGTGACGATGGTACCCGTCGCATACTGGGTGAGACCATTTCACACACCGGCTGGATCATCATGATCTTCCAGATATTTGTTTCAAGGGTGGCAGAAAACTTCCGCGCAATACCAACCTTCATAGCCGGTTTGGTTCTGATCGCTGTTGGTTTTGTTGTAATCGGTATCGCCAACATCTCGGCACCGGCAATCATTTTCCTGGGCATCATCATCTTCGCCATTGGTGAAATGGCTTCTTCACCGCGTATCCAGGAATACATCACCTGGATCGCGCCGAAGGAGAAAGCCGGTCTGTACACGGGCATGATCTTCCTGTCGGTGATGATCGGTGCGGCCCTGAGCGGTGTGACCTACACCTCCCTGTACGGTTATTTCGAAAATCTTGGCAATCCCGAATATGTCTGGTACGTGCTCGGAGCACATACCGTTGTAGGTATCCTGGTGCTGATGTTGTTCACGCGAGTTGCCGGTGAATTGCAGGAACAGGAATCATAGGAAACCCAAATGCTGATCAAGGAAAAACTGAACCAGGCCATACGTCATCCTCGATGAACACGGCATCGACTGCTGGATCACCTTCGTGCGTGAAAGCGGCATGATGCGTGACCCGATGATGGATTTTTTGTGCCCGGCAGACATGACCTGGCACTCGGCGTTCATCGTCTCACGCAGTGGTAAAACCTGCGCCCTCATCGGACAGATGGAAAAGCAGACGATCGATGAGATGGAGGTCTATGACCGTGTCATCGGCTATGTCGAGGGAGTCAAGGGCGATCTTCTGACCTATCTGAGAGAACTGGACCCGGCCACCATCGCCGTCAATTTCTCCGAGGGCAGTGAGGTCTGCGACGGTCTGACCCACGGCATGTACCTGACGCTGAAGGCTTACCTGGCGGAAATCGGTTTTGATGACCGGCTGGTCTCATCTGAAAAGGTCACTTCCAGCCTGCGGGCACGGAAGACCCCGGCTGAGGTCGAGCGGATGAAAACGGCCATCAACCACACGCTGGATATCTACTCCCTGCTGGCGGATTTCATCCAGCCCGGCCAGACCGAAAAGGAGATCGCCGCGTTCACGCGTGCCGAGATCGAATCGCGTGGTTTGGGTTACGCCTGGGATCCAACCCATTGCCCGGCAGTGTTCACCGGTCCGGATACCGCCGGCGCCCATTACCAGCCAACCGACCGCGTGGTGGAACGCGGCCATATCCTGAACATGGATTTTGGCGTCAAGTTTGAAGACTATGTTTCCGATATGCAGCGCACTTTCTACATCCTCAAAGAAGGTGAGACCGAGGCGCCTGCTGAAGTCATGCATGGCTTTGAAACCATCGTGGAATCTATCGAACTCGCGCGCCAGGCTCTGGAGCCCGGTGTGCAGGGCGTGGAAATCGACAGCATCGCGCGTGATTACATCATCTCAAAAGGCTACGAGGGCTACCCGCACGGGCTTGGTCACCAGGTGGGGCGATTCGCTCACGATGGCACCGCCTTGCTGGGACCCGCGTGGGAGAAATACGCCAACAAACCCTTCGAGATTATCGAGGAGGACATGGTCTTTACCATCGAACCACGCCTGACGGTGCCTGGATACGGCGTCGCCACCATCGAGGAGATGGTGCTGGTCAAACCCGGTGGCGCGGTGTTCATGGGTGAACAACAGAAGGAAATCATCCTGATATAGAGAATCATTTAAGCCTTGTGGGAGAATGGCTTATGCCGGGGGCCCGCCCGCGTCGCCGGACTCGATCCGCGGTCCATTCTGGCAGGCGATTATCTACAAGGCTATCCCGGGCATTCCTTCCCGGGACACGCTCAGATCATCCATGGGCGCTCGGTAATCGTCCCGATGATTACAGGTCTCGGGTAAGGAATCACACCCGGAATGGATTCCACAGCTTCATGAGCTAATAAATCGCAGCTAATGGGTCCGACCCCTTGCCCCTGAATCGCGACCGGCTGCGCCGGTTACTCCTACATAACAGCCCGGTGGTTTGCCGGTGTGGGCGACATTTGAGCGCCGCACCGAATCCTGAGAGTCGGTAGGGGAGTAATGGACAGGATGTCCATTTCAGGCCGACCAGGACAGGATGTCCTGTGAGGCCGCCCCCGTTAAGACGGCTCGAAGAAGAGGGTAGCCCGAACGACTACAGTGATGTAGGAGGTACGAGCCCAAGGATGGGCGAAGGTAGAACAATGCAGGAGCAATTGTCGAGAGCACCAAGGGTAGGCGCCCTCAGGCGACGCAGGAGCAGTTGCCGAGGGCTGCGGGGCCAGGAGCACATACCGGTGAATCACTGGGTTATGTGGAAAGCAAGATCGCCGCAAGCGGCCGCTTATGTTCAGGATGAACGGTATGCCGCGGGCGCAGGACGCGCAGGAGCGGCGCTACAATCCCGGGAAGGAATACCCGGCGCAGCCAGAACCAGCCGTCACCCAAGCTCAAGAAGTGCGGGTATTCATATGGTAATAGTTGCAGGTTGGTTTAAGGATTCAGCCGTTGCTTGGTCCAGGTTCCATCTTCGAGGGTGTACAGGATTCGGTCATGCAGGCGGTATTCACCCAGGTGCCAGAACTCCACGGTCTCCGGGCTCAGCGTATAGCCGGTCCAGTGTGGCGGACGTGGCACCTCCCTGCCCTCGTATTGTTTTTCCAGTTCATGGTAACGCGCCATCAAGGTTTCCCGGCTGTCCAGCGGGGCGGACTGGTCTGATGCCCAGGCCCCGATCTGGCTGCCGCGCTCACGGGTTGAAAAATATGCGTCGGCCGCTTCATCGGATACCTGCGTCACCGAGCCCACCAGTTGCACCTGGCAACCACTGGTCTTCCACAAAAACGTCGCAGCAGCCCTCGGGCAGTCTTTGATCTGCTCACCCTTGACGCTACGGGTGTTGGTGAAGAACACAAAGCCATCCTCGTCCAGTGCTTTGAGCAACACCGTGCGCGAGGTGACCAGGCCCTTGCCGTCACTGGTGGCCAAAACCATGGCGGTGGGTTCCTGCTCACCCGCCATGCGCGCTTCCTTGAAGGCCTTGTTAAAGCGGTCGATGATTTCCTGGGACAGACTCATAAATTTCTTGCTCTTGTATCGTCGTAATTCAATTAGCGGACCTGCTCTGGACCGATCTTAGAGACTGTAGTAGAGGTTCATCTCAAAGGGGTGCGGGCGGTTGCGTACCGCGATCACTTCCTTCATTTTTTCCTCTATCCAGCTTTCGATTAACTCACTATTAAACACACCGCCTTCCATCAGGTAGTCGTGGTCGGCTTTAAGAGCGTCCAGCGCTTCTTCCAGCGAAGCCGGAATCGAATCCAGCGTGGCCTGTTGCTCATCACTCCAGTCAAAAATATTGTCATCAAAGGGGCCAAAGCCGTTGGTCTCATCCGGCATGATGTGGTTGCGGATGCCATCCAGCCCGGCCATCAGTAGTGCGCTCATCGCCAGGTAGTAGTTGCAGGTGCCGTCACCGGTGCGGAATTCGATACGCTTGGCTTCCTCGCTGGTGGCGTACTTGGGAATACGTATCGCCGCGCTGCGGTTGGCCACGCCGAAGAATAGCTTGACCGGGGCTTCGAAGCCGGGCAGCAAACGCTTGTATGAATTGGTGCTCGGATTGGTGAATGCCGTCAACGAACGGCCGTGCTTCAGGATACCGCCGATGAAACACAGGGCCTCGTCGGACAGGTCTGCGTAGCCACCTTTCCGGTAGAACAGGTTACGTCCGTCCTTGCGTAGCTGAATATGGAAATGCATGCCGTTGCCGGGTTCGTCATACAAAGGTTTGGGCATGAAAGTGGCAGTCAGGCCATGCTTCAGCGCACAGTTGTGGATGACGTCCTTTACGTACATCATCTTGTCGGTGATCAATTCGAACGGCAGCAACTCGGTTTCGATCTCCTGTTGCCCCGAAAGACCCACTTCGTGGTGATGGTAACGGATCGGGCACCCCACCCCTTCGATCAATTGCACCATGTCCTCGCGTACGTGCGCATATTTATCAAACGGCGTATCGATGTGATAACCCTTGCGGTGCGCAACGGCGGTGCCATCGGCGTCCAGGTAACCACCCGGCAGGTCATCCTTGTTCTCGGCCGATGTGAACTTGTAGCCGGCGCTGTACTTGCCGTTGTCGATAACGGCCTCGTTAAACAGGTAAAACTCGAACTCGGGCACCCACAGCGACGCATCGGCGATGCCGCTGGCAACCATGTAGTCCTGGGCGCGGCTGGCCACGGTCCGGGGGTCCTTGTTGACCCCGTCGCGACTGTCAGCATCGCAGATATAGCTCAACATGCGCAGGGTTTTGACCGGGGTGAACGGGTCGATAATCGCGGTACTAAAGTCTGGCAACAAGACCATGTCCCCTGACTCGACGGATTTCATACCCGGTATGCTGGAGCCATCAAACGGGATTCCGTGCTTACACACGTGGTCCAGCCTGCGGGGCGGAAAGCTAATGTGGTACCAATTGCCGACCAGGTCGGCATACTTCAGATCGATGCTAGCGATTTCCTGCTCTTCGACCAGCTTTTTGACATTTTCCAGGTTCATCTCGAGCCTCACCATTACCCGACAGCCATAGGTATATCTGTGGGTCATTTTCAGGGGCTGGAAGTGTGGCACAAAATGCATTTGCGGGGTAGTAATTCAGGGCATTAATGAGCACAAGCCAGCGTACTGCCAAAGCCCAGCCCGGGACGGAACCCGGACCTCCATGTGGCATAGGACAGCACATAGACTTGCGCTATGGCATGGGTACAAATGGTCATTGGAGAAAGCAGGTGCGTGCCAAGTAAAATTCAAAGCAATTGAAAGTGTTCTGCCGGGACTGCCGATTTACGAATCGGCACTATTCCGTTTACACCAGGACCTGTTTAAGAAAGAATAGCAGTCGTTATTGACTCGCTTTTAGCCACTAAGGAAGTGCCATGAGAAACCATATTTTCCGAATGATCCTAGCCTGTACCCTGCTCGCAGCGTGCAGTTCTGCAGCGCTCGCGGCCGATGTCGTATTGACGCCGTTCGGGCAAAGCCCGGACGCCATGATGGTCAAGGTTGTACTGAAGAAACTGGGTGTTGAGTCCCGGCTCGAAAAAATCCTCCAGGTGGACGGACTGCAGGATGAAAAAGTCCTGGTGACGGTTGTCGCAGGTAGTTCAAAGGGCCTCGGCGAGGCCGGCATCGACAAGGATGCGGAAATCGCCCGTATGCAAGCATTAACCGATGCTGCCAAGGCCAAGGGTATGCATGTGCTGGTCATGCACATCGGTGGCAAAGGCCGCCGTGGCACACTAACGGACATCTTCATTGAAGAAGCTGTACCAATGGCCGACAAGCTGATCGTCGTGGAAGGCGGTGATTACGACGGCCTGTTCACCAAGCTGGTGGAAGGCACGGAGTTGGAGATCATACCAGCGAGTTCTGTACGTGAAACAAGCGAGCCCTTGAAACAGGTTCTGACCGAATGGGGCATCATCCAGTAGGATTTGCTCATCCAGGAGTAATATCAACGGATCCTTGATCCGGGGGGAGCTTACGTTATGAGTCGTGGTATCTCGTGGTTTTTGATCACAATTAGCTGCTTGTGCCTGGCACCGGCGGCGTTCGCAGTAACGGTAGCGCCTACCCTGCAATCAAAGGCGGGCATGGTCACGGCCGCCCACCCGCTGGCGGCAAAGGCCGGTGCTGAAATCCTCGAAAAAGGCGGCAATGCCGTTGATGCAGCGATCGCAGTCAGCCTGGCGCTCGGCGTCGTGGAGCCCTATGCCTCCGGTCTGGGTGGTGAGGGATACATGGTCGCCGTAATGGCGGATGGCCGCGAAGTGGCGATCGATTTCCGCAGTACCGCACCGGGCATGGCCACCTATGCCAACCTCGAAAAGGCCGGCAAGCTCAGCAAGGTCAGGTATACCCCGAAGGGCTATTGCATCGCGGGTGTCCCGGCCGGTATCGGCAAGGCGCTCGAACTGGCCAGCCTGCCCTTGAGCGAGCTCGCGGCACCCGCGATCCGCCTGGCCGAGGAAGGTTTTGAAGTTAACCAGACCTTTTCCGCCGTGAACATGGACCGCTGGGAAATCCTGATGGAGAACGCCCCGGCGTTCCTGAATGACGACATGCCCTGGGCCCAGGGAGAAACCTTCCGTAACCCGGCACTGGGTAAAACCCTGCGGATCATTGCTGAGAACGGTGTCGATGCTTTCTACAAGGGTGAACTGGCAGACAACCTGGACCGTTTTATGCAGGAAAATGACGGTTGGGCCCGTAAGTCGGACCTGCAGGCTTACCGCGCCCTGGTTAAAAAACCGATCAAGGGCAGTTACCGTGGTTATGAAATCAGCGTACCGGGCAGCCCGGTCGGTGGCCCGCGTGTACTGGCGACTCTCAACATCCTCGAGCATTTCAACATGGCCCTGATGAGCTGGGATGACCCCCTGGCCATCCACATCATGCAGGAGGCCATGATCCTGACCTCCCTGGACCAGCGGCGCTGGCTGGGGGACCCGGAAACCAACAGCTACATCCCCGAGAAGGGCTATGTCAGCAAGGACTACGCACGCCAGCGCATGATGATGATCGACCTGGATAAGGCATCAGACCCGCTGTTCTGGAACGAGGAACGGGTCGGTGACCCCGGCCCGTATGAACAGGGCGCAAGTTACGTGGACGTCATGCTCGAGGCCGCCGAGAAAGCCGTCATCGAGGGCGAAATCCAGGACGCACCGCCATCAACCACCCACTTCTCGGTGGTTGATAAAGCCGGCAACGCGGTGGCCTGGACCCAGACTATCTCCAGCTTTTTTGGCACCGGGAACATGGTGGACGGTTATTTCCTCAATAACGAACTGGGTAACTTCAAGAGCCAACCGGTCGAAGGCAGCCCGATCAACATGGAGCCGGGTCGGCGCCCGCGAACGACGATCGCCCCGCTGGTGGTCAGAAAAGACGGCAAGGTGCGCTGGGTGATCGGCTCCCCCGGTGGCGGACGCATCGGCTCGACCATCATCGAAATCCTTGTCAACCTGATGGATTTTGAAATGAGCCTGGAGAACGCGGTCAAGGCACCCAAGTTCAGCGGCTACGACGCCTACAAGGAAATCCAGCTGGAGGACGACTTCCCGCCGGAAACCATCCGACTCCTCGAGCAACTCGGCCACGAAGTGAAACGCTACGAACACCCGGATCTCTTTTTTGGGGGTCCGAATGTCATCGCGGTTGATGAGGACGGTACGCTGACCGGTGTTGGTTCCATCCGGCGTCTCGGTGGTGCGGCCGCACCGGATAAATAGAAATGGACAAAACAGCATGAAACACAGCCGCACCCGCGTGGGTACAATCATTGGCCTTGCAGCAAGCTGCCTGCTGTTGTCTGCGACTGCCTGGAGCAAGGAATTCAGCCCCGATATCCGCCCCGGTGAAGGTGTCACGCAGCAGAAGAAGATATCGGACTATTTTGCACCGCTCAAGGACAGCAACCTCGACACCGACGTATTCATCCTCGACAGCGGCAAGCCCGGCGCGACCGGTTTACTGATCGGCGGTACCCATGGTAACGAACTCGCGGGAACGGTCGCGGCCCTGGTGGCCCTGGAAAACGTCGTTGTCAAGGAAGGCAGACTGATCGTTATCCCCTATACCAACCTCAGCGCGCAGTCGGTGGCGGATACACGCAACCACGTGGCCCGGAAACACCGGGTCCAGTCACGCTCCGGTGAGCGCTACCTCCCCTATGGCGACCGGCGCACCGACCTGGTGGACCAGGGGGCTGAGGATCCGGACGATTACGTAAACCCGGGCGGCTACGTGCTGGAAAACGGAGCGGAATCACGTAACCTGAACCGCACCTGGCCGGGCAAGGCTGACGGCACACGCACAGAGCAGCTTTCCTATGCACTCATTCAATTGATCAAGCAGGAACAAGTCGATTTCAACCTCGATATGCACGAGGCCGACACACCGGAAAGGAATCCGATTGGCGATGATTACCGGCCCGGCGGCAACAAGCGCCTGGCCTACACGCTGGTCGCGAACCCGCGTGGACTGGAAACAGCGGCCTTTGCACTGCTGTCCATGGACGAGGACACCGGCATCAGCATGAAGCTCGAGGAATCCAATCCGAAATACCGCGGCCTGAGCCACCTGGAAATCGGCAACAATACGCAGTCCCTGTCCTTCCTCAGTGAAAGCCCGAACCCCGGCCAGGACCGCTGGCGCAGTGACGGGGACGTGGTGACAGACGCCAAGTATCCGCTGACCCACCGGGTGGGTATGCACCTGCGTCTGTTCAAGCACCTGGCCGATGCCCATGCCGATGAAACCGGCAAAGCGTTGATGATGGAGCAATCTGCCGGAATACAAGGACCTGATAGCCGACGAAATTGGCCAGTTCCTAAACTAGGCGGAGTTAAAAAAGATGGAATGGTTCTGGCCTGAAGGTTTCTACACGATTGCCATGGTTGGCGTGTTCGCCTTTGCGGCGTTTACGCTCAAGCAGCCGATCGCAGTAGCACTGGCAATCGCCGCGATCATCGGGGCATTGGTTTCCGGTAACGGGGTGCCCATCGACCACCTGGTCGAGGGCTCGTTCGGCTACCTGGACACGATCCTGATCATATTCTGCGCGATGATTTTCATGAAGACCGTGCAGCACATCGGCCTGATGGAATCCGTGGCGGCCTGGATGATCCGCAAGTTCCGCGTATTGCCGTTCCGCCTGACCATGGGGATCACCGGGCTGCTGATGCTGCCGGGCATGATCACGGGTTCTTCATCAGCCGCCGTGCTGACCGCGGGCGCCATCGTCACACCGACCCTGCTCAAGCTCGGTGTGCCGCCGGTCAAGGCCGCCGCCGCCATCGCGCTGGCCGCGATCTACGGCATGACGGCGCCGCCGATCAATATCCCGGCCATGATCATCGGTGGCGGTATCGACATGCCCTACATGGGCTTTGGTATCCCGCTGCTGATCTGCACAGTGCCGCTGGCGATTTTCACCGGCATGCTGCTGATATTCCCATACCTGAAACAACACGCCGTGGCCGTTGGCCCGGAAACGGATGATACAGAGCTGGAAGAAGAATTGACCCGCATGGCGCGTGTACCGCTGACACCGCGGCTGATGTTGCCGTTTGCCGTATTGGTGGTACTGCTCGGTGGTGAACGTCTTTTCCCGCAATACGCACCGTCGCTCGGCATGCCACTGGCCTTCTTACTTGCAGCAGCCAGCGGATTACTGGTTGGCCGTAAATGGAACCCGCTGGAAGCGGCCACCGAGGCCATCCAGCAAGCCCTGCCGGTAGCGGGCATCCTGGTCGGTGTCGGTATGTTCATCCAGATCATGACAATGACCGGCGTGCGTGGGTTCTTCGTGGTCTCGGCATTGGCCCTGCCAGCCTGGCTGTTGTACGTGGGTATCGCGACCTCGCTGCCGTTGTTCGGTGCGGTCTCGGCCTACGGATCCGCCACCGTGCTCGGTGTACCGTTCCTGCTCGCGTTGCTGGGTCGTGACGAAATCGTGGTCGGTTCGGCCCTGAGCCTGATCGCCGGCCTGGGCGATTTAATGCCACCAACGGCACTGGCCGGCCTGTTTGCGGCCCAGGTCGTGGGTGTCAAAAATTATTTCTCGGTGCTCAAGGTATGCCTGTTGCCCGCCGTGGTGACGGCCGTCTGGGGCATCATGATCATACTCGGGGCCAACTGGTACCCATTCTGAGGAGGTGCAGATTATGCTGCTGACATGGATTTACTGGGCGATTACCGCATTCATGATCATCCTGGTGCTGCGCAGCCTGTACCGGGAAAAATCCCTGCGTGAACAGATCGTCGCCGCCATGGTATTGGTGCCCCTGTTGCTGCGCGTGTTGATGATTAAGTAGGCACTGCGCAATGTTCGAAAAAAGATACATAGCCTCAAACTTGACCGCGACACTGATGGTGGTGGCGGCCATCGCCCTGACCGCGATCAGCGGACACAGTTACATGAAGATGCGCAACCCGGAACCGGATATCGACCGGGTGGTGCCTGCTGCAGGCTTTGAGCACAAGCGCCTGAGCGACTGGTTTGCCGACCTGGCCGGCACACCTGCTGATACCGATGTCTATATCCAGCAAGGCGAAGAACCGGGTGGCACGGTGATGATCCTCGGTGGCACCCACGCCAACGAACCGGCCGGCATGGTCGCCGCGGTGGTAATGCTGGAGACCGCCATCGTCAAGCGAGGACGCCTGATCATTGTTCCGTATGCCAACCCGATGGCGCGCACCCACACGTTTCCGCAGGACGCCCACCCGCAGACTTTCGGGTTTACCACTCCAAATGGCACAACCAGGACGTTCCGTTTCGGTGCACGCATCACCAACCCGGTCAATGAATGGCCGAATCCGGACATCTACATCCACCCCGCTTCCGGCCAGACCATGGCTGGTATCGAGCGCAGCAACCTGAACCGGGCGCACCCGGGCAGACCGGATGGCGGCGCCACCGAACGCCTGGCCCATGGTTACATGGAGTTGATCAAGCAGGAAAAAGTCGACATGGCCATCGATATGCACGAGGCATCACCGGAATACCCGGTGGTGGACGCACTGGTGGCGCATGAAAACGCGATGGAACTGGCTGCGATGGCAACGATGGAACTGGAATTCGAAGGTGTGCCCATCCGTCTCGAGCCTTCACCGCAAAACCTGCGCGGGCTGAACCACCGTGAATGGGGTGATAATGCCGATGTGCTGGCCATGTTGATGGAAACCTGCAACTCAAGCCACGGCCGTTTCCGTGGCAAGACCGATGTCGAACTGATCCTGACCGGTGAAGACAAGGCTTACGAAAAAGCCAACGGCCTGGGACGGTTGTATGTACCGTGGGAGTCCTTTGACAAACGTATCGATGAACGCGTCGCACGCCACGTCACCACTTTCAGAGTACTTTCCGAGAACCTGGAATACGTGCGCGATGGCAAGGGTGTGACCATTGAGGGACTACCGGCTTACCAGGAACTGTCCGACCTGGGTATCGGTGCGTTCCTGTCCGAATGATGCGCTGGTGGAGACCGACAGGAACCGATAAAAACAACGCCCGGCGGGTGCTGGTCACCGGCAGCCGTGGCAAGAGCAGTATTGTACGAATGTTGCACGCGGCCTTCGATGATGCGGGACTGACGGCTTATGCCCGCATCACCGGGGTCGCACCAAGAGAGTTGGGTCCCGAGGGAACCCGACCCATCTCGCGTGCTGCCGGGGCGCATGTCGAAGAAATGCATTGGTGGCTTGAACAGTTGCCCACCACTGCACAAGGCATCGTGCTGGAAAACAGCGCCATCAGCCCGGACCTGCAAGCATTGGCCGGTCGCTGGTTGCAACCGGATTTAACGGTACTGAGTAACATCCTGCCCGACCACCAGGAGGTCTGGGGCCCCAACCAGGCCAACGCGGCAGAAGTTCTGGCAGCGGGTATCCCCGAAGGCGGCAAGGTTATCCTTCCGGATATACTCAAAGACGATAGCTACTTGCAGGATTTGCTGCACAGACGTCATTGCCAGGTCATTTTTGCCGGCCCTGCAGCCGGGATCGATGCAGCATACCAGGCCAGCAACCATGGACTGGCGCTTGCGGCAATCCGGCAACTGGGGCTCGCGATCGAACCCGCCAGGCAAGCAATGCTCGACCTGAAGGCGGACAGCTACGATTTCCGGGTACTGGATTTTAATGGCGCCGAACTGGCCATGGCATTCTCCGCCAACGACATCGCCAGCACGCAGGCCTTGTTTGCTTCGTTACAATGGAGCGAGGCGGAGACGCGGCTCGTATACAACCACCGCGCCGACCGGCCCGCGCGCCTGCGCAGTTTCATGGACTGGTTGAACCAATCGGCCTGGCGCGAGGTATTGATTATTGGCGACCGGCCACGTGCAAGGGTCGCCTCCGCACGTTACCTGAAGGTCAGGGACCGGGCGGGATTGTTACGCCTGTTCAGCACGGGCGAACGAATTTTTGGCTGTGGCAATATTGCCGGTCTGCCCATGACGCTGGCGTCGGAATGACCGGTATGCATGATCATGAAAACATCTAAGGAGCTGTTCAAATGAGCAGGTATCTAGGCAAATATCAATTCACCCTTTGGCTGTTTGTTACAGCCTTGTTCTTCACCGCCTGCGCACCCGTCGTGGTGGTGGAAGAGGCCCCCGATACCCTGGGCGCACATGGAATGGTGGCCTCGGCCCACCCCTTGGCCTCCCAGGTTGGTGTGGACATCCTCAAGGCGGGCGGCACCGCCGTTGACGCGGCCGTGGCCGTTGGTTTTGCACTTGGCGTGGTGGAACCAAACGCCTCCGGCATCGGCGGTGGCGGCTTGATGCTGATCCGCTTTGCCGACAGCGGCGAAGTCGTATTTATCGACTCGCGTGAGAAAGCGCCCGCTGCAGCGACTCCAGACATGTTTGAACTGGATGAGAACGGCCGGGTAAAACCTGATGCCAGGGGCTTCAACCCGGTGGCAATCGGTGGTAAATCCATTGCGGTGCCGGGTGAAGTCGCCGGTCTGCTCACCGCACTCGACAACTACGGCACGATGAGCCGCAGCCAGGTAATACAGCCTGCGATCGACCGTGCGACACAGGGTGTGCCCGTGTCAAAAGTACTGGCCGCCATGATCGCCGCCAACTACGACACGCTGGTGACCTTTCCCGCCTCAGAGGTCATTTACCTGACTGACGGCTTTCCCAAGGAGCCCGGTGAAACGGTCGCCAATACCGATCTTGCAAAAACCCTGGGCATGATCGCACAACAGGGCCGTGACGCCTTTTACCTGGGGCCGGTCGCAGAGAGTATCGTTGCCGCGGTACAGGCCGATGGCGGGATAATAACGCTCGAGGACCTGGCCAGCTACGAAGCGAGTTACCGCCAGCCGGTAAGCGGCAGTTACCGTGGCTACCAGATCGTGTCCGCATCCCCACCCAGTTCCGGTGGCGCGCACGTGATCGAGCTGTTGAACATCATGGAGAATTTCAACCTCAGGAAGATGGGCTTCAACACTCCCGAGAGCATCCACGCCTGGACCGAGGCGATGAAGCTGGTCTATGCCGACCGTGCAAAATACATGGCCGACACCGACTTCACCGACGTTCCGCTCGCAGGCCTGACATCCAAGCAATACGCGCGCCGGCAGTTCCAGCGCATCGATATGAACAGCGTCATGGAGCAGGCGGAAGCGGGTGACCCCTGGCCAACGGAGAGCGGCAGCACCACGCATTTCTCCGTCGTTGACGGCAACGGCAACATGGTGGCCTATACCAAGACCATCAACCACTTTTTCGCCTCAGGCATCACCGCGCCCGGCACGGGTGTGCTGTTGAACGACCAGATGGATGACTTTGACAAGCGCCCGGGCCAGGCCAATTCCATCGCCGGTGGCAAGAAGCCGCTGAGCAGCATGAGCCCCATCCTGCTGTTGAAGGACGGCAAACCGTTTGCAACCATCGGCTCACCGGGTGGCAAACGCATCATTTCCACCATGGCGCTGTTGATCAGCAATTTGGTCGATTACGATATGGGCATACAAACGGCTATCAATGCACCACGTTTCAATAATTACGAAAACGGTCCCTTGAAGATCGAAGCACGTATCCCCGACGATATCCGCGAAGCACTGGTGCAAAAAGGCCACGAACTGCAACTCAAGAAAGACTTCGACCTCTACTTCGGTGGCGCCCAGGGCATCGTCATCGATCAGAAAACCGGTGAAATGCGTGGTGGCGCCGACCCGCGCCGGGACGGCAAGGCCATTGGTTACTGAGCATGCACGATATACGCTGAAGGTGAGCTGCAATGAATAAAAGAGCCACATTTCTGAACTGGACCGGGATTCGTTTGCTGGCCCTGTTATTGCTCGTCATGGGTTCGGTATCGGCACAGGCCGGCGACACGCCGGACTGGCTGCCCGGGCTAATGGAAAAGGAAAGCCTCACCATTGTCGTGACCGATTCCGGGCTGGGCGGGCTTTCCGTGGTTGCCGACGCGGCAGAGAAATTCCGGCAGGACCCGGTTTTCAAATCAGTGAACCTCATCTATGTCAGCGCATTGTTCCGCGAAGACGGCGGTTACAATTCACTGCAAACCCGCGGGGAGAAACTGGCAGTATTCAGCAGCGCGTTACAGAGCATGCAGGATCGCTTCGAGCCCGACATTATTTTGGTCGCCTGCAATACCCTTTCCGTGCTGATACCGGATACCGAGTTTGCCAGGATGTCCTCCGTGCCGGTCGTCGGAATCGTTGAATATGGCGTTGAACAGGTTGCGGAACAACTGCGTGGTAAGCCATCCGGGAAAAACATCATATTTGCCACCCAGACCACCATCGACGAAGGCACGCACAAAGCCCAGTTGCTGGACCTGGGTTTTGAGGACGAGCAGATCGTGACACAATCCTGCCCGCAGCTGACGCTTTATATCGAGCAGGGTTTTGACAGCGCCTACACTGAAATGTTGATCGATGCCTATGTCGATGAAGCCCTGTCTGCAATGGGTGAAGCAGGCAGTCCATTGTCGATCAGCTTCGCCTGCACCCATTTTGGCTACTCGCTGGAGTTCTGGGAACAGGCCTTCGCCTCACGCGGTATCGAAGTCGACACGATCCTGAACCCGAACACCAGGATGGTTGATTTCCTGTTGCCGGAGCCGCTAAAACAGCGCTACCCGGCCACGGACGTCAAGGTACAGGTCGTTTCCATGATCGATATACCGGCAGACCGCCTGGATTCGATCGGACGTTACCTGCATACGGTATCAGCTGTGACAGAAACAGCATTTCGCGAATTCGAACTCAAATCTGACCTGTTCGAGTGGCAAAGCCTGGTCTCCGGCCCAACAGAGTAAGCCCTGAGCCGCATGCCATACGACCACGAAACCCTGTGCCTGGCGGTCGGCATCCTGCTGGGCATGTTTTATTTCCACAAGACCGGCTGGGCCTGCGGCGGCATTATCACACCCGGTGTCATTGCCATGTACATCGGCGACCCCTGGAAAATTGCAGTCTCATTAACGGCAGGCTTGTGCATCTGGGTTTTGCTGGATCTGCTGGTGCGGGTGAGCAATATTTACGGGCGCCAGCGTTTGGCTGCTGCATTGTTGATCGCCCTGGCCCTGCGCTACCCGCTGGTATCCGTGTGGGGTGAAACATCGCTGTGGCTGGGCTGGGTAGTGCCGGGCCTGGTCGGCGCCGATATACAACGCCAGGGCCCGGTGATTACGCTGGCAGCCGTGGCCGCGGTCAGTATCGCCACCGTGATGAGTATTCAGCTGATTCAACTGGCCATGGTTTGAGCACCGCAGCGATGACGAACACGGCCCAGACAAAACAGAAAGCATTTGCCCGGTTTGGCAAGGGCAAATTGCTGCTATTGGCCTTGGTACTAATTGGCCTGTGGTACCTGGCTGATCCAACAGTGCCAGACGAGGAAGAGCGCGCCCTGTGGAACCGGGTCCGTGCAGCGCAGTTGCACCTGTCACATTGGCGGCAGCAAGAAGGCGCCGCCACGGCGGTGGAACATGATCCGTGGGACTGCGGCCTGGTAGGGCTCGAGTGGAGTAGTATCACCACCACGCTCGGTGACCTGGAAGCCAAGCGCACAGCCTGTAACCCGGCCTGGGCCATACAGTTCAAGCGCTGGTTCCAGGACCTGGGCCTCGAAGCCGGCGACCACATCGCCATCTACTCGTCCGCCTCGTTTCCTGGCCTGTTGCTCAACGCCGTCACCGCCGCTGAGAGCATGCAACTCGATCCCCTGTTAATCGTGTCTCTCGGTGCATCCACCTGGGGCGCCAACCACCCCGATGCACCATGGCCGGTGCTGGAGAGTGAATTGCTACGCGCCGGATTCATCCATAAGCAGGCGGATTTCTACACGCTGGGTGCGGGGGATGAAATGGGGCACGGTTTAAGCCAGGAAGACCAGACCGTGTTACGCCAAGCTGCAGACGAGGCCGGCGTTGGAATCCTGATTGCGGCTGATCTCGACGCGATGGTGACCCTTAAAACAGAGTTGCTTATTGCCCACCAACCACGTCTGTTCATCAACATCGGGGGCTCGCAGGCCAACCTGGGTGACGCGGAAGATGTGCTGCGTTTATCACGCGGCCTGGTGCCTGCTTCCGAAGCAGACCTGGCCGGTAACGGGGTTATCGCTCGCGCCATGCACAACGATATCCCGGTGATCCATATGCTTAATATCCGGTCCATCGCCAACACGGTTGGCATACCTTATGACAGCACCCCGTCCGGGGCGGCGCCCATCCGAATGAATCCCCGGTGGTCGGTAACCGGCCTGTTGCTGTTTTTTGCCGTACTGTTCGGCCACCGGCGCTGGAAACTGGAAACCGACGACGATTGAAAGACTGCCTAGCCGGCACTGTCACCCAGGAAATCCCCCAGGAAACCCAGCGTGTCCAGGATGCCGTGGGACAGGATCAACGGCCACAGGTTGCGTCCGAAGAGCACGTAGCAAAGCCCGATAAAACTCGCTGCGGCAAATATCGTCAATGCGCCAAAGGCGCCCTGGTAATAGAAATGGACCAGCCCGAAAATGGCAGCCTGAATCACAATAGCGATTGCGGTTGACAGCCACCGCCAGTCAAATATCGCTTCGATTCGAGTCAACAAAAAGCCGCGAAACAACATTTCTTCGAAAAACCCGCCACATACCCAGCCAAGCAGAACCCACCACAGGTAAAGCGGAAGGTTGCCTTCCATGTCGCCAAAACGGGAAACCGTGGTCTCCGCCTTCTCGAAATACAGACCGGCGAACTGGTAGGCAAAATAGAGCACCACGCCAGTTCCGATAAATGTGAGTGTCGCCTGTGCCAAGGTGACCCAGATATTCTTTGGTCTGCGCAGACCCAGGTCAGCCCAGCTGAGACCACGGCGGCGGATAATAAATGTGCTTAGAATGATCGTGCAAAGCGCTGTTACAGGCCCGGCATAAACCCAGGTGACCTGGTAAACCGAAACATTGACGATGGCCATGAACATCAACGTGATCATTACGTCAAATCCTGCCTGCAAACGTTGTTGTTGCATCTGGTTTTCCTTTTTGTCCTTGCGTTTCTTTGGGCTAGCCGGCGCTGTGCCGATGTTCCAGTACACGCGTGACCAGGGCCTTTTCTGTTAATGCCCGTCTCGCCTTTATCAGTGCGGCGAAAAGATCAACACCGATTTCCTCAAACATATCCAGGTAGACACGTTCAACTTCTTTGTTAAGGCTCTCGACCTTCAACACCAATTCCTTACCTGTTTTTGTAAGTGAAATACGGGTGCGACGCAGATCGGTAGAATCCCTCTTTTCCGTGATCAGCTTCCGGGCTTTCAGATCCTTTAACCTGTGCCTCACGAGTTGGTGCGACATACCGAGAAACTGTGCGAGCCCGGTGACCGTCACATGCCGGCTCTTCTTCAGGTACATCAAGGTCGAAACGGCACGCGATGGCAGGTCAATGCCGTGCGCTGCCAGCAAACTGGTACCCTGTTGGTCAATGACACTCAGCAACTGATGTGCCTGGAGTCCCAGAAAAGTGGGGCCGAGCTCAATGCTGGATTTGGGGTTCAATATCTCTTGTTCTTTATACATATGCAAATTATTGCGCAAATATTTGCATATGTCAATGACAATCGTAATATGTCCGGAGTATTCGCGACCTTTTACATAACGTTCGAACGAACGTTTTTCACGCGGAAAATTCAGGCCCGGCTTAAAGACTGGTTATCACTTTCCCATCGAGTGTCAGGTAGTGCTTCATTGCCTGTGCCGTCATGCAACTATGCACCGGCAGGATGTACACGAAATCACCGACCGAGTAATGATCCAGGGCATCAACCGGCCCGGTGATTATGCCGTGTTCCTGGGAAATTGCGAAAGCCGCAAACCCTCGACCGGCTCGCCCCAGCCGTCAGCTCTTGCTTCCACCACCCTGCCGTATTCCGGTTTTCCATCATCACCGGTCAAACTGTCCCTGGAAAAATGCACGGCCCCGCCGTGGATGATAAGCCTGTCTGCATGCTTTGCGATCACCGGGCAGGCCATCGCGACAGCGATGTCATCCAGTTCACAGGAGCCGATCGTGTACTGGGTCAGGTCATAGAAAACAAAGTTGCCGGGACGGACTTCGGAAAGACCGTTAAAGTCACCGGCCACGCTGCAACAGGGTGTATCACCCAGGGATATTTCGAGATCGGGGAAACGGTCCGCATAACGCGTTTTCAGCTTACTCATGACGAGACGCGCTTCGTGATCAACCGCCAGGATCTCCTCTTTAGATCTGGCGTAGTAGGAATGCCCCGCGTGGGCAAGAAAGCCCCTGAATGACATTTTCGAAGCGCTTTCCAGGCAATCGAGCACCTTTTCCAGTTCGGGATCGTCTTCCTGCAGACCGGTGCGGTGGTATCCCGTATCGATCTTGACATACACGCCGACCTCGCGCTGCAGCCGGGCATCCAGCTTTTTCACGGTTCCGACATCCATCACGCAGAGGTTGATGGCACAATCACCCGGCATGTCGTTGACACGCTCGACCTCGTGGATATTAAAAGGGATGGCAATCGTGATGTCTTTCCAGCGCGGACTGAAATAGTCGGCCATTCTGACCGATGAAACAGTAATGGCACTGACGCCGTACTCCCTGAACCACTCGCCTATGGCCAGCGACTGGTGGGTCTTGAAATGCGCCCGTAAGCGCACACCACTTTGTGCGGCCTTGCCTGCCATGCGCCGGATATTCTTGCGACAGCGCACCTCGTCGAGCAACAGGGTGGGTTCAATGATCCTGGGCATGGTTCGGCATTATACGGGGCCGGCACAAAGGTGCCGACCCTGGTTTTTTCCTAGACGTTGATACCGGAGCGTTTGAACGGCAATTCACGGATCCTGGTGCCGGTGGCCGCGAATATGGCATTGGCAATGGCCGGTCCCACGGCCAGGAATGGCGGCTCACCGAGACCGGTGGGCGGATTATCACTCTGGATGAAGTGAACATCGACTTCCGGCGCCTTGCTCAGCCTCAGCAAGCGGTAATCGTTGAAATTATCCTGCCGGGCCGCACCCTCTTCAAAGGTGATTTCCAGTTGCGCCGTGCTCAACGCGTCGATCACGCAACCTTCCACCTGGTTCTTGGCGCCGCTCAGGTTCAGGATCGGGCCAACATCAACCGCGGAAGTGACTTTTTCCACTTTTATATTGGAACCGTCAGCCACGACCCGGGCCACGTGCGCGACATAACCGAGGTGGCCATAGGAAAAGGCGATTCCCAAACCCCGGTTCGGGCCGGGGTCATCGCCCCATCCGGCCTTCTCGGCGGCCAGCTTCAAAACTCCCTGGGCGCGGGCCAGGTCCATCGGTGGCTCGCCGTAGGATTTCGAAAGCAACTTCAGACGAAACTCGAGCGGGTCGATGCCGCCAGCCAGCGCCACTTCATCGAAGAAGCTCTGGTAGGCAAAACAATAGGCCGAGTTACCCGGTGCGCGCCACGGACCCGTGGGGACCATGGATTCAATCGTGGATTGACGCAACCGGAAATTTGACACCAGGCCAGCCGGGTAACGCTTGGGTGACAGATCACCACCCGAAACGAGTTCCCCGTCACGGCTGAAAGTGATGAAATGCTGGTCAAAGGCGATCATCTGGCCCGCTTCATCCAGCCCGGCTTTGAAATGGTGCCAACCGGCAGGCCGGTAGAAATCGTGCTGCATGTCGTCTTCACGGCTGAACAGCAATTGCACCGGTTTGCCGGTTTCACGCGCGATCCACGCCACCTCGACCATGGAATCGTTACGTAAGCGTCGGCCAAAACCACCACCGTACCTGACCTGGTTCACGTGAATTTTGTCTTCGGATATACCCAGCGTGCGGGAGATTAACCTGCGCCCGTTCTTCGGGTTCTGCGTGGGCGCCCACAACTCCATCTTGCCGGATTCATGCAACAGCGCGGTACAGTTTTGGGGCTCCTGGGTGGCGTGCGACACGTACGGGTAGTAGTAGCTGGCCTCGACGACCCTGGCTGCCTTTTCCAGCGTGGCATCCACATCACCGTCGTGACGCAGAACCTCCCCAGTCTCACCGGCCAGTTTTGCTGCCTGCTTGTCATAGCCCTCAGTCGAGTCGTTGTGGGTTGTTTCCCAATCCACTTTCAATTTCTTGCGCGCTGAATTGGCCTCCCACCACGTTTTCGCGACGATGGCCACACCGGGGTGCAGACCACGAATATCATCTCCGCCTTTTACGATAAAGGCGTGGGTCACACCCGGCAGCGTCAGGATGTGGTCCAGGTTGGCGCTGCGCGGCTTGCCGCCAAACACGGGACACTTGTGGTAAACCGCGTACAACATACCGTCTAGCCGGATATCGCTGCCGAACAATGGCTGTCCGGTCAGTATCTTGTGGTTGTCAACACCGGGTACGAAGCTGCCCAGCAGCTTGAACTCCTCAGGACGGCTTTTCAGCTTCAGCGTGGAAACATCCGGCACCGGCAGGGTCGATGCGGTCTTCAAAAGCTCCGCGTAGCGCTTGCTCTTCCCGCTTGGCTTGTGAATGACCGTGCCGCTTTCAGCGGAACACTCTGCAAGCGGGACAGCCCATTCCTTCGCCGCGGCGGCCAGCAATATTTGCATGGCGCCGGTACCAGCGACCCTGAGGTCGTCCCAACCGTCCGGTGTGCCACGACTGCCAGCAGCTGCCTGACGGCCATAGCGGTCATCCAGTGGCGCCTGTTCCACCCGCACATCCTTCCAGTCAACTTCCAGGCACTCGGCAACAACCATCGGAAAAGCGGTCTTGACGCCCTGCCCGCCTTCAGGATTCTTACTGATAATGGTGACCGTGCCATCCGGGTCGATACGCACGTACAGGTTGGGTATCCAGGTCTCCCCGTAACCCTCGCCGGCGAGCAGCGTACCATAGCTGCCGACACCCACCATCAGTGCGCCCGAGGCAAGCATGGTGACCTTCAGAAATGAGCGGCGATCCATGCCCTGTCCGTCCTTGTTCAGCGGTGCGTTCATGAGGCACCTCCGTTACCGGCCGTCTTTTCGGCAGCAAGCTTGACCGCCTTGCGTATCCGCACATATGTGCCACAACGGCACAGGTTGTCCGACATGGCCTCGTTGATGGCCGCATCGTCCGGTTGCGGATTCTTCCGCAGTAACGCCACGGCGGCCAGAACCTGCCCGCCCTGGCAATAACCGCACTGCGGCACATCCAGTTCATCCCAGGCTTTCTGTACCGGGTGCTGACCCGTCGGATCCAGGCCCTCGATGGTGGTAATTTCCTTGCCAGCCATGTTGACCGCCAGCCGCCGGCACGATTTCACCGGTTCACCATCCACCAGCACCGTGCAAGTGCCACACTGACCGATCCCGCAGCTGTACTTGGTGCCGGTCATGTTCAGCTTGTCGCGTAAAGCCCACAGTAACGGCATATCTTCGGGCACGTCGAGCGTGTGTTCAGCTCCGTTGATTTTCAGCGTGACATTCGCCATTGGTTAATTTTCCTCGTTATACGGTTATTCCTGATTTCTTGAACGGCATTTCACGGAGCCGGACCCCGGTCGCCGCAAATATCGCATTGGCAATGGCCGGCCCAACCGGTGGGAACGGCGGCTCACCGAGACCGGTGGGCGAGTTCTCACTCTGGATGAAATGACACTCGACTTCCGGCGCCCTGTCCAGCTTGAGCAGGCGGTAATTCTGGAAGTTTCTTTGCCGCGTTGCGCCTTCCTCGAAAGTCACTTCGAGTTGGGTTGTGCTGAGCGCATCAATTACACAACCCTCCACCTGGTGTTTGGCGCCACTGAGGTTCAGGATCGGCCCCACGTCCATGACGGAAAATACCTTCACGACCTTGATATCGCTGCCATCGGCCTCGACTTCGGCGACATGTGCGGCGTATCCGCGGTGGCTGTAATGAAAGGCGATGCCAAGACCGCGGTTTGGCCCGAGATCACGTCCCCAGCCGGCTTTTTCGGCAGCCACGCGCAGGGTGCTGCTGCTTCGCTCCAGGTCCATCTGCGGTTTGCTATAGGACTTTGACAGCAGGTCGAGGCGAAACTCGAGCGGATCACGGCCACCGGCAATCGCCACTTCATCGAAGAAGCCCTGGAAAGCAAAGCAGTAGGCCGAATTGCCGGGATCACGCCATGGCCCCGTGGGCACATTGCACTCGATAATCGACTGCCGGAAGCGGAAGTTGGGCACCAGTCCCGCCGGGTAGTGTTTCGCCGACAGATTGGCACCGGAAATCGTCTCACCATTTTTGCCCATGGTGATAAAGTAATGATCCCACGCGATCATCTTGCCGGCTTCATCCAGCCCGGCCTTGAAATGGTGCCAACCAGCTGGCCGGTAGAAGTCGTGACGCATGTCCTCCTCGCGGGTCCACACCAGTTGCACCGGCTTGCCACCAATTTCACGGGCGATCCAGGCGGCCTCGCTCGCAAAGTCGGTACGTGAACGACGGCCGAAAGCGGTACCCATGCGAACCTGGTGGAGATGAATCTGGTTCTCCGGGATCCCCATGTTGGCCGAAATCTTCTCCCGTGCGCCTTTGCCGTTCTGGGTTGGTGCCCACAATTCCAGCTTTCCGGATTCGTGCAACTGCGCCGTGCAATTCATCGGCTCCATGTTGGCGTGGGCCACGAACGGGTAGTAATAACTGGCCTCGACGACCTTGGCCGCAGCCTCAAATGCTGCGTCCACGTCACCGTCATGACGCAGGACTTCTCCCATCTCGCCCGCCAGTGCTGCAGCTTGCTGATCGTAGCTCTCCGTAGGAATCGCTGTGCGTGGTTTCCCAGTCCACCTCCAGCTGTTTACGGGCGTTATTGACCTCCCAGAAGGAATTGCCAACAACAGCCACACCCGGCTGCAGACCGTTGTATTCGTCGGTGCCATCCACGATAAAGGCATGGGTCACACCCGGCAGTGCCAGGATATGATCCAGGTTGGCGCTGCGCGCCCTGCCACCAAATACCGGGCTCTTCTGGTACATGGCATACAACATGCCCTCAAGCCGTATGTCGCTGCCGAACAATGGTTGCCCGGTCAGGATCTTTGAATTGTCCACGCCACGGACAAAAGTACCCAGCAGTTTGAATTCTTCGGGGCGACTCTTCAGCGTGAGTTGCGACACATCAGGAACCGGTAAGGTAGCAGCCGTGTTCAACAGGCTGGCATAGCGCTTGGACTTGCCACTCGGCTTGTGAATGACCATGGCGCTCTCTGCGTAACACTCGCTAACCGGCACCGCCCATTCGCTGGCCGCGGCGGCGAGCAACAGGTCTTTTGCTGCCGTACCGGCAACCCTGAGGTCATCCCAGCCATCCGGTGTGCCACGGCTGCCACCCAGGGCCTGGCGGCCATAGCGGTCATCCACGGCGAGATCCGCTGTTTCCACGTGCACGTCTTTCCAGTCAACTTCGAGGCATTCCGCTACCACCATCGGGAACGCAGTCTTGACACCCTGCCCGCCCTCGGGGTTCTTGCTGATGATGGTCACACTGCCGTCCGGGTCAATCCGCACGTACAGGTTGGCTGTCCAGGTTTCCTGTTCAACCGCGCCAGCGGTCGAGGTCTCTTTACAACCGACACCGACCATCAGCGCGCCGGAAGCCAGCATCGTGACTTTCAGGAAAGTACGGCGCTCCATGTTGGGGGTATCCAGTTTCTTTGAAGTGTTCATGCGGCACCTCCCTTGTCAGCTTTCAATTCAGCGGCAAGCTTGACCGCCTTGCGAATCCGTGTGTAAGTCCCGCATCGGCACAGGTTGTCAGACATGGCCTCATCAATAGCCGCATCGTCCGGTTTTGGATTCTTCTGCAGTAACGCAGATGCAACCAGAATCTGTCCACCCTGGCAGTAACCGCACTGCGGCACATCCAACTCGTCCCAGGCCTTCTGCACCGGGTGCTGGCCCGTCGGGTCAAGACCCTCGATGGTGGTAATTTCCTTACCCACCATGTTGACTGCCAGCCGCCGGCAGGATTTAACCGGTTCACCATCCACCAGCACCGTGCAGGTACCGCACTGGCCAATGCCACAACTGTACTTGGTGCCGGTCATGTTGAGCTTGTCCCGCAAAGCCCATAACAATGGCATATCGGCAGGCACGTCCAGGCTGTGGTCCGTGCCGTTGATCTTCAGGGTGACCTGGGGCATTTCGAATCTCCATCTCGTGATATATATCCTAGGATTGTAGCACCAGATGCCACCGATGGCATAGAATGTCCCCATGATCAAACTAAACCTCGTTATTGCAGTGTTATTAGCCGGCTTTTTTGCCTTGGACACACACGCAGATAAGTCGTCGCCGGAATTACCCGGCAAGGAAAACTTCCAGGTATTTCTGCTGGCCGGGCAATCCAACATGGCCGGGCGTGGCGACCTGGCTGAAGCAGACCCGGAGATCAATCCACGGGTATTAATGCTCGCCAAAGACGGATCCTGGAAACCAGCCTTGGACCCGGTCCACTACGACAAGAAAATTGCCGGTGTGGGCCTCGCAAGGTCATTTGCGGCCGCGCTGGTCAAACGGGACCCGAATATCACGATCGGGCTGGTACCGACAGCCTGCGGTGGCTCACACATCGCTCACTGGGTGCCTGGCGCATACTATGAAAAGACCGATTCCCACCCCTACGATGACGCCATATCACGCACCCAACGCGCGATGCAGGACGGTACGCTGGCAGGCATCCTGTGGCACCAGGGTGAGGGTGACTCCAGCCCCAAGCTGGCAGCGGTCTACAAGGACAAGCTTGTTGAACTGGCCGTACGCTTGCGTAGCGATCTTGATGCACCCGATGTTCCGTTCATCATTGGTCAGCTTGGTCAGTTTGAGGGCAAGCCGTGGAAACCCGGCAGGTATGTAGTTAATGACGCGCACATCGCTGCCGCAGAGGAAATCCCGCACGCGGGGTTCGTCTCATCAGACGGTCTGACCAGCAAGGAAGACAACACGCACTTCAACACCGAGTCGCTGAATGAATTTGGGCGGCGCTACGCGCATGTATTCCTGGAAGTTACCGGAAAGGAATAAGAACGAACAACCGTTACTCCGCCACCGGTAACACCGGAGCGGGCAGTTACGCATGCCAATTGGTGACCTGTAATCAAACGAATGATCGAGCCGGCCGCCCTGGTTCAGTCACGGGTAAAGGACCCCAATCGGCGCTTGCTGCGGTCGGCAATCGATCAGTTGGCTGTCTGCTGTTCGAAAAGCAGTCATTAGAAAGGTAGGCTTTTCAGAGATATGAGTGACTGCAAACGGCCTATTCTGTTGAAAAACTCGGTTCTTTCGCAAACTCGATCAATTTCTGCAAGTTGAGCGTATATAACCTATTGTTTTTATTGAGATACTTTTCCGCGGAAACGTCCGAAAACTGAAGAAAAGGTGTTTTTCAACAGAATAGGCCATGAGCGGAAGCTGGCGTGCAATTTTAGTGGCAGCTTCACCAGAAGGAATTACTCGTTCACTATCGTGTTACCTGATCACTTCCTGATGGGCATTAAAGAATGTCTCCGGACCCTGACGAATGATCTCCAACAAGGCGGCGCGCCCAAGGGTTTTCTCAATGTCAGCAGCCATGGAAGCACCCGCCACATACCAGAGACGGTCGCCGGAGGACATTTCTTCCACGACCGCCCAGTGGGCGTCACTCAACGGAACTCCAATTTCTCCATCAATAAATGACATGTATTGCCAATAGGTCGTTAGCAACCTGGTAAGGCGTTCAGAATCTTCAAGCGCCAGATAATCCCTGTCTTGCTCAAGAGCACCGGCTTCTCTTCGGGCGTTTCTTGCAGCATGGACGGCGAGACCTTCAAGAAATGTGGCATATCGGATGAAATCAAACAGGTGCTGAACGGTATCGATACCACTGATTTGAGGCATGGGGTGAACTTGCATTACACCGGAATGATGACCCTCGTGGATGCAGTAAAACCAGATTTCCTCCCGGTCACCTAAGAAGTGAGGGTGGGTAAAGTTGAGCGAGGCATGGTCATCCATTGCCACCCCGATATCGTAACCCCAGGTAATATGCAGAGGATTATTCGGCTTTGCTTCACTTGGAAGATAAGCCGCAGCTTCCGCCAAACAGGACTGCTGCGCAGCAGGGTTATTGCTGGCAAATTGAACGAGATCCTCTATCTCTATCAGGGTGTCCGGTGCTGGCGCTGTGCTCAGTAGGTCAATTGTTAATTCCCGGGAAGTGGTGCCGGGAGGATAATATCCGGTGCGATCCGAATGACGTTTCAGATGAATGGCCGCGGTTGTCGATGCAATTTCCATCAACAAGCTATCTGAGGGGTCATCAAAGTAGCCCAACGCAAGATTTACGTGCAAGAAATCAAAGCCATATGGAATTGGTTCTGGGGTCACCGTCGAACAGGATATGACCAGACACACCTGTCCGATAAGAAAAAGTGTCAAGGTTCTTTTCACTGTGCGTAAAGGTTAAGAAATTATCCTGCTGGCGACAAGTCAATGTGGTGGTAGAACCGCGTTTGCGTCACGGGTTGCCGCGATCACACAAAAAGTCAGTGAGCGATGCCTGGATAGTGAAGTCTGCTCCTGGCCGAGGCTGTGTGAAAACTATTTGGCGATCATTATTTTTGGTACAGCACTTAGCAAATGAGCCGTCTATTTTCTCATCTGGGCATAAAAACCCCACACCAAACTTTAAAACCAGAATATATAGAGAGTAATTCCCACTTGAGATTTTGAGTTTTGGGTTTTCACACAGCCTCGGCCGGGAACTGCCGTTCGTAATTGCACAGTGTGGTGCTCCGCCTCTGCGCGGAAAGCCGTCATTCGCCAGGTGGGTTTTTCAACGGTATCGGCCAAGTGCGGACCTTTATAGATGAATCCTGTTTTTCTTCTGGTAATATCTTTCTGACACAAAGGAGAAATTTATGGCAAAAGGCCGAGATGCACAAAAGTCGGGAAAGAAGAAACCTGAAAAAACCATGAAAGAAAAACGCAAGGATAAAAAGGAGAAAAAAGCCCAAAAGAGATAAGTAAGGCTTATCGTTACGCACCTATTGAGACACAGAAGCCGCTGCTCAACGATACCAGGTTTTACAGACTGCACGACTGCAAACCGGCGTGCGATAACTGCTATTGAGCAGCTTCTTTGATCAGATCCCAGGTATCCCGATCAACCGGAATGCCGTTTTCCAGGTTTTCCTGTCTTCTGAGCCAGGTTCGCTGGCCGGGGTAGAACACCTGGCCTCCATTTTCCATTGGAGTGAGGTCAAGCAGCGAGTCCTTGATCTGCCGGATGACCCGCTTGTGGTTGTCATCATCCGGCAACTGCTCCAGGTCAAAGGCCATGAAAAACCGTGAAAGGCCGTACTCTTTCTCGGATTCACCAATTTCTGCTGTCGTTTGCCCACCCGACAGGATGGATACCAGCAGGTCGATCATCATGGCCAGGCCCGAGCCTTTCCAGTAGCCCATCGGCAATGCCAGTTCGGACTCAATGATGGTCTGACCAGCAAGGAAGACAACACGCACTTCAACACCGTGTCACTGCACGAGTTTGGCCGACGGTATGCCAAGGTTTATTTGCAGCTTACTAGCGATAAAGATTAAGACACTACATGCCAACTGAGACCAACAGCCGGGGGAAGCGGGTCTGTTTTCAGGACCCTTTGAAACAGGACGTTTCAAGAGGAGGCCACAGGGATGTGTTCATGCCGTGCCCTGAAAATAGACCCTTGCCCCGGGTCCACAAAGCAGTCCCTTGAAGTTTGGGAATCCTCGTACAAAACCTTCAGCCAATCCCCATAGTGAAGCCATCGTCATTGGGTTTACCTTCTGCACCTGTCCTGATCGCCACCCCGCAACTGAGCAATTGCTGATTTTCGTTGTTTAATTTATATATCTTTTTTATACTTATATGGAATTTGAATACGATCCGGCCAAGAGCATGTCCAATCTTACGAAACACGGCATCAGCTTTGCGGAGGCGAGGCAATTGTGGCGTGACCCGTGTGTATTGATCATCAAGGCGAGAAAAGCCATCGAGGCACGGTGGGTCGCGATTGGCCGTATTGGACACAAGCACTGGTCCGCGATCTTCACTTACAGAAGTAATCGAATCCGGATCATTTCTGTCCGCAGATCGAGGGCCAAGGAGATTGCACTTTATGAAAGCTGATGAATTCGACAAGAAGTTTGACGACGGCGAGGATGTTTCTCACCTGCTGGATTTGTCCAGCGCCCAAAGGCCTAACCAGGCGCAAAAGCGCGTCAATGTCGACTTCCCCGTGTGGATGGTTGAGCAAATGGACGCGGAGGCCCGCCGTGTTGGGGTAACCCGTCAATCCATTATCAAGGTGTGGCTCGCCGAACGCCTGGAACAACTTGGCCCGCCTGTAAGCTAGCGACGCTCGCTACACTGCAGCTTCTTTGATCAGATCCCAGGTTTCGCAGTTGACCGGGATACCTTTTTGAAGGTTTTCCTGTCTTCTGAGCCAGGTTCGCTGGCCTGGGTAATGAACCTGGCCGCCCTCTTCAATCGCCGTGGTTTCGAGCAAGGAGTCGGTAACCCGGCGCACTGCCGCGGCACGGCTATCCTCCGCCGACAGTGTCCCCAGATCAAAGGCCATGAAAAACTGTGAAAGGCCGTACTCTTCTTCGGACTCGCCAATTTCCGCTGTCGTTTGCCCGCCGGACAATATCGACACCAGCAGGTCGATCAATATTGCCAGGCCTGAACCCTTCCAGTAACCCGCCGGCAACGCCAGTTCGGATTCAATGATGGCTGCCGGCTCATCCGTCAGTTGCATGTCCTGGTCGAAACCACCCGCAAATGGCAGCTTTTCACCACGCTGCTGCAAAACCTCCATCTTGCCGTAAGAAAACTGTGACATGGCCATGTCGAGCAGGATCGGATAGGGCTCATGGGGTACGGAAATGATGAACGGGTTGTTGCCCACAGCCGTTTCACGGCCACCCCAGGGCGGCATATTGGGCTTGGTATTGGTCATGCAAATGCCGATGCACCCGGCATCCGCAGCCTGCAGGCCGTATGTTCCGCCACGCATCCAGTGGTTGGTATTGCGCAGCGACACGGCACCCATGCCGGTGTCCTTTGCCAATTGGATTGCCCGGTCCATGCAGAACCACGCGTTCAGGTTTCCGGGACCGAGATTGCCGTCCCAGGTTTCAAAACCGTTTAGCGCACGAATCAGGGCGGGCTCGTTGTCCGGTTTGACGAAACCCTTCCTGACCATTTCCAGGAACAGGGGGAAACGGTTCAGGCCGTGGGAATGGACACCATCCATGGTGGTCTCGGTGAACAGCCGGGCGCAAAGGGTCGCACGATCGCTGCTGAAGCCGTGGTTTGCGAGGGCGGCCTCCAATACTAACTGTATCTCTGCCTGGCCTATTCTTAGGGTATCCGCCGTCACGCCGTTCACTGGTCCAATAGACCACGTTGCTGCATCCAGTCACGCATACGGTGATGCCAGGTAGCCACCGGCTTGCCGGTCGGGCGGATGCCATAACCATGGCCGCCGACTTCGTAAATATGCAGCTCGGCCGGCACTTTGGCTGCCCGCAAGGCCTGGTAATACAGCAGGCTGTTCTCCGCTTTGACATGGTCATCGTAAGTGCTGACCAGGAACGCAGGTGGTGTCGCCTCCGTCACGCGCAACTCGTTGCTGTACAGCTCGACAAGATCCGGTGACGGGCTTTCGCCGATCAGGTTTCTGCGCGAACCCGCATGAGTAATGCCTTCCTTGAAGGAAACCACCGGGTAGAGCAGCACCTGGAAATCAGGGCGTGCGGGCATTTCGTCTACTGGGTCGTCCGGATCACCGCCCACGTTGTCAAAATGCGTGGCAAGGGTGGATGCAAGGTGGCCACC
Source organism: uncultured Gammaproteobacteria bacterium (assembly GCA_963753105.1). Taxonomy (GTDB): domain Bacteria; phylum Pseudomonadota; class Gammaproteobacteria; order Xanthomonadales; family SZUA-36; genus SZUA-36. The sequence goes on from CAVWBD010000009.1 coordinate 176,377, forward strand.
GGCGCTGGCCCCGAAAATACCAATCCGCCCGGGGTCCAGACCCCATTCAGCCGCGTGGTGACGGCTCAGGCGCGATGCCCGGGCCACATCACGCAGGGGCACGTCATGATCGAAAACAAACTCCTCGGGCCGTGGCAAGCGGTATTTCAGGACGATACCGGTCACACCAATGGTATTCAGGTAACGGGCGATGTCATTGCCGGATTTATCGATGACCACCCCGTTGTAGCCGCCGCCCGGGCAGATGACCATGGCCGTGCCGGTATTTATCGAAGGGTCTGGTTTGTAAACCGTAATAGTTGGAACCGTGACGCCCCTGATCTTGCGGTCCGGGTTTTCGGCATCACCGCGCTCCTCAATCGTCTCCACGACCGCCCCGGCACCCTCACTTCCCGGGGCAATTCCATCCCAGAGCGGGATTTCGAATGGTTCAGACGCGGGCACAGTTGATGCAATAATGAGCGAGCCGCCAAGAACCAATGTCCATGTGGCGGCCCTGAAGCTCACTTTTCTAACCTGATCTGGCGCCGGATCTGCCTACCACTCACGCACCTTCAGGTTCTTGAAGCTGACCTCGTTACCGTGATCCTGCAACAGCAGGCTGCCTTCTGGCCACTGGCAGAAACCCGGCCAGACCTTGTACTTGCTGTAGGCCACCAGCGCCCGGAACATCTGGCTGTGGCGGTCGAATTCGACGTATTTCTCACCGTTGAGCCAGTGCTCGACCTTGCCGTTGTCAGACACGATACGGCCCTGGTTCCATTCACCGATGCCCTTGAACTGCTTCGCCCTGCCCTCGGTCTGCAGGTTCTCCGCCGTGATCAGGTCATACAGCGACGCCATTGTACGGTTCCCAGCAACACCCAGCTTGGCATCCGGGTGAACCTTGTCGTCCAGCACCTGGAATTCACAGCCGATCGCGGAACCCTGGCCCTTGTTCAGTGCCGGGTCAACGAAGTACTTGACGCCGCTGTTGGCGCCCTCGGTCATCTTGAACTCGAAGGCGAATTCGAAATTGGCGAAGGTATCCAGGGTGACAATATCGCCCGGGCCGGTTGATTCACCGCCATCGGTCGCCTCTACCGTCAGCACACCGTCCTCCATGGTCCAGCCGGAAGCCGGGAAGTAGTCGAGCTTGGCGCCACGCCAGCCTTCAGATGTCTTGCCGTCCCACAACAGACGCCAGCCCTGGCGTTTCTCGTAGTCGGTCAACTGGTTGTCCAGGAAGCTGATTTCGCTGACTTCCGGGTCACGCGCAGTGCGGTTGGCCTCGAGGTCATCGGTCAGGATGCGCATATTGCGCCAGCGCACACTCCTGCCGGCCCAGCTTGGGTCCTTGATGGCGTGTACCTGGAGACCAAAAAAGCCTTCCGCGTCCATATCATCGACCAGGGAAACTGTCTGGATGCCGTTGACCCAGACCTGGATGGTATTGCCAATGGCCTCGATGCGGAACTTGTTCCACTGGCCCATTGTGAATGCGTCACGGCCCTTCTCGTTCAGGGTCAGCGGGTATAGCCATTTCCTGCGTTTCTCATCATAAAGCCCACCGCTGAAGCGGCGATCGGTCGGGTCAACCTCGACCTGGTAGCCAAACACCACGCCGTTGTCCCGCACGTGGCTGCGAATCTGCACACCCGAATTCATACCCGGGTCCACTAAGGTCTCGTATTCGAGGATGAAATCGGAATAGGTCTCTTTGGTGGTCAGGAAACTGTTGGGTGTTTCGGCCACCGTGTAACCAACAACCTGGCCGTCCTCGACCTTGTATTTTGCCTCTCCGCCAAGCTGTTTCCAGCCGTCCAGGCCGGAGTCGTCAAACAGGTTTTTCCACTCTGCCGCCTGTGCAGAAGCAGCCATAAGACCTGCCAGGAGCAGGCAAACTGCGTGCGTGTGAGTTTTTCTGATCATGATATTGTTTCCCGCGTGTTCGCTGAGTTTGGAAGTGCATATGCCATCGGTGGCATAATTATGCTACGGTCGTGTTGTGCGTACAACCAAATTGGTCATGAGGTGAGAAATGATGCAACGACGAGAATTCCTGTTGGCGATGTCTGCGGCGGTTTCGACGCTGGCACTGGGTGGCTGTAGCGAGCAGAACGACGTTCCAGGTGTTGGGAAGGTAATACCTGCCACCCCGGAGTTTCCGCTGGACGCGCTATTCCCACGGTACACGGATTATGATCCCCAGGTTCCCATCTGGAATGTCACGCCCGACCTGGACCACTGCATACACCGTTTTCACCTGTCCTCACCCTTCAGCCCGTCGGGTCGCTATCTCGGCCTGACACGCCTGCCGCGCGAAGACCGCCCGCCGGTGCCTGGAGAGGCGGCAGAGATCGTCGTGGTGGACCTGGTCACCGGTGAGCAGAAGATCGTCGCTGAAACCATTGGCTGGGATACACAACTGGGAGCGCAGGTACAGTGGGGCACAATCGACGAGGAACTGTTCTTCAATGACCTTGATCCGAATACCTGGATGCCATACGGCATAAAGATGAATCCTTTGTCCGGTGCAAAAAGCAAACTCGACGGCACGATTTACTCGGTTTCCCCTGACGGCAAGTGGGCGGCCAGTAGTTGTCTGCGGCGTATTGGCGCAACCCAGGCGGGTTATGGTGTGGTCGTACCCCCGGAATATGCCCCGGTCAACAAGGGTGCGGTGGACGACGACGGCGTCTATGTCACCAACACCCTGACCGGTGAAAGCCGCATGGTGGCCTCATACAAGCGCATCGTTGAAGAAGCTGTTCCAAAGATCGATGTCAGCCGTTACGGGCCTGGTGATTTTTACGGTTTTCACGTCAAGTTTAATGCCAGTTCCGACCGCATCATGCTCGTCCTGCGTTACAAGTCCGAGAACGACACCAAGCGCAGACCGATGCTGATTACCATGACCCGTGAGGGCGAAGATATCCGCGTCGCCATCCCGGCAACGGAGTGGGCCGACAAGGGCGGCAACCACCCCAACTGGCACCCGGACGGGGAGCACGTCATGATGAATCTGGATATCGATGGTGAAGGCTGGATGTACGTGCAGGCGAAATATGACGGTAGCGATTTGCGCAAGTTCACCACAGTACCCGCCAACCATGGGCATCCTTCCATTCACCCGGGTGGGCGCTACATGATCGCTGATGTCTATCCGCGTGAAGCCGATGCGTTCGGTGACGGCTCGGTGCCATTGCATTTTACCGACCTGGAGAAGCACGAACGGCAAACGCTGCTGCGCATGGATTCCGTGACACGGTTTTTTGACGACGATATGAACACGGCCAAGGAAATGCGGGTCGACCTTCACCCCGCCTGGGACCGCAGCAATTACACGCGGGTCGCCATCAATGGTGTGCTGGATGGGACGCGGCGGGTGTTCGTGGTGGATTTGTCGAAACTGCTAGCTGCCAGTTAATTTGAAACAGCCCGTTAGTTTACCGGGCTGTTATAAAGGGATCTGTTGACATTGTTCTTAAGGTCTGCAGCGGAGTAATTCGAGCTGTGCCGGGGTGTTCCTTACCCGGAACCGTGAGCGACAGGGAGTCGCGATCGAGCCTACAGGGATGTATTTACGGCGTGTTCCGGGAAGGAATACCCGGCGCAGCCCACCACACTGATGGGTGGGGCGGCAATCTAAGACAAGGGATGCTAAACGACACTTTGGTGGCGATCGATGCAGGTCGCCAGCACCTCGTCGGGGTCTTTCTTCCACCAGTTCTGGCTTGAAAAAATCTCGACTTCGCAGCAACCGTCATAGCCGGCAGCCTCGACCCAACCCCGGATTTTCTTGAGCTCGATAATGCCGTCGCCCATCATGCCGCGGTCCAGCAAAAGATCACGCGTCGGCACCAGCCAGTCGCACACGTGGTAGGCCAGCAACTGGCCGTTGCGCCCTGCCCTTGCTGTCTGTTCTTCAAGGTCCGGGTCCCACCAGACATGGTAGACATCCAGCGCCACACCCATGCCTTCGCCTAGCCGGTCGCAGATATCCAGCGCCTGTTTCATCGTGTTGACACAGGCCCGGTCAGCGGCGTACATCGGGTGCAGGGGTTCGATCGCCAGTGGCATGTGGCTGGAGCGGGCGTGTTCCAGCACAGCATTCATACCGTCGAATACCTGTTCACGCGCCAGCGCGATGTCACGTGAACCTTCCGGCATACCACCAACCACCAGCACCAGGCATTCGGCACCCAGGGTTACCGCCTCGTCGATGGCGCGCCGGTTGTCGTCTATATTCGCCTGGAGACCTGCCCGATTTGCTGCCGGGAACATGCCGCCACGACACAGGCCTGAAACCCTCAGACCAGCGTCACGGATACGCCTGGCGGCCTCGTCCAGGCCACAGGCTTCCACCTGGTCACGCCATGGCGAGATCGCGCCGATCCGGTGTCGCACACAACCGTCGATCATCTGCTCCAGGTTCCACTGCTCGCGCACCGTTGCGGTGTTCAGTGATAACAAAGCCGTATCGTTTGACAGGTCTCTCAGTTTCAAGCCGGTCATCGTGTCAGGCTTCCAATTCCGGCACATCAAGCCAGCGGCGCTCGAGCGAACTCTGGTAACCCAGTTCCGCCAGTTGGACGCCCTTGGCGCCTGAAAGCAGGTCGTATTCCCAGGGCCCGTCCTCCAGTACGTGGCGTAGAAAAGCTTCCCACTGGACCTTGAAACCGTTGTCGTAGTCCCGCTGGTCGTCAACCTCGGTCCAGTCCCCGTAAAAATTCATGGTCTGAGGGTTATCGGGGTTCCACACGGGCTTGGGCGTGTTCTCCCGTGCCTGGACTTTACAGCCATGCAAACCGGCCACCGCCGAACCGTGCGTGCCATCGACATGGAAGGTCACCAGGTCTTCGCGGTTGACTCGCGTGCACCAGGAACTGTTCAGCTGGGCGATGATGCCGCCTTCCAGTTCGAAGGTTGCATAGGCCGCGTCATCGGCATCGGCCACGTACTCCCGGTCCTGCTCATCCCAACGTTTGTCGATGTGGGTCATGGCAAGACAGTTAACCGACCTGATGGGCGCAATGGTGTTGTCCAGCACGTAGCGCCAGTGACACAACATGTCGAGGATGATGCCACCCCCGTCGGCTTTGCGGTAATTCCAGCTTGGGCGTTGCGCCGCTCGATAGTCTCCCTCGAACACCCAGTAACCAAACTCGCCACGCACGGAAAGAATCCGTCCAAAAAAACCGTCATCGCGTAGTTTTCTGAGCTTGATCAGGCCAGGCAAATACAACTTGTCGTGCACAACACCGTTCTTGACACCTTTATCCCGGGCGTACCGGGCCAGATCCAGCGCGTCCTCGAAGGTCTCTGCGGTCGGCTTTTCACAATAGACGTGCTTGCCCGCATCCATGGCCTTCTTGAGTAATTGTGCGCGAAGCTGGGTCGTGGCGGAATCAAAAAAGATCGTATCCTGCGGGTTCGACAGCGCCGAGTCCACGTCGGTCATCCAGCGCTCCACCTGGTGCTCTTTGGCCAGCGCCTCTATTTTTTGCGCGTTGCGGCCCACCAGTATCGGGTCAAGCTGGACGCGATCCCCGTTGGCAAGTGTGAGCCCGCCCTGTTCACGTAGTGCCAGTATCGATCTGACCAGGTGCTGGTTCATACCCATGCGCCCTGTCACGCCGTGCATGATGATCCCAAGCCGTGTTTTAGCCATTATTAACCTCCAACAATCTGGGGGCCAGGTTCAATAAACCAGTGATTAAGTTGAGCCTGACCCCAACCAATATCATGGCAGTTCGGGAAACTTACCTACCGGGCTGAAATCAGCATCGTCGATCTGCTTGTCCCAATCCAGCAGCATGTTCCGGTGTGCCAGCAGCTGCTCGCGGTATTCCGGATCATAGGTCACCGGTTCAAGCTCGCCCGGGTCATTGACCAGGTCGAATAACTGCTCGCGGTTCGCGCCGTTGTCGAACAGGATGTACTTGAAATTCTTGCTGGCAACCATGCGACCCTTGAAATCGCCACCGAGCTGGTTGATTTCTGAAACGACATACTCCCTTTCCGGTAAAACCTCACCACCGGCATCCGCCAGCACCTGCGGCGTCATATCGATACCATGCAGGGATTCCGGTACCGGCACACCGGCAAAGTTCAGGATGGTCGGGAAGATATCCAACCCTGTGGCGGAGAGCGTCTCCTCATCGATCATGCCGCCCTTTGTCTTGCCCTTCCACGAGATGATGAAAGGCACATTGACGGATTCTTCATAGAAGGTCATTTTCTGATTCCACTGGTGCGAGGCGTGCCCATCGCCGTGATCGGAGGTGTAAATGATCACCGTGTCATCGAGCAGGCCCTGGCTTTCCAGTTCATCCATGATCTGCTTGATATGGGCGTCCACCATTTCCAGCAAACGGTCGTAGCCATACATGTATTGCCGCCACTGCTTTTCCGTCCAGTACTTGGTCGGGTGCTTGGGGAACATGTTCGAGCCGGGTTCGGAGCCACGTCTTACCGAAAAGCCTTCGGGTTCGTTCTCGGGAATGGCAAAGTTCGCCGGCAAAGGCGGTGTCTGATCCAAAGGCACATCCCACTCGACCGGTTCATCTTTCCAATCATCATCGATTCCGGACATCAGCCTGGCCAGTTCACAGGTGTCGTGCGGGTTCATGAACGAGGTGACCAGGAAAAACGGCCTTTCATGTTTCTGCTTGATGAAGTCAACTACCCGTTCACGAGTTCCAGTATCCCGCTGGGCACCGTTGTAGGTATCAAAGCCGTGCCAATCGGCGACTTGCTTGATCTTGGTATTACCTACGTGCCACTTGCCGTGGTAAACCGTCTCGTAACCGGCGTCCGCCATCGTCTTGCCAATGGACGGAAACTGCGTCGGATCATCGAGCTTGCTCGACATCATGCCGGTCATCATGGACTGGCGGTAGGCCGTGCACACCGGGTAGGTGGTATAGGCGCGGGTAAAGGTGACACCAGACTCCGCGATCTTGTCGATACCGGGTGTCTCCACGTAAGGATAATCGCGCTGGGTCATTATCGACCCCGTGTGCTGGTCGGTGATGATCAACAGGATGTTGGGTGGATTGTCTTTGGCCATGGCCAAGTGCGGTGTGACGAGCAAGCAAATTGCCAGTGTCAGTGCCTTGAAACTATTCATTGCTGTCTCCTGCCGCCTCGGCGGCTTCAATATTTGCATAGCGTTGCATGACATAGCGGGCCATGCGGCCGTCGTAGGGACGATCCCGGGGGTCCTCCGGAACCAGGGCCTCGATGGCCGGTTTCAGGGTCGGGTCGAGCAGACCGGTTTCAACGATGGTTTCCATGGCTTGCAGGCGCACCATCAGGTTGTCGCTTGACAGGGCACCAGCCAGGTCAAGGCTGGCGAGGTGTTCGTGACCAAGCCGAACCAGGGCTTCTGCCAGCACGATACCGGTCCATGGCAGCACGTGGTTCATGGCAGTCTGCATGGCTGTCACTGCACTCTGAGCGCCATCGCCCAGCAACAACAGGCCGGTAGCCGCCCAGTATGTCTTGACCGGGTCTTCAGACTGCAATTGTTCAATGAACAGTTCAAGATTGGCTATATCGCGATCGCCCGCCGCCTGCGCCAGAGCGACGGTTTCGGCAGCGTGATAATGGTCGCTTTCAACGTAGTCCCGGATCACCTCGATTTGGTCGATTTCGGCCAGCATCGGCTCGGGTATCAGGCCTGCGTCGCGTTGTTCCACCTGCCAACCGGTCAGCGCACCGGACAGTTCTTCGAGCTTGTCAGCGAACTCCGCTTGTCCAACCAGGTTGACCGTCTGGTGCGGGTCCTCGACGATATCGTAAAGCTCCTCGGCCGCACGCGGCTTGAAAAATGCGGACTGGACTTCGTTCAGCTTGCCGGCCTGGTATTCCGCCGCCCAGGATTGCATCAATGGTGCGTTCCACAGGAATTCCAGCCGCCGACCATAAGGGCGGTGCGGCAGGTAGTTGCGCGTGTAACGGTACTGCCCGTCAGTGACCGACCTGACCAGGTTGCGGCGCTCATCCATACGCCCGCCATAGGCGAACACATAACGGTTGTCGTTTTCATGCAGCAAGGATGCGCCGACCATGTGGTCCGGTTGTTCAATACCGGCCAGGCGCAGCAAGGTGGCAGGCAAATCGACAAAGCTGACCACCCGGTCCACGGTCCCCGCCGGTGCGTATTCCACGAGGTGCCGAAATTGCTCCGGAACCCTGATAAACATCGGAACGTGCAATCCGTCCTCGGTCAGGAAACGCTTGGTGCCGGCAACTGCGCCGCCGTGGTCAGCGTAATAGAACACGATGGTGCTGTCAGCGAGCCCTTCTGCCGCCAACTCATCGAGCACCTGCCCCACCTGGCCATCGAGTTCTTCCAGCCGGTCATAGTAAACGGCGTAGTCGTTACGCGCTTCAGGTGTGTCCGGGTGGTACGGGTAGAGTTCAACGGCGGCCGGATCATGGTTTTCAGCAATGCTGCCCCGGTGCAGCCTGCTCTCATGCGTGGTGCTGAAATTGAAAATATGGAAAAACGGCTGGCCATCGGCGCGGTTGCGGTAATGCGCCTCCCTGCTGCTCTCGTCCCAGGCCTCGGGTTGATCGACGGTGTTGTAATCCTTCTTGGCATTGTTGGATGGTGTAGTATCCGGCTTCGCGCAGGTATTCCGGGTAAAAGCGGACACCTGCCGGAATCTTGTAGGTCGAGCGCATGTGCTCGGTACCGTAAGCGATCGGATAGGCGCCGGTAATCAGCGCAGAGCGTGACGGCGCACAGACCGGCGCATTGCTGTAGGCACGCGTGTAGCGGATGCTTTCCGATGCCAGTGCATCCAGCCGTGGCGTGGTCGCCAGTTCGTCGCCGTAACTGCCCAGCCAAGGGCTGTTGTCCTCGCTGACGATCCACAGGATGTTGGGTTTTTGCGGACTGTTGGCTTGCGCCTGCTCCGGCGCTTCGGTTTCCTGCTGGCAGGCGGCCAGCGCCAGGCCGCAGACCAACAGGTAGAAAACTGATTTTTTCAAGATGGTTTCTCCATTTTCCGAAACCTGCGCAACGGTGTTGCCACCGATGGCAAAGGGCCTTAGGATTGTATCTTCAATGCCATTAAAGTGCCACGCAAGACTCACCTGTATTTGCTAGTGCAGTTGACTCCCAACCCAAAAAATGGAGCTGGTCATGAGTAACATGTCTTTAATTCGTATTCTCCTTGCAACACTAATCCTCGGAATGTTGCTGACGGCCTGCTCGAAGGAAGCGGACATTTCGGAAGGACCGGCAACAGAACCGGTCAAACTGCCCAACATCCTGTTGGCCATTTCCGACGACCAATCCTACCTTCACGTGGGTGCCTACGGGCACACGACCGTTCGGACCCCCACATTTGACCGACTGGCGGAGCAAGGTGTGTTGTTCAACAACGCTTTCACCGCAAGTGCGATGTGCACGGTTGCCCGCGCTTCGTTGTTCACGGGCAGGAACCCGTGGCAGAACGGCGAGGCGGGCCAGCATGGCAGTCACTTCCCTGCGGCACTGGTCAGTTACGTAGACCTGCTGGAAGAAGCGGGTTACGCCGTTGGTTATACCGGCAAGTCGTGGAGCCCAGGAAACTGGGAGATTACCGGTTGGGAAAGGAACCCCGGCGGCCCCGCTTTCAACGACATCAAGGTTGACCCCTTGCCGCTGACCGGTCTGTTTGATTCCGACTACACCCGTAACTTCAAGGCATTCCTCGAGCAGAAGGATCCAGACCAGCCATTTGCCTTTGTATATGGCGCCAAGGAGCCGCACGGACCTTATGAGAAAGGTTCCGGGCTTCGGGCCGGGTTATACCACCGATGGTCTGGAGCTGACCCCCAATTACACCGACACTTCCGAGAAATACAAGGAACGCATGCTGGACTATTTCATAGAGATCGAATGGTTTGACACCCACCTCGGACAGATCATCGAAATCCTGCGCGAAACCGGCGAACTGGACAACACACTGGTACTGGTTACCGGGGACAACGGTTCACCGGTTCCTGGCGGCAAGAGTGAGCTGTATGATCTCGGCACCCACGTACCCTTGCTTGCCTTTTGGCCGGACAAAATAAAGCCCGGAAGGGTCGTCGACGATTTGGTCAGCCAGATCGATTTCGCCCCTACATTTCTCGAAGATGGCAGGCATCGAAGTACCTGCTGCCAAATAACCGGCAAGAGCTTCCTCGACCTGCTGCTCGTGGGCATAGCGGGCGACTCGATCCGTCCAGGGAGTACGTACTGGCGGCCCAGGAAAAAGGCGGCCACACGCGTGATGACCACCTCGGCTACCCGATGCGCTCCATACGCACGCAGGAATATCTGATACATCAGGAATTTCAAACCGGAACGCTGGCCACAGGGCAATCGCCCCGAGCCCGGGGAAGAGTCCGCCCAGCAGACCGATGGCGCGTACAACGGCCTGCTGAAGAGCTGTTCAAAATCACGGATGATCCGTATCTGCCTGGTCAACCTGGCCGGTGATGAGGCCTACGCCGATGTGCTTGCTGAACTCAGGGATAAGCTGGAGCAGGACTTGCGTGCACAATCCGACCCGCGGATACTGGGCTACGGCGACATCTACGAAAGCTTTCCCGAGGCATATGCTCATTCAAGCCCGATCTGAAAGGCTTCAAGGAGCGCGGCGAGTACAACCCGGACTACCTGATGGAGATCCCACCGGAGATTTTTGTCAGTGAGTCTGTATTACCAGGCCCTGGAGAAGAAACAGGAACAACAGAATACTGACCACTAAAGGAATACCCTGCAATGAGTATGCGCATGAATACAGTCACCCTGACGGCCATTTGCCTGCTTAGTCTGTCAGGTCTCAGCAACGTGCTGGCAGATGTGGAAACGGCGGTTGGGGATAAATCAATAGATGTCAGTGTTTCAGGCAAGCCGGTTATGACCTACCACACCGGTACGGTGATGCCGCCGGAAGGCATGGAAAAGGGTTACGCCCGCAGCGGATTTATCCACCCGATTTATTCCCCCTCGGGAAAAGTCCTCACAGATGACTTCCCCGTTGGGCATGCACACCAGCATGCCCTGTTTTCAGCCTGGACACGGGCGACGTTCAAACACGAGGTGGTCGATTTCTGGAACCAGCAAGGCGGCACTGGTAGCGCCAGGCACGTTGAGGCACGTGCACAGACGAGCTCCGGTTTACGAAGCGGATTTGCTGCAATTCAGTCACAAAGGGGGCCCGGCGATCAAAGGAACACTGGGCGGTAAAAGTCCAGGACAGCAGCGATCCGTTCATCATCGATGTGGTGATCGAGCAAGAATGCGCTACCGATGAAGAAGTCTATCTCCACCCTTATCACTATGGAGGTTTTGGCTTGCGCGGGAGTTCACACTGGAACCGAGGAAGATAAAGACACATTTCGAGAGGGCAATGAAGTCCTGACCTCGGAGGGCATATCGGACATCATGGAAAGCAACCACACCCGGCCCCGGTGGGTGGCCGTCCACGGACCAATCGACGGCACGGAATCAGGCCTGGTCATCATGAATCACCCGGCCAGTTTCAGACATCCTCAACCTGTCCGGGTGCACCCGAAAATGCCTTACTTCGTATACAGCCCGGTTGTGGAAGGTTCATTCATCCTCAGACCGGGAATGACTTACAAGGCGGGTTACCGCATCGTGACATTCGACGGAGCACCCAACGCGGAGCGCATCGAAGAATGGTACGAGGATTACGCCGGGGCTCATTGAGCCTTCCTGGCAATTAAGAATGAATATTTTGAACCACACCCTGGCCCTTATTCTCTTCAGTTTCTGTTTCTGCAGACAGGGCTGGCGGAACAGAGGGAAGATGTTCTCAAGCCGTACTACGGGACCTTCTGTCCGTGGTGCTGATCCAGCTTCTCTGACCGGGAAGGTGATGACCGGTTACCAGGGGTGGTTCAACTGCAAGGGCGACGGGGCCGGGCTTGGCTGGACACACTGGGCTACTGACCGGGGACGGGACAAACCCTTTGCACCAGGCAATGTCACGGTGGATCTTTGGCCCGATGTGTCCGAGTACGATGAGGATGAGCTCTGCACGACCGGATTCAGCTTTGATGACGGAATGCCTGCCAGGGTTTTCAGTTCTCACAACCGGAAAACAGTGCTTCGGCATTTCAAATGGATGGCTGACTACGGAATTGATGGGGCTTTTGTCCAGCGTTTCACACACAGCCTCGATAACAAAACCATGCGCTACCACAAGGACAAGGTCTTGTCGTCCGCCCGCGAGGGCGCAAATCGCTTTGGGCGGACCTATGCCGTTATGTATGATCTGACCCGCACCGAGGATCACAAGATCATCGAGGTCTTTGATGACTGGCAGATGCTGGTCGAGAAAATGCACATCACCAAGGACCCCGCCTACCAGCATCACAATGGAAAGCCTCTGGTGGCGATCTGGGGAGTTGGCTTCAATAATCAAATCAAGGTCAGGCCCAGCTTCGAGGAGTCCGCGCGGCTTATCAGGAAGTTCAAGCAGAAAGGCTACAGCGTGATGCTTGGAATTCCGACCGGGTGGCGCCGGCAGGACAGGGACGCCCTCGATGATCCAGGTCTGCACGAAGTATTACTGCTGGCCGATGTGCTGAGCCCATGGACGGTCGGACGTTTCAGGGATCTTGCTGGTGTCGAAAACCATGCCAGGAATTACTGGGGGCCTGACATTGCTTGGGCCCGGGACAATGGAATCGATTATATGCCCGTCATTTTCCCCGGTTTCAGCCGGCACAACATGAAGGGCGATGCGCTCGGAGCGATCCCCCGGCTGAAAGGGCAGTTCCTATGGTCCCAGGTCGTGGCCAATGTCAATGCGGGCGCGGACATGCTCTATCTCGCCATGTTTGACGAGGTGGACGAGGGCACGGCGATCTTCAAAATCACTAATGATCCGCCCACTTCTGATGAAGCTTCTTTCCTGACCCTGGAAGGGCTTACAGGCGATTTTTACCTGCGCATGGCCGGGGAGGCCGGCAAGCTGTTACGAAAAGAGGCGACCGTTCAGGAGAGCAACAATACTCTGTTCAATCCCTGACCATCCCGTGAACGGATTCAAGGGCGGCTTCGACCCGCTTCCACAATACGCTGCAACTCATCTTTCAACTGCTCCACGAGCCCCGGTTCTTCCAGAAACACATTCCTGGATTCAGACGGGTCCTCAACCAGGTGATATAGCTGGGCAGTGGGGCCACCGGGCACAGGCTTGAGCATTTTGGGATCCAGGTACTTGTCCGAAAAGCCGCCCGAGCCCAGCCGGTCGATATATTTCCAGCCATCCTTCTGAATGGCGAACGCCCCCTTGGCTGAAACCGTGACAAGCGGTCCACGGATGGGTGCGAACCCGGCCCGCTCGCCCTTGAAGGCGGGCAGGATGTTGAAGCTGTCGGGGCCGGCATCCTCGGGAAGGTCCACACCAATGATGGCCGAAAACGTGGCCAGCACGTCGGTGAAGCTGATCAGTTGCCCGCTCGTTGTGTCCGGGGCCACGACACCGGGCCAGCGCACGATAAAAGGCATACGATGGCCGGCTTCCCAGGCATCACCTTTCATTCCGCGCAAGCCGCCGGACGAATCATGATCGTACTTCTGAACGTCTTGGTCATACCAGACTGGGCCATTATCCGAGCTGAAGATAACCAGCGTGTTTTCACGCATCCCTGCCCTGTCAACTGCCGCCAGGACCTTGCCGATCATGGCATCGACCATCATCATGAAATCACCATATATGCCGGCCCCGCTCTTGCCCCTGAATTCGCCGGATGGCAGCCAGGGTGTATGTGGAGCTGGATAGGCAAGGTACAGCATCAGGGGTTTGTCCGAACCGTTGGCGTGATGGTCGTCAATGACCTTTATAGCCTCGTCGGTGAAACGCGGCAGAACTTCCTCGAGTTTGAGGTTGGGCGCAATGCCCCCCTCCCTCCAGAAAGCGCCCTGGATGGGAGACCAACCCTCGGTGGCATTGGCCGCGATGTGTCCGCTGGGCGGCATCACGGCCCGGTCGCCACGAATGTAGAAGTACGGCGGGATATCCGTTGACGCCCGGATTCCAAAAAATGAATCGAACCCACGATCTACGGGACCGCCGCTCAAGGTCTGGTCGTAGCCGTTCTCGTGGAAACCAAGGTGCCATTTACCTACCATGGCCGTTCTGTAGCCATTGGACTGCAACAGGCTGGCGATGGTGGTCTGACCCTCTTCGATCGAGAGGCTGTGTGCGCCAGGTGCTGTAATCGGTACGAAATGGATACTCCCCGGTCAGGAGGCCGTATCTCGAGGGATGACACAAGGCAGCGACCGCATGAGCGTTAGTGAAACGCACGCCTTCCCTGGCCAGTGTGTCGATGCTCGGTGTTGGAATTTTTGAATTCGCATTGTAGACGCCCGCATCCCCATATCCCATGTCATCCACGAGGATGAGCAAAATGTTCGGGTTTTGTGCCATGCTGGCGGAAGCCCAACCATGGACCACCATCAACAAGACTAGCGTGCGTAGAAATTTCATCGGTAAAGTAATAGTAACGTATGCTTCAGCTAGTATGGGCACATCAGAGTCACTAATTATCAGGAGTGTTTCTATGTCAAATACCAAGACACTTACATTAATTTCCACCTTAATGCTGTTTGCTGTCACCTTGCTCACGGCACTTCCGGTAAACGCAAACCCATCGGAAGAAACGCCAATACTGCTGCAAAAAAATAACGTAACGCTCGTTTTCTCGGATAAGGAGCCCGGCCCGCTGAAGATTGCGCTTAAAGCCTTCATGAAAGACTTTGAAAGTGTAATGGGTGCTGAGCCTGCCGTTGTAAATGAAATGGGCTCTGACAAGTCACAGGTCGAGATAGTCATCATCAACCGTGCTTCCGGGGCGCTTGCGGTGCCAAGCGGAAAAGCCAGGGAGCTTGACGGGTTTGAATCTCACCGGGTATATGCCGACAAGGAAAACAACAGGATATACGTCGAAGGAAACGATTTGCGCGGCACCATTTATGCGATTTATACATTCTCCGAAAAAATTCTCGGTGTGCCCCCATTGAAATACTGGAGCTCATGGGTTCCGGTTATAAAAGAAGAAATACCGGTTGCGCACGATTACGATTTGTTTTTCCAGTCGCCCCAAGTCAGGTACCGCAGCATCCTGCCTGGCGACCAGGATTTTTTCTATCCCTGGAAAAGGGGGTCAGAGGAAAATGAGAATATCTGGCTCGAAACAACCCTTCGCTTGAAGCTCAACACGGTAGAAACATATTCCACTATCCTGCCGGATTATAAATTGACTGATTACGCGTATCAGATCGACAGGTATGGCCTGGTGATAACCGCGCATCATACAAGTGGGTTAAATACCTCGTTTGGTTCATGGGAAACCTACTGGAGAGAGGTTCGTAACATGGAGCCTCCGAAACTACTTCTTTCAAACGAAAAAGAGATCAGGGAGTTTTTCAGGTACAACGCTGAAACGGTTCATAAAAATGGAATCGAAAACCTCTGGACGGTCGCATTCAGGGGCAGAGGGGACCAGCCCTACTGGGTCATTTTCGAGGATGCTCCTGAAGACGAAAAAGCACGCAGTGAAGTCATGAACAGGATGTTGCAGATTCAGTATGACTTGATAAAAGAGGTTACCGGGGATGACAAGCCGTATGTGCGCGTGACCTTTTACGATGAGATCGCAACCCTGCTGGCCAAGGGGTATGTAAAACCGCCCGAAGGTGAAAACATGATCTGGACGTTTGTCGCAGCCCGGCGTGACCCGTATCCATACGCTGACCTGGTGAATTTCAACCCGGCTACGCCTGTAAAAATGGGCTACTACATGAATTTCGGGTTTGCATCAACGGGTGCGCATGTCGCTCCGGCTGAGGGCCCGTGGAAAATGGAATTTAACTACCGGTACATCAATAGCAAGTCCCCGCTATTTTTCTCGGTGGTGAACGTTGGAAACATAAGAGAGTTTGTAATGGAACTTTCGGCCAATGCGAAAATGTTGTGGGATTACGATAGTTACGACTCCGATGAATTTTTGCTGGAATATTGCACGCAATACTTTGGGGCCGAACATGCAGCTGAAGCAGCACAGCTTTACAAGGCATTTTACAATTCTTACTGGCAAGCCAAGGAACCAGAGCTTGAAGGAATGGAACGCCAGTTTGTGTTCCAGGACTTGCGCTATGCCAGGGCCTTTGACCACATCTTCGAGGCGTTCTATTTTTCCGAAAATCAGATAAACATGAACCCATTGTACAAGATTGGGTACGAACATGTTCCCGGCAGGACTTACCGGATTGATTTTGCGCATAACAACAGCGACAACCAGGTAGATGCATTACTGCACGGGATGAAATTGACCATACCAAAGTTTGAGTCGGTCGCAGAGCGCTGTTCTGACCTGAAGCCTGAACTGGATGAGGATAAGCAAACGTTCTTTAACGACAACCTGTGCGTATACAGTTATTACATGGCCCATTTAAGTAAGGCGCTTTACCATTATGTCTATGCCTACAAGCATCAAAGAGATGACGATGCGCTGATGGACAATCTTGAGTCTGGCTTATGCTGAAGTTGTAAAGGCAAGACAATACCTGGGTGAAGCCGAGCATGGCATCTTTTCAACCTGGTATAGCAATGCAGATCCTCTGGAAAGAACCTTTCAGCTCGATTATCTATTAACCAAAATTACCCTGTTAAAACGAAAGATCGATGGCAGGATGTACAACTTTCTCCGCAAACCTAAACTCACGGTTCCACTTGAAATTAATTAGGGGATATTTGGGCAGCGAGTGTTTTTATCTAGATTAATGGACTCTGATGGTAAGTTTTCTTTCATAAACCTGGAGGCATGGTGTCGTACCGTGGGCAAAAACAATGAAAAGACGAGAATTTATCGGTTCAGCAGCCGCAACTGCGGCACTTGCAGCAGCACCGGGAATCATTTCGGCCAAGACCGGTCAGATCGACGGCAAAGTTCTGCGCACCGGGCATATTGGCACCGGCCGGCAAGGACAAAAACTACTACGCCTGGCACATGAACTACCCGGCTACGAAGTTGGCGCCGTATGCGACAACCTGCCGTTCCGGCTGGACGAGGCGCAGGGAGATCGTCGGCGACAGACCACACGCGGTCGATGACTACCGTCGTGTTCTGGATGATCCGGACATCGACGCCGTTTTCATTGCCACGCCACTCTATTTTCACGCCAAGCCGCTGCTGGAGGCACTGGATGCAGGCAAGCACGTGTACTGCGAAAAAGTCCTGGTCAAAGGCCACGATGAAATCGAACTGGTTCGCCCCGTTTTGAAAAACACCAACAGAGTCGTCCAGGCCGGCTACCAGCATCGCTACTCGAAACTCCTTCGCCGCATAGCAGGAATCATCGAGTCGGGTAAGATTGGTGCGATCAGCAGGGTCGAGTGCCAGTTCAACCGTAATGGCGACTGGCGTCGCCGTGTCCCCTCTCCGGAATACGAGCGGGCCGTGAACTGGCGCATGTACCGTGAATACTCCAGCGGTCTTACCGCGGAACTCAGTTCGCACCAGATGGATATCATGCAGTGGATACTGGACAGCCCTGTGCACCGCGTCATGGGCTCGGGTGGTATCGATTACTGGAAGGACGGCCGCACCACCTACGACAACACCAACTTACTCGTCACCCACGAGAACAACGTCGATGTTGCATACACCTGCCTGACCACAAACGCCTATGGTGGCTTCCGGATCACATTCCTGGGCACCAAGGGCACGGTCATCGCATCGCTGGACGAAGCGTGGATAACCGCCGATGAGATGGAAGACGAAGCCATGGAGGGTGTGGATGCCGTCACGGGTGCGACCATGTCCCTGGCAGGCGCCCATGGACGGAAAATCGATGTCGGGGAATTTAACGCTTATCGCGATGCCGTGATCGCGTTTCGCGAATCGGTGCTGACCAACACCGAGCCGGTGGCCAGCACTGCGAAAGCGCTGCAATCTGCGAGAACGGTTCAGCTTGCCCTGGACGCGATGGATACTGGTACGGTCCAGACCTTCTAAATAAGAGTAATCAAACAATCCATGAAGAGACTATTCCGGAAAAAATCTGTCATCGCGCTCGTATTTTTGGCGGTTACGGCCATCACTGGTATCGCTGATGCCAAGCTTGGCTACGACTACGTGGACATGAGGATCGGTACCGGCGACGAGGGCCATACCATCATCAGCGCTGCCCGTCCCTTCGGCCTCGTGAAACCGGGCCCCGACACGGAAAAACGACGCAATTTCCTGGCCTCGAATATCATCAAAGGATTCAGCCAACTCCATATCAGCGGCACGGGGGGCAATGCCCAGTCTGCCACGGTGGGGGTCATGCCGACCACCGGTCCGCTTGAAGTGGATCCCCGTCAGTACCAGTCGCGCTTCAATCCCGACGATGTAGTCGCAAATCTGGATGCGATCAGCTTCTACCTGGAAGACTACGATGTGACGACGGAGATCGCCGCCACAGACCGGGTCGGCTTTTACCGGGTGACGTTTCCAAAGGGCAAGGAATCAAGGGTGCTCATAGATGTGAGCCATGCCTACAACAAGTTCAGGGGCGGAGAAATCAGCATTGTCGACGAAACGACCCTGGAAGGCACCGGCAAGTACCGCGGATATCACGGCTCCCAGTTTGATATCGCTTTTTATATCGAATTCAGCCGCCCCTTCCAAAGTTCCGGCACCTGGCAAGACAAGACGCCGATGGACGGCAAAACCAAGGCCTCGGTGGAAGGCGACCTGGGATTGGGCGCCTATCTGAACTTTGGCGACAACGTCGCCGCACCCGTGCTGATGAAAATTTCGATTTCCTATGTCGATATTGCCGGCGCCAGGAACAACATGGCCGCCGAGCTCGACCACTGGGACTTCGAAAAGGTCAAGGCAGAGTCCAGGGAAGCGTGGACACAGATGCTGTCGAAGATTCAAGTGGAAGGCGGGGCCGAGGAACAGAAAACCGCATTTCTATACCGGTCTCTACCACACGATGCTGTCGCCATCCACGCTTTCGGATGTGGACGGACGCTACGAGGGCTTTGACGGCAATGTGCATGTCGCCGAAGACTTCACCTACTACGGTGAATTTTCGCTTTGGGATACCTACCGCACCGTGCACCCGCTCTACACCATCGTTTTGCCCCAACGCCAGAACGACATGGTGAAGTCACTGCTCAAAATTGCCGAACACGGTGGCTGGCTGCCCAAGTGGGCCTGGTCGGAAGGCTATACCGGGGGCATGCTGGGCGACCACGCGGTATCCGTCATCGTGGACAGTTACATGAAGGGAATCCGCGATTACGATGTCGACGCTGCATACGCGGCGATCCGCAAGAATGGCCTGGAGAAGGTCGATGGGCTACCGTGGGGCAGACGAGGCCTGCACGAATACATGGCGCTTGGCTACGCCCCGGAGGACGCGGACCTGCAGGACTCCCTGGTGGCGGATTTGCTCGAGTACTCCCCGGGCGGCCATCCCGCCCGCGACACCTATCCAAAAATTTCGAGTTCTGTCTCCGCGACGCTCGAATTCGCTTATGACGATTTCTGCGTGGCCCTTCTGGCCAACGCTCTCGGCAAGGAAGAAGACACTGAGTACTTCAAGCAGCGCGCCTACAGCTACAGGAACGTTTACGACGCCGATGTGGGCTTCATGCGCCCCCGGAATTCGGATGGCTCCTGGGCCCTGGTTCCATTCGTGCCGACGATTACAGGCGAGCACAGCCAGTTCTATGTTGAGGGCAACGCCTGGACCTATTCCTGGCTGGTGCCGCACGACCCGCAGGGTCTCATTAACCTGATGGGTGGCCGCGAATCTTACATCGCAAAGCTGGACGAAGCCTTCGAAGGCTATGAAAACAAGCTCTCCTATTACGACCACAGCAACGAACCGAGCATGCACTATCCGTACATGTATCTGTTCGCTCAAGAGCCGTGGAAAACACAGCAAATTGTGCGCACCGTGATGGAAACGACTTATGGAGCTGACCACGAGGAGGGCCTGCCGGGTGACGAGGACGTGGGCACCCTGTCTGCCTGGTACATTTTCAGTTCGATGGGTTTCTACCCGCTGAACCCGGGACTGCCGGAATATGTCATTGGCAGCCCGCTGTTTGATCGGGTGGAAGTCGAACTGGACCAGAATTTCTATACCCAGGATAAATTGGTGATAACCGCCGGCAACAATAAGGCAGGGAACGATTTCATCCAGTCAGCAAAAATCAACGGTAGTGCCCTGGAGCGCACCTGGGTAAGCCACGACGAGTTGGTCAATGGTGGCCGGTTGCACTTCGAGATGGGCTCTGAGCCCAACTACGAATGGGGTAGCGGCCCTGAAGATGTGCCCTCGTCGATGACCCGGGGCGAAGCCGAAATTCGTTTACTCGGAGCTAACCGCTCCCGAGCAGGCTGATCCGGGCGAGTACGTCACCGTCACCGTGCGAGTGACCAACAAGGGCGCACTCGGAACGGCCCACACCCGGCTCTGGCGCCACGAGAGAAGTCGTCATTACCTGCGCGGACACCTGGTAGGTGAAGACAAACGCGTTCTCGACCCGGGTGAGTCAGCCGTGCTCGAGTTTTCTGTCCCGCTCTACATGTACAGCTGGCATCGTTTCGAAGTGGGCACCGAGACCGCAACCACGATCGTGAAGCGAAAGTAGTACCGTCGATAGAATTCTGGCGGTAATTGCCACAGATTCACCCGCACTGACTCGCCAGGAAATGTCGAAATCAGCGGAGCCAAATATCCGTCAGTCAAGGAACAAGGAGATGAACAAACTGATCGCATTACTGGCATTACTTGCTATAAGTATGGCCGCTCAAGGTGCGGTAATTAATGTCTACTTTGGTACCAGCGGTAAGGCAACCAAAGGAATTTATGGTGCCACCTTCGATACTGAACGTGGAAAACTCAGCGAGGCAAAACTGGTTGCAGAGATTGGCTCTCCCGGCTTTCTGGCTCTGCACCCGGATAAACAGAAGCTCTATGCCGTGGGCACACTTGCGGGTGAAGCCATGGTCGTCGGTTACCACATAGGCGAGTCCGGCACGTTGACAGCGTTCACCCAATCGCCGATTCGCGACGGTCGAGGCGTCCACATCGCCGTGCATCCCTCCGGCCGGTTCCTGTTGACGGCCCAATACCGTGGTGGTTCTGTTGCATTGTTTCCCCTGGATGACCGGGGCAACCTCAGCTCACCCGCAATAACAGAGCATGAAGGTGGATCCATGGTAATGCCCAGCCGGCAAGACCAGCCGCATCCGCACTACTGTGGCTATTCACCTGACGGAAGATTTGCCTTCGTACCCGACCTGGGCCTGGACGGCATTGTCATCTACCGGATTGACCCTGAGAAGCCAATGATTACCAGGCATGGTTTTTCACCCTCAATCCCAGGTGGCGGGCCGCGTCACATGCGATTTTCGGCGGATGGCAGGTTCATATACCTGCTCAACGAGCTCACCCTTTCGGTCACCACCTTTCTCTACGACAAGGGTGCTGGCGCGACCAGGCAGCTAAGCACTACGCCCGCTTTAAGCGAAGAAGTCAAAGCCGGGGAAGTCTACAACTCGGCCGCAGAAATCCTGGTCCACCCCAATGGCCGATTCGTCTATTCCTCCAACCGCGGCCACGACAGCGTCACGGCCTACAGCGCAGATCCTGACAGCGGTCGCCTGGCTGTCACCGAAGTCGAACCTGATTCGCGGCTCCTGGCCGCGCAATATCAACCTGGACGCCTCCGGGCAATGGCTACTCGCCGCGGGTGCCGACTCGAATACCATCTCGGTACACGCAATCGATCAAACCACCGGAAAATTGACCCACCAAAGGCAAAGCATTATCAACGTCCCTGGGCCCATGTGCATATTGATGGTGGAATAATTAGGCCAAGGCGCGGAGGACGGTGTTTTGAATGCCAGCAGGAAAAGTCGGGACTCCCGCATCGCCGGAATTACCCCGATTGAAGGGGTCGGATACATTTGAATTCTAAAAGATATCCGGTCCCTTTAGTTGCGAAAATTTCCTACTTAAGACCTCTGGATTTGGAATATACTCAGACGCACTCTCGAGTGATTACCATCACGAAATAATTTGGCATATGTGTATGCATTCGCCAATACAAATTTGGAGTCCAGCAAGAATGAAACACAAGTACCTGGGCCTTATCGTTGCCCTCTGTTGCACGGCATTTCTATCCCTTCTGCAGGCAAAAAATCTTGATTCCTCCCCAGCGACCTTGTCACTGGAGGAAATCGTTACATTGAAGCGGGTGAAATCTGCTCAAATGAGCCCCAATGGCGATGCCATTGCCTATTTGCTATCGGTGCCCAGAACCTTGTACGAGGATGATGGTGGCGAAGCCTGGATGCAATTACACGTGGTGGATTTCGAGGGTAACTCGCGGCCATACTTTTCCGGCAAAGTAAAGGTCTCGGCCATGGCCTGGTCGGTAGACGGCAATGACCTGTTTTTTGTTGCGCGCAGGGATATAGACGCGGACAATCCGGATATTTTCAAAATTTCATTGCACGGTGGCGAGGCCACGGTTATCTACGAAGGTAAAAGCAGCATCAATGCTATCCACCCATCTCCCGATGGGCAAGGGCTTGCGTTCCTTGCTACCGATCCCGCTCCTCCAGAAGATGGAGACCTGAAAGACAAGGGATTAAAGGCGCTGGTTTATGAGGAATCAAAAAAGAACACCTGCGTCTGGATGCTTAACCTGGGCAGCGGCGAAGTACTTGCGCATGACTTGCCCGGCTCTGTTTCTGATTTTGCCTGGGCGCCAGATGGCGAGCATTATGCCGTGGCCCTGGCTCCCACTCCACAGGTTGACGATGGTTATGTCGCGCGGGATGTATTTGTTATCAGTAGCAAAGACGCCACTGTCCGCAACCAGCTTGGTTCTGTTGGAAAGCTGGGTGACTTTGCCTGGTCGCCGGATGGTAAACGCATCGTATATATCGCTGCAGAGGACATCAATGACCCGAGTGCGGGGCGGCTTTACCTGGCATCCGCTCAGGGTGGGGAGCGCACTGAACTGGTACCTAATTATGCTGGCCAGGTGGAGGATTTTTACTGGATTGATGACGAAAGCATTACATATACCGGTTCCCAGGGTTTGTGGACTGCAACCTCAAATGTTTTTTTACAAAATATTGAACCGGCAAGTGAGGCAACGCACTCCGGACCCGTACTGCGCTCTATTGATTCGCTTCCCGGTCAACGTGTTGCGGCTGCCGTTGCAGATTTGCCTACTCATCCATCAGAGGTTTATTTGCTGAGACAGGGCGCCGAACCACGGCGCTTGACGGACTCAAATCCATTTCTCAATGAGCGTTCACTGGGAAGGCAGGAGACCATCTCTTACCGGGCCCGTGACGGGCAGGATTTGGATGCTGTGTTGATTCATCCGATCTCACCGCGGGCCGATGGGCAAAAACCGTTGATCGTATTTGTGCACGGAGGGCCCGAGGGTCACCACTCAAATGGCTGGATGTCGACTTATGCACAACCGGCCCATGCCCTGGCGGCACAGGGCTACACCGTGATTTATCCCAATTACCGGGGCAGCACCGGGCGTGGGGTGGCATTTTCCAAGATGGGGCAGCATGACTATGCCGCTGCGGAGTTCAATGACCTGGTGGATGCCAAGCAACACCTGGTCGCTGCCGGGCTGGTGGATTCTGAACGCACGGGTATTTCGGGTGGGTCTTATGGCGGTTACGCATCGATGTGGGCAGCCAGCGCTTTGACCGAACACTTCGCTGCAGCCGTTGCGTTTGTGGGTATTTCAAACCAGCTCTCAAAGTTTGGCACCAGTGACATTCCTCGAGAAATGTATAACGTGCATTCGCGTGCATGGCCATGGGAAGACTGGATGTGGATGCTGGAACGCAGCCCGGTGTTTCATGCGGACAAAACCCGGACACCGTTGTTGATCATGGCCGGTGACAAGGACCCCCGGGTGCACCCGAGCCAGTCATTGGAAATGTATCGCCATGTTAAGTTACGCACCCAAACACCGGTGAGGCTGGTGTTCTATCCCGGAGAAAAGCACGGTAACAGGCACACGGCCGCCCAATTTGACTACTCACTCCGTTTTGAACGCTGGATGAACTATTACCTCACCGGGCCTGGTGATGGAATTCCTCCCTATGAGATCGATCACGCCGCCCGGTTAGAGGATTAGACCATGAGTCGACAGCATTTTTCTGTAAGCCTAACGCTTCTCTCGCTCGTTCTGTTTCTGCTGCTACCTGTCGCATCATTTGCGCAGGAAAAGGATCAGCAGATTACTTCCCCGGAAGAGTTCTTTGGATTTCAGATGGGTGCCGATCGTAAACTAGCGCGTTGGGATAAGCTGGTTGAATATTACAATTTGCTGGCTACTCAAAGCCCGCGTCTGAAAGTCGTCAACATGGGGGAGTCAACGCTCGGCAACCCCTTCCTGGCTTTATACATTTCTTCTGCCACGAACCTGGCCAGACTGGATGAACTACAGAAACTTAACGCTCGTTTGACCGATCCGCGTGGCCTTGAGGAGGCTGACATAGAACAGGCTATCGCGCAAGGCAGGGCCGTGGTTGTGCAGTCTATGGGCCTGCATTCTTCTGAGGTTGGTGCCAGCCAGATGAGTGCCGAACTTGTTTACGACATGCTCGCGCGCAATGACGGGGACATGCTGCAGATATTGGATAACACCGTCGCCATCATGATTCCCTGTCTAAATCCCGATGGCGAGATCATGGTGACGGACTGGTACAACAAAACCCTCGGCACCCAGTACGAGGGTGTCGGCCTGCCGGGTTTGTACCATCATTATATTGGCCACGATAATAATCGTGACGCGTTCATGCAGAACACCGTGGAGTCTTTTTATGGAGCTAAAATCCTGTTCCAGGACTGGGTTCCACAAGCCTATATCGACCATCACCAGATGGGTGCCTACAGTGCCCGTCTTTATGTGCCGCCTTACTCCAATCCATTCCGGCCGGATGCTGACCCCCTGGTTTGGCGCGAGATGGCCTGGTATGGCGCCCATATCGCTTACAAGGAAGAGGAAGCAGGCATAGCAGGCGTGGTAAATGCAGCACTTTATTCCGGCTGGGGGCATTTTGGTTTCCATTGGATTACACCGTTTCACAATATCGCGGGCATGCTGACGGAGTCAGCAAGTGCAAGGCTCGCAACGCCATTGTTTATCCACCCCGATCAACTCAAAGGTGAGCGCCGGGCCCTGCCGGAATACGAGGCCCAGACAACCTTCCCTAATCCCTGGCCAGGCGGTTGGTGGCGAGTTCGGGATATCGTTGAGCAACAGAAGATCGCAGCGATCGCGGCCCTGGACATCGCGGCACGAAATCGCGAGACCGTGTTGAGGAATGCCTACCTGAAAGCCAAACGGCAGACGGAAAGGGGTGCCAAAGGAGGCACGGTGGCATTTATTGTGCCGGCAAAGCAGCATGATCCACTCACCGCTGAAAAAATGATCAATGTCCTGCTGGGCCAGGGTATCGAAGTGAAAGTTGCCGATCACGGTTTCACCCATGAAGGCCAGGTGTATGACGCTGGTTCCTGGATTGTTTCCATGGCCCAGCCAAAACAGGGTGTGGTCCGCTGGTTGCTCGGCAGGACTTATTACCCGGACAACACTTATACACGGGCGCGGAGTGGTAAGCCCATACGCCCGTACGACATGTCCACGGACAATATCGCTGAATACATGGGGGTTCGCGTGGAACCTGCCGGGACACAAGTCGAAGCGCCGTTGACACTGCTGTCGGAGAAAGTCAAAACGATAGCTTCAGGGGGGTCGAATGAAGATGGTTACGTGCTTGATTCGCGTCTGAATGATAGCTTCAGCGCCGTTAACAAGCTCTGGAATGCCGGGATTGAAGTCAAGCGTGTAACCGAAGCCTCCGGCGGACTAAATAGTGGAGATTTTGTTGTTCCCGGTTCCGTTCCCGGCACACTGGTAGCAGAGATTGCACAGCAAACCGGTGTCGATTTTAAACCTCTGCCGGTTGGAGTGTCTCCCGTTTCGGCCGATGTACGACGTTTGAGAATAGGCATGTACCAGCGTTATCTCGGGGGCAATATCGATGAGGGCTGGACCCGGTTGTTACTGGAGAAATTCGGTTTCCCCTATACGTCCATCAAGGACGATGAGCTCAAAAGTGGGCGGCTCAACCGGAAATACGACGTGATCATCCTGCCAAGTGACAGTATCTATAAAATGACAGGTTTAACAGATAATCGTGAGCATGACTTCGATCCCAACAGGGCAGAAGCATTTCCACCGGAATATCGTAGTGGCTTCGGAGAAGAAGGGATCAAAACGCTGGATGCTTTTGTAAAAGCCGGCGGTACCTTGCTGGCGCTGGGTGAAGCAGGTGAATTGCCAATTGATAAATTCAAGCTCCCCATCCGGAACGTTGTCGCCGGTGTGCCGACAACAGACTTTTGGGCACCCGGTTCAACCCTCAGAATGGATATCGATAATCAAAACCCGCTTGCCTATGGTATGCCGGTGAATGGGGTTGGTCTGTTTCTTAATGGCAATGATGTTTACGAGGTTATCCCGAGCGAAATAAATCACCGTGTTGAGCGGGTATCAACTTATGTCGAGCGCGATATTCTCCAGGGCGGTTGGCTCCTGGGTGAAAAACATATCGCTAAAAAAGCGGCAATGGTCTCGGTAGGCCACGGTGAAGGCAGCGTTATTCTTATAGGCTTTCGCGCACAACACCGGGTGCAGACACATGGCACATTCAAGTTGGTCTTCAATGCACTGATAAGCCGACCCCTTTAACCATTTTTACCAAGGGAAGTGAATGCCAGGTGGTGTTGTTTTTGGTTTATTCGGATTGACGGTTCAAATAAAATTGTCTGATATGATCAGGGTGAATCGATAAACAGATTGTATTTTGGTCCAAAGGTGTTTGTCGGTCTGAGCTTAATTATTACTGACCTGTTTCCAGAAACTATCGTCAAACAAGCGTGCCGCGCCAATGATCGCCGCTTTTTCGCCCAGAAAACTCACTTCGATGGCAACATTCGGATACAGCAACTCAAGACTGCTGCGCAGTGTAGGACCAAACAAGTCGTATGCGCCTGAAATGTTCCCGCCAAGTACGACCACATCTGCGGAGAATTTCTTCAGCCACGGCGCCAGGAATTCCCCCAGGTCTTTGCCATAGTTTTCAAACACGCCAAGCGCGATAGCATCTCCGCGACGAGCCAGATTCGCCACGCGCTTCGCACCGCTTACATCGCACCCGCTGATCGCTTTGAATTGACGTACGAACCAACGCGTGGTGAAGTAATCATCGACAACGCCATTCCGATAAGGAAGGTGCCACAGACACCCCTCGCCGGGTACATCGTCGCGTTCCACCACCGGCACACCCGCGTCGATGAAGGCGGACCCGAAACCTGTGCCGAGCGTGACCGCGACGACCTTTGCCATTCCCTCCCCCCGACCCAGCCAGGCTTCACCAACAGCGAAAGATGTGGCGTCGTTGAGAAACCTGAGCGGTAATGGGCTATTGGTATCAAGCAACGGCCTCATTTCGCGCTCAACGGACTTTCCAAACAAATCTGAAAACTTCTGCTCCATCCATGAAATGCCGTTTCGATAGTCGAAAGGACCCGGCATCGCAAATCCGATCCCTGCCAGGCGGGAACCGTCGATATGAGCCATTGTCCTTTCCAAGGCATTCGCCCAGGCGCCAAATATGCCGCTTGATTCACCCCGGTTGTCGACTTCCAAGCGGGTCAGTGTTTCCGGCAGCAACACCCCGGACTCAATGTTCACCACGCCACAGGCGACGTGACTGCCGCCTACATCGACACCAACTGAAAGTGTCTTCTCGTTCATGCCATCAGGCGGATATGCGTGTCTTCCTGATCGTGCCTGGACAGCCCCTCGGCCAGCGATTCCAGGGTTTGCCCCTTGGTCTCCGGCATCAGGAACAAGACGAACAGCAACTGCAACACCATCATCACTGCGAAGAAGCCGAATATCGATGCCGGCTGGAAAGCTGACAGCACCGAAGGCATCAACAGGGTCAAAAATGCTGCAAATACCCAGTGAGTACCACAACCCAACGATTGCCCCTTGGTGCGCACGTTGTTGGGGAAGATCTCCGCGATGAACACCCAGATCACCGCGCCCTGTCCTACGGCGTGGGAGGCGATGAACGTGAACACGAAGAACACCACCATCATGCCGCCTGCATCCGTGGCGAAAGCCCAGGCAACGGTGGCCAGTGAGACGATGTACCCGATAGAGCCGATCAGCATCAGTCTCTTGCGGCCTACCCGGTCTATCAGGTACATGCCCAGCAGTGTCGTCACCAGGTTCACCAGGCCGATTCCTGCCGTGGAAAGCAGGGCCGAACTGGTGTCCAGGCCAGCTAGCTCGAAGACCCTTGGCGCGAAGTAAATGATGAAATTGATACCCGAGAGCTGGTTGAAAGCAGCCAGCAGGAAGGCCAGCAATACCGGGAAAGTGTAGGCCCGCGTAAACAGCCGGTCCTGCCTGAACTCACCCATGGCGTGGCGAATGTCTGCGATGACACGGTCGACCTTGCCCGGGTTGGAGTATGCGAGTATTTCACGTGCGCGCTTTTCATCATTCTTACGCAGAATCAGCCAGCGCGGGCTTTCCGGAACACCCAGAACGAGCAGCAGGTAAGCCGCTGCCGGAACAGCCTCGGCACCCAGCATCCAGCGCCAGCTCAGCCCGAAGAACTCGGACAGTGCGAAGTTGGAGAAAAAGGCGACGAGGATGCCGAAAACCAGTTGGAACTGGTACAAGGCCACCAGCCTCCCACGGTAGCGGGCTGGCGCGATTTCCGAGATGAACGCGGGCGCTACGATCGAAGATGCGCCAACGCCCAGGCCGCCGATGAAGCGCATGAACGAGAAAATGTATGGATCAGGCGCCAGGGCGGAACCAAGCGCCGAGACCAGGTAAAGAACGCCGATGACGATCAGCGACACCTTGCGGCCAAACCGTTCCGCGGGGATGTTGCCGAACAGGGCACCGATCACCGTGCCCCACAGGGCCGACGACATGATGAACAAACCGTGGAACAGGTCACCCGCATCCCACAGGCGCTGCAGCGGCTGGTCAGCGCCCGAAATGACCGCGGTATCGAAACCGAACAGGAATCCGGATGCGGCGACGACGACAGACCAATAAGCGATTTTGCGATTCATGAATATCTCCAGTTTTTTTTGTTATCAGTTGAATGGGTATTCGCTTGCTGCGCCCCATTGCTTGTTGGGTTTCGGCCCCAGGTCCAGAAGCAGGGTTCCGCCCGAGACAATCTGCTCGTGGGTGATAAACGGCGTATTGAGTGGTTGGCCGTTCAGCTCGGCCTTCTGGATGTACTTGTTGACCTTGCTCGAAGCCGGGGCGAGCACCTTGAATTGGCCGCCCGGCACATCAATCTCGACTTCTGTGAATACGGGGCTGGTCAGGGCATAAACCGGTTCCCCGGCCGTCACCGGGTAAAAACCCATGGCCGTGAACACCACCCAGGCAGACATGCCGCCACCATCTTCGTCACCGGGAATTCCAAACACGTTGTCCTTGAACCATACATCGAGCAGGAAGCGGGTGCGCTGCTGTGTTCTCCAGGGCGCGCCACAGTAGTTATACAGATACGGGATATGGAACGAGGGTTCGTTGCCCATGGAAAACTGGCCGACCATGCCGGTCGAATTCCCGCCATCCACGTGGAACACGGTACGTGACATGCCCAGCGGTTCCCGGAAAAGCTCATCGAGCCTGTCGCAGGTCTGTTCTTTTCCACCCAGCAGTTCCATGAGTCCGGGAATATCGTGCGGCACGTGCCAGGCATAGGTCCAGCCATTGTTTTCATCGTAGTAATCACGGTAACCCTTGCCGCCGGCTGACTTGGGATCGATGTCGATCCAGTTTCCCTGGTCGTCTTTGGGCATGAACATCCTGTGCTTATCGCTCCACAGCAGTTTGTACTGGTCCGAAATTTCGGCAAACTGGGCCTGGTCCTCAGCTTTACCCAGTTCCCCGGCCCACTCGGAAAGCACCCATGTATCGAAGCTCCGCCCGAGCGAGATGGCAACGGACTGCCGGCGCTCGAAACCATCGACCAGTGGTTCGGTTTCTTTTTCACCCGGGTGCAGGGCCGGCATGAAGCCGAGTTCTTTCATCTTCTTGTCGAGGGCCGTGGCGTTCGAACCCTGGCGCCACGGAATCCAGGTGCCTTCCGTGACGTTTTTACGCACGCCGTCATAGGCGGCCTCGACGTCAAAATTGCGCAATCCCTTTCGCCACGCGTCGAGGAACAGCACAGACGAGTGATAGGCGTTCATGCAGGCGTGGTTCCGAAAAACCTGCGGAAAGGTTGGCATCCAACCGCTTTGCTTGTACATCTCGACATAAGAATGCAGCATATCCTGCTGCATTTCGGGCGCTAGGATGGTGCGTAGCGGGTGCGTTGCGCGATAAGTGTCCCAGACCCAGTCATCCACGTAAAATGGTCTGTCGGTGTCGTGGATGGACTGGTCGTAGCCGCTGTAATACTTGCCGTCTTCGGTGATGTCGATCATGCGCTCGTGCGTGCGGTACAGAGCCGTGTAGAAGGTACGCTTCTGGGCCTCGGTGCCGCCCTTGACCTTGACCTTGCCAAGCACGCCGTTCCAGGCCGCCCTGCCCTGGGCGGCCAGGGCATCAAAGCCAGTGCCTTCCAATTCGGCTGTCGAAGTTCTTTTTCGCCTGTTGCTGGCTGATATACGACAGAGCATATTTGAGCAGCACCGTTCGCGGGGCTTCGCTGCCCACCTCGATGTGCAGACGGTTGTCCTCGATGTTCACTTTCAGCCCAGTGGCGGGTCGGCCCTGCTCGTCGGTCAGCTCCGCGTGAACCCACACCTGCATGGTGGTCGGCTCCAACTGGGGATTCTTGCTGTTCTTGGTGACTTGTTCCGCAATGCTCAGCACATTTTGGACTAACGTAACCTCCATTTCCGCACCACCCGCGATCAGGATGTTACCGGTGGAATTATCCGGGAACGTATATCGCCAGATCGCTGCCTTGCGGCCGGGCGTGAATCCGACCGTGATGTCGTCCTCTAGCAGGTAAGTCTCGTACAACCACGGATGGACCACTTCCAGGTCATGATCATAGGCCATTCTGCGCTTCCAACTGGCCGGGCTGACCGCTCCGCGCGAGACACGCATCTGCAAAATGCCCTTACCCCGGTGGCGCATGACCTGCAGCGGAAAATACTGAACCTGGTCAAACGTATAGTCCTTCCGAATCGGGTACATCCGCAGCATCTGGTTCGGTTGCTGGATCGTGGGATAGGTCGGCACCAGCAGTGGTGCGATATTGCCGATGCGCGGGTCGACATAGTCGGCCGGATCAGGTTCAGTTGCCCCGCACAAGCCTGAACCCGCCAGCATCCAGGCCAATAAAAGCCACAAAATTACATCCAGGCTGTTTCTAACTCGTGCTAAGGGATTCATTTGCGTTCCTTATCAATCAGCGCGATCAATACAAGATAAGAAATTACCGGGTCCTTCAAAAGAACATGACACATGGGTCAGGCAACATCCGGCTTGCCGATTGTGCTCGGAAACCGGAATCATGCTACATAAATCGTGCCACCGGTGGCAAACGGAAATGAGGAACCCTTGTGTCTCGACAGAGTCGAGGACGCCCAAGCCTCGGAATGTTTGCAGTGGTGGGCGTCTGGGCATTTATACAGACGGCACTTGAAGATAGGGATAAGTCTATCCGTCGGGAAAACCCAGATCTGCACCACCGGATCTCGCCACGGTACGCGGCCGCTGGCGATGATATGGGCCTGTAACAGGTCTTCCAGTTGCCTGGCGATTGAATTCCCCTTCATCTCTATTGGGCTTTGTTCAAACGGGTCATCTGCCAGATAAAACAGCAACGGAGGTTCAAATGGGTGGTTTACCACCAGTTTGTAATCACCATGCCGCACGGCATAGTGCGGGATGCCCATCATGTCCCGTCCTTCCCTTCTAACCCAGAACAGCGTGCGCTCATCGACGGGCGCTTGGCCTCCAAGCAACACCGCTGACATATTTCGCCCGTCCATTTCATGGGTCACCTCCATGCCAAACAGTGCGGCGAATGTAGGCAACCAATCCATGCTCAGCATGACTTCGTCACGAGTAGTTCCGGGCTCGATTTTTCCCGGCCACATGGCCATGCCAGGCACCTTGATACCGCCCTCGAACAGATCCTGCTTGCCACCACGCAAAGGGCCATTGTCCGCGCCCAACCACTCGGCCCCACCGTTGTCAGAAACGAATATCACAAGGGTGTTTTGCAACTTTCCGGTTTCCTCAAGCGCGGTCAGCACCCGTCCCACTCCGTCATCCATGTGCTCGACCAGGGCCACGAATTTCGCCCGCTTCTCACCAAGATCAGGGTTACCTTCCATCACCCGCATGACATTTTCTTCGGGTGGCTGGATGGGCGAATGCGGAGCGGTGTAGGCCAGGTACAGGAAAAATGGCCTGTCCGAGCCTTGTTGTTCCCGAAGGTACTCGACAGCCCAGTCCGAAAACAGGTCCGTCGCATGACCTTCCGCTCTAATGACCGTCTCGTTATAGCGCAGTGTGCTGAGGCCATGGTGTTCGTGGGTGTAATAATCCATCATGCCACTCAGGTGGCCACGGTACAGGTCAAAGCCACGTTCGTTGGGCAAGTTCGGGGACGAAAGACCCAGGTGCCACTTGCCGATCAATGCGGTCTTATAGCCTTTCTTTTTCAGGTGTAAAGGCATCAACTCAAGCGCAGGATCGAGATAGCCATAAGAGTCGTTTGTGTCGGGCCGGATCACACCCGGCACACCCGCCAGGTCGGAGAATTTTCCCGTCATCAGTGCCGCCCGCGTCGGCGAGCAGACGGTCGAGTTGGCATAGTAATTCGTCAGACGTACACCTTGCTCAGCAATACTGTCGATGTGGGGCGTGCGCGTGTCCTCAGCGCCATAGCTCGACAGGTCGCCGTAGCCAAGATCGTCAGCCATGATCAGCACGATGTTAGGCAACGATGTAGCTTGCGAAGCGGCCGTGAATAACAAAAGAAATGTCGCGATCAATTTAATAGGCGGGCCAATGCTTTTTGCAGCTGAATCCTCTTTTGGACAAGCAATCCTCATGCGCGCACCGTTCCGGGAATTGGGGCCAGAGTTAAGCGCCAGAGTAATCTGAAGCGTGCTGGCTTCACCCTTGTATCAGGCTCCGGCACTTAACTTTGATCCCATTCATCTACTCTGACTCCAAATTACTGGTCGCAAGATTCAGAGCTTGCTCGATTGCCCCAGCAACCTGTTCTGCCAGGAACTGTGATCCCAGGTCTGTGAAGTGGACGTTCCGTGGTTTCTGAAGATCTGACAACTCTGGCAGACTGGCAGCATTCAGATCATCGATGGCGATGTCATGTTCATGCATGATTGAAAGTGCTGCAGTGTTGTAGCGCGCAGGATCCTCGGGGTCACGATAGGGACCAGCGCTGTTCGGAACAACGGGTGTAGTGGTCGCAAAGATCAGCCGTGCCCCGGTCGCTTTCAATTTCGCCACGATCGCCTGCAAATTCTCCTGGTATTGTTCCACTGTCGCCTGGTAGGGATCATCAGGATTCTTAGAGGTCTCATTACCGCCTGATTCCGTGACTCGCTTCAGATCATGCAGGCCCCAGTTGAAATGGATCACGTCCCATTCCTGACCGCCCAGCCAATGATCGATTTCTTCCACGCCGCGAGTTGTTCCGCCACAATTCAATGCTCGATTTGTGTCAGGATTATGCGGACGAAAGACGTTCGCCTTCCCCTCCAGCAAGTGTCGAACCTGCTTGAAGTAATCGATGGAAATAGAGTCTCCCAGGATCAAAACATTCGGGAGACCCGGATCAGGGGTGGTTGCCCAGGATTCTGTTGCCAGTTCTTTTTTCGTTGGTGCGGGATGCTCCGTCAACTGTGCATTTGAATTCACCTGGTACAAAGTCAGAGCAAGCAGTGTCATGAGAAGTATTATGTTGCGCATATGAGTACCCTGTTTTTGTTGCTGACTTGCTTTATGCCCTGTTTCGGATGCAATGTGATCCACACCGGTTGACGTGGTATCAATCTTGCGATCATGGTAATACAGTATCAATCATCCTGCTACCGGTAGCATCGTTGTTCGACTGAATAACATTCGAGGGATTTGATAGCATGTAATTGCGAATACCGGGATAGAATGATTGCGCCTTTGAGGGTCGCGTTTTTATCACTCTCACCACACTCATGGCATCCGAACGCCTGACTAACCAGATCAATTTGGCACTAGCATGAACCGAACCACCAGACTAAAGACAGGCCTCGCATTGTTCGTCCTGAGTGGAGCCGTAAATGCTGCACAAACAATCCAGGTCGAAGATCGGGATTTGCAGAGTGCCCTGGATAATGCGGCACCCTACTCCACCATCTTCGCCGACCGTAATCGGACGCTGGAAATTTCAAAGACGATCGTGATTGGCAAGCCAGTCACACTGGTCGGCTTGAACGCCCGGCTGAAAAGCGGGCTGGAAAAAACACCGATTCTGCGTGTGCTGGCCGAAGACGTGCGGATCAGGGACTTTCACCTGGTCGGTAATGCCGACTCGGTGCCACAGGAAGGCCGCGCGCCGCTGATCGAGGTACGCCGTGGCCGGTTCGTGATCGAAAATGGCCGGACCGACAACAGTTCCAAGGACGGTGTCATGGTTACACCGATCGCTGAATACGGCGATATCGAACACGGGGTGGTGAGGAACATCACCTCGAATGGCACGGTCCGCGATACGGTCTCGATTGGCGGCGCCGGCGACCAGGGCCTGTTCGTGCGCCATGTGTTGGTTGAAAATATCCGGGCTTACAATTCCAGCCTGCGTGGCCCGGCCGAGGTCTCCGACGGTTCCGAGTACATCACCGTGCGCGATATTTACGCCGAGGGATGCCGCTATGGCGTGGATATCCAGGATCACAACCGCAAGGGACAGATCAACCGAAATGTCATTATCGAAAACCTTCATGTCAGGAACTCGAAAATGGCCATACGCACTGGCAACCACGATTTTGGGCACGATGGCCTGACAATCCGCAATGTGACCGGGTCCGATTGGGCCGCCGGCAAGGAGCCGCCGTTCAGGCTGGACAACACCTCCAATGTCCACATCGAGAACGTGCGCATGCATGGCTGCCCGGCAGGACCCTGCATGCGGATACGCAACAGTGACAACGTCACGCTGCGCGACATTACTTTTACCGATAGCAAGCATGACGGGCCTGCACTGCTCATCGAGGATGCAGACAATGTGCTGGTCGATGACGTAACTGTATCGGGTGACCGGCAGCCAGAATTTGGCGTGGTCTATCGCATCAAATCGGACGAAAAATTCGGCGGCCTGCGCATCCGTAACGTACTGGCACCAGATGTCCGGGAAACCGGCATCGTGCTCGAAAATACCAGCAAATCGGGCGGGCTCGGGACTTACGAGCTCTCCGGTAATATGACAACTTTGCGCTCTGCATTTCCAATGCCAGAGTGAAGCAGGCGAACAAACCCTCCATTCAGATGGGGTATATGGCCTTTTCAGTTGGCTATCGCGATGGTGTGGATATACAATCAGGCTTAGTCCTGCCATCGGTGGCAATCAAAGCGCCCAATACAAAAAACTGACATCATGAACAAACAAATGGAAACCTCAAAATGGCAATGCGGCCTGCTGGTCACACTGCGCTTCCTGATCGGTTGGCACCTGCTCTACGAGGGCCTCTTCAAATTTTTGAAACCCGAATGGACCTCTTACTGGTTCCTGGAAGAATCGCAATGGATTCTTTCCGGGGTGGCTCATTGGATCACGTCCAACCAGGGGGTCTTGGACAGCGTGGATTTTCTGAATACCTGGGGGCTGATCCTGATCGGGCTGGGCTTGATCCTGGGCCTGTTCACCCGGGCAGCCGCGTTTGCCGGGGCAATATTGATCGGATTGTATTACCTGTTTAACCCGCCGCTGGTCGGGATTACCACCATGGCGCCGATGGAGGGTAACTACCTGATCGTCAACAAGAACCTGATCGAGGCGGTGATGCTGTTACTGCTCGCTGTTTCGCCCGCGGCACGCATGTATGGACTGGATAGCCTGTTTGCAAACAGGAAAGGACAATAGGTAGACCGATGCCGAAAAAAAATGACGTAGACAACAACGACAAACTCGGCAGGAGAAGCATGCTGAAAGCCCTGGCGGGCATCCCGGTACTGGGCGCGCTCGGTTTCGAGACTTTCAGGAAACTTGCCTATGATACGAAAAACGATTCACGCAGGCAGATCATTTCCGAACTGGGCCTGGATGACCTGCTGTCCAGCGTAAAACCAGTCACGGCGACAAGCGGTGACCTGGTCCGGGTCGGCATCATTGGCACCGGGACGCGCGGAAGACAGCTTTCAACCGCGCTTGGTTTCATGGAAAAAAAGGATTTCGAGGAGGATCTTGCCGAGCAGAAGGCCAGTGGTGACGACTCGCTCGCCTCGCAGGTCGAGCATGGCAATTTGAATATTGCCATCACCGGCATCTGTGATGTTTTTGACCTGCATGCCGAGAGGGGCCTCGCAAGAGCACAGCACGATATTTTTACCGGTGGCGATATCGCCAAAAAGCACCCGGTCAAGCGCTTCAGAACTTACCAGGATATGCTGGCT
Source organism: uncultured Gammaproteobacteria bacterium (assembly GCA_963753105.1). GTDB lineage: Bacteria > Pseudomonadota > Gammaproteobacteria > Xanthomonadales > SZUA-36 > SZUA-36. The sequence continues at coordinate 213,144 of CAVWBD010000009.1, forward strand.
GATCCGGACATCGACGCCGTCATCATCGCCACGCCTGACCATCACCATGCCCGGATGACGATTGACGCCATCGAGGCAGGCAAACATGTTTACTGTGAAAAAGCCCCAATCCGCAGGGAAGCGGAAATCCAGCCCCTGTACGAGACGGTCAAGAACAGCGACCTCGTTTACCAAATGGGCCACCAGATTCCGCAAAACGCGGTATTTCAGCAGGCCAGGGAAATCCTCAACCGCGGACTGCTGGGGAAGATTTCCCAGGTCGAGACGACGACCAATCGAAATTCACCGTCACTCGCCTGGATAAGGCACCTCACCAGTTCCGGCAAGATCAAGCCGGGTGACGCGCAATCCATCGACTGGAAGCAGTGGCTGGGCGATGCGCCCGAGGTGCCATTCAGTGTCAGGCGCTTTTACAGCTGGGCACGGTATTCTGAATATGACACGGGACTGTTCGGACAATTATTTTCACACGAGTTCGATGCCATCAACCAACTGCTGCACCTGGGTATCCCCAGCATGGTGTCGGCCACCGGCGGTCAGTATTTTTACACCGACTTCGGTGATATCCCCGATGTACTGCACACCTCGTTCGAATACCCCGACCACGGCACAACCCTGACCTACAGCGCAAACCTGACGTCATCGAAGATCAGGCCGCGCACCATCTACGGCCGCGATGCATCGCTGACCGTCGGTGGCGACCTGACGATGACACCCGATATCAAGTCGGAACGGTATGCCGATCTTCTCGACAGAGGCCTGGTCGACCCATCCACACCCATGCTTGAAATCACTGCGGACACCGACCTCTCCAGCCCAATCGACGCTGTGACCAGTGCATCCATCCGCTATTACGCTTCCAGGGGCCTGACGACGACCAGCATATTTGGCAGGAATTATGATGTGACCCACCTGCATCTGAAAGAGTGGCTGGACTGTATCCGCAACGGCGGCACGCCATCGGGCAACATCGAGATGGCCATCCAGGAGGCCGTCGTCCTCGCCATGGCCGATATCTCGTACAGGGAGCAGCGCCGCACCAGTTGGGACCCGGAACAAAAGAAGATCGTCAGGGTGGCTTGATCATGCGTGCCGGTCCTTAAAACCGCGCATTTGAGATGCCAGACCTGCACAAACGATTTGCTTCGCAGAGGGTTTCGAGCCAATGAAGAGAATTTTCTTCGCGCTCACTGTGTTCATGCTCGGCGTGGGCGCACCGCTCGACTCTCCCCTCTACTCACAGGATTTCGAGTGGCCGGGTGCGGCGGCGCTTCCTGTCGAGGCGAAGTCGTTCAGCGATTTACAGGTCATCGACCACTGGAACCTTCGCTACCATGAGGCATACGAGGACTTCTCTCTTGACGAGCAAGTCGCGCAAACCAAGCGCAACATGGACGTGGCGTCCAGGCTGGGATTCACGAGTTACCTGCTGTTCCAGAAAGACGCGTTTCCCGAACTTCTGACGTGGGGCGGCAAGCACGAGCCGGATGACGATCTGCGGCGTGCGGTGCGCGAGGTGCTCGACTACGCCGGGGAACGCGGGCTCAAACTCTTCCTTCACTGCAACCAGTTCATGTGGCCCGATAACATCGATGTCCCGTTCGGAGACACGCAGACCGCATGGGAAACCTATCGGCAGGCGCTCGAGGAACTCATCGCCCTCTATCCCGACCTTGCCGGTTTCGAAGTTACGGCCGACGAGACCTCCGGTGCACTCGATACCAGGGAGGGCGTGCTGAAGTTCCACAATGAGACCGCTCTTGCCCTGCGCGCAGACGGCCGGGAGAGGCTTGCCCTGATGCGCACCTGGCAGCGGGTCGGGTTCCTGGGAGCCCCGCAGACGCTCGGCAAGACGGACGACCACCAAGTGCTCTTCTCGGTGAAGAACACGAGCGGGGATTTTGGGGTCGTCAAGGAGTTTGATGAAAGTTTTTTCAAAGCTGTCGATGACCCTGCGCGGCTCCTGGTCGAGTTCGATGCGTGGCGCGAATACGAGACTCACAACATCTTTCCGGTCTATTTGGGCGACTACTGGGCGCCACGGTTCAGGCGCCTGGCCGAGATCGGCGTGCAGCGCATTGGGCTTCGTTTTAACTGGAACTCGGGGCGTTTCCCAATCACCGAAAGACCGTGGGCCAACTGGGTCAACGTCTTCACATTCGTTCGCCTGGCGGAAAATCCGTACGCCGATCCGGACGCGATTCTGCGCGAATTCGTGCGCCTGTATTACCCTCACGACGCTCAGCAGGCGGCCTTCGAACTTTACAAACGCTCGTTTGGCTACGTTAAGGGCCTCTACTGGATTGACGGTAAGAATATTGCCGATCACGGGCATGTTAATCGTGAAATCAAGCTCGATGGAAAGGAGGTCCCCGCCGACTGGCTGGACCAGGTCGACGCGTTGTTACAGCGCATGCTCGCCAGCATCGACGCGCTTTCGGACACCGGCAGTTACAAGCAGGACCTGCACCGCGGGGCGCTCGCTGTCGCCTATCTGTCCAAGGTCTCCGCCATGCAGATCGGAGCCGACGGCGACCCGGCGATCCTTGGTGAGTGGCAACGGACAGACCCCGAGAGCTTCAAGGAGCTTCGCGGCAGCCGGGCAGTCGAGACGCTCGCTGCGAAAGCGGCCCGGGAGTTAGCGCCCTCACCTAAATCGACTGACCGGTAATGGCCGATTTCTGCCACAAGCACCATTAAAATTTGCTGTCATTCAGTATCTGCTTTGCGGTTTCAAGCGGTCGATCAAATGGCACCTAATCTATGCGTTCTGACCAGCAGCAATCGGCCAATACCAGACGCTTAAATGGCGTTACACGCAATCGGGATAGAAATTGATCTTAATCATTTCTAATTGAACATAACGGATTAATAATAAGCTGTTATCTGATTGCCAGATTATTCATATAAGTCTGCAAATAAAAATCCAATAATCTCCCTATCCGATAGCCATTCTGGCATGTCGTCAGTATTTCTTGTGATTGTAAACTCGGAGATAATCATGGAACTACACCTAAAGAAACAACCCTCAGCGATTGTAGGAATCCTGTTATTCAGTATTGGAATAATGTTGTCTTGTAATGTTTTTGCGGGCAAGCCGATCGATGCGAGGTATGCTACGCAAGAGGCCCTTGATACTGAAATCAGTGACCGTCTAGCAGCTGATGCAGCGTTACAGAGCCAAATTAATAATACTGTCTTGCCAGCTTTACCCACAGCCCCGCCTGATGGAGGCTTTGTATTAACGTATTGCGTAGATACTGACAGCCTGGAATGGACGACAGGATCATTATATGGAATAGGTGATACGGGTCCCGCCGGGGGCATCATTTTTCATGTCAGCGACTGCGGCATGCATGGCATGAAGAGGCACCTGAGGACCTGGGTATGCAGAGTGAGGAAATGACGAAATCGATGTACCAGGCACCGATGGAACCGATGTGGGCGCAGGCGCACAGAAACCGGCGATATTATCGAAACTGGCTGCATTGCTTACGATGTCAATCACTTTGTCGCGGCAGAACTTGCAGACGAATATGAGTTCAATGGCTACACGGACTGGTTTTTGCCGTCAAACGATGAGTTAGTGTTAGTGAACAGCAACGTACACCAAGAAGGTTTAGGAGTATTCTTCGATCAAGCAGGATATTGGAGTTCGTCAGAGTATGATCCATCGCCCGACGACGTAGCTTGTTTTGTAGTACTTAGCCCAGGGAATGAAGGCTGTCGAAGCGGCGCCTTTACTTCAAAGAGCCTCAGACAAAGGGTGCTAGTGGTGCGGGCTTTTTAACTATTTAGCCATATAAACTTTACCGCCAAGCGGTCGAAAGTTCTAAGGTCACGACGTTTGGTTAACCCAACAGGTGTTAACCGGGCTGCAATATGACCCCGCTTCGGCGGGGTTTTTACTATCCGGTGAAGGTCTGCAGTTGGCCGACTCCGGTACTTCGTAATGCTGAAATTCGCACTTGTTGAATAGCTGCTACAGTTGAAGCGGTTATAGGATAAGGACAAATTTCAACCTTGCGACCCGCTGCTGTCGGCCAACTGCAGACATTTAAATGATCGGACTCTATCTGCCATTTCCCAATGAAAATGCATCCTGCTCTTCTGTATCAAAAGCTGTCGACTCAATGTGCAGAGACAAACCGTTGAGCAAATCCCTTGACAGTAGTTGAGAAAAAACTATTGACTATATATAACAGAATGAATATATTTAAAACATACAAATGTAAATATAGTATATTTTTAGTCTGATAGCCGACATTATGGAGGCAATTATGAAAAGTGAAAACTCAAGAGCACAGAGAAAATTTACCGTGACGGTCAACTACCTATGCTTGGTGGTAATGAACGTGTGTTTCTATCTCGTCTGGGCATACAAAGATATGACCCATGCTGTGGACGCGGTGGGAATCGGGGCGCTTATAGTCGTTGTGGTTACATTCATCATGGCGCATTGGCAAACAGGATTGTGGCGATTGACTCATGCCAAAGCCGATGTACTTGATGAGCGGCAACTACAGATAACGCACAATGCACTCACCCGTTCATACAGTTTGTTCACGGTGATCTGCCTGGTGATCATGATGACGCATGCTGTTGTGTACAGGCTGGTGCCAGGGTTGGAATTTGCTCTCAGTATACCCTTGGTGGTGAGTCTCATCTATCTGGCTCATACACTACCAGGATCGGTCCTCGCCTGGACTGAAACAGAAGTTCCGGGAGAGGTACAGTGAAGGGACGCAAGATATACAACAGGATAGCTGTGCTCCGCCAGGAACAGAGCATTTCCCGAAAGCAGCTTGCGGAAATCATCGGGGTCAATTCCCAGACGGTTGGGTATCTGGAAAGGGAAGAATACAACCCCAGTCTGGATTTGGCACTCAGGATCTGCGAACACTTCGGGTATCCAGTGGAATTTATTTTTTCAGTTGAACCACAGAAGCCGATGAGTCAAGAACTTCGGGAACTAGACAGGTCTCATTAGGATAAATACGCGGGTACACTGGGTTGGTGTTTGAGTCACAGCAATGTGGCCTTTTGGGTCGTTTCGCCGCGATGCGTTCATGGTCCATAGCTTAATCCTTATAGCATGGGCTTCCGCTTCTGGCCGATTTCTGCCACAAGCACCATTAAAATTTGCTGTCATTCAGTATCTGCTTTGCAGTTCCAAGCAGTCGCTCAAATGGCACTAATCTATGCGTTCTGACCAGCAGCAATCGGCCATTAGTGGAGCTGCAACTCAGGTCGTTAATCCCCCATCTGTTCTGTTTTTCTAAGCAGGGATATCAACTCCTCAGAAAGCTGTTCTTCTATCTATTTCTCCAGCAGGCTTTTTATTGCTAGCAGATGTGCCGCCGTCTGAGCATTATTCGCAGGTAAACTCAAGCTTAAAGACTCAGAAGATGATGTTGCAGAAGAGAGCAAGTACGACCTAGCCTTGGTGGTCAACGCGACATTCGAGTTCCGGTTCTGATTTACTCCGTCACTTTTATGCTGACGATACTTCCAAACTCATAGTCTGCCGTCTCGCTTAACTGGTAGGCATAGACTACCTGGCCGTCAAAAGCCCAGGCAGGTTGTGCATGCGACCATGGGCCTTTACTGATTTGCTGCAAGCCGGTCCCATCGCTGTTCATCAACCATATCTGACCGGTTCGTGCAGGCCCGCTGCGGTTAGAAGCAAAGGCAATCCGCTGGCCATCGGGTGAGAACACAGGCCAGCCATCGAAGGCTGCATTATTGGAAATATTGATTTCGTTCTTACCATCGCTATCGGCGATAAAAATCTCCGAGTTCTTTTCAATGCTACCCAGTTCCCAGTTAAACCCGGCGGCTTTGATCACTTTACGATACAAAACTTTTTTGTTATCCGGCGAAAGGCTGCCAGAGGTGCAAACTGCCTGGCACCGGGTATGTTGCCGCACATCACTGCCATCAGCCTTCATGCTGAATATCTCGTGCCAACGATCGTTCCAGCCAACACTGAGATCAGACTGGCCCTGTCAGAATTGAACACGATGCGCTGGCCATCAGCGCTCCAGTGCGGGTGACCATCGTAACCCGGACTATCGGTTAGCTGTTCAAGCCCGCTGCCGTCAGCATTGATGGTAAATACGTCGTTATTGTTTTCACCAACGTAAACATCAAACACGATGCGTTGACCATCGGGTGAGAACACCGGAGTTTCTGCACCCAGCGGAAAATCACCCAACTGACGAATTTCGCCACCCTCCACATTCATGATGAAAATCTGATTGCTGCCACTGCGGTTTGATTGAAATACCAGCTTGGTACCATCAGCAGAAACACTGGGATACATATCACGAGTGTTAATCAAGCGTTGTGTCTGGGCGTGGGTTGAGCCCACTAGAAGCAATAAGCAGATTGATATAATTTTTTTCATGATTAGATTTGTTGGCCGGGATGTTTTAAGAGTAGCCGTTTGCTTGTGACAATGCGGGACTGATTCGGTGGTTTGTTTAGTGAATCAGTCAGGGCGAGAATATCTACGTTAACTTCGCTATTTTTCGCTTTCTCGACAGCCGCCAGAGAATTGAGCGTTCAAAAGACGATCCTTTGAATTCAGGCTAATGTCATTAGCCGAGATAGGCGGTTTGCTCGGCAAAATTTCGCTTGTCTGCGCAGTCGGTACTGGTTACTGACCGGCTGCTCCTGGCCGTTGTCTGCTACAAGCGCAGATGAATTTTGCTGCCTTTCAGTAACTGCTATGCAGTTCTAAGCCGTCGCTCAAATGGCATGATTCTGAGAAATCTGTCCAGCAACAACCGGCCAGAAGTGAAAGTTTGGGGGCAATTCGTCCTGGTAATGAGGTGGCTGGAGCAAAAACATAAGTTTTCGCTTAGCGTCGCTAAATTACGCTAAAATTTGCCCAACGCGGGAGCACTATCGTGCAAGGAGGCAAAATTGGAAAAGTCTTTACCGATTGTATTGCTAGTCATGACCATCATCATGATGGGGTGTGAATCAGAACATCCTGATCTTAAGTACCTTGACCCTGAGACTTCCAAACGACTAGCCGAACAAGGTGACACGAAAGCACAGTTTTTTGTTGCCGAAGCCTTGCAAAGGGGAGACGGAGTTCCAGTAAATGAAGTTGAGGCGGTGAAATGGTACAAGAGGGCTGGAAATCAAAACTTTGAATCGGCGTCCTCAAAGTATTGGTACGTCCAGTCCTTACAGCAGCTCGGAGTAATTTACTACTTTGGCATTGGATCCGTTGGCCAGGACTTCGTGGAATCTGCGAGGTGGTATCGAAAGGCCGCAGAATTGGGTGATTCAAGTAGCCAATCCCGGCTCAGTTGGATGTATCAAGTGGGTGAAGGCGTTCCTCAGGACTATATGGAGGCTTATGTTTGGCAGAGCGTGGCTGTGGCAAATCCCTATTGGGATGAACACTCTCTAGCACCTGAGCTCAAAAGTCACAATCACGAAGCGATAAAGGAAGCACGCGACGCGCTTGCGGGAAAATTGTCCGATGAGCAACTTGCTGCTGCCCAAGCGCGAGCTACCAGGTTGCACGAAAAGATTGCCCCGCGCTTTTCCGAGTGGTTTCTTCAAGAATAAAACGAGTAAATTCAGCATAGTCATGAGATTTCTTGCATTTCTTAAGTGACTGCTTTTGGCCGAGGCTGTGTGAAAACTCCACCCGCGATATAATCATACTCACCCGCTGAAGGACTCACAGGATGAGTGGATTTATTCAAGGCGAGGATCGTTTTCAAGCCACCTTATTCCCCGAACGATTAGATGATTATGTTGCTGAAGACAGCTCGGTACGCGTGATCGATGTCTTCATCGATGAACTGGACCTGTCCGGCATGGGATTCAAGACCCAACCGAACGAAACGGGCCGTCCGGCCTATCACCCGACCACCATGCTCAAGTTATTCGTCTACGGTTACCTCAACCGGGTACATTCGAGTCGCAGACTGGAACGCGAATCCCAACGCAATGTAGAACTGATGTGGTTGACCGGACGACTGGCGCCAGACTTCAAGACCATCGCCGACTTTCGTAAGGACAATGGCGTGCCCATTCGCCTGGTGTGTCGCCAGTTCGTCATCCTGTGTCGCAACCTCAACCTGTTCGCCAACGCCTTCGTGGCCATCGACGGCAGCAAGTTCAAGGCGGTCAACAATCGCGACCGCAACTTCACGCGGGCCAAGATGAAGCGACGTATAGCCGAGGCGGACGCGACGATCGAACACTACCTGCAGCAACTGGCTGAAGCGGATCGGCAGGAACCGGATGAGGATAAGACGCAGGAGTCTGGAAGACAAGGTTGCATCATTGAAGAAGGAGATGGCGCGCTTAAAAAAAGTCGAAGCCCGGATGCTTAAAGCACCGGGCCAACAGATCTCACTGACTGATCCCGATGCCCGTTCAATGAAGAGCCGGGGTACTGGTGTCGTGGGTTACAACGTACAGACGGCTGTGGATACAAAGCACCACATGATCGTGGCCCACGAGGTGACCAACCAGGGTAGCGACCGGAGGCAACTGGCGAACATGGCCAAACAGGCCAAGTCTGTACTGGCTACTGAATCACTGACAGCGGTTGCCGACCGGGGTTACTACCGCAGTGAGGAACTGCAGGACTGCGAAGAAGCCAACATCAAGACTTATCTGCCCAAGCCAAAGACATCCGGTAACCAGGCCAAGGGCCAGTTCGGTCGGGATGCCTTCCGCTACATCGCTGAAGACGATGAGTATGAATGTCCGGCTGGACAACGTCTGGTGCGACACAAAACGACACAGGACAGAGGTCAGACGTCTGCATCTTTACTGGACCTACAAGTGCCGGTATGCGACATCAAGGCCCAATGTACTTCAGGTGTCCACCGTAAAATGACCCGCTGGGAGCACGAGGCAGTACTGGAGAAAGCCCAGGCTCGTCTGGATCGGAGCCCGGATATGATGCGCATCCGCCGGGCGACTGTAGAGCACCCGTTCGGTACCTTGAAAGCCTGGATGGGATCGACCCACTTCCTGACCAAAACGTTAGATCGGGTGAGTACCGAGATGAGTCTGCACGTGTTGGCGTACAACATGAAGCGAATGATGAACATCTATCGGTACAAAACCTCTGATAGAGGCGATAGGGGCATAGGAAGCCCTCTTTTTACTCACTAAATACCACAAATATGGGTAGTCTCAGTTCCTTCTGAGCGTCGAAATAATCCTCCGGAAAGATCACCCTAACCGAAACCAACTCCCAATCAAATCCTGGATACAGGGCAACTGATGCAGCCTGATGAGGGAACTGAAGACGAATATCGAGTTATCACACAGCCTCGGCCGTTAGCTGCTATACGTGATAGAAACCGGAGAATGTCTGGTTTCGGCCTGAAACCGGCTGGTTCAGTCAAGTCTGGAACGACACCTCCGTTCTCAGGCTTTTAGTCCAACATGACAGTGCTCACGCAGGTAGTCGAGGCTGGCGGCCAGTTCTGACTGCTGGTGCTGGATGTCGAATGTCTTCTGGTCCATCCCTTCCGGAGGCTTCAAAAACTCGAGTTCATGTCCACGCCTGAGCATCTTCAGGAACGGGACAATACCGGCTGCGTCGAGCTCAGGAAACCCCGTCCAGAATTCATCTGTCAGGTAGGGCAGCGGACGCGGTGAATTCGAAATGGTCTCCACCTGCATCGGGACACCGGGACAGAGCTTTGCCATCAGTTCTGCATACAGCGGAAAATCCATCAAGCCCTGTCCCACTGCCGTCCACTGGAATATGGCGCCCTCATCGGTTGGCCATAACATCACGTCGCGGGCACTGACACAAAGGATATGCGAACCCAAAAATTCGATTGTGTCTTTCGGGTCTTCCATCGCCCAGATCGCGTTGCCGAAATCCAGCATGGCGCCGCAGATATCTGTTCCTGTTTCTTCGATAACGGTCAGTAACTCTTCCGTGCGCAGATCACCCGCGTGATTCTCAAAGGCGATCTTCACACCCGCATCCCGGACCTGGTCACGGCAGGAACTCATAATCTCGACGACGGCTTCCATGTGCGCCTCGATACCACCTTCGGTATAGCGATCCTCGATGGTGCCGATCCGGCAAACCACTATCGGTGAGCCAAGCGCGTCCGCGACACGAATACCTTCCAACAGGGTTTCCCGGGCGTTGCCGTAGCGGGTTGAGAACCGCGTGGAGTTCTCGCTGATACTGCCAACACCCACGGTCCAGGTCATGCCATGATCCGCGGTGCGGGATTTCAGTCTCGCCAGGTATTTATCATCAGCACGATTCTCCAGCGCACGCAAAGTATTCAACTGCAGCGCATCCAGCCGGCGCTCAACGGCATAGTCGATCAATTGGTCCGCGGTGGGTTTCATGGTTCGCAAGGCATGGTCACACACGCCTAGCGGGACCCTCGGTAGCGCTGCCGTGGCTCGCGCCCTTGTTGCCAGCCATGACGACACCCGGAAAGGCTTGCATCGCCAGTGCACTCATACCAATCAATTTGCTGAATTCACGTCTGTTCATTTTCATGTTTCCCATTGTTTTTCCAACAGGCACGGCGCCTGCTTCTGCCGGGTCGAATAACAGGATGCTACCGGTAGCAACGAGTGCTAATATAGCCCAACGACCCACAGGATTCGAGCGTGGAATCGTCTTTGCCAGCGGCAAGCCTGTGGCGATTCCCGGACAACGAGACTTGAAAGGCGTCAAGCCGAGGAAGTAACAATGACTCACAAGCTCCTGATTTGTTTGGCTATCCTGTTGCTGTTTTCCGGATGTAGCAAGCCTGGCGAAACAACTGCAGCGCTGACACTCAAGCCGGGCGTCCCGATCCTGGTCGACCCATCCGAGCCTGGCCCGGTGCACCGGGCTGTCAAGGACCTGCAACGTGATCTCGAGTGGGTGCTGGGCGCACCCTCCCCGGTCGTTGATTCCTTTGCAGACCTTGAAGGCCGCAACGCCATTATCATTTCCGGCACTGGCGAACTTGCACAGGATTACCGCGATGCTGTCGCTGACCGGCACCGAGGCCCACCAGGTGAGCGTCACAGATGTGGACGGCACCAGGCACGTGCTGCTGCAGGGCACGGACATGCGTGGGACGATTTACGCGATCTACACCTTCTCGGAGAAATTCCTGGACGTCGAGCCACTCTGGTTCTGGGCATCGCTGAAGCACGAACAGCAGGAATCCATCGCCGTTCCCGTAGATACAAAAGTGGTCTTTGCTCAGCCTTACGTAAAATGGCGCGCCTGGTTCCCGAACGACCGCGACCTGTTTTCACCCTGGCAAGGGCGTGCCCCGGAAAACTTCGATGCGCACCTCGAAACCATGCTGCGCCTGAAGATGAACACGCTCGAAGGCCGCCTGATGGACAACGCGGCATGGGATCAGCCCTACACCGCCGGTCGCGAGGCGCGTGCCGCCCGTGACCGGGGACTGGTGATCACCGGTCATCACATCTACAGCCTTGGCTCGTCGATACGGGACTGGGACCTGTACTGGACCAAGATCCGGAACCAGGAGCCACCGCCAACTTCGGTCAACAGCATCGAAGCCCTGAAAGACTTCTGGCGCTACCACATCGAAACCAGCATGCGGGAAAACATGGAAGTCATCTGGCTGATTGCCTTCCGTGGCAACCGCGATATCCAGTTCTGGGCTTTCTACGAGGATTCACCCGAAACCGATGCCGAACGTGGCGCGGTCATCGAGCGCATGATGAATGAGCAGGTCAGGCTGCTGAAGGAGGTGACGGGAGACCCCTCTCCCCCGATGCGGGCCACCTTGTACGCCGAAAAATCCAATCTCTTTGCAGCAGGACATCTTCGTCCGCCCCCGGACCCGACCTTGATCTGGAACTTCGTCGCGGCCCGGCGTGACCACTTTCCGGCCCCCGACCTGCAGGCCATGGATGTGCCGGATGACCGGCCTCTGGGTTATTACATGAACTTCCAGTTCACTTCGACCGGCTCACACCTGGCGCAGGCCGAAGGACCGTGGAAAATGGAACACAACTTCCGCTACGTGGACGGCAAGAACCAGCGGCCACTCGAGTTTTCGGTGGTCAATGCCGGCAACATCCGCGAGCACCTGCTGTCGCTGAATGCCAATGCCGCCATGATGTGGGATTTCGATGCTTATGACACCGACGAATTCATGCTGGAATTCTGCAGCCGTTATTTCGGACCCGAGCAGGCGGCCGATATTGCAGAGCTTTACCGCGAGTTCTTTGACTCGTACTGGCAGCAAATGAAGCCTGATCTCGATGGTTTCCCACGCCAGTACCTGTTCCAGGACATGCGTTACGCGCGCGCTATCGAACAGCTCACCGCACACTTTGCCAGTGGCTACACGCCAAACCCGCTCCAGGACCGCGCGGCCTGGGTGCCCATTCCCGGTGAGTACTTCCGCATCGTACCCGGGGACAACGATGCTGCAAACCAACTCGAAGCCATCGTCAAGGGCACTGGGGAATCGATAGTGAAACTGAAGGAAGTCATGGCCAGGGCCGACGATGTATACCAGGCGCTACCCGCTTCCCGTCGTGTGTTCTTCAATGACGATCTGCGTGTGCAGGCCGGGTTCATGCTGCACCTGAACGAAACACTGAATGCTGTGACCCGGGCGTTTATGACACTTGAAACCGGCGCAGACGCGCAAACGATTGAACAGCTTGAACTGGCCGCTGGCAGTTTGAAGGCTGCACGGGAAGCGCTGTCCGAAGCTGAGCACGGCAAGTTTACAAAATGGTACGACAGCGATACCAAGTTCAAGATGGATGGCCTGGAGGAACGAATCCAGGCGGTACTTTCCAGCTTCGACGGCAGCCAGTCCCAATGAACAGGTTTGCACAGAGCATGCAAATCCCGCTACTGGTCCTTATGGCATCTGTTCTCTTGACGGCCTGTGAGGAAACAACATCACCTTTGCCAGAGGTATCGTCCCCTGCCCCCCACCTGGGCCAGGGGCTGATGGCTGGCGAAGCCACCGCAACATCCGTGATCGTGCAGGCACGGCTCACCCGGGACGCGGAGCCGGCTAAGGGTTACCTGCCCGGGCAAGCGGGTATCGGGCAGTTCGAGATCGACGTTGACCCCGAATTTCAGAATCCCACCAGTTCCGGTCAGATCATGGCTTTACCGGGCAATGATTTTATCCTCAAGCACCAGTTCACGGGATTACAACCCGGCACACGCTACTACTACCGCTTACGCCTCGGCCCCTATGAAAAGCCAGAAGGAATTAGTGACACTGCCACTTTCCGAACCCTGCCAGGCGCTAGCAGCACCGCGGAAGTTTCTTTCGTAGCGGTCACCGGCATGAACTACTACCACCATTACTTTGGAAAATACGAGGCCGCTGCTGCCTACACCGGGCCGGACAAGGACCTGGGCTATCCCGCGCTGGAAGCAATCAAGAACATGGGACCAGATTACTTTATCGGTACGGGTGACAATGTTTATTTCGATCACCCGAACAAGCGGAATTTCGATCGCGCTGTAAACGACGGCAAGGATCCGGCACCGGGTTATTTTGACGGTGAGGAGGTCACAGACGAGGCCGGCATGCGCCGCAAGTACCACCTGCAGTTCAGCCAGCCCCGGTTCAAGGAACTGCTCGCCAGCATGGCCACCTACTGGGAAAAGGACGACCACGACTACCGCATCAATGATTCCCATCCGTACACGGATTTTCCGATATCACATGAGCTTGGGCATCAGGAATTTCAAGGAGCAATTGCCGGTCACACCGCCGCGTGAGCCCGATGCCGTGACCTACCGCACCCACCGCATGAACGAAGATCTGCAGATCTGGTTGTTGGAAGGCCGCGATTACCGCAGCGATAACAAGATGCCGGACGGACCGGACAAGACCTTGTGGGGCAAAGAACAACTTGTATGGCTGAAGAACACGCTGCTGGCCAGTGACGCCACCTTCAAAATCATCATCTCCCCCACGCCGCTGGTGGGCCCGGATGACGCGTACAAGACAGACAACCACGTCAACCACGACGGTTTCCGCCATGAGGGCGATGCATTTTTTGCCTGGCTGAAAGACAACGCTTTTATCGACAAGAACCTGTACCTGGTCTGCGGTGACCGGCACTGGCAGTACCACGCCATGCACCCAAGCGGCTTCGAAGAATTCTCGACCGGAGCATTGGTGGATAACAATTCACGCGCCGGGCGACTCGCAGGCGATCCGAAATCGACCGACCCCGATGCGTTAATCCAGCAGTTCTACGTCCAGGGCACACCGGAAGAAGCTACCGGCGGTTTCTTGCATGTATCAGTAGGGCGTGCAAGCGGTGAGCCCACGGCAACATTCCGTTTCTATGATGAGCACGGCATAGTGCTCTACGAGGTCCAAAAAGGGCTCTGACGCCACAACTCATAACTAACAAATTTATAAAACTAACTTAAGTTGAAATTGTTAATCAAAATACATTCAAACATCATCTCAAAACTAAATTCAATTGACTAATATTATGAAAAATCAAATTATTACGTTCATATTTATCTCAACTTGCACAGTATTGTTTACTAGTGCTAATGCTCAATCAGAGGCAAAACAAATATGTCCTGCTCCCGACAGAATAATGTTATCGATTCCCGGAGATCCAGCCACAAGCAGAGCAGTTACCTGGAGAACTTGTCCGTCAGCTAATAAGACAATTGGTCAAATTACTGAAGCAACTGCATCGCCATTCTTTGGTGACCATTTAACGGCTATTGAAGGAACGTCAACTTTTTGGATGAAAGGTGATTCTTCCGCTTTGGGACATAAGGTTATTTTCGACAAGCTATCTCCCGAAACTATGTATACCTACCGGGTTGGAGATGGCGATAACTGGAGTGAATGGTTTCAGTTCACCACTTCTTCCGATCAAGATCAGGATTTCAATTTTCTCTATTTGGGTGATGTCCAGAACGACATAAAACAGCATGGTTCAAGAGCCATTCGTCAAGCTTATTCGCATTTTCCACAAGCTGATTTCATGTTATTTGCAGGTGATTTGGTAAGCAGAAGTACAGAAGACTATTGGAGTGAATTCTTTTATGCCGGCAATTGGATTTTTGGCACAGTGCCTTCTGTTCCTACACCGGGGAACCATGAATATGAAAACAACGGAGACGAGGAGTCGCGCACCTTTTCAAAACATTGGAACCAAATATTTACAACACCCGATAATCATCCCGGGAGTTTGAAAAACAGAACATATTTTATGGATTACCAGGGAGTTCGTTTTGTCTCTGTTGACTCTCCCACAATGGCAAATGTAGAGGAAGGCGGAATAGCAACCATTGAATGGTTGCACACTGTACTGGCTAATAACCCAAATCAGTGGACAATTTTGTTTACGCACTACCCTGTTTATTCCTGTTCGCAGGGAAGAGACAAAGAAGAATACCGTAATGCTCTAAAACCAATTCTTGAGAAATATGGCGTAGATCTAGTCCTACAGGGACATGACCATACATATTGCCGTGGACAGAATTTAGCAGGCGTTGGTGAAGATTGTGAAAATCCCCCAATGTATATGGTTTCTGTTGCAGGACCTAAAATGTATGGGCTAAGTGTTAATAAGTGGAGCGACAGAACTGCTTCGGAAACCCAGTTGTATCAAAATATTCAGGTAACGAATAAGAAGATTACGGTTGATGTGTTTACCGTTACTGGTGAGCTTTATGATTCTTTTTCGTTGAAAAAAAACAGAAAGGGGGTGAACAAGGTGGTTGAATCAAGATTAGTCAAAAATATTCAAGAAAACAACGCCATTCCTGAAGGCAAAGAAAGCAAGTACACCGAAGAAGAGTTGATACTGTATATGGAGAGGTACAAGACTAAATAGTGCTTCACTAAAATTTGAGCATATTTAGGTGTAAAGACAAGGCATACCTTGGGAAATCGGGGGACAGTTTACTTAATTCCACAAGCTAAACTGTCACCAGATACCGATAACCACTCAGTAAACTGTCCCCTTAAATTGGCCTTACTTTTTGAAGTTAAACGGCCGACTGGTAGCCTTATTAACGGTCGGGAAATCGTCAGGAACCGCCTGGGTGACTTTCCCGGTCGCCGCCCACTCGGCTCCGCGCAGGAAAGTTGCAATGAAGCTTACGCCTTCGAAAGCCGGCGTAGCGTGCCCAAGGGTTGAGTGGAAGGTGCGCCCTTCGCCGTATTCAATCACCATCAGGAGCGGCTCATGGTTTTTAGTAGGAGCCTTTTCCGTTGTATCCCTGCCCGTGGCCAGGATAGTCATGTTTTCCGCCGGGCCACGCAGCATCGCGTAGCATTCATCTTCCGAGGTGAGCCATTTTTCAGGCAATCCCCGGGTGATTGGGTGATCGGTGTCTCGCAGCGTAACGTGGAATTCGTGCCGGCTGCCATGCGCGCCGCCTTTACCGGGTGTTTTGTCGTCACGAACCAGTTCACCAGCATCGTTGAAGTAAACATAGGGGCCGTGCTGGATCTGACGCCCACCCCATCCGCCAAGGCCGATGATCCGGTTATATGCCTGCCAGCCGGGAAACGAGTTGTCGGCGCTGTGCACGGAAACAAATCCACCGCCATTTCGCACATAGGTCTCAAACGCGCGTTGTGTCTCCGCAGACCAGTCAGCCGCGTCATTGCCAAAATTGGAAATGACTACATCGTAGGCCTCAAAAGACGGTCTGAACTGTGGGTCCTGCTTTGGCTCTGGTAAATCCTCTGTTGGCCCGACACCGGCCAGTGGCAACCATTCCCCTTCCCGTCTCTCGCCACGCCAGGTGAACACAGTACGCGCGACATCGACCTCGAAGAGACCGGATTCTTCGAGGTACTGCTTCATAATGATGGTCGATTTTGGCCAGACGGAGTGGTTGTTCTGGCCATCGATGATCAGGGCCTTGAGTTTTGCCTCAGCGCTTGCAGCCAAGGCCAATAAGGCTGAAGCAAACAGGACAGCCAGCTTTATCTTCATCGATTGGTTCCTTGATCTATCCCAGTAACCCCTCGCCATACTCCCAGCCCTTGCGGACCGGCTCTTTGATATAGCCGTTGAGGGAACTGTCCTTGAAAGTCATGGAGTCAGGGAGATATTCCACCTTCTTGCCGGAACGGTTCGCGATCGTGCCGAGCAAGACAATCTCTGTCAGTGGCACGGCATAGTCGAAATTGGAACCGCATTTGTCGATATCACCACGGATCGCGGCAAATAGCTCTTCCACCGGTCGCCCCACGGCGCGAGGCAGGGTCTTGGGTGGTAAGTGCTGCTGCAGTTCCGACCAGTTGTCGACCAGGCGTGGCTCCCTGGGCTTCATACCCGGCGAAAAGAGCGTGTTCTTGTCACCCACCAGCAGACAGCCACCGTCCAGGCTTTCTCCGTTCTTCAATAGTGGCTTGATCGCATCCGGAATCCGGGGCAGGTGCCCGCCTTCGTGCCAATATAACTTCAGCGGATCCTTCCCGGCGCGCGGGAACTCATATACGTAGGTGTATGCCCCCGCTTTCGGTGGCTTGTCATGTATTTCGTGGCTGAAATTCAGGCTGTTATCAATGTAGACAGAGGTAGGATACCCCAGGCCCAGGGCGTAGACGCCGATATCCAGTGTATGACAGCCAATGTCAGCCAACCCGCCGTTGCCGTACTGCCACCACCAACGCCAGCCCTGTGGACATAACTCCTCGTTGTAGGGACCCATTTCCGCCGGGCCCGTCCACAGATCCCAATCGAGCGTATCCGGTACCGGCTGCGCCGCCAGGGGATTAAGGGCATTCAGGTTATTTGGCGTTGCCCGGTTGGTCCACATGTGGACTTCCTGGACCTCGCCAATCAAACCGGCATCGACCCATTCCCGGATTAATTTCATTCCCTCGAAATTATGTCCCTGATTGCCCATGACCGTTTGCACGTCAAACTGGTGGGCGGCCTTCTGCAATGCCCGGGCCTCCCAGATATTGTGGGTCAGTGGTTTCTGGGTCTGGACGGCAATTCCCCGTTGCATCGCGTCATAAGTCGCCGCGAAGTGTGTGTGGTCTGGTGTACTGACGATGACAGCATCGAGTTGCTTGCCGTGTACATCCAGCATGCGCCGGAAATCCCGGTAGCGTTTTGCCGTGGGAAATGCTTCAAAACCAAGCGCCCCGCGAACATCATCCACGTCGGCGATCGCCACCACGTTGTGCTTTTCACATGCTCGAAAGGCAGACCCCCTGGCGATACCGCCACCACCGATCAGGGCCACATTCAGTTTGTTGAGAGCGGTCATACCCGCCTGCCCCATTGCCAATCCCGGGAAAATCATGGGCCCCGATGCAATCGCGCTTGTCTTTAGAAATTTACGACGGGTCAACTTGTTCATTGCTCTATATTCTCCAAAACTATCCAGATACGGGTCAGAATCCTATGAAATTCATATTTCTGTGGCCGACCTGAGGAACGCCGGGTCGAATTCGACACCCAGCCCCGGCTCAGTGGGGATGTCGATCAGGCCATCCACCGGTTGCAGGCTGGAACTGGCCGAGTGCACCGGCACGCCATCCGTATTGCCCTTGAACTCCTGGTAAGGCCCGGTATTCGGTACGCAGGAAGCAAACTGCATCATGTACAGGAAACCCAGGGCGCCCCCTGAAATATGCGCAGTGCAATCGACGCCGATGGATGCGGCCATGCGTGCAACCTTGATCGATCGCGTCAGTCCACCAAAGTACAGCAAATCGGGTTGGATGACCTGGTGAACGTCGTGGTCGAGCAACCACATCATGCCGCGCATGCTGGATTCCTCCTCGCCACCGGCGATCGGGATATCCAAAGCATCGGCCACGGCGCGGGTTTCCTCGTAGTAATCGAATGGACAGGGTTCCTCGAAAAAAGCAGTGCCGTGCTCCTCGAGCAGCCGGCCGATGCGGATCGCCATCTCCACGTCATAGGAGCCATTGGCGTCGGCGTAAATGGTGACGTCGTCGCCCAGCTCCCTGCGCACCAGCGGTATCAGCGCCTGGTCACGCGCGGTAGATTCATCCGTGTAGTGCATGCGCGCACCGAGCCTGTACTTGACCGCCTTTGCACCCGAACGCTCGATCAGGCTTTGCAGGTACTCGACCTCGTCTTGTGGCGCATTGCCCCGGTGGCCACTGGCGTAATAGATCGCCACCTGGTCACGTACCCGGCCACCGAGCAGATCACCCGATGGATTTACCCGCCACGCGGCCCAGCATGTCTAGCACGGCGATCTCGACATAGGCCATGGCTACCCAGAACGGCAGACCCTGCCACTTGTAGTTGCTGCTGCGCCAGGTAGACCTTGCCGACCAGGTTTTCGATATCGCGCGCATCCTCACCCACCAGAGACGGAATGATTCGATTGTTCATGATCGCCTGGACGTTTTGCAGACGCTGCCGATTGGCTGTTGCGATCCCGACCGCACCATCCGTGGAGGTTACCCGGATAAACTGATGATCGCCGGAGCGATATAGGCCGATATGCTCAATCATAACCGGGTCTGGCAAATACGGACTGGTTAACAATCGGGCGTTCGATGATCTCCCTGAACGACTGCAACCGTTCGGATGGTGTGTAACCCACCCTGTTTTCAGACCCCGACTGCGTTCCAAAACAACCACTCAGCACCGCGGCGCCGGAAGCGAGCGCGGCCGATGCGCCAGTTACCTTGAGGAACCGGCGGCGTGCTTCATCAACCCTGCGTCTCATCGTCTAAACCACCATCACGTATGCAGCCAACCCTTGCCCGGCATCGGCAACAATTCGCTCCCGGCCCGGCATGGCCGGGTAATCCGGGTAACCAATACCCTGCACCAGGTCGGCGATCTGCACCGGTTCCCCGGAAGCCATGGACTGGTTGGCAGCCACACCGGTCAATATCGAAAATGGCCCCACCGCGCTGATCGGCGGCACGCAGGTACTTGTCCGGTTGTTCCTCGGGCAGGAACAGGTCGTCCATCAGCAGTGCATCACCACCGCCGTGGCCACCCTCGCCGGTCCACATCTCGATTTCCTGCGCGCGGCCGCGGATCGGCATCACCCTCGTGTAGGCCTTGCCACGCTCGACTTCACCCTGGTCAACACCGCTGCCATCATTGATGTACAGCTTCTCCTCCACCTTGTGCTCGATGCGACCCTTGCTGCCGTTGAAGACGATGTAATAACCCTCCCAGGAGTTGAAGGCGTTCAGGCTATAACTCATGGTGGCGTTGTTGTCGTACTTGACCACCACGTTCATCGTATCCTCGATATCGATTCCGTTGCGGAACACACAGCGGTCGCGGAAATAGCCGTCAAAGTGCTCGTTGTCCAGGTAGAGTTCCTTGAGGCTCTGCCGCTGGCTGCCAGATCCAGGTAAGAAACCGCAGTGGTTCTTTTCCGGGCAGGTCAGGCAGCGTTCATGTGGCCCGTTCAGGCCAAAGCGCTTGACCATCGCAGGCGTATAGAACTCGCGTTTGCCGTTGGCGTACACCGTCACGGGGACGGCTGACAGCCACCAGTTGACCAGGTCGAAATGATGCGTGGCCTTGTGCACCATCAGGCCGCCCGAGAACTGCTTCTGGCTGTGCCAGCGGCGGAAGTAGTCGGCGCCATGATGGGTATTGAGCATCCAGTGGAAGTCCACCGACAGCACCTCGCCGATGGTGTCATCCATCAGCAAATCCTTGACCTGGGCACGGAACGGCGAGTAACGGTAATTGAACGCCACCGTGCATTTTTTACCCGTGCTTTTTTGCGTATCGATGATCGCCTGGCACATGGCTGCATCGGTGGTCATCGGTTTCTCGGTGATGACGTCGCAACCCAGTTCCATGGCCCGGATGATGTAGCCGCGCGTGGGTGCTGTCCACCGTGGTGACGATGACCACGTCCGGTTTTGTCTCGGCCACCATGCGGTCAAAATCAGCGGCATCGTACACCGGCACCAGCACCCCGGAGGCCTCCTGTACCTTGTCCTGGAACAGTTTCAAGCGCCCCGGGTTGTTGTCGCACAGAGCCAACGTATTCCACGTAAGGTGCGTACTTGTCCACGATAGCGCCGCGGTACCACCTGGCACGTGAACCGGTACCTACATGGGCAACACGTTTACGAGTCCCGGACCCTGGTGTTGCTGCCTTCTGTTCAGCACGCAAACTTTGAGGTAACAGTACCCCCGCCCCGGCCAGGGAGCCTGTCGCAAGAAAGTCTCTGCGTGACAGCGTGGGCGATTTCCTGTTGTCAGAATTGCTCATTTCTTCTTCTTGTCCATCTGCAATTCGCGAATCTTGATATTGCGGAAAGCCACCCAGTCACCATGGTCCTGCAACAATATCGGGGTGGACTTCCACTCACCAAAGTTTTCCTTCCCGGCGTACTTGCTGTTGGCCACCAATGCGCGAAAACTCGGTGATCCACGTTTGAAATCGAGCACCTGGACGCCGTTCAGCCAGTGCTGGACATTTCTTCCCTTGACGACGATCCGCAGGCTATTCCATTCACCGACCGGCTTGTTCATTTTTTCTTTCTTTTCGGGGTCGAGCGTGATTCCCGCAGGGATCAGGTCATATAGCGAACCTTGGGTGCGGTTGCCGGCCACGCCCTGTTTGGCGTCCGGGTGCACCGCGTCATCGAGGATCGAGTACTCGAGACCCAAGCGCGGAGCCTTTCTCTTTCAGAAGGTTCGGGTCCATGAAATACTTGATACCGCTGTTGGAGCCCTCTGCGAGCTTGAATTCGAGGCTCAGTTCAAAATTCTTGAACTCCGTGGTGGTGATGATATCGCCGCCGCTGTGATTGGCGTCACCGGGTGCGGGCAATACGATCAGTTCACCGTTTTCGATGGTCCAGCCAACCTCGGGAAAACCCTCGGTGCGGGTGCCGGTCCAGCCTTCGGTGGTGCTGCCATCGAATAGCAACATCCAGCCGTCTTGCTTTTCCTGTTCGCTCAGTGTATTGGGGGCCTGCTCGGATGCTGTGACCAGCGAAGAAAGCAACAGCGCACACGCCGCCGCCAAAACCAGATTCAAACGTTTCATGTTGATATTTCCTTTCGCGTCATGAAAGCGCACGGCACTTGAATATGGCCATGCGCAAAAAAAAATGGCCGGCGTGAAACCACGCCGGCCATTGGGCTACGTAAAAACCGGCAGCCTCCAAGCCACCGGATTCGACGGTCAATATTAAAGTCGTTGGTTCCCAACCCGGCTCGTAATCACGGCCCCAGAGCTTCATGGCTTTGCGGTCGAACATCCTGCCGGTCTTGTCATCCACATCGAAACCCTTGCCGATCCGGTAAGCGATATTGGAATAATGGACCATGGCCATGGTGATCGCGCCATCAGCAATCGGTGCGGTCAATTCAGCCTTGCCGCGGACTGCATCGAAGAAGTTCACCACGTGGGCGGTGGACATATCTCCACCACCGCCAAGGGCAGTGCCCGCTTCTTTTGTTGCCGATTCACTGCTCTTGATCAGCTTGCCTGAACGGTCAAACAACTTGTAACCATCGCGGTTGATAAACAGGCTACCCTCGGTTGCATAGACGATCGTTCCCCGGTCAGCCCCGTAGGTCTGACAGGCATTCCTGCTCTTGCCATCCCACTGGATAACCTTGTTGCCTGGGAACTTGAAAGTCGCATCCATCGTGTCGTACATTTCCCAACCGTCATCCACAAAATGCCGCTTGTTGGCCAGTACGTCAACGCGTTTCGGATAGTCTACCCCGAGGGCCCAGCGCGCCACGTCAAGCTCGTGTGTCGCGTTGTTACCTGTCTCGGCGGTTCCGTAAGCCCATCCATACCAATGCCAGTTGTAATTCCAGGTCTCTTCCGTATATTCACGACGCGGTGCCGGTCCCTGGAACAGATCCCAGTCCAGGCCTTCAGGCACCGGAGCTTTCTTCTGAACCGGAACCTCGCCCCTGCCATTCGAATACCAGGTAATGGCCTTGTACGGTGTTCCAATGATGCCGTCATGGAGTTCCTTGATGATCCCGATACTGTAAGCGTGAGGACCGCTGCTGGGTGCCCATCTGGACCAGTTTGCCGTACTTCTTCTGGGCTGCGACCAGCAGTTCATTCTCGTACATGTTATGGGTCGCCGGCTTTTCGCAAAGTACATGTTTGCCGCCTTTGAGCGCCAGGATTGCGCCCGGCGCATGCCAGTGATCAGGCGTTGCGTTCAGGATGACGTCGACCTTCGGGTCATCGATGACTTTACGCTGGTCATTAACCAGCTTTGCATCATGTTTCATCTTTTCCGAAAACATGCCGGCGGCCCTGTCACGCTGGCTTTCCATGACATCGCAGAGGTACAACAACTCGGCGTTGTTCGCCTTGTCGGCAATTGGTGGAACATAGGCTTTGAGCCTGCGCCCCAGGCCAATGATCCCGACGCCCAGGCGGTCATTCGCACCGATGACCCGGCCGTAGCTCTTGGCAGGCATGCTCACTGCTGCCGTGCCAACTGCCAGTCCCGCAGCACCTGCGGATACTGATTTCAAGAAATCTCTTCTGTTCGAACTCATGGTTTAGTCTCGCTTGATTGATCCAGTGATTTAATATTCGATTAACCGGAAAGGGCGGCACCAATGTGCCGCCCTGTTTTCCATTGGGCAGAATTTAAATACTCTGCGTATTACTTATTACCGCGCAATTCGAGCGTATAGGTACGGCCGTCATTCCTCAGATCTGAGAAATAATCGGCGCCTGCCGTTCTAAAAATCCTGTAGCGCTGGGAGTCCGTCAGGTTATTGGCTGAAAAACGCAGACGCCAATGCCTGTTGAACCGCCAGTCGACATTCAGGTCCACGTACTCGGTACCGGTGGTCCACTCGTCAAAGTCCTTGGCCGACTCCGCCTCCTGGTGCATAAAGTCACTCCGGTCGTTATAGGCCAGGCGCACGCTGCAAACTGGCCTCTGTTCGTAGTAACCGACGATGTTCATGCTGAAGTCGGAAGTTCCGCGCAGCTCGATAAAACGCCCGGTGCCCTCACGCACCGCGTCGAGTTGTGCATCGACCCAGGTAAAGCTGGCGTTGATGCCGAAATAGCTGAAGAAACCGTCGGTAAAGGCATCAAACGGCTGGTGAAATGCGAATTCCAGTCCTGTGATGTCGCCGCCATCGGTGTTGACCGGCCGTGATATCTCATACTCCAGGACACCGAGATCGGGATCGATACCGGTGTAAAATCGATCAGCACCATCTCTGAACCATCCGAGATAAAACCGTCCAAAATCTTGTAGAAATATCCAAGGGCATAGGCGCCGCCGGCTTCCGGATACCATTCCAAGGTCACATCGTAGTTGTCGGTACGGTAGGCATCGAGATCCGGATTGCCGGCATTGCCGACATTGTCTTCACCGAGGTCCTTGTCGAGGTCCCAGCCCTGGCGCAGATCCCTCGGGTCCGGTCTTGCAATGGTGCGGCTCGCGGCGAGACGGAAGATCCAGTTCTCACTCACGTCAAACGCGATATTCGCGGATGGCAGCCAGTCGTCATAGTTACGCTTGGTCGTGACGATGGGGTTGTCGGGATCGACGAGGATAGAAACCGGAGCCTTCCTGCACGCCAAAAAAGCCGGTCGATTTCTGGTCGGTTTCGACATAGCGGCCACCGAAGTTGCCGCGGTAGGGCCAGGCGGCGTTATCATCGGAGAAACTGGCCTGCAGGTAAAATGCCGTGATCTGTTCCCCGATTCTGTATTCCACGTCCTGCCGCACGAGCCCATCTTTCGGATCCTGGGCGAAGGTACCCATCGGATCGGCGTCCAGCCATCCATAGATACTGGGCACCGCCCATGAAGAGTGCGTCCAGTTGGGGTCATCGAGGTTGTCCTGGAAGTTGTTGACCATCAGCGCACCGAATGGCCCCATCCCGATGTCCAGGTAATTGTCCTTGTTGCTGCCAACGAAGGCATTGCCCTCGGTCCTCCTCTCGGTGCGGAAATGGTCCTTATCACGCCAGGCCATACCGAAGTTCAAGCTGCTGAACCAGCCACCGAGTTCGCGCCCCGCATCGAAACGGAACGAGGTTTCCTCGTTGTCCTCGACATAGTAGCTTTGCCGGTCCTGGTCGAAAATAAGATCCGTAATGTCGTTCCAATCCTTGGGGTTTCCGTACGGGTCATAGAAGAATACCAACGGCACGCCGCTCGTGATATCGAATGTCCCGTTGATACCAACGTGAGGAATCGTGGATGAGTCTCTTCGGTCCGGCCAAAGCGGATAGATTGCGGGATCGACGTTTGGGCTGAAATCGACGTCGGCCTGCATGCGTCGTTGCAAGGTCGTGCGCTCCTGGGAGGCATATCCGAGGTCAAACGCAGCGGTCCATGCGTCGCCGCTCCATTTCGCGTTGATGCCACCGACATTTACGGTCTGGTCGTACTCGATCAGCAGGCTCGCAATGTCCACGAATTGCCGGGCACTGTCCTCGGTGTGGTTATGGAATTCATACGCCAGGACGGTGCCTTCGCTGAACTCGTCCGCGTCGTCGAAGTTGATGCTGATCCAGGGGATGGTGGTCGGCGTATCGTTCCGGTCGAGCCGGTCGAGCGCATCCTCGATGCGCACCCAGGAACGACGTTGCTCGCTGAGTTCATCCTCCTCGCCGTACGTCCAGTCAAAGTAGATGTCCCAGTTATCTGTGGGTTGCCACTGCATGCCGCCGGTAAAGGTATTGCGGTCGCGCTCGCGGTCCCTGCGGTGGGCGCGCATGCCGTCGAATATGGCTACCTCGTAATCCGTGTCTTCCGTCAACGCCGTGCCATTCACATACGTGCCAGACTGGAGTTCGAACTTTTCGATCTGGAAGTCCTGGCTCTCGGAGCTGTCCTGCAGGCGGTTGGTTTCCTCGAGCGCAGCAGCGAAGAAAAAACCAAAACTGTCACTCATCTTCTTGTTGAAGAATATCGTGCCGCGATAACTGTCCTTGTCCCCGAAATCATTGTGGTCATAGCGTAAGGAGCCGGCGGTATAGAAGTCCTGCTCACGCCGGTCGGCAAGATCCAACGGTCGGGTGGTTTCAAGATCAACCACGCCACCGATACCACCTTCGACGTCCATGGCCTCGGCGCTCTTCTTGACCGTGGCGCGGGTGATGACTTCCGAAGGAATGATGTTGAACGAAAAACCACGGGCGTCGGAACCGGACTCACCGCCCGGGCTGGATAACGCCGTGCGGCCGTTCAGCGTGGTGCGTACAAAACGTGGGCCCAGGCCGCGGATGGATATACGGTATCCCTCGCCCTCCGAGCGTTCGAGCTGGACACCCGGTATACGTTGCAGGGCCTCGCCGATGTTGTTGTCCGAGAACAGGCCGATGTCCTCGGCCGTGATGGCATCGACGATGCTGTCGGACGCGCGCTTGATTTCCGCGGCGTTATCGAGGCTCGCCTTGATGCCGGTTACGACTAACCTCTTCCAGCACGGCTTCACTGGCATCCTGGTCCTGCGCATCCTGGGCCAGGACTGCGGCAGGTGTAAATAATAGTGCCGAAACAAGGAAAGGTAAAAATCGAGGTTTAAATTTACGAGCGGAGTATAGAGTCACTGAGTTCACTGCTTTTCTCCTGTGCGGTCAATATTAGTTTTCGTGTTAGCCGCTTATTTTCGATTTTTAATAGCGGCGGCTTGTAGCGTAATCCCGCGTATAAGTGCCTGCGCGCATTGATCACGCAACAGGTGTTATGCTATATCAAGCTGCTACCGGTGGCAAATAGTTATTAAAAATTGGTTAACCATGAATGATCCCCACTTTCAAAGTCTTGTATTAACCCGTCTGAAATTTTTCAGATTCCTCATTGCAGTGCTGTTGCTTGGTATCGGCACTTCCTGTTCGAGTGTAGAAGATTCAAGTGAAGAATCTGAGCTTCCCCCCAACATCGTGATCATCCTGGCGGATGACATGGGTCTCGGTGACACAACTGCTTACAATACGACTTCGAAAGCCCCGACACCCTACCTGGACACGCTGGCGGCCTCAGGCATGCGCTTTGATGACGCCCACACTCCTCTTCGCCGTGTGCACCCCTACCCGCTACGGCTTGCTGACCGGCCGCTATTCCTGGCGGACTCATATGAAGAGCGGTGTGTTGAAGGGCTATTCTCCACTGCTGATCAAACCCGCCCGTTCAACGATCGCCTCGATGCTGCGTGACCGGGGTTATGCAACGGCGGCCATCGGCAAGTGGCACCTGGGTCTTGGTGACAACGAGGTAACGGACTACTCCAAACCATTGACCCCCGGCCCGAATGATGTCGGTTTCGACTATTTCTTTGGTATCCCGGCGTCGCTGGATATGCCGCCATATACCTTTGTAGAAAACGACTGGATTCTCACATCCTTTGACGGTGACGAGGTCGGTGACAGCGGCAGGCGCCGCGACGGCGGCGAAGGTTACTGGCATGCCGGCCCGATTGCCCGTGACTTCACCCACGAGGGCGTGTTGCCGGAAATCACCAAACGTTCAGTGAAGTATATCCAGGAGCGGGCCACTTCAGGTGACGGGCAACCATTCTTCCTGTATGTCCCGCTGAATGCGCCCCATACTCCCTGGATGCCTACGCCCGAGTTTATCGGCCGCAGCGAACTCGGTTACTACGGTGACTTTATCGTGCAGGTCGACGATACCGTGGGGAAGATCATGAATGCGCTGGATGAAACCGGGGTTGCCGAAAATACGATCGTCGTTTTTGCGGCGGACAACGGCGCCCGCTGGAGACCCGAGGACACTGACAAGTGGGGTCACCAGGCGAACCTACACTACCGCGGACAAAAAGCCGATATCTTTGAGGGCGGTCACCGGGTTCCGATGATCGTGTCCTGGCCAGGTAAGGTCCCGGCGAATACCAGCACGAACCACCTGACATCTCTGACCGATCTTTATGCTACCTTTGCCGACCTGGCCGGTGTCGAACCGGCCCCCGAAGATGCCCCCGACAGCGAAACCATCCTGCCCACACTGCTGGGTGAAGCCCAGGAACAGCGCGCTTCGGTCATCCACCATTCGGCCGGTGGCATGTTCGCCGTCCGTGCCGGTGACTGGAAACTGATCGAGGGACTGGGCTCGGGCGGTTTCACCAGGCCAAAACTCATCAAGCCGAAGGAAGGCGGGCCGGCCGGGCAACTATACAACCTGGCGGATGACCCATCGGAGACAACCAACCTGTACCTGGAGCGGCCTGACGTGGTCGAGCGGCTGACCGTGATACTTGGGAAACACGGGGAACGGACAGCGGACCGTTATTGACCTTGAGGCATCGGTAAAGAGCTACGGGCAACTACACCGAACCATCACTTAATAGTTATTTATTAATTTTAAGGATATATCATAATGAATCATCAGAAATTATATGTGTTTAATTTTCCATTGCTGACTGCTATTGACCCTGACTTCGTGTAAGCCGGATACGGCAGTCACTGAAGCAGTCGCGGTCACGGAACCTGAAGTTACCAGCCCGAATATCATTTTCATCATCACCGATGACCAGGGCTGGACCAGTGTCTCCTACCCATCCGATCCGGACAGATCCGATTCGGCCAGTGACTTTTTTGAGACACCGAACATGGCCACGCTGGCGTCCGAGGGCATGCGCTTCACCCAGGCCTACACGCCCAACCCCATATGCGCGCCTGCCCGGCACGCAATGTTGTTTGGGCAGAACGCTGCGCGCCATATCTACAACCAGGACGAAACATGGATCGACCGCGCGCCCGGCTGGCTGACGATCCCCAAGGCGATAAAGGCTGCCAATCCGGAATACCGGACCGCGCACTTTGGCAAGTGGCACGTTGGGGTGAAGCCCCGGACGCCGGGTTTGATTTCACCGACGGACTGACCGACAACGAAGAGGGCGACAGCGCTGCAGGACAGGTTTTTGCCGAAATCAACTTCATGGACCAGAAAGTGATGGACGCCTATAACCAGGCCAACGGGATCGACACGACACTGGTCAATCCCGAGGGCGGGACCGCTCGGTCACGTTTTATACCGACGAGGACCCGAAAACGGCCTTCAGCCTGACGGCAAGGGCCTCCGCATTCATCCGCGAAGCGGTAGCAGACGGCAAGCCGTTTTATGCCCATATCGCGCACTACGCGGTGCACACCGCCATTGCCGCACGCCCGGAGAGCTATGCACAGGTTCCAGGCCAAGCCGCCGGGCGAAAAACATGACGATGCGGCCTTCGGGGCGATGCTGTTCGATATCGATGAATCCATCGGCCAGGTCATGGACCTGGTCAAGGAACTCGGTATCGAGGACAACACCTATATCGTGTTGATCGCCGACAACGGCGGTGTCGCCTATTGCGCCCAGACGTCACAAATCGATGCAGAGACGAATATCCTCGGCACGTTCCGCACGCAGTGCCGTGGAACAACACCCCGTTGCGGGAAGGCAAACACTCCTTCTACGAAGGCGGTCTGCGTGTGCCTTTCCTGATCGCAGGGCCGAACATCCCGCCAAACAGCCATTCAAATGAACCAATTACCGGGCTGGACTTGCTGCCGACTTTTGCGCACCTCGCTGGCCATGAGGGGACATTTGACAGGGCCGCTCGACGGCCAGAGCCTGGTTCCATTGATCGATGGCGTGGACGAGACCGTTTTTGAGCGCGAGGACCCGGCCTTGATATTCCACCAGGCTGGCCGCCGCCCGGGCAGGAGCGCGGTGCGGGAAGGCAAGTACAAGCTGGTCAAGCACTGGACCCGGGAAGCAGAGTCGGTGACGAGACCCTGCCCTACACGCTGGAACTATACGACCTGGAAGCGGATATCGGCGAGCAGAACGACCTGTCGGCGCACATCCGGATGTTGTTGCTGACCTGCATGGCAAACTGCTGCAACACATCGCCGAGGTGAACAGTGAGTACGAGGATAATCCACGCAGTGACCCGATGGGCATCATCGAGAGCGTGACGGCCAGGGCAAAAACCGCAAGGAACAGCTGAAGAACCGCAAACCCGTGGTGGTCGAATACGTGTCACCCTACAAGACAGACTAATGTTACACTAAACATATGGTCCGGGATGCCAGGAATTGACATGCCAAACTCAATCAAGACATCGATGGTCTGCCTGCTGCTACTGACAGCCTGTGCAACCGAGACAGGCGACAAAAAAAAGCAAGCGGGTTGTCGGGCAGACGAAATTGTTATCCTGAACGAAAACACAGGCCAATATGACTGTGTCTCAGACTCGGAATATGAAAAAATCCTGGATGAACTGGACGAGGTGCGCTGGTGATGCTCGGGCCTTACTGCTGAGCCAGCGCATACGGGTATTGTCTAACCACCCCCGGAACTGAGCGCTGAGGCAAACTTCGGCAACTGCCTGTTCCTGACGCCCTGCACGGATGGTGAGCCCGCATCTTCCAACCAGGTGATCAGTTTTTCTTTCAAGCCGGCCGCGATCATTGCGTGGGTCTCGGACATACCGTCGTAAAGCAGATTGTGCATTTCATGCGGGTCATCCTCCAGGTTGTACAGGGCATCGATGGACTTGGAGTCCGGTCGCTTGGAAATCAGCAGCTTCCAATCCCCGGCCCTGATCATGAAAGTGGGCACCGTGGACGTATCCCGCCACTCAGCGACAACGAAGTCCCTGGTCTCTTTGCCCTCGATAACGCCTCGTAAGCTCTGGCTGTCGAGGTCTTTCTGATACGTTTGGCCCAGATAATCCATGATGGTGGGGAAGATGTCCCGCGTGGACACCGGGGCCTGGACCCTGGTGCCCTCAGGAATAACACCCGGCAGCCTCATCAGGAACGGTATATGCACGGATTCCTCGTAGAAAATATTCTTGCTGGCCATGCCGTGTGAACCCAGCATCTCACCATGGTCGCTGACGAAAATGACCAGGGTCTTGTCCGCAATACCATGCTGGTCGAGCTTGTCCAGGATCTTTCCAACCCAGTCATCGATTTCCTTGACCAGCCCGTAATAGGTGGCGATGAATTGCCGGACCTTGTCGGGGTCCCGATACCGCGGACTCGCATACTGCTGGTTTACCTCCGTATAAGGTGAGCGTTCCAACGTGTCGGTCATGTTGGGAGGTAGCGGTATCTCCGCGGGGTCGTACATGCTCGCATAGGGCTCGGTGGGTGTGTAAGGCGGATGCGGGTAATGAAATGACACCGTCAGGCTGAAGGGTTCACCGGCCAGGCGGTCAATGGCATCCAGTACCCCCCGGCCTCCATCGCAGTGATCGAATGGGCCGCGTCAAATTGCAAAGTGCCGACTATGTGGCCCTGTGACACTTTCTCTACTTTCAAGGATTCTTCAATGCTGAGCCCATACCGCCAGTCCATCGAATTCGGTTGGTACGGACGCTGGCTGTAGGTATCGACCAATTGCCCCGCAGGCAGCTTGTCGTAATCCGCGGGTTTGACCCGCGGTATACCAGCAGCATCCAAGAAGTTGCGGTAAAACTCGCCCATGCCAATCCCCAGACCGGCTGAGCCGGATGTAGCGGTCACGTGGTAGTCAGGCAAGTTGTCATACCTGGCAGCCAGTTGTTGCGGGCTGTGCCATTTGCCGTAGTAGCCAGTCTTGTAGCCTGCCTCGGACAGGACCATGTCAAAGCTTGCACCACCCTTGTATGACTCGGGTATGTAGACGTCCTGGTTCCGGTGAATCCCGCTGTTTTCCATCGACAGGCCCGTCAGGATACCGGTCCTGGCCGGGCCGCAAACCGGCACAGGTGTATAGGCATTCTCGAACAACACACCCTCGTTGGCGATCCGGTCCATGTTTGGTGTCTGTAAAACCGTATTACCTGCCGCACTCAGGGCATCAAAGCGCTGTTGGTCGGTCATGATGATCAGTACATTGAACGGCTATCATCCGCCTGGCCGGCAAAAGCCGGCGTACACAGCGACAAGTGAGTAGGAAAGAACTAGCTAATGAATTTCATATTTCCAATCCAGATTAATTCAACGATTATTGCGGTGGAAAGCACTCCAGGATCTGGACTTCTTCCTCCGCCTCGATCGTGTAATTACCCAGCCCGGCGGGACAGAAGAATTTGCCATAGGTATCGAGTTCGATGGCCGCTTCTTCAGTTTTCAGCACGCAGGAGCCAGCCGTGATAACACCCGTGAAAAAGGTGTTTTCCTCACGCTCGACAACGCCCTTGATCACCGATTTCTTGACCTGGTAGCAGGGCGTTGTCTCCGCTCCTATCAGATGATAGCGATGAGCGGTTTCCCCGTAGGTCGTCTCCAGCTTGCGGTTCGAACATGTTCTCACTGCGCACGACGGACTCCGGCCTGGCCTCGAAGTCGAAAATATCCAGACAGAAGTCCAGACCCCGGTTCATGAAACGCGCCGACTCCGGCAAGGTATAGCCCGCCCTTTCAAACTCGAAGCGAACGACCAGGTCCGAAGGCTCCATGATCTCCACCATGAAAATCCCGCCGCCGATCGCATGCGGGACACCACCCGGAATGAACAGGACGTCACCAGGTTTGACCTCGATCTTGTCGAAAAAGCCTTCCATGGCCGCGAGATCTTGCTCTTCGATACAGCGCTTCAACTCCGCCCGGCTGGGCGGGCGTTGAAACCCCAGGTACACAAAGGCTTCTTCGACGTCCTCGCGCACATCCAGGATGTAATAGGCCTCTGCCTTGCCCGAATTTGCATTGAGATGCTCTCGCGCGAATTCAGCCGTCGGGTGCACCTGCAAATGCAATCGCACTGCCGAGTCCAACAACTTGACCAGCACCATCGGTTGCTGGCCGAAACGGGCCACATGCTCGCTGCCCAGAAAATAATCCGGGTCCAGGGCAATCAAGTCCGTGAACAATCAATTCTTGGCCATCGATCCGGACTTTTGAAATGCCCTCACTTTCGGATTCCGAGCCCGGGTTACATGCTGGCTGTGACCGAGGCGATCCAGTCTTCCGGGAAATGGCTGTCGCAGGGATCGCCCTTGCCGACCAATTCGTCGAGCATGCGGCCACCCAGGTAAGTGCGCCAAACGCGGTTCTGCGGCAGTTCGATCAGCTTGTTCTTGTAGTTCACGAGAGTACCCCTCTCGTGTTAAGACGTCACCAGTTGCCAGACGCCTTTGATCCCCATGGATGTGGTTACCAGTGAGAACAGCAGGATTGCGGCCAGGAAAATATTTATCTTGAGCGATGTGTTTATGCTCGCCCATCAGTCGCGACGGTTGCCGAGATAAAGATATGCAGCCCACGGTCACCGGCAGGATGACGGACTGGAAGGCCTGAGACACGATCATCACGAAACACGGGGCGCGCATCGAAGATCGGAACGACCAGGCCCAACAGCGAAATGAGGAAGACCATGATGCGGTATCTGGCAGGGTCATCTCCCGCGTTCGACTGGTTGTAGTCGCACAACAGCCACGGCAGCATCAGTACATTCGGAAACTGTGATGACACACCCGCGGCGATGATGCCGACGGCGAATATGGACGTGGCAAAAGAGCCCACCAGCGGCTCCAGCAACTCGATCATCTGCGATGCCCTGGTCAAACAAGCCCTTCGGCATACAAGGTGCCGGCCGCCGCCGCCATGATCGACCCGCTGATGACGAACATCATGACGACGGATACGATGGCGTCATTCCGCTGCTTCTTGAAGTCCTTGACCGTCCACCCCGCCTCTTTGACCAGGGTGGTTCGTATGATGAACAGTCCGGAGAAAACGGTGGTGCCGACCATGGAAGCGATCACCAGGAACGGCCCTTTCCCTGGTCGGCCGGAACTTCGGGCAGGTTGGGAATCAGGCCTTTCAGAATATCGATCGGCGGCGGCATCATGATGAAGAAGTTCAGAAGGAAACAGCCGGCCATGATCGCCACGATGACCGCCAGGCTGCGTTCGAAGAACTGGGTCTTGCCGTTCCAGAAGATGTAAGTAGACAAGGGCGATGAAGAAGATGGCGAAATAGATCGGGGCGATGCCGCCGTCGATCATGGTCTTCGACCACTCGAAGCAGATATCGGCCACGATGCCCATCACGCCCATGACGCTGCCGCTGACGCCGGCGGTGAGCGCGACGATGAAGAAGATCCCCACCGCCGGATGGATGTGCTTGCGGAATGCCTGCAGCGCCGTTTCCCCGGTCACCAGCGTATAGCGGCCATAGACGATGATCACAGGAAGGTCGCAAGACAGGATGCGACGATCGTCCACAACAGCGACATCCCATAGTCGGCCCCGGCCTTGGCCATGGCCGTGACGCTGCCGGTGCCGATATTGAACCCCAGCAGGAAGATGCCGGGAAGAAACAATGCCAGGACCTTTGCAAATTTGCCGGGAGTGATGTTGCCATCGGACGAACTGGCATTGGTGTTGTTAGATTCAGTCATCTTATGTTTACTCGCTTGATCCTGCTGAATAACACAGGGAACCCCCGTCAGACAAACACTATCCGATTGATTAGTCCACTGAAAAAGAACCCTGGAAAAAGGCCTGCATCACCACATACGGTTTCCCGTATTTGCCACCGGTAGCATTTTGATATATCGTAAGATCAAATACAAGAACTGGCTCGAGCAAGCCCGGCAATTCAGAGACACGACGTTCAATCTGAGCCAGTTGAAGCCACTACTACAAGGTGAGGTGTCAAAACATGTCTACTGCCCACGGTCCATCTGCCCAATCCCAGTGCTTGACGACCACTTTTTCGCACGGGATTGTGTTTGCATTGAGATCGGTTTTAGCGATGTGTTTGCTGATTGGGCGGCACTAATTTCTGCCAGCAGGAGCCTGTTCGCCGCAGAGGGCTTTCCGCAAACACCAAAGGCTTTACCAGCAACCGGTTCCGCATGGAAATGGATGGGCAGGCGGTATTCGTGCACAAATTCAAGGACGCCCATTACGCCCATTTCCCTTATCCGGAAGATGGCCCGCACCAAGTAAAGATCACCGCACAAACGTGCATTCGACACGCTGGAACTGAGTCCGAAATCCGCAGGTATCGAGACCGTCACTGGATGCCGGGGAACGGACACTGCAGTTCGAAATCGCCAAGCCCGGTAAATGGGTGGTCACAATGGATGGACGGGAACACCTGTTTCATCCTGGCCGAAGCGCCGCTCGAGAAGCCTGCGGACAGTATCAGCGTGTCTGGATCACGGCGCCGATCCCAGTGGCAAGTCACTTATCGACAAAAGCGATCCAGGCGGCCATCGACAAAGCGCCGAACGGATGCGACGGTCACTATCCCCGCCGGGCATTACCTCAGTGGGTCCATATTTATAAAAAGCGGGATCACCCTGTTCCTGGAGGCAGGCGCGCTGTTGCAGGCGTCCGGCAATCCGGATGATTTTGAGCCACTCCAGAACGCATTCATCGTCATTGAAAATGCAAAAGACGTGTCTTTGACCGGCAGGGGCACGATCGATGGATCCGGCGCTTTCCTGCGTAACCTCACTGGCGAAAGCGGCCGCTTACTGGCCATACGTGATAGCAGCAACGTGACCGTGGAAGGGTTGATCCTGCGCAATGCCCGCGCATGGCACACACATATCATCCGCTCAGAACACATCACCATGCGTAACGTCAAGGTGCTTAACTGACCGCTATATTCCAATACCGATGGCATCAACCCGGACTCCTCACGCCATGTGCTGATCGAGGACACGCTGTTTTATTGCGGCGACGACGCCGTGGCGGTCAAGAGCACCAACCGGGGCGGAAAATTCGAGGACGTGTACGACATCACGATACGCAACAACATCATGCTGACCTGGAAGAGTGCGTTGAAGGTCGGTACCGAAACCCACGCAGCAGAGATGAAGGACATCCTTTTTGAAAACAACCAGGTCATCGAGAGCGATCGTGGCATGGCGCTGTATGCGCGCGATGGCACACACATGCACGATATCCGCTTTATCGGTAACCATTTTGAGCGGCCCTACCCTGAACTCCAGCAAAGTCTGATCGATTTCAGGATCACAGAACGCCATGGCAAAAGCCGTATCTCCGACATCCTGATCAAGGACAATATCGTCGATCAGAGATGGCGCCAGGAATCGATCATCAGGGGATTGTCCGATGAGCACAACATCTCCAACGTCGTGTTCGACAACCTGCTTTACGCAGGCAAACAGGTTTTGTCAGCCGAGGATCTCGATCTGGATGCGGGCACCCATACAAAGAACATCACCTTTAAATAATCACTGGACCACTGACATGTCACAACACAGCAAGTTTTCAGTACTGCCCATCGCTGTTTGCCACGACCTTTTTACTGATCATTCCCACACAGGTGTTTGCAACCGAACCCCTGCTCCTCGAGAGCGATAAGCTGAAGATCGTGTTCTCGGACCAGGAACCCGGAGCGCTCAAGATTGCCTTAAAGGCATTCCGGAAAGATTTCGCCAATGTAATGGGTAGCGAGCCCGCCGTCGTGAACGAAATGGACGCACGATATCTCGCTGCCTGAGATCGTCATCATCAACCGCGCTTCCGGCGCCACGGTGGTGCCGGCCGACAAGGTCAAAGAACTCGATGGCTGGGAGTCCCACCGTATCTATGCCGATGCGGAAAACAACCGGATCTACCTCGATGGCAATGATCACCGTGGCGCCATTTACGCCATGTATTCTTTCTCAGAGCAATTCCTGGGTGTTCCGCCGCTGTACCACTGGACCTCGTGGGTTACCGGTCAAAAAGGACAGGATCGCGGTACCTGCCGATACCGACATCTTCTTCAAATCACCCCAGGTCAGGTACCGCACCCTGTTGCCGGGTGACCAGGATTTTTTCAATCCGTGGAAAACAGCATCGGATGAGCACCAGAATATATGGCTGGAAACCACCCTGCGTTTGAAACTCAACACGATAGAAGGCTACACGACGATTGCACCGGGCTATGGGATGACGGATTACGCCCGCCTGATCGACAGTTATGGCCTGGTCCTGACCTCACACCACACCAGCGGCCTGAACACTTCTTTCTCGGACCTGGGCAGATTACTGGACGAAGGTCAGAAACATGGAACCACCCCCATACCGCCTGGAAAACCGTCAGGCCATCCTGGACTTCTTCCGGCATAACGCTGAAACCGTCCAGGCAAGCGGTATCGAGAACCTGTGGACGGTCGCATTCAGAGGCGAGCGTGACCAACCCTACTGGGCAATCTTCGAAGACGCGCCCGAAGACATGCAGGCAAGGGCCGAAGTCATCAACGAGATGTTGCAAATCCAGCTCGACCTGATCAAGGAAGTGACCGGTAACCCGGAACCTTATGTCCGCATTACCTTCTATGATGAGATCGCCAACCTGATGTCCAGTGGTTACCTGAAGCCGCCCGAGAGCGAAAACATGATCTGGACCTACGTCGCAGCACGGCGTGACCCCTACCCTTACGATGACCTGGTGGCATTCAACCCGGAGAAACCGGTCAAGTTGGGTTTCTACATGAACTTTGGTTTCGCATCTACGGGCGCCCACGTCGCCCCGGCTGAAAGCCCGTGGAAAATGGAGTTCAACTACCGCTACATCAACAACAAATCACCACTGTATTTCACGGTAGTGAATGTCGGTAACATGCGGGAGTTCCTGCTCGAACTCTCAGCACATGCTGCGATGATGTGGGATTATGACGCCTATGACACGGACCGTTTCGTGGTGGACTACAGCGCCCGCTATTTCGGTGAGGAACACGCCAGGGAAATCGCACAGCTTTACCGGGACTTCTACGACGCTTACTGGCAACCCAAACCAACCGAGTTCCAAGGTATGGAACGCCAGTTCACGTTCCAGGACCTGCGTTATGCGCGTGCCTTTGATCATACGTATGAGAAATTCCAGAATCTCAGCTCAACACCCGACCTGAATCCCCTGCACAAAATCGGCTACGAGAGCGTGCCGGGTCGTACGTTCCGCATCGATTTGGCGTACAACGACGCCGACAACCAGGTCGACGCCATCCTCAACGGCATGCAAAAGGTCATCCCGAAGTTTGAGTCGGTCGCCGCACGTGCTTCCGAAATACTGCTGCGGCTGGAAAATGACAAGCGCGAGTTCTTCAATGACAACCTGCGTACCTATGCCTACTACATGGCCCACCTGAGCAAGACGATGTATCACTATATGTACGCGTACAAACACCAGGCCGATACGGACGTATTGGTGAGAAACCTGGACCTGGCGTACACCGAGGCCGTGCGCGCCCAGCAATACCTGTTCGATGCGCAACACGGCGTGTTTTCGAGCTGGTACTCGGATGCCGAGGACATGGGCAGGACATTCCAGATCAACGAGTTGCAGGAAAGAATCGTCTCGTTGAAACAGCAAGCCCTTGAACGGAAATGAACTCACTTATAGGACAAGAAACAATGATTAATAAAGTTGTTTTCACCTCGATATTCCTGGTGTTGACCAGCAGTGCTTTTGCTGGGGATGAACGTCTTACATCGGCCGTTTACGCCTGGGATGACATGCAGGTCACGAAAACCAACGCCGGTGAACGGCGCCAGGTTTTCAAGGGGCCCACCGAGGCCTTCGAATACCTGCAGGTACACGTCAGCACCGTTGAGGCGGGTGCTGCTGTACACGCGGCGCACACCCATGATGACCGGGAAGAACTGATCATCATCAAGGAAGGCACCCTGGAGCAGACAATCAACGGTGTCAGCAGGGTTCTTTCGCCGGGCAGTGTCACGCTTGCCCTGCCGGGTGACTCGCATGGAATCCGCAATGCGGGCGATACACCGGCAAGCTACTACATCATCCGGTGGAGGACCCGCGAGCCCGGGAAGACGGTTGACCCGGCTGCAGCCTCTGTCAGTGTCAACTGGGATGATCTCGAAGTGAAGCAGATATCAAAGGGTGAGCGCCGTAGCATCATGCGCGTTCCCACCAGGATGCTGGCCGAATTCGAAATCCACACTACGATGCTCAATGAGGGTATGAAAAGCCACGACCAACACGTGCATGTTGAGGATGAAATCATCATCGTGCGTTATGGTGAAGTCGAAGAAATGATCGATGGGCAGCCTCACGCAGCAGGCCCCGGAGATGTGATTTTCCTGCAGGCCAACCAGCCCCATGGCATCCGTAATATCGGTGATGGCCCCTGTGAGTACTATGCCTTCAAGTGGAAGCTGCCCTGAGACAAAAAGGCTTCAGAGTAAAGTACCAGAGTAGCTACTCTGGTAGGTTACCCTGACCCCCTCCCGCAAAGGATCTACGCTGGTATCAACAATGCAAAAACGAATAACGGACACGGCAGAATTCCTCGAGCAGGCACAACAACAGGGCGGCTGGTTCAAGTTCAAAGCCTATACACGCCTGTCGGGACCCGGCTGGCTGCAAAGCGCGGTCACGCTGGGAGGCGGATCATTAGCCAGCGCGCTGTTCCTGGGCGTCGTTGGCGGCTTCGCGGTGCTTTGGGTGCAGGCTGGCGCCATCATCCTCGGCGTCATCATGCTGGCCGCGATCAGTTTTGTAACGCTTTCAACCGGCGAGAGCCCCTTTGAAGCCTTGCGTACACGCGTTAATCCGGTGCTGGCCTGGGGCTGGATTCTGGCAGCGCTGGCCGCGAACATGGTGTTCGTGCTGCCGCAATACTCGCTGGCCTTCGGTGCGCTAACCGAGAATATTTTCCCATCACTGGGCGCCTACAGCGATAGCTTCGGTTTTAAAATGGGTGTCTCGTTGGCCATCCTGGCCATCGTTGCCTCGGTAACATTTCTCTATGGCAGCGGTGGAGTCGGCATCCGTATCTACGAAACCATCGTCAAGCTGGTGGTTGGCATGATCGTGGTGACTTTCATCCTGGTAGTCATCAAGCTTTCATTGAGCAAACCCGGGCTTCCGTTCGGACGTATCATGGCCGGCTTTATCCCCGACCCGGGTATGATTTTCAGCCCCAGCGAGGCTTATCAACAGGTTCTTGAGACGATTAACAACGATGCCGCACGGGAATTTTGGTCCGGCAAGGCACTGGCCAAGCAGCGCACCGTGCTGGTGGCGGCGGCATCCGCCGCAGTTGGTATCAACATGACCTTCATGCTGCCCTATTCCATGCGCGCCAGGGGCTGGGGTAAAAGCCACCGCGGCCTGGCTACTTTTGACCTGGCCACCGGCATGGTCATCCCGTTCATTATCGCGACCTCGTGTATCGTCATTGCCTCTGGCCACCTGTTCCACGGCAAACCCTATGAAGGTGTCCTGGAAAACGTCAATGGCCAGGTCGTGGTCACAACCGATGCTGCCTACGCCCCACAGGCACGGGAAATTCGTGCGATGGTGACCGAGCGCTCCAACACGATGGCTGGGGGTACCCGGGTCGAGGCCAGTGAGCTGCAACTGGCGGCCATGCTGCTGAACCGCAGCAACCGGCAATTCGCACGCTCGCTGGAGACCCTGGTCGGGCCCAACGTGGCCCACCTGATCTTTGGCATCGGTGTACTGGGCATGGCGCTGTCGACCATCTCCGTGTGCATGGTCATATCCGGATTCGTGGTCTGCGAGATCCTGAAACGCCCCCTGGGCGGCATTCACTTCAAGCTGGGCACCCTGCTGGCGGCGACCGGTGTACTGTGGCCCATTCTGTGGACAGGCTCGTCCAAGGCCTACCTGGCGGTGCCCGCCTTCGTATTCGGCTATACGCTGGTGCCGGTAGCCTTCCTGGCCTTTTTCCTGATGATGAATTCGAAAAAGCTTCTTGGCGACGCGTTGCCGTCCGGGCGCAGCCGCATCACCTGGAATGTATTGATGGGCATCACGCTGGCGGTCACCGGCACCGCCTCTATCGCCACCGCCTGGGGTAAGTCCCTGTCGGTTGCTGGTACACTACTACCCATCGGAAAGATGTTTATTATTGGCTACGGGATCGCGATCGTGATCGGCCACTATTACCTTAAATCCAAATCAAGGAACTGACATGTTTACCCGTCTGAGCTTGGCGTTTTTACTGTTCGCCGTACCCTGTATCGCGCAGTCTGATTGTGTAGAAGGTGCCCTGAACAAATCCAAGTTCAGCCGCCTGAACAACCACACCGTCGCTTTAACTGGTGGCTATGGCAGCCCGATCGTGATCAAGACGTCCTGCCAGATCAATAGAAACTCCACCGTTTCCATTCTCAAGGACAGTTTTTGCAGTGCCAGCGAGGCTGTTCTGTTCGTCGATGGCCAGGAATGCGCTGCGGACCATGTTTCCGAGAGCGACAATATAACCAAGAATAATCTGTACGATGAGGATGAGCGGGAAGACCCGATCGACTAGCGACGGAATCATGGCGGTGCAGTTCTCAAACCTACAGCTCGCTTACCCTCGTGGAAGTTTGCTTTAGAAACTCAACCATCTTCATATCGGACGACAGGATGTGCTGAACAAACCACTCCAGGGTGTAAAAGCGCACTTCGCGCGTCAGCCCGTCGTTATTTCCCACTTCTTTAATCGCTTTGCGCAGTGATTCCACGTGCTTGAGGAAATACATGTGTTCCTCAAAATGCTCTTGAAAACGCGGGTAGCCCGCCTGTTTCATGATTTTCTGTTCAGTGGCAAAGTGTTCCATCGCGTACCCGATCAGAAAATCCATTCTATCAACCAGGTCATGGTCCTGGCGCTCGTAGTTCCTGGTCGTGGCTGTACCCAGGTAGTCATTTACAAAGTTGAAGTACTTGCGATGCTGACCATCCAGAACATCTTCACCGGTTTCGATTCCATCGGTCCAACCGGTTTCCTCGATAGCTGTTCCCAGATCGTCTTTTAAGGTTCCAAACACCATGTCATCCTTATTTTTTCACTTGTTCTGAGAGCAGAGTTGTCGATACCCGCACGGCCTCAATACTCACGCGTAGTCCGCCGGCATTCTGCAAACTCCGTCAGAGATTACCACAGTAACGACATCTTCCTGCAGGAAACCAAAAGGCTGTCACACAGATTTCATTCCTGCAGGTTGGCATCTGGTTCGCTAAACAGCCATTGCTAGACCGTTGGTTCATTAACCGCGTCGAACAGACCCGCGCGACGGGCCTTGTCAACGAGTGCCGGAACCTTCACGTACGGGTCACCGGGACCCAGTGTTTCGACTGGCAGGTAGCCGCGGTAACCGGAGCGGTGGATGACCCCGGCCAGGCGTTTCAGGTCCGTGGGGGTTTCCACACCGTCGATCCAGACATTTTCCTTGATCTGCCAGGTGATCGCACGTTTCACATTGCGCTCGATTTCAGCGTAGGGATCATGAACGCGGTAGCTGCCGATATCCAGGTTCAGACCCAGCCAGGGTGAATCCACCCGGTCGAATATTTCATCGACGTCTGCCGCCGTCTTCAGGAAATTGTTATGGTTCTGCAATGCGATGATCACACCGTGTTGTTCACCAAACTCGCAACAGGTTCTCATGTCCTTGGCCATCCATTCGAATACCTGTTCGCGTGAGTACCCCTCGTGAGAACTCTTGCCGGCAAAAATCCGCAGGTTCGGGCTGCCCAGCTTGGCTGCAGCCTCGATCCAGGCACGGACCAACTCGATGTCGGCCACCCGCTTCTCCGGGTCAGGAGTGGCGAAATCGTTGCGCACGCCGGTTCCGCTGATATCGAGTCCCAGCAGGAAAGCCTGTTTCTTGAACTGGTTGATGTAATCATCAGGTGGTACTTCCGGATACCCCGGGAAGTAATAACCGGTCGGGTCGATGGCATCAAAACCGTGCTCGGCACAAAATTCGAGCACGTCGAACAGGTCAATGGTGCCGTCGCGTAACAGCCTGTTGAAAGAATAAACATTCAGGCTGAGTTTCAGCCGGGGCTGAAATTCCGGGTAGATACCCGCGAGGCCGGACCCTGCCGTGACCAATGGCAACATGGCGATTGACTTCAGTAAGGTGCGACGTTTCATTTGATTCGCTTCCCAAACAGCACCATGGCCCGCTTGTCAGCCACGAAGCTGTATTCCTCGGCCGCCTTGGCCTGCGGATAGCGTATGACCGTAACCACTACATTGGTCTCAGGTATCACGGCGTTAATCTTGTTGTCCTTGCCCGACATCACGTAACCACCGTCATCCTCAAACAGCCACCACATCAGCCCATAACGCCCCTGGTCTGACTCACGCATGCCATGGAAGGTCCAGGCTTGTTGTCGTAACTCGGTGGAAAACATCGATTCGGGGTTCAACCAGAACTGTCCAAACTTGTTCAGGTCGCGGGCATTCGTGTACAGCCCGGCCCCCGCCCTTTTGCCGTTCTGGGAATAATGGTAAAGGCCCTTCTTCAGTGGCAGGGCGTTATCGCTGGCTGAGCCGGGATAGACATAGCCGGTTGATGCCAGCCCCAGTGGCTGAATGATCTTTTCGTTGAGCAAAGTATCTATGTCTTTCCCGGTGGCGGCTTCGAGTGTCCTCTCAAGGATCATCATGCCGAGACCGGAGTATTTAAAATCCTTGCCGGGTTCGGTGACGATATCGATGCGGTCCAGCCCGGGTGGCAGCGGATTCGGTATCTTGTTGCCCTCAAATGACGCACCGGAAGTATGCGATAACAAGTGCCGGATTTTCACATCCCGACGATCGAAGGATCCATCACCATGTTCCTGGAAGGTCGGCAGGTACTTGCTGAGCGGATCATCAAGCGTGATCACACCTTCCTGGCACAGGCGAAGCACCAATGCAGAGGTAAAACTCTTGGTGATGGAAAATATCTGCCAACGTGAGCTTTCATTAACAGAACGTGAAAGCACTTTCTGCCCGTCGTAATAACGCTCGTAGAGGATTTCCCCGTTCTTGCTGATCACCGCGGCAAAAGGACTGCTGCCAAGCTGGCTGGCGGTGATGCCAAGATAATCGTCAAATTCCTCCAGCGCCGCAGCCGTGTCGGCTGACGCTGTGCCAGGGACCGGTGCCAGCAGAAATATGCAAAGAGCAATAATTTTTTTCATGTGATGGTGACCCTCAGGTGAACCGTTCATTATGACCCGGATTAGTTTTCAACTTGTCGAGTATTCTACCCAGATTTGGAATGTCTTTTGAATCGCCCGCTGAACCCGTTTGAATTTACCTGACTTTACACAGCCAATAGCCGGCTTTTCGGTACATTGAGCTAATATTCAGGTAATTCCTGTAAAACTGATTGAATATGCACGTGGTCCGCAAACATTCACCAAGCCTGATGTTGTTGTCACTGGCCATTTTATCGCTGGCGCTCGCGCCGGTCATGTTTGCTGCGGATGAAACCTTGGCCATTAAGCCGTACGAGTCGGAATCGACCCCGACACCTGTGAGTGAAATCGACCGGTTGGTCGGCAGAGTCCTGTCGGAACATGGTATCGAGGCCGCAAAGCCCGCTTCCGAGGAAGTGTTCTTCCGCCGAGTCCACCTGGATGTCACCGGCACACTGCCCCTGCCCCAGGCCTACCGTAAATACATGAAACTCGGCGCGGACAAGCGACGCGGGCTGCTGATCGAGCACCTGATGGAGACCGATGCCTTTACCGATTACTGGACGCTGAAGTGGAGTGATTTGCTGCGTATCAAGGCGGAGTTTCCGATCAACCTGTGGCCGAACGGCGTGCAGGCCTACCACCGCTGGGTCTCGGAAGCAGTTGCTGCCAACCTGCCCTACGATGAATTCGCCCGCCAATTACTGACTTCCAGCGGCAGTAATTTCCGGGTCCCACCCGTCAATTTCTACCGGGCCATCGAGGGCCAGGAACCGGAAACCATCGCTGCAGCCGCATCATTGACACTGATGGGCGTGCGTTTCGACAGCTGGACAGAGCGGCAACGCGCCGACATGGCCAATATCTTCTCCCGGGTGGCCTACAAGAAAACCGACGAGTGGAAAGAAGAAATCGTCTACCTGGACCCTGGACAATACGCCCCGCTGGATATCACCTTCCCGGACGGAACAAGGGCCACCGTGAAAGCCGGCGAAGATCCGCGTGAAGCCTTCGCCGATTGGCTGATCCGCCCCGATAATCCATGGTTTGCACGCAATATAGTCAACCGCGCCTGGTTCTGGCTGATGGGACGTGGGCTGGTCCACGAGCCCGATGACATCCGCGACGACAA
Source organism: uncultured Gammaproteobacteria bacterium (assembly GCA_963753105.1). Lineage (GTDB taxonomy): Bacteria > Pseudomonadota > Gammaproteobacteria > Xanthomonadales > SZUA-36 > SZUA-36. The sequence goes on from CAVWBD010000009.1 coordinate 258,106, forward strand.
CCCCGCTGTGAACCCGGCGCTGCTGGCCTATCTCGAACAGGAATTCATCGCGTCCGCTTACGACATCAGGCATGTTTTCCGCTTGATACTGAACTCACGCACCTACCAGCAATCATCGATCCCACGCTCGGACCACCCCGAGGCCGAATCGCTGTTTGCCCACTACATCGTGCGGCGGCTGGATGCCGAGGTGTTGTTCGATGCACTGGGTGTGCTTGACGGCCGTGGCGAGCTGTACCAGAGCCCCGTGCCGGAGCCGTTTACCTTTGTGCCGGAATACCATCGCACCATCGAGTTATCGGACGGCAGCATCACTTCCCAGTTCCTGGAGAAGTTTGGCCGGCCGGGCCGCGACACGGGTTATGAGCTGGAGCGCGATAATGAGTTTTCCGTGGACCAGAGCATGTATTTGCTCAATTCCAGCCAGGTGCAGAAACGGATCAGCAACAGCCCACGTATGCGCGAGATTGTCCAGGCTTCCAGGCGCAACCCGCAACGTGCCGTCAATTCCCTGTACCGATTGACCCTGTCACGTGCACCAACCAGGGCAGAACTGGCGCTGGCCATGGACTACACCGGTATGCAAACGGGTGAACGCCAGGCAATCGAAGACCTGTGCTGGGCACTCGTCAATTCCAAAGAATTCTTATACCGGCATTAGTCCCATGCAGAATAAAACTTCAAAGTTGAGCCGCCGCAATTTCATTGGTATGAACGCCGCCGGTATCCTGGGCATGCAGCTGGGCAACAGTGCCTTTGCGCAAACACTGGCGCCGCTGAAAACGGCCAGGGCCAAGGCCGTTATCGAGATCTGGATGTGGGGCGGGCCCTCCCAGATCGATACTTTCGATCCCAAGCCGGGCGCGGGCAACGATTATACCGGTCCGCTCAATGAAGCCGTGGAATGCAATGTGCCCGGCATGCAAATCAATGCCAAGTTACCAAAGCTGGCGCGGCAGGCGGACAAGTACTCGATCATCCGCAGCCTGACCCACGGTATCAAGGCGCACGAAACCGCGACCTACATGATGCAAACCGGCCGGCAACCCGGTGGCGGCGAGGTCTATCCATGCGTTGGAGCAGTGGTATCCCGCTTCAATGGCCATGAAGGCGGTTACAAGGGTGTCATTCCACCCTATATCGTGCTGACCCGGTCACACGGACGGTTTTCAGAGGAAGGTTTCCTCGGGCCGAAGTACAAGCCTTTCGCGACCGGCGGCGACCCATCGAAAGAACGTTTCGTGGTCGAAGGCATTATTGCCGAAGGTGTTTCTGACCAACGTCAGCTAACACGCCGCCAGCTATTGCATCAGCTGGATTCCCTCGGGACGCAACTACCGCAAAACCCACGTTTCCTGACGATGGACCAGTGTGAAGAGGAAGCCTATGGCCTGATCCTCGGTGAGGCGCGTGATATTTTCGACCTCAAGCAGGAGCCCGAAAAATTGCGCGAGGCCTATGGCATGAACCATTTCGGCCAGTCCTGCCTGCAGGCCCGGCGCCTGGTGGAGGAAGGCGTGCCCTATATCACGGTCAACTACAACGGCTGGGATACGCACAAGGGCCACTTCCTTACCATGAACCAGAAAATGCCGGAGTTCGACCAGGCATTGGCCACCCTGCTCGAGGACCTTGCCCAGCGCGGATTACTCGATGAAACCATCGTCTGGTGCAGCGGCGAATTTGGCCGAACACCGCGCGTGCAGTGGGGGGATCCGTGGAATGGCGGGCGCGGGCATTTTGCCAGTTGTTTTTCCGGCCTGGTCGCCGGTGGCGGTTTCAAGGGCGGGCATGTCATCGGCACAACCAATGCCACGGCCGAGGAAGTCGTGGAGCGCCCCGTCTACCCGCAAGACCTGATCGGCAGCATCTACGAACTGGCCGGTATCGACCCAGAAGGCACCATCCTCAATGGCGCCGGGCAAGCCGTACCGTTGACGCTACCCTCCCCCGGCAAGGGCCGGCTATATGAAATCATGTGATGGAGGGCCTGTCAGCATGAAAAAAATACTGCCACTCATTTACCTGGCCGCACTTATCGGTTCCCTGCCCGGCACTACATTGGGCCAGGTCCTGCAGTCTGCCCACATCGCTTATGTCTACCCGGCCGGTGGTCAGGCCGGCACCACTTTTGAAGTGGCGGTCGGCGGTAAGGGTTTGCAGAGAGTCGATGCCATTCAAATCACCGGTCCCGGCGTGCATGCGACATTCATCGAGCACGTCGGAAATTACAAACGCAAGCTGGGGGAGCAGATGCGTTTTGTCGGAAAACAAAAATCAGGCAGACCGCAAAAGGCAGGCCAGGACAAGGAACGGAAATTTGGTCCACCACCGGATCACGAGATGTTTACCCGCCTGGAGGAGCTTTCCGCATCCGAGTTCAGGCAAGTTGCGAACAAGTTCGCCAGCAAGGAGAGGGTACAGCGCAACCGTGAACTCGATGAACTGGTGATGCTGGAAATCACCATTGACAAGGATGCGAAGCCCGGTATGCGGGAATTGAGACTGCTGACCGGTATTGGCGGTGCGTCCAACCCCGTGCGGTTCATGGTCAACACCCTGCCCGAGGGTCGCGAATTTGAACCCAATGACCTGGTCTCCCCGGTGGAATCCCATATGCAACCGCCGTTTATCATGAACGGCCAGGTCATGCCCGGTGACGAAGACCGTTTCAGCTTTGCCGCCGAGGCGGGCCAGAAACTGGTCATCGATGTGCAGGCGCGCGCACTGGTGCCATTTTTGGCGGACGCCGTGCCGGGCTGGTTCCAGGCGGTCGTGACCTTATTGGATGACAAGGGCAAGGAACTCGCCTACGCCGATGATTTCCAGTTCGACCCGGACCCGGCCTTATTATTCGAAGTACCGGAAACCGGTACCTACCATGTCCTGATCCGTGACTCTATCTACCGCGGCCGCGAGGATTTTGTCTACCGGGTCGCGATCGGTGAAATCCCGTTCGTTACCGGAATATTTCCGCTCGGCGCCCAGCTTGGCAGCAAGACCACGGCCAAGCTGTATGGCTGGAACCTGGATATCGACAAACTGGCGCTCAATACCACCGAGCAGGACAACCCATTCCGGAAAGTGTATTTCGAGCATAAGGGGTCTATTTCGAACGCCATTCATTACGCGGTCGGATCACTGCCTGAGTCCATTGAAAAAGAAGACAATGACAGCCTGGATGGCGCTCAGACCATCAAGCTGCAATCCGTCGTCAATGGCCGCATCGACCATCCAGGTGATGTGGACGTCTACCGCTTCAGGGCAAGCAAGGGCCAGGTCATCAAGGCCGGCATCACTGCCCGGCGGCTACGCTCGCCGGTCGATTCCCTGTTGAGGCTGCTCGATGACGACGGCAAGGTGCTGGCGTGGAATGACGACATGCCCGCTACCGGTAACCTGACCGACCGGGCTGGTTTGCTAACCCACAACGCCGACTCGGAATTGCAATTCACGGCACCTGCCCGGGGCACTTACTACATCCAGGTCACGGATACCCAAAACAAGGGTGGTGAGAACTACAGCTACCGTCTCAGCCTGAGCCATCCACAGCCCGGATTTGAAGTCTTTGTCACACCGTCCTCCATCACGGTGCCCGGCCCTACTGGCGGACGGGCCATGTTGCATGTCCGGCGCTACGACGGCTTTACCGGACCGGTCGAGGTCACACTGGGTGGTGATTCCAGTCATTTCTAGCTGAGCGGCGGCAGGATACCCGCCAGTCTGGACAGCATCCCGGTGGTCATCAGCCGGAAAGGCAATATCAATACCAGGGTGGCGCCCCAGATCAAACAACCGGGCCTGGGACGTGGCTGGAATACCTCCGTTGTCAAACAGCGTGGCAATGCCGGAATTGAATTTGTACGCCTGGAACTGGCCGCATCCGCAAGCATAGATGGAAAAACGGTGAGCAAGCCCGTGATCCCGGCCGATGACACCACGCAGGCGTTTATCACCCATCACCTGGTCGAAACCAGTGACCTGACCGCTTTTGTACCGCGTGCGCCACGTCAACTGCCATCCATCCGGCTCAAGGACGCTGGCCCGGTGACCTTGAAGGCGGGTGATTCCGTCCTGCTGGATGTCAGAACCGGGAACCTGCCCGAAAATTTCAACGGGCCGTTTTTCGAACTGGAATCAGCGCCACCGGGATTGACGCTGGAGACAGATGACTCTTCGGGTAAACCCCGTCTCAAACTCACCGCCAGTGCGGATCTGGAAGCAAACCTCGAAGGTAACCTGGTCGTGGCCGTGCAATTCGAGGTCACACCCCGGTCGAAAAACGGCAAGAAGAAAGCCAGGAAAGTGTCACTCGGTGTGTTGCCCGCCATCCCGTTCCGGACCCGATGATGCTCATCCCGCAAACCATTCCAACCGTTGCGTCGCACGCCGGCAATGAGCTTGTCGAGGTCATGAGTTCGTGCTTTACCGGGGTATCGGGTACCTCTGAATACAATTTCATGCTGAAGCCACTGGTCAACGGGCGATTCGACGAGCAACTGGCCTGGCTGGAAGCAGCCCTGCAAGATGCGCTCGAAGATAACGGGCTGGACCGTGGATGCATCGTTTTCAGACGCTTTTTCTGCAGCGAAGCACCCGGACAGGTCGAGGAACTACAGCGCCATGCATTCTCCAACCCCGACGGGGTTGTCAATGGCGGTGTTTCGCTGGTCATACAACCCCCGGCAGCGCCCGCCACGGTGAACCCTGTGGGTCTACTGCATCAACGATGGTGACAGACAGGTGAGCGGAACCGGAAACGGTTCATCGTTCACCCTGAAAAGGGGTGGTCTCGAGCATGTCTGGTCCACCGGGCTGACAAGTTCGCAGCAGACTGGAACACAGGGCCAGACGCTTGCCGTCTTCGATGCCTATAACGAAATGCTGGAAGAGCATGGCATGGCCCTGCAGGACCACTGCCTGCGAACCTGGTTCTATATCCGGGACGTGGACGACAACTACGCTGGCTTCGTCGCGGCGCGCAACAGGGTTTTCGCCAAAGCGGGTCTGACATCAGAAACACACTATATTGCCAGCACCGGGATACAGGCATCGTTCACCGATGACAAGGCGCTGGTAATGATGGATGCTTATGCCATCAAGGGCGTCGAACCCGGGCAGATCCGGCATTTGAAGGCCCTCGACCACCTGAGTGATACCCACGTTTACGGCGTGGCATTCGAACGGGCCACGCAGGTCGCCTACCGGGACCGTAAACACATCATCGTCTCGGGTACGGCCAGCATCGATGCCAACGGCGCAGTCGTACACGACGGTGACGTCGGTGAGCAACTGCAACGAACGCTCGACAACATCGCCGCCCTGCTGGCGCAGGCCGGAGCCAGGCTGGACGATATGCAGCATTTCATCGTTTACGTGCGCAGACCCGGTGACGCCGCGTTAGTCAGTGAACTTCTGCAAGAGAAAATTGGCAGCAAGCCCTTCCTGGTGGTGACCGGACCCGTGTGCCGGCCGGACTGGCTGGTCGAAATCGAGGGTATAGCGATCACGCCCAATCACGACAATTCCTTACCGCCGTTCTAGCTGAGAAAGGCTCAGGTTCATTACTTTCCACGTGACTCGGCTTGGAGCTGGATCGGGGTGTTCCTTACCGGGACACGTCGTAAATACGTCCCTGTAGACTCGGTCGCGACTCCTGTCGCTCACGGTCCCGGTAAGGAACACCCCGACCCAGCTTCAGGTGTTCAGGAATATGAACCTGAGCCTTTCATTGATTGCACACTGGTAAACCAGCGGGCAATTATGTAACCGGAGAGGCAATCGGTCTATACTTTGAAGCTGGATGGTAGAGCTGCTTCACGAGGAGTCTTTGATGTCAGAACCAGCCGTTGTATTGGTAACCGGGGCCAGCCGGGGTCTTGGCCGTGGCATCGCACTGGAACTGGCCAAGGGCGGGTACTCGGTGGCGATCAATTATGTCGGCAACACCACGGCCGCCGATGAAACGGCCCATCTGTGCAAAGAAGCCGCAACAGATACATCCCAACGCTTCCTGCCCGTCCAGGCTGATATTTCCAACGCCGATTCCCGCCTGGCGATGCTGGATATGATCGGTAAGGAATTGGGCCAGATCGATGCCCTGGTCAACAACGCCGGGGTTGCCCCGAAGGTACGGGCAGATATTACGCAAGCCAGTGAAGAATCATTCGACCGGCTGATCAATACCAACCTGAAGGGGCCTTACTTCCTGACCCAGGCAGTGGTGCAGCAATGGCTAAGCGGCCAGAAATCACGGCTTGAAAGCGGTTTCAAAATCGTATTCATCAGCTCGATTTCAGCCAACACGGCATCCCCCTCACGTGGTGATTACTGCATGTCGAAAGCAGGCTTGTCCATGGCGGCCCAGCTTTGGGCCAGCCGCCTGGCGGCGGAAGGCATCCAGGTTTACGAACTACGCCCCGGCATCATGAAAACGGACATGACCAGCGCCATCGAGGAGCATTACGATCCCCTGATCGCAGACGGGCTGGTCCCACAGAGACGCTGGGGAACCGCCAGGGATGTCGGTCTTGGTGTTACCGCGCTCGTTGACGGGAAATTCCCTTATTCAACCGGAACCGTCATAGACATTGACGGTGGTTTCCAAATACGCATTCTCCAGTGACCACCGAAGTTTCACATGACATACTCGATGCGCTGACCCGCGTAAAACTGCCCGGTGGTGTGCTTCAGCACGAAGCGGCTGAAACCGTTGATATCGAGGGGCTGAACTGCCCGGTTCACCGGGTGAATACATTGGTGTTAGGCAGTGGTGCAGCCGGTTTACGTGCCGCGGTCGAACTTAAACGTGGCAACATCGAAGTGGCGGTTTGCAGCACCGGTCTGTTTGCCGGCACCTCCGCCTGTTCGGGTTCCGACAAACAGACCATCCACACGGCCGGCACCAGCAACCGCGGTGATAATTTTGTCAGGCTGGCCGATGACATCGGTTCCGGCGGCGCCATGGATAAGGACACGGCTTACGTCGAAGCGGTCGGTTCCATCCCCGCGTTTGCGGGTCTGCAATACCTGGGCCTGCCCTTGCCGCAGGACCGCTTTGGCGCCGTGCTGCGCTACCAGACTGACCACGATGAGGTGGGCCGCGCGACCTCCTGCGGACCACGCACCTCGCGGTTGATGGTCAAGGTCTTGTGTGAGGAAGCCATCCGGCTGGAAATTCCGTTCATCACCAGGACGACTGCCGTGCGAATCCTGCAGCAGGATGGCCAGGTTAAAGGCGTGATCGCAATCGGGCGTGACCGTTCAGCCAACCATTACGGCCTGAAAATCATCCTCTGCAACCGGCTTGTCCTGGCCACTGGCGGGCCGGGTGAACTGTACCGCGACAGCGTGTACCCAAAGAATTGTTTCGGATCGCTCGGCATGGCCATCGAGGCAGGAATCAAAGTCAGCAACCTGACCGAAAGCCAGTTTGGCATCGGCACGCGGCGCACCGAGTTCCCATGGAACCTGTCCGGCACCTATGTCCAGGTGATTCCGTACATCTACTCGCTCGACGCAAACGGCAAGGAACACAATTTCCTGGCCGATTATTACCGCACGACGCAGGAACTCGCCTCCAATATGTTCCGCAAGGGCTACCAGTGGCCGTTTCACGCCGGTCGCATGGTGGATTTCCAGTCCAGCCTGATCGACCTGGCGATCTTTATCGAAAGCCGGAAAGGTCATACCGTGCTGATGGATTTCAACCGCAATCCGGAAATGGTTCCCGGTGATCAGCCTTTCAGCCTGGATCGCCTTGACGAGGATGCCGGGCGCTACCTGGAAAACAACGGCGCTTTGCAGGCCTTGCCGATAGAGCGGCTGAAGGCGATGAACCCATTGGCCATCGAGCTTTACCGGATGCACAAATACGATATCGAAACGGACCCCCTGCCCTTCAACGTCAGCAACCAGCACATGAACGGTGGTATCGAAGTGGACATCTGGGCGCAAAGCAGCCTGGCCGGCTGTTACGCGATCGGCGAAGTTGCCGGTACCCACGGGGTCACGCGTCCGGGCGGCGCGGCGCTGAACGCGGGACAGGTATTTGCCATGCGTTGCGCCAGGCATATCGCCTCACAGGCGGAACTGTCTCACGAGGTCGACCTCGCCGGTCTTGAGCAGGCCATGGCTTCGACGATCGGGGAGATTGCAAAGAACCTCGGCAACGAAACCGGCGTGGCACTGGCTGACATCGAATCCGACGTGCAGGCACGCATGAGCGATCATGCGGGGTTTGTCTGCCACGTCGATGACATCGGCCCTGCACTCGAAGAAGCAAAAACGCTTAACCGGAACATCGCTTCCAGGGGCGTGCACATCGCATCGGAAAGCGGCATTCCAGCTTATTTCAACTGGCTGCACACCGCATTGACTTCAGAGGCAGTACTGACCGCCCTGGATCACTACACAAGGCAGGGCGGCGGAAGCCGCGGCGCACGGGCCTTGTGCACACCAGAAGGAACAGTGGTCCCGAAGGCCAGCAATACCGATCTCGCGGCTTACCGGTTTATCGAGGAGCGGGAAGCCGACAGGGCTACGAAGATTGTTCTGCAATACGACGCCGGCACGTTCGATATCCAGAAACGCGAATTGAGGGACATGGAAGATCCACAGCAGATATTTTTTGAGAAAAACTGGCCGGATTACCTGTCCGGAAACATTTACCAGGACAGCTACAAACACAGCTGAACAACCGGAAGAAACAGCCATGTCCAAAGACAAAACTGACAAATTCAATACTGAATCCAACACGACCCGGCGCGAATTCCTGAAACAGTCTGCTGTGACGGCAACCGGCCTCACGGTGGGCATGAACGCAACGGTATTCGCACGCACACTGGGCGCCAATGAAAAGATTCGCATGGGTTTTATTGGTCTTGGTAACCGTGGCTCAGATCTGTTGAGTCGGTTCATGGATAACGACGACGTGGAAATCGCCGGACTTTGTGATGTGTACAAGCCGTACACGCTCCGCAACCACTCAAAGGTCGATGCCCGTTGGGTGGCTTCAGGTAAGGTCCCCAAGATGGGTGAGAAATTCAATAATAAACCCAAAATGTACAATGACTTCAGGGAGCTTATTGATAACAAAGATATAGACGCTGTCTGTATCGCCACCCCCGACCATTGGCACGCAGTACAGACAATTGCTGCACTTGATGCTGGCAAGGATATCTATGTAGAGAAGCCTTTGACCATTACGCTTCACGAGGGCCGGAGCATGGTGAATGCCGCCGCCAAAACTGACCGTGTCGTTGCCGTTGGTTTGAACCGCCGCGGTTCCTCAATCTACCGCGAACTGGAAGGCCTGATCAAAGGCGGCAAGATCGGTGATGTGCGTACAGCCAGGTGCTACCGGATCAGCAATATGTATCCCAACGGCATCGGCGCCCTGCAGCCAGAAGACCCACCACCTGGGTTTGATTGGGACCTGTGGCTGGGCCCGCGGCCCTACCGTCCCTACCAGTACAACATCGCGCCCTACTACTTCCGCTGGTGGCAGGATTACTCCTCGCAGATGGGTAATTGGGGTGTGCACTACATGGACGTAATTCGTTGGATGGTGGGTGAAACAGCCCCGGTCGCGGTCAGCGCACACGGTAGCAAGCTGCTTGGCGACGACAAGACCATCCCCGACACCATGGAAGTGACATTCGAGTTCGCTACCGGAATGATCGCCCAGTTCCACATTTATGAAGCTTCTGGTGCCGCTGGCATCAATGGTGGAGAAGTCGAGTTTGGCGGCACACATGGAAACGTTGTGGTGGACCAGAATGGCTATAGTGTCTCACCCGTCAAACCCGGGCAATTTCAGACGTGGGAGCAGCTCGTAGAACCGGAAAAGAGGTCATTCGAGAGTGATGCCCAACACGGGGATCTCGGCATAAGTGAAGATTCCACGGCCAACCTGATCCGCAATTTCCTCGACTGCGTCAAGAGCCGCGCGGCCCCGTTATGTAGCCTCGAGGACGGCCACCGTTCCACCAGCTTCGCACACCTGGCCAACATCGCCCTGGCGACCGGTACACGGATTGAATGGGATGCGGAAGCCGAACAGGTGACCAACAACCCTGCTGCTAATGACTTGCTGCACTACGAATACCGTTCACCGTGGAAACTCGCATGATCAGCGTTGCTTGAACATCTCCTCGTAGTGAGATGAAGGTGTCAGGATGCCGCCACTTTTCTCGTAGTAGTCGTCATCCAGGTTAAACACACCATCCACCGTCTTGCTCCACGACGCATCCGGATAAGGGTGATAGCCAACCATGCGCTGCCAGCCCTTGTAGTTCTGGTGGCCATTGGTTTCCAGTAAGCCGAGACCCAGGCCAGGGAATGGCGCCAGGCGTGCTGCCACGGCCTTGTTCCACTCGACCAGGATCGGGTTCACCGTCAGATCAGCACAGAAACAAGGCACGCCCTTGTCATGCGCCGCCTGGGCAATTTTCATCGTCATGCTCAGCGTCTTGGCGATAGCCTTCAGCGCGATGGCCTGGTAACCCATCTCGATGCGCTTGATCGCGTCCTCATCGGTGTGCGCACTCTCATCAGCCGCAATACGCACACCCAGGTCGTCAACGCTGACTTCCAGTTCTTCAGGGAATGGTTCCTCGATGATTGCGATCTGCTCCAACGCCCCGATTTTTTCGGCGTGGTCCAGCAGGCGCAGCAGCGTTTCCTTGTCCTCGTAGCGGCCGTTGGCATCAAAATAATACGGCAGCTTGCCATCCTGGCTATGGCTGGTGCGCACGTGGCCGATGGCGTCGTGAATCGCCGACAGGCGGGCCATGTCCTTCTCCAGCATTTCCTGCTGGGTGCCAGGCTGGCCGATCTTGATCTTCATGAAGAAATAACCCTGCTCCACGGCCTCGACGATCTCTTCGATCGGTATGGAGTAGGCCATCAACGGGATACTGGCGACCTGTTTGTGGTGGTGGGACAGAGCCGGTTTATAGGCTGCCGGAATCAGGTCATCGAAATTAGTGATGCCGTTTTCCTGCGCGTAAAGCAACCAGGCGGCATTGTCCAGACCCACCAGTGCATTCAGGGCAAATGTTTTGCGTAAGCCGGGATTGCCGGTGATGGATTTACCGTATTCGTACACCTCTTCCAGCATGTCCTCCAGCAAGTCCACTGGTGTGTTGAAGGTCCTTCCTTTCGACATTTGCAGGGCTCTTTCTGTCAGCGCGAACATCAGGGCGTTGCCACCGCTCTCCGAATGGTCCGCAAACACCTTCGCATCGGACCACAGGACGTTCTGCGTACACAAACCGACTTTGCGTGTACCTCGGGCACTCTCCAGCATTGCCATGGTCTGCCAGATTTCGGTCATATAGCCACCTTTGAAACCAAAGGGGCGAACCAGCGACTCGCGCTCAAAATTAGCGTCCGCAGTAACGATTTCGACAGGTTGAGACGCCGGCCCGGCACCCGCACCTGCACCTGCACTGCCAGAAAACAAGGGCGATCCCAGCATCGACAAGCCTGCAACAGCCGTCGATCCCTGGAGAAAATGCCTGCGTGTCAGCCCTGAGAAATGTTTCATGATTGGGTCCTCAAATGAACAGTAATAAACACCTCTATTGCCACCGGTAGCAGTTTGATATATCGTTAGGCTGATTACAAGCATTCACCTGCAAATGCCGGGCATATTGCTGCAATCACCGTCATTTAATCTACAGGCGAATCCAAGATGCTTAATACAATCTTCCGGCTGGCAATGATTTTGTTATGCCTGTCGCAAGCCCTGTCAGCCACTGCCGGCGGTCTCTCGTCACGACCCAATATACTGATCGCGATTTCCGATGACCACTCGTGGAGACACACGTCTGCCCAGGGCAGCCCGTTCGTGGAGACCCCCAACTTCGACAGGGTTGCCAGCGCCGGTTTTCGTTTCGACAATGCCTATGCCGGCTCGCCCGGCTGCTCACCCTCGCGCGCAGCGCTGTCTGACCGGGCAGCCACCACTGGATGATCGGCCCGGCTGGAACGCACGGCAGTTCGTTCCCTATCCAGTACGAAACCTTCGTCGATATACTGGAGAAAGCCGGTTACAAGGTCGGTTTTACCGGCAAGGGCTGGGGACCCGGTGACTGGCTGGCCGGTGGACGTGACAAGAACCCCGCCGGTGTCGAGTACAACGACATCAAGCTGAGGAAAGCACCCGCAAAAGGCATATCCGACACCGATTACGCGGCTAACTTCGAGAAGTTCATGGATGAGCGTGCTAAAGGTGAGCCTTTCTATTTCTGGTACGGCGCCCACGAACCACATTTGAAATATGCCGAAGCCGGTCACAGCAAGGAAAACCGCGCCAGGGTCGTGGTTCCGGACTTCCTGCCCAACACCGAGGCCAGCCGCGAAATGCTGCTGGACTATGCCGATGAGATCAATCATTTCGACAAGCACCTGGGCAAGATCCTCGCCACACTGGAAGCTGCAGGTGAACTGGATAATACGCTGATCATCGTGACAGCCGACAATGGCATGCCGATGCCACGCGCCAAGGCCAATGGCTATGATTACGGCATCCATGTGCCATTGGCGATTCGCTGGGGCAAAAAACGTGCAGAAGGGGTCGTTATCAGCACACCCGTGGGATTCGTTGATTTATCCGCAACCGTACTGGATGCCGCGGGGCTGGATATACCGGAGCAATTCGTGGGCGAGAGCCTGTTAGGGCTACTGAACGGAGACGTGGATGAACTCCCCTATGGCAGGATGGTGTTCTCAGGCCGCGAGCGCCATTCCTCGTCACGTTACCAGAACCGGTCCTACCCGCAGCGCATGATGCGCAGTGGCGACTATTTAATCGTCTGGAGCGCTAAACCTGAGCGCCATCCGGCCGGGGCGCCGCGCAACATCGTTGACGGTGAGTTGAGCCCGCCACACAGCGCCTATTTCGACATCGATGACTCGATGATCAAGCGGGAATTGTTGGCGAAGAAGGATGACCGGTATGTCGGCAAGTTCTTTCACCTCGCCGTTGATAAACGCCCCGAATGGCAGTTTTTCAATGTCAAGGATGACCCTGAGAGCCTGCACGACCTGTCAACCGACCCGAACCACTCCGTGTTGTTTGCCGGGTATAAAAAACTGCTCACCTACGCGCTGACCGACACCGGTGACCCGCGCGTACTGGGCTACGGTCATGTATGGGAAGATTACCCGAGAGTCCGGGGTCCGATGCGCTATTTCCCGAAGGAGGACTAACGATGCATTTTAACAAGATTCTAAAGACTCTTTATGCATTGAGTGTCTTTGTACTCATTGCGGGGTGCGAACCGGCCACTTCGCAGGCGACAGCAACCGAACCGGCACCAGCACCGGAGCCCGAACAGAGAAATGTCGTGATGATTATCGTCGATGACCTGAACGACTGGGTCGGCGCCATGGGTGGCCACCCCGATACCAAGACACCCAACATGGACAAACTGGCCTCGCAGGGCACGTTGTTCATGAACGCACACGCCACGGCCGCTATCTGTGGCCCATCGAGGGCCAGCGTCATGACCGGGCTACGTCCGTCCACATCGGGCATTTATGGCCAGTTGAGCGACAGGAATATCAAGAAAGCCAGTGCGGCAACAGAAAACATCACCTTCATGACCGAGTATTTTGCCCAGCACGGCTACAAGACCATGGGTATCGGCAAGATATTCCACAACGGCGCGCCGGAAGGCAGCTTCGAAGAGTACGGCGGACGCATCAAGGGCTTCGGCCCGCACCCTGAAGATGAATTTGTCTGGGATTCAGACCGCACCAACACCGACTGGGGCGTGTTCCCGGAGAAAGACGAGGACATGATCGACTACAAGTCGGCCGTCTGGGCCAAGGAACGGCTAGCGGAGAAACACGACCGGCCGTTTTTCCTGGCGGTCGGCATGATCCGCCCGCACGCGCCCTGGTACGCACCACAGAAGTGGTTCGATATGCACCCGCCCGAACAACTGACCATGCCGCCGTATCTCAAAGACGATCTTGATGACGTGCCACAGATCAGCCGCGACCTGCATGAAGTACCGATGATGCCAACCACCGAATGGGCCATCGAGACGCGGTGAATGGCCCAATATCGTGCAGGGCTACCTGGCCAGCATCAGCTTCGTGGACCATTACATCGGCGAGGTTCTGAAAGCCCTGGAGAACAGCCCCTATGCCGACAATACGATCGTCGTGCTGTGGGGCGACCATGGCTATCACATCGGTGAGAAGAACCGCTTTGCCAAGCACAGCCTGTGGGAGGAAACCTCGCGTGTACCACTGATTTTCCGCACACCCGGAGGCATTCAGGGCCAGGTCACGCATAAAACAGCCAGCCTGCTCGACCTGTACCCGACCCTGGTGGACCTGGCTGGTCTGCCGGCTTATGCAGCCAACGAAGGCACCAGCCTGAAGCCCTTGCTGGATGGCTGCAGCGAACCATCGGATCATGTTGCAATCACTTCTTACGGCTTCGGCAACCACGCGATCCGCGATGAACGCTACCGTTATATCTATTTCGTGGATGGCAGCGAGGAACTGTATGACCACCAAGAAGACCCCAACGAGTGGCATAACCTGGCCGGCGATCCCGCCTATGCCGATATCAAGCAGCGGTTGAAACAGAACCTGCCGAAGCACAATGCGCCGCTTTCGCCGGTCCAGGGTGGCAGCCGAGCGGTTAACGAGCACTTTGCGGAAATGTATGAAAAAGCCGGACTGAAGGTCAGGCGTTAACAATGGGCCTGCAAGCAATCCTGTAAACATAACTGAGGAAATATAATGAAACGAGTTAACAATTTTCTTTTTCTGGCCACACTGACTCTAGCCGGCCTTGTGCTGACGAGCCAGGCTTGGGCGGCGGACAAACCCAATATCCTGCTGATCATCAATGACCAGCACAACGGCGCGGTGATGACCCAGCGTGGGTATCCACACATTGACACCCCCGCCATCGACAAACTGGCTGATGAAGGCGTGACGTTTACCCGCGCCTACACGCCCTACCCCATCTGCAAGGCCATGCGTTATTCACTGATGACCGGCATGATGGTGAGTGCGGTCTGCCCCGAATGCGAGGGCAAGTTCCAGAACGTGACCAGCCAGAAGTCCCTCGGCATGCGGATGAAGGAAGCCGGTTACGAGACTGCCTATTTCGGCAAGTGGCACGTGGGCCAGACCGGTCTGAACGGGGTTGCTGACTGGCACGGTTTCGAAACCTACCAGGACCACAGCTCGAGCAAGGGCGGCGATACCTACACCCGGAATAGCATCATCGAGTACCTGCAAAAGCCACGCGGCGACAAGCCTTTGTTCATGGTCGCCTCCTTGATGAACCCGCATGACTCGGCCGAACTGGGTCGTCTTATTTCCGGTTTCACTGAGAGCGTTACGTTCAAGGACAAGCCTGTTGACTGGGCAGGTGTGGATGTCGAAAAAGACGCCCCACCGTTACCTGCTAATTTCGCGGTGATGGAAAACGAGCCTGAAGGGTTCACCATACGGAGACCACAAGGGCCGGAGGACAGGTATTGGTCATCCCATCCAACTGCTGAATGGACCGAGGAGGACTGGCGGCGCTACATGTGGGGCTACGACCGCCTGGTCGAAATGATGGATGCCCACGTCGGTCTTATCGTCGACGAGTTCGAGAAACAGGGATTGTTGGACAATACCGTCATCATATTCACTTCCGATCACGGCGACGGCCACGCCTCGCACCACTGGAACATGAAAATGTCGTTCTACGAAGAGGCCGTCAATATCCCATTTATCGTCACCTGGAAAGGCAAAACACGGGCTGGTGTTATCGATGACTCGACACTGATCAGCAACGCGCTGGATATCAATAGCACCCTGCTCAGCCTCGCCGGCGTCGAGCCACCAGAACACTTCCACGGCCTGGACCTGATGCCGCTGGTGCTCGAAGATCCCGGCGACAAGAAATTCACGCCACGCGACTTCGTCGTCACGGAGATGCTGCAGGTCGACCTGACCGGCAGGATGGTGGCCGGTGATGATTACAAGTACATCCTGTTCGATGGCGGCGAGAACCCCGAGGTGCTGTTTGACCTGGCCAACGACCCGGGCGAACTGCATAACGTTGCCGACGACCCGCAATATCGCGACAAGTTGCTCATGGCCCGGCAGATTCTCAGGGATTGGGTCAGGGACACGGGCGACACCTTCAATATTGCCTCCATACCCGCAATTGCCTCCATACCCGCAACGCTGCCTGGTGACGTTTCAGCAGCTACCGACCAGATCCCACCGGCGTCGGCAATTCCTGGTGAAGTTACAGCAGCTACCGACCACACCCCACCGGCGCCGGCAATTCCTGCTGAAACACAATCCAAACCGCGTACCTGGGGTGATCGTGTAGAGATCACGACGGAGGACGACACGACTGACTGCGGTGCAGAAACCAAGGGCATCGTGCAGTTGGAAATCGCCGGAGAGCCCGGTGATTCTTTCAGGGTTTACCTGCGCTGCGGTGATGAAAACGTTACCAAGTGTACGGCCCGGGTCAACCGCGGCTCGACCACGGCCACGTGCAAAGAAGGCCCGCGCAAGTCCACGGCCGGGGAATACCGCTGCAGCGCCAAACCTTCGGTCAATAATTCACCTGCGGCGAGAATCATCTCGGCAACATGTGAATGAAGTAGCCAGGCCCGGCTACTTGCAGCAGTGTGCCGGGGGACGCTGACCGGGGCCTTCACTTGTCGGGAACAAGTGAAGAGCGCCCATGGACGGCTTGAGAGTGCCCCGGACAGCGTTACCGGCGCGCTGCTATTAGACGCCCTGACTTTAAAAGGAAAATGCTCACACTTATGAATATGCTTTTTGATCTTTCGGGAAAAACTGCCCTCGTTACCGGCTCCGGTGGCGGCCTCGGCCTGGTCATGGCCAGGGGTCTTGCCACCCACGGCGCCAGGGTTATCCTGCACGGCAGAAACACGGATAAGCTAAGCGCTGCGGTCAAGAAGCTCTCAGATGATGGCCTCGACGTGCATGGGTGCATATTTGACGTTGCCGACTCGGCAGCGGTAAAGGCCGGCGTCAGGGAAGTCCTGGGCAAGTATGGGCAGATAGACATCCTGGTCAACAACGCGGGTATCAACCTGCGCCATCCGCTGGAAGAGTTTCCGGAGGATGAATGGAACAAGACCATGGCCATCAACCTCAAGGCGCCCTGGCTGATGGCCAAAGCCGTTGTCACCGACATGATTCGGCGAAAGAGTGGCAAGATTATCAATATCTGTTCCATGCAAAGCGAACTGGGTCGAGCCGACGATCACACCCTACGCCGTCTCCAAGGGCGGGCTCAAAATGCTGACCCGGGGTATGGCGGTCGAATGGGCGAAACACGACATCCAGATCAACGGTATCGGGCCTGGTTATTTCAAGACCGATATGACCAAAGCCTTGTGGGAAGACCCGGAATTCGACGCCTGGCTGTGCAACCGCACGCCTGCTGACCGCTGGGGTAATCCGAACGAGTTGATTGGCGCACTGGTGTTCCTGGCTTCAGATGCCAGTTCATACATCAATGGCCAGATCATTTATGTTGATGGTGGGCTACTGGCCAGCGTATAGCAGATGAAAGACCTGTCACTGCCCGAAAACTGGAAATACAGCAGTCCTGATGCTAGAGGGATTCCACGAGGTCATATCGCCGGATAACTCAGCTTGCAAACTGACCTGGGTTTTCCGGCTCAACCTAGAGCCTGGTGAAAGCTACACGTTGCAGAACGAGCGTCTCGAACTGAATGGCGTGTCGTTTACAGGCCGTTATCAGCTCGAATCCAATGGTGAAACGTACGGCCTCGTAAAACTGGATTCGTTCTACCTGCCCGGCGGAAAAAAAGTGGTCATCACGGCCATTGATAAGCTGGCCATGTTTATCGGCGGCAGCCTGTTTGAGGACAGGGGAGAGTTTTTTATTCGTAAATACGACCTGGAATTGCCACAGGGCATCATCAGGCAAGTACACGGCGTTGCCCCATACCGGCGCGATGTGTTCATGTGCGTGGATCAGGAGGCCGAAGCTTCCCGGATCATCACCGGGATAACGGTTGGCGACGCGGGCATGTGGACAAGCTGGCCACCGCACCAGCACTCGGACCACCTCGAGGAGGTGTATTGCTACTTTGACATACCGCGACCCAAGTCAGCCTTCCATTACGCTTCCCGGGTCGCAGGCGAATTCGAAGCAATACACCCGGTTTCCTCGGGCGATTGCGTCGTCATACCCGAAGGCTATCACCCCACGTTGGGCATGCCCGGGGTGAAGAGCAGTTATTACTGGATCATGTCCGCGCACCGGCCGGAAAGCCGGAGATACGACCTGGTGGTCAATGATCCCAATTTCGAATAGCGAGGTTATAGAAATGAAAGCAAAGCGGAAAGTCCTGGCAGCAATTACCATACTCTTGCTGGTCATCACAATGCCGGCAATCGCTGCCGAAAAGATCGGCGACAACTCGATCTACCAGTACAAGATCGAACCCATCTGGGACCCCGTCTCCAACAAGACCCTCCTGATCTGGCAGGGCAAAACCGGTGATGTTTTCGGTCGTGAATACGACCATGCACTGGAAAAGTGGTACCCGGCCCTGAATGGACCGCCTAAAAAGATCATGGAATTCGAACGGGATCCGGCTGACCGGCACAACTATCCGTCCGTCCTCGTGGCTCCGGATGGACACATCATCGTATTCCAGGAGGATCACCTAAGTGCGAGCGACGGTTACGCCCTGATGCAGTACAGATCAATCAACAAGGGATCGATCAGGGGAACATGGTCCAGGAAGATACTCTGGAGGGAAAACCAGCCCTCCTATCCCACAGCCGTTGCTACTGAAGACTCGCTCTACCTGTTCATGCGCAGGAAAATGGCAGATGTCTGGCGGGTCTGGCAATTCGCCAAATCCACCAACCATGGCACAACCTGGAGTGAACCGCGCACCATCGTGGACACCGAGGACCTGAACGATGGCGTAGAGGGATACCAGGCCGCCGGCATGGATGAGATCTATGCGATTGCGAAGAAATTCTACGATCCGGGCAACCAGCGCATCCCGCTGACCTGGAGCCTGGCGGGCGACGAACGGCACAACAAGTTCAACCAGAATATCTACATGGCCTACCTGGACACTAACGATGACCAGATGTACAGCCCCAACGGCACGGCTCTCGGTGATTTTGTCAGCCTTGCGGAAATGGATGACCCGGCCACCAAATGCCTGGTCGAGGCCACAGAAAAACAGCGTGGTAAATACACACCACCGCTGGTCGATAACATTCACCACGCCAGTTTCACCGACAACGGTGATTTCCTCGTAACCTACAACAACAAGAGCGAGGTATCTGGCAGGCAACAGGTCAAGTACGCGCGCTGGACTGGCTCAGACTGGGACGTCGGCGTCATCGAAGACCGGGACATTGACAGGCGACCAGTACCGCTATGGCAGCGTGCAGAAAACCGGCAGCGACGATTTCAGGGTTTCCGTCATCGACGAGGCCAATAACCGCGTCCGGATTCTGGAGACAAAGGATGCCGGTAAATCCTGGGCATCTGCTTTCAGACCAGGCCGTTGCCACCAACGGGCGCGCCATCAACAGCGCCACGCTGGTAGTGCCTTACAGGCCCGGCTACCCGCAGATCATGGTCACCACCTACCCGTATGACGACAAGCACAATACCGAACCCGAAGGTGAATATCCGGTTTTGGCCATAGATGATGGTAGCGTTCAACCTCCGCCATGAATATTCGGCGGCTTGATTTGTGAGTTAAAATACTTCGTGTAAGCGCACTGTATACTCCAACCCAGGTACATTACAGGGAAGACTGATGAGCACCACGAAGAAAAAGTCCACCGTCAAGAAGGCTGCCGCCAAGAAGACTGGGGCTAAGAAAACAGCGGCTAAGAAGACCGGCGCCAAGAAAACCGCCAAGAAGGCTGCTGCAAGAAAAACCACCGCCAAGAAGACCACTACAAAGAAAACGGCTGTTAAAAAGACCGCTGTCAAGAAAACGGCTGCCAGCAAAGCCGATCATGACCATGGTGAGTTGAGCAGGATTGCTGCGGAAAACCTGCACGCGGTGGCGGCGGATATCGATCGCCAGATGAAGAACTTTCGCAGAAATGGATACCCGGGTTCTAATCGCAAAGGACCAGCTTGCCGATTTCCAGGAGATGATCCAGGAGAAAATCAAGACTTTCCAGAAAAAGCATGCCGACAAGCAAACGGAAAGTCATACGGACATCATGAAGTCAATTCGGGCAGGCCAAGGATGAAGCCGCAAAATACATCAAAGAATCAGAGGCGATCCATGATGCCTACGAAAAGTTGGTGAAACAGCTGGAAAAAGGCCGCAAAGCCGCCGTCAGGGAAACAAAAAAAGCCGAGGTCGTCTTCAAGGAAAAATTCCACGAAGTCGAGACAAAAGTGCTGAAAAAAAAGCCAGCGAAATCAAAGAGAACATCAAGAACAAGTAATTACATCAATAGCCTTTTTTGTGTACCGAGCGTACGGCGCGTCCGGAAGGGTCATCCATTTCCCGCAGGCTTTTGTCCCATAACACCGCTTCCGGAGTGCTGCAGGCCACCGACGGGCCACCCGGTACACATTCGGCGGCACTTGCCAGCGGGAAGTGCTTCTCGAACAGTCTGCGGAACAGGTAAGCCTCTTGTGTCGCCGGCGTGTTAAATGGAAACCGCCTGGCGGCATGCGCCATCTGGTTCTTGCTGACCTGGGTGGCGGCGTAGTCGCGGACACCGTCGATCCAGCTATAACCCACACCATCGGAAAACTGTTCTTTCTGCCGCCAGGCGATTTCTTCTGGCAACAGGTCACTAAAGGCTTCGCGCAGGACCTGCTTTTCCATTTTTCCTGCGGTGATCATCTTGTCTTTCGGGTTAATCGACATGGCCACATCCAGAAATTCCCGGTCCAGGAACGGCACCCGGGCCTCGACGCCCCATGCCGCCATGGCCTTGTTGGCGCGCAGGCAGTCGTAGGAGTGCAGGCGGGACAACTTGCGCACCGTTTCCTCATGGAAGGATCGGGCATCCGGCGCCTTGTGGAAATACAGGTAGCCGCCAAAGACCTCGTCGGCCCCCTCCCCGGACAGCACCATTTTTATCCCCATGGCGTGAATTTTCCGGGCCAGCAGGTACATCGGCGTGGCTGCGCGGATAGTCGTTACATCGTAGGTTTCGAGGTGATAGATAACCTCATCCAGGGCATCCAGGCCTTCCTGCAGCGTGAATTCAAAACCGTGGTGCACGGTGCCGATGTGAGCGGCAACCTTCTCGGCTGCCGCGAGATCCGGAGAACCATTAAGCCCGATGGCAAAAGAATGCAGACGCGGCCACCAGGCGGGGCTGCGTTCCTTGTCCTCGACCCGCATTTCCGCGTGTTTTTGGGTGACTGCGGCAATAATGGATGAGTCGAGCCCACCGGAAAGCAACACACCATAGGGCACATCGGTCATCAGGTGGGAGATTACCGATTTTTCCATGGCATCGGCCACGGCCCTGACACTGGTTTCAGCGTTCTCGACAGCGGAGAAATCCTGCCACGGACGATGGTAGTAGCGCGTTGGCTGCTCATCTCCGCTTTGCCAGTAATGCCCGGGCGGAAATTCAGCCACAACATTGCATACATCCACCAGGGCTTTCATTTCAGAGGCCACGTACAGGCGATGCTCATCGTCGAAACCGTAATACAACGGGATAATGCCGATAGGGTCGCGCGCAATCAGGTAACGGCCGGCGGCTTCATCAAAAAGCACGAAGGCAAACATGCCGTGCAAGTCATTCAAAAATCCGTTGCCTTTTTCCAGGTACAACGGCAACAGGACCTCGCAATCCGATTCGGTCGCAAACGTGTATGGTTTGCCAGTGATTTGCGCAAAGACCGATGGTTGTAGATTTCACCATTGACCGCCAGGGACTGTTTTCCATCCGGTGATAGCAGCGGTTGCGCGCCGGTATTGATATCGACGATGGCCAGGCGCTCATGGGCCAGCACCGCGCCTTCGCAGGTATGGCTGCCGCTCCAGTCCGGACCGCGGTGACGCATCAGGCGGGACTGCCTTAACGCGAGTTCACGCAGAGCCTGTGAATCGCCTTCTATGTTAAGAATTGCAAATATGGAGCACACAACATTTCCCTGAACGTAAATTACCCACACGAAGTTCGCATGATACGTTCAGTAAAGCGTCACGGATACCCGTAAGCGGCAATTAATTGCGCTTGCCATCCAAGCTGAACAGCGCATCCGCATACCGCTTACCAAGTTCGCGCTGACCGGCGGAGTCGAAATGCGTGCCGTCCATCGTCAGCAACCCTTCAGTGGATGCAACCGCCGTGTTCGGAACCACTGATGGAAGCGTCAAAATCACGTCATTGATCAAGCGTTGCGACTTTCCGAAGTCGCGGTCATCCATTTCCAGTAACCCGGCAACAAAGGGAAGATCCGGTGCATCGAGGTCTGCTCTCAGGTTGGCGATCAGTATGCTGAGGCTGTCCAGGTAGGTTTCGGTTTTTCCACTATCCCCCTCACCCTGGTGCCAAAGGATGCCAGCCAACTGGCCACCGCTGGCCAGTGCAGTCTTGAGACGCGCTAGCTGCCGCGTTGTAGTAATCGGTTCCCCTTGCCCACGCGGCTATCTTTGTGCCACCGCGTGCGTTTACCACCAACCCAAGGGTCATGTCGGGGTGTAACTCCCGCCAACGTTTCGCAAATCCATATCCCGGGCCGAGTTTTTGCATGGAGAGCCTTTTTCCAATGGTTGAATAGCGATTAAGCGGGTTGGTGGCAGGTTCCCATTCACCGCTGGCATTCAACAGCTCACATCCTTCAATGGGCGCCTCATCCTGTTTCTCGATGGGCGCGCGTCCCGACATGTTTGACTGCCCGATCAAGAGAAAGACCTGGCGCTGTTCTACTTCCGTCTGGCCAACGGCGTTGCTGGCAACAGCCAACATCATGGTGGACAGGATAAAGGCTTTCAGCATTTCACTTACTCCATTGTTTTTTGATCTACACGATACCGGGCATAACACGGGCCCACCAAGTTTCAAATTATATGATCGTTTAAGCAAATTCTTCAGAGTTGCCAGTGCAAAGCCGCCACTCAAGAACAAGAAAATAGCAATCACTGCCCTCGGCCTATTCTTTTTCGGCCCACTCGCGGATTTTGCGCTTCAGTTTTTTCTCCGCCTTGTCGGCGATCTCGCTCCACTCTTCGTCTGACACCGGCGTCATCTTCGGTCTCTGCCCATTCCTTCAGCTTGCGCATGACCTTCTTTTCCACCTTGTCGCCGACTTGGTCCCATTCCTTTTCACGTTGTTTCCTGGAGTAGGATTTGCAATTCGCGCTCGAACCGCCGCCCCAGATGCATATCACACCGAGCAGGAACCCAAAGTCGTACCAGCCCCCGGTGTTGTTGACTTCGTATACCACGACGCCGTCGTTGAATATGTGGATCACCAGTGCGATGACCGCGATGATCCCGTGCCAGACCCCATACCAGAATCCAGCGGGGTCATCCTGGGTGAATTGCGAATGTCCTGCGGCGCAGGAAGCCAGTAGGAAAATCAATGGAATAGCGATCAGAAATCTAGTGCTTTGCTTATTGAATGAACCCATTAGAACCTCCGTACTCCGGGCCAGAGTCACATTCTAGCGGCTGACTTCAATCCGCGTCACATTTATTGACTTAGCTGATTCGCACTGGCCGCGGCCCGCTTGACAGGTCCTCTCTCACCGAGAAGATACATTTCCCTGAAGATGTTCTTGTCAGACCGATTGTTGCCGGCGGCGATGACACGTGCGTCAGGGTGACTGTTGCGAACCATCGATGTAAGCGAAAACCGGGTTTTATCGTGCTTGATCAATGTCGCGCCCTTGGCAAAGCTCTTCCCGCCATCCGCGCTATGCCACCATGCCACCTCGTCACCACCCAGTAGCAGGCTCACTTCCTGGGGGGATGAAACCCGCATATTGCCTACCGACGATTCTGGCAGTGCGGTGCTGCCGCCGCTTACCCATTCCTGGCCGGTCCATCGGTAGTGGCGGGTTTGCTTGGGGCCACCGTGATGCAGGCCCATGCCCTCCCCTACCTCAAAGGTGGCGTGGGGTTTTCCCGCCGGGTCCAGGGCGGTCACCCCGCGTACGGTCCACAGGTCGCCCGTATCAACCACCAATGTCTTTTGATCGGCATGATCCTTGGTAACCGGCATTGTGAGCCGTTCCCCTTCAACGTTGCGCCACGCTTGGTCGGTGGTGTCCATGGCCATGTAATAGCCGTTATGGCGCTCGCCTATGTGGTTCGTCTCCCGGCAGCGGTGGTAGTTGTAGACCCCGATGATCTCGTTAGCCCGGCCGTTGGTAAACCACGCGTACCAGGAATCGTGCATACCCGGATCACCGACGTTCAACTGGTGCTTGAGGATCGACACCCTGGGCCCGAAGCTGCGGCCGTTGTCGGTGGATAGTTGATAGACCCAGTTGCTCTTGTGTGCACCGTGGCGATAAAACAGGTAGATATCGCCGTTGTCCATCTTCACGAACTGGTTGTAGGTGCCAAACGGCGGGATGTTATCCAGCACTTCCCACTCAGAGATGTCCTGCGGGCGTTTTGTGACTACGTGAATCATCTTGCCCTTGTGCGCATTTCCCAGCTCGTTGATACCATGGCTGGGCAAACCTCCATGACCACCGAAAACGAGGTGGATATAACCCTCGCCGTCCACGACCAGGGCGGGTTTACCGTGGTTGTCGATCTTCTCTCCCGGGGTTTTGCCCATGATGCTGTCACCTGCCTTGAACGGCCCCGTCCACGTGCCGGTCGCGTGCTCATAGGCAGCCACGTAGGGGTCTTCAAGCGGTCCCTGGTAGGCAACATAGGTGACACCCTCGTAGTACTCACCGGATGGGTGCTGCATGGTGCCGACGGTGTTGCTATAGCCGTTATTGGCAAAGAAATCGACCCGGCCACCGGTCTCTGCTGCCAGGTCATTGCGCCCCGCCTTAGCAACCGACTTCCCGACGGAATATACTATGAAATTATCGTAGCTGACCGCATCCACGCCCATCATGTTGCGCAGGCCGATGTAACCGCCGCCAAGCGGTTCCGGGTCAGTCACCTGGTTGACCACGACACCATTGATTTCGACGGCGAGATGGCCGCCCAATTTCAGTACCCGGACGCGGTAATCACAATCGTTACACTTGTCGGTGCGGCTGTATTCCGTCGAGAGCTTGTTGGCGCCGGGGTTTTTGCGCATGCGGTTGGTGTATTGCTCGCCGCGCTCCACCAGGCTCGGCTTCTTGTTGCGGCTCCAGTAGGAGACCGTGTAGTTCTTCAACTGGCCCTTGTTGTAGTTCCGGTAGACACCATTACGGGGTGGCAGATCCAAGCTGAAAATATCCTCACCTTGCAAACCCTCGGCCGCAAAGAAGACCAGTGTCAGCCCGTCATCCGATCCTTGGTGATTGACCGTGAATTCGAACAGCATATCCGCCGGGAAGCGGTTCTTGTTCCAGACCACCATGTGCGAGCGTTCCCTGTCATGGTCCGTCCACCGGTTTGCCCACAGGCCTCGAACGCCACCGGTGAGACCCACAGGCTTGCCATCGCAGATATGGCCCCACCCTAGCCCTTCGGCAATCCACTCGGCATCTGGGTCCGGCAACTCTTGTACTCTTGCCTTCCTCGATGAAAGAGTTTTCAAAGTCGATCAGGCGGCACCTGAAAAGTCGTTCTGTATACCAGCTCCAGATGACTGGCGTCGAGATCCAACGGCTTGCCCACCTGCTGACCATGGTCTTGCGCCAGGGCTGAACTGCCGGTGATTATCAGACCTGCACAGGCCAGGCCAAAAATACTGTTCTTTAACAAATTACTTCCTCCGGTCACCGATGCAGGATGAGACGCTCCTTTCACCGGCTCCGATTCCAACGCAGGGCTACCCTGGCCTAAACGAAAGTCGCCACTCTCAGGGTCGCGGAAAAGTGGATCGGCATAGACCGGATCGTCACCAGGGGATGAAACGATTGCATCTCCCTGCAAAAAGAAAAGATTGCCGGCGACAAGATTGCCGGGGGAGTGATCTACCAGCAGCAAATCACCCGTTGTACCCGTGACGATATTGTTCGTTACCCGATTCCCCTCGGGGGGCACATTCTGTATCCCGTGTTCCTCATTGACTCTACCACGTCCATCGCCGACGAGAATGCCCGCCCGTTTTGCATTGACGATCGTATTATTGGCGACCAGGCACTGACCCGCTGCCTGGTAATGACCGCCCTGCCCCCTGGTCATCCCGTAATACAAACGGATTCCCGTTCCACGACTGTTCACAATGATATTGTCCTTGACAACGTGACCCGTGCCGCAAAGCCGAATACCACCGCTTCCATCAAAGAATGCGATTTCCCTCGATCAGGCAATTCGCACCGCCTCGCATGACAAGTTCACCATCGCAATGATTGAATACATTTCGTCGATAGGTATTGCCGGCACACTTATTGCTGATAATCTCAGATTCCCCATCGCATCGATCAAATACGTTGTCCTCTACAATCGTGCTTACCACGACGTGTCCATATGTCGGCTGATTCGTCCCGATCTTGACCGTCTCCCGTCCATTCGCAGCCTTTCTGGGGAATGTCCCGGAAGTGGTTATTGCGAATAATATTTCCAGTCGGAACTCCGAGTTTGTATATATCGTCATTCATCGTCAGGTTTACGCAGCGCGCGGCGATATTCGAAAAACGACAATCGGTGATGCGATTATTCTGAGACGCCTGTTGAGATACCTATCGCGGCCCGCTTCCCGCCACTATCCTCGAACATGCAGTTCACGATGCGACAATGATCGGATCGCCTGAATTCCAGCAGATTCCGCTCAAAATCGCAATCCTCGAACCGTAGACCGTCAACAATCACATGGCTTCCGGTAATCGAAAAATGGCTACGTCCTGTAAAGACAACGCCCCCGGTGCTCTGCTGGCCGAATCGTCACGGGTCGCCCGGACGTTGCCCGGCAATCCAATTCAACAGACCAGCCATCGTATCGCCCGTCGGCGATCACAATGGTATCGCCCGCTTTGGCTTCACGAATGGCTTTGAAAAAGACTCCATTGAATCGAACGGGCCCAGAATAGCCGCCATCCCCTCAGCTTCAACCGGCCGTACCTCGCCACAAATCATTGTGCTGGCAAAGCCGGCTGAAGTCAGTGACAAAAATTTGCGTCTGATTTAAGAGGGTCATATCAAAGACTCGAAATCGGAAGAATTGGGTCGGTGTAAAAACGGGGAGAGTCTTAACCCCGACCCCAAATTTGCTGACCTCATAGGGGTGACTTTATTTGCTATTCACCTGCATCTTCGACCAACGGCTCCACCTCGGCCCACCAGGCCTCGTATTTCGCCTTCATCTCTGCGAGTTTTTCAGGCTGGCTTTCTGCCAGGTTGTTGATTTCCGTGGCATCATTCGCCAGGTCATACAGCTCCCATTCACCGCTGGAGAAATCCCACAAGCCCGGACTTCCTCGTACTGCGGGCGGACCACGTGAACCACCAGCTTCCAGTCGCCGTCGATGACCGCCTTGCCATCGCGCCATTCGAAGAAGATCGGTTCATCACGCTCCACGGTCCCGTTTTCAAAAGCCGGCAACAGGCTGATGCCATCCATGTCCGCAACTGCTTCACCCCTGGGTGAGACATCGGGATAGCTTGCGCCCGAGATATCCACCAGCGTCGCCATGATGTCCACCAGGTGGGCCGGTGTGCGGTTCACCTCACCACCCGCCGGAACGGTGCCCGGCCAGCGTGCGATAAACGGCGTATTGGCGCCACCCTCGAAGCTGGAGTTCTTGTAAGACTTGAACGGTACGTTGGACACGTTGGCCCAGTGGCCGTCGATGGACGCCCAGCGGTCTATCGCGCCGATTTCACCGTCACCGATATCGACCACTTCTGCCGAAGCGCCGTTATCCGACAGGAACATGACCAGCGTGTTGTCCAGTTCACCGGTTTCCTCGAGGTAGGCGACGAGGCGGCCCAGGTTCTGGTCGATGCTGTCGATCATGGCGCTGTAAACCTCCATCGTCTGCGCCTCGTCGGCCTTTCATCTCGAGGCTCAGAGTCGTCCCAGTCACGGTGCATGGGCTCGGAACGCACATGGGTGTCCGCATCGATGATGCCAAGCTCGAGTTGACGCTGATAACGGGCCTGCGCGATGGCTTCATAACCCTCGTCGTACATGCCTTCGTACTTGGCGATGTCTTTTGGCCAGGCCTGGATGGGATCGTGTGGAGCTGTATAGGCCAGGTACAGGAAGAACGGCTGATCGTCGTTGTCCGTCTCATGCCGGCCAAGCAGCTCAATGGCCCAGTCGGTAAAGGTATCGGTGGTGTAGTAGTCCTTGCTGTCGGGTGTGAAGGGCTGCACGCACTTGGCGTCGAAACAGAAGACCCGCGTGTTCTGGCGCTTCTGTGCCGGGAACGCCTCGCCTTCACGCTGGTAACCCGGGTTGAAGTGGTTAGCGGCGCCGTCACGCATGCCCCAGTAATGGTCAAAGCCCATATCGTAAGGGTTGTCCAGCGCATGGTGCTTGCCGACCATCAGGGTCTTGTACCCGGCCGTGCGCAGCACGTCACCCAGCGTCACGTGATTTTTGAACACCCTGCTCGGATGAGTGCTCATACCGACGCGTTGTGCGTATTGCCCGGTCATCAGCGTGGCGCGGGTGGGAAAACACTTCGAGGTGTTATGGAAATTGTTGAATCGCATACCTTCATCAGCCAGGCGGTCAAGTGTTGGCGTGCTAACCTCTGAGCCATACGGCCCGATATCGGAAAAGCCCATGTCATCAACCAGCACGAGCAGGATATTGGGCTTGCTTTCGGCGACTGCCGGCGCTGTGCTTTCCACCGTCACCTCGACATCGACAGGCTTGGAACAGCCTGCCGCCAAAAGGACACTCGCCGCGATTCCCGTCAGTTGTTTTCTCATGGTCCCATTTCCTTGATTGTTGCGATTCAGTGCCCCGGGCCGGGTCTGACCCGCTCGCCCGGATATACCGAAATATTATCGAAAGTGGCGTATACCGTTGTGTAATTCCCGTCTTTATCCCGCGGTGCATTATCAGGGTTGTGGCCACCGTGAAATGAGCTGAACATGAATTTGTTGATCAGCGTGGCATCCCCACCAGTGCCACGTAAACGAAGGTTCTCGTGCCGCTCGATGAGTTGCCCGTCGACATACAGACGGGAAAAGCCATTGGACGCTTCCGGCGGGTCATTGACCCGCACATGCAGCGATACCGAGTAGTAACGTTCTCTTTCAAATTTGAAGGGCAACTGAATATCCCCCCGGTCGCCGTACTGGCCCTGCATGTCCTGGTGGTAGGTATACAGCTTCAGACCATTCGTCCCTGTAAACGTCACTCGCGTTGACCAGCCAACTGGGACGATGGCCCTGCCCCCGCTGATATGTTTTTCCGGCCCCAGGCCCAGCAGCTTGCCGCCTTTGACGAACTGGAAGTCCTTGTCGAAACGTACATCGTAGTTCAGGCTGAATTCAAGCCCCGGTTCCGGCAAGAACAGGTGCCTGACGATACGTTCACTGCCCTTCTCAAAACCGGTGTACTCGGCCCGCAGACCGGCACTGCCGCCAACACCGGCGCCGGGGGCCAGGGACAGTTTTTTGTGTTGCAATAACTGGTCTGCAGGACCACCGGTAGCGATCATTTCAAAATCCATGGAAAGAACCGGGTCTGCGGTTCCGGTTTTATGCCCCACCTGTTCCAGCAATATCTTGAAATCGTCCAGGTAAGGATCATTGGTGGCAGCCAATTGTGCCAGCATCCTGTCACGCATGGTGCGCAGAACATCTGCCGCCCGCTCATCAGCGGCCAGGTTGACCAGCGCGTCGGGGTCGCTCTTAAGGTCGTAAAGCTCTTCTTTTGTACGCTTGTAAAAGAAATCCAGCCGCTCTTTTACCTTTTCGTCATCCTTGGCAGCTGCCTCGAAGCCTTTCAGCGCCAGGCCGCCGGGGTATTTGCCGTCGTGATATTGCGCCTTGCCGTTGGCCCACTTGTTAAAGATGTAAATATGGTTCGCACCAATCACCGAGCGCATTTCAAAGGCCAGGTCACCCTTGCCGTTGATGCTTGCAAATACCTGTTCATGGTGCGTCTTTTCCGGCTCACTTAACAACGGCAGCAAAGACCTGCCCGGCAGACCAGCAGGTGCTTCGATCCCGCTGGCATCGAGAATTGTCGGCAGGATATCGATAGTGGAAACCAGGCTGCCGGATGATGTGCCGCCGACCGAGTGCCCTTGCCAGATAAATGACAAAGGGTGTCTTGACACTGGCGACATAGACATTGCTCTTGGCATACGGCCAGTGCATGCCGTTGTCGGAGTGGAATATCACCAGGGTGTCATCAAGCAAATCCCTGTCTTCGAGCACCTGCATCAGGGCCCCGACAAACTGGTCGGCGCGGTACGATGAATTCAGGTAATAGCCAAACTCTTCCCTGACCATTTCGTGGTCGGGAATGAAACCGGGCGCCTCGATATTTTTGCCACTGTAAGCAACAACCTCAGGGGGCAGAATGAATTCCGGCTTGACGTCGAGTTTGCGGGTTTCCTGCTTGAAGCGTCTTTCGAGAGATTCACGCTCACCCGGCGCGCCGGCATAGGGCCGGTGCGGGTCATGGGTATTGGCGGAGATGAAAAACGGGCGGTTTTGTGCAATGCGCCTGGTCAATAAAACGGCCGATATTCCCGGCATACAGTTCCGGGCTGCGCCCCACCGCCATGGCGGCCATCGGCGAGACCTCGTCAAAGCCATACTTCTCCAGTGGCCGGTAATGCGTGTCCTTGCCAAAGAGACCGCTCATATAGCCTTTCTGCCTGAGATACTCGGGAATGGTCAACACAGAATCACGCACGGTGGTGTCGCTGGTGCCGGGCTTGGTGTTGTAATTATCCTGGTAGTGCCCGGTCATGATCGAGCCCCGCGATGGCGAACAGCGGGAACTGGTGTTGTAGGCACGCGTGAATGCCATACCCCGGCTGGCCAGCGTATCGATATGTGGTGTCAGGCCATCAACCCGCCCGCCGAAGCTTGTGGGTGTGTCATGACCCATATCGTCCACGGCGATCAGCAGGATATTGGGTTGTTCACTGGCCACGGCGCAATCAAGAGATGACAAACGCACATGAGTGCCCGGTTCACAAAAAACGTACGCTTCTCACCGGCTTCCGTTTCCCATAATTCTCTGACGTATTTCACGTCCCGCTTAATCACGGCCAGGACCTCGCTTTCAGGGATGGTCAGTTCCCGCTTACCCTTGTTGGCGCCACCCAACTCCTCGTACTCGCAATGCAGGGAAATGGGGTAATTCAAGCCCGCGTCCTTCAGCATGCGGAAATAACGTTTGAAATCGACCATGCCCTGTCCCATGGGTGTATTGACCAACTGCCATTTACCGTCAACGGCTGTCCCACTTGAAATCCTTGAAGATAATGAGCGGATATGCGGCTTGATCAAGCGGAAACTGGTCGGGCCACATCAGGCCGCCGTCGGTGACGGCGTGACGGATATCGAACTGACAGGCCAGGTATCCGGATCCAGGTCCTTTAGCACAAGGTAGGCGTCCCAGATTGCCGCTCCGAATCTTTCATCACCGGAATGGTTCTGGTAAAGGCCGTTAATACCAATCTCCCTGTTCCACGAGGCCAGGGCTGCCAGTTGCGCCCGGTATTGATTGACGGACACCATTGGCTCGATATTTTCGTCATAGCGCAAACCACCCAGGCGATAGGATTTAACACCCAGCGACCTGGCCAGCACCAGCAAGTCACGGTCGCGGGCATTTTGGGTGCCGACGATATTCGTGGTCATCATTTCGCAACTTAATCCTGCTTTCTTGATGGCACTGATAGCAGCAGGCAGGTCACGTTCAAAATTCTCCGGTTCAACATGGCCGCCAGGTCTGACTGTCAGGTCGAGGCCATTGAGTCCGATTTCAACAGCGGCATTCGCCATTTCCGTGTAATCGAGGAATTGAAGATGTTTTGAAAACAGGTGGAGTTCGGGCACAACATTACCAGCTGTGTCCACCGCCATCGCGGTACCCATCACAAACCCCGAAGACAGGCCGCCCCCGACAATGCCTGTTCCGGTCACCTGCAGAAACTCGCGTCTGTCCATCTGTCTGTCCTCGAATATGTACGATTAAAACTACGAATCGTAGGGTTTGCGAGACCTAAAAAAAGGCGGCACTTCACGTGCCGCCTCTTCTACTTGCCTGGCCTTGAAAACGCTCAGTTAGTATTGAACCTGAACTCAAGCACGTAGTCCAGGCCGTTATCACGCTCGTCAGAGAAGACCTTGCTTGGCACATCCCAGTACCTGGTACGTTGTTCTTGCGTCAGGTTGTTGGCGGTAAAGCGTAGCTTCATCCTCTTGTTGATCACGTAATCGAGGTTCAGGTCAACAATCGTGCGGCCATCGGTAAACTCGTCGAAACGATCCGAATCTTCGGCTTCCTGGTGCAGGTAGTCCGAGCGATAGTTGGCGGCCAGGCGCGCGCCGAATTTCTTCTTCTCGAAATAGAATACCAGGTTGCCGCTCTTCTCGGACGTGCCGCGCAGGGAGACCGGCGTGCCGCGCTCCGGCACGATCGCATCCATATTGGCGTCGACGAAACGTGTAGCTGCCGTTGATGCCGAAATACTGCAGGAAGCTGTCCGTGAACGTGTCAAACGGTATATGCCATTGGATTTCCACACCCTTGATCATGCCGCCCTTGGTATTGACCGGGCGCCTGACATCGTATTCGAGCACCTCGACATTGCCATCGTCGTCCACGACTTCAATCAGTTCCGGGCTCGCTCCCCCTGGCGATGTAGCTGCCCAGGTCCTTGTAGAACAGGCCGATGGCGTAGGATCCGCCAACGTCCGGATACCATTCCAGGATTGCGTCAAAGCTGTTGGTGGTGTAGGGCTGCAGGTTCGGGTTGCCGCCGTTGGCCGTCAGGTCTTCCTGGTCTTCCAGGTCATTGATCTCGATGCGCGAGGACAGGTCGATCGGGTCCGGCCGGGTCAGGGCCTTGTTGGCGGCAAAGCGCAGTACCGTCGTTTCAGAAGTTTCGTAGGCCAGGTTGAAGGCCGGCAGCCAATAGTCATAATTGCGGCCGGTCTTGACCTTCGGGTTGTCTGGATCGGCGGGTATGAAGTCGTCGCCCTCGCCTTCACCGACCCAGCCGCGGTTGGTCTGCCGCGTACTGGTGTAGCGGATACCAATGTTGCCGCGGTAAGGTATTCCGTTCTCACCACCCGAGAAATTACCCTGCAGGTAAACCCCCTTGTTTTCTTCGGTCACGTCGAATTCACTGTTTTGCAGGGTTTCGTAACCCTCGGTGTTGTCATAGAAGGGATCGAATATCGGATCGTCGATGTCGAGCACCGCAAAGGAATGTACGAAGCCCGGCAAGTTGACATCGGGCAGGATGCCGTCGGCAATGACGCTGCCGATGGTGGTAACGTCATACCCTGCGCCACGCGGGCTATCCGATTTCTGTTCCTGCCTGCGGGTGAACTGCATATCGTTCCAGGCGAAGCCGAACATGATCTCGTCCAGTGGATGGTCGCATCGGCATCGGCGCCTTCCAGGACCTTGGTGAAATCGAGCCGGAAACTGGCATCGTCGGCATTCTCCCAGGTCGTGGTACGCCGCAATTCCTCGACGTACTGGTGCGTGATGTCCAGCGGATCGATGGAAGTTGCCATCGGCATCGTACATGATCGCGATCGGGTAGCCACTGGAAATGTCATAGGTGCCGGTGAGGCCACCGGCATCGGTAGTCAACCTGTCCTGTCCGGGGCTGCGGTAACCGGTATCCAGCCTTGTGCGCAGGCGTTCCAGCGTGCGCACCGTGTCCTGGCCAGCAAAGCCCAGATCGCCCTCGATGGTCCATACCTCTTGGCTCCATACGACGTTCAGGCCGCCGACATAGACGTCGGACGTGCGTGGAATACGCCGGTACAGACCATTGGCGAAGGGCTGCACGCGCCGGTCGTCATCGGTGGGTCCGAAGGTGTAACCGGTCAGCGTACCCAACGTCGGGTGGGTCATGGTCGAGGTTTTCGTCGCCGTAATCCACGGTCAGCGACGTCATGACGTGGTCCTGCCTGCGGATCATGTCACCGAAATTGAACCAGAAGCGCTTGTCGTCACGGGTTCTCATCCTCGGAACCCGCGGTCCAGTCGAAGTTGATGTCAGCGTTCTCGGTCTTCCACTGCAGCCCGGTGACATAAGTTTCACGGTCCCTGGTAAATCGGCTGCTGCGCGTAGCGGACGCCGGAGAAGTGGCTAAGCGCCAGTTCCGTCCTTTCTTCCAAGCGGTACGCCGTTGACCAGCGTGCCTTCCTCGTACCTGCCGCCGGAGTCCTCGCCCGGGAAGACTTTAAACCGCTGGGATTCGGCCAGGTTGTCGATGCGGTCGGCCTCGTCAATCGTTGCTCGCGAAAAAGAGACCGAAACGGTCGCCAAACTTCTTGTTGAAAAACAGCGTGCCGCGGAACTTGCGTGTCTTCGAGCAGATCGTTGTAGGTGCCCGCGAGCCGAGGCGGAGAAATAAATATCATCGCCCTTGCGCTTGAAATCCAGCGGCCGGTTGGTGATCAGGTCGACGGTGCCACCGATACCACCCTCGAGTTCCCACGCCTGGGTGGTCTTGGTCACCTGCGCCTTGGACACGACTTCCGATGGCATGATGTTGAAAGTGAAGCTACGCGCATCGTCACCGCCGCCGGTTTCGCCACCTGAGGACGACAGCGCCGTGCGGCCGTTGATGGTGGTGCGCACAAAGCGCGGACCGAGGCCGCGGATGGACACGCGGTAACCCTCGCCCTCTTCGCGTTCGCAACTGTACACCGGGTACACGCGCCAGCGCCTCGCCGATGTTGTTGTCCGAAAACAGACCGATGTCCTGCGCCGTAATGGCGTCGACCACCGCGTCGGACTCGCGCTTGATGTCCGCCGAGAACTCCAGGCTGCGGCGGATGCCGGTGACGACAACTTCCTCGAGCACCATGCTCATCATCAGCGGCCTGCGCGTCTGCGCTCTGGTCGGTTTGCGCGAAGACCGATGACTGTGCCATCAATCCTGCAAAAAAAGTCGCTGCGATATACAGTGCTTTATGGCGTATGTGGTTTAAATGGAAAAATCGAAGCTGTCATGCTCAACTCCCACCGGGAATCCGGTTGTGCGTGAATTGATTACCTGGTTGATATTCTTATTAATAGTTGCAAAAACCTCTTAACCTTGTCGGTCTGACCGGGTCCTTGACATAATCTGACGATCAGTTGACCTGATCTGACTATACCAATTACACCTATTTATGCCACCGGTGTCAAGCACTTAATGTTAGCGTTATCATCAATTCCGTAATCAGGATTGCCACGAGCCAGGTTTATTCCTATTCTGCAGCAACTCTATCTTCATTCAGAATTTTCCCATCAACACCATAATGCCGTGCGATCAAGCACGGGTTGCCGTCTTCACGGTCCACCGTTATCGCCAGGAAACCACCGATCACGTTCAGGTACTTGTGCTCCGGCCGGACCTGGTCGTTGGACCAGCCACCGGCGTGCTTGTCGCTGACTGGACCACTGGAATACTCCTTAACACCGTGGGTTGCATCGACGGACACGTACTGCCAGTGCCGGTCACCGCAGGCCACCACCATGTTCTTCTGTGAGGCAATGAACTCACGCAGCAGGTTGCCCTCGTAGGCGAAACCTTCATTGGCGTGGTTGTCTTCCTTGTTCGAACGATCCGGTCCAACCACCGGCGTCGGGCTGATCAGCACTTTGAATGTCGCGTCGGATGACTTGACCGTTTCCATGAACCATGCCATTTGCTCGACGCCCCAGATACTTTTCCACGGCCCGTCCTCAGTGGGGTTTGCATCACGAAAATCACGGCCTTCGACCAGCCAGACCTGCAGGTCCTTGCCCCAGCGGATGGTGCGGTAGGTCTTCTCCCCCATCGGCACCTGTTGCCGGAAAACTTCCAGGCCGTCTTCAAAGGTGAAGTCGCCCATGAAGTGGGTTTCCATGGTCGGCCAGGAATCATTCATCAGGTATCATGGTCATCCTTCATCGAAATAGCTGGTCACGTTGTTGTGAAAGTCCACCAGGCTTTTCATGCCGTAGGTTCGCTGCCAATGCCAGTTGGCCAGGTCGCGTGTTTTCGCCAGCTGGTCGTAATACAGATATCGCCGGTGTGCACGAAAAAGTCCGTGTCCTGCTCCATCATCTTGGCGTAGATCTTGAAGCCATCCAGCGAATCCCGGTTAGGGTAACGCTGCCCGGTAACCACGGTGAAAGTGACCGGTGCGACCGTGTCAGCAGCCGGTGCGGTACGGAAACCACCATCGAGGAACCTGTGCTCTCCTTCAATACTGACGCCGGATTCAATCCTTACCACGTATTGGCTTCCCGGCAACAGGTCCGTCAACTGGAATTGGGTCGTGTAGTCCGCCTTTGAGTCAACCTTCTGCCAGGGTGTTACCTTGAATTCACCACCCGTTTCAGGTTTGTAATGAACGCGCGCTACACCCCTGGCGCCCGGCACAGCGCCTTCGATGGTGTCGATGCTGAACTGCCATCAGGAAACTCCACCGCGGGCACCGCGTCAGGTCTGGCGATAGGCTGACCTCTTCAAGGGGCTCACCTGTTGTCCGCGTTCGTGTAAGTCATCTTTGGCATCGGTGCGCCAAAATCGACGCGTTTTTCGTCTTTTGTCAGACGTACCCAGACAATGGCCTCGCTGTCGGTGACCTCGCCGATCTTGATACCGGTGGCCATGTAGGGCGCATCGGCAAACACCGGTGCAGCACTCAATAGAAATATGATGGAAATAAGAATGAGTTTTTTCATGGAGGTCTCTTCAGAAATTTGCCAATGGTTCGATCCGGTTGTTTTCGAAAATGAACGTGGAGCGGTCCGCTGCCTTCAATTCGTTCTCAACGATCTGAATGTCAGCGTCATCGGTATAGAAAATATTGTTGAAAACCTTGTTGTCCCTGCCCGGTCGGGGCGGGAATATCCTCCTGGCC
Organism: uncultured Gammaproteobacteria bacterium; assembly: GCA_963753105.1. Taxonomy (GTDB): domain Bacteria; phylum Pseudomonadota; class Gammaproteobacteria; order Xanthomonadales; family SZUA-36; genus SZUA-36. The sequence goes on from CAVWBD010000009.1 coordinate 295,259, forward strand.
AAGATAGTCAACCCTGACGGGCACCTTCGTTTTTTTGTTGAAAATGCGGATATAGCGCGTCTGGCCTGCACTTGAACCGACAAATTTGTTGCCCTCGATGAGATTGGCATAACCCGCCAGGCTGACGATTTCGTCGTTATAGGATTTTTCACCGCAATAGAGAACATTATTACGGGCGGTCACATTTGACGCCGCGTACTTGAGATCGATGTACTGCCCCAGCAATCCGGGGCCCATGCACGCTGTCCTCGATCAGGATATCGTGGGCAATCGCATTGTATTCCCGCTCATCATATCCCTTGGAAGAACCAATGTAGAAACCCTCCCCTTCATGGGCGTTGTAATCTTTATGCAGCCACTCGCCGATATGGTGAATGTGCATTCGTCCGGAAAATGTTGTGGTGGCCTCGGTCCCGGACTGCGACTGCCGTGTTATGCGTGTGGTGGATATGGATATCTTCGATGACGTTGTGATGCGAGCCGGGCCCCATCAGGTACAGGCCGATACGAAAACCGTTGGTGTCCCAGTAACCCGGTTCCAGCGGCACTTTCTTGCCGGCGATTTCCAGACGCGAGATATTCCAGAACGAGCCGCGCAGACTGATGGCTACCAGGTCTTCTTCCTTCTTCTGCCACAACCGTGGTGATCACGGCATAACGGTCCTGGCCGGTGTCATCTTCCGATGTGAAGGTGATCCTGGCGCTATCCGGTAACCATCGGCCTTGAGCACGAAACTCTTGTCAATTTCGTACACGCTGCCACCTTCCAGCAGGATCGTATCGCCCGCTTTGACGGTTTTCAGCGCCTGGTGAACGTCCTCGCTGGTGGCACAACGGTAAACCTCGCCCTGCCCCGCTATCGCGATGGTAGCCCACAGCAGGCAAGCGGTTAATGCCAGCGTGAATCCTGATGGCCCGCCAGGTGAGTGCACTGCTTTTTTCAGGACCTTACGAAACAGGGATGTTTCGGATGAGCCCCCAGGGACGGGTTCACGGCGTGTCCTGAAAAAACGCAGGCGCTTACCTGGTTGGTTTGGAATTTCCATGATGCAGGCTCAGATCAACTCGCTCAGATCGGCCACGAACAACTGCCGCCTGCCTTCCGGCGCCGCGTTGAAACACACCTTCGTGTAATCACGGCTCCAGGCCGGGTGCGGATCAATCCGCAGCACGTTGGCGTTGGGCATACCCAGCGTGAACACAAAGCACAGGTTCTGCTCGGTCTGTGTCTCGATATCGACCAGCCGGATCGGAACCTCCTTGCTGCTGGATGGCAAAATCCTGGTCCGGATACACATCGGTGACGATGTGCCGGCCGTTGCCGTGGAAACTGGGGTGGCCACTGCCTTCCACGGTTTCGCTCAGCACCTTGAAGTCCGAGCCGTCATAACGGTAGGTGCAGAACTTGATGCGCTCGTAATCCAGCTTCAGGTTCATCAGGATTTCTTCACCGTTCGGGTGCCAGTTGGGGTGGTGGCCGCCCTTGCCCCAGACCTCGTTGGACAGCGCCAGTTTCAGGTCCGAGCCGTCGGCGTTGAAGGTCACCAGCATCGGCTTGAAGACACCGGTGCCGCCGATACCGAACTCTTGTCGGCCGGCGTTTGGCATCATGCAGCGGAACACCTGCAGAATCCGGCTGGACTGCGGGTTGAACTTGGAGTGGAAGAAATAGAAGGTGCCGCCTTCGAAGCGTTTCTTGTCGGCATCCGGCAAGATGTCGTAGGCCTGCGCCAGGCTGACAATCAATTCTTTCTTGCCGGTCTTCAGGTCGGTGCGCCAGATACCTTCGTCTTCTGCAGCGCCGGGTGGCAATATCCTGGCCCTGGCCGGGTCCATGGCGTAGCCGTAGCCCGACTGGGTCGCGTTGATCAGGTCCAGCGGGAAACTGACGACGGCCGAATCGTCCGGGGCCACGTGGTACATCGGACCGGCCAGGTAGTCGGATTTACCGGTTTCGAGGTCAAGGCGTACACAGACACACTCGCCATCGAGCAGGTCATTGAAGTACAGGTAACGGTCGGTGGCGCCCCACTGCACGTTTGAGCCAAGCTGGAAGCCCCAGCCGCTGGTCGAGTGGACCTCGGTCAGGGTCTGGTCTTTCATATCGATGACACAGATCTGTGCTTCTTCGCCGTATTTTGGCTCGCGGTCCTGGAACGGAAATTTCGTACAAGCCAGGTAACGCTGCGACGGGCTCCACGGACAGATATCGTAAAAGGTGTGCAGGTAATAGCCATCATCCGGTGTCACCTTGTGCACCGGCACCAGGGTGGCGGTTTCACGGTAGCGTTTGAAATTGAATTTTCCCGCCTGCTCAGTATCGCCAGCCGCAGCACCCGCAGGAACGGCAGTTTCGGTCTTGCCACACGAGCCGAGTATGGGCAAGGCGGCCAATGAACCCGCCACCGCAGAATTTTTAATAAAACTTCTTCTTTTCACATCGATCTCCCAATTTTCATGGCGAATCGCCGTTGTTCATTCGATCAGAAAGCTGAATTGCCCACTGAGGGCCGGTTCTCTCAACCCGCAGTTGAGCCGGTAAAGGGTATCGCCCCATTTTGCCTTCACGCTCCTGTCCTCGACCTCTATTTTTTCTACCGCGCAACCGAGGAGGTCCGCATCGTAAGTCACTACCAGGTCGGTCGTTTCCGCCGGGCTGACCTTCACCTTTCCCGGGCTAGAGATATCAGGCTGCGTATTTGAACATCATCGGCAATACGACCGATCCGGGCATGCGTATCGAATTCATAGCGGTCTGAAATGTGGATCGAGTGGCCTTTGCGGTGACTGTAGCTCCGTTCCCATGTCTTCACACCGGATTCCTCGCCGTAGGCGGCTGCGAAATCCTGGGAAAAGACGACCTCATCCTCGGAGCTGCTGGTAAGCTGACATTTCGGGCGCTGTACTTCCTGCCCTTGCGCTGGCCCTTGCCATCGATGACCGGCATCAGGTTGTGAAACGCAGAATCCCTGACCCACTCGTTGCCATAATTCCTGCTGTAGGTGGCGCCGCCGATGTCTATGATGCCGGGGTGTCCATCCTTGTAAACGATGAAACTGCCCACGTCGTTGTGGTTGTGGCTTTCCTCGTTATGCCCTGCCTTGGCTGCAAGGTACAGACCCTCAACAGAGCCCGGCTTGTCGCGTGAGGTCATTAACTGGATATCCGGCAGCCACACATCGGCTATCAATGGCTCGGCGGCTTCAACAGCCAGTAGTTCCCGGGTGTACAGCAACTCCGGCAGGTTGCGCAGCAGGGAACGCCCACCCGGCGCCGCTGCTTCGAAATCATCCTGCGCAGCGAGGTAGGCAGCCATCGCCATCATGCTGCCCGGAGCCAATAGCCTTGCCAAAGCGATATACCAGCATCGGCGAGTGGTGGGGCCGTGGTGAGGCATCGGCGAAATTGACAAAATAGCCGCTGCCGATATAGGCCCTGGTGATAAATTCACCCATGTTCTTGATCAGGGCATGATCGAATTCATCGATCCGGCCGCCGCGTTGCCATGTTTACCAGGTCAAGGCATTCGAAAGTCGAACCGGCTGCATGCCCCCAGTAACTCGTTCCCTCATCGGAGCCCCCGTCCGCGGGGTGAGGCTCCAGGTAGTTGTCCAGGTATCCAAATACCTGGTGGACGAAGCTGGCGCGGCGCGCCCCGTCCTTTTCCAACAGCAGGATGCTGGCCAGCAGGTTTGAACTGATCCACGGGTTCCAGTTATTGGGGCGGCGCTCGAGGAAAGACCTTCTCTCGTAAGACAGCGTGGGATCGTCGATATCTTGTGCGGCCCCGGTCCATCGGTAGGTTGGTCTGCTTTCAATGACCTTGAAGACACGCCGGTCGATTTCGAGGTAGATTCGTTCACGGATCATCGGGTGAACAGCGTCCAGGCTGGTCAGCCCAACAGATACGACGTCCAGGCCAGTATCTGCGCGGTTTGCGCGGCAAACAGGTCTACCACGGGATCATTGACATCGGGCAGGCCGTGGCCTCTTTCCTGCAGGGAAAGGTGCGCCGGCACACCCCAGAAAGTCTCTTCGGAAATGGCCCAGATACCATTGACAATATCTTCCAGGAACCGGCCCTTGCCCTCGACCAGTTCCCCCGTCACCAACGCGACCAATGCCACCCGCCGTTTAAAATGGGTGTCCTGGTAACGCGTCCGGTTGCCGTCCTGCACGTAGTCCAGGAAGACCGATGCCTTGCCCACGGGCCAGTCATAACCCAGGTACTGTTCTGCGTTCCCGATCAGGGCATCGTATTTTGCCGGCGGCAGCAACCGCTGCCATTTTTCCGCCTGGAGTGATACCGGGTACGGTACCCAGTCCGTTGGCTCCAGGATGACCTGCTCCAGGAATTCCGCGGAATATTCACCGCCCAGATTGCTTTGCGCCGCTTGTGCCTGCACTAATGTAGCAGGCAAAGCAGCACAGCACTGATGATGGCTAAATTTCTTCAAGTGTTCCTCAAAACCAGTCGGTTACGGCATACCGCTCACTTGGCCTGCTGCATCTGCGATGCGGCCAGCAGGAAGGCGCCAACACCATAGAGCTGGCTGTCGGTTGCAAACACACTGTCCGGGGCCGCACCGATCGGCTGGACCCAGCCCAGCTTGCCATCATCGGCAACCGCGCTGACCAGTGCCTGCCAGCCCTTGTTGACCACCGGGCCGTAGGTCTCGGCATCCAGGTAGACCGCTGTTCACACCCCAGGCCAGACCATAGGTCATGAAACCGGAACCACTGGTTTCCGGTGTTGGATCCGGGTCTTCGTCCAGCAAGGACGGGCTCCAGAAGCCATTGTCATGCTGCAGGCTTGCGATCGTGGCGGACATGTCCTTGAACAACTGAACATATTTCGGGTACGACGGGTGATCCTGTGGCAGGATCCTGAGAATATTGACCAGGCCGGCATACACCCAGCCATTGCCACGCGCCCAGAAGATCTTGTTACCGGCCTCTTCACGCTGTTCAAAATAGCGGCTGTCGCGGAAGTACAGGTGGGTCTCGGGGTCTTTCAGGTATTCGGTGGTGGCCCAGAATTCCTTGTCGGCATAGGCCATGTACTGTTCTTCGCCGGTCGCCAGTGTCAGCATGATCCAGGTCTGCGGAGACATGAACAAGGCGTCGCACCAGCACCAGCGCAGCTGGCAAGCACGTCCCACACCGCGGATGCCATCACCGAGAAACTCCAATGAACCACTCGGGTTGGCCACCAGGATCTGGTTGAACTGCCGGATCGTGTGGTCGATCATGTCCGGGTCTTTTTCCATCTCGTAGAATTTCAGGTACATCTGGCCGACGATGTGGTCGTCGCCATGGAACAGGCGGTCGCCCAGCTTCCATTCTTCTTCTTCGGCTATCTTCCTGAGCGGCTCGAAATAGACTTTATTGCCCGGCAACTCGGCCCAGTTCATCATGCCGACGTACAACGCGCCATGGTCCCAGCCCCGGCGGTCGGCGATGTTATTACGGTAATTGCGCATGTAATCACTTAGGTTGTCCATGTTGGCGACCTGCCAGTCCGCCACTGCATCGCCAATGGCGTCAACCGTGGCCGGGTCAAAGGCATTGGCATCCCGTTGTGCAAAGAGATCGGGCTCGGGGCTCACCGGGGTTTCAACGTTCGTTTCAGCCTGGCTGACCGGTTCGGCCGCGTCATTCTTTTCGGCTTCACAGGCCGACAGGGCACCCACACAAGCAAGCAGTAAACCGAAAAGTTGGAACCTGTTAAATCGGATGTTGTTCATTTCATCACCTGTTCAAAATTAATGTGCCGACAGCTACAAGAGGTCTTTGATGCCGACGTGGTCCATGTCCGGGAAGTCCTGGTTTTCACCACCCATGGCCCAGATAAAGGTGTAATTGCGCGTGCCGACGCCACTGTGGATCGACCAGCTCGGCGAGGCGACTGCCTGGCCGTTCCTGACCACGATCGAACGTGTGCCATCGGGCGCACCCATGAAATGGAACACGCACTGGTCGTCATCCAGGTCAAAATACATGTATACCTCGGTACGGCGACGGTGGGTATGCACGGGCATGGTGTTCCAGTTGCTGCCAGGGGAGAGCTGCGTGAAACCCATGACGAGTTGGCAGGTATCCACGAGACCGGGCAGGATCGACTGGTGGATCACGCGATCGTTGCACTCCTCCATGGAGCCCATTTCCAGCCGGTTGGCATCTTCCTTTTTTACCAGTTTCGTCGGGTACGCCTTGTGCGCCGGGTAACTCGCAAAGTAGAACCTGGCCGGCGTATCGGGTGATGTGCTACTGAACTCGACTTCCTTGCTGCCGCGGCCGATGTACAGGCTGTCGCGGTTGTCCATTTCATAGCTCTTGCCATCGACGAGGACCGTGCCGGTGTCACCAATATTGATCACGCCGATTTCCCGGCGCTGGGCAAAGTAGTCAGAGGCCAGTTCCTTGTGAACCGGCAAGGTAAGCGCGTCACCCACGGGCACTGCTGAACCGATCACGCTGCGTTCCACGTCCGTGTAGCACAGTGTCACTTCACCCGGCACGAACATGTTGTCGATCAGGTAGGCCTCGCGTAATTCTTCCGTCGTCATCCTGCGATAGCGTTCGCGGTCTGCTGTGTATAAAAAGTCCATACTATGTTTCTCCATCATTCATCGCGGCCGTCAGCCTGCGAAGTGCTGCAATATTATTGATTCCCCGCTGTCGCTTACTGACCGGCCCTTGAATCGAGATATTCATTCCACGCTTCAATCGTGGTGATTTCCTGCGCACCTTCCCAGGCAAATCCGGCCCGGAAGCTCAGCTCGCCGCTTTTCTTGGTAGAGGTAAGCAGCCAGATATGACTGGTGTCCTTGTCCTCAGAGGGTATATGCATGATTCTCCCGGTGAGGCCAGGCGCCATCAGGACACCCGTGCCCACACCCATTTCATCGATGGCTTCCCATGTGGATATTCTGCCAGTCTCCTGGTTGCTGAATACCTGTGCTTTTTCATCGTGAGTTGTCAGGCCAATCACAATCGACAGTAACGCCGGCTGGCCATTCAGTGTGAAAACCGAATTTACGCGGTATAACTGTTCACCCAGCGCCAGGGAAATGGTCTTGCTTTCAGCAACCAGGCCCAGCGGTGTTTCCCACTCGTATTGCAGGACGAATTCAACCATCTCACCACCGCTTTGCAGTACCTCGTAGCTGCTGTACTTGCCCGCCGGCCAGGCTTTACCATTGACCCAGATGGCCGTACCGCCGACACCGCGACTATCGCCGACGTGGAAGGGGTCATAACCTTCACCGTGGTCTTCGTGGTAACTGATGTCAGCCAGGAACCCTTCATACCACTTGTCGATGATCGAATAAGGGACTTTCTTCAGCCAGGCGTCCACGCCGCTGACCTGCCCTTTACCACTTGAGTTCGGGCCATAGACCCTGAACGCCACCTTGTCGTTTTCCCAGGCGAAATCGTCTTCGCGTTCCGGTACAAAACGGCCGTAGGCCTTTGTCACGTACTCGGTTTGGATGACTGGCTCGGGTGTCGCATCGGTCATGGTCTCGGCAACATCGGTGGTTTGCTGCGTGGCCGGGGTCTGCTCGACCGCCGGGTCACAGGCGCCGAGCATGAATAGCATCAGGTATACGACGGTTATTCCGATAAAGGTTTTAATAATGTTCATTAGTCTTCACTCACGATTGTCAGGATTTAAGGAGCCTCTGATTTGTTCTGGGCGGAGTAGATTTTGATTCAAAATGTCCAGCTTTAAGGCGCGGATCGAACGTAATAGCCCAGCTATTGCGAAGATTCGCAACACAGAAGCTGGACATTTTGGACACAAGATACACGTTCATGAATAGATCAGAGGCTCCTCAGAAGCAGTTCACTGCGCTCAGCAATGGCCAGCGGATAATCGGCCAGCGGCAATCCGCTGAACTTTGTCTTGCCGGATGCGGATTCGAATGACTCGAGGGCATATACGCTGCCGGTCAACAGGTCGATAAGCACCGGTTCCCTGAATTCAGTTTCCACTTCCAATGAAACTGTCGCATATTGCGCAACCGTCTCCTGCGGGAACCACGGTAGCCAGTAGGCCAGGAATGCTGCATTGTCGGACTTGTAGGATGCCAATAGCGGTACTGACGGGAATGCATCCTCATATTCACCGATACCGTAAAAATGACCGGCGTCCGTAACCCGGATCCGGTATCCAGGATCAATGCGCCGGTAACGCGCATCCATCGCAGAACACAGGTTCTGGTAAGCGTAATAGGCCGGTTTGGGAAGGCCTGTCACCGCATCCAGGATGCACTTCTGGTTAATCCCCTCCGCGTGCATGCGGCTGCCATCCCTTTCCGGGGCGCCAAACCTCTTGTCGAGCTCCGTCGGATTCCGCTTGGTCGGTGCGGGTGTTGGCGTCTTGTCATCGGACAACTTGAAATAATTGCTCAGCGTGGTCTGGCAGAACCAGGTATCCACGAAGCTCTGGCGCAACAGCCACTTGGCCTGGATATTGTGGCCCCAGGGGCCGGTGCCGCGGTAACCGGTCGTGCGGCTTTGCGACGCCATGCCGCACTCGCCCTGCCAGATTTCGAAATTCGGGTTGTGCTTGTCCAGCACCGCCTTGAACTCTTCCATCCGGTAGGCACGGTTTTCAGGCCGGGTGCCGTAGTTATGGAAACTCACGATATCGATTTTTTCCGGCTCGCAATGGGACAGGAACTCGTCACAAAAAGCGGGTGAGATCCCAGCTGTCGAACCGGCAATGATCTTCGCTTGCGGATGCAGCTCACGTATTTTCCTGACCGTCACGTTTACCAGCTTGCCGTAATCTTCGCCATTGACCGGTGCGCCCCAGTAATTACGGTGGTTGGGCTCGTTCCAGACCTCCCAGTACTGGATGCGGTCTTTGTAGCGCTCGATGGCGGCCTCGACAAATACCAGCCAGGCCGCCCGCGTGGCGTCATCCAGCGGCGGCGCCGGGCTGTCGCCATAAATGGCAGCCAGCCTGGGATCGTCATAGCGGCCAACCCCCGTATACATGGCATTGCCATTGGTCACGGTCACGAACGGCGTAATTCCGAAACGCAAAAGGGCATCGACCGACTCATCGGTGCGCGACCAGTCAAACTGGCCCTTTTGTCTTTCCACGTTGCCCCAGCCAAACAGGACCCGGGTCCACTTGACCCCGATCGCCCTGGCCATCGACAACGTTTTTTCATCGAAGGCGCCAGCCTGGACACCCCAGTAGGAACCCTCTATTTGATCCGAGGACTTCGGTTTTAACTTGCCGAGCTTTGTTAAGCTTTCAAAAGCCTTATTAACCATGCCGGCGTCATCACATTCGGTCGCACCGGCCACCAGGTTCACGGGTGCGGCCGCTGCGCCGCCTGCGATCAACGAGGATTTGATAAATTTGCGTCGTTTCACTGCTATTCTCCGTCACGTTCCGTGCTTCGCCGTATCAACGACCTTGTGCTACGAGCTCTCTGTAGTAGTCACGCAGCACGAAAAATGCCTGTTTTTTGTCGCCCATTGGCGAAATGATGCCCTTGCGGTTCCAGTAATCCTGGTAAGCGTGGTGCATACGCCTGGGTGAATGGAAATCCTTCAGAATCCACGGCGAAAGACCTGTGAGCCCGGGTACTTTTTTGACCATCTCCAGCGTCACCTTGTAGTACTCGGCCTGGAATTCCTCCGAGAACTTCTCCAGCCCGGGGTCGTGGAAGCCGTACAGTGCGCCCGCGCCGAACTCGGAGAACAGGAAGGGCTTGCCACTTGGGTTTTGCCACTCGTTACCGGGAACCCTGCTCAACGGTGCCTTGCCGTACCAGCCCTGGTAGGTATTCACGGCGACGACATCGATCAGTTCCGCCAGCGGGTCATCGACCACGTAAACCCCTTCTTTGCCCTTTAAGTTATGCAATGCCGCGGTGATCAGCCGGGTTCCATCCAGCTTCCGGGCAGCAGAGATAACCTTGTCCAGGAAGGCCAACCGCTCATCCGTCTGCGGTGTTTCGTTGGCTACGCTCCAGAAGATGATCGAGGCGCGGTTGCGGTCGCGGATGATGTTCTCCCGTTGCATCTGCTTTGCCAGGGCCAGTGTGTCGGGGTTTTCAAAATCGACATCCCAGTACACCGGGATTTCACTCCAGACCAGCAGACCCATCTCATCGGCCAGCCGGGTCATGACTTCAGCATGGGGGTAATGCGCCAATCGCACAAAGTTGGCATGCAGATCGTTCTTGGCAACATCCAGCAAGGCCCGTGCACTCGCCTCGTCAAATGCCCTGCTCGGCGGTTCCCCGAGGGTTTCTTCATGCAGGGAGATGCCACGCAGGAATACCGGTTCGCCATTGATCAGGATCTCGCTACCGTTAACGGCAATCGTACGAAACCCGATGCGGTCGCTAACTGCATTCCCTGCCGTGCTGACACTGACTTCGTAGAGCTTTGGCGCATCGGGGCTCCAGCGTTGCATACCTGCTGGAATTTCCACCTCCATGGCGACAACGCCGGATGCATCACTTGTACCGCCCAGGTTTATATCCAGTTCCGGTATTTCAACTGAAACCTTCCTGCCATCCACTTCATCCCCACCCAGGCGAACTGTCGCCAACAGGCTGTTACCGGACAAGCGCAGGAAATAGTCATGCACATAAGTAGCGGGGACACTGACCAGGTGTACGGGCCGCGTCAGGCCGCCGTAGTTCTTCCAATCCGTGATGGGCGTGGGCACGGAATCATTGGCGTGTTGCGAATCGACACCGACCACGATCCAGTTTCGCCCCTGTTGCAGCTGTTGTGTAACGTCGTAGGCAAACGGGGTAAAACCGCCCTCGTGCTCACCCACTTTTTCGCCGTTGACATAAACCAGCGCCTTGTAATTGGCAGCGCCGAAGTGCAGGAAACTTCGCTCAGCGCGTTGCTCATCCAACTCAATGACACAACGGAACCAGACCAGGCCGTCAAACCACGTCAGCTGAGGATCACGCCCATTCCAGTCACCCGGAATCGCCATCAGGGGGGCTGCGTTGAAGTTGTATTCGAGGAAATCCACCGGGCTGTTCGGCTCCGCCACGTCCTCAAATACTGCTGTGCGGCGCCGGTCTGCCCGCAATATGCCGATCTTTTGCGGGTCCACGATGTAATTCCATTGCCCGGACAGATCGACTGCATCACGTGCGGTGACATTGATCAGGGCGGTGGAATAAGTACCGGGACCCGCTTGTTCAGTCTCCGCAATCGCCATGGCGCTCAGAGAGCATGCGGCCAGAAACACCATGCAGGCTGTAGATATTCTCAGGATTAGTCGAGCTTGGTTTTCAAAGCCAATACGCAATTCGGTCATGCTGCACCTTTCCAGGCCGATAAGTTTTTGGAATCATAAAACACCATGGTCAAGCAATGGTGTTGCAGTGATTATATGTTAACGTTATCATTTTGTGAACCATGTTCCCATGCTCTATGGATTGTTTTTTCAGGAGATCACCGTGGAAAACCCGTTTGCGAACAATAGACAAAGCGTTGGTCGAATCGCTTTATTGGCCCTGCTGAGTCTTATATTTGCCACAAGTTGTTGTAACAAGGAAGGCGACGAAACCCTTGGGCCGACTCCAGAACCCCAAACCTACGAAATTTCTAGCCAGGCTGATTTTGATTCACTCAAATCGCTGGTATTCAATGGTGGTGACCAGATCCTGTTTGAACGCGGCCGAAGCTTCCAGGGCGCCCTGTCGCTCAAACGCAGTGAACTGCGGCCGGAGCAGGTGATCACCGTGGCCGATTTCGGTTCACCTGAGGCACCCCGCCCTGCGATCCACGCGGACGCCGACGGAATGGGGACCATTGATATACGTGATTCCGGTGGCTGGCTGATCGAAAACCTCGAAATCACCAACCAGTCAGCCGAACGCTCGGAACGCATGGGTATTTACGTCACCGCCGAGGACAGCGGCACGCACAAGAATTTCACCGTCCGAAACTGTTATGTCCACGATGTGACCGGGGAATTCAAAAACTTCAACAACGGCGGCATCATATTTCGCGTAACCGGTGTGGAAGTACCGACAAAATTCGACGGCGTGCTGATCGAGAACAACGAAATCCGCAATATTTCCGGTGTCGGTATCCGCACCAAGTCAACCTGGGAGTCCGGCCCCGAAGACCCGCGCGGTCTGAACAGGTATGTCAAGGCCGGCACGCCCATCTGAATGTCGTGGTGCGTGGCAACCGCATCAGCGATGTCACGCGCAATGCCATCATCGTCGGCAGCGCGGACGGCCCCGTTGCTCGAATACAACGTCATGGGCCCGAATATCGCCACCGAAACCACCGGCAATACGCTGTACACCTACGCAACGGATAACGCGGTGGTGCAGTATAACGAAGCCTTCGGCAACCTGGTCCCGCCGATGCCATCGACCACGGTGGCTTCGATGCGGATTATGCCAGCCGAAACACGGTCTTTCGCTACAACTATTCGCATGACAACAATTTCGCCTTCGCCATCATGCGCAAGTACCTGAACAACACGCGCATTCACCACAACATCAGCGTCAACGAGCGCTATGGCTTTATCCATTACGGCTTTGGTGACGCGCATTGCGATCACCGACCTGGTCATCAGCAATAACACCTTTTATTCAACCAGCCCCGATATGAAGTTTTTCATGAATTTCAGCGGAGAGCGCGAAGCGATCGACACCACGCTGATCGACAACATTTTCGTGTTTGCCGGAGAAGGTGCATCCTGGGGTTCCGTGCCAACCACAGAGCGCGGCATGGTGTTCGAAAACAATATCGTCGTCGGTCTCGAAGACCCTGAATACATCCAGTTGACGGCTGATCCGCTTTTTGTCGCACCGGGAACGTGGCGGAAACAGAAATCGATATGACTGACCCGGAACGCCTCAGCGGCTACAGTCTGTGCAAGGGCTCACCGGCTATCGGAATCGGTAGGGAAGGCGACAACGAGGCCCAGGCCGATTTCTGGAATAATGACATCAGCAGCGAAAATATTGGCGCCTACGGTGGGCCTGGTATTGAGTGCGGCGGGTAACAGATCATGAACAAACAGCGCAATAGCACAACTGAAAATAATCGCGAAGCGACCATCAAGGATGTCGCCAGGGAAGCCGGCGTATCGGCCATGACGGTCAGCCGTGTCATCAACGGCAAGGCCAACGTCAAGTCGACGACCCGGGAAAGGATCCAGAAAGCGATTAAAAAGGTCAATTACCGACCGAACGTTGGCGCGCGGCTGCTGTCCGGCAGGCGCACCTACCAGTTCCTGATGTTGTACAACAATCCAAACGTCGGCTGGATGGGCGAATTGCTGATCGGCATGATGAACTCCTGCCGGAACATCGGCTACCACCTTTCGATCGAAGGCATCGGGAAGTTCGAGGGTGAGGAACCCGGTACGGATATCGATGCCGAACTGGTAACGCAGCTAATCGACGGCACGCGTGTAGACGGAATCATCCTGCCGCCACCAATTTGTTTTAACCAGACCGTGCTGGATGCCATCAATGCCCAGGGTATCCCCTGTGTACGTATGGCGGGTACACCCCAGCGTGGCATCAAGTTACGGGTAACCATCGACAATTGTGCTGCGGGCACGACATCACCAGCCACCTGATCGGCCTGGGGCACGAGGATATCGCCATCATCAAGGGCCCGGATCTCTTTGTCGCTTCAGGTCTGCGTTTTGAAGGTTATGCCCAGGCCATGCGCGAGCACGGATTGACAATCAGGGACTCCAACATCACCACCGGTTCGTTTGACGTGCAGTCCGGTTATACCTGTGCGCGAAAATTGCTGCGCCAGAAGCACCGCCCGACAGCCATCTTCGCCAGTAACGACGAAATGGCCGCCGGCGCCCTGTCCGCTGCCCAGGAACTGAAAATCAGCGTCCCCGAACGCCTCAGCGTGGCCGGCTTCGACGATGCCCCGATCGCCCACTCGGTATGGCCCAAGCTGACCACGGTCCGCCAACCGTTGCGGGCCATGGGTGAGCAGGCCGTAATATTGCTGGAGCGCTATGTCCGGCACATGGACGACAATACGCTCGAGGAGTTAGAGCCCGCCATTTCGCTGGCCTACGAATTGGTGGAGCGACAATCGACTGGCCCCTGCCCTTACGACCGTCCTTGAGGTAACCCGATGCTTAGACTGTTTCTTGTTATCCTGTTACTTGCCCCGTGGCAACTGCGTGCGGGGGAACAAGCCTGGTACACACAGGGCAATTTCAAGCCGGTTCAGCGGCTGGAATTCACCCTTGTTAATACGCTGGATTTTGACCGTGTAAACGCACCGGTCGTCATCACGCCTGAACAGGTTCCCGGATCCCGACTGGCACGAGATGTGGGTCACGGTGGTGGATCCGGCCCTGCCGCCTTACGATGGCCCTTCTGAAGAAGTGTTGCGTTTGCAGGGCGGCCACCAGATGCGAGCGGAGACCAACGGGCACGCGATATTCCACCAGATGGACGACCTGGACAAGGACGGTATCTGGGACGAACTGTTTTTCCAGACCGATATCGCGGCCAATTCGAAAAAAACGATCCATGTCTACCTGGGTGAGAACATGCGTGGCTGGAACAAGCATTACACCCACGCCGCCATCGGCAGCTACGCGCGTCACCTGATGCCGTTCTGGGAGTCCGAAAACGTCGGCTGGAAAATCTGGTTCGCCAATGCCGTGGACGTGTTCGCCAAGCGCAAGCCGGTGCTGATGTCCAACCACCTGTACATGGAAAACCTCGATGGTTACGGCGTTTCGGGTATAAACCGCGACTGGGGATCGGACATCCAGGGGGTGGCCAGATCATTCGGTGGTGGCGCGATTTGTTTGTTCGAGGATAAAGAAAATCCCGGCAAGCCCTCCCTGCCACGCTTTACGCCGGCCAAGATGAAAGTCCAGCCAAAAAGCAGCTGGAATCTGGGCCAGGTCAGCGACACCCGCTACGCCTACGAGGTCGTGGTCAACGGCCCGGTTCGCTCGATGATCAAGATCAAGGGCATGAATTGGGACACCGGCAAAGGCTTCTACGAGTACGAACAGTTCTACACCGTTTACGCAAAACAGAGCTATACGACATCGAAGGTCACCTACACCACGTTTTCACCGCGTGTAGATGATGTGAAGATGGGCGCGGGCTTCCGCAAGAAGCCGGAAGAAAACCACTTCGTACAAGAAAATGGAATCATCATTTCAAGCGGGCCTGAAGAAATCAGGGACCCCAATGTCAGCGCCGACAGGGAGGCGCAGAAAGTCGACTTTATCGGCACCGCGCTGGTCGTCAAGGCGGCTTATGAGCCCGAATACCAGTTCATCAGCAGCAACAGCGGCAACCACACCTTCAGGATCAACGCCCCGAAAGGAAACAGCTTCGAATACCTGCTGTCCTCGGCATGGAGTGAAGGCGCTGTCTATAACAACGCGAAAGATTTTACAAACTACATCAGGAAAACCAGCCTGGAATACAACAACCCGGTGAACGCCCGGTTTGTCGGCCAGCAGGTAAAGGAGTAAACAGCAACATGTCCATCAAACTATTCGATCTGACCGGCAAAACCGCCCTGGTAACCGGCGGAACCCACGGTATCGGCATGGCCATCGCCACCGGCCTGGCCGAGGCCGGCGCTACCATCATCATCAACGACATATTCCCGGACAAACTGGAAGCGGCGAAAGCCGAATACGCCCGGGCCGGCATCCAGGCGCATACCTATGTACTCGACGTGACGGACGAGGAAGCGGTAGAGCGCACCATTCCGGTCATTGAAGATGAAGTCGGCCCGATCGACATCCTGGTCAACAACGCCGGGATCATCATGCGGGTACCGATCATCGAGATGGAGGCCAAGGACTTCCGCCAGGTACTGGATATCGACCTGACCGGGCCGTTTATCATGGGTAAAGCCGTCGCCAAGGGCATGATCGCGCGTGGAGGCGGCAAGATCATCAACATGTGTTCGATGATGTCTGAGCTGGGCAGGAATACCGTCTCCGCCTACGCCTCCGCCAAGGGCGGCCTGAAGATGCTGACCCGCAACATGGCCACCGAGTGGGCCCGGCACAATATACAGATCAACGGTATCGGGCCGGGTTACATCGCCACATCTCAAACCGAACCGATCCGCGTGGACGGACACCCGTTCAACGACTTCATCATCGGCCGCACACCGGCCGGACGCTGGGGTGACCCCGAAGACCTCGCCGGCGCGGCCATATTCCTGGCCTCGAAGGCATCTGACTTTGTCAATGG
The DNA here is from genome assembly GCA_963753105.1 of uncultured Gammaproteobacteria bacterium. Classification (GTDB taxonomy): domain Bacteria; phylum Pseudomonadota; class Gammaproteobacteria; order Xanthomonadales; family SZUA-36; genus SZUA-36. Next base: position 311,500 of record CAVWBD010000009.1, read on the forward strand.
GCACGTGCTTTACGTGGACGGTGGCATCCTGGCGACCATCGGCAAGCCGGCCAACGAGGACTAAAAAAATGGGCTCTGAACCGCTGCTCATTAAATTGAGGTGTGGGCTGGATCGGGTATTCCTTTCCAGGACACGCCGTATATACATCCCTGTAGGCTCGATCGCGACTCCGTGTCGCTCACGGTCCCGGAAAGCAACTCCCCGATCCAGCCTTGCAAGTTCCAGCGCAACGGTGGCAAAACCCTTTTCCAGACAGACCGGTAAGTCACTTCGGAGCCTGTGGGAGCCAAGGGCCAAGCCGGTCTCGATTGCCAGGGGAATACCATGCGGGAATCACTCGCGAGCTGTTGGTCGCACGCGCGGTCAACGGGCTCTGACCCTATTATTGGGCCAGTTACCTCTCTAAAAAATTGGTGGGGAATGAATCTGTCCACTTGGAGTTACTTTGCCACGATCCCATCGATCGCTAGATGGGTTGCCGGTGTGGGCGACATTAGAGCCGCACACCGAACCCTGAGAGCTGTTAGGGGAGAAATGTGCGGGATGCACATTTCAGGCCGACCAGGGCAGGATGCCCAGTGAGGCCGGCCCCGTTAAGACGACTCGAAGGAGAGGGTAGCCCAAAGGGCTGCGGGGCCAGGAGCCTACACCGGCAAATCAATCAAGCGACTTATGTAAGGCGTCAACATGATCAGTTCAGAACAAAATATGCCAATTTCGACCCATCATCACCAATATCGCCAGTTTGCCTGCCTGCTGTCTAACTCTGGGTTTTGTCTCGCTGGCTAACGCGGCGGATATTCACATCTCGACGCCAGGCCGACTTCGATACTCACCGCCAGGCGACCTTTACGCCCGGTGACAACATATATTTCGAACGTGGGAAGGTATTTACCGGGATGTTCGCCCCGACGACGGTAGGTGCACCCGGCAATGTGATCACCATCAGCGCGTCTGGCGAAGGCCCCAGGCCCATCATCAACAACAACGGCGTCCTCCACCCCCACCCCACCCGCGAGGGTGCGACGGTCTCTGCGGGGGTTCTGCTTTTCAACGCTGAGTACGTGGAACTAAGCGGGCTGGAGATCACCAATAACGACAACGACACCGCCCAGGACGAGAGCCTGATGGGAATCTACGTGCTGGCTGAGGATACCGGCAAGTACCACAATCACATCTACATCGAGGACAACTATATCCACCACGTGAACGGCGGGATCGAAGGCAAGCACCGTGGCGGCATCCATGTGCACGGCTATTCGCCAACCACGGACACGACGGCGACGTACAACGACGTGCGGATCGTCGGCAACGTGATCGAACACGTGGGTGGCGTTGGTATCGGCACCGACATCGACGACCTGGCCAACGCACACGATTTTGTTGGCGACAGCCGGCCCAACGCGATGACCAATCTCTACGTGGCGCACAACCGGGTCGATAGTTCCGGCCGCAACTGCATCATCGCCCGGGACAGCGACTACGCAGTTTACGAGTACAACACGGCCGCCAACTGCGGTCGCTACAGCCACGGTAACAGCATCTTCAACTTCCGCACGCTCGGCCTGGTATTCCAGTACAACGAGGCCTACGGCAACACCGGTGAGGCGGACGACATCGACCGTGGCGGCTTCGATATCGACTACAACTCGCGGGACACGATCGTCCAGTACAACTACAGCCACGGCAACCACTGGTTCCTCAGCGTCATGAAACGGCCGGTGGCGAATGCCATCGTGCGCTACAACCTTAGCGTGAACGACCTGTATGGCGGCTATCACTACGGCTTCGAGAGCGCCAATGACCTCAGCAACCTGAAGGTTTACAACAACACTCACTACTACCGGCAGGGCATCACGCCAGTGATCATCGGGCCCAACCTTGACCGGACGCCGATGGAGACGGTATTCAACAACAATATCTTCTACGCCGAAAGCCCGGGCGGGTCCATGGGGGTTAACGCGGAAAACGGCGTCAACGTTATCTACGACACGAATGTCTATTTCAACATCACGCCGCCCGTGTCCGAGGCCAACGCGCTGACCGGCGATCCACAGTTTAAAGCCCCCGGGGTCGAACCCTACGATGTGGACATGGAAAACGGCAGGGATGTGCTGGCCGGATACCGGCTCTCGAAAGAATCACCTTATCGCCATGCCGGGCTGACCATCGATGACCCTGGTGCTGTTGATTTCTGGGGCAAATCGATACCGGACGGACCCGCCAGCATCGGCGCCAGCGCGCCAAACCCATAACGCGGATTTCGGGAGACAACATCGCCCTGTGTGAGCAGTTGAGTGATCTCTGAAACGAATTCAGTCTAAAAAAATGAGCTTCTATTGAAGCTCGGAGTGGAGGTGTTCCCTCCTCGGACACACCGTTATGTTCAGGATGAACAGTATTTGGGCTCATACCAGGCCCATCCCGGGTCACTGCGTATTTACCTCCCAGAAACACGCCGGTATACTACATCCCTGTAGGCTCTTACATCATACATCCCTGGTCTGTGTAAGGTTTCTGGAGGCAACACCACACCCGGAATGGAAAACAGCATGATTTACCAAAGCTGTTTTACTTTGGATAAGTTTCAATTGAAGAGGGAAGCAAGTTTTAAAGTTTAAGCATCGTGCTGGCAACGTAGGCTGGGGACGGGATGTTCCTTACCGGGACACGCCGTGTAGGGAGGGTCAGAGTAAAGTGCCAGAGTAAGCGCTACTCTGGCACTTTCTGGAGGCAATACCATCCGGGATTTACTCTGACCCCCTTTTCATCCGTCGGACGTTGTCGGAAGCAGTTCGCCGCTGCGGACGATGTCGAACAATTCGAATTGCCAGTTTGCCCAGCGCTTCATCATCTGGCCAAAGGCTGTCTTGTTGCTGCCACTTGTCGAGGACCACATGAAGCCCTTTTCCGGATCTACCTGCACGTTCCAGGAAGAGGCGAGCAACTTGCCGGTAAAGGAGTCGGTGATATCCAGCGTGATCACCATGCTGCCCTCGGCATCGACCAGCACATGACCGACGTAGTCCTGTGCTTTTGCGGGCTGGTAAATGTCCAGCTTCACGATACGCGGCGTAAGGCGCAGCACGCCCCTGCCGTTTTGATCGCTCAATGCATAGGCATCCAAACCGGATACTTTCTCGCTCAGCACCCTGTGCAGCATGTCTGACATATCGGTCCTGATCCGCTCCAGGTCTGCTTCCCTGAGAATGTTGTCAAAGACCCGCCGCTGGTCTTCCGCCCAGTTCTCCCGGAATTCGACCGTAGCCCTGTCGAGAGCGACCTCTGTATAGGTACTCCAGTCGATTTCCGCAGCCGTCAACATGCCACCATCCTTGGTCTCGTACTTGATTATTTCCCCGGTATCGGACGGCTGGCCGGTTTCGGCAAGTACCGGTATCGACCATGCAACAATGAAAAGTGCTAAAAACCAGTTCTTCATGATAAACCTCAATAAATGGACAAGGATCCCGCTAACCTGAAGCTGAACTATTCTGAAGCTCGAGTGTGGACCGAATCAAGCTGTTCGACCAACCAGCCGGCCCAGCGTTCCATCATCAGGCGGAACGCCCTTCGGTTGGTCGCGCTGGTTGTGCGTTCCATGTAGCCCTTGTACGGGTCTTCCTGGTGCTGACGGGTGTTGGCCAACAACGCGTTGCTAACGGAGTCGTATATCTCCAACTCCAGCGTAAAACTGCCCTGGGAATCGGTCAGGGAATCGACCATGCTGTCACTGACCCGGTCAGGAGCAACGACATCCAGGTCCACGATACGCGGTGCGAAGCGCATGATGCCCGGACCACTCTCAGTGCTCATTTCATAACCCGCATCGGACAATTCACGGGAAAGAACCTGGCCAAGCAGGTCCGACGCACCGGTCTTGATCCGCATCTCGTCCCGTTCGCGGATGATATTGTCATTGAGCCGTTTCTGATCGCGTACCCAGTTTTCGCGGAATTCTACCGTTGCTGTTTCAAGCTGGATTTTTGAATAGCCACTCCAATCAACACCAATCGCTGCCTGGAATTCACCTTCCCTGCCGTAATCGATGACCTCCATACCCGGATCCGGCTCGGGAGCCGGGCCGGTACAGGCCAGCAAGAATGCCGTCATGACAGCCACGGTGCATGGAAAGAATCGTTTCATAGTAAGTGTCCTGATAATATCGCCCCACTATTGATAAACTGAACATGCCTGCCGGTCAGGATCAAAAATAATTTTTTTTCGCTATCGCTCCGCTGCTCCGGCCTTTTCTAGCTGCTTCAGTAACCAGTCGGTAGACTTCTGCATCATCCGACGGAACGCCACGGTGTTGTTACGGTGTTGGTCACTTCCATGTAGCCTTCCTGGGGGTCGGACTGGTGTTGCCAGCCTACGCCCAATAACTCGTCGCTGACCGAATCCGTATTACAAGTTCAATCGTCACGCTGCCCTTGGTGTAGGCCATGGAATCGACGATTGTTTCCTGTACCCAACCGGGTGCCTGGATATCCAGGTCGGCAACACGTGGCAAGAAACGCATCACACCAGGGCCACTTTCGCTGGTCAGTTCATAACCATCCCGGGTAGATAGCTCCTTGTGCATCACCTTGGCAAGCTGACCCGACACGGTGGTCTTGAACCGCTCCATGTCCTCTTCCCGGAACTTGGTTTTGTACTCCCGCTCCTTGTCGCGCTGCCAATTTTCCCTGAATTCAACCTCGGCAGTATGCAGGATGACTTTCGTGTAGCTGCTCCAGTCAGCAGCAATAGCAGCCTGGAATTCGCCATCCCTGCCGTGCCCAATGACCTCCATACCGGGCTCGGGTGTAATGGGTGGACCACTGCTGCAAGCCAGCATGAAAAGCGTCAGAGAAAGTACTATCAAGCGATGCATCGTTTGGAACCTCCGTCTACTCGTATTGACATACAATACTCCTGTTTCCCGCCGTAGAAAATCCTTCATCCCATTTTATCGACAAGGGAAATGGCCTATTTACTGCACACGGGCGCGTACCGTGTATTTGATGGTTGCCGGGCCATGGCTGTTCGGCCGGATGGCCAGCGGATAGGCATTGAACCCGGGGAACGGAACATAATAACGCTCGCGCTGCTCACCGTGAGCCAGGCTGTACGGCACGCTGCTGGAGTCGATTTTCAGTTGCCACTGAGCGCCATCCTTTGTCGTAATAACAAAGGTATCTTCGCCTTCCAAGGCGTAGCTATTGCCCGGATTGTCCACGAAAGGCTCAACGATCTGTACGCCTTCGGCCGAGGCGAGTTCCACCGTCTTGCTGTAGCTACCCTCAAAAAACGCATGTGTCCACTTGAACGTGGAACCGGCATCACCTTCCTTGTTACGCAGCACGCCTGATGTCTCCACCTCGATGGCGTTAGGTAACTGCTTCACCGCCATATCCGCACCGGGGTCGAACAGGTTCGTCTGGTAATCCTCTTCAGCCGTTTCAATTCGTGGTGTAAGCGGCAGCGGATCAATACCGTCCGGCATGTGCTTGTCTTCGATACGCCGGTACTCGGTTTGCGATGACACCTGCAAGAAACCATCCGGCCCGTAACCCTCGAACCAGACCAGGGTTGCGCTGCCGCCGCGCACCGCGGTCTCCAGCGGGTAACGAAGGTTGTTTTCGTAGGACGACGAGCGTCGCCATCACCCTGTCCGTGCGCAGCACCGCAGTTTGCGTGCTGGGAAAAAACTTGACCCAGTTGTGTTGCTCCGCCGGGATGGGCGCCAGTTGCATTGGATCCCGGCCCGTATTCGACTGCAGTCGCGATACTCTGGGCGCGTGCAAAAGTGCCGTAATTACTCGGTGGATTGCTGTTTTCATGCAGATAGGCATGGGGACCGTAGACAACCCGGTCTTCCGCATCCAGCGCATGATTTTGCAGCCACGAAAGCGCCAGCTGAGCCCCTCGTGCAATGACTGGGTCTTTGTCGGCCAGTAATGCAAAAGTAAAATGCACACCGGGCGCCGTCTTGGTGCCACTTTCCAGCGTCCACTTGAAGCTGCGTGTGCCCCAGGAATTATCGATCGCACCGTTGGGATACATGAAATACATATGGGTCTTCAGCAGCGATGCCGCCTTGTCCACGATATCCGGTTGCATCCCGCAGTATGCCGTACCAGGCGATAAAGCCGATCGTCTGGGCAATGTTGTAACCCAGGTCGACACCTTTGCCTTCGCCGACGATGAGATTGTCTTCGTTCACCTGGGAAGTGACGTAAGCGACCAGCTCGTCAGCTTTCTCCAACCACGTGTCCTTCGGGAATTTCACTGCACGGTGCGCGAGCACCAGTCCGACCGCAGCTGTGGGAACATAATTGATGTTGCTGCGCCCGGGGCCAAAACGCCCGACTGAAAAATCCGCCGCCTTGATAATGGCATCCTCCCAAGAATCCCGCACCTCGACCGACATGCCTTCTCCCAGCAACTCCAGCGCCCCCGCAATCGAAATCAACTGGTCTGCCGTTGTGCCGTTCCAGCCGTCGTGGTTGGGCCAGCTTTCACCCCAGGTGCCATCATCCTGCTGGATGCTGACCAGCCAGTTACCCAGCAGGATCGCCGCAGCCCGGTATTTTTCGTCTTGGGTGTGCTTGTAGGCCACGGCCAGGGGATAAACCGCCTCAGCCGCCCTCGAATGCCTCGGGTTGGGCTGCGGGTTCGTGCTGGGGCTGACCAGTGCGCCATAGTCCGGGTCCACCGGGTCCGTGACCTGTGTACTGATCAGTTGATCAACCAGTGGAATCAGCGCTTCCAGGTAAGGGGTTTGCATGCCGGCTGCCGCTTCGGGGCTCGGCGCCTCCGGTGCATCGCAGGCACCCATTGACATGACCGTGATAAGCAAGAAAAAAGAAACAACCCGCCTGGTGGGAAACAGCGCTTGTATTCGGTTCATTTTCATTCCGTGCATGTGAGATGATAACGTTAACAGGTTTTGTATTGCTACCGGTAGCAGCATCGTCTAGTATATTTATTTGAAAATGTACCGGCAACGCCATTCGACGCATCATTTCCCAATGGCCGAGGCATGGCTTGCGCAACCAGATCGCGACCTGCGTGGAAAATTTCTGTTTGGCCGATAGGTGAGTAAATGAAAACATATTGCATGGCGGCTACCGTCATTTCGCTGCTGCTGGCGTCACCCTGCCATGCCTCGGCAGCGGGAAAGATACTGGACCAGGCTTCCCGGCCCCTGGCCGGTTGCGAGATCCTGCTGGGTGAAAGCAACAGCAACACCGCTGTTGACGGAAGCTTCAGCATTGATCCAGTCACAAACGAAAATGCGGAGTCGGATCAGTCCCTGCAAATCAACTGTCCCGGTTATGCACCGAAGTTCATAAAGCTCGATACCGGCAGTGCGGACCTGGGTGAGATTAGCCTGAAACGACCCAACTTTATCCTGCTTGCTTGTCCGATGACCAGGGCTGGGTGCAGACCTCCACGCAGATGGACCCAAGAGATCCTGAAACAAAGAGCGATTATTTCAAGACACCAAACATCGACTCTTTCTTTGAAAGCGGAATACGCTTTGTCCGTGGTTATTCACCCGGAACCTACTGCCTGCCAACACGCCGCTCGATCCAGGTCTCCCAGTCACCGTTAAAACACGTATTCAACGGGCAACCCAGGGACGAGTGGACCGCAGCTTTCAAAAACCTGGCATCCATCCCCCGGGTGCTGAAAGATGCCGACCCGGCCTACCGGGCTGCACATTTTGGTAAATGGGATCACCGCTTCGACAACCCGGATCCTTCGACGCTCGGCTACGATGAAAGTGACGGCGCCACCACCAACCGCGAAGGCAACACGGGCGCATATGTAAAGAACAAGAAGGGCAAGATGTCGCTGGACAAGTTCACAGTGCGTCCTGCAGAGGACCCTAAGAACATTTTCGACCTGACCCGGCGTGGTTCCGAATTCATGGAAGAGCAGGTCAAAGCGGGCCGGCCGTTCTATCTCCAGTTGTCCCACTACGCCCTGCACCTGTCGGTGTTTTACCGCCAGGAAACCTACGATGATGTCGGAAGCTGGGCGGTGGGTAAAAAACATTACCTGCCGTCCTTCGCAGCCATGCTCAAGGACATGGATGAAGGTTTCGGGCAGTTCTTTGCCAAGATCAAGGAACTGGGTATCGAGGACAATACCTACATAATCTACATGGCCGATAACGGTGGCCGGCCGACACTGAGATTATCCGACGGCGAAAGCCGGACCATGCGTAACTACCCCCTTAGCGAAGGCAAACACAGCATCTACGAGGGCGGCATCCGCGTGCCCTTCGGTATCGTCGGGCCGGGCATCGAGCCCGGCAGTGTCAGCCGCACAATGGTATCCGGCGTGGACATCCTGCCGACCATTGCCGATATCGTGGATTCAGACCTGGAACTGGTTAACGTGGACGGCGGCTCCTTGAAAGACCTGGTTTATCAGCGCTCAGACACGGTCGAACGGCCCAACCCATTCCTGGTATTCCATGACAAGTCCGCCAATCCCAAGTCGAGCAGCAAAAACGCCGACAGTGAGACCGCACTGTTCCAGGGTGACTACAAGCTGATCAAGACCTGGAGGAAAGGCTCCCAGCACACCGCGGAGTTGTACAATATTGAAGAAGACCCCGGGGAGGCCAAAGACCTCGCCAAGAGCATGCCGGAGCTGACCGCCAGCCTGGGCAAGATGCTCGATGACTACATTGCCGCATCCGGCGGTGACGTTACCATTACCGAAGACTGAAGCGCGATCGATAAAGGAATCAAGCAGATGAAACGCAGAGATCTTTTACAAGCCACGATTGCAATCCCGTTGGTTGGCATGGTGAGGCCGGTCTGGCCGCTTATGGCAGATGGCACGATCAAGCCCATGGCATTCGCGTCTGGCGGCTCCAAGAAAATGCTATATGACGTCCGCCAGAGGCCGCAGGCCAGTTTATTGGAACGGTAAGGTCTACATCGGCTACAAAGGCGGTGGCACGGAAGCCAACAAGAACCCGCGAAACGTCGCACCCACCCATGCCTCGCTGGTCAAATACGATCCAGCGAGCCGGACATTTTCCAGATCCCATAACATTTGGCGAACAAACCACTGACCACCACGACTGCCCGGTTCTGTGGGTAGACAAAGATGAGCACCTGCATTTCCTGTATCGTATGCACAACCGGCCGGGTGTACACCTGGTGGCCAAGCAACCGGGCGGTATGGGTGAAAGAGGAATCGGATTGGACAAAGCTGCCGGATATCGCACCCATGCTGGCTTATCCAACCATGTTCGCGATCGCCGGTGACAAAGACCTGATTTATTACCGTACGGGCGGACATTCCACTTCCTGGTCCTATCGAATCACTGCTGACAATGGCAAGAGCTGGACAGGACCGGAAAACGACGTCACCAATCTCGATATTTACAATCATCCCGAATGGTCTTCATACCAGGCGAAAATTCTGAGCCCGGACAAGAAGACACTGTATGTCGTGTTTACCGACTACGACGACGTCAAATCCAATGACCCCAAGCGTTTGTATAACCCGCGCTACGATATGCCGGTACGCAACGAATGGAAATACAACCTGTCCCTGCTGAAGATCGACCTCGAAACCCATGAAGTGCACAACGACGCAGGTGAAATCATAAAAACACCCGTTGATATCGAAACCGCCCGGGCCAAGTGCCAGATCTGGGATACCGAGTGGCGTGGCGCCGGTGTACCGCCTGCCCTGTGTCTGGACGAGAACGGTGAACCCAGCGCATTGCATGTGCTGTCGGAGGAGAACCTCGAGACACACAATTACTACTACGTACGCAAGGTCGACGGCGAATGGCTCAAGACACCCATTACCGCCTCAAACCACCAGTGGAACAGCGGCTACCTGAAACGCAATAAAAAGGGCAATCTGCACGCCTACCTGATCGTCGGCGATGGCTACCAGGATAAGGAGGGCATCAATTACACCCACGGTGGCGGCAGGATCGAGCACTGGGTGTCCAAGGACGCGGGCAATACCTGGAAGCTGAAACGTGATATCACCCCGGATTCCACCAAGTATCCGGGTTGGGCCTTTAACAACGTACAACCGGTCGTGCGCCCGGACGGCAGCATCGTTGACGGTATGCTTATTTTTTACGGCTGGCTGCACGCGAGCGAGCCGGATGCGGTCGCATTTCTGTTGGATGAAACATGATTTGTTGCAGGAGCGACGTTTATGTCGCGATTAAATAGAGGGGTCAGTGTCCTTGCCCACATGGAAAAAACGAATAGGGATATTTGGAGTGAAAAGGGCGCTGGCCCCACCCCACTGTCGAATTGCGCAGGCAGGACCATGGCGGGGACACAGGCAGGGCCAGGGGACACAGCCAGGACCACGGGGACACAGGCATATCCACCTGAGACACGCCGTGGATACGTCCCTGTAGGCTCTTACACAACATCCCTGTTGTGTAAGGTCTCAGGTTGGAATACCTGTATCCCCGTTGTTTCCAATTGTCTTATCGCTGCAATGGAGCACTTCGAGCTGTGCTGGCGTGTTTCTTACCTGGGATCGATGCCTTTAGAACAGCCTGATGGTTTACCGGTGTGGGCGACCTCCGAGCACCGAATCCTGAGAGCTGTTAGGGGAGAAAAGTGCGGGATGCACATTTCAGGCCGCCCAGGACAGGATGTCCTGTGAGGCCGGCCCCGTGAAGACAGCTCGAAGGAGAGGGTAGCCCGCCGGGCTGCAGGGTTGGGAGCCCAAACCGGTAAACCGTCGGGCTGTATATTGAAGTAAAATCGTGTCCCGGGAAGGAATACCCGGCGCAGCTTTCACTTAATCTGGATATACAGACATGATTAAAAAATTATCGATAGTCTTCGCCTTGCTCGCTTTCATAGCCGTTGAGTCAATCTCGGCGAAATGAATCGCCAGCAGCCAACGCCGCAACCCGCCCCAACGTGTTGTTCATCGCCATCGACGATATGAATGACTGGGCCGGTTTCCTGGACACACATCCGCAGATCCAGACACCGAACATGGACACGCTGGCCACCCAGGGTGTGTCGTTCACCAATGCCCATGTACCGGCGCCGATCTGCGGCCCGTCGCGCACGGCGATCATGAGCGGCCAGTGGCCCACCACCACCGGTGTCTACACCAATTCGGCGAACTACCGAAGAGATGTGCCACACCTGGTCAGCCTGCCGGAACATTTCCGCCAAAATGGATATCACGTCATGGGTGTCGGCAAATTATTCCATGCCGGCATGGGCCGGATGCCCAAAAACGCATTTGACGAGTACGGCGAATACGGCTCCTCCAGCGCGCCCTTCAGCAAGGAGGAAATGGATCTTGCCAAGCAAACGCCATTCAACCGCTTCGTCAAGGAAGGCAAGGAATTCCGCCTGCCATTGAACGGTTTTCCGGCCGACCGATCCTGGCGCTCGACCAATACCTTCGACTGGGGCCCCGTTGATCTTCCGGACGAGATGTTTTCCGATGCCCGTTCGGCCAACTGGGCCATAGAACAGCTCAAACAGGAGCGGGACAAGCCGTTCTTCCTGGCGGTCGGCTTCCACCGCCCGCATCAACCGCTGTACAACCCCAAGCGGTTCCATGACCTGTACCCACCGGAGACAGTTGCCTTACCACCAATGGTGGAAAATGACCTGAACGACGTACCACGCGCCGGCAAGGAGTACGCCCTGGCGCCCAATACGTCCGGCCTGCACAGGAGCGTTGCGCAATACGGTGAATGGGAAAACGCCGTTTCTTCCTACCTCGCCTCGATTTCATTCGTGGACGAACTGGTCGGCAATATCATGGCGGCACTGGAAAAGAGCGGACAAGCCGGCAATACACTGGTTGTCCTGTGGTCGGACCACGGTTGGCACCTGGGCGAGAAAGAACACTGGGGCAAAGCGACCGGCTGGTTTGAATCAACACGCATACCCATGATCATCGTGCCGCCGGGCAGCCAAAACCTGGAGCAGTTCAAGGCAGGCACCGCGAGCACACGTCCGGTCAACTTGCTGGACCTCGCCCCGACCATCGCCGATATAACGGGTGTACCTCCAATAGATCATTGGGAGGGCAACAGCCTGCTGCCCCTGGTGAAGAATCCTGAAGAGGATTGGCAGGAATACACCCACACGACCTTTGGCCTCGGCAACCACACGGTCAGCACGGAGCGCTGGCAGTACATCCATTATTTTGACGACAGCGAGGAACTGTACGACCTGCAAAAAGACCCGGACGAGTTCGTCAACCTGGCCAATGACCCGCAATACGCCGATGTGATCGAAAGACTGCGCGGCTACCTGCCTGAAGAGCCACAGTGGAAATACTTTGTGCGCTACCACAACTTCAAGGCGGTGATCCCTTCCGACGGTTCAGCATTGAAACTGTTCGACCTGGCCTACCGTAACGACGTCAACGAACAGCAGGACATGGCAAAGGACTACCCGGAAGTCGTGGCCAAGATTGAAAGCCTGGCTGGCCGGACAGCAGCCCGCCTCCAAATTCCTGGTGATGGCAGAGTGAAAAACTCCATGAAGAAGTATGCACCTGTCTGGCCCTTGTTACGGTCCTGCCAGTCGTATCAATGGCCGATGCCGAACAAGGCCAGCATGCTTTCAACCTGGTCGGAGATCGAAAAACCGAGGATTCTCGACAAAGCCGCAGCCTACCTGTCTGAAGCACCAGTGACCGTCACCGCTACCAGGGCCGAGCGCAGCAGCGGTGGTTTGCACGATTTCTATTCCGAGGGCGACTACTGGTGGCCCGACCCGGACAACCCCGATGGCCCCTATATGCGCAGGGACGGTATGAGCAACCCGGATAACTTCGTGGCGCATCGCGAAGCCATGGTCCGGCTAAGCGAGATTATCGGCACGCTGACGTCAGCCTGGTTGATCACAGGTGAATCCCGTTACGCTTCGCACGCACTCGCGCATCTGAATGCGTGGTTTGTCGACGAACCGACCAGGATGAATCCCAGCCTGTTATATGGACAGGCCATCAAGGGCCGCCACACCGGGCGCAGCATCGGCATCATCGACACGATCCACCTTGCCGAGGTTGCGAGGGGCGCAAAAATACTGGGGCAAAGCGGGGCCTTGCCTGTGCAGGATTTTGAAAACATCAAGAACTGGTTTTCCGAATACCTGGATTGGCTGACCACGCACCCGTATGGGCAACGGGAGAGGGTCCATCCGAACAACCACGGTGTCTGCTGGTCCATGCAGGCCGCCGCCTTTGCGGACCTGGTCGGACGCGAAGACTTGTTGGCATGGATCCGCGAGCAATTCAAAACGGTCTACCTGTCGGAAATGATGGCTGCCGATGGCGGTTTCCCCAAGGAACTGGCGCGCACCAAGCCCTATGGCTATTCTCTGTTCGTGCTCGACGCAATGGCCGGTGTGGCGCAGATCGCCTCCACCGGGGAGGACGATCTCTGGACCTATGAATTGCCCGACGGACGCGGTCTCAGGAAAGGCCTGTCATTTCTGTATCCCTATATGAAGGACAAATCTTCCTGGCCATATCCGCAGGACGTGCTGTACTGGGATGAATGGCCCGTGCGGCACCCAAGCCTGCTGTTCGGCGGCCTGCATTTTGAGAATTCCGATTACCTGGAATTGTGGCAGAACCTGGATGCCGACCCCGATACTCAAGAGGTCGTCCGCAACCTGCCCTTGCGACACCCCTTGTTGTGGGTGGAGTGAGAATGATGGGGTCAGAAATACACCCCGTCATTTCGGCGAAAGAACGTCATGCCGGGCTTGACCCGGTACCGGAATCCATTTGTTAATTCTCATGAGGTGGATTCCGGATCGCGCTGCGCTTGTCCGGAATGACTAACGCCGCACCTGTTCAAAAGGCTGTCCTATACTGAAACCATCAGGGGACAAAGAGGGACACCAACGCTTGCTTGCCAATTCTCGTTTATATGGACTCATATTACTGACTGCACTGCTGTCGGCTGCCCCGCTTTTTGCTGAAGAAGGCGTCAAACCGCCCCGTGTATTCGATGACAGCAATGAAATGATGGTCACGCTCGCTGGTCCATGGCGCACGATCGGGAATAACATCAAGAAGGATGCGCTTTACCCCGTGCAGTTGACCTACACCGGTGCTGACGGGCGGCAGCATACGATAGACGCCGAGGTCGAACCGCGGGGTATCAGCCGCCGTCTGCGGCTCTGTGACTTCCCGCCTTTAAAAATCCGTTTCGACAAGGCAAGCACCAAGGGTACCGAGTTCCGCGGTATCGGATCCCTGAAATTGGTGACCTATTGTAAAAACCGCGATATGTATGAGCAGTATTACGTCAAGGAATTCCTGGCCTACCGCATCTACAACCTGATCACCGACTACAGTTTCAGGGTCCGGCCGATGATGATCGAATACAGGGAAAGCCAGGGTAGAGGCAGTCCGGTCAGCCGTTTCAGTTTCCTGATCGAGGACGTGGATGACGTCGCCAAGCGCAACGGCCTAAAAAAGCTCGCAATTCCAAAAATATCGTACAAAACCCTGGACCCTGCCGAGATCAGCAATCTGACCTTATTCCAGTTCATGGTGGGTAATGTTGACTACGCCACGAATGAAGGCCCTGAAGATGACAGCTGCTGCCACAATACCAGGTTGATTGGCACCGGTGATTACGAGACGCCGAGGTACAGTGTCCCCTACGATTTCGATGCAACCGGACTGGTCGATGCGCATTACGCCTACCCGCCCGAAGCGCTGAAGCTTCGCAACATCCGCCAGAGGTTGTACCGTGGTTTTTGTCGAGCCAATGACCAGCTGCCACAGACCGTGGCGCTGTTTAATGCAAAAAAGCCGGAAATCCTGGGTCTGTTCAAAAACGAGACGCGCCTGGATGAGCACAACCGTAAAAAGGCCATCCGGTATGTCGAAGATTTCTACGACATCATCAACGATCCGAAAGCATTCAAGAAGCAGATTATTGACGAGTGCCGTGGGTCTGCCCTGCAAGCGAGTTCAGGGTAAAGTGCCCGAATAACCACTCCGGCACTTTAGCCTGGACCTTTACCACTTACTCCAGGGTTTTAAGCTGGAATGGGTATTTCCCCACGGGACCGTGAGCGACAGGGAGTCGCGACCGAGCCTACAGGGATGTATGTACGGCGGGTCCCGTGGGGAAACACCCATTCCGGCGAACGATTCTTGATTGAATGGGGCTGCAGTGGACCTCTACCATTTGCCACGCAAGGTAGCGGATATTGACCGGTAGCGCTCGGTGAAGCGCCACAGCTGGGAATCGTTATCGGTAGTTCGCAACTGATCCTCGCTCAAAAGGTTGCGTCCATCGAGACTGATCTGCAGTTTGTCGTTCAAACGCCAACCCAGGTTCAGATTCAGGCTGCCCGTTCCCTGGTTCCACACGGACAATCCGCTTTCGCTGACGGATGCCTTCAGTGACTGCCCCCGCCACTGATAACTCAACCTGCCTGTCAACCTGTCCTTGCTGTAATTCAGGTTCACCCTGGCGACCTGCTCCGCGGTATTCGGCATCGGCAGTTTTTTGCCGGTGTAGGGGTCGCGCATCTTGGTGCTGCTTTCGTTATGAATATAGGAAACAAACAGGGTCAAGTTCTGCGAATATCCTGTGCAGGCGGCGCAGGTTCTGTTCCAGCTTCACGCCGGCTGTGAGTATGTAACCGTCTTCACCGTTGATGGGACGGGTAATCAGGAACATGTCATCCGATATCTCCACGGATTCTTCACCGAGTGCGAAGTAACTCTCCACATCCCTGTATGCAATATTGGCGGTCAGTCGCCGGCCCCGTACCGGCGCCCAGGTCACCTCGGCCAGGTACTGGGTGGCACGGAACGGTTCCAGGTAAGGGTTACCCGACCTGCCCGATCGGTCTGCATAGTTGATACGGATACCGGGCGCCAGGTCATTGAACGCGGGATGCGTCATAACCTTCGCCGCGCCCATGGTCAGGGCAGCCCGGTCGGCGATGCGCATACGCATACTCAGACTCGGCAAGACATCGGTGTAAGTGGTTTTCAACGAGATGGGTTGGAGTTCAAGGTCGTCTTCCTGGTAACCGTCAATCCAGGTGTTGGTGCCGACGATGCGCATACCCATATTACCGACCAGGAAGCGTTTCCTTGTTTCGCTGGTGCGAAAATCCGCCTGTAAGTAAGCGGCATTGGTCCGCCGTTCGATGTCATACACATTCAGCAGGTTTTCCGCCCATTCAGGCTCCCCTTCCCAGGCAGCAGAGGTGATCAGGCCAATATCACTGCTTGGCCATGCAACCGTGTCCCACGGGGTTCGCCGGTGCTGACCGCTAAAAAAATCATCCAGCGTCAGGCCATCATCCAGGTTGACCTTCGCGGTCAAACTGTTCCGCTCACGGGTCATTTCCCGTGCCTTGACTCCAAACCTGACACGGCGGAAAAACCCTTCCCGCAACACCTTTGTTACGTCGAGACTGCCGACGGCGCTAACATCCTCGGTTTCCCGCTCAGACAGGCTGATGCGACCGGCCAGGAAGTCCTGGATTTCCGGAAACCCATCCGCGTAAGACGTGACCAGGCTGCCGTCATTGTTTGCGCGGTAAGACATATCACTATTGGCTTCAAAAGTCGCCGAGCGGCTTGGCGAATCACTCTCGGTATTGTCAATCTTGTAGCCCAGTGCGCCATCTACCAGCCAGCCTGAACGGCGCCAGTTGGCGTTCAGGCCGAGGATCAGGCTATCGGTCTTGTCTTCACGCGTGCTACCGACCACCCGCAGGTTCTCACGGCTTTTATCGGACGAATCAAGCTCCGAGACGAAACGTCCATCGAATGCCAGCGCCGTGATATCCCGTTGCCTTTCAAAGCGGTGTGTCAGCGCGTGTGTTTCGATATCCCGCTGTTTCTGGTTAAAAAATACGCTGGCCCCGATATCCAGTGAACGATGTGGCCTGAACCCGAGGGTAAGCCCCGCAAAGACACTGCGCTGGTCATCCTGTACGTCATTGTTTCTAACCTGGCTTGGGATGTAAGCAGTAGTATCGTCAAAATCCTGCAAGACCCAGTTGCTTATGTCCTGGCTGTCGTACCCCCTGTTACGTTCGGACAGGGTCAGGCTGAACATGTGGCCGAACTTCTTGCTCTCTGACGGCCGGCCGGAAAAATAGCTCGCTGACGGGCTGAAATCACCCTGGCCGGGTACGTAAGCAAATCTGCCCTTGATGTTGCTGGTAGGACTGGCGATTTCCACCGGGTTACGCAGCTGCAGATTCACGCTGCCCCCGGAACCACCCTCTTCCAGCGTGGCCGTCGGGATCTTGTATACCTCCACCCGCCTGATCATTTCGGGTGGCAGGTCTCCGGCGCCGAGGCCGCCGCTGCCCCGTCCTTCGCCAAATGCCTGGCCGTTCAGGGTCACATTGCTCAGATCGGGACTCAATCCGTCGATACTGAAAGCATTCCCCTGGTCATCGCCACCCAGCGTAGACAGACCTTCGATATCATCGAAAAAATCTTCCATGCTGGTCGAATCTGTTCTATCCAGTTCCTCCCGGCTGGCGGCAATGCCCCGTCTGCGGCCATCACCCTCAACCCGCTGAGCCGTGACAACCACTTCTTCAAGCTCAAAATCAATATCCAGGGCAGTTGCATTCGAGGACCGCCCATCGCGCTGTTTCCTTGCTTTTGGTTGAGAAGCGGCTTTTTGCCCAGCTGCAGCGCCCGGTTGGCCGCTATCCGCAGTGACAGGCTCCAGTGCCGCAGATTCCACGGGGAAGGCAGAACAGCAAATAGCTGCGAAAACCATAAATGCGGGTAAGGAGCGGTGCTTCATGTCACTGTAAATACGCTCGGGCCTGGAAACGGCCTGCTTGCAAAAACTCACGGTTGTTTCCGAGTATTACCTGCCTTATTTGGCGGGCACCGGACCTGTAGATTCCCGCGGGACAAAGCGGGGGAAAACGACGGATTTGTATACGCTGGCGCCCTCTGGCCCCTCCTCGATCAGCGCCAGCAATTTCTGCGTACCCAGCCGGGCCATCGCATCCGAATCCCTGATGACGGTGGACAGGGACGGAACGACAAAAATCGAAACGCGGGAGCCATCAAAACCGACCAGTGACAGGTCATCGGGAATTTTCAGACCCATTTCATCGGCGACGTTCATGACCCCGAACGCAATCTCGTCATTGGCCGCGAAAATAGCAGTAGGCCTGTGTTCGAGTGCCAACAGTTCACGCCCGGCCTCGAGACCGGCTTCAAACGTAAAATCTCCTTCAACCGTCCACTCTGGCCTCAATTCCAGGCCGTGGGTCTTCAGCGCCCTGACAAAACAATCGTGGCGCTTCTGCGATGCCACCCGGTCCGACGGCCCCGAAATAAAGCCAATGTCTCTATGGCCAAAATCCACGAGGTGTTTTGTCAAATCATCGATGGCTGGCTGATAATCGGAAACGACCAGTTTCCAGGGCTCGTCACCCGATTTAGAGGTGAACTGCACCACATCATAGCCGGCTTCATCGAGCACGGTTCCTACCTCATCGATCTCCGAGACCGGGGGCAGAATGATTACGCCATCGAGATGCGCACGGCTGACGAACTCGGTAACCTCATCGATCAACTGATCGCTATCCACGGGACTGACATGAACAACCAGGTCATATCCTGCTTGCGTGCAGATGCTCAGTATTCCTCTCTGGATGCTGGTGATAAACAACGATGGTGCGTCATAGACAAGGCCGATCAGGTAGGATCGCCTCGCCGCGAGCCCCCTGGCGTGCCGGTTGGGCTTGAAATTCAGTTCATCGATAATTTTTTGAACTTTGGTTCGGGTTGTCTCACTGACCAGTTCGGAATTGTTGATGACACGCGACACGGTGCGCTTGGAAACGCCTGCCAGATCGGCCACATCGTTTATCGTTGGCTTTTTGCTGCGAACATTCATTCCGTTCTCCAGTACTTCCCTAGTCTATTAATCCGAAGAAACGCGGCAAGGTCTCGCTGATCTCCGGCACATAAGTCACCAGCAACAAGGCCAGGAACATGGCCACGTACATCGGGATCATAGGACGTACGATCTTGCTGATACTGGTCTTGGCGATCGCACAGCCGACAAACAGGATGCTCCCGACTGGCGGTGTACACAGACCGATACACAGGTTCAGCACCATCATGATGCCAAAGTGCAGCGGCGACATGCCCAGTTCAATCGCGACTGGGAGGAAGATCGGCGTGAAGATCAGCACGGCTGGTGTCATGTCCATGAAAATACCAACCATCAGCAGGATCAGGTTGATCATCAACAGGATCATGAACGGGTTATCGCTGAGGCCGATCAGCGACTTCGCCACGATGGCCGGGATGTTCTCGTAAGCCAGCAACCACGACATGGCCATCGAAGTACCAATCAGGAACATGACGATGGCAGTAGTTTCGGCCGATTTGAGCAGCACAGCGCGTAATTTTGTCAGGTCCATTTGCCGGTATATGAAAGAAAGAACCAGTGCGTACAGTACCGCTATTGCGCCAGCCTCAGTGGCGGTGAAAATACCGGCCAGAATACCGCCAATGACCACCACGATCAGCAGCAGGCTGGGGATCGCCGCCACCGTGCATTTCAGAAATACCGGGAACGGCACCCGCACGCCTGCCGGGAAGTTGTGCCGCTTGGCATACACTGCGGCCACGCCCATCAGGCCCAGGCCGACCAGGATGCCCGGCAGATAGCCGCCGACAAACAACGCGGCAATCGACACGCCACCACTGGCGACTGCGTATACGATCAGGATATTACTGGGCGGAATCAGCATACCCGTGGTGGCCGAAGTCGCCGTGATAGCGGCGTTGAAGTCCCGGTCATAACCTGCCTTGTTCATCTCGGGGATCATGAAGCCACCAATGGCGGAAGTTGCCGCCACGGCCGAGCCGGAAATAGCGCCAAACAGCATGCAGGAAATGACATTGACGAAGGCCAGGCCACCCGGCAATGAACCGACAACGGCCTTTGAAAAATCGATAACCCGCCTTGCGATACCGCCCTGGGCCATCAACAGTCCGGACAGGATAAACAGCGGGATCGCCAGCAGGGCAAAACTGTTGATACCACCCGCCATGCGCTGCGCGATCGTAGTAACCGCGGGGACCCAGTCCATGGTCACCAGCATGGTGGCCAGCGTGGACAGGCCAAGACTGAAGGCGATGGGAACACCCAGCACAAACAGGATGACGAAGGTCGATACCAGGATAAAAACAACCATGATTAACTCCCCGCCTCGGCTGAATCAGCCAGGCTTTCTATTTCATCATCCATCGCTGCGGCAATGGCATAAATACAAATCAGCGTACCGGAAACCGGGATAACCGAATAAACAAAGGCGATGGGCAAGCCAAGCACTGCGGAATACTGTTTGAGTTCCCAGGTCAACGAAACCAGGCTGACACCGCCGATGATCAGCACCCCCACTGCAAAGATCATCACAACCACCAAGGTAAACCATTTGAGGATACTCGCCGGTATGCCTGTCAATTTCTTTGGCAATACGTCGAGCCCCAGGTGCACACCGGTGCGGAATGCATAGGCTGCGCCCAGCACCCCGATCCAGATCAGCAGGAAACGGGCCACTTCCTCGGTCCAGGAACTGGGCGAGGAGAAAATGTAACGTGATATCACCTGCCAACTGACGGCGGATACCAGCGCCACCATCAGCAGGATCAATGCCGGTTTCAGGATTGTATCGAGTATATTTGCGAGTTTTTGCATGATCTTCACTCCACCGCTTCGATCGCGCGTAAATACCGGCCGGTTTCCGTACCGTCGTAACATGCTCTTCATCTTCTCGACAGCCGCCATGAACGGTGCTTTGTCCGGGTAGGTTACGATGACGCCGGCCTCCTGCACTGCCGCCAGTGCGTCTTCGGTGGACTTCTGCCACAACTCACGCTGGTAAGCCACCGAATCATCGACCGCCATACTGCAACCACTCCTGTTGCTGTGGTGCCAGCGCATCCCATATCCGTTTACTCATCAGCAGCATGTCCGGTACGGCCGTGTGTTCATTCAGAGCGTAGTACTTGCAGACCTCGTAATGACCCGACAGGTAAAAACTCGGCGGGTTGTTCTCGGCGCCGTCCACGACACCCTGTTGCAGAGCCGTGTACAACTCACCCCAGGAGATCGGTGTGGCTCCACCACCAAACGCGTCGATCATCTTGACCGCGGTCTGGCTTTTCATCACGCGTATTTTTTTGCTCTGTGATATCGTCCGGTGATTCGACGGGCGTGTCGACCATGTAGAAGCTGCGGCTGCCGGAATCGTAATAGCCCATGCCCCTCAGCCGGGCGACTTCGACGGACTCGAGCAATTCCTTGCCGACCTCGGAATCCAGCGCCTTGAAATAGTGTTCACGGTCAGCGGAATACATAGGGGATGGAGAAAACCTGCATGGCCGGCACGAAAGCTTCCAGCGGGGCGGCGGAGACCTTGGTCATGGCCAGTGATCCGATCTGTACCAATTCCACCGTATCGCGCTCAGCGCCGAGTTGGCCGCTCGGGTAAATATCGATACGCATGCTGCCATTGGAATAGTGCTCAAGACGCTCCGCCATGTGCACCATGCCCTGGTGTACCGAGTGACCGGTGTCGAGCACGTGCGCAAGCTTCAAAACGACAGTTTCATCATGGCGGGAACACGAAATCAGCATCCCGCTGGCCAAGACGAGACCGACTAGACAAATCCTGAGGGTTATCTTGCTCATAAGCCTTGTTTTACTCTTGTTTAGGGGTTTACCTTAGACGATAATGCTACCGGTAGCAACGAATTGTAGCCCAATTTTGCAAACTCGGAAATGACATTCTATGTCCACTGAAAATTTCAATCATCCGGAAAGACTTTTTCCCGCCGATCCCAACACACGCAATATCGCATCCAGCCTCTACAAAGCGGTTCGTGACCTGCCGATCGTCAGTCCGCACGGTCACACGGATCCTGCCTGGTTCGCCCTGGATGAGAGGTTCCCCGATGCCGTCGAATTACTGATAAAGCCGGACCATTATGTGACCAGGATGCTTTACAGCCAGGGTATTCCACTGGAATCACTCGGAATCGAGACGGCTGGATGGCGTGCAAACGGAAACCGATACACGCGGTATCTGGCGATTATTTGCACAAAATTATCACCTGTTTGCGGGTACCCCTTCGCGTCTGTGGCTGGATCACGTTTTTGACGAGGTTTTTGGCCTGGAAGTGCCCTTGAGCAATGCGACAGCCGACCTGTATTTTGATCACATCAACGCCTGTCTGGACCGCCCGGAATTCCGTCCCCGTGCCTTGTTCGACCGTTTCAATATCGAAGTGCTGGCGACTACCGAGTCGCCACTGGACTCACTGGAACACCACAGGCGATCCGTGATAGCGACTGGGATGGCAGGGTTATCACCGCCTACCGTCCTGACCCGGTGGTGGATCCGGAATTTGAGGATTTTTCCGGAAATATCGAGCGCTTCGGTGAGATTTCCGGGGAAGACATTTCCAGCTATATCCGGATACCTGGAAGCGCACCGCAAACAGCGTGAGTTTTTCAAGTCCATGGGCGCGACCTCCACCGATCACGGCCACCCGACGGCTGCAACTGCCGATCTGGAACGTCAAGCACTGTGAAGCGCTTTATCAAAAAGTCTTGCTGGGTAATGGCAGCGCGTCAGATGCTGAATTGTTCCGCGCCCAAATGCTCACCGAAATGGCCCACATGAGCCTCGATGACGGCCTGGTCATGCAGATCCACCCCGGCAGCTACCGCAATCACAATCCGTATTTGTTTGACCAGCTTTGGCCGTGACAAGGGCGCCGATATCCCGCAACAGACAGAATATGTCAAAGCCCTAAAGCCGCTGCTGGACCGGTTTGGCAACGAATCCGATCTGACCGTCATTCTTTTCACGCTGGATGAGACCAGTTACAGCCGTGAACTGGCGCCGCTGGCCGGACACTATACCCTGCATCCTGTTCACGCTGGACGAAACCAATTACAGCCGCGAGCTGGCGCCGTTGGCCGGACACTACCCCTGTCTGCGTCTCGGGCCACCCTGGTGGTTCCACGACAGCCCGGAAGGCATGATGCGCTTCCGCGAACAAACGACTGAAACGGCGGGTTTTTACAACACGGTCGGTTTCAATGACGACACCCGCGCCTTTCTTTCCATACCCGCACGCCACGATGTGGCCCGGCGGGTGGATTGTTCATTCCTGGCGAGGATGGTTAGCGAACACAGGATTAGCGAAGCCGAGGCCGAGCGTATAGCCAGGGAACTGGCGTACGGCCTGGTCAAGAAGGCCTATCGCCTGTAATACCCGCTACACCAAATACAGGCGGAAATCCGCGACCCCTGTGCACTCTTGAGTGCATCTGCAGCATGGAAATGACCCTTTACGATGATTTTTAGAATCCTGGCGTTGGTACTCGTACTTTTATCACTGGCGCCAGGCCACGTCATGGCTTCCGAAATACCGGAACAGCTTGCCTCAATCAATATAGGCACCCTCGCTGCAGCACCACTCATTGACGGCAATATAGACGAGCAGGAGTGGGCCACCGCTACGCTTATCGACCAACCCTTCATCCAGTTCCAGCCCGACTTTGGACAAGCCTCTGCGTTCCGCACGGTGGTGCGCGTGGCCCAGACCGAAACGTCCCTGTTTATTGCATTCGAAGCGTTTGATCCGGACATGTCGCGGCTATCCGCCGCCCGCACCCAACGCGACGGAGGCCTGGGCCGTGATGACTCGCTCCAGGTCATGCTGGACACATTCGGTGACGCCCGTACGGCCTACGCGTTTCAAACCAATGCACTGGGCACCCAGGAGGACGAACGTTTCGCCGACAACGGCCGCACCACCGACGACCGCTGGGATGCCACCTGGTACGTGGCGACCCAACGCCATGCAGACCGCTGGACGGTGGAGATGGAAATCCCCTTCGCCATCCTGCGCTTCCCCGCCGGCCAGGACGGTACCTGGGGATTGAACTTCCGGCGCACGGTGCCACGCCGCAACGAGCATGCCTTGTGGGCTTACCCTTCAGAATCCGTGTTCCGCGTTTCGGCCTTTGGAAAACTGACCGGTATCAACCCGCCAGCACGGGATGACGCATGGACCTTCATCCCCTACGCAATGGCCGCCTACGAAAAAGATGCTGATACCGACATCGAAATCGGCGCTGATATCCGCTGGCGCCCATCCAGTCGCTTTGGAGTGGATCTCACGCTGAATCCGGATTTTGCCCTGATCGAAGCCGACGTGGAGACGATTAACCTGTCACGCTTTGAATTGCGCATATCTGAAAAACGCCCCTTCTTCCTGGAAGGTAACGAGATGTACAGCCAGCGCATCGAGCAGTTCTACAGCCGGCGTATTGGTGATATCGACTGGGGAGCCAAGACCAATGGCAAGTACAAAGCCACGGATTTTTCAGCCATTGCCACTTCGGCGGATGTGGTGGACGAGGACGGCGCTGTAAACAGCGCGGACTACGGTGTCATGCGTTTGCAACATGGGATCGGGAAAGGCTCAAACATTGGCCTGTTGGCTGCCAATCGCAGCTACCAGGGTGACAACGCGGGCTCCGCCGGTCTGGACACCACCTGGTTCTTTACCGACACCCTGGGTATGACGGCCCAGTTCCTGCAGATATACGGACCGACCTCGGATAACGGCAAAGCCTGGTTCCTGCGGCCCGCCTGGGACAGCGCCAGGAGTCATTTCCACATTCGCTACACAAACCTCGATGAAGGCATCAAGGACGATTTCAACACGGTCGGTTTCCTGCGCGATGACGACCGCAAGGAATGGGATACCAACCTGAGTCACGAGTTCTGGTTCCAGGAAGGTGTATTCGAACAAATAGAGGCCTCGGTCAATTACAACCGCTATACCGGTCAGGACGGTACCTTGCGTAGTTGGAGGCTGGACGGTTCCATCGATTTCACCTTCCGCAGATACTGGGAAGTGGAGTTGTCTCACCTGGAAGAGTACAAGCTGTTCGAAAAAGAATTCCGTAACGATCGCACCCGGGTTGAGTTGGAATGGGACTCGCGCGAAGGCCGCCGGGTATACGCTTATGCCAGCAAGGGTTTCAACTACGACAGTGATCTGACACTGTACGGCGTGGGTCTGAGATGGCCGATCGGGGACAAGTGGCGCTTCGAGTACGAACTGACGAGACTCGACCTGGAGCCTGATCCCGACCAGGACTCCACCACCATCCACGTGTTTGAGACGATTTACGCCTTCAATCCGGATATGTACGCCAAGGTGTTTGTGCAGACCAATTCCGCAATTTCCAAGGAAAACGTTCAGGCCCTGTGGGTGTGGCGCTTCAAGCCACCTTTTGGTTCATGGCAGATCGCCTACCAGCGCGGTACCTCGGAACAGGGGCAGGAATCGCAACAGGGCGACACTATCTTCACCAAGCTGGCCTGGGTATTTTAGGAGAGAGAAATGCGCTATGTAATTATCGGCACAGGCAGTATCTGCAACACCTACGTTCAGGCGATCTCCGAGATCGGTGGTGAGGTCCCAGGTGTCGTATCACGCTCGGGCCGTTCACCCTCATCCCGGCCTGACCTGCCAAGCTGGCAAAGCCTGGGTGTGGTAGACCTGGATTACGATGCTGTTTGCATTACCACACCCAACGGCCTGCACCACCAGGGCATCATCGAAGCCGCACGGGCGGGTAAACCCATACTCACTGAAAAGCCACTCGACGTCAGTATCGAGGCCATGGATGCTGCGATATCTGCCTGCGGTGATGCGGGGGTCACGCTGGCAGTCGCTTTCCAGCACCGTGCCGCACCGGACAACTCTGCCATCAAGGAACTGCTGGACCAATGCGCATTCGGGCGCGTATTCGCGGTCGATGTCATTGCGAAATTTTACCGGCCGCAAAGTTATTACGACAGCGGCGACTACCGTGGCACCTTCGCGGGCGACGGTGGCGGATCATTCATGATGCAGGCCTGCCACAACCTGGACATCTACACCTGGTTTTTTGGCAAACCCGCCAAGGTAGTCAGCATGCTGGATACCTTTGCGCACGACGTTGAAATCGAAGACCACGGCGCTGCACTGATGCGCCACGGCAACGGTATGATCGGCACCGTAGTTGCATCCACCGCCACCCTGCCCGGCTTTGCGGCGCGCATGGAAGTGCACACCGAAAAAGGCAGCTTTACGTTGACCGATGATGTAATCAGCCACTGGAGTATCGACGGCATCGATAACCCAACGGACCCAAACTTTGTTTACACGCACGACGGCGCCACCAGCGCCGCGGTGACCGACACGCTGGCGCACCAAAAAATACTGTTGGACTTTGAACACTGTGTTACAACCGGCGCAACACCCATTGCCAGTGCCGAATCTGCGAGGTTAACGACTGAATTAATCCTGGATATCTACCAGAACACCATTTGATACCAAATCGCGACCGGCAGAGCCGGTCCCTCCTACATCCCCACATACACCTGGTGTTCTTGTAGGAGGGAGCAGCTTTGCTGCTCGCGAATGCTTTCCTGAATACACCTAAGCTTGATATCGCGACCAGCGGAGCTGGTCCCTCCTACAGCCTCACATACACCTGGTGTTTTTGTAGGAGGGAGCAGCTTTGCTGCTCGCGAATGCTTTCCTGAATACACCTAAGCTTGATATCGCGACCAGCGGAGCTGGTCCCTCCTACAGCCTCACATACACCTGGTGTTCTTGTAGGAGGGAGCAGCTTTGCTGCTCGCGAATGCTTTCCTGAATACACCTAAGCTTGATATCGCGACCAGTGGAGCTGGTCCCTCCTACAGCCTCACATGCAGCTGGTGTTTTTGTAGGAGGGAGCAGCTTTGCTGCTCGCGAATGCTTTCCTGAATACACCTAAGCTTGATATCGCGACCAGCGGAGCTGGTCCCTCCTACAGCCTCACATACACCTAAGCTTGATATCGCAACCGGCGCAGCCGGTCGCGATTAATTGCGTTCGGTTTTAAATCCCAGTTCAGCTAGCTTTTGCAGGATTCCATCATCAACATTGACTGGCTTGACCGTATGGGAATCAAACTCGCGTCTGACCGGGTAATCGCCCCTGAGCTGTTCAAAGTGGTCCGGATTTTGCCGCAACGCCCGGTCGTCCTCGGCAATCTGGTAGGTGGCGAGCACCGCGTCAGCGAGTATTTGTTCCTCGTCCTTCCCGCCGCCATCCAGTTCGATGAGCGGGTTGGGAGGTGGCTCGACACCGGGTGGCTGCCAGTCGTCGATACCCAGGCTGAAAAACCGCGAGATCGCCTGCACACTGCGCGTCGTGCCGTTGGCCTTGCCGTCTTTCGAATAACCGGCGATGTGGGGGGTGGCAAAATCCACGAGATCCAGCAAGTCCGGGTGAAGATCTGGTTCGTTTTCCCAGCAATCGATGATCGCACCGGAGATTTCATTTGCATCCGCGGCCTGCAACACCGCCCGGGTATCGAAGACCTCACCCCGGCAGGTGTTGATGATCAATGGTTTCTTCTTCAGACCATTGCAGAATTCTTCATCTGCCATGTGGAAGGTCTTGTCCATACCGTCCATGTTCAACGGCACGTGGAAGCTGATGATGTCAGCCTGCTGCTGGATAGTCTGTAATGAAACAAACTGCGCAGAGCCCTCCTCCCGTTCTCTCGGGGGATCATTCAACAGCACATTCATACCCAGGATCGCGCAGGTCTTAGCCACCCGGGAGCCCACCTGCCCGACGCCGACAATGCCGATGGTTTTGCCTTTCAATACGAGTTTCTTGCGTCCCGCATACGAAAACAACGCTGAGGAAATATACTGGTTAACGCTCTCCGCGTTACAGCCCGGTGCGTTATTCCATGCGATACCTGCCTGCTTGCAATAGTCTGTATCGATATGGTCAAAGCCGATGGTCGCGGTGGCGATGTATTTGACTCTTGACCCGTCCAGGACTTCCCGCCTGCACCTGGTACGGGTACGGGTTACCAGCGCGTCCGCGTCCTTGACCACCCCGGCCGTGGTTTTTGCGCCGGGCAGGTAAACCACCTCAGCAAAAGGTTCAAACACGCCCCGGATGTAGGGGATTTTGTCGTCTACTACAATTTTCATCAGGCCTGGTCCGAATAGTATTCCTTTACCACCTGCTCCAGCACCCGGCTGGTCCTGGCTGCGGACTCACCGGTGCTGACACACTCACCCACGCCGCGCAGTTCATCGACGACCTGCCGGACCAGGTGTTGTGATATGTGCTGCGGGTTTTCGAACCGAAGTTCGGATTCTCCTTCAGCCGTCACCTTCCACAGGCGGTCGGGTTCCGCGAAACAGGAGAGCGCGATCTTGCCCTTCTCACCAACGATGACAATCTCATCCCGCTCGCAACCCCGACCCACGACAAAGGACCACCTGCCGGAACCCAGCACACCAGTTTCATGTTGCCAACTGGCCGACAAGGTATCCTCGGCCGCGTACAAACCGCCCATGTTGGCGGCGTAGCCAGTCACGTCTGTCACTTTTCCAAGCAGGAAATCCAGGTAGTCGAACTGGTGCGAGGCCAGGTCGAAGAAATGTCCTGCCCCGGCGATTTCAGGAGAAACACGCCAGTTCATTTCTTCTTTTGCCAGGGTCTTCTCTGCTGCCTGCTGGAACAGGTTGATGTTCACCATCAGCGGCTTGCCGATCTCACCCGCCTCGACCATGCGCTTCGCTTCCAAGAAGGCCGGCAGGGCACGGCGGTAATACGCCACCCAGACCGGCATACCCGTTTGGCCCGAGACCGCCAGCATCTCCTCGCATTCTGAATAATTCCGTGCCATCGGCTTCTCGACGTACACAGGTTTACCTGTGCGCATTGCCCTGATCGCATAACCCGCGTGGGAATCCGGCGGGGTTGCGATGTAGATGGCATTCACATCAGGATCATTTATCAGCTCTGAAGCATTTGAATACCATTTTTGAATGCCGTGACGATGCGCGTAGTCAGCGGCCTTTTCCGCGTCGCGCCGCATGACCGCAGCCACGTTTGAATGCTCGATCTTGTAAAAAGCGGGTCCGCTTTTTACCTCGGTTACATCACCAACACCGATGATGCCCCAATTGACGTGCTCAAGTTTATTCATTATGTAATGGTCTTGATGTTCTCGCGGATCCATCGCGTCAATTCCTCTTCAGAGAGTGTTCCATCAGCAACCCCCAGTATTGTCAACACGTTGTCCGCCGGTGACGAGACAAGCTCATACCCGTTCAGCATCAGGAACAAATCAGCGATGACTAGCGCAGTACGTTTATTACCGTCTGCAAATCCATGATTTCTGGCTATTCCGTATGTATAAGCTGCCGCTAACCTAGCCAGGTCGTCACATGCTTCGTAAGCCACTAGGTTGCGCGGACGCGCCAGTGCTGACTCCACTGCACCACGATCTCTGACTCCTGACAGCCCGCCATGCTCTGCCAGTTGCTCATCGTGTACAGCCAGTACTACCTCGTCCAGAATCCAGACAATCTCTTTCATTTGGCCAGTTCGTGCAAAGCGTCCCGGTGTTTCAACTGGAGCTTGCGCGCCAGGTCCATTTGCCGGCTGAATTCGGGATCATAGGGGCTGATTTTGTAGCCATCGGGCGTCTCGGTGAGATAAACCGAGCTACCCTCAGCAACACCCATGTTTTCACGCACGCGCTTGGGCACGATCAAGGCAACAGAATTACCGACTTTCCGCAGTTTAATTTCCATAATTTCCGACCCAAACAGTCATAACATTTGTAATAACTAATTTTACTTATGTTATTACATTTGTGCAAATAATGAGATTAGCAGACCAACCAGTGTTTTAGTACTTGAACCGGTCCTTGAAGGCCCACAAGCCCAGCGCCGGGTTGGAAATGTAGAATATCTCCTCCCCGTCCGGCATCGTGTTGTAGCCCTCTTTCAGTATTTCCGGGTTGTACCTGGCCGTGATTTCATCAAAGTCGGCGTACTTGAATCCCACGCCCTCGATTTCCTCCTGTGTCAGGTTATCCGGCCCCTTGCCCGGGCAATAGGTAATGTTGAAACGCCCCTCGGAAGTGCCGTGAATCAGGTGCGCGGCAGCAGCCAGGTTATTGGCCAGGTCCTCGTTCTCCGCCACCGCCTTCAGCGTGTGCGGTGTGCCGTGGTAGCCATATTTGCGGATCAGCAGGTCGATCTCCTTGTCTTCGCCGAACTCAACCAGCGCGGGCGCCAGCACGACCAGTTCACCCCCATCAGCCAGCGCCATGCGTGTGCGGTAGACGCTCTTGTTACCCAGCCAGGTGCTCTTGAACTCGGTCGGGTCAAGCCACACGACGGCCTTCTGGATCGGCTCATCCAGCATCTCGAAATTGACCTGCAGCGACAGCTTCGCCGCCTTGTCAAACACACTGAAATCGTCGCCGATGAACAAGCCGTAGGTCTGCAGTTCACCCTGCTTGTTGAGGCCCACCACGGTTTGCACATAAACAATCGGCAAGTCTGCAGCAAAATGCTCGGAGGCGTAGTTGAACACCCTGCGCACCGGCGTGTCGGCATGCCCCATCATGCGCTCCATTCCATAAACCGCACCGATGTAATGGCTTTTGTGGATGGCCTCAGCGCCACCGGTGCCGACAAAGATATTCTTGTTGTAATTGGCCATGCCGACTACTTCATGCGGGACGACCTGGCCGATGGACAGGATCAGGTCATAATCACCTTCGACCAGCATGCGGTTGACCTGCGCTGGCCAGGTGAAATCACAAGCGCCTTCCGAAATATCCCTGATGTATTCCGCGGGCACCGTGCCCAGGGTGATGACATCGTTGCGCCAATCGTGGTCCCTGAACAGGCCACGCGGTGTCTCACCAAACATGTGGGAAATCTGGCCATCGGTCATTGGTGTGTGCGTGCCCAGCGCCGGCAACACGTCCGTCAGGGCGTCACCATAGTACTGCCAACAAAACTCCGTCAATTCCCCCGAACGCGAAGGCAGGCGCGTGTAGTCGGGCGGTATCGCCAAAACCTTTTGTTTTTCACCCATGCGTTCCAGGGCAGTGACCATACCGTTTTTCAGGTCTTCGGCGGTTAAAGAGGTTTCGGTTGAGCCAGTTTCAAAATAAATCATTTCGTCGGTCCACGGTTACTTTGTACTTTGTTGATGAGATAACTCTATATTTTGCCAGTAATGCCAGATGAGGGTACGATTGCTACCGGTGGCATTATCCTTCAACGAAGCAAATTGTGCCACCCTGCCGTCGCCGATGCAGGTGGCAAGGCAATCGCAGTCCTGTGACTATTCGAGTATGTACTTTTTGATCACGAGATACTTGAGTTCGGTGTCACCGACATTCCGAATTCCTTGTGATTCCGCATATTTACAACGCTGCTTCTTCCCGTGTGTCCTTTTACCTCACAAATAGTTCAGCATTCAATTATGGGATTGAACGCCTTTTGCTGTCGCTTCCAATTTCCTAGTGATCTCAAAATAGATGCATGAATTTCACAGGTCAATTAATCGCGTTCTACTTGAATAATATACATCTAGGTATATAATTCCGATGAAAAGCATTGAGTTTTGCGGTCGCACGCTTAGCACAATCAGAGGCTTTCCAGTTCAGGTCAAACACGTGATTGGTCACGAACTCGATAAGGTTCAACGCGGATTGAATCCTATTGACTGGAAACCTATGCCCACGGTCGGTAAAGGTGTCAGGGAAATCCGCGTTCAGGAAGGTGGTCAATATAGAGTTATTTACCTGACAAAAAAAGTAGACACCGTTTGTGTTTTGCATGCCTTCAGGAAGAAGACGCAGAAGACACGCCAACAGGACATTAAGATTGCCAGGATTGCGGTAAGAAAACTATTGCTCAGGAGCAGCCCGTGAATGATCGTCAACAGTTCGAAAGTGTTTGGGATGCGTTGGAAGATGATCCGATTCGTGTACAAAATTTGAAATTGCGTTCCGCTGCAATGATTGAAATATCCGAAAAAATAGCCGCGCTGGGCCTGACACAGACTGAAGCAGCCAAGGTATTAACCATCAGTCAGCCAAGGGTCAGTGCTTTGCTGCAAGGTAAGATTCACAAGTTCCGTCTTGACAGCCTTGTAGATATGGCTCACAGGCTTGGGCTGAATGTATCCATCCGAATAGCCGCGTGAGTTTGCGAACCGTAAGCGTAAAACTACTTCGGCATCGTCCAATATCGCCTAAAATGCTACAGTCCACAGCTGTTGTTATTACGCGAGCATGGCAAATCATGGCTTCTCGACTGACATCCATCATTCTGACTTTTTTTGATGCAGGTACCGTCCTGGCGGCTCTTTTGGTGGTTTCCACTTCGATCTATGCGCAGGACTATCAAACCGAATTATCCGTGGCGTTGGATGGAACGGGTGAATTCGCCAGTATCCAGGACGCCATCGATGCCACCAAGAGTTTCCCTCGTGAACGCATCATCATCCGTGTAAAAGACGGGATTTACAGGGAGAAAGTCGAAGTATTCGCCTGGAACACCATGGTGTCACTGATCGGTGAAAGCCGCGAAGGCACGATCATCACCTTCAATGATTCCTTCGACAAAGTCGACAGAGGACGTAACAGCACCTTCCACACCTACACCATGAAGGTTCGCGGCAACGATTTTCATGCCGGGAATCTCACCATCATCAACTCTTCCGGCCCTGCCGGGCAGGCTGTTGCACTGCATTTGGATGCCGACCGGGCATCTTTTGCCAACGTCTCGATCAGGGGATTCCAGGACACGCTTTACGTAGCTGGAGAAGGCTCCAGGTCCTATTTCAAAGACTGCCGTATCGAAGGCTCGACGGACTTCATTTTTGGAGGCGGCACCGCGCTATTCGAGAACTGCGAGATCCGGTCTCTGGGCAATTCGTACATCACGGCAGCATCAACCAGCAAGAAACAGCCATTTGGCCTGGTATTCAAGCACTGCCGACTTACCGCAGCTCCGGATGTGAACAAGGTTTACCTTGGCCGGCCATGGCGCGAGTTTGCAAAAGCCGTGTTCATCAACAACGAGTTAGGCAGCCACATTACACCAGAAGGCTGGCACAACTGGGGCCGGGCGGCCAGCGAGTCAACCGCGTTTTTTGCGGAGTTCGGCAACAGCGGCCCCGGCTCAAGTACCGAAGAAAGGATCCCCTGGTCGAAGCAGTTATCCGCGGAAGCCGCGGCAGCGTACACGCTGGAAAATATTTTTGGGGACTGGAACCCATCCGCCTTGTACGGGCAAGAGGCCGCCCTTCAAATTCTGCTGGCAGGCGATTCCACCATGGCTGAAAAAGAGGCTGACAAGCGTCCCGAGACGGGCTGGGGAGAGATGCTCCAGCCATGGTTCGATAAAAAGACCGTTATTGTCAGGAATCACGCAAAAAATGGCCGCAGCACCAAGACATTCATTGAAGAAGGGCGTTGGGATGCGTTGCTAGAGCAGGCCCGCCCTAGCGACTACGTGTTCATCCAGTTCGGCCACAACGACCAGTCAGTGAAAAAGGTCGGGCGCTACACGACACCCGATCAATTCCGGGCAAATTTGGTACGTTTCGTTTCAGACGTCCGCTCACGTGATGGGAAGCCCATGTCTTCACCCCGGTCGTACGCCGGAGGTTCGATGAGCAAGGAGCGTTTTACGACTCCCATGGTGATTATCCCGACCTGGTTCGTGAAGTGGCCGAAGAGACCAACACCCCGCTCATTGACATGGAAAAATCCAGCCGCGCACTTCTGGTTGAATACGGCTCTGAAGCCTCTCAATCGTTGTATCTTTTCCTGCAACCCGGGGAATTCGAAAATTACCCTGAAGGCCTTGAGGACAACACCCATTTCTCCCCCGACGGTGCACGAACTATGGCCAGCCTCGTCATTCATGACATCCTGGAACAGATCCCGGAGTTGTCGAGCATGGTGACGAAATAGGAACAGCCTGGTTGAGTAGCTGGATTTTACCTGGCCTGGTGTTCTGTGCCAGCGTTGGCATACTATTTCCAGGGGCTAAATGCTATTGTTCGTTCCCATCTCTCGTAATCGGATAAATCGGTATCCCGCATTCATGAATTACCGCATTGCAATCATCCCTCTGACCCTTTTGCTGGCAACGATTTCCCCCGCTGGCACAACGGCGGAGCCCGGAATCCATATTGACGCCTTTCCCGGTGCAGAAGGGTTCGGGCGGCACACGGTGGGCGGGCGCGGCGGGCGTGTCATCAAAGTCAGCAAGCTGGATGACGACGGTCCCGGAAGCCTGCGCCAGGCCTTGCGCGAGACAGGGTCTCGCACAATCATTTTTGACGTGTCTGGAACAATTGAACTTGAGCGCGAGATTGTCGTGAAGAACGGACAGCTGACGATCGCAGGTCAATCTGCACCTGGCGGTGGCATCACGCTGAAAAACCACGGCCTGGTGATCAAGGCCAACGAAGTGATCATCCGTTACATCCGCTCCAGGCCCGGCAGTGAAAAAGGCGTGGAAACGGACGCCATTTCAGTTGGCGCCGGTCACAACATCATCATCGACCATTGCTCAACCAGTTGGGCGACGGATGAAACGCTGACAGTCTCACCCTCGGGCAAGTCGGGTTTGCGCTCCATCGACAACGTGACCGTGCAGTGGAGCATGATCACCGAGTCCCTGAATGACTCGGTACATTCCAAGGGTGAACACGGATATGGCAGCCTGGTGCGCGGCAGCGCCGGTGCCCGTTACAGCTTTCACCACAACCTGTGGGCGCATCACAAGGCACGTATGCCGAGACCAGGTAATTACGTGGACGCCAAGACCGACCCCGAGGGTCCCTTGTTCGATTTCAGGAACAACGTGTTTTACAACTGGGGTGGCGCAGCCAGCGGCTACAACGCGGACAAGAGCTCGGTGAGCCGCTACAACTTCGTCAGCAACTACTATCTGCGCGGCCGGGATTCCAGCAAGTCGCTGGCTTTCAAGGAATCCAACAGCCTGTCCGAGGCTCATTTTTCTGGAAACTTTATGAACGGCAACCTGCCTGGAGATCAATGGGAACTGGTCCGATATGCAGATGACCGTGTCACGGGAACCGCCCAGCCATTCCCAGTGGCCGCAGTGCGGACACAAACAGCGGATGAAGCTTTCGCAGACGTGCTGCGCCTGGCAGGCGCATCAATGGCGCGTGACGATGTGGACCAGCGGATTGTCGACCAACTCAGGCGTGGAGAAGGCCGGTTGATCAACGATGTGTCTGAAGTCGGCGGCTGGCCGGAACTCGGGTCGTTACGCCCAAAGCCGGATACCGACGCTGACGGCATGCCGGATGGCTGGGAAACGAAACAAGGATTCGATCCGGCAAATGCGGCCGATGGCAATCACGACAACGATGGCGACGGTTACACCAACCTCGAGGAATACCTCAACAGCCTGGTGACCTACTGATAAGAAAGCGTAAGCCCTAAGTCCATTTGTCTGCTCTCGGAACGAGGTCGGTCAGCTCATTAATTTTCACCGCCCTGCCCTTGTCGATGCTCTGCCGCGCGGCGATACCAATCAGCACAGCCATGGCGCCATCCCGGTAATCGGAACCCTGGTGCAAGCCCGGATTGGCGATTTTCCCACGCAGGATTTCGTCCATCATGATCGGGTCGCCGCCCCAGTGCGCGCTGCGCACGAAGGGGTTCTTGATCCGTTTGAACTCACCAAAATTTGGCTGGGTGATGATCTCGTGGTACTGCAGTTCAGCCTTGGTGTGGGCGGATTGATCCATTTCCTTTGCATGGAGGCTGGCCTGGTCTTCCTGCACTTCCATCAGTGACGGCACACCCTCCCAGGTCTCCATGCGCCCTTTGCGGCCGTTAAACGCCAGCCTGAAGCCCTCGTACGGTGAATAGGTGGTCAGCGAGTAGGCAACCTGGACATCATTGGCGTACTTTATCTGCACCGCCATCTTGTCGAAGATATCGATTTCATTGCGCCACACACAACCATCGCGAATATAGCCATCATGGTGTTCATTACGGACATACAGGTTCATCATCTTCTCGTCCTGGCTAATGTCCCAGAAGTAGGCGCACTTATCCTTGTGCGGGCAACCGGTGCAGCGCTCCGAACGGAAGGCGTTGTTGTGACCGTAATGTTCCAGACCGCCATATGCATGGACTTCAACCGGATCAGAGCCAATCCACCAGTTCAGCAGGTCAAAGTGGTGCGCGGCCTTGTGCAGCAGCAAGGTGCCGCCTTTCTCGCGGATACCATGCCAGCGCCGGAAATACGATGCGCCGTGATAATTGTTCAGGTACCAGTTGAAATCCACCGAGGTGACATCACCGATGGAGCCTGCGACCAGCATTTCCTTCAGGCGGGTAAACAACAGACCGTAGCGATAGTTGAAGCCCATGATCAGACGGGCGGAGGATGCCCGGGCAGCATCGACAATGCTCTGGCATTTGCCGGCGGTGGTGGTCATCGGTTTCTCGGTCACCACGTCGATACCCGAGTTCAGTGCCTTGACGATGAACTCATCATGGGTGTTGTCCACCGTGGTCACCATCACCAGGTCCGGCTTGACCGCCGCGATCATCTCATCAAAGTTCTCGAATACCGGGCAGTCCGGCACGCCTATGTGGGACCTTGCAAACTCGAGCCGGCCCGGATTGATGTCGCACAGCCCAACGAACTCAACGATATCGCCGTAGTTTTCCCTAATGAAACGGCCCCAGAATGACGTGCCGCGGACGCCGGTCCCAACCAGGACCAGCCGTTTCTTGCCTGTACCTCCCATGGCAAAGCCGAGTGGTGAACCCGCCAGCAATGCACCCGCTCCCAGGGCGCTGCCTGCACCGATAAAATCCCGTCGTGTCATGTTTCGACTTGTCACTTTCATTCTCCTGCTACTGTCCGGTTTTCCAACTCCGCCATCTGCACACCCGCCATGATGGCCGGCGCCAGTCCCTTGGGATCGTTGACCACCACCGGCTCACTCATGTAATAGCGATAGCTCCCGTCCCGCCCGTAACCCAGGCCCGCGACCTCGCAGATATTCGTCAGGTTGAAGGATCCATCCGCGTAAACGGCGACGAACTCGTCAACCAGGCCGGCATAAGCTTTCCTGGCCACCGGAATGTATGTCTTGGGTAAGTAACCTTTGTTCAGAGCCTTGGCGAAAAAATAGGTGAACATGGCAGAGCCGGATGCTTCCCGATAATTGCCAGGCTCTTCCGGCATATCCATGATCTGGAACCAGGTACCCGTTTCATCCTGAAAGTTGACCAGATCACCCGCCAGTTCAGCGACGATGGCGAGCAGCGGCTCCCGCAGTTGGGTCATGTCAACGGGTATCACGTCCAGGATGTCTACCAGCGCCATTGCGTACCAGCCCATACCCCGTCCCCAGAAGTGCTTTGATTGTCCCGTATCCGGATCAGCCCAGACCTGTTTTTTGGCCTCGTCCCAGGCGTGGTAATAAAGACCCGTATCCGCGTCACGCAAATGCATGCGCGCAATGGTAAATTCCCGTGCCGCCTCCTCAATTTTGTGTTGATCGCCTTCCATGACGCCCACACCGGCCAGGAAAGGCATACCCATATACACGCCGTCCAGCCATAGTTGATGGGGATAGCGCTTCTTATGCCAGAACGCCCCCTCTGAGGTGCGCGGATGATCGGCCAGTTGCGCCGCCAGCGTGTTGATTGCATCAAGGTATTTCTCGTCGCCGAATTGGCGGTAAAGACGCTGCAACATCTTGCCAGAATTGATGTTATCGATATTGAAGTCATCTAGCTTGTAGCTGTGAATGGTCCCGCCTTCGAACAGAAAGCTGTCCATCGTGCGCTTGGCATAGGCGGCCATGTCCGCGTCGCCGGTAGTTTTTGCTACGTCGTCTAGCGCTTCCATTAGAAAACCGGTGGTGTAAGTCCAGTTGCTATCTCTGCCCCGCACGGTGTCCCAGCCGCCGTAAGACAAACTCTCACCGCGTCTTTCCATTTCCGACATGGCGAGTCGCATGGAGATATCCAGCGGACCGAGTTCTGCCGCAACTTCTGAAGCCTTGGTTTTAAGCCTTATCCTCGGGGGTATCGAGGTCTGGCCGTCATCGGTCGCCAACCACTCACCGCCTTGCCCAACCGGGGACTCTGTCTGCCCATGAACCTCTTGCTCCTCACCGGCAAACCATCTTTCTATCGTGTACCTGTGCGTGCCCGCAGCGTCCAGATCGGCCAGGAACACCAGCCTGTCGGGAGCACCATCGCGGTCAATGTCCAGCGACCAGCCAGGGCGCATGGCACTGCCGTCCTTAACCTGCAGTGGCCCATGTTCTACGCCAAGTTCATTGAATGACAACTCGACTGGTGTGCCGGGGCGCGCCAAGGCTGATGGGTTTGACACTTCAATATCGGCAACGACCTCCGCAATTACCTTGGCCGCCGGAGCAGCAGCCGTTTCAGGTTCCAGGCCTCCAGACTCACATGCCAGGAGCAAGCAGGGCAATATCCACAGGGATCCTGATACTTTCATTCTCGGTACCTCATCTGTTCACACCACCGTACCCTATCAGTATCACCTTTGTGCAGATGACTTGAAAGAGCCCATAGCGTACCGCGCAATTCAAGGCTGGCACGCTCCAGCCTGGCGCTGGACAATTCCTGCCCCGATATTCTTGCTACCGGTGGCAGCACGTACTATCCTACGCAATCGCAGCTTTGCCGGAATACCGGTGATCCGAATACTGAATGAGGACCCGAATGACTGTTTTATCCCGCCGTAATCTAATGAAACTACTGGCGAGCACCTCGCTGGCACCTGTCCTGCTGGCATTTGGGGCAGAACACAGGCTAACGCGAATCCCTGGGATGCTGCAAAGCTGATTCGCTTGGCGATTAAAGAACCAGTCATTCGGGGTAATGATTTCATGATCACGGATTTCGGCGCCGCTGGCGATGGCAAAACAGATTGCACGAACGCAATTGCACGCGCAATAGAGGCCGCCAGTGCCGCAGGCGGCGGCCGGGTCATAGTCCCTGCAGGTGTATTCATGACCGGGCCCGTACACCTTGACAGCTGGATCGAACTGCACCTGGAAAAAGGCGCGACCCTGTCATTCATCCCCGAGCCCGAACGTTACCTGCCGGCGGTCTTTACACGCTGGGAAGGCGTGGAATTCATGGGGTTGTCACCACTGATTTACGCTTTTGGCAAAACCGACATAGCCATTACCGGTGAAGGTACGCTGGACGGCGGCGCGGACGATACCCACTGGTGGCCGTGGAAAGGCAAATGGAGAGGGAAATTCCTTGATGCCGAGCTTCACCCAAAAAGCCGCACGTGACCGATTATTTGCTGACGCGGAAGCAGATGTACCGCCCGAGGAGCGTCATTACGCAGAAGGCGCCTACCTGCGGCCGCCTTTTGTCCAGCTTTACAAATGCCAAAATGTACTGATCGAAGGTATCACCATCACCAATTCGCCTTTCTGGCTGATAAACCCGGTCCTGTCAATGGGTGTCACGGTACGTGGCGTTACCTGCCGCAGCATGGGCCCCAATTCGGACGGTTGTGACCCGGAATCCTGCAAGAATGTGCTGATCGAGGATTGCGTATTCGACACGGGTGACGACTGCATCGCGATCAAGTCGGGGCGTAACGCGGATGGAAGGCGCGTGGGGGTTGCGTCCGAAAATATCATTGTCTCCAACTGTGAAATGAGGGCCGGACATGGCGGTGTCGTGATGGGCAGCGAGCTCTCAGGCGGCATCCGCAATGTCTTTGTTGAAAACTGCCGGATGAGCAGCCCTGACCTCGAGCGGGGTATCCGTATCAAGACCAACGCCATGCGCGGCGGCGGCGTGGATAACCTCAATGTGCGCAAACTGGAGATCGGCACCGTGCGTGACCTGTTCGTGATCAATTTCTTTTACGAGGAAGGTGAAAACGGACCCCACGCCCCCGTCGTCCACAACATCGACCTGCGTGACATCACCTGTGCCAGCGCACGCCGGGTGATGGATTTGCGCGGTTTTGAACACGCGCCCATCCGGGATGTGCACCTGGCAGACGTGACAGTCAAAAGCGCTGCTGAAGCTTCCATCATTTCGAATGTCACAAACCTGACTTTCAACCAGCTCTCCGTGAACGGCAAACTTATCTCCAAGCCTGGAGACCTGCTGGACGGCGTTTGAAGCTGGACTTTTAAACATTTATGACAACAGACATCAACATCGGGGAGAATACCCGGTTTGAAAAACTAAGGAACTGATTCGATGACCAATAAATTCAACGAGGGAATAAACATTTTTGACCTGCAAGGCAAGGTCGCAGTTGTGATTGGCGGTGGTGGTGTCCTCGCCGGGGCCATGGCGGAAGCACTGGCGTCGGTTGGCTGCAATGTCGCCATCCTGGACCTGTCTGAAGAAAACGCGCAAAGGCGTGCTACCGGGATCGAAGGTTACGGTGTCCAGGCCCTGTCGTTTGCGTGTGATGTCACCAACAAGGCAGACCTCATTGGAATATGCGATCAGGTTATCGCAAAACTGGGCTCGGTCGATGTCCTGATCAATGCGGCCGGTATCAACTCCGGCACACCCGTGCTCGAGTTGGAAGAAAAAGAATGGGATCTCATCATGGATGTGAACCTGAAAGGCATGCTGCTGGCCAGCCAGGTGTTTGGCGAAGCGATGATCAAGGCCGGCAAGGGCGGATCGATCATCAACCTGTCTTCAGCCTCCTCCACCGTGCCACTTTCAAAAGTATTTACTTACTCGATTTCAAAACACGGCGTCAACGGCATGACCCGCTTCCTGGCGCGCGAGTGGGCACCGCACAATGTGCGGGTCAACGCGATTGCACCGGGATTTTTCCCTGCCGAGCAGAACCGCAAACTGCTGACCGCGGAACGGGAAGCACAGATCATGGGCCACACCCCGATGAAGCGCTACGGCGAGGCCGAGGAACTCGGTGGAACGACCATCTGGCTAGCGTCCGGCAAGGCATCGGGATTCGTCACCGGCGCGCTGATCCGCGTGGACGGCGGCTTTATGGCAATGACCATTTGATCAAAAGAGAAGCACATTGAAACTCGAAAAATACAGCTTTGGCATGGGTGACCGTTTCCTTCACCAGGGCGTCGCCCAGTTGCAGGCCGTCGTCAATGCCAGGGAAGCGGGAGTTGAAGTCACACCCGTATGGAACAAGTCCAACCGCGAGCACGAGATCGTTGGCACGGAGCCGGTAAGCCTGCGCGAGGAAGCGGATGCCGCTGTCCGGATGCTGGGCTGGCAGGGTGCGTATCGCGTCGACGCCGACCATATCAACATGGCTACCGTCGGGCGCTTCATCCAGTGCAGCGACTTTTTCACCATCGATGTCGGCGATGCGATCGGCGAGGCAGCTACGGATGAGGACATTGCGGCATTCATCGATCACCACCAGCGTTTTGCCGGTAAGTTGGAGATTCCGGGCGCCGGAACTTTCGAAGTCACCGTGGAAACACTCGAGGCCGTTGCCAGGACCTTCCTGAAGGCCGTGCAACAGGCCGGCGCCATCTACCGCCATATTGCCGGGCAACGCAGCTCTGGTTTCATACCCGAGGTATCCATGGATGAAACAGAAAACCCGCAAACACCACTGGAGATGTTTTTCATTCTCGCGATGATCGCGGACGAAGGTATCCCGGCACAGACGATTGCTCCTAAATTTACCGGGCGCTTCAACAAGGGCGTGGATTATGTCGGTGACGTTGCGCAGTTTGAAAAGGAATTCAACGATGACCTGGCCGCCATCGCTTTTGCGATTATGGAATTCGGTCTGCCGGAAAACCTGAAGCTCAGCATTCACTCTGGTTCTGACAAGTTTTCAATCTACGGACCAATTGCCAAGGCGTTAAAACGTACCGGCGCCGGCATCCACGTCAAAACCGCAGGCACCACCTGGCTGGAAGAGCTGATCGGTCTGGCCGAGGCCGGCGGCGAGGGCTGGTGATCGCAAAGGAGGTTTATGCCAAGTCGCTGGAGAACATGGATGCGCTGTGCGCACCCTATGCGACGGTCATCGACATCGATGCAAACCCAACTGCCAAGCGCTGCAACGGTCAACGACTGGAGCGGTGAACAATACGCCCGTGCGCTCAGGCACAACCAGGCGGACCCACTGTACAACCTGCATCTGCGCCAGTTATTGCACGTAGGTTACAAGATCGCAGCGCAGATGGGAGAACGCTATTACGGGGCTCTGCGGGAATTCGAAGCGGATGTATCCCGTAACGTGACGGAAAACCTTTGGGAACGTCACCTGAAACCGCTGTTCATCGATTAGCACCGGATTCGGACAGCCAGCCCCAATGACTGGCAAAGCTGCTCTGCAACGATCCTGACTGAGGGTACTGGATCAAACGGAATGGAAAGCCATGCACATTATTGCCACCGGTAGCATATTCGTCTAAAGTACGCATGTCTGATAAATTCGATAAGAACTTTTTTACTGAACAATAAACAAGGCGGCATTGCCGCCCTGACCGCTTAACTCAGATTTGGAAATAAAATGAACGTTATGGAAAAGAAATGTGATATCGGCCTGATCGGCCTCGCCGTTATGGGCGAGAACCTCGTTTTGAACATGGAAAACCACGGCTTCAAGGTGGCGGTTTTTAACCGTACAACCGCAAGGTTGACGCATTCATGAACGCCCGCGCCAAGGGCAAGAACATCGTTGGTTGCCACAGCATCGAAGAACTGGTGGCCAATCTGGAACGCCCGCGCAAGGTCTTCCTGCTGGTCAAAGCAGGCGCCGCGGTCGACGCCTTTATCGAGTCAGTCATCCCGCATTCTAGAACCGGGCGATATCATCATCGACGGCGGCAACTCGCATTTCCCGGATACCATCCGCCGTACCGCGTACGTCGAGAGCAAGGGCCTGCTGTACATCGGCACCGGCGTTTCCGGTGGCGAGGAAGGCGCATTGAAGGGCCCGTCCATCATGCCGGGCGGTTCGGCGGCAGCATGGCCGCATGTCAAGGAGATTTTCCAGTCCATCTCGGCCAAGGTTGATGATGGTTCGCCCTGCTGCGAATGGCTGGGTAACGATGGCGCCGGACATTTCGTGAAAATGGTGCACAACGGCATCGAGTACGGCGATATGCAGATGATCTGCGAAGCCTATGCCCTGATGCGCAACGTGCTGGGCATGGAACCCGCTGAAATATCGAGCCGTATTTCGGTGAGTGGAACGAGGGTGAACTGGACAGCTATCTGATCGAAATCACCCGTGACATCCTGGCCAAGACCGATGACGAAACCGGCAAGCCGATGGTCGACGTGATCATGGACAAGGCCGGTCAGAAAGGCACCGGCCGCTGGACATCTCTGGCCGCTCTTGACCTCGGTGTCCCGGCCCAGACCATCGCCGAGGCGGTATTTGCCCGTGCACTCAGTGCCATCAAGGACGAGCGCCTGGTTGCAGCACAGAGACTGAACGGTCCGGGTGCACAGTTCGACGGTGACAAGCAGGCATTCCTGGATCAATTGCGCCAGGCCCTGTTTGCCTCCAAGATCTGCTCCTACGCCCAGGGCTACCAACTGTTGCGGGCTGCTGCCGATGAGTACAAGTGGGATCTCAAATACGGTGAGATCGCCTTGATGTGGCGTGGCGGCTGTATCATCCGCGCCCAGTTCCTCGGCGACATCAAGGACGCCTTCGATAACGACCCGGGTCTGCAGAACCTGCTGCTGGCCGATTACTTCAAGAACGCGGTCGAGAACAGCCAGCTGGCATGGCGGGAAGTGATCGCCACGGCAGTCAGGCACGGCGTGCCGGTACCGGCCTTCAGTTCGGCGCTGGCCTATTTTGACGGCTACCGCAGCGCGGTGCTGCCGGCCAGCCTGTTGCAGGCACAGCGCGACTACTTTGGTGCGCACACCTATGAACGTGTCGACAAGCCCGCCGGTGAGTATTTCCACACCAACTGGACCGGTACCGGCGGCGACACCGTCTCGACCACGTACAACGTTTGAAGGAGTTGAAATAATGTCTTTGAACATTCTCAAGAAAGAAGACTGCCAGCTGGACCTGCTGTCTCTGGGTTCATTGGTGCACCGCCTGGACCCGGGCGTTGTCCCCTTCCGCAAGGCCCGCAGCGTGGAGATCCACGTGTCCGGCGGTGAATACAATGTCGCTTCCGGATTGAGCGACTGCTTCGGTTTGCGGACCGGTATCGTCAGCGCCATGGTCGATTACGGTATCGGCGAACTGGTGGAGACCAGGGTCAGGGAAATGGGCGTCAAGCCGTATTTCAAACACTTCGAACACAACGGGGTCAACGGCCCCAATATCGCCACGGTCTACAGTGACCGTGGTTACGGCGCCCGCCCGCCGGTGGTGTTCTACAACCGCGCCAACGAAGCCGGCGCCATGCTCAAGGCCGGTGACTTTGACTGGGACGAGATTTTCAGCCAGGGTGTGCGCTGGTTCCATTCGGGCGGTATCTACGCCGCGCTGTCAACCACCACGTCCGGGCTTATCATCGAGGCCATGCAGGCCGCCCAGCGACACGGCGTGATCACCTCCTTCGACCTGAACTACCGCCCCAAGCTGTGGGCGCCCATCGGTGGACTGGAAGCCGCGCAAAAGACCTTCCGCGCCATCGTGGAAAACGTCGATGTGCT
This sequence comes from uncultured Gammaproteobacteria bacterium, assembly GCA_963753105.1. GTDB lineage: Bacteria > Pseudomonadota > Gammaproteobacteria > Xanthomonadales > SZUA-36 > SZUA-36. The sequence goes on from CAVWBD010000009.1 coordinate 356,109, forward strand.
GCTCGGCAACGAGGAAGACCTGCAACTGGGTCTTGGTATCCAGGGCCAGGACGTGGAAAAAGCGTCGAAACTCGACACCTCGGCTTTCTTTGGCATGATCGACGAGGTCACGACCGTATTCCCCAATATCCAGGCGGTAGCGACTACACTCAGGGAAGTGGAGAACAGCAATCGCCACCAGTGGGGTGCGGTGCTGTGGTGCCAGGGTGAGAAGGTTGTCAGCCCCGTGCGTGAGCTGGGTGTAATTGACAGGATCGGTGGTGGAGACGGCTTCGCCACCGGCCTGATCTACGGCTTCCTGGACGGACGCAGCCTGGATGAGACCGTGCGCCTGGGCTGGGCCCACGGTGCGTTGCTGACGACCTTCCCGGGCGACACCACCATGGCCAGGCTGCCCGAGGTGGAAGCCTTTGCCCAGGGTGGATCAGCCCGGGTCCAAAGATAAACCAATTGGTAGTTTAAGGAAAAAAGTATGAGTACAGCGCTGGCAGTATTACAACGACACCGGAACGTCATCCTGATTGACATCGTATTGCTCTCAGCGCTGTACCTCGTGCCCAGTTTTTCGCATGCGTTCGCAATTCCGCTTTATAAACTGGAACCCATGCGTATTGCGCTGATCGTGGCGCTGCTGTTAACCAACCGCAAAAACACCTACCTGCTGGCCTTCACCATACCCCTGGTTTCAAGCTGGATTACCGGTCATCCGCCACCGCTGAAAGCGGTGCTGATGGCTATCGAGTTCTCTGTTCTCGTAGCTGCTTACGGCTTTCTCGTGCGCAAGAACCTTATTCCGGCATTTGTCGCATTGCTTACGGCTATCCTGCTCGGCAAAGTCGTCTATTACACACTCAAGCTTGGTGTGCTAAGTGCCGGCTTGCTGGGCGGCAGCCTGGTTTCGACACCGGTGCATATCCAGTTATACTGGCCGTGGGCACCGCCGCCGTATTTGGCGTTGTTGAGCACTTCCAGCAGCGGGACAATCGCCCCTAACAACGGAATCGCCCTGCAGAAACACTATCTGGATGCGTGGCGGCCCTCATGCGGTCACTGGTGGCAACCGGGCCCCGCACCCGGTTGTGGATTTCTGGCACAATGTGACCCTGGCAGTCGCACCGTGACAACCCTGATATAAGCGATGAAGCAACCACCCGCGTACAACAAAATTCCTGTCGCCTGCCTGGTCATGAGTCTGCTGCTGCCGGCTGCATTGGCATTCGGATCTGAAAACCTGAAGATTGAACAAATCACCGATGGGCCCGAGAACCACTTCTTCGGCTACATCGGGCATGTGCAGAATATTCCATGGAATGGCTCAGCAGCGCTACCTGCTCGCGCTGCGGTCCACGTTCATGGATCACCTGCCGGGCGGGCATGAACCGGCCGACGTGGTGCTGATCGATGCGCAGGACAATTACGCGGTCAGAAAAGTAGACGAGTCCCGGGCATGGAATCCCCAGCAAGGGACCATGTTCTACTGGAATCCATTGGCGCCCGACACGCAGTTTTTCTTCAACGACCGTGACCCCGATTCAGGAGAGGTCTTCACAGTTCTGTTCGATATCGAGTTGGGAAAACGTATCCGCGAGTACCGTTATGATGAGCACCCGGTCGGTAATGGAGGGGTCATGCAAGGCGGTGGCTGGTTCGCCGCGTATCAATTATGCACGCATGGCCCGCCTGAGACCGGTGACCGGCTACAAGGGCGCCGCAGACTGGACAGAAGGTATCCTGCATCCCGAAGACGACGGCATATTCAAGGTAAATATCCAGAGCGGGGAAGCGTCACTGCTGGTCTCCTTTGCCCGCCTGGCCACGGTCATACGCGAAACGGAGCCACACGTAGCCGAACTGGGCCTTTTCATCAACCACACGCTGTGGAACCGCGAAGGCGACCGCCTGTTCTTCTTCGCCCGCGCCGGGTGGACCGGCAACGAGAAATATCCCCGCATCAATGTGCCGTTTGTCATCAATGCAGACGGCAGCGGGCTCAAACGGCTGCAGACCTTTATCGGCGGGCACCCGGAATGGGATTTTGGTCACCGCATGATCGGCGCTGTTAACGGGCGGCAAGTGATCTACGACGTGGATCGCGACCTCGTGGCAGGCCAGTTGGGAGACAGCGACATATTCCCCAATCCGGGCGGCGACATTGCCCTGTCGCCCCAGGGAGATTGGTTCGTGAATGGCCACAAGAACCGGGACAAGGCCATGAATTTCTACACGTTCTTTCAGAGATCGACCGGAAGGCATATCCGGTCGCAAGGGTTCGACATTGGCCCCTGGCTGTCCGGTGATCTCCGCCAGGATCCCTCCCCTGCCTGGAACAGGAGCGGAAACCAGTTACTGGTTCCCGGAATCGTGGAAGGCGATAGACCTTCCAGGCAGTTGTTCATGATCAGCCTGCCGACTAATGAATGACAACAGGAACGCAAATATGGAAACGGCCAGGATTACGCGCATGAGGATTTCTGCATTGTTGGTGCTTTGCACCACGCTGGGTACGGCACAGGCCGGCGTGTTGTTCCAGGATGACTTTTCCAATCTTCCGCCGACGGTTGCTGTCGGCGCCGGTCAAGGAACTGACCAACGCGATCCAGGAGTATCACTACCTCGCACACCGGGGCGTGGACACGAGGCCCTGGCAGAAAGTGATCAGCCACGACGACGCCTGGATAGCCGGCGACGAGGACGGCCGGCCCTACCTGGAACAACATACGATCCACGACATGCCCTACCTCTGGAATCCGACGATGATGGTCGGGGATGAGGAGTGGTCGGACTACGTGGTGGAGGTCAAGGTCAGGCCGCTCCTGCAGAGCGACATGGCCGGTGTCGTGTTCCGCTACCGGACGAACCGCCACTACTACCTGTTCGGCCTGCGTGACGGGAATACCGCATTCCTGACTTTGAGATTGCCATTCGAGAAAGAATACCGGCAGGCCGAGTGGAAGGAACTGGCAACAGTGGCTTTCGAATACGATGCCGATACCTATTACACCCTCAAGGTGGAAAACGACGGCGCCCGGATGGTCGCATCGATCAACGGCGAGCATCATCCTGGAAGCAAGCGACGACGCAGATCCTGAAAGGCAAGGCGGGGATCACGGCCAATATTCCGGCACGGTTCATGGACTTTTCCGTCACGGCGCCGGATAAAGCGGAGCGTGCTATACGCGAACGCATTACCCAACGCGAAGCTGAACTCGAGCGTCTGCGCAATGAAAACCCCAGGCCGGTGGTTTGGCGCAAGTTTTCCGTGGCGCCGTGGGGCGCCGGGCGCAATGCGCGGTTTGGCGATCTTAACGGAGACGGGGAGATCGACATGCTGATCGCGCAGAATTCGCGCCACGCATACCGCAACTCCTTTGCGCACATCAGCTCACTGGCCGCATACACCCTCGACGGAAAACTGCTCTGGACCCTTGGACGGCCGGACGCATACAACGATGTTATCGCCCACGACACGCCATTCCAGATTCACGATATCGACGGCGATGGTGAAAACGAGGTCGTGATGGTGCGCGATTTCAAAATCCAGGTCCTCGACGGCAAGACGGGTGAACTCGAACACTGGGCATGGATGCCCAAAGCACCCGAGGACAACAAGGTCCGGCCTTACGAGCGGGAGGTGGGTGACTCGATCGCGTTCTTCAACTTCAGCGGGGATGCGCAGCGGCGCGAGATTGTCATCAAGGACCGCTACCGCACCTTCTGGGTGTTCAACAATAAGCTCGAGCAGCTCTGGAGTGGACAGGGCCAGCTTGGCCACTACCCGTACCCGCTGGATATCGACAGTGACGGCCTTGACGAAATGGTGATGGGCTTCACCCTGTGGGACGACGACGGGTCCAGGATCTGGAGCCGCGCTTACGAATACAAGGACCATTCCGACGGCATCGTCATGGGCAATTTCTCGGGTGATCCGGAAGGTCCGATCCGCGTGTACTCCTGCGCCAGCGACGAAGGCTACATCCTGTTTGATCTCGACGGCAGTGTGCGCAAACGCGTCCGCCTCGGACATGCCCAGACGCCAAGCATCGCCGATTACCGCACGGACATACCCGGCCTGGAATTGATGAACATTAACTTCTGGAAAAACCCGGGCATCGTGACGCTGTTCGACCATGAGGGCAACATCGTCGAACAAGCCGAACCCATCCACACGGGCAGCCCGATGTTGCCGGTGAACTGGCGTGGCGATGGTGCGGAATTTGCGATGCTCTCGGCCAATGTAGACGAGGGCGGGATGATCGACGGCCACCTGCGGCGGGTGGTCATGTTCCCGGATGACGATCATCCTGATTACGCCTTCACCTCGCTGAACGTGACAGGGGATCAGCGGGACGAAATCATCGTCTGGGACCAGGAAGAAGTCTGGATTTATACCCAGGACCGGCCGTTTGCCGGAGACAGGATTTACGCGCCGCAAAGAAACCCGGAGTACAACGAATCAAATTACCGGACCACCGTGTCGATGCCTGCGTGGGAAGAAGTACACCGCTAGCCCGTATATTGCATCAGCCGGTCCAGGCGAGGGCTTATTTTGACACCGAGCGGACCAGGTCCGCAATGATCTTCAATCCCTCGCGCACCGTGCGCTCCCCCTGGGAATGATTGACGCGGATACACTCGTGCCGGTGTTGCCAGTCCTCCTCGAGACCGGGGAAGAAATGATGCCCGGAAAGCACCAGCACACCTTTTTGCTTCAGACGCTCGTAGAGTTCTTCTGAGGAAATCGGCAGACCCGGGAACCACAGCCACAAAAATATCGCGCCTTCCGGGTCGTGCACGCGGTAATCGAGACCGGCAAACTCTTTCCGGATCCAGTCCAGAGCTCTCGTAGCAGATCGCTGATAGAACGGCCCGATGACGTCCTTGCTCAACTCGTACAATCGCCCGCTCTTGATGGCGTTGTATAACCAGACCGCCCCGACACTGCTGACCGCCAGGTGCATGATCGCATTCATGGCACCCAGCGAGGCGATAATCTCCTCGTTGGCGATGACGATCCCGGTGCGCACCGCCGGTAAACCGACCTTGGACATGCTCATGCACAGGATCGTGTTTTCATCAAAGGACGGAGTCGCTTCGCTATTGATGATATGTGGAAACGGCACACCGTAAGCGTTATCGACGATCAGCGGCACCCGGGCACGCCTGGCCAATTCCGATAGGGAGTTGATTTCTTCATCGGTCAAAACATTGCCGGTCGGGTTGGTTGGCCGCGACACGCATATCGCGGCGATGTCCGGGCCAACTTCCAGCTTGTCAAAATCGGGATGGTACTTAAAAAGGTTGTCTTCCAGGATTTCAATCTTGGGTCGCTTCGAGGTGAGCATCCCTCCCACCACACCGACATCGCTGTAACCCATGTATTCGGGCGTGATCGGCAGCAGGATTTGCCTTTTTGTTCCATCCGCCATCTGCCCGGCCAGCAGGTTGAACAACATGAAGAACGAATTCTGGCTGCCGGATGTCAGCGCGATGTTGTCTGCCGATATGTTCCACCCGTAACGGTCTTTAAGAGATTTGGCCAGCATCGCCCGGAAACGGAAATCCCCGGCTGGCGCCGCGTAACTGGAAGCCATGCGGTGCAACTCGTGCGGGTCCGAGATGATCTCGGCCATTTCCTCGGCAAACACCTTGTCCATCTCGGGAATCTTTGCCGGGTTGCCACCGCCGAGCATGTACACCGAGTCGCCGCTCTCGGCCGCCGTGCCAAGGTCTTCCATCAGGCTCAGGGCGCCTGTTTTCCGCGCAAAACGCTTTCCGAATTCAGAATATTTCATAGATAAAATAAGACCTCAAAGGCGTTATGTATTTTACCAGAGCCCCAGCAACTTCCACCACATGCCACCAAGCCCTAACCAGATGACAATGTTCACCAGGCTGATCAGGAAGCCGACCTTCCACCAGGTAGCCATGTCCACGTAGTCGGTACCGTAGAATACCGGCGCAGGTCCCGTGGCGTAATGCGTAATGCTGGACCACAGGTTAGAGAAAAACGCCAGCACCAAGGCCGCCAGCATCGGCGGGGTGCCAACCGCGATAGCGACAGCCAAAAACGGTGCGTACATCGAGGTGATGTGCGCGGTATTACTGGCAAAAAAGTAATGGCTGTAAAAATACACCAGTGACAGGACAAGGAAGGCCTGGACCCAGCCAATTCCGGTTACGCCACCCTGCACCCAGTCACTGAACCAGCCAATCAGACCCAGCTTACCCAGGAAAGAGGCCATCATCACCAGCGCCGCAAACCACACCAGCGTATTCCAGGCACCCTTCTCCTTCAGTACGTCCTCCCAGGTCAGCACACCGCTGAGCAGCAAGACCACCAGGCCCGTGAGCGCGGCGGTCGCGCTGTGGATACCCAGTTGCCGGCCAAAAATCCACAGGGTGAGCAACAGGAAAAACACACCCAGCAGTATCCACTCCGACTGCTTCATCCTGCCCATTTCCGCCAACTTGGAATGACCCAGTTCGGCAGCCATCGGTGTGTGCTTGATTTCCGGCGGGTTGAATTTATAAATCACCAGTGGAATCACCAGCAGGGAGATCAGGCCGGGCACAATCGCCGCCAGCGCCCAACCAGCCCAGGTCAACTGGACACCCAGGTCTTCGGCCAGTTGCACGATTAACGGGTTGGCCGCCATTGCGGTCATGAACATCGCGCAGGTGATGTTCTGTACCTGGAAGGAGGTGAAGACCAGGAAACTGCCCAGCCTGCGTGACGTGCCCTCCTCCGGCGTGCTGCCATACACCAGCGCCGTCGAGCGAATGACCGGCAGGATGATGCCACCCGCACGCGCCGTGTTGCTGGGAATGGCCGGCGCCAGCAACAGGTCGGTGGCGGTAAAGCCATAGGAGAGGCCAAGGCTGTGTTTACCCAGCCTGGTCATCAGCCAGTATGCGATACGCGCGCCGAGCCCTGTCTTGACAAAACCACGCGAGATCATGAAGGCGCACACGATCAGCCAGATCACCGGGTTGCCAAAGCCGCTCAGGGACTCGGTGATCGTCAACACACCGGTCAGCGCGGTAATCACGATAGCGATGAACGCCACGGCGCCCATGGGCATGGGTTGCACGATGATGCCGACGATGGTGGCTACGAATATCGCCAGCAGGTGCCAGGCATTGGGGTCAACACCTTCCGGCACCGGTGAGAACCAGATCAGCAAGCCAACCAACAGCGGGCCGGCAAATTTGAATAATCGTCCGGAAATATTCGTATTGTTCATTACCTGGCAGGTCCTTCTGGTTCGGCTACCCAATGGGTGTTACGCAACCCTATATGAAAGTCGCTGCGAATCCAATCTATCCTGCGCAGCCACCTCCACACGTTATACTCCTGCATCGTTCCCGGCAAATCATGGGCGGGAAAACCATCGTTCGTAGAGGAGACCGCCCGAGGCAACGACCATGGCAATGAAAGCGCTGATATTTGATTGTGACGGTGTGCTGGCCGATACCGAACGGGACGGCCACCGCATCGCGTTCAACCAGGCCTTTGTTGAAAACGGCATCGACATCGAATGGGGCGTTGAACTGTACGGAAAATTGCTCCATGTGGCGGGTGGCAAGGAGCGTTTGCGGCACTTTTTCAATCAGACTTCCTGGCCCGCCGATGCGGGTGACGATCACGATGCTTACATTGACCGCCTGCATGCGGACAAATCGCGTATTTTCCAGGCCCTGATCACGGGTGGAGCCCTGCCGCTGCGGCCGGGCATCATTCGAATCGTGGATGAAGCCATTGCTGCAGGTATGAAACTCGCGGTCTGCTCGACGGCGAGTCATGAATCCGTACTCAGCGTAATGGACCTGATGGGGCAGGAACGCAAATCATGTTTTGCCGAGGTGCTGGCGGGTGACGTGGTGCGTCGTAAAAAACCCGCTCCGGATATTTACCTGCTGGCCCTGGAACGCCTCGGCCTCGAAGCACGGGAATGCGTGGTTATTGAAGACAGTGCGATCGGGATGCGGGCCGCATTGGGCGCCGGCATGAACTGCATTGTCACGACCAGCGCCTATACGGCCAGGGAAGATTTTTCCGGCGCCAAGCGGGTTGTGCAGAACCTGGGAGAACCGCCGGGGGACTGCGTAGCCATCGAGGATCTGAAACGGCTTTGCAGCTGACGCCCGGGATCACCCGGTTCAAACCAACAGCTTGCTAGAACGGTTCCAAGCCGTGGTCAGACCACCCTGATCGCTTCTGCAATAGCCTGCCCGGCCTCCACAGTGCTTGCATTTCCGCCCAGGTCAGGGGTGCGTGGCCCATCCCCCGACAATACCTTCTCGATCGCGGCCTCGACGGCTGCGCCCGCTTTCGGGTATCCGAGGTGGTTCAGCATCATCGCCCCTGCCCAGACCTGGCCGATCGGGTTGGCGATGCCCTGACCTGCGATATCGGGGGCTGAGCCGTGTACCGGCTCAAACATGGATGGATGGACCTTCTCCGGATTGATATTGGCCGATGGCGCAATGCCGATGCTGCCGCACACGGCCGGGCCGAGGTCGGAAAGGATATCGCCAAACAGGTTGCTGCCAACCACCACGTCAAAACGCTGCGGGTTGCGTACAAAATGCGCGGTCAGGATATCGATGTGGTACTGGTCGGTCTCGATGTCCGGATATTGCTGCTTCATCAAGTCAAAACGCTCGTCCCAGTACGGCATGGTGTAGACGATACCGTTGGACTTGGTGGCGGATGTCACCTTTTTCCGGGGCCGGGTTTTGGCCAGTTCAAAGGCATAACGCATCACGCGGTCAACACCCACGCGGGTCATGATGGATTGCTGTGAGACCATTTCACGCTCGGTGCCCTCGAAACTACGGCCACCGACATCCGAGTATTCACCTTCGACGTTTTCTCGCACCACCCAGAAATCAATGTCTTTCGCAATATCCGGGTGAAGCGGGCATGGAACGCCCGCCATCAACTTGCAGGGCCGCAGGTTTACGTATTGATCAAAGCTACGGCGTATCGGGATAAGCAGCCCCCACAGCGAAACGTGGTCGGGCACACCGGGGTAACCTACCGCGCCAAGGTAGATCGCATCAAATTCACTCAACTGCTCGATACCGTCCTCGGGCATCATGCGGCCTGTTTCGTGCCAGGTCTCGCAACTCCAGTCGAACTCAAACCAGTCAAAACTGATGCCAAAACGCGAACCGGCCGCGTCCATCGCCCGGATACCTTCCGGCATCACTTCCTTGCCGATGCCGTCGCCAGCAATGACTGCAATACGATGATGGGACATTAAAAGCTCTCCTTTCCTGGCCGGTTAGCCAATGCAATTTGCACAATGATTTTATTAACGACAGCTGTCAATACTTACACGAACAAATAGTGAAAGTAGCCTCAGAAAAACTGGCTACACCCTCAACTCACTATTCTCTCGCTTGTGATTTACTGATTTACCACTAGACTGGAGGTCTGATTTCCACACTGGGCAATCGCCATGATGATTTCAGACCTTCAAAAGACCGTTATTCGAGTCACTTCACTGGTTGTTCTTTTGTGCACTTTCCCGGTACTTGCCGCCGATAACGGCAGCGATGAGGTGGAAATTGTCGCGACAGGTACCCGGGCCAAAGCAATCAAGAAGAAACGACCCATTTACCCAACCAGGGCGCTTCGTTCGGGAACCGAGGGATGGGTGGTCGTTAACTTCCTTATCAAGGAGGATGGGACAACCGATAACATCGTGGTTCTAAATACCAGCATCGAGAACTATTTTGAGAAAGCCGCCGTCAAGGCGGTCAGCGATTGGAGATATGAGCCCGCGACAAGGAATGGAAAACCGGCTATTCAGTACAACACGAATGTCCGCCAGATTTTCAAAATCAAGAATGAGGATGCAGGCGTCACCGAGTCGTTCCGTAGTCATTACCAAAATGCAACAGATGCCATCAAGGCAAATGACCTGGAAACGGCGAAAGACTTGATCACCAAGCTCAACGCCAACCCAAGACGGTTGCTTTCAGAAGTGTGTTACCTGGACATACTCAAGGCCACCTACTATCAGCATCAAGGCAAAGACAAGGCCTCTCTGAAATATTTGAACCGCGCACTGGTTATCGCCGATAAGGAGACGAGCAACAATATGTACATTGCGCTGCTCAGACAGGCGATTGTCGAGCACGCCAAGGCGGGTAATTATCATTCTGTTTTGAGATATTTCAATACCCTGCAAGAAGTTGATACCGACCTGGCGGCGGATGACCCACTACGCGCCGTTGTAGATGCCGTCCAACAAAAAATTGCCAGCGATGAAGCAATAGCTACTGAAGGGAGAATCCCCAAATGTGCCCATTGTGATTCGCGCGAACCCTATTGGAGTCACAGGCTATACAGGAACCGCTTCACAATCGACCAGGTCGATGGCGAAGTATCCGGCATAGAACTTTTATGCGGCAATCACTCGGTTTCATTGGCCTACACGCCCGATATGGCATGGGACGTCAACAAGGAATGGGGTGAGTGCCGTTTACTGGTTTCCGGAGACACGGGTACAACTTTCAGGGTGGTTGAGTTGCAGGGTATTGATTAGATGTGCAGCGACGGCCCTGGCGGAGAAGGAGGGATTACTCGGGCTGTCCATAGTTCTTTGGAAAGGGAGGGATTACAAAGTACCGCCTTGTACTTTGCCCTTCGGGCTCGCTGCGCTTCGCGTCACTCGAGAGTTCGAACCCGACCTTGTAGCCAGATAGTAAAAACCCCGCTTTTGCGGGGTTTTTACTATCTGGCGGTGGGTGCAGTCTGCTGCGAACGCGTCTCTGTACTAGATCCCTGTTAAACCGGGAAAACACAGGGAAATTTCAGGGTATCTGCACTCTGAGTTAACTTGTCAGTACTATCCCCTCTATTGATTAGATAGGATAGACTGTGATCTTTTACCGAGTCCTACCGGAAGAATGAAAGAAAAAGTCACAGAGATCCTTCAGAACGAAGCCAGCGCCATTTCCAACATTCCCGTCACCAACAGCTTTGAATCGGCTACCAAGATAATCCATTGTCAGGTTCATCAGCTCGGCGGCAAACTGGTTTCGAGCGGCATGGGTAAGGCCGGTGAAATTGCCCAGAACATTTCCACGACATTCAGTTCGACCGGTACACCAGCCGTATTTCTGCACCCGTCCGAAGCACAGCACGGTGACCTGGGCGTCATCCAGCCAAATGACGTGTTGCTTTTGATTTCCAACTCTGGCAAAACGAGGGAAATCCTGGAATTGCTGGATCTGGCTCTGAACCTCTATGAACAGCTTCCGGTCGTGGTGATCACGAGTAACCCGGATTCCCAGCTGGGCCAGTCGGCGGATGTCTGTATCGATACGGGCAATCCGAAAGAGGTGTGCCCTCTCGGGCTGTCACCTACCACGTCAACAACTGTTATGACCGTCATCGGCGACGTGCTTATCGTGCTGATGATGAATCTGATTGGATTCACTAACGAGGAGTATGCCAAGCGGCATCATGGGGGGTATCTCGGTATCAAGTCACGTAAACAGTCGAAAACTGACGAATAATTTTGCTGCAAAGTAGTCTCTATCAAAACTCCCTGCCATCATTGTAATCGGTGTGTTCACCGGTCATATTGACACGTCCAGGTCAAAGATCAACAGTTGGGGGCGCAAAACAGTTTGGTTTAAATCTTCGGCGCGTTGGACAGCAGGAATATTTCTGCTTCTGGAGACCAGATCCCATTGTGATCGGCCACGATTTCAGCAAGCCCCTAGTACAGGTCGCCGTGCATATCCCGCAATTCTTCGAGCGCAACCAACGGCAAGCTGACATTATCGATGCCACCGACCATTTCAACGATCGCCGACACCACGCTCTTGACCGAATCTTCATCAGTGGCATTGACTTCCACGCCAAAAGCCACCGTGAGGCCTTGTTGGGCATCTGAAACCAGTCACTGCCACGGTATCGTGCACCAAGTGTTTTGCTCTTGTGTTTAGAATCGTAGGTGGCAAATTTTATATGGCCTTAGTGATGGCAGGCTTCCCACCTAACCGTTCGTCCAGTTTCAACCTGATGAAAGATCATTAGATCAGGCAACCACATCTAATCCGGTTCCTACAACATAGAGCTCGGATTGCCACATGATCCGTTAAAGGCCCCGGTTAAACTTGTTTCATGTCTCAACCAGGATACTTCCAAGGCTTTAACCAGGATTTTCAATTTGTAAAGCGTTACGTTACACGATACACTATAACCCAATGATAGAAAGCTTCAGGCACAAAGGACTGAAGCGGTTTTACGAGACCGGATCTCACGCAGGTATTCAATCGGCACACGCTTCCCGGTTATCGCGGCAGCTTGCGCGATTGAACTCGGCTTCGTCGCCAAAGGACATGAACCTCCCTGGTTGGAAACTTCATTCCTTAAAGGGTGATCTGGCTGAGAAATGGGCAGTGAGCGTCAGCGGAAACTGGCGGTTGATTTTCGAATTCAGAAATAGCAATGCGTTTGGTGTTGATTATGACGACTACCACTGAGAAACTGGAACTGGACAGTATGTTCGACCCGCCACACCCGGGTGAGATACTACGTGAGGACGTATTTCCCGAATTGGGGCTGACAGTTACGGAGGCTGCAGGCCAGATTGGCGTGAGCCGTGTTGCCTTATCCAGGGTGCTCAACGGCCGTGCTGCCATCTCACCCGAAATGGCCTTACGCCTGGAAGCATGGTTGGGTGTCGAAAACGGCGGCCGGGCCGAAACCTGGCTGACACATCAGCTCGTCTATGATCTGTGGAGGGCCAGGCAAAAAGTTGCCTGACCCACATTTGATGTTTCAGTCGTGTGGCTCGATGGTGACATGCATCAGCAACATCAGGTTTTCGCCGTCCTGGTCTGGACGTAATGAAATCTGGTAAAGCCTTGGTTTGTCGACCTGCACCACGGCTAGCGGGTGCTCGATAAACATAATTGGTTTGCGCAGGGCATAACCCCCCGGATCCTTGATCTCGCCGGTCTCCAGTACCCTGAAGGGATAATCGGTGCCGGTAAAATTCAGTATGCCTTCCTGCTCTGACTGGGCCGCGCTGGCCGAATAGGTGAGCGTAATTCTGTAAGAACCAGGCTCCTGCACGCGTACTTTCCAGCTGACACTGTCTCCCGGGGATTTCAGCCCGTTTAGCGCCTGGTATTTTCTGGCGGTGGCTACAGTCTGCTGCGAACGCGTCTCTGCCCTAGTGTCGTTTCTTCTTCTTTTCCTTGTGACAAACATGTCCTCGAGTGGCGTGATGTTTCCACAAACTCCCCATTCAAAGGGTTTTTAACCAGTAGAAATGGAACGGCGGTATGACCAACTGGTCCTTGAAATGTGCCGGGGCCTCACCCGTACACAAATCTCTTAACTGACCATATTCGTACTGACCCCGATTACCGAGGTCGCTGAGCGTCAAAGACTGCGGTGTGTTGTGGAAATTACCAACCACCATCACCTCGTCATTCATATCAAAGGGGTTGTTGCGTATGAATACGAACAGGTGGGGATTGCCTGTTGTAATAAGTTCACGATTATTGAAATCTGCAAAAGCCGGGGTATTTTTCCGCACCGCTATCATCTTGCTCAAACCTTCGAATATCCGTTGCTCCACTGTGCCACGCACATGACGCTTTTCAGCCTTTTCCCAGTCCATGAAAGGACGGTGAATCCAACGTGTGTCATGTGCTTTCTCTTCGTCCTGCATGTAGGAAAAATCGTTCAGCATACCGATTTCATCACCATGATAGAGCAACGGGATTCCACCAAAGGACATAATCATTCCATGCAGCAGCAGGATCAGATCGATACGCTGTGAAATAGCTTCCTCGTCATTCATTTCCAGTGCGGTCTCAAGACCGGCCAAGCTGGCCAATGCACCTGAAATCCTTGCATCACCAGTTTTTTCATTATTACCGAACAACAGACCCCTGGCCGGTGAATCTTCATATTGGCCCACGAAATAATCAACCAGGAAGCGACGATGGGAACGGGGCTCGTAACCTGCCTGGATGATGTCAGCATCATCAAAGCCCAAGCCAATGTCATCGTGGCAACGGATGTAATTCAACCATGTGGCCCGGTCCAGTTTTTGCGGCAGGTTACGTATGCCCTGATCGAGTAGCCTGGCATTTTGGGTGGCGACGGCGTCCCACAAAAGTGCCATAAAGGTGGCGTTATAAGCAATTTCACACTCTTTTGCTATCACCGCGTCTTCGCCAAAATACTTGATGATTTCAACCGGGGCGACAATCGCTTCTGCTATAAACAACACACCGGGCGCGGTCACCTGGCAGCAATCCTTCAACAATTGCAGGATCAAATGGGCTTCCCTCTCATTCTGGCAAACGGTGCCGATCTTTTTCCAGAGAAAAGCGACCGCGTCGAGACGCAGAATATCTGCACCCTGGTTGGCCCAGAACAACAGCACATCGAGCATTTCAATCAACACTGCCGGGTTGCTGTAGTTGAGGTCCCATTGATAGTTGTTGAAAACGGTCATCACCCACCTTTTCATAACAGGGTTCCAGGTGAAATTACCCGGTGCCGTTTCCGGAAAAACCTCCGGCATGGTTTCCTCGAACATGTCGGGAACATCCCGGTTTTCAAACGTGTAGAAAAAATCCTGGTATTGGGGGTCACCCGCAATAGCGTCTTGCACCCACTCATGCTGGTCGGAAACATGGTTGACCACCACGTCGAGGGTAAGCAGCATGTCACGATCACGCAATTTGCCTGCAAGTGCATGCAAATCATCCAGCGTTCCAACCCGCTGGTCCACGCTGCGGTAATCACTGACGGCGTAACCGCCATCGCTGGCTTCGGGGGGGCACTTCAGAATGGGCATCACGTGCAGCATATTGACGCCAAGGTCCTGCAGGTACGAAAGTCGTTCTGACAACCCCTGCAAATCTTTTGCGAAGGTATTGGCATAAAGTGCCATACCGACCCATTTCTGACTAAGAAACCAGTTATGATCGTGTTCCCGTTCCGAATCCAGTTTCTTTAGCGATGCATCACGTTGGATGTATGCCGCAGCCATGACCTCGACCAGGCGTTGCAGATGCTCATCAAAGTCGTCGCGGCCACCATACAACTGCTGAAACAGGGAATAGATTGCGTAAAAATTAGCACCCAGGCGCGTATAGAAGTGACGCAAATCGCGTTTGCGGACCTCGGGTGTGAGTTGGTCTAAAATCCTGTTCAGTAGTGAGTGAGAAACCTGTTCGTACATAGTCCTGGTTATTTGGTCAGCCTGCGGCTACCTTCCTTCTCGAGTTATTCCCCAGACCAGCGATCCAGAAAAGTGTTATAAAAGTTCATGTCCTGTACTGTGGCGCCCCGTTGCCCGACCATGGCTGATGCAAAATCCTGGGCTCGCCCGAGCGATTGTGCGAGCGGCCATCCCCGCAAGATACCCAGCAACATCACCGAAGCCATGGCATCGCCCGCACCCACTGTATCCTCAATCAGGATATCCGTGGCAGGCCGGGTTACCAGGTGCTCGCCGGAGTTCGTCAGTAATTCGGCACCGCGTGAACCATCCGTTATCAATAATCCCTGCAATTCAAATTTTTCCAATAAGGCTGCCGCCCTCGCATGTAACTGTTGGCTACCCGGCATTAGCTGATCCAATTCGGCATGGTTAAGTTTGACCCAGTCGGCATCATGAATATCTTCCAGCACCTGCTCTGTATTCCACCAGGGTGAACGCAGGTTGACGTCGACAAACACGAGCGACGGACGAACGTCACGCAGACGCCGGCATGCCCGCCGGGAAATATCGTCACGCAGTGCGAGGCTACCATGGTAGAGCAACTTGATGTCAGGTATCGATTGCGGCAACTCGATGGCATCCCAGGCGGCCGGGTGCACGATATCATAGTCGGGTTCATCATCGACGATGTTGACCTGCACTCGTCCGGTAGGCAGCTTTTGATCTATCTGCATGCCAACAACATCCAGTCCCCATTTCTGCATTCCACCAAGGATGCTTGCACCATCCTCGTCCCTGCCAACGCGACTGATAAAAATCGGAGCCTCACCGAAAGCCTGTAAATGCCAAGCCACGTTAAAAGGTGCACCACCCAAAACACGACGACCATCCGGAAATTGATCGAACAATACTTCACCAAAAATGCAGGGCTGGCTGTTCATGATACGATCCTGTTGGAAGCGTCGATCGGCTGCGCGAACCAGGCCAGTGCATCAGGATAATAATGCGCAACCCCTTCGAGCATGCCTGCACCATAGTTACCATTCATGTTCAAAAAGTCCCCGGAGGCAATATAGAGCTGTTTTTCAACGCCTGCCTGTCGTGCCAGTTTTATGGCACGGCACTGAATATCCTCATGAGCATTGGCAACCAGTACTGCAGGGACAGGGCTGATCAAAACTTCCATGTCATTACCACTGTCACCGCAAAACACGGTGTTGTCGAGGCCAAATCCCTGCTGTGCCATCAGTGCTTCAATGGCGTGTAGCTTGGATGCCCGTAGCGGCAGCACATCAAGGAGACCGATATTTTCAACTTCATCGACACTCCAGACCAGGCGCGCTTGCACGCCGGCAGGTTCCAGACGCTGATGGATAATGGAAGAAAGACCAGCTGTAACACTCTCGATAGCCACGTAGAAGCTCAGTTTGTAACGATTTTGTTTGCTACTTTCCTGGGGCCGTAACGCTTCGATGTCGGCCAGCAAAATTTGCAGATCGGCAGCAGACTTCCCGCCCCAATCGACTGCGATTTGCTGTTCCCATGAATCCAGTGGGGACCACTCGTGCTTTGGCCCAACCTTGTAAATGGATGTTCCGACATCTCCGATGACAAAGTCAGGGCAAGGAAGTTGATAGGTGGTCATTGCCTGTTCCACCAGGGCACGGTCGCGGCCACTGACAAATGCCAACGTAACTTCAGGCCTGCTAACAAGTAATTCCAGGTATCCGCGCGCCTGCCCAGATTCTGGTTGCGGCCCATTGGGAATCAGTGTTCGGTCGAGATCGGTACATAGCAACAAACGGCTCAGCGTCACTTGTCGGGAACCTTGCAAGCGTGGAAAAAATCATAATGATCAATCGCCTCGAGCAAGCCTGCGGCGCGAGGCTGATCTGAAAAGTATACGCGGTCCAGATCAACCAGGCTTGAAAGTTCCTCTTCGCGACGGTTGGCAGTAACCACCGCCAGCGTATTACCGCGGATCATATCTTCATCATTTCCGGAACCACCGACGGCCAAAATGTGTTCCACCGGAATATCGAGACGCAGGGCGGCATACCGCAGCGCTTGTCCCAGGGATGCCCTGGATGGAATAAAATCAAGGTACTGACCGAAGGAAATCAGCACGTTGGCGGTTAGTTCCTGTTGGTGCAGCAATTGTATGATGTCTTCCAATGAAGGCGCTTCTTCCGGATCGTAGAAATACGACAGCTTGAATTTACTTTGGCTGGACCGGGGTTGCCGTTCGACTCCAGGTAATTCTTCAATCGCCCGGCGTACCCGATCCCGGTTCCAGTCATGATCGATGTGATTGGCCCAATAACTATCTTCGGTCAGATCGGAGCCATAATGAATGCGGGTTCCCAGGCTGCTGATCAGTAAATCGGGTGACGGTATTCCATATTTTTTGATCACCGCCAGGGCGGAGTCGATCCGGCGACCGGTTGCGATGCCAAAAGAGACCTGTTTTCGATGGGCCTTTATCATCTGGGTGAAATCCTGCAGGGCTTCGGACTCATCCATCAACGTATGATCAAGATCGGTGATTAT
The DNA here is from genome assembly GCA_963753105.1 of uncultured Gammaproteobacteria bacterium. Lineage (GTDB taxonomy): Bacteria > Pseudomonadota > Gammaproteobacteria > Xanthomonadales > SZUA-36 > SZUA-36. The sequence continues at coordinate 373,877 of CAVWBD010000009.1, forward strand.
GGCCCGATCCCGGTACTTTGCTACTTGTACTTCCGACCACTCGGGGGGTGATTTCCTGGTGCGGCCTGACAATTCCCCGATCTTTTCAAGATAACGCTGGCCATGGGCCTTCCATGCATAGTACCGGCGCACACCCTCCAGACCATTTTGCGACGCCTTGTTCCAAGCCTCGTTGTTTTCAAGGAAATGCAGCAATGCTTCAGTGATGGCGCCTACGTCAAGTGGGTTAACCAGGACGCCATTTTTGCAATTGGAAATGATGTCCACCGGACCACCATTTTCGGTGGCCACCAGTGGCAAACCACTGGCAGCGGCTTCGAGAAGCGTCAGTCCAAAGGGCTCGGTCAGCGCCGGGTTGATAAAAACCCCACCGCCTTTGGAGACTGCACGATAGATCATGGGGATTTCACCGGGCCCGTGTTTCTTGGGGATCGCCACGTGCCCATACAGGCCATGACTGTCGACCATCAGGAGTAATTCTGTAATCACTGACCGTGCACCATCCTCCAGATCACGGATATCATCCCTGTTGCCGGCGATAATCAGCAGGTTAGCAGCATCACACAATGCTTTAGATTCACCAAAGGCATCGAGCAACACGCTGATGTTTTTCCGTTCATCGGGGCGCGAGATGGCAAGCACCAGTGGTTTTCCCGGGTCCATGAGGAAACATCTCAAACGATCCTGGAAATCGAAAGTCTCGTTTTCACCTGGTGGATAGAACATTTCAAGATCGGTGCCGGGTGGAATAACCGCCATGCAATCCGGGTCGTAATAGTTGTACAGACCATATTGTGATTCTATCTCGTTGCGGGTACTGGTAATCACGAGATCGGCATTCGCCAGCAATTCTTCTTCCGCATGTATGCGGCGGCTCATGTTATAAGTCGTTTCAATCTCTTCTGCAGACAAACCCTTGGCCAACAATCGCTTGCGCTTGTCGCGTCCCAGTGAATGGCCCGTGTGAACCAGCGGAACCCCGCCGAGATTGGCCAGCCGGACGCCAACGTAACCAGCGTCGGCATAGTGGCTGTGTATGATGTCGGGCGTGTATGGTTGCTCCCTGACCCAAGTGACCAGGTTGTCAGTGAAACTATCCAGGTGTGCCCAAAGCTGCTCCTTGGCGATGTATTCTTCCGGGCCCGCATCAATACGCACGATGCGTACTTTCTCGGTCAAAAACTCCTCGCGCTGTGCATAATCTTCGCTGATAGCAGGGTCAACGACACGCCGGGTGACCAGGTCAACACGGCGGACGGCATCTAATTCTCCAAGGGCACGAGCCAAGTCCACTACGTAGAGTGTCTGTCCGCCAGTATCGGCATCACGGCCCAGTTCGAGGTCGTTACCACGAATGAGTCCGTGAATACTAATCAAAAGGATATAGAGCTTTGGGTGTCCGGGTTTCATCATCGCCATCCATAAAAAAAACAGTTTTAATGGTCCATTTCAATGTGCGAATGATCGCCGATGTTCATTTTCCGTGGCGCACCAGCCAGGCTGACTGAGTCGCCGAGCAAGGAGTTCTCAAGGATCAGGTTGCTGACCCTATTGTCCGCATTGATGATCGAATCGCAGATAACGCTGTGTTCGATAATACTGCCAGCAGCGATGGAGACATTTGGCCCGACAATTGAGTTCTTGATCAGAGCACCCCTCTCCAGATGGACAGGTTCAATCAGAACGCTGTTGACGGTTTCCCCGTGAATATGATGCCGCCCTTTGAGAAGGTAGCGGTTGGTCTCAAGCAGGGTCTCCGGCTTGCCGCAATCGAGCCAGGCTTCAATCTCCGGGGCCTTTAGCTTCTGCCCGGCGGCAATCATGCGCATGAAAACCGAAGGGAGGTAATATTCCCCTTTGACGGTGTCGCCGGCAGCGATGGTTTGCTGAATATAATCCAGAAAGCCGATGCCATCTTTGAGATAGTACAGCCCCACTTGGGCCAGCTTGGAGATTGGGGTGTCTGGTTTCTCAACCATGTCCACAATATATTCGCCATCGAGGACATTGACCCCAAAGCGTTGGTAATCTTCGACTTCTTTGGAATAAATCAGCCCATCGGCACCACTGCAGAGCTGAGGGATCTTGTTAAGTTCGGTCACAAAAATTGTATCGTTGAACACAACCAGTATGTCATCCCCCGGTTTAACCTCCGGTGCCGCCAAGGCGACGGCATGTGCCGGACCCAGGCGTTCCCGTTGGACTATGTATTGACATTTCAATGCAGGAAATTTGAAATTCATGAAATCGGCGATCTGTTGCCCGTTTTCATCGGTAATGAAGATGTATTCCTCAGCGTCTACCTGCTGCAATCGCTCAATAATGTGCTGCAATACGGTTTTACCGGCAACATGGACCAGCGATTTTGCTTTAGTGTGGGTATGGGGCCGCAGGCGGGTTCCTTTACCAGCAACCGGTAAGACGACTTTCATATAGACTTTCCTCTGATAGTTGCGGGGTGTTGGCCTGGTTCATTATACCTGCTGCAGCGACCTGTTTTGGGGTCAGAGTTTAAACTCTGTGACGGAGAGGGAGGGATTACTCGGGCTGTCCCTGCCCTCGCCCCTGCGGGGCCGTCTCGGCAACTGCTCCTGCGTCGCCTAAGGGCGCCTACTCTTGGTGCTCTACCTCCTGCATCCCTGCAGTCGTTCGCTGCTCTCGACGTTCAAAATCGTTCCCGACGATTTTGTCGAATCCTATCCTCTCAGGATATGGGTTCGATCCCTCCTGATCTGACAGATACAACAAGGCCCGCTAAACGCGGGCCTTGTTGTATCTGGCGGTGGTTGCAGTCTGCTGCGAACCCGTCTCCCCCAAAGTTTCCTGCTTTCCTGCAAAAATATTTTTAAAACGCCTTTAGCAACTCGCCCGTTCTCGCCACTTTATCCAGATCGATAGTAGCCTGCAGATTCATCCACAGCTTCGGCAATCAGCATTGTGACAAAAAAAAGGGTTACAGAGTGCCGGGCGCCGACGAGTGACTGTGGTCCTTTGTCAGCACCCTTTCGTGGGATTGTTCGGGTGTTGGGTCCAGTTAAGGTAGGGCAAGCCGTTATCCACCTCTTTCATGGTGATACAACCGGGTGCCGGGCAGATCAGGTGACACAGGTTGCAGCCAACGCATTCCTCATCAATGACTGTGTAGATACGTTTCCCGTTTTCATCCCTGCTGGCCGCGATGGCCTGGTGTGAGGCGTCCTCGCAGGCGATATGGCAGAGACCGCATTCGACACACAGATCCTGCTCAATTGCCGCAACGGTCTTGTAGTTCAGGTCGAGGTACTGCCAATCGGTAACGTTCGGTATAGCTGCACCACGGAAATCATCCAGGCATTCATAGCCCTTCTCGTCCATCCAGTTATTGAGCCCATCCAGCATGTCGTCAATGATACGGAAACCAAAACGCATGACGGCAGTACAGACCTGCACGTTGCCACAACCCAACGAAATAAACTCAGCAGCATCACGCCAGCTACTGATACCGCCTATACCGGAAATCGGCAATCCACGGGTTTCAGGATCGCGTGCGATCTCGGAAACCATGCTGAGTGCAATCGGTCTCACTGCGGGACCGCAATAGCCACCGTGAACGCCTTTGCCAGCCACGGTCGGTGTCGGAGCCATGATGTCCAGGTCAATGGAGACGATCGAGTTGATGGTATTGATCAGCGAAACGGCATCGGCGCCACCTTTCAGGGCAGCACGCGCCGGGTGCCTGATATCGGAAATATTGGGAGTCAACTTCACGAAAACCGGCAGGTTCGTGTGCGTTTTGCACCAACCGGTAACTTCTTCTATGTACTCGGGCACCTGCCCAACCGCCGCACCCATGCCGCGTTCGCTCATACCATGGGGACAGCCAAAATTCAGTTCAACACCATCGCAGCCTGTCTGTTCCACCTTTTTGAGGATTTCCTGCCATGCTTTTTCATTGCATGGCACCATCAAGGACACCACCAGCGCCCGGTCAGGCCAGTCTTTTTTAACCGCCGTAATCTCATCGAGGTTAACTTGCAGCGGACGGTCGGTGATCAGTTCGATGTTGTTCAGGCCCATCATCCGGTGGCCCTCGAAGTCTACAGAACCGTAGCGTGAACTGACATTGACCACCGGTGGGCCATCCTCGCCCAGTGTCTTCCAGACTGCGCCGCCCCAGCCGGCCTCGAACCCGCGTTCCACGTTGTACCTTTTATCCGTGGGCGGCGCAGAGGCCAGCCAAAAGGGGTTCGGTGAAGAAATACCAGCGATGGTGCAGGAAAGGTCAGCCATGGTTCAGATACTCGTCAATGTTGTGTGCGGCCACTTTGCCGTCCTGGACCGCAACAACGGTCAGGTCATTGCCCGCGGTGCAGTCCCCACCTGCCCAGACATCCGGCAGGCTGGTGTGACCACGGGCGTCCACTACGATTCGCCCGGCCGAATCAGCTTCAATCAAACCCGGGGCAATGACACCGGAGGTTATATTAAAACGCTGGCCTATGGCTATGAACAACTGGTCAGCAACCAGGACAAAGGATTCTCCTGTACCGCCCAACCTGCCCCGATCATCTGTTGCGGTGTACTCAAACTCCACGCCATACAGTTGCCCGTCATTGGCCAGGATACGCTGTGGCCGGGCGTTGGTCCTGATCAATACGCCGTTGGTTTGCGCCACTTCCTGTTCATACCCGGTCGCGACCATTTGTTCCCTGTTACGCCGGTAGACCATGGTCACGGTCTCCGCACCGAGTTTCTTCATCTGGACCGCGATGTCGATGGCAGTATTACCACCGCCTATGACGACGATATGTCTCCCGACTGGCAAGGTAGAGAGATCTTCCTGGCGTATGCGCGCAATGAAGTCTATTGCGCTGTGAACGCCCATGGAGTCTTCGTTCTCCAGACCCAGCGAATTGGCCGCGTTGTGGCCGAGACCGAGAAAAACCGCATCGTACTGTTCACGTAAATCGTCAAGATCAAAGTCAACACCCATGCACTTGCCGGTTAGCATGTTGATGCCGCCAATGTCGAGAATAAATGCCACCTCCCTGGCCGCACGATCGTTAAGCATCTTGTATGCGGCCAAGCCATATTCGTTGAGGCCACCGGGTTCGTCGCGGGCCTCGTACACGGTTACACCGTGGCCAAGCATGGCCAGGCGGTGGGCACAGGACAGTCCAGCTGGGCCGGCCCCTACAACGGCCACATGTCTACCGCTGGAGGATGCCTGCTTGTAAGGTTGCGTCCCTGTCTCAAACAGGTAATCGGTGGCATAGCGCTGCAGACGGCCAATGGCAACCGGTTTTTCTTCAGCGGTCCTGCGCACACATACCTGCTCGCACAAATCCTCGACCGGACAAACGTTGGCACAAGTACCACCCATGATATTTTCATCCAGGATGGTAATGGCCGCACCCTTGAGATTGCCACTTGAGATTTTTCGGATAAAACCCGGGATATCGATCCCCGTAGGACAGGCCTCGGTACAGGGTGCGTCGTGGCAGAACAGGCAACGCACAGATTCCTGCACAGCTTGTGCATCAGTCAGTGCTTTGTGCAATTCGGCATAATTCCGCTCTATCTCATCGGGGTTGATACGGCCACTACGGATATCAGCACTCATCAGACACGATTCCTCATCAACAGGTAATAGGCCACACTCGAGATCCCAAGTCCGATAAACCAGGCGTAGTTATACAGGTTAACAATCACGTCAGTAACCGGTCCACCGCCCGTGAATAAACCGACGTTGGCCAGGAAGCCTGGAACGTTTGGAATCACACCCAAAACCAGGGCCAGGATGGCAAACGAATTCACCCCTGCATAGCGGCCGTCGTGGCGATACAGGTCATCTACATCCAGTTGGGTTCTACGGATCAGGAAGTAATCCACCAGGATGATGCCGATCACCGGTCCCAGCAGGGCGGAATAGCCGATCAGCCATGTGAATATGTAGCCGCTTGGGTCTGCAATCAGCTTCCAGGGCATGATCAGGATACCAATGATGCCGGTGATATAACCGCCACGTCTGAAACCGATCTTCGATGGCATCATGTTGGAAAAGGCATTAGCCGGCCCGACCACGTTGGCCGCGGCATTTGTGGATATGGTCGCGATAATCACTGCGATCATTGAGAAAAATACCAACCAACGGGCCTCGAACTGCCTGACAAGCACGACCGGGTCCCAGATTGCCTCACCAAAAATGATCATGGTTGCGCTGGTCACGGCCACACCGATAAATGCGAACAGTGTCATGGTGCTGGGCAACCCGGATAGCTGGCCAATGACCTGTGCGCGCTGGCTACTGGCATAGCGTGTAAAGTCTGAGATATTTAACGTCAGGGTGGCCCAGAACCCCACCATCGCGGTCAGGCTCGGCCAGAACAACTTCCAGAAATCGGCGGAATCCTCGAACTGTGAGCCGGCACGTAGCATGGGTCCAAAACCATCGGCTCGCTGGTATGCCCAGCCCAGCAGTACCAGGCCGCATATCAAAAGGAAAGGCGCGGCGAGGTGCTCAAGTATGCGGATGGAGTTGATACCCTTCCATATCAGCCAGATATTCATGGCCCAGAAGACCATGAAACAGGCGAACTGGACCAGGCTGACGCCAACCCAGGCAGGCATCATCGCGGGTATATCGGCAGCCCCTGGAAAAAATATCAACACGATGGTGTAAATGGCGGCACCGCCGATCCAGGTCTGGATACCAAACCAGCCACAGGCAACGATAGCACGCAGAAATGCCGGGATATGTGCACCCCGGATGCCGAATGACGCCCGTGCAAACACCGGGAACGGGATGCCGTACTTGGTACCTGCATGCCCCGACAGGGACATCGGAACAAACACGATCAGGTTTCCCAGCAGCACCGTCCACATCGCCTGCTGCCAACTCATCCCGCCATCGATCAACGATGCAGCGATCATGTATGAGGGGATATTGACCGCCATGCCAACCCACAGGGTGAAGAAGCTGATGGCCTTCCAGGATCGTCGCTCGGCGGGGACCGGTGCGATATCCGGATTGATTAATCCTGGATCTGCAGGCCGCCTGGCTTCAGCTTGCATTGATTATTGACCCACCTCAGCCAGCGCCTGGTCAATCACGGTGAGCAATTGGTCGACCTGCCCGGTATTGATCGTCATGGGCGGAGCTATGCGGATAACGTTGCCAAACAGACCACCCTTGCCAAGTAAAACGCCGTGGTCCTTGCAGATATCCATCAGGCGTGCGGCCTCTTCGGACGCGTACGCTTTGCTGCTGCGGTCCTTGACCAGTTCCATACCAATCAACAGGCCGCGCCCGCGTACATCACCGATCATTTCATGGTCGTTCATCAACTGTCTCAAGCCGTCCATAATACGCGCCCCCATGGCCAGGGCGTTTTCACTGAGCTTCTCCTCCGCGATCACATCCATGGTGGCCCTGGCCTGGGCAGTTTGCATCGGGTCACCACCGAAGGTATTAAAATAAAGCTTGCCTTCCAGCGACTTGGCGTCCTCGTGTTTCATCAGGACCGCGCCGATGGCCGCACCATTTCCAAAGCCCTTGGCCATGGTGACCATGTCTGCGTCTATACCCAGTGCCCGGGATAGCAGGAATTCATGGCTGCAGCGCCCGGCCCCAGTCTGGACCTCGTCTGAAATGTACTTGCCGCCGTAACGGTGCACGATCGAGGTGACCTCATCGAAGTAGGCTTTGGGTGGTGAAATAAACCCGCCGACACCCATCACCGGTTCCACGATCATGCCGGCAATCCTGCCATGGGTTGACGTCTGGATGGTTGTCTCGACATTTTTAGCGCATTCGAGGTCACAACTGTCCACTTGCTGGTTGAAAGGACACCGGTAGCAATAGGGCTCAAGTGCACTGCTGGCAGCACCGGTGGGTTGTGAACGAAAACGCCAGCTGTGCTGGCCGCATTGTGCCAGCGCACCGGAAGTGCCACCGTGATAGCCATGTCGCAGGTTGATGATCATGGTTTCGCCGGTTGACTGCCTGGCAGTCATAAAGGCCAGTTCGTTGGCTTCGGACCCGGAATTGGTAAACGCAGCACGGTCCAGCCCGTCGGGTGCTACCGCGGTCAGCGATTCGGCCAACCCAACGGCGTGCCGGTTCAGATACAGCGTACTGGTGTGCTGGATCTCGTCGTCCTCCAGCATCTGCATCAGTTTTGCCTTGATTTTCGGGTGGTTATGACCTGCAGAGATACACACGATACCACCGATACAATCGAGGTAGCGCCTGTCTTGGCTGTCCCAGACATACTCGCCCCGGGCTTTTACAAGATGCAAGGGCTGGTCGTGGTACAAGGCCAGTGGAATATAGTGTTTTTTACGTGACTCCAGCAGGGCTTCATCATTAACAGATCGTGATGCAGCCATCCCGGCGTGTTCTGTGGCTTCAGATTTACCAAAATGTTTCATAACACGCTCTCATTGTTGATGGATTACAGTTCGGTTAGCTGGCCATAGGTTTCTGGCCTGCGGTCGCGGAAGAATTGCCAGGTATTGCGGACTTCGCGAATCTGGTCGAAATCGAGATCGGCGATGACCATTTCATCATCACCTTCACTGGCCTGCGCGACAAGCTGGCCACGCGGGTCGCAAAAATACGACGATCCGTAAAACTTGCCGATGTTCCAGGGTTCCTCCACGCCAACCCGGTTGATGGCCGCAACAAAATAGCCATTGGCGACCGCGTGGGCGGGTTGTTCCAGTTCCCACAGGTACTGGGAAAGGCCGGCAACAGTGGCGGATGGGTTAAAGACGATTTCGGCACCGTTCAAGCCCAGGCAGCGGGCTCCATCCGGAAAATGCCGGTCATAACAGATGTAGACACCGACTTTGCCGTAGGCAGTATCAAACACCGGGTAGCCCAGGTTGCCAGGCTTGAAGAAGTACTTTTCCCAGAACCCGGCAACCTGCGGAATATGGTTCTTACGGTATTTACCCAGGTAAGTGCCATCGGCATCAATGACCGCCGCGGTGTTGTAATAAACCCCGGTCATATGCTCCTCGTAAATTGGAACAACAATGACCATGTTATATTTGCGCGCGTACTCGCACATCAGTTGCGTGGTCGGGCCATCGGGGATCGACTCGGCTGCGTCGTACCACTTGGCGTCCTGGGATGGACAAAAGTACGGTCCGGTAAATATCTCCTGGAAACACAGCATCTGCACACCCTTCTCACCCGCCTCCTCAATATAGGGGATGTGTGCGTCAATCATGGCGTTGCGGTGCGCTTGCACGCTCTCGTCACCATGCAACTTGTTGGACATCTGGATAATTGCTGCTTTTACGATTCTCGACATGTGCTTTCCCCAAAATCGTTATTAGTAACAAGGCTTGAATGGCGGACGCTTGAGGTATTTCCCAAAGCCCCTGCCGACCAGTGCCTCACCCTGATCGATCGCCACCGTACCCCGCAGTATCGTTGTGCGGGTCTTGCCCTGGACTTCCCAACCCTCATAAGCACTATAGTCCACATTCATGTGGTGGGTTTCTGCGGAGATGACGTGTTTCACCTGCGGGTCGAAAATGACAATGTCGGCATCGGATCCGATGGCAATGGTGCCTTTACGTGGAAACAGCCCAAATATCTTGGCCGCTGCGGTGGATGATATTTCAACAAACTTGTTCAGTGAAATCCGGCCCTTGCCGACGCCTTCGCTGTACAACAACTCGAAGCGGTTCTCAACACCCGGCGCGCCGTTCGGGATTTTTGAAAAATCATCTTTGCCCATGGCCTTCTGCTCCATGCAGAAGGGACAGTGGTCGGTGGCCACGTGCTGCACCAGGTTCTGGTTGATGGCAGCCCACAGGGCTTGCTGGTCCTTCTTCTTGCGCAACGGCGGACTCATGACCACCTTGGCGCCTTCAAAACCATCCTGAAAACAGAGACTTTCGTCCAGCAACAGATACTGGATACAGGTTTCTACATGCACTTTCTGATTTCGCAGAGTGGCTGCCTTAACCCTGTTGAGAGCCTCTTCACAGGTGGTATGAACAATGTAGAGTGAACAGCCGGCTTCATGGGCAAGATCGATGACCCGGCCCGCCGCCTCGGCTTCACAGATAGCTGGGCGCGAGAGTACATGGTATTTGGGTGCCGTGTTACCGGCCTTGAGATTCTGTTGTACATGGTGATCAACCATGTCACCGTTCTCGCAATGGGTTGTGATAATACCGCCGTGCTCGACCAGTTCTTCCATCAGTTCGAACATCTGGCGGTCATCTATCATCAGGGCGCCCTTGTAAGCCATGAAGGTTTTGAATGAGTTGATACCGTGCTTGTTGATAACACGGGGGATTTCCTTGCGTGTGCGCTCGTTGAAATCGGTCACCGCGCAATGGAAAGCATAATCGCCCACGGCGTTTCCATCGGCTTTACGGTGCCACTCTTCGATGGCGGCCTCAAGGCTTTCGCCCTGGGTCTGGATTGCAAAATCAACGATACTTGTCGTTCCGCCATGCAGCCCGGCCAGCGTGCCGCTTTCAAAGGTGTCACTGGAGTGGGTGCCCATGAAGGGCAGTTCCATGTGCGTGTGGGCGTCAATGCCGCCGGGAAAAAGGTAACAGCCCTGCGCATCAATTTCCTGGTCGGCGCCAACATCGAGTTGAGCCCCGATCATGGATACCGTTTCACCCTTGATAAAAACATCCGCCTGGTATTGGTCAGTAGCGGTGACAACGTTGCCGTTTCTTATCAGCAAGGTACGCATAGGCTTAGCTCCTGCATTCCAAAATATGTCAGACTGGAATATCTTATTGCAATATCAGGGTACCATCCAGCCTGACAAATCACAGGAAAATCTTATGGATAGGTTTTTGAGTGCAGCACTCGATGAAGCCAGGAAAGGGCTGATGGAGGGTGGAATTCCAATTGGCTCGGTGATTGTTCACGATGAGGTAATCATCGGCAGCGGGCATAACCGCCGTGTCCAGTCGGGTAGCGCCATTTTGCACGGCGAAATGGACGCCTTCGAAAATGCCGGCCGTCAGGCTGCTGCCGTCTACCGCGAGTGCACTTTATATACAACGCTTTCCCCCTGTGCCATGTGCAGCGGCGCAATTCTGCTTTACGGCATCCCACGGGTGGTTATTGGTGAAAACAGCAGTTTTATGGGCGAGGAGGAACTGTTGCGTTCCCGTGGCGTCGATGTCCATGTATTACAGGATAAGGCCTGTATACAACTGATGCAGTCGTTCATCGCCGCGCACCCTGACTTGTGGCATGAGGATATCGGAGTTTAATAACGGCCCCTGGCAACGGGATTGTTTGACTGAAGCAACAAGCTCGACTCTAATGACCGTAGCACACAACGGAGCAGTACAATGGCACCAATCGTCGGACATCTGGTTAACGGCAAGAGCGCTTTCGAAAGTGATGGCCGCCAACAGAACATTTTTAATCCGGCAACGGGTGAGGTCACCGGCCAGGTGGCAATGGCGTCTGCCGACACTGTCAAGGAGGCCATCAGCGCGGCCGAGGCGGCTTTCCCCGCGTGGCGAAATACCCCGCCGGCAAAACGCGCACAAATCCTGTTTCGTTACAAGGAACTGCTGGAAGAGCACTCAGATGAGCTAGATCTGCTCCTGACACTTGAGCACGGCAAGGTTCTGGCTGACGCGCACGGAGAATTTCTGCGCGCCGTGGAAATCGTGGAGTATATGTGCGGTGCGCCGGAACTCCTCAAGGGCGAACACAGCAAGAATGTCGGGGCAGGAATTGATAGCTGGTCCGAGCGGCAGGCACTTGGCGTGTGCGCCGGTATTACACCGTTTAACTTCCCGGTGATGGTGCCACTGTGGGTTCTTATACCGGCCATTGGCTGTGGCAACACCTTTGTTCTCAAGCCTTCGGAGAGAGCCCCCAGTTCCACATGGAGAGCGATTGAACTCCTGTTGGAGGCAGGTCTTCCCAACGGTGTTGTGAATATTGTCAACGGGGACAAGGAAGCCGTTGACACACTGCTGACCGATCCCCGAATCCAGGCAGTGAGCTTTGTCGGCTCCACGCCGGTTGCAGAATATATCTACACCACCGGTTGTGCACACGGCAAACGGGTGCAGGCCCTGGGAGGGGCTAAAAACCACGCCATCATCATGCCGGATGCCGACCTGGATAACGCTGTTTCTGCAATGATGGGGGCAGCCTTTGGCTCTTGTGGCGAACGTTGCATGGCAGTCCCGGTCGCCGTGGCGGTTGGCGACGAAGTCGGTGATGCCTTCGTTGAAAAAATCAAGGTGGAAATTGCCAGCATGAAAGTCGGACCGGGCGTTGAGCCTGGCAACGACATGGGACCGTTGGTTACAAAGCAGCACTTTGAAAAGGTCAAGGGTTATGTTGATCTTGGCGTTGAGGAAGGCGCGGAGCTGGTGGTCGATGGCCGTGAACTGGTGATCAAGGGTCACGAAAACGGGTATTTTCTTGGCGGTTGCCTGTTTGACAAAGTAACTCCCGGTATGAAGATCTACCAGGATGAAATCTTCGGACCTGTTCTCGTCGTTATCCGCGTCAAGACCCAGCAGGAAGCCATGGACCTGATCGATGCTCACGAATATGGCAACGGCACCTGCATTTTCACCCGTGATGGTGAAGCCGCACGCTACTTCGCCGATAACATCAAGGTCGGGATGGTTGGGGTAAATGTTCCCCTGCCGGTACCCGTGGCCTACCAGAGCTTCGGTGGCTGGAAGCGTTCCATTTTTGGTGATAACGGAATGTATGGCAGGGATGGGATTAACTTCTTTACCCGCCGCAAAACGATCACTCAACGGTGGCCTTCAACCGGGGTTCGTGAAGGGGCGTCATTTACGTTCCCCAACTTTGAATAGAGTTATCAATGTAATTACCAAGCCCGGCTGCGCTACCAAGAAACCAGGGGGCTCAGACCCTTTTTCGTAATCAAATACTAGAACCCTGCAAAAGCAGGGTTTTTTATTTCTGGCGGAGAGGGAGGGATTACAAAGTACTTCCCTGTACTTTGCCCTTCGGGTTCGCTGCGCTTCGCGCAGTCTCATTCGAAATTCGCTCCCAGCGAATTTGTCGAACCCTCCGCAGCCTACGGCTGCTAAGTGTTCCACATCCCGACCGTTCCAACAGGTAACAAAAAACCCGCGCTGGGCGGGTTTTTTTGTTACTTGGCGGAGAGGGAGGGATTCGAACCCTCGATGGGCTTTTAACCCATACTCCCTTAGCAGGGGAGCGCCTTCAGCCACTCGGCCACCTCTCCTAATTCTATAAATTGTGTTCTGTCTCTAACTAATCCTTTTCGCTCCCCTTGGAGCGCGTTACTCCGGGCTTCCTGCCCTCCGCCCCTTCGGGGCCGTCTTGCTTCGCGGCGACGTTCAAGTTCCCGACGAATTGCAGCCACTCGGCCACCTCTCCTAATTCTATAAATTGTGTTCTGTCTCTAACTAATCCTTTTCGCTCCCCTTGGGAGCGCGTTACTCCGGCTTCCTGCCCTCCGCCCCTTCGGGGCCGTCTTGCTTCGCGGCGACGTTCTAATTCGCTCCCGGCGAATTAGTCAGCCACTCGGCCACCTCTCCTAATTCTATAAATTGTGTTCTGTCTCTAACTAATCCTTTTCGCTCCCCTTGGGAGCGCGTTACTCCGGGCTTCCTGCCCTCCGCCCCTTCGGGGCCGTCTTGCTTCGCGGCGACGTTCTAATTCGCTCCCGGCGAATTAGTCAGCCACTCGGCCACCTCTCCGTTTGTGATTTTTATACCGATTTCCTGGCGGCAAAAAACCGGGATGCGAAGCATACCGGTTCATCGTTTCCAGGTAAAGATTTAATCCGTGTTACTTGTTCCCGTATGGACCTTCCGCCTCCTCGCGCTCCTTCAGGATCCGCTGGAATATCTCTTCACGATGCACCTGTATCTCCGGCGGCGCATCAATTCCAATTCGTATCTGGTTCCCTTTAACACCCAACACGGTGACAGTCACATTTTCACCAATTACGAGCTTTTCTCCCACTCGTCTAGTTAGTATTAGCATGTGTACCTTCCCTTGGTGCCAGGCACTCTCTGCCTGATCCCTGTTTTTTCTTTTAAATACATACCCCTATAGGGCTATTATCCCTAATATTTTTTAAGCCTGGTCAGCTACCCAAGCCGACACAGAGGAAAGCGCCTCGTCCACTAAATCAGGACGATTACCTCCTGCCTGGGCAAAATCAGGACGTCCACCCCCTTTGCCACCAACCTGGCTTGCGACAAAGTTTACCAGATTTCCTGCTTTTATCCGAGCCATCAGTACTTTACTGACACCGGCCGCAATTCTGACCTTCTCACCATCCACGCTCGCGAGCACAACAACCGCATCTCCAAGCCGGTTCTTGAGGTGGTCAACGCTGTCCCTGAGACCCCCGGCATCGACGTCATCCATACGTGCCGCCAGCACTTTCACACCGTCAATATCCTGTGCCTGGTCCAGCAGGCTGTCGCTGCCTGAGCTGGCCATACTCGATTTAAGGGCTGACAGGTCCTTTTCCAACTGGTGATTGCGTTTTAATACCTGCTGCAGACGTGACGGCGCCGCTTCGGGGCTGACCTTGAGGGTGCCGGCGACCGCCTGCAACTGCTTCTCCATGTCCTGGATATAATCAACCGCCGCTTCACCGGCAACCGCCATTACCCTGCGGACACCGGCCCCAATGGCCGATTCGGATACGATCTTGAACTGCCCGATCTCGCCTACCCGCTTAACGTGCGTGCCGCCACAGAGTTCTGTTGACAGTTCACCGAAACGCAGCACGCGCACCCTGTCGCCGTACTTTTCACCAAACAGCGCCATGGCCCCGGTCTTCAATGCATCATCGAAGCTCATGACCTCGGATACCGACAAGGGGTTTACGCGGATGGCATCGTTGACATGACGTTCGATTTGCTGCAACTCATCCATGCTCAACTGTTTCGGATGTGAAAAATCGAAGCGCGTGTAGTCCGGTGCGACCAACGAGCCCTTCTGCTCCACGTGCTTACCGAGGATATCCTGCAAGGCCCGGTGCATCAGGTGGGTGGCCGAATGATGGATAACGATGTCCTGGCGCCGGTCCTCGTCAACCTGCGCAGTGACGGTCTGACCGGTCTCGAGTGACCCTGCACTCAGGCGCCCAATATGGCCCCAGAAAGTGCCGCCAAGCTTGACCGTGTCCTCAACTTCAAAGCTGGCATCGGTGGTGCTGATCACACCCGTGTCACCCACCTGGCCACCGGACTCGGCGTAAAACGGTGTCTGGTCCAGCACCAGCACGGCCTCATCGCCTTGCTGCAACTGTTTGCTCAACTGGCCATCCACCAGGATACCGGCGATCACGGCCTGGTCGGTTGAAAGTTCCTCGTAACCGATAAAACGGGTCGGTGGCAGTGACTTGGCGGCGTCGGCTGAGATCTGGTCCTTGTGCTGGAACTGCCCGGCCGAGCGGCCACGCTCACGTTGTTTTTCCATCTCGCGATCGAAACCCTCGATATCGACACCGAGTTCGTTCTCACGCGCGATATCCTCGGTCAGGTCAAGCGGGAAGCCGTAGGTGTCGTAGAGTGTAAACGCGGTTTTACCATCGATCTTGCCGTCCGCGCTGCCACTCTTGTCCATGACGCTCTGCAGCAATCCCATACCCTTGTCCAGGGTGCGCTCAAAACGTTCTTCCTCTTCGCGCAAAGTGGCTGTGATATGCGCCTGCTGCCTGGCCAGGGACGGGTACGCATCGCCCATCTGCTCGACCAGGGAAGCGGTCATATCGGCAAAGAAAGGTTTCTTCTGACCCAGCTTGAAGCCGTGCCGTACGGCCCGGCGGATAATCCTGCGCAGGACGTAACCACGGCCCTCGTTCGACGGCAGTACGCCGTCGGAGATCAGGAAAGCACAGGCGCGGATATGGTCGGCGATCACGTTCAGGGACTTGCTGGATGTGTCGGCGGTGTTGGTCAGCTTCGCAGCAGCCTTGATCAGCGCCTGGAACAGGTCGGTGTCGTAATTGCTGTGCACACCCTGCAATACTGCAGAAAGCCGTTCGAGACCCATGCCGGTATCAACACAGGGCGCAGGCAGGGGCTGCAGGGTACCATCGGCCGAGCGGTCAAACTGCATGAAGACCAGGTTCCAGATCTCGACATAGCGACCGCCGTCTTCTTCCGGTGTACCGGGCAGACCGCCTTCGTAATCAGGTCCGTGGTCGAAGAAAATTTCGGAGCAGGGACCGCAGGGGCCGGTGTCACCCATGGCCCAGAAATTATCACTCTCAAATTTCGCGCCGCCGGGTTTGTCACCGATGCGGATCACACGCTCGGCATCGAGTCCAATCTCATTGCACCAGATATCGTAAGCCTCGTCATCGCTGTGATAGACCGTCACCCACAGGCGGTCCTTGTCCAGGGCGTAATCCCTGGTCAGCAATTCCCAGGCATAAATGATGGCGTCCTTCTTGAAGTAATCGCCAAAACTGAAATTGCCCAGCATTTCAAAGAACGTGTGGTGACGCGAGGTGTACCCGACCTGGTCCAGGTCATTGTGTTTACCACCGGCGCGGACACACTTCTGCGAGCTTGCCGCCCGCGGGTTGCTGCGCTGCTCGGCGCCCAGGAATACATCCTTGAACTGGGCCATACCCGCGTTGGTGAACAGCAACGTGGGGTCGTCTGCCGGGACCAGTGAACTCGAAGCCACTACCTCGTGACCCTTGCTAGCAAAGTAGTCCAGGAATGCCTGGCGAATTTCTGTCGTTGTTTTCAAAATCTGTGCCCTGTTTAACTTTTCCGCGCCAATAGAACATGGGTACGCCCCACTGGAAAGCAACCTGCAAGTTTACAGAAACCAAGGGACTGAAGGAATCAGCTATTGGAATTTAACTTACGTGAAACTCTATCCAGGGCAACGTTGGCTTGTTCATGGGTAAAACCCCGGTTCATCAGGCTGCGATATATCCTTGCCCGCTCGGCATAGTCCAGTTCACCCCGGCATTTTTTCTCCGCCCACCGTGTTGCTGAGTCAAACCAGGTAGCTTCATCATCAGGCATGGCTTGTGCAGCCAGGTGGTCGGCAATGCCGCGGCCACGCAGTTCGGCACGGATTTTCAGCGGCCCGAACAGCAGGCGGACACGCATGCGGACATACATCTCGGTGAAGCGCTCATCGGAAAGCAGGTTCTCTTCCACCAGTTCGGTGATGACGGTGTCGGCAAGCGCGGTATCAGCGCCGCGCTGTTGCAGTCTTTGCCTGAGTTCCTCGACAGCGTATTCACGACGCCCGAGATAACGCAATGCGATATCCCGGACCTCGCTCTCGGTAAGGTCATGCGCAGTCTTGCCACGCATCGTTCAAGTCCCGGTCACGGTCCGCCTAGGCCTCGACGGGCTCTTTTGCGGTTTTCTTTTGCGGCAGCAACATTTCGCGCAAACGGGATTCGATTTCTGCGGCCATGTCCGGGTGTTCCTCGAGGAAGGCGCGGACGTTTTCCTTGCCCTGGCCGATACGGTCTTTTTCATAGCTGTACCAGGCACCGGATTTCTCAACGATGCCGTTGGCAACACCGAGATCAATCAATTCACCCAGCTTGGAAATGCCCTTGCCATACAGTATTTCAAATTCCGCCTGTCTGAACGGTGGCGCCATCTTGTTCTTGACCACCTTGACCCGGGTCTGGTTGCCGATGACCTCTTCACCCTTCTTGATCGCGCCGATGCGGCGGATATCGATGCGCACCGAGGAATAGAACTTCAGTGCATTACCACCGGTGGTGGTTTCCGGGCTGCCAAACATCACGCCGATCTTCATGCGGATCTGGTTGATGAACACCACCATGCAGTTGGAGCGCTGGATATTGGCGGTCAGTTTTCGCAGGGCCTGCGACATCAGGCGCGCCTGCAGCCCAACGTGACGGTCACCCATCTCGCCTTCGATTTCAGCCTTGGGGGTCAGCGCGGCAACGGAGTCGACGACCACGATATCGACAGCGCCGGAACGCACCAGCATGTCGGTGATTTCCAGGGCCTGCTCGCCGGTATCGGGCTGTGAAACCAGCAGGTCCTCGACATTGACGCCGAGGTTTTCCGCATATTGCGGATCAAGTGCATGCTCGGCATCGACAAACGCCGCCGTACCACCTACTTTCTGGGCCTCTGCAATGACCTGCAGGGTCAGCGTCGTCTTGCCACTGGCCTCAGGCCCGTAGATTTCAACCACGCGTCCACGCGGCAAACCACCGATGCCGAGCGCCACGTCCAGCGCCAATGAACCCGAGGAAACAACATCAACATTTGGGATGGTTGTGCCATCGCCCATACGCATGATAGCGCCCTTGCCAAACTGCTTTTCTATCTGAGACAGCGCCGCCGATAAGGCCTGTTTTCTGTTGTCGTCCACTTGTTCCTCTCCTGTTAAATTTTTACGGGCATTCACCGCTAAGCGGCATTATGACACAGGCCTGTCAGCGTCTTAAGCCCGGTCTTGGGCAACGCGGCAAAATCCTACATATCTTGTCCGGTTTCCCTGTGTTTGCCGGTTAAACATCTATAAATTGCCATGCAAACCCTGTCACTGGCCATAGTTTGCAACACGGTATTCTCAAATTGCGATAACCGGAAAAACCGGCCCGAAAGATGGCTGTCAACCCGGTGCCTCCAGGCGTGAAACAATACCCTGCAGGGCGTGCAGTACCGTTTGTTCGCGCACGGCATTCCTGTCGCCTTTAAACACCACGGCATCACACACAACGGGTTGATCACCGATACACCAGCCAAAATGCACCAGACCCACCGGTTTGTCGGTCTCGGCACCGGGTCCTGCGATACCGGTGGTGGAAACCGCCACTTCGACACCGGCATTTCGTTTTGCACCCTCGGCCATCTGCCCGGCAACCACTTCACTGACCGCGCCAAAAGTCTCCAGGGCCTCAAAGGAAACCCCCAGCATCTGTTCCTTGGCTTCGTTGCTGTAGGTCACAAAGCCCCGGTCAAACCAGGCGGAACTGCCGGCCAGATCGGTACAACATTTTGCCACCCAGCCACCGGTGCAGGACTCCGCGCTTGCCATCTTCCAGCCCCGCCCGGTCAACAGGGTGGAGAGCCGCCTCAGCAAATCGTTAACTACCGATTCAAATTCCTGCACTGTTCCATCCGTCCGGTTATTGCGAACATAAATCAATAAACTTGGTAAACCTTTGACCCATCCGCTCTTATTTCTGTTTTTTCCTGCTCTCCTTGAGTAGATCACCCAAGGTGCCAGGGGTCCATTTGGGCTTGGCGTAATCTGCCACATTGACTTCGGACCTGGCGTTTTCTTCACCCTCATGTTTTTTGTCCAGCGATAGACCAATCCGGTGTTTTTCCATGTCCACGCTGAGTACCCTTGCCTGCACCTGATCACCAACACTCACTACCTCCTGTGGATGGTTGATCCGGCGGCCGGCTTCTACTAGCTCACTGATATGCGCCAGTCCGTCTATCCCAGGTGCGAGTTCGATGAAAGCCCCAAAAGGCTGTACCCGACTTACGGTTCCCTGTACTTGTGTGCCTACCGGGTAGTCAGTCAGCACATCCTGCCAGGGGTCTCTCTCCAAGGCACGGATCGACAGGGCGATGCGTTCCGGGTGTCTGGGATTGTCTGTTTTCTCGATCCTGAGTACCGAGACCTCGACCTGCTGCCCGACTGAAAGGATATCCTGAGGGTGCTCAACCCGGCCGAAGGCGAGTTCGCTGATATGGATCATACCCTCCACGCCACCCAAATCGATAAAGGCACCGAACTCCTTGAGCGAACTGACCTTGCCCTGCATCACAGCACCCACTTCCAGATGGGCGCGGGTTTCCGTAGCCCGAGCCTGCTGTTCCTCTTCGAGTAAAGCCCGGCGTGAGACAACCAGGTTGGGATGCCGGCCACCTTCGACTTTGGTGATTAGAAAAGCCAGCCGTTCACCAATGAAGGCTTCCAGATCTTCGACATAATTGATATCGATCTGGGAAGCCGGACAGAACGCGCGCAAATTAGACATCTCTACTTCAAGTCCACCTTTAATGGTCCCCGTAACGCGTCCCTCAACCGGATGTTGATCATCAAATGCCTGCCGCAGCTCATCAATCCCATGCATGCGTCTGGCCTGCCGGGAGCCAAGCATCAGCGTACCTGAGCTTTCGTCCTTGCCACTAACGACGATCTCGATTGAATCCCCGACTTCTACAGTGAGGTTGCCCTCATCATCGGTCAGTTCTTCCCGCTCCACAATCCCTTCGGTTTTGGAGCCAAGGTCGATAAAAATATTGTCGCTCTGGATCGACACCACGGTACCGATGACCTTGTCACCCGTCCTGGGTTCCTTCTTACTCGTCATGCCCTGTTTCTTCTCGAACTCACCGAAAAGAGATGCAAAATCTTCGTTGCCCGTCATGCCGCGAATATCCTTTGATGAAATTTGAGCGGAATATGCTTACAGGAAGTCTAAATGCTATTTCCCGCACAATCCATTGGTGTTGATCAGCCCTCCCTTCATGCTTCTGGACAGCTCAGCTACCATGGGACCAAGAGTAGGCGCCTTGAGGCGAAAGTTACTGAGTGTTGTTGGCTCGATATGGTCACCTACAACTTCCTAAGTTACACTTTCCCGGATGTCATCTCCAGCCGTCTCAAAGAACACTTCCCACACGCCGTTGATGCAGCAATACCTGCGTATCAAGGCCGACTACCCGGAAACCCTGCTGTTGTTCCGGATGGGGGATTTTTACGAGGTGTTTTACGATGATGCCCGCCGCGCGGCGAAGCTGCTGGACATCACGCTGACCTCCCGTGGCACCTCGGCCGGCGCACCGATACCGATGGCCGGCATTCCCTACCACGCGCTGGATGGTTACCTGGTCAAGCTGATCCGCAAGGGTGAATCAGCCGCCATTTGCGAGCAGGTCAGTGAACCCACTGCAGGCAAAGGCATCGTGGACCGCAAAGTGGTACGCATTGTCACACCGGGCACCGTGACCGACGAGGCGCTGTTACCCGGCCGCCAGGACAACCTGCTGGCGGCAGTCGCACAACACCGGAAACTGCTGGCGCTGGCCTGGATGGACCTGTCCACCGGGCGCTTTTTGACCCGGCTGGTCGCTTCAACCAACGATCTTGAAACCCAGCTGGAACGGCTGCAGCCCACCGAGCTGCTGGTCAGTGAAGACGCGGACTGGGCTGAATCTCTGGAAAGCCACCGGGGACTGCGTAAACGCCCACCCTGGCATTTTGAAAGGGACTCGGCCCATGATCTTTTAACCGGGCAGTTCGGTACCCGTGACCTGGCGGGTTTCGGTATCGAGGAAGAGCCCGCCGTGATCGCGGCGGCCGGCGCCCTGCTGCAATACGCCCAGGAAACACAACGCACCGCCCTGCCCCATCTGCGCGCCATCCACATGGAAAGCCCGGGCAGTCATTTGCACCTGGATGCGGCCACGCGACGCAACCTGGAGTTGTTGCACCACCCCCAGGGCCGCGACGAGCACACGCTCGCCGGCATCATGGACACCACTATCACGCCGATGGGCGGAAGGCTGTTGCGACGCTGGATCGCCGAGCCGATACGTGACCGGCAACGCCTGCAAATACGGCATGACTCGATCGGCGCACTGCTGGAAACCGGCACATATGAGTCCCTGCGTAAGCTGTTCCGTTCGATCGGTGATATCGAGCGTATCCTGGCCCGCGTGGCGCTGGGATCCGCCCGGCCACGTGACCTGACCACCTTGCGCCAGGCCCTGGCCGTGTTGCCAGAGGTCAAAACTGTCCTGCTCGACACTGAGCGTGAGCCATTGCGGAAAACCGGAACGGAACTGGAATGCCTGCCACAGGTGTTTGACCTGCTGAGCGCGGCATTGGTCGATGAACCGCCGGTGCTGGTGCGCAATGGCGGGGTTATCGCGCGGGGTTATGACAAGGAACTCGATGAGCTGCGCGACCTGTCCGAAAACGCCAACGAATTCCTGCTCGAATACGAAGAACGGCAGCGGGAGGAATCCGGCATACCCGGTCTCAAAGTGGGTTATAACCGTGTACACGGTTATTTCATCGAGATAACGCACGCCCACCAGGACAAGGTGCCCTTGCATTACAAGCGCCGCCAGACATTGAAAGCGGCCGAGCGTTATATCACCGAGGAACTGAAGACCTTCGAGGACCAGGTCCTGTCCAGCCGCGAGCGTGCGCAAGCCAGGGAACTGCACTGTTACGAACAACTTGTCAAAAGCCTGCAGGCCGAACTGGAGCCATTGCAGCAAATCGCTGCCACGATCGCGCGGCTGGATGTGCTATGCGCCTTCACCGAACGGGCAATTTCGCTGGATTTCTGTTGCCCGGAAATCACGGCAGAAACCGGGATCGACATACGCAATGGCCGCCACCCGGTGATCGAGCAGGTGCAGTCAGAAAGCTTCACACCCAACGACACGAAAATGGACCCGCAACGCCGCATGCTGATTATTACCGGCCCCAATATGGGTGGTAAATCAACGTATATGCGCCAGACCGCACTGATCTGCCTGCTGGCCTATTCGGGTAGCTGGGTGCCGGCGGACAGCGCAGTGATCGGACCGATTGACCGGATATTCACCCGCATCGGCGCCGGTGACGATTTGAGCCGGGGACGCTCCACCTTCATGGTCGAGATGACTGAAACCGCCAACATCCTGCACAGCGCCAGCCAGCATTCACTGGTGCTGATGGACGAAATCGGCCGTGGTACCAGCACCTACGATGGCCTGGCACTGGCCTGGGCGGTGGCGGAATACCTGGCGCGCCAGGTCAAGGCCTATACGCTGTTTGCAACACATTATTTTGAGCTGACCCACCTGCCCGGGCATATCGATGGTGTGCACAATGTGCACCTCGACGCCGTCGAACACGGTGATTCCATCGTCTTTTTGCATTCCGTCAATGACGGCCCGGCCAGTCGCAGCTACGGCCTGCAGGTGGCGGCCCTGGCCGGTATCCCGCGCAATGTGCTGAAACAGGCGCGCTTCCAGTTAACCAAGCTGGAAAGGGACGGTGGCGACAACCCGCAGATGGGCTTGTTCACGACCTACCAGGAACCCGAACCCGAGTTGGAACCGGACACACCGGTACTGGATGCGCTGGAAGAGGTTGATGCGGATGAACTGACCCCGCGAGCCGCGCTGGATTTAATTTACAAGCTCAAGGGGTTGTTGAGAGATTGACCCCATTGTAGGAGCCCGCTTGCGGGCGATTCTGCTTCACACATAGACCGGCGGTTTGCCGGTGTGTGCTCCCGGCCCCGCAGCCCCTCCTACAGGGAACAACACCCTCGCTGCGAAGAATCGCGACCGGCATAGCCGGTCCCTCCTACATCAGGGAAATATCCAACCGAGTCATCTTCTCGGCACCATCGGGATTAGTCGTATTTATTCTTGAATCGGACCAGCCGGCGGCGTTGACGCTTATCCGGACGTCGTTCACGACCGGCATGCTGCTGGTGTTGCAGCCTGCGTTCCTCGGCCAGCTTTTCCCGCCGCTCGCGGCTTGCCTCGGATTCTTCGTACAAGGTCTGCGCGACAGTTGCCGGGCCACGGCGGCCGGAAAATTCAACAACGGTGATAATGTACTCGTCTTCACCACGCTGGATACGCAGTTCATCACCCGGGTTCAGGGTCCGGGCGGGTTTTGCACGGTTGCCGTTGAGGTGTACCTTGCCACCGGATATGGCTTCGCGGGCTATTGAACGGGTTTTGAAAAACCGCGCTGCCCATAACCACTTGTCCAACCTGACCTGTGTTTCCATTGGCTGAGTTTAGCATTGTAGGAGGGACCGGCTCTGCCGGTCGCGATTCCTCAACCCGCCTTCAGCATCAAGCGGTTCACCCGTTGTACAAAGCCGGCCGGGTCTTCCAGTTGGCCGCCTTCGGCGAGCACGGCCTGCTCGAACAGCAGGTTTGCCCAATCATCGAATTCCTCGTCGGAATCCACCGCAGACATCTGCTGCAACAACTGGTGCTCAAGGTTGACCTCCAGCATCGGCTTGCTGTCCGGCAGAGCCTGGCCGGCCTGCTCCAGCATGCGGCGCATGTGCATGGCCAGTTCCTGCTCATTCAACACCAGGCAGGAGGCGGACTCGGTCAAGCGCTGGCTGGCGCGAACTTCGGTTACGTGATCGGCGAGCACATCGCTCAAACGCTGCAGCAACGGATCTTTTTCCGCATCCTCTTTTGCCGCGTCCTTCTCTTCTGCCTCATCCTCCGCACCCAGGTTCACATCGCCCTTGGCGATGGAGCGCAGCTTCTTGCCCTCGAACTCGGTGAAATAACTCATCACCCATTCATCGATACGGTCGGACATCAGCAGTACTTCGATACCTTTCTTGCGGAAGATCTCGAGGTGTGGTGAATGCTCGGCGGCCTTGCGGTTTTCTGCCGTGACATACCAGATGACATCCTGCTCTTCCTTCATGCGGGACACGTAATCTTCGAGACTGACACGCGGCTCTTTGGCAGCGTCAGCGGTGGAGGTGAAACGCAACAGCTTGGCTATCTTGTCCTTGTTGGCCATATCCTCGACCAGGCCTTCCTTCAGCACATTTCCGAACTCGTCCCAGAAGGTGTTGAACTTCTCCATGTCCTTGTCGGCCAGGCGCTGGATCAAATCCAGGCTACGCCGGATGACGGCAGAACGGATTTTTCCGACCAGCTCGTTTTCCTGCAGCAGTTCACGCGAGACATTCAACGGCAGGTCGTCCGAGTCGATCACACCGCGCATGAAACGCAGGTAGTGCGGCAGAATCTGCTCGGCGGCATCCATGATGAACACCCGCTTGACATACAGGCGCAGGCCGTGGCGCTCGTCGCGCTGCAGCATCATGTCCATGGGGGCCTTGGATGGAATGTAAAGCAACGAGGTGTAGTTCTGGGCGCCTTCCACGTGGTTGTGGGCCCAGCTCAGCGCATCCTCGAAATCGTGGCTGACGTGCTTGTAAAAAGCCTGGTACTCATCACCGCTGATTTCGGATTTCTGCAGGGTCCACAGGGCTGAAGACTGGTTGACTGCCTCCCACTCCAGCTTTGGCTCCTTGTCCTTATCCTCATCGCCCTCAGGCAGCTGCGGTGTCTTCATGTAGATCGGGAAACCGATGTGGTCCGAGTACTTGCGAATCAGCCCACGCAACGACCACGATGTCTTGAACTCGCTGGCATCCTCACGCAGATGCAGCGTAACCTCGGTACCCTGATTTGGCAGATCAACCTGCTCCAGGCTGTATTCCCCGCTGCCATCCGATACCCAGCGCACACCCTCGGAAGGATCGGCGCCAGCGGCTCGCGTGGTTAGCGTAACCTTGTCCGCAACGATAAATGAAGAGTAAAAACCGACCCCGAACTGGCCGATCAGGTTTGAATCAAACTCCTCTTTGTCAGGAATATTTTCCAGGAACGACTTGGTGCCGGAGCGTGCGATGGTGCCGATGTTTTCAACAACATCCTGCCTCGACATGCCGATTCCGTTGTCACGCACCGTAACCAGTCCGGCGTCTTCGTCAACCTCGATCTCGATCTTCAACTCGGCATCACCACCCATCAATTCCGCATCCTGCAGAGCTTCGAAACGAAGCTTGTCACAGGCATCAGAGGCATTCGATATCAACTCGCGCAGAAAAATCTCGCGGTTCGAATACAGGGAGTGGATCATCAGGTTCAGTACTTCGCGTACCTCGGCCTGGAATTCGTGTTTTTCAATCTTTGCTTTCTTGGCTTTGCTTTTTTCGGTCATTTTGATTTCCACTAACTAAATTGAATGCTAGTGCCAAGGTAAGGCCTACTGCCTCAGTTTCAAGGCGCAAAAAAAAGCCCGCGATGCGGGCTTTTCTTTCGAAGGGTAAATCCCGGTCAGCTGAGCTTTTCCTTGATACGCGCAGCCTTGCCTTCCAGGCCCCGCAGGTAGTACAGCTTGGCACGGCGTACGTCACCACTGCGCTTGACCTTGATCGAATCAATCAACGGGCTGTGGGTCTGGAACACGCGTTCGACACCAGTGCCGTGTGAAATCTTGCGCACCGTGAAAGCCGAGTTCAGACCACGGTTTTTCTTGGCGATCACGACACCTTCAAATGCCTGCAGGCGCTCGCGGTTGCCTTCTTTTACCTTAACGCTAACGATGACGGTATCACCTGGGTTGAAGTCCGGTAACTCACGGGTCATTTGCTCTGCGTTGATTTGCTCAATGATATTCATCGTTCTGTCCTTTCAGTAAGCCATTTCGGCTTTATCAATCGTTTTCCAATTCGCTGCGAAATTCATCCAACAATGATTTCGCCTCTTCATCCAGTTCCCTGCCTTCCAGCAGGTCGGGCCGCCGTTGCCAGGTCCGGCCCAGCGCCTGTTTCCTGCGCCAGCGGCGGATCGCCTCGTGGTCACCGGATAACAACACTTCCGGTACCGCTTCACCATCCGTCACTTCCGGTCGGGTGTAATGCGGGTGGTCCAGCAGACCATCCACAAACGAGTCCTGTACCGCAGACTGCTCGTCTCCCAGCACACCCGGAATCAACCGGGCAACCGCATCGATGATGACTGCAGCGGCCAGTTCACCGCCGCTGATAACATAGTCACCAATCGACCATTCCTCATCGACCTCGGATTCAATGACCCGTTCATCAATGCCTTCGTAGCGTCCGCAGACCAGTATCAAACCCTGTCTGCCCGCCAATTCATCTATACCCGCCTGGTCCAGCCGGCGGCCCTGTGGCCCCATCAGGCTGACCCGGGTTTCACCACCCGTTGCCTCGCGGACTGCACGGATGGTTGAACGCAACGGTTCCACCGCCATTACCATTCCCGGTCCGCCGCCGTAAGGGCGGTCGTCCACCGTCCGGTGTTTATCCTGCGCCAGGTCCCGCGGATTCCAGGTCTTTAACTCAACCTTGCCATCCCGGATGGCGCGCCCGGTAACACCCAGGCCGGTCAATTCATCCATCGACTCAGGAAACAGTGTGATCACGTCAATACGCATGATGCATGCTGCTCCCGTCTAAAACTCCGGATCCCAGTCTACCTCTATCAGCCCAGCTTCCAGGTCAACACGCAAAACATATTGCCCCTGGATAAACGGAACCAGGTGTTCCCGGTCTCCACGAATAACCAGTACATCGTTGGCGCCGGTCTCCATCAACCGCTCTACACGGCCCAGGACCTCGCCCGTGGTGGTGTGAACTTCAAGGCCTTCCAAATCCGACCAGTAAAATTCACCTTCAGCCGCCGGGGGTAATTGATCATGCCCGACAAATATCTTCTGCCCCACCAGCCTGGCTGCCTGGTCCCGGTCTTCACAGCCCGGTAACAACGCAACCAAACCTTTACCTTGTTTTCGCCCGTCAACTATCTCGACCGGGCTTTTTTCATTTCCCAGCATCCAGGGCCTATAGCCCAGGATTGCTTCCATCGGCCGGGTCCACGAATGCACCTTGACCCAACCCTTGATGCCGTGGACCGCAGAAATATAGCCTAGTGCTACGTATTTCTTATGCGTGCTCATCACGCAGGTTCCGTGACATCAAGCCACAAGCCATTCAGGCAGCAGCGCTCCTGGCCTGTGATACCAGGTTTTGCACCCGTTCGCTGACCTGTGCGCCAACACCGGTCCAGTAGTCGACACGCTCCAAATCAACACGGAGACGCTCTTCCTGACCTTTTGCCAACGGGTTATAAAAACCAATCCTTTCAATACGACGTCCATCACGCTTGTTACGGCTGTCAGCCACAACGATGTGATAGAAAGGCCGTTTTTTGGCGCCACCGCGCGCCAGTCGAATCTTTACCATTCCAAAAACCTTTTTCTAAAACCAAATTAATTGGCCGGGCAACCCTCTTGACCCCATGTCAAAGCTGGTATGACCCGTTGCTTATTCCGGCCACACGCGCTGTCGTTGAGCCGGCTCTACGGAACCGCGCATTTTAACCGTGTTTGGTCCAAAAGAAAACAATAGCTTGTGCTTTTTTTGTCCAAACCGGCTCGCGCGACACAAATCATGCTTTTCGGACCGGCAAACTGGTCCTCTTTACTGCTGTTAACTCAGGAAAACCCTCCAGGCGGCAATTGACCTTTCATGCTGGCCATCTTGCGCATCATGCCTTTCATGCCGCCCTTGCCAAATTTTTTCATCATGCGCTGCATCTGTGAAAACTGCTTGAGCATGCGGTTGACCTCCTGGATATTGGTACCGGAGCCCGCTGCGATACGCCGTTTACGGGAACCACGAATGACATCGGGGAAACGCCGTTCCTGCGGTGTCATCGAGTTAATGATGGCGATCATGCTGACCGTTTGCCTGTCATTCACACGGTCCTTGACCTGGTCCGGCAATTGCCCCATACCCGGCATCTTGTCCACCAGGTTGCCAAGGCCACCCATGTTCTGCATCTGCTCCAACTGGCTGCGGAAATCCACCAGGTCAAAGCCCTTGCCCTTCTTGATCTTCTTTGCGAGCTTTTCTGCCTCGTCCTGGTCTACGTGTTTCTGCACGTCCTCGACCAGGGACAACACGTCACCCATACCGAGGATACGCGAGGCCACCCGCTCCGGATGAAACGGCTGCAAGGCGTCGGTTTTCTCACCGACACCGACAAACTTGATCGGTTTGCCGGTGATCTGGCGAACCGACAGTGCAGCACCGCCACGGGCGTCGCCGTCGGTCTTGGTCAGGATGACACCCGTCAACGGCAATGCGTCACCGAAGGCGCGGGCCGTGTTGGCCGCGTCCTGGCCGGTCATGCTGTCGACCACGAACAGTGTTTCATGCGGGCTGACAGCCGCATGCAGCTGGCGGATTTCATCCATCATGCCTTCATCGATGTGCAGGCGACCGGCGGTATCTACCAGCAATACGTCCACGAACTGTTTGCGTGCTGCATCGAGGGCCTGGCTGGCAATTTCAACGGGTTTGTCGGCAACGTTGGATGGATGGAACAACACGTCCACCTGCTCGGCAAGCGTCTCGAGCTGCTCAATGGCGGCGGGCCGGTAGACGTCACAGCTGACCACCATGACCTTCTTTTTGGCCACCTCTTTCAGGTGTTTTGCCAGCTTGGCCGTGGTCGTGGTCTTACCGGAACCCTGTAAGCCCGCGAGTAATACAACCACCGGCGGCGTAGCTCTCAAGTCGAGGGCTTCGTTTTCCTCACCCATGACGTTGACCAGCTCATCATGGACAATCTTGACCAGCGCCTGGCCCGGTTGCAGGCTGCTGATGACTTCCTGCCCGAGCGCCCGCTCCCTGACCTGTGTTATAAATGATTGCACGACCGGCAGCGCCACGTCGGCTTCGAGCAACGCAATACGTACCTCGCGCAGGGTTTCCCTGATACTGTCTTCGGTCAGACGCCCCTTGCCACGCAACTTCTGCATGCTCTGGGTCAGTCTTTGACTCAGGCTGTCAAACATTATTTACTCCATGATTAAGCAGTCGGGTATTATAGCGGCTGACTACCAAGAAACAGCACAGAATTCGCCATGCACGACAAGATATTGCTGATAACCGCCGCATGCTACCTGGTAGCTGTGATATTTCTTTACCTGGCGGTGATCGAACTTTCCAACCGCAAACGCGTCATCGCGGCCGCCATCACGTTGCTGGGTGTGCTGTTACATGGCTGGGCGGAAGCCCAGCACTGGCTGATCCCCGCTACCCCGCAGGTAAGCCTGCTAAACGTCATGTCCCTGTGTGCATTGGCGACCGTCGCGATACCGCTGGGCACCTACCCGCTGAAGAACAGCCTGTTCGATGCGAGCCTGGCCGCCCTGCCCATTTCCATCTTGATACTGTTGGGTGAAGGTTTCATCCACGCACCTGTTCTCGGCATCACCGAGCAATCGGCGGGCATGGTAGTCCACATCATCACCTCGATCGTCGCCTTCGGTGTGCTCGGCATCGCCGCTGTCTATGCCGTGTTTATCACCACGATCGACCACCTGCTGCGCCAGCATAATTTCAATTCACTCATCCAGACGCTGCCGGCCCTCGATACGCTTGAAGAACTGCTGATCCACCTGATCAAGGCCGGCTTTGTCGTACTGACACTGTCATTGATTACCGGGCTGATCTTTGTCAACGATCTGTTCGGACAGCACCTGGGTCACAAGACCATCCTGTCCATCATGGCCTGGCTGGTATTTGGTGTGCTGTTATGGGGACACTGGAAGAGAGGCTGGCGTGGACGGGTTGCAGTGCGCATGACCATCGCGGGCATCATCATCTTGTTGTTATCCTACTTTGGCAGCAAGTTGGTACTGGAAATATTCCTGGAACGCAGCTGGCACATTTAGCGTGCTGCAAATAGTTACCCTACAAAGGAAATAATTCTACTTGGACGATATATCCCTAGGCAGCCTGTATTTTGCATTGCTCATATTGATCGCGCTTTCCGGCTTTTTCTCGAGTTCAGAGACGGGCCTGATGGCGATCAACCGTTACCGGCTCAAACACCTTGCCAACAAAGGACACCGTGGCGCACGCATTGCGCAGAACTTGCTGACCCGGCCGGACCGGCTGATTGGCCTGATCCTGCTCGGCAACAACATGGTCAATATCCTGGCGGCATCCATTGCCACGGTCATTGCCATGCGCCTTTTTGGTGATAACGGCATCTGGGTATCCACGCTGGTGATGACCGTTGTCGTGCTGATTTTTGCGGAGGTTGCGCCCAAGACGGTCGCTGCCCTGCACCCCGAAAGGATCGCCTTCCCGGCCTCGTACGTGCTGGTAGTCTTGCTCAAGCTGCTCAATCCCGTCGTCTGGCTGGTCAATTCCTTCGCCAACCTGCTGCTCAGACCTTTCGGGGTCAAAACCGACGTCGTTGCACTCGAACGCCTGAACCGCGAGGAACTGCGCACACTGGTTACCGAGGGCGGACATATCTCCGATGACCACCAGCGCATGCTGGTCAACATCCTTGACCTCGAGCAGGCATCGGTCGAAGACGTCATGGTCCCGCGTGGGGAAATTGTCGGTATCGACCTGGACGACGACTGGTCGGACATACTCAGCCAGCTGACACAGACCATCTACACACGCCTGCCGGTATACCGGGAAAGCATCGATAACGTGGTCGGCATGCTGCACGTGCGCACGATCATTTCCAAGCTGTCAGTGGGCGGGTTGAACTTCAAGGACCTGCAACGCTCGGTCCGGCAGCCCTATTTCGTTCCGGAGGGCACCTCGCTGACCCGCCAGTTGCTCGAATTCCAGGGCAGGGAACACCGCATGGCGCTGGTCGTGGACGAATACGGGGATATCCAGGGCCTGGTCACGCTGGACGATATCCTCGAGGAAATCGTCGGCGAATTCACACCCGAAGGACGTGGCCGCTCACGCACCATGCGCCGCCTCGATGACGGCAATTACCTGGTTGATGGCTCGACCAGTATCCGCACTCTGAACCGGCGCATGAACTGGGAACTGCCGTTCGACGAGGCGCACACGCTGGGTGGTTTCCTGATCGAGGAAATGGAAGTCATCCCCGAGGGCAAATGCAGCATCAGTATCGGCTCGCATATCATGACCATTGTCGATATCCGCGGCAATGTCATCCACAAGGTGCTGATCAAACCCGACCGGGTGTTCAATCTGTAGCGAGGAACTTATTCGAAGGCCGCGCTGATGGCCCCTTCAAGATCGCTGACTGCACTGACTACCAGGCCCTCGATGGCCTGCCTGGGTTTATTGGCCAGGGGGATGATGGCGCGATGGAACCCGAGACCGGCCGCCTCTTTCAGGCGCTCTTCCCCGTTATAAACCGGCCTGACTTCACCGGACAGTCCGATCTCGCCGAACACCACCGTTTTATTCTCGATGACGCGGCCACGGAAACTGGACAGTATTGCCAGCAACAGGGGCAGGTCGGAACCCGTCTCGGTAATCCGCATCCCACCCACCACGTTGGCGAATACGTCCTGGTCACCCAAACTGACGCCCCCATGACGGTGCAACACCGCCAGCAGCATCGACAAGCGGCTCTGGTCCAGGCCGATCGCGACCCGTCGCGGGTTGGCCAGGTGACTTTCATCCACCAGTGCCTGCAGTTCCAGCAGGATCGGGCGGGTCCCTTCCCTGATCACAGTAACCACGCTGCCCGGGGCCGGTTCCGAGTGCCCGGACAGGAAGATCGCGGACGGATTGCTGACCTCTTTAAGCCCCGTTCCCGTCATGGCGAACACGCCGAGTTCATTGACCGCGCCAAAGCGGTTTTTGAACGCACGGATCACACGGTAACGACTGCCCTCGTCACTTTGGAAATACAACACCGCGTCCACCATGTGTTCGAGGATACGCGGACCTGCCAGGGCGCCGTCCTTGGTCACGTGGCCAACCAACACCATGGCGCAGTTCATTTGCTTGGCGTAACGCACCAGCGCCGCCGCGGTTTCCCTGACCTGTGAAACGGAACCCGGTGCCGATTGCACCAGCTCGGTGTGCAGGGTCTGGATGGAATCGACCACCAGCATGCCCGGCTTTTCCTTGCCGGCGATATGCAGAATCTGCTCCACGCTGGTTTCGGTAAGACAGCGTCAGATCACCCACCTTCAGACCCAGCCGCATAGCACGCATGTTGATCTGTTGCAGAGATTCCTCACCACTGACATACAGGCAATTGGTGCGCCCGACCAAACCGGCCAGCACCTGTAATAACAGCGTCGATTTGCCGATACCCGGGTCACCGCCGATCAATACCACCGAGCCCGGCACGATACCGCCGCCCAGCACCCGGTCCAGCTCGGCAATGCCGACACTGATCCGCTCGACCTTCTCTTCGGATACCGCTGAGAGTTTCGTGACCTGTTGGCCGGTGGCACCGGCATAACCGCTGGCGCGAGGCGTTCCGGGCACGGCGGCCTGGCGGAACTCCTCCACCGTGTTCCAGGCCTTGCAGTCGGGGCACTGCCCGGCCCACTTGCCCAGTTCGCTGCCACAGGCGTTGCAGTAAAAAAGTGTTTTTGCTTTTGCCACGTCTCTTTCCTGATTGATGTCGATGTTGTAACAGATAAGACTCGTGACCACCAGTGGCCCGGTATGTGCCAAGAGGCCCAAAGACAATATTTCGTAAATTACTTACAATAGCTGTCGGTCAATGCAACATTGGGACGAGGCAATCGGGGATGCGTAAACCGCAGGACCAACAACTCATCGGTGAATCTCCGGCATTCCTGGAGGTTCTGGAACACGTTTCCCGTGTCGCTCCGTTAAACCGCCCGGTGCTGGTGATCGGGGAGCGCGGCACTGGCAAAGAGCTGATCGCGGCCCGCATCCACTTTCTGTCGGGGCGCTGGGACTATCCTTTCATCAAGTTGAACTGTGCCGCACTGGCGGAATCCCTGCTGGAAACCGAGTTGTTCGGGCATGAGGCCGGTTCGTTCACCGGCGCATCCAAACGCAGACTGGGGCGTTTTGAACTGGCCAACGAAGGCAGCCTGTTTCTGGATGAACTGTCCAGCACTTCCTCCTCCATCCAGGAAAAGATTCTGCGTGTTATCGAGTACGGTGATTTCGAGCGCGTTGGTGGTAGCGAGACCATTCGCACCAACGTGCGCATTATCGGGGCGACCAACGAGGACCTGCCCAGTCTTGCCGAGACCGGAAAATTCCGCGACGACCTGCTGGACCGGCTGGCCTTTGATGTGATCACACTGCCGCCGTTGCGCGAACGCCCTGGCGATATCATGACGCTGGCGGCACACTTTGCCGTCAAGATGGCCGGTGAACTGGGTAAGGACGTGTTCAATGGCTTCAGCGATCAGGCAAAGAAGGCATTAATGACCTACCGATGGCCCGGTAATGTCAGGGAACTGAAAAATGTCGTCGAGCGGGCGGTCTACGCCTGCCAGGATCACGATCAGGCAATCGTGGACATCGTTTTTGACCCCTTCGACTCGCCCTGGCGCCCGGGTGTGCAGAGCAAAGCAAAGCATGCGGAACCCGCCGAGCTGCCCACGGAGTCCTATGATTTCAAGCAGTGCATGCAGGATGAGGAAATCAAGCGCATCAAGGACGCCATGGAACGCTGCCGCTTCAACCAGAAGAAAACCGCCGAGTTCCTCGGTATGACCTACCACCAATTACGTGGTTACCTGCGTAAGTATGAATTGACGGACAGCGAAGAGTAGACAAGCCAATCAAAAGGTCATGACGTCGTCGGGGCTGAGCTTGGTTTTCATCGCATCGACGAAAGACGGCGGACCATAGCCGGTTCTTTTTATTCCTGTGAATTTACCGTCTTCTACTATGCGTTCACTGAATATCAAGGGCGTGGATTTCTTTCTCGCGAACGCTTTGAGCCACTCAATCGTTTCAGGGTGGATATCTTTGCCGACTGGAATAGCGGAAATGACCTGTCTGCCTCCCCATTTGGGAAACTGAACGATCGCACCACATTCTGATGGTTTCATGTATTCAGGCAAGTCGTTTTGCGGTTGAAGCCAGCCACACATGAATTTGACACACGGGTCTTCCGGGCGGTCGGCGTAAATTTTACAACCCTGGTCGGACAGGTGCTGACACGGTTTACCCGGCCCTATACGTTCACCGTTGATATCAGCCCTGAGCCAACCCTCACAACAGGCAGTACATGGGAAACATTGTTTTTCTGACATCGCTAAACGCTCACTCAACTTCATCCATGGGCGATACACCTTGAATGGAATAAACCTAGTCAGGGTTGGGTATCTTACCTACCCTGCGATCCGCGGCACCCGGCCGGTCACACCGCAGATCAATTTACAGGGCACGGCATCCGCCCATGGCGCCACGCTCTCCACGGGCAAACCTTCACCCCACAACACCACCCGGTCACCGGTCGCGACATCAATGGCCGAGTGATCGGCATCAGGAGAAACACCATACAGCAGGATACCGGGCCAGGTCTCTTCGAGTGGAAAGCCCAGGCGGTGCATGCCGGTATCGAGCTTGAGCCAGACCCGGTTGCCAAAAGTCCACTCCCTCTGCCTGAGCATCTCCAGCTGTGAGCGATGGTGTACCACGGTCTCCGCGTTCAGGAACCGTGCGAGTTCGAATTCATCGGTATTGGCAAACCCTTCGAGCACAAGCAAACCCGGATACAGCGCTAGTACTCTTCTCGATGATAGTCGGACTCGGGCGCCAGGTTCACAAAACGCAGCCACGGGCCCTGGAATGCGAGGTGCACGGTTCCGGTTGAACCGTTACGGTGCTTGCCGATGATGATTTCAGCCTGACCCTTGGCATTGCTGGCTTCCTTGTTGTACTCCTCATCCCGGTAAATGAACACGATGAGATCGGCGTCCTGCTCAATGGAACCGGACTCCCTCAAATCCGCCATCACCGGCCGTTTGTTGGTGCGCTTTTCGAGATCCCGGTTCAACTGGGATAAGGCAACTACAGGTATATTCAGTTCTTTTGCGATGGTTTTTAAGCGAGCGGGAAATTTCAGCGATTTCCGTGGCCCGGTTTTCACGTGTGTCCGGCACAGCCATCAACTGCATATAGTCCACCACGATCAAATCTACATCGTGCTTGCGCTTCAAACGGCGGGCCCTGGCTCTTAACTCGGCGGGCGACAAGGCGGGCGTATCATCGATGAATATCTTGCTCTTGTGCAGCAGGTTCATTGCCGAGGTCAGTTTCGGCCAGTCCAGGTCATCCAGGTTACCGGTGCGAATCTTGTTCTGCTCAATCTGGCCCAGTGATGAGAACAGGCGCATAACCAACTGCAGGGAAGCCATTTCCATGCTGAATACAGCCACTGATTTGCCGTGCTTGATTGCGGCATTTTCAGCAATATTCATGGCAAAAGTCGTTTTACCCATGGCCGGACGCCCGGCCACGATAATGAGGTCGGAAGGCTGCAAACCTGCTGTCAGGCGATCAAATCCGATGAAACCCGTTGGAAGACCGGTAATCTCGCCCTCGAATGCACTGAGTTCCTCGATCTTGTCCATCGCCTCCTTCAGCTTTTCCTGGACAGATACGAGACCGGTCGTACCACGCGCGCCCTTGTCCGCAATCGCAAACACCAGGCGCTCCGCTTCTTCGAGCAGGGTCTTGCTCTGCCTGCCATCGGAAGCAAATGCGTTGCCGGTAATCTGGGCCCCGACATCAATCAGGCTGCGCAGGATGCTCTTCTCGCGCACGATATCGGCATAGGCAGCCACGTTAGCCGCGCTGGGGGTGTTGTTGGCCAGCTGGGAAATATAATTGCCGCCATCAATCTGGTCGGTCTTGCCACGCGCTTCAAACCATTCGCTGACCGTAACCGCATCGCAAGGCCGGCTGTTGTCGTGCAAATCACTGATGGCCTGGAAAATCAGGCGGTGGTCTTCACGGTAAAAATCCGCTTCGGTGATCTTGTCGGCCACCATGTCCCAGGCGGTCTTGCTCAACATCAGCCCACCCAATACCGACTGCTCCGCCTCAATTGAGTTCGGTGGCACTTTCGGTGTTTCAATCGTTGCGAGCTTGGGTGCAGCCATTAGCGGGTCTTACCTAGTAGAGCCTGGTAATACTCACCAAGCCGGAATCAAAGGGACAAAAAAAACTGCGAACCATTCAGCGACGGTCCGCAGTTCAGCATATCAAAGCATTGCTGCCATGACTATCCGGGATAACGCAAACGAGCTTTATTCCGGATGGACGATAACCTTTACCTGGGCTTCAACATCGGCGTGCAGGTGGATGGTTACGTCGAACTCCCCAACTGTCCTGATCGGGCCTTCACCCATGATCACTTCGCTCTTGTTGATTTCATGACCAAGCGCCGAGACTGCATTCGCAACCTCACGCGGGCCGATGGAACCATACAGGTTACCTTCCTCACTGGCGTTGGCGGTCATTTCAACGACCACGTCGGCCAAGCCTGTCTGCACGGACCTCTGCTTTACCCAGCCGGTCCTGCGCCGCCGCTTCCAGCTCTGCCCTGCGGGCTTCGAATGCAGCGAGGTTTTCCTTGGTGGCCGGCACAGCCTTGCCTTGCGGAACCAGGTAATTACGACCATAACCGGCTTTCACCTTGACCAGGTCTCCGAGGTCACCCAGGTTCAGTACTTTTTCAAGCAGGATCAAATCCATCTCTATTCTCCCGGGTTATCAGTGGTTATCGGTGTATGGCAGTAAAGCAAGGAAGCGCGCGCGCTTGACCGCAGTGGCCAATTGACGCTGGTACTTGGCTTTTGTGCCCGTGATGCGACTCGGTACAATCTTGCCGGACTCACCGACATATTGTTTCAGGATATTGAGATCCTTGTAATCGATCTCTGTAACCCCGTCCGCCGTAAAACGGCAAAATTTTCTGCGACGAAATTGACGTGCCATGATTATTCTCCCGTTTCCGTTTTGGTTTCAGTTTCAGTTTCAGTTTCAGTTTCAGTATCCGTTGCTGTTGTATCTTCCGTTGGCTCTTCAACAACCTTTTCAGGTTCAGCTGTCTCTTCAACCGACCTTTTCAGGTTCAGCTGTCTCTTCAGCAGCTTCGACGACAGTTTCGGTCTCAGTCTCCTTCACTGCTTCTTCAGCCGGCTTATCAGCTCTTTCTTCGGTAGCAGCGCGACGACGATCATCGTACTCACGGCTGGAACGGTCTTTCTCTTCCTTCGCCTTGAGCATCTCGGATTGCTCCGTGATGGCGTTTTTGCGACGGATTGTCATGTGACGCAGAACCGCATCGTTGAAGCGGAAAGCGCCCTCCAGTTCGCCCAGTGTTTGACCATCACACTCGATGTTCATAAGTACGTAGTGAGCTTTGTGCAGCTTGATGATGGGATAGGCTAGCTGCCTGCGGCCCCAGTCTTCCAGGCGGTGAATGCTGCCGCCCTTTTCTTCGATCATTCCACGGTAGCGTTCCAGCATGGCTGGAACCTGCTCGCTCTGGTCCGGATGAACCAGAAAACAGATTTCATAATGACGCATTGTTTACTCCCTATGGGTTTTCGAGCCCCTCGTCTCATGCAGATTCCCAGGGCTTTCAAAGCTTCCGTTAACCCGGGTATCGGGCACGTGAAGCAAGGTTTGTTTGCTCTGTCATCAACAGAGCCGACGGATTATATCGCCAAACGGGGTCAGAGTAAAAACTTTTTCAGGAAATGGTAAAGCTCTCTCCGCAACCGCATTCTTCGGTGGCATTGGGATTGTCAAACTGGAATGTCCGGTTCAGCCCGCTGGTGATGAAATCGATGCTGGATCCAGTCAGGAATGGCAGGCTGTCACGGTCGACTGCGATTTTCACACCCTTGTCTTCAAACAATTCATCATCGACCGCCAACTCGGAGGCAATACTGACCTCGTACGCCCAGCCTGAACAGCCGGTTTTACGCACGCCCAGCCGCAGCGCAATACCATTCTCTTTTTCAAGAAAGGTTTTTACACGTTGAGCGGCATTGTCAGTTAACTTGATACTCATAATACTGTTACCATCATTGAAATTCTCAATTGCTTGCCCAAAACACTGTGCGCATCGCGCCGGGTGATTTATTATCTTGGGCCACTTAACCAGAGATCAACCATAAAGACATGTCAACAGTCAGTATAAAACAGGCATTGAACGGAACAATCCCCACGGGAACCAAGGTCAAAATCCAGGGCTGGGTACGGACCCGCAGGGACTCCAAGGCCGGGTTTTCTTTCATCTCTGTACACGATGGGTCCTGCTTTGACCCGATCCAGGTTGTCGCACCGGCTGAGCTGGCCAATTACGCCAGCGAGGTGCAGAACATCACCACCGGTTGCTCTGTCATCTGCACTGGTGAGCTGGTTGAGTCACAGGGACGTGGCCAGAAGTTTGAGGTCCAGGCGACATCGGTAGAGGTTGCCGGTTGGGTTGATGACCCCGACACCTATCCCATCCAGCCAAAACGCCACAGTTTTGAATTTCTCCGCGACGTGGCCCACCTGCGGCCGAGGACAAATACCTTTGGCGCGGTCACGCGTGTCCGGCATGTCACCGCGCAGGCCATCCACCGTTATTTTCATGAAAACGGTTTTTACTGGATCAATACGCCGATCGTTACCGCGTCCGACGCCGAGGGCGCCGGTGACATGTTCCGCGTCAGCACGCTGGATCTTGCGAATTTGCCCCGTGACGACAAGGGCGGCATTGATTTCGAACAGGATTTTTTCGGGCGCGAGACCTTCCTGACCGTCTCGGGGCAGTTGAACGTCGAGGGATACTGCCTGGCCTTGTCCAATGTATACACCTTCGGCCCGACATTTCGCGCAGAGAATTCCAACACCTCCCGTCACCTGGCGGAGTTCTGGATGATCGAACCGGAAATCGCCTTCGCCAACCTGGATGATCTTGCGGACCTGGCGGAAGACTTCCTGAAATACATTTTCCGGGCAGTCCTGGATGAGTGCCCGGATGACATGGCGTTCTTTGCACAAAGAATTGAGCCCACCGCCATTGAGCGACTGGAGACACTGATCAAGGCTCCGTTTGTCCGGCTCGATTACGCAGACGCTATCGAAATCCTGCAAAACTCCGGCCAGAAATTCGAATACAAGGTGGAGTGGGGTACCGATCTGCAAACCGAGCACGAGCGCTACCTTACTGAAAAACATTTCTCCGCACCGGTAGTAGTGAAAAACTACCCGGTTGAGATCAAGGCGTTTTACATGCGTCTGAATGATGACGGTAAAACGGTCGGCGCCATGGATGTACTGGCACCGGGTATCGGTGAAATTATCGGTGGTTCACAACGCGAAGAACGCCTGGATGTACTGCAGGAAAGGATGGCGGAACAGGGTATGGATGCCGACACCTACAGTTGGTATGTCGACCTGAGACGTTATGGCACGGTTCCCCACGCCGGATTTGGCCTGGGCTTTGAGCGTTTGATCACCTACATTACAGGAATGGCCAATATCCGGGATGTCATTCCCTACCCCCGTGTTCCCGGGCGGGCGGATTTTTAGGCGGAGTTTTCCGTACTCAATCAACTAGCGGATTAGCCCCACCGAACATGCGCCGCTCCTCGGCAACTGCTCCTGCGTTGCTCTACCTCCTGCATCCCTGCAGTCGTGCGCACCTGACCTCCAGGGACGGAGGAAATGCAGGGGATTGTAGGGAACAATCCCTGCGCCCGCGGCATACCGTTCGTCCTGAACATAAAAAAGGCGGCCGGGACATCTTCCGTGTTATCCCGTGCCGCCTTGCGGACGTGTCGCCACCCGCCAATTGCTTCCTTGCCCCTCAAGGTCAAGCATTTCCCTATGCTTTCGCAGGTCCTTCTGCTGACGAAATTAAGGCTTTCCCTACCGATTTCGTCCCTTGATGATTACATTATAGCCAACTGTTGGCTAAAAGCACAAGTGTCTATTTACAATTATGTCTAAATTCTTTTTTGGCTAATTACACATATGTCTATAGACATGGATGGCTATATTTGATATTTTATGTCTGCAGCACAACGTCTGGCTGTCAGGAAGCACAAAAATGTAGGCATTTACTTACGTTTTATGAGCACTCTTAAACAGACCAGGCGGCAGGCCCGGAAAGTTTTCAGGGCAACAAGACAGGGAAAGTACCGGATGCATGATGCTCCGGAAGTATGGCAAGGATGTAATGAAAAGGCGAGCAAGGAATGGCAAGCCTACAGGATCACGGGGGTTCCCGTGCTTGAGCAGGATGGCTCTTGGTAAGTGAACATGGATCGTTCAATCTGTGAAAAGGTCCGTCCTTTTCACCCTGCGACTGGTGCCCACAGGGATTGTGGGCACCTGTTTAAAATTCTGAAACTGTGGCTTTACACGAGCCAAAGCCCAGGATTGAGAGGTACTGACTAGAAGGAAATATCTCAATTAATAAGTGCAAGTTATTGAATAAAATACTATCCTAACGGGTGGACGGAGTTTTGTGCCTATCTGTTGACGCTTTGATATGCACAAATAATTTGTGTTGAAATGGAAATCGTTACGTTATGCCAGGGAAATTTGTGGAAGACTTCATGGCGAGTAACCCAGAACATAACAACATGAACCTATGATCTGAAAACAATGCTGTTCAACAAGTAGTTGCCTCTTTTGTTTCGAAAGAATAGTGCGATTTATGGTTGGTACAATTTCCTTCCCTGTTCTGACTGGATTCGTTGAAATCGATTTATGTGGAAGAGGCTAAGAAGAAAACTTGAAAGAAGTGGTTCAAAACCAACAAATAGCGCATTAGCATTATTGACAGGGTTAGATACAAGAGTAGTAGTTCAGTGTGAAGGAACAAGGACAATACGCATGTCATTTCGAGCTTCAGCAAACGCCTGAAAACACGTTAATTGACATATGGAACAGTGATCGCGAAATTTCAGTGATCCAGAAACAAACGAACCGGCAATCTTCCCAATAGAAGGGAAGAGGACGTACATTTCAATCGTCTCGTACTTAAGCCAATTGGTAGAAATATAACAGTGAAAACAGTATTAGATAGACTGCTCAACAGGAGGAACTGTTGAAATTGTTCATGGCGATATTCCAGCGCGTAGAACTTATTTCGAAGTTTTACAATCCCAATTTCATAATGATAACGCAAAATCGACTGAAATTGGATTTACTTGAATCATCAAGAGTTCTGTCAGCCGTTTTACATAATATTAAGTCAGATGAAGATCATAGAGTTCCGCAGCAAGGTCGATGGACTTATCGACTTGATCCAAAAAATTACAAAGAGTTCAGAAATGAGGCCAGAAAACTTTTGAAAAGCAAATTAAAGAAGGGGATGCCCTCCTCGAAAATTCGAGGAAGCACAACAGCAACCCGGTCAACTCACCGTTGGTATCGGTTGGTACCAGTGGGGCGACCATGATTCAGATGATAGTGACAACATCGAAGAGAAAGGAGATACATATGTCTCGTTGGTTAATTGAAAAATCTGGAACTGGTATTGAAAAATCTGGAACTGGTATTGAAAAATCCGGAACTGGAATTGAAAAATCTGGTACTGGAATTGAAAAATCTGGAACTGGAATTGAAAAATCAGGTACTGGAATTCGAAAAGGTCTATTAGACCTTCGCAATGGTAGCATTGGCATTTGTTGCACAAGTTAATGCTAGTCGAGATTACGACCAGAAGGGCTCATCAATGTTAAGCTGTCCAGAATGACTCAAGTTTCTAGTATCGTGGAAGATTGATGGAAATACTTTTATCTGGTGTAACGGCTCTAACTGGGACTTCACGCAAACTTTCGTTAATTGAAATTTCAGTATCCGATGGAATCAATCCAAATTGACACGACTGGTGGCGGTACAGGCATTGAAATCGCCGGTGGCGGTACAGGCATTGAAACGCTGGTGGTGGCACGGGTACTCGAAATTGCTGGCGGTGGCACGGGCTCTAAAATCCTGACTACTGGTGGTGGTACCGGCATCCGAAACTACTGGTGGCGGCACAGGCATTCAAACGACCGGTGGCGGTACCGGCATCGAAACGACTGGTGGAGGCACAGGCATTCGAAACGCCGGTGGCGGTACCGGCATACAAATGCTGGTGGCGGACAGGTATTCAGAAACTGGTGGTGGCACGGGCACCGAAACACCGGTGGAGGCACTGGATTTGAAATTACTGGTGGTGGCACCGGGTTTGAAATTGCTGGTGGTGGTACTGGCACTGAAATTGCTGGTGGCGGTACAGGAACAACTGTTCAAACAACTGGTGGTGGTACCGGAGCGAAAGATGTATTGCAATTACATTGCCAGATGGATACTGGCCTGGAAATGGAAGTTACCCTGGGTTGCCGGACTGCTTCTGTTACGGTTCTTGACTCCAACTATGCCGAGGTTGTTTCTTTCAGCAACATCCCGGTCATGGGTGACACGGGTCTGTGCCAGACCAACGATCGTGGGTTCAAGCCGGTTTTCGGAGGTAAAGATTACAGGTAAGAAGCGATGATTGTGAAAATGATTCCACTCAAATCCAAGGGGTTTGAGGGCATCGAATAGTTTTACGTATTACCAACGAGAATATTTGCCCCTGCAATCGTGCAGGGGCACTTTCTCCATTAGGTTGGAGCGCTTTGTATCAACCTGGAGGCCAGCCAAGTTCTCTCCCACCCAGAAGGTGCAGATGAACATGAAACACCGTTTGACCTGCGGCTGAGTTACAGTTCATAACCACCCGGTAACCATCCTCTGCAACACCATGCTCCGCTGCAATTTCACGTGCAGCAAGAAACAACTTCCCAAACAACTCAGCATCTCCCGGACGTATATCATTGATGGTACGTATGCGGGTCTTGGGAATAATCAGCACATGCAATGGCGCCTGTGGATTGACATCCCTGAACGCCAGAACATCATCATTTTCATAAACGATATCTGCCGGAATCTCCCGGGCAATGATTTTCAAGAAAAGGTCATCAGACATAATGAAATTCCCTGTGATTTATACTTAAAAAACCACCGGATAACAGGCATGCACAGCAAGAATCGGGTGGCCGGGGTCAGTAAAACTCTTACAATTGGCATATGGACACGCAAGAGCATTATCAATTAATTGGCGAAGCTTTGCATTGGCTTTGCCATAACCAGCAGGAACAGCCCTCCCTGGAGGAATTGGCGGCGCATATCGGACTCAGCCCGCATTATCTGCAGCGCCTATTCCAGCAGTGGGTGGGTATCACGCCAAAGCAGTTTCTGAAATACCTGACAAAAAACCAAGCCATGGAACGTCTTCGGCTAGGCCAGACTGTTTTCGATTCAGCACTGGAAAGCGGCTTATCCGGCCCCGGCAGGTTACATGACCTGCTAATAACAACCGAGGCGATGACGCCCGGTGAAGCCAGGCGCAAGGGATCGGGCGTGGAAATGATGTACGGCTATGGCTTCACGCCTTTTGGTGAGGCCTTGCTGGCCTGGAATGAGCGGGGCATAAGTTTTCTCGCTTTCTGCCATGAAAAAGGCAGGCAACATTGTTGGCAACACCTCAACCAGCAGTGGCCGGATGCGAAACTCGGTGAAGACCAGGGACAGGCCGTGGACAGGCTGTCTGAAATTTTTACGGAAAAGGAACAAAAAAGGCTGAAGCTCTGGCTCAGAGGCAGCCCGTTTCAGCTGCGTGTCTGGGAGGCCCTGTTGAAAATCCCCCCCGGCACACATTGCACTTACGGACAGCTGGCTTCTTTTACCGGTAATGCCGCAGCGAGCCGCGCGACAGGAACAGCCGTCGGGCGCAACCCGATTTCCTGGTTGATCCCCTGCCACAGGGTCATCAACAGTCTTGGCGCACTGGGTGGCTACC
The DNA here is from genome assembly GCA_963753105.1 of uncultured Gammaproteobacteria bacterium. Classification (GTDB taxonomy): domain Bacteria; phylum Pseudomonadota; class Gammaproteobacteria; order Xanthomonadales; family SZUA-36; genus SZUA-36. The sequence continues at coordinate 418,073 of CAVWBD010000009.1, forward strand.
GCTGGGGAACGGACACCAAGCAGGCTATCATTGGTTACGAGGCTGCAATTAACGCCGGTTAATATTCCGGCATAAAGCTGTTATCCGGACAGATCCACTATCGCATCGCTACCTGAAATTTCCCCACCCAGCATGGCAACAATTTGTTCAGCAACCACCGTTGGATCCGGCTGATCCAGGGGATTTTCAGCATGGTATGCCTTTGACCTGAGCGTGGTACGCATGGCGCCGGGGATAATGCCCCGCACCGTTATCCCGGTATTGTCCAACGTAGCTTCGAACTGCCGGACCAGGCCAGCCATGGCGGATTTACCCGTGCCATAGGCACCCCAATAGGCATCGGTGACGGTTTCCAGGTCATCCAGCAGAAAAAACACTTGGCCGTTTTTCGACTTCTTCAGCAGTGGCAGGCAGGTGCAAGTCAGTAGCCAGGGCGCATTGACGTTGACCTGCATGGACCTCAACCAGTCTTGCGGGTTAATTTGTTCGAGCGGTTGCAAGCCATCAAAATCCACCGCGCAATGAACCAGGGCATGCAGCCCACCAAACTCTGATGCGATGGTTTTGACCATGTCGTTAAAATCATCGATCCCGGCACCGGCGAGATCCATCGGATACAGCCCGGGCGAAGACAATCCCGGCTCAGTTATCCGGTCGCTCAATTGCTCCAGCCCACGACGGTTCTTGTCCAGCAGGATCAGGCCGGCGCCGGCGCCGGCACACTTGAGAGCGAGTGCAGAACCAAGACCGCCCGCCGCACCGGTAATCAATATTGTTTTGCCTGCAAGCACCATGACCAACCCCGTAAAAAACCTCATTTTAACCATTTGTGCTAATGCATAACACCGAACAGCCTGATCGTGTTGGTTGACTCGATGGATAAATCGGACGATTCTATAACCGGCAATCACAATGGTGACAAGAATGCCCATTTACGAGTACCAGGCATCCGGGGAAGCGTGCTGCGATCATTGCCGCACGACGTTTGATGTCATGCAGAAACTGTCCGATGAACCACTCAAGTTCTGTCCCGATTGCCTTAACCCGGTAGCCAGGAAGATTTCCCGGCCTAACCTGGCCAGCGCGGGCCCTTCCCTTTCGAATGAAAATATCGAAAAACACGGGTTCACGCAGTTCAAGAAAGTCAAAAAAGGGGTGTATGAGAAAACTGCAGGCAAGGGCCCTGACTATATTACCGACCCTGAGACCAAATAAAACACCCTGTTGATTTAAACCGGACCATCTTTCAAGCTGGTATCGGTTGTTGCTCCAGTTGCGCCCGTCAAAATCCTCGATTCTCACAACAACCGTATCGGGCAGGTCCACGCAGTTCAGGTTCACACTGAACGAATCGGGGTGCGAGCGGGGAACATAAAAAGACTTAATGCCGCAATGCACACAAAACAGGTGACGCGCGACACCGGTATGAAAACGGTAATCGGTGAGATCGGCATCACCATTCAACAGCTTAAAATGATCGGCGGCCACGATCAGGTGCAGATAGCCCGCTTTCCTGCAAATTGAACAGTTGCACCTGTGCACGGTGATCTCGGGAGGAATCTCAATTTCATACCTGACCCGCCCGCAATGACAACCGCCGCTATACGTGTGCACTTATCATTCTTCCTGCACGCGCTGATTCAACTCGTCCAGCAGCGCCAGCACGTCTCGTGGATTATGCAGCAGAGTGGCATCTCCGATGATATCCGAGTGACTGTGCCCGTCCGCATAACCATAGCAGGCGAATGCCGTGCTGGTGCCTGCCCGTCTGCCCGATTCCATATCCCGCAAATCATCACCCACCATCAGGGCTTCCTGGGGCTGCACACCGATTTCCCGGCAGGCGGCCAGCACCGGGTCGGGGTGGGGCTTGATATTACCTGTCGTGTCACCGCACACCACGCTTGCAGCCGTTGATTTCCAGCCCGCTTTTTCCAGTATCGGGAAACACAGGTACTCCATCTTGTTGGTCACGATACCCCAGGGAATACCCCGTTCGCTCCAACTCCGACAGGACTGACTCGACGCCCTCAAACGGCGCGGAATGCACGTAGCTGTTCTGCTCGTAGTGCTCCAGGAACAACGCCCGCCATTCAGCCAATGTTTCGTCATCGCACGGCGGCATGCCGGCATTGATCAGACCGATGGCTCCCCTGGATACGAAGTGACGCAGGTGGTCAACCGGTATGGGCTCGAGGTTCAGACCGGCACGCAGGTGGTTCAGGGTTGCCACCAGGTCGGGCGCGGAATCCAGCAGGGTGCCGTCGAGATCAAACAGAACTGCTCTTATCATTATTATTTTTCTGACTTGATGGCGTGAATAAGGTAGTTCACGCGTACGTGTCCACCGACCCGGGCCGTGCGTTCCAGCGGATTATAGTGGATACCGCTGATATCCATGGGCTGCATACCCGCCGCGCGAAGCCATTCGCACAGCTCGGACGGCCGGATAAAACGGTCGTACTGGTGCGTACCCTTCGGAACGACACGTGCGATGTGCTCACCGCCGAGGATGGCAACCGCGAAGGACAGCGGGTTCCTGTTCAGGGTGCTCATGAACAAATGGCCACCATCAGCCAGCATCCGGGCGCAGGCTGCCACTACCGAAGCCGGGTCCGGCACGTGTTCGAGCATTTCCATGCAGGTCACCACCTCAGCGCTGGCTGGATATTGATCCGCCCATTCTTCCGCCGTGGTCTGCTGGTAATCGACATGGCAACCGGATTCGTGCAAATGCAAACGGGCAACGGACAGGGCCTTGGCCGCAATGTCGATCCCGGTAACCACGGCACCCTGGGCCGCCAGGGATTCCGACAGGATCCCTCCGCCACAGCCCACGTCCACGACCTTCGTACCTTCCAGCTCTGCCCTGTCGGTGATGTACGCCAGGCGGGCCGGGTTCAGGTCATGCAGGGCTCTCGATTCACCATCGCGGTCCCACCAGGTGGCTGCGATGCTGTCAAATTTCTGTTGTTCGGTCGGGTCGATATTTGCCTTGTTGTCGTTCACAAAGTCTGCACTCCTGTCATACCATTCTCGGCCGCGATGCGCTGCGCCCAGGTTCTTGCACGGCCAATGATATCGTCTATATCCAGATGCAGGAACTGTCCATCCTGCAATAACATACGCCCGGCAACCCAGACATGGGACACCTGCTGGCTCGATGCTGCGTAAATCAGGTGCGAAACCACGTCAAACATGGGCGTGGTCTGCAGAGCGTCCATACGCAGGGCGCATAAATCGGCCAGTTTGCCAGCCTCCACACTGCCTAGACGCTCTGCTTGCCCAAGCGCCCCGGCTGCATTGATGGTCAGCATCTCCAGCGCCTGGAAGGCATCCACCACGCATGGATCGGCCGCATGGCCCTTGGCCAACAGGGCCGCCGTCCTGGATTCGGCTAAAATATTCAGGTTGTTATTACTGGCCGCACCATCGGTGCCCAGGGCCATGTTCACCCCGTGCTCAGCCAGCCGGGCAACGGGGCAAATCCCGTTACCGAGTTTCAGGTTGGATTCCGGGCAATGGACGACGTTTACGCCCGTACCGGAGAGTGCGTCCAGATCCTCACCATTCAACTGCGTCATGTGCACCGCCAACAGGCGCTCATTCAAAAGACCGATCTCAGCCAGCCTATCCAGCGTGTGCTTGCCATGCCGCTTCATGGACTCACCGATCTCCCAATTCGACTCGAGCACGTGCATGTGTACAGGCAAATCCTTCTCGGCCGACAGTTTAGCTACCTTGCGCAGGGCTTTATCACCCACCGAGTACGGGGCATGCGGTGCAAATGCGGTGGAGATCAACTGCTCGTCACGCCACTCGGCACTGACGGCCAGTCCTTTCTCAAGACATTCGTCCTCACCGGCGGCCCACACCGTGGGCACGTCGATCACCGGCAGGCCGATACAGGCACGCATACCGGCTTCAGTCGCAGCACTCGCCGTAACCTCCGGAAAAAAGTACAGGTCGTTAAACAATGTCGTGCCGCCACGCAGCATTTCGGCAATGGCCAGCCTGGCGCCATCGCGCACAAACTCCGGTCCCAGGAAGGCCTTTTCGATCGGCCAAATGTGCTCATTGAGCCAGACCTGCAGGTTCAGATCATCTGCATAGCCCCGCAACAACGACATGGCCGAATGGGTATGCATATTGATAAAGCCGGGCACCAGAACGTGCTCGGCCAGTTCAACGCGCTCTGCCCCGGGATACATCGCCAGTGCTGCAGCGCGGGGTAAAACCGCCGTGATCAACTCGCCTTCGACGACCACGGCCATCTGCTCCAGCACTTGTAAGCGGGGCCTTACCGGTACCAGCAGGCGCGGCAACAGCAGGACGGTGTTCATTGGTTTAAGCCTTGACGCGGGACACGTACTCCCCGGTCCGGGTGTCTACACGGATGACTTCACCCTCCTGGACAAACAACGGTACACGAACGGTCGCACCGGATTCCAGCGTAGCTGGTTTGCCACCGCTGCCAGACGTGTCGCCACGCAACCCAGGGTCGGTCTCGACGATCTTCATTTCAACAAAATTCGGAGGCAACACACTCAGCGGTTCGCCGTTATACAGGGTCAAATCGCACATGCCTTCTTCCTGCATCCAATACACGGCGTCGCCGACTGATTCCTTGCTGATCGCGTACTGCTCATACGATTCCGGATGCATGAAATGCCAGTGTTCCCCATCGTTGTATAGGTACTGGACCGATGTTTCGAAAACATCGGCAGCTTCAACGCTTTCGCCTGACTTGAAGGTTTTCTCCACCACCCGGCCGGTGTTGAGGTTGCGCACCCTGACCCGGTTGAACGCCTGGCCTTTGCCTGGTTTGACAAATTCGTTCTCGACGATGTTGTACGGCTCACCATTGATGATGATTTTCAGGCCGCTTTTGAATTCATTGGTACTGTAAAACGCCATTGCTCTCTCCGTGCTGTTGCCTAATGATAACGCGATCTTGATGACCGTGACACAATTTGCGCTCACGTGGACACTTTGTCACCCGCACTGGTCAGGCCGTCGATCTCAACGCTCTTCATGGCTGTTGATCACCTGTGTAAAAACCGCCTGTTTTAAGTCATAATTGCATTATGTGTTTAACTCAGGCTCGGGGGGGCAGAAGGGGCATGTGGACTAAAAATTTAACAAAAGGGTACTGAATCTTTTGCTATCATCCTACTTGGAATTGATATACAACAGCCTCAAGGAACGAGGTTTGGAGACAGCTTGCTATGGATAGCGCCTACCTCCTGATCATTGATGATTCCCCTGACCTTGCCCAGGTGACGAATAGTTTCCTGCGCAATGCCGGCATGGCCGTAAGGGTCGTCAGTGCTTCCAATATCAACGAACTGGAAGAGGTCCTGCAGGAAAAATCACCCTTCCTGTTGTTGATTGGCACTCAATTACCGGCATCAATGAAAATCGGCCAGGTGCTGCCAATGGCAGACCGTTACTCGACCCCCGTGGTATTGCAGGCCGATGTTGCGCATACCGCAGACATCGAAGCCGGGCTGGCGACCCATCCCTTGCAGTTGATACAGGCCGGGGAAAACGACCAGTTGATGAAGGTCGTCAAACAGCACATGTCAGGTGGTAAAACCGCCCGTGAGTACCAGGACCTGGCGCAAAAACTGGAAGAGCTGCAGTATCGTTATGACCTGTTGCTCGAAAGCGCACGGGAGTCGATTGCCTACATACACGAAGGCTTGCATGTCTACGCCAACCGCGCCTACCTGGAATTGCTGCAGGCCAGGACCATCGAAGACATCGAAGGACTGTCGTTGCTGGAACTGATGACACCCGATGACGGGACCGACCTGAAGAAACTGCTACGGGACATGGGCCGGGACATTTTCCCCTCCAAGACCCTGCCTGTGACGATCAAAACACCGGGCAACAAGGTTCTGCAAGTTGAACTGACCTTCTCACCTACGCGGTTCAATAACGAACAATGCATCCAGATGATGGTGCGGGAACACGATGCAAACCTGGTCCTGCAGGAAGAACTGGACCGCGTACGCAAGACGGACCATTTGACACAATTTATCAACCGGAAGACTTTCACCGAAAAGCTTTCCGCCCTGATAGCGGGAGACTTTGACGAGAAAACAAGAAGCGCCGTCCTGTACGTCGAAACCGATGGTATCGAACAACTGCACCAGCAACTGGGGATGGAAGGCATCGACACCTGTATCCTGGACCTGGCCAATGTCATCAGCGGCTGCACGACACCCACGGACACGCCGGCACGCCTCAGTGACCATGGTTTTGCCATCCTGATCCAGCGCGCAGAGAAAGCCGCCTTGCAGAAAACCGGTGACTGCATCCTGGATAACTATTCCAGCCACATCATTGACCTGGGCGAAAAGACCATGTCGGCCTCCTGCAGCATCGGCATGGCCACCATCGGCTCCCTGACCAAAAATGCGGAGGAGGTCATCAGGCAAGCCCGGACTGCCTTCAAACAGGCAGCGCAAAAAGGCCATACGCTGGTCAGGTTCAAACCGGCCTTGACCACGGTCAGTTCCGGCGAGCAAGACCGGGATTGGGTGGAGCGTATCCGCCATGCCCTGAACAACCACGATTTCTATACCGTGCAACAGTCCATCGTCGATCTCGAGGGCGAAAATGAGGGCATGTTCGAGAATCGCACCTTCATGCGTGAGGAAGATGGTGACAGGCCGGCATCTGAGTTCATGCAAGCTGCCGAACGCAACGACCTGGGCAGCATGGTTGATCGCCACGTTATTCCACAACTGATGCTGGCCATTTCGGGCACCGGTGACAAGCATATTATTCCCCTGAGCAGCAACTCGATCCTGGATTTCAGCTTTCCACACTGGTTCGAACGCATGATCAGGGAAACCGAGGTCGAGGGCTCGCAGTTGGTACTACAGGTACCGGGTAGCGTTGCCAGGTCACACCTCGACCCGACCCGCCGGGTGATCGAAGAATTGAAGCGCTTCAATTGCGGTTTTGCGCTGGCGGATTTCGACAATGATCGGCAGAACATACAACTGCTGGAACACCTGCCGGTTGACATGGTCAAGCTGCGGTCCGACCTGGCACAAGGTCTGTCATCCAATACCGCCAACCAGGAGATTATCCGTTCCGTGGTCCGGTCGATCGAAAGCAAGGAAATCACTGTCATCGCCGATGAGGTCAAGGACGCTTCCGACCTGGCAGTACTCTGGCAGTGTGGTGTCAAGCTGGTGACCGGCGACTTCCTGAACGAGGCGCCCCAGGTCGTCGGTCAATAGAACAGTGCAGCGCCCGGTTATCGGTCGGTTCGCACCCTCCCCCACTGGCGATTTGCACTTTGGCTCCCTGGTCTCAGCCGTAGGCAGTTACCTCGAGGCAAAGAGCCGTGGCGGCACATGGCTATTGCGGATCGAAGATATCGATCCACCCAGGGAAGTAGCCGGCAGCGCTGAACGTATCATCGCTGACCTGGTGAGACTGGGCATGGTGCCGGATGGTCCGGTGTTGTACCAGAGCCAGCGGCTGGATGCATATAGACAAGCCACCATGGAGTTACAGGCCTCGGGGCTCGCATATCGCTGCGCCTGCACACGCAAGGACCTGCCGAAATCCAGTATTTATCCGGGCACATGCAGAAACGGTATCGCCGCAGGTAAAGAACCACGTTCTGTGCGTTTCAATGTTGCAGACAAGGTTTGCGAATTCGACGACCGCTTGCAGGGCAGGTTTACCGATTACCCAGCCCGGAGCTGTGGTGATTTCATCATTCGCCGTACGGACGGCCTCTATGCCTATCAGTTGGCAGTCGTTGTAGACGATGCCTTCCAGGGCATCACCGAGGTTGTGCGTGGTGCGGACCTGCTGGACTCGACAGCCCGCCAGATTTGCTTACAAAAAGCCCTTGGTTTACCGACCCCGGACTATATGCACCTGCCCGTGGCCGCTAATGCCGATGACAGGAAACTGAGCAAACGGGATGATGCGGATCCGGTCACACATCAGGACGCGGCCCATGTCATAACCCAGGCCCTGGAGTTCCTGGGACAACAGCCTCCACCGGGTTATTCACTGCAGGCTCTATGGGACTGGGCGCTGGAGCACTGGAGCCGGGAGTCGATACCCCACCGCAGATCCATTTTTTACCCCATTTGACCAATCATGAATGACGCCTGGATTGCGGGTCTAAACAACCACGGCCAGTTGTAGTTATAATTCGGTCTCTTTTCCGGAATCAGATTGCCTGGGGATTTACAAGATGGATTCTAACCACCTGGACTTTGAACAACCAATTGCTGAATTGCAGGCCAAAATTGATGAGCTGCGTAATGTAGGCTCGGACAATGCATTGAACCTGGATGAGGAAATCCAGCGTCTGCAGGCAAAAATGCGACAAAAACTGACCAGTATCTTCAAGGACCTGACACCCTGGCAGATTTCCCAGCTCAGCCGTCACCCGCAAAGACCGTATACGCTGGATTACATTGACTACCTGTTCGATGACTTCCACGAGTTGCATGGCGATCGTGCCTTTGCGGATGATCACGCCATCGTCGGCGGCCTGGCACGTTTTCGTGGCCGGGCTGTGATGGTCATCGGCCAGCAGAAAGGGCGCGACACCAAGGCCAAGATTTTCAGGAACTTTGGCATGCCCAGGCCCGAGGGTTACCGCAAGGCCTTGCGCCTGATGAAGATGGCCGAACGATTCCGCCTGCCGATACTGACCTTCATCGACACGCCGGGTGCCTATCCCGGTGTTGGCGCCGAGGAGCGTGGCCAGTCGGAGGCCATCGCCACCAACCTGAAGTACATGGCCAGGTTACCGGTGCCGATTATTTGCACGGTGATCGGCGAAGGCGGTTCCGGTGGTGCCCTGGCGATCGGTGTCGGCGACCGGGTGAATATCCTGCAGTACAGCACCTATTCGGTCATTTCCCCGGAAGGTTGCGCATCCATCTTGTGGAAGGACGCAGCGCTGGCGGAAGACGCGGCTTCGGCCCTCGGCATCACCTCGGACCGGTTGTTGCAGCTTGGACTGGTGGATGAGGTAATCCCGGAACCACTGGGCGGCGCCCACAAGGACCCGGAAAAAGTCGCCGCCCAGGTTGGCGACTGCCTGGCAGCCCAGCTCGATGAACTGGATAAACTGACCACGGATGACCTGCTCGAAGATCGCTATCACCGCCTGTTGTCCTACGGTGAGTTCAAGGATTAGCCCGTTCCGTCCACGGCCATGAGCAATCGCCCGTCAGCGTTTACGGCCCAGCGTTTGCTGCAGATCCTCAACGCTTTACCGGCGGTGAATGCCTACGTGGTGGGTTTCAGCGGCGGGGCCGATTCAACCGCGTTGCTGCACGCACTTGGAACCATCCGGAATCAGCTCGAGGTTCCCTTCTCGGCAGTGCATATCAACCACGGTCTGCATGGTGATGCATCTCAGTGGCAAACACGCTGCGAGCAGTTTTGCACGCATTACCAAATCCCCCTGGTCAGCATTGACATCAACCCCGTTAACGGTTCCGGCAAGGGACTGGAGGCCGAAGCACGGCGGCTGCGCTACGAGGCCATTGCAAGCCAGGTCACAGAAGGTGCCGGCCTGCTGACCGCCCATCACGCAGACGACCAGGCCGAGACCCTGTTATTGAACCTGATGCGCGGCAGCGGCGTGGACGGCCTCGCCGCCATGCCCGATAGCAGGCCGTTTGGCAAAGGCCTGTTGCAAAGACCTTTGCTCGAATTCCAGGGCGATGCACTCAGACACTACCTGCATGAGAACGGTGTCGAGTGGGTTGAAGATCCTTCCAACCAGCTGGTCGAACATGACCGTAACTTCGTCCGTCACGAAATCATCCCATTGCTCGAACAGCACTGGCCGGGGGTCAGTAAACGGTTGTTACTCACACGCAGGGCCATGAGCGGGGCACGGCATCTGCTGGAAGGGCTGGCTGATGATTACCTGGCACAAAACCTCGCACATCCGCTGGTATTACAAATCACGCGTGAGGCCAGGGCGGATCGCGATCTTTTCAAACTGGCCGTCCGGCGCTGGATCAGTAACGCGGGACTGCCATCCATTCCCGTTTACCGGCTGGAATCCCTGTTTGAACAGGTCCACGGGGCGGGTGACGGCCACCAGGTCAGCGTTGAATGGGACGATTGTGCACTACGTTGCTACCAGCAGCGGTTGTGGTTGCTCCCGCACGGCGATATCGCAGCCTGTCCTGTTCAGGAATGGCCTGAGGGTGCCAGTGAGTCAGATCTTGGTGAGATTGGCCGTCTCGTCTTTTCGGGTGAATCTCCCGGCCGCCTGGATACCGGGCTGACGATCGGTAACCGGTCTTCACTAAAAGAGGCTTCGATCGTCCATGGCGGCCATCACAAGAGTCTAAAGAACATTTTCCAGGCAGCGGGTATTCCCGCCTGGCTCAGGGACTGTATCCCGCTTTGCAGTCATGCCGGCGAGGTGGTTGCCGTGGGTGACTGGTGCTTCAGCGACCGCTTTACCACGCTGATGTCTGAACAAGGTGCCAGGTTGAACTGGCAGCCCCGCAATGCCTTGCTTCAGTACATACAAGCGCAGCAAAATCGAGGATAGTTGACCCTGCCGGTGCGTTACGTTAGTGTCGCTCCGCTGAACCCGGAACGCAGATTATGAGCAAGAATCCCAAGCAAGAAGCTGACTTTGAAAAAACCCTGGCCGAACTGGAAAAACTCGTTGAAAGCCTTGAGCAAGGCGATTTGTCGCTGGACGAATCCCTGGCCGGTTTCAAACGGGGTATCGAGCTGACCCGGCAGTGCCAGTCCGCACTGGACAACGCCGAGCAAACGGTCGAGCAACTGCTCGACAACCAGGACGAAGATTCTTTGGAACCATTTGACAAGGATGCCTGAAACCACCGCCATCATCAGGACGTGGCAGAGCAGGTTCGAACGTATCCTGCCCGGATACCTGCCTGCATCCACGCAGACCCCGCAAACCTTGCTAAAGGCGATGCATTACTCCGCCACGGCCGGCGGCAAACGTATCCGGCCGTTGTTTGTTTACGCATCTGGCCGCGCATTGGGACTTGATCCATACTCGCTCGACGGCATTGCCGCGGCGATCGAGTTGATCCATACCTATTCCCTGATCCATGACGACTTGCCCAGCATGGATGACGATGACCTGCGGCGTGGCAGGCCCAGTTGCCACCGCGAATTCGACGAAGCAACCGCCATTCTGGCCGGTGATGCATTGCAGGCGCTGGCTTTTGAAATCCTCGCACTTGACCCGGTGCTGTGTGCGGCTCCTCGGCGCCAGACCCGTATCATCCTCGGCCTGGCACAGGCCTGCGGGGCCGGCGGGATGGCCGGCGGCCAGGTACTGGACCTGGCCAGTCTTGGTCAGCAGATTACACAGGATGAACTGGAGAACATCCATGCCTTCAAAACCGGTGCGTTGATCCGTTTTTGCATGGTTGCACCGGCCTTGCTGGCAGCGGTCACGGAAAAACAGATTGCTGCTTTGTCCAGCTTCGGCGAGTTGACCGGGCTGGCTTTCCAGGTGTTCGATGACCTGCTGGACGTCACCGGCAACAGCAAGGTGACCGGCAAGCCGAGCCACGCGGACGCCGCCCGCTCAAAGCCCGCTTTCCCCGCCATTATCGGTGTGGAACGCTCGCTCGAACGGGCACATGAACTGCGTGACCTTGCGCTGGATGAACTGGGGCAATTGCCGGGTGAAACTGATACGCTTGAATGGCTGGCGGCCTTTGCCGTTGACCGTGACCGGTAAGCCCTTATGAACGCAGAAAAATACCCGCTACTGGGTAGAATTGAACAACCGGCAGACCTGCGCCAACTGGATGAAGATCAGTTGCCGCAGCTCGCCGATGAACTGCGTGAATACCTGCTGCAGGCAATATCCACCTCCGGCGGTCATTTCGGTGCAGGACTGGGTTGCGTGGAACTGACCGTTGCCCTGCACTATTGTTATCAAACCCCGCATGACCGCATCGTCTGGGACGTCGGCCACCAGGCCTACCCGCACAAGATCCTGACCGGCCGTGGTGAGCGTATTGGCACGATTAAAAAAACCGGTGGTCTTGCGCCTTTCCCGAAACGTAGCGAAAGCGAATTTGATACCTTTGGGGTCGGCCATTCCTCCACCTCCATCAGTGCGGGTCTCGGCATGGCGCTGGCTGCAGACTACAAGGACGAGGAGCGACGCGTGGTGTCCGTTATCGGTGATGGCGCCATGACCGCCGGCATGGCCTTCGAAGCGCTCAACCACGGTGGTTCGCTGAACCCCAACATGCTGGTTGTTTTGAATGAAAACCAGATGTCGATCTCACCCAATGTCGGGGCGATTACAAAAATCCTGGCCCGCATGATGATAGGCCCGACGGTGACCAATATACGTGAGCGCAGTAAACAGATGATGCACCGGGATTCCCGCGTGTGGCGCTTCATGAGCCGTTGGGAGGAACACGTCAAGGGCATGATCGTACCCAGTACGCTGTTCGAGGAATTCGGCTTCAACTACCTCGGCCCGATCGATGGACATGACCTGCCCATGCTGATCCGGACCCTGAAGACCATACAAACCGTGGAAGGACCCAACCTGCTGCACATCATTACCGCCAAGGGCAAGGGTTATGCGCCGGCTGAGCAAGATCCGGTCAAATACCACGCGGTCAGCCCTTTCGACCCTGAACAGGGTGTCGTCACCAAGCCACCCGCCGTGCCACCATCTCCAACTTATACCGATGTGTTTGGCCGCTGGTTGTGTGACATGGCCGAGGCGGACAGGAGGCTGCTGGCGATAACCCCGGCCATGTGCGAAGGATCGGGGATGGTGGAATTTTCCGAACGGTTCCCGGAGCGTTATTTCGATGTCAGCATCGCTGAACAACATGCCGTGACACTGGCGGCTGGTATGGCCTGCGAAGACGTGCACCCCGTCGTGGCGATCTACAGCACCTTCCTGCAACGTGCGTACGACCAGGTGATTCACGACGTGGCCCTGCAGAACCTGCCCGTATTGTTCGCCATTGACCGTGCGGGGCTGGTCGGCTCGGACGGACCCACCCATGCGGGCAGTTTCGACCTGAGTTTCATGCGTTGTATACCGAATATGGTCATCATGGCGCCGGCCGATGAAAATGAATGCCGGCAAATGCTTTACACCGGCTATCGCCACCAGGGGCCTGTCGCTGTCAGGTACCCCCGTGACCGCGGGCCGGGTGTTGCCGTTGAAACGGGCATGTCTGAGCTCCCCATCGGTAAAGCCAAAGTCGTCAGGCGTGGTAAAGGTGTCGCGATCCTGGCCTTCGGAGCCAGTGTTGAGCCGGCCACCGTGGTGGCCGAACGTCTCGGCGCAAGCCTGGTCAACATGCGTTTTGTCAAGCCACTCGATGCCGATGTCATCCAGGAGATGGCGCAAAGCCACGAACTGCTGGTCACGGTGGAAGAAAATGCCGTCAGCGGTGGCGCCGGCAGTGCCGTTACCGAGCTACTGGTGGCTGCGGGCAACAGCGTCAAGATACTGAATATCGGTATACCGGACCGTTATATCGAACACGGCTCGCGCGAAGATTGCCTGGCGTTGGCCGGGCTGGATGCTGAAGGCATCCTCAAACAGGTTGAAAAACGGCTCGACAAGGTACACTCCGCCGCCTGAAAAGCACGGGTAAGCTGTAAGCTAACTACCCAGCGCGGCGATCTGCCGATCGTGAAGTTTTGAAAGTGTCACGAGCGCAAGCACAGCCCCGCTCAAGGCCCACAGCATGTCGGATTGTGTATCCCAGACATAACCCTGTGTACCCAGGAATGACTCGGCCCCTTCAGAACTGGCCAGCGCAGCCCACCACTCGATGAGTTCGTAAGAGGCGCTGATGGCCAGCACCACGCACAACACCAGGAATGACAACCAGCCCCTGGCTGCCACCACCTTGTTGCGAACCATTATTTCACGGGCAATGATGGCCGGGACAAGCCCCTGCGCCAGGTGCCCGAGCTTGTCATAGTTGTTGCGCTCGCCACCGACCAGGTCACGCAACCAGTCACCGGCCGGTACCTCAGCATAGGTGTAATGGCCACCGACCATCAGGATGACGGCGTGGATCAGTATCAGGACATACACCAACTGGGTCAGCGGGAAGCGCCGCCGGGTTATCGCCAGGATGAACAAACCGATCAGCGCAGGGGCCACCTCCAGCCACCAGGTGACGCGATCAGCCGGACCGATTGCCGACCAGGCCAGTACGGCAATGAAAATCCCTAACCAGGCGAGCACCTTCTTGTCCATGGGTGTGATCCTTACTTTCGTGCCCAACCCGGGCCGGATCGAATGCAAAACACGGCAGACATGGCCGACACCGGGTTAATGATCAGCGCCGATGCGCACTGACAACACGTCGCAACACGCACCATGCAACACCGCGTTGGCGGTTGAGCCCAACAGCAACTGCAAACCCTTCTGTCCGTGCGTGCCGATTACGACCAACTGGATATCGTGTTCCCTGGCAAAACGGTGGATTTCGGTCGCGGGTGAGCCATGCAGGATATGCAGACGATCTTCGGAAAAACCAAACCTGTCACCGAGCTTGGCCAGTTTTTGCTTCAGTTCGTCGCCCAGCTGTGCTTCCAGGTCACCAAGGCCACTGAACGCAGCGCTTTGCGGAACAATTCCCACGTACACGTTATCCATCGGCTCCTGCACGTAAACGACGTGAATTTCCGCTTCCGCATCAGCAATCAACCGGGCCTTGTTCAGTATCAGATCCGACTCATTGCTGAGGTCCACCGCGACCAGGATTTTTTGATAAGTGGCCATCCGATTCTCCAGCAACTAATTCCAACAAAGACATTCTAAATCATAATTCAAACACACAGCGTGTTGGTGGAAACCGGCACACACCCGCTGATCGTGCCTCAACCACCGTCTAACCCGCGCGCGGTCTGCAAATAGGTCGCGAAACTGCCCAGCCAGTGGCCACCTTCGTAGTGCTCACCGGTGACTGACGCCAGGCCAGAAGCCCTGTGCACCTTCGCTGCACCGAGCAACGCTGCGCGCCGGTCGTCATTTTCAGGCAGACCGGCTGCCATGCCCTCCAGCATCCAGGCGCGGCTGATATTTAAACCATCGAGGTGGGCCAGCTTGCCGTCACCGGGGTCGGTCACCACGCCGATCGCCAACCAGCCAGCGCTGCCATCGGTGGGTATGTCCGGCATAAATGTCTTCAGCCATGCTGCATACTCTGTATCCGTCATGATACGACGCATCAGGTCAGCCTCGGCGATACAAGGCGACAGGAAATCATGCCCACTGGGCTCATAGGACAGCGGGCAGTTCCTGTCGCCCAGGTAAAATTCCCTGGAGCGCCGCGCTACCAGCTGATAAAAATCGTCACGACCGGCCGCGCGTGCCCAGTCCAGGAACAAGCCGAAGGCAAAGGCGGTCTGTGCGTGCTCACCGATACGGATCGGGTAAGCCAGTTTCTCCAGCCAGGTTTGCATATTGTTCGCCAGCACCGTTTCCAGCGGTGCGAGTACCGCCAGCCATTGCCTGGCCCGGGGATCGTCCCACTCACGCAGTTCAGCGGTTAGCTGTAAAAACCAGGCCACGCCGTAGGGCCGTTCGAAAGAAGCACGCTCCTCATGTGTGACATAACGTACTTCCGCTGCCACCTTTTCCTCTGTAAAACTCTTGTTCAGAGCGGCTTCAGCCACCGTGGCAAAATCCGCCTGCGGGTAGAGACGCAACAGCCGCGTCAGCAGCCAGTGGCCATGCACGGAGGAATGCCAGTCAAAGCAACCGTAAAAAACCGGTGTCAGCTCACGGGGTGGTGCAACATCCTGGTCCCCCGTCATCACGTGGCCAATCTTGTTTGGGTATTCCTGGTGAACACAGCCCAGTGCCAGGTTTGCAAAACGGCCGACACCCTGGTCTTCCTGGGCCTGGACTGAAGTGACTGCTACGAGTGTGGCCAAAATTATCAATGAGCGATTAAACATGATACTTATCCAATGGGTGTATGGTGGGAGTGGTTCCACGGGAGGGCTTACCACTATGATCTCCTTCAAGTCAGGACGAATGGATCCGGTAACAAGTCTCCTAATGTCCAGCTGCGGTAATCGGTCTCGCTGTGGCAGGAAATGATCAGTGCGTCATCCGCCAACAACTCGCTCATGACCTGGCGGCAGGCGCCACAGGGCGCCAGCACTTCGAATCCGGTTGCATGAATCAGCAACGCGCGGGCCTTGCCCGGTTGCACACCGGCGTTAATGGCCGCCGCCAGTGCATTACGCTCGGCACACTGGGTCAGGCTGTACGAGGCATTTTCGACATTGCAGCCTGTGTAGATATTGCCCTGGTCATCCAGCACGCTGGCGCCAACCCGCGCACCGCTATACGGCGAGTAGGCTTGTTCGCTGGCCGCCTTGGCCGGGCCATACAGGCGGGCGATGGCTGTTTCAATATCCTTCATGCACCGGACTCCGATTCAAGCACGGCATCAAGCACCACTTCGATCGCCGTCCCGAATGCGTTCTGGCGTGCTTCATGCGATGCCCTTTCACCTGTCGGTATGACGTCACTGACTGAGAGTATGGTTAAAGCCCGTTTTCCCTGTTGCCGGGCCAGTGCGTACAGGGCAGCCGATTCCATGTCGATCGCCAGCACACCGCTTTGCTGGAGCCGGTCAATGAAACCCGCATCCGGGTGATAGAACCAATCCGTGGCAAACACCTTGCCGGCCCGAATGCTCAGTCCCCTGGCGCTGGCTTCCTCGTTAACCTTTTGCAGCAGGACCGGGTCCGCCTCGATTGAATTCCCGCCGCCGGCATAATGCCCGATCATCGCTGAGTCCGTGCCTGCGCTGTTGGCCAACACCAGGTCACCGACCTGCATATCAGCCACCAGGCCGCCACAGGTACCCACCCGGATGATCTGCCTGACCCCGTAATAATCAAACAATTCATGCGCGTAGATACTGATCGACGGCATGCCCATGCCCGAGCCCATAATGGACACCCGCCGCCCTTTGAACGCACCGGTAAAGCCGAGCATGTTGCGTACCCGGTTGACTACCACCACGTCTTCGAGGTGTTTTTCCGCCAGGGCCTGGGCCCGCAACGGGTCACCCGGCATTAGCACGGTCGATGCGAAATCACCCCTCACAGCTTCGATATGTGGCGTTCCAGTCATAAGCATCCCTTCTTCATTTGCTACCAGCGCCGCCAGATCGCTAGGACATCAACTCATAGACAGCTGGCAGGACATCTGTCTTGCGCCCGATAACGATGGCGGCCAGTAATTTTTCCGCCGCTGAGCGCCATGATATCTCGTCCGCAGCATGTATGGTAAGCAAGGCATCACCCCTGCTCACCATGTCTCCAACCAGGCGGAATCCCGACAAACCAACACGGTGGTCAATAATATCCCCGGCATGTCTGCGTCCGCCGCCCAGGCTGACAACGACCAGGCCAATCGCCCTGGTGTCCATGTACTCGATACAACCATCGGCGGGTGCCGGCAGGTCACGGACAACGGGTGCTGCGACCAGGTGTTTTTGCGGAAATTCCAGGAAATCCACCGGCCCACCCTGCATGGCCACCATGCGGGCAAAATGCTCGGCTGCCAAGCCTGAATCGAGCACGCCGTTGAGCATGTACCTGGCCCGTTCGGGCTTGTCAGCCAAACCGCCTAACTGCAACATTTCACTGCCCAATGACAGGATGACATCTTCCAGTCTCGGGTTACGGTAAACATTCTTCAAGAACCCGATGGCCTCACTGACCTCCAGCGCATTCCCTGCACTCCAGGCCAACGGCTGGTTCATATCAGTTATCAGCGCCCGCGAAGGCAGCCCGGCCAGGGCGGCAACTTCGATCAGGTTGGTGGCCAGGTCACGGGCCCGGTTACGTTCCCGCATGAATGCGCCATTGCCAGTTTTAATATCCAGTAGCAGGCCGTCGAGACCCTCGGCCAGTTTTTTGGAGAGAATTGAAGCCACGATCAACGGTGTCGAATCAACCGTTGCAGTGACATCACGGATTGCGTAGAAACGGCCATCGGCGGGTGCCAGGTCTTTGCCCTGACCGGTAATAGCAAGCCCGGCCTCTCTCACGGTCCTGTCAAATATCTGGTTCGAGGGTTTGATATCAAAGCCGGGAATACTCTCGAGCTTGTCCAGGGTGCCCCCCGTGTGACCCAGGCCATGACCTGAAATCATGGGGATGAATGCACCACAGGCTGCCAGCATGGGGGCCATGACCAGGCTGACCAGGTCGCCCACACCGCCGGTGGAATGCTTGTCGAGTACCGGGCCGGGAAGCCCGTCCCAACGCAGACACCTGCCAGAATCGCGCATGGCAAGCGTTAACACCGACTGTTCCGCCATGCTCATGCCCTGAAAATAGACCGCCATGGCAAAGGCGGCAATTTGAGCATCACTGACGTGACCATCGGCGATGCCATCGACAAAATCGCGTATGGCTTCCGCATCCAGCTCCTGGCCATCCCGCTTGGCTTTAATCAGTTCTTGAGGCAACAACATACACTACATAATAGCAGTGAATCGGCCTGTTTGGACGAAAGCAGTGTTATAGATTGCAGGTGCTGTACGGCTTGCAGGTCAAGCCAGCCCGCATATAGCACTGTTTAGTTTGTTGATCGCACCGGACAGGTGCAACCGGGCGCTGGGCTGGACCAAGATCAATAGCAGCGCTATTGGTCGAGGGAAGCTCAAGCCTGGGTGAGTTTGAACAAGCGAGCGAATGGTCAAAGGGCGGTGTATGAGGGCTCTATTAACCACACTTCGAATAACCGCACGACAGACAGGTCGCACAATTATCCATCACCACCACCGCCTTGGTATGGCATTTGTGGCATAAGCTTGCCGAGGCAGGGTAACCAGCATCCTCTCCGGATGCGTCAGCATCTTTTTTATGTTTTTCGCCCCCCGCTTCAGCGCGTTTTTGCTCTAACATCAGTTTATGCTGTTCGGATAACTCGTCTTTTTCCATCAAGCCGATTTTCTGCATGTGATGCGCAATCACGTCACCGATCTCGGCAATGATGGAGGGCATGAACTTGCCACCTGGCTTGAAATATCCACCCTTCGGGTCAAATACAGCCTGCAACTCGTCGGCCAGGAAAGTTACATCACCACCCTTGCGGAACACGGCCGACATCAGGCGTGTCAGGGCGACGATCCACTGGAAGTGGTCCATGTTCTTGGAGTTGATGAAAATTTCAAACGGGCGGCGTTGTTCATGCTCGGTACCCGAGTTGAGCACGATATCGTTGATGGTTACGTACATCGCGTGGTCATCAAGAGGTGTCTTGATCTTGTAGGTCGAGCCCTCGAGCGACTCCATGCCTTCGGGACGCATGACTTTCTCGGTCATCCGTATCACCTTGGCTGAAGAGCGGGCCTCACGTTCCTCCGCAGCGGCTTTCCTGGCAGCCAGTTCTTCTTCTGGTTTGACTACCTCGTAACCTGCAATGGACTTGCTAATCTTTATCGTCATTTTCTAAAAAATCTCGCCTAGAATTTCCCGTAATAACCTTCTTTCAGAGCGTCAAACAGATTGGCTGCCGTATGCACTTCGCCGTCGTACTCGATCTCTTCATTGCCCTTGACCTCGATGACCTCGCCATCGTCAAGCACAAACCGGTAGGTCGTATTGGCCAGGTCACGCTCCTTGACCAGTACGCCCTGGAATGCTTCCGGATTGAAACGGAAAGTCGTACAACCTTTCAGACCCTTGTCATGGGCATGGGTGTAAATATCTTTAAAATCTTCATAGGGATAATCGGTTGGCACATTGGCTGTCTTGGAAATGGATGAATCGATCCACTTCTGCGCTGCTGCCTGGATATCCACGTGTTCGGTCGGCGTAACATCCTCAGCAGTCTTGAATTGCTCAGGCAACATGGTCGCTGGATCGGTCGAGTCCGGCATGGCGTCCTGGTTGACCAGGTCGCGATAGGCCAGCAACTCATAACTGAAGACTTCGATTTTTTCCTTGCTCTTCTTGCCTTCACGAATGACATTACGGCTGTAATGATGTGCAAAACTGGGCTCGATGCCGTTGGATGCATTATTCGCCAGCGACAGCGAAATCGTGCCGGTCGGTGCAATCGATGTATGGTGTGTGAAGCGCCCGCCTTCTTTTGCCAGGGCTTCAACCAGTTCTGGTTTGACGCTGGCTACCCGCTGCATGTAACGGCTGTATTTTGCGTGCAGCACGGAACCGCGTACAGAATCCCCGATCTTGTAGCCGTCCTCGACCATTTCAGGCCGTTTGCGCAGCATTTCGGCGGTGACCGCAAACTGTTCCTCCATCAACGGGGCCGCACCTTTCTCGCGGGCCAGTTCCAGTGCCTCTTCCCAGCCGGCGATAGCCATATCGCGGGCGACCCGCTCGGCGAATTCAATCGATTCCTCGGAACCGTATTTCATACCAAGCAGGGTCAGCGTAGAACCCAGCCCCAGGAAACCCATGCCATGCCGGCGCTTACGATTGATTTCATCACGCTGCTTACCCAGTGGCAAGCCATTGATCTCAACCACATTATCGAGCATTCGGGTGAATACTTTTACAACTTTCCGGTACTCATCCCAGTTGAATTTCGCCTCATCGGTAAAAGGATTTTCGGCAAAACGGGTCAGGTTGATCGAGCCGAGCAGGCAAGCACCATAAGGTGGCAGGGGTTGTTCACCACAAGGGTTGGTCGCGCGGATATTCTCGCAGAACCAGTTATTGTTCATCTCGTTGATGCGGTCAACCAAAATGAACCCCGGCTCTGCAAAATCGTAGGTGGACGACATGATCATGTCCCACATACGCCGTGCCGGAATTTTCTTGTATACCTTGCACGCTACCAGGCCGTCTTCGCGCTTGACGTAGTCTTCAACCGTCGGCCACTCCCGCCATAACACCTTGTCCGGATTGTCCAGGTCCAGTTCGGCCGCTTCGCTGGGGGTAATGGGAAACGCCAGTGCCCAGTCATCGCCATTGGCAACAGCCTGCATGAATTCATCGGTAATCAGCAGGGAGCAGTTGAACTGGCGCAGACGGCCGTCCTCCCGCTTGGCGCGGATGAACTCCATGACGTCCGGGTGCCCGATTTCAAAGGTCGCCATCTGGGCGCCCCGCCTGCCCCCGGCGGAAGAAACCGTGAAGCACATCTTGTCATAGATGTCCATGAAACTCAGCGGGCCTGAAGTATAGGCGCCGGCCCCGGAAACATATGCCCCTTTCGGGCGCAGGGTTGAAAATTCGTAGCCGATGCCACAACCGGCTTTTAACGTCAGGCCGGCTTCGTGGACCTTGTCCAGGATACCGTTCATGGAATCCATGATGGTTCCCGAAACGGTGCAGTTAATCGTTGAAGTCGCCGGTTTATGATCACGGGCCCCGGCGTTGGAAATGATTCTGCCAGCCGGGATCGCACCGCGACGCAGCGCCCACAGAAAAGACTCATACCATTGCTCACGCAACTCCCTGGTCTTCTCGACCCGGGAAATTGCCAACGCGACACGCTTATAGGTTTCGTCAATATTCGCGTCTATGCATTCGCCAATTTTTGATTTCAAGCGGTACTTCTTATCCCAGATGTCCAAGGACGCTTCCTGGAAAGGAACTGCTTGAATATCAGTGCCTATGGCCTCAACCCGAACACTGCTCATTAATAATCCTGCATAATTGTTTGGTTTTATTTGATTATGGACACAAGTTATTGTGCCTCCCCCGCTCGGACAACACAAGATATTGTGTCTGAGGTGGTAAAAGATACCGGTGAAACGAAAGGCTGTCAAATGTACTTATACGTATGGTCAATTCACCTGAAACAGCCTTTTACCCGTTTATTTTCAATGCTCTATGAAACATGCGACGTTTTATGAGTAAATAGCGTCCTGTAAGAAAGTCACGGAAACCTTGTCAATCAACGCTTTCGTTTCATCGCAAACCACAAAATTTCTGGAGATTCATTCATGAAACACTGTTTAAAACCCGTTTTTGCCATTTTTGCAGTCGTTTTTTTCGCCATCGCACCGGGTTACGCCAGTGCCGAGAAAAGCATGGTCGTTTCAATCGAGACTGACAGCTTCAAATTGACCGACACCGATATCAGTTCACTCGCAATCGGTGAGTCAAAAACCATCGAGACAGAATCCGGCCAGGTCGTCGACATCCTGCGCACCGTCGACGAGGTCGAAATCTACATCGACGGTGAATTGGTCGATTTGGGCTTCGACCATGACCCGGAAAGCGGAATTCACATGATCAGCAAGCACGTGGAGGTTTCCTGCGATGATGAGGATGAAGGCAGATGTGAAAAGCACGTGGTGATCCACACCGAGGGTGATGGTGACACTTCCGCCTGGTCCAGCGACGGGGATGACGGCGTGATCATGCATGAGGAGATTGAAATCACCTGTGCCGACGACGAGGGCGAAACTGATTGCGGCGAGCACATGGTGTGGGTCACCAATGGCAGAGAAATCGATATCGATATCGAATCGCAGCACGAAGAGCACGTGGACGGCAAGGGCCACAAGGTCGTCATCATAAAGAAAAAGACCGACTCCCACGACTGACAAAGCCGTTTGGCTTTATACTGGAACCCCGCCCGGCCAACTGCCGGGCAGGGTTTTTATTTTCAGCCAGAAGACCCTTTATGTTGCACGTCATCCTCTACCAACCCGAAATTCCGCCCAACACCGGTAATATCATCCGTCTGTGCGCCAATACCGGCGCCTTGCTGCATTTGGTGGGTCCATTGGGATTCCAGTTGGATGACAGCCGTTTGAAACGGGCCGGGCTGGATTACGCCGACAAGACCCGTATCCGGCAGTACGTGAACTGGTCCGAATTCCTGTTGCAACAACCCGCACTGAGGCTGTGGGCTTTTAGTACCCGCTCGGCCAAACCCTATGACCAGGCGCGCTTCAAACAAGGTGATGGCTTGTTGTTCGGGCCTGAAACCCGGGGTCTGCCCGATTCGGTACTGGAAGGGTGTGGTGCCGAATACTGTCTACGGCTGCCGATGGCTGAAAACTCACGCAGCCTGAACCTGTCAAACACGGTCGCAGTGGGCCTGTACGAGGCCTGGCGGCAATTGGGGTTTGAAACCGGGGCCTAACGCCCACCAGAAGTGTTATTAGCCGTATTCGGCCTTTTGCTCACGCGCCATTAAGCGGGCCACGCCCTCGACCGGATCCCAGCCATGGTGAATGATACCGTTGACCTGTTTGGAAATCGGCATGCTGATGTCATGCTCCAATGCCAGGCGCTGCACTTCCACGGCACTGTTGATACCCTCGACCACCTGGCCGATTTCAGCCACGGCATACTCAACCGATTTACCCTTGCCCAGCGCCAGGCCCAGACGCCGGTTGCGCGATTGATCACCCATACAGGTCAGCATCAGGTCGCCGGCACCGGCGAGGCCCATCAGGGTTTCCGGTTTCGCATTCATGACGACACCCAGGCGCATCATTTCTGCAAGGCCGCGCGTGACCAGCGCAGCCCGTGCGTTATCGCCCAACTGCATACCATCACAGATACCGGTTGCCACGGCCATGACGTTCTTGACCGCGCCTCCGAGCTCGGCCCCGATCATGTCGTCGCTGGTATAGGCCCTGAAACGCCCACCGTGCAAGGCGCCGGCCATGACCCGGGTAAAGTCGTCATCGGAGCCGGCCACCGTGACTGCCGTAGGCAGGTTGGAGGCCACTTCCTTGGCAAAGGACGGACCCGTGACGATGGCCAAAGCGGTGTCCGGCAACAGTTCCCGGGCCACCTCGTGCAACAAGCGCCCACTGCCCGGTTCAAAGCCCTTGCAACCCCAGGCGACGCCCTGGCCGGGGGACAGCACCTCGCGTATCCCGGTGATCACTGCCCCGAACGCATGGCTCGGGGTGACCATCAATACGTGATCGGCTGCCTTGACCGCAGCGCGTGCATCAGTTTCGATACCGATGGATTCGGGTATCTCGATACCCGGCAGGTAAAGCTCGTTACGCCGCGTGGCGCGGATCTGCAGAATATTTTCCGTATCGACATCCCACAGGATGCTGCGGGAACCACTGCGGTCCAGTTGCAGGGCCAGCGCGGTTCCCCAGGAACCAGCGCCAAGCACTGCGATGACCGGTGTTTTATTCTGCATATCGGATCAGGTACTCAAATCAGGCGTTGCCCTGGATTTCCATGTCCTCTGCGGTACTCGCCTGGGCCTGTGCTTCCTGCAGCCGCTGTGCGTAAATCTGGTCAAAATTGATCGGCTGCAATACCAGCGGCGGGAAACCACCTTCTGCAACCAGGTCGGTGATCAACCTGCGGGCATAAGGGAACAAGGTATGCGGGCACAGCGTATTCAGGGCCGCGTGCAAGGCTTGCTCATTCAAACCCTGGATGGAGAAAATACCTGCCTGCTGAACTTCGGCCAAATAAGCCGTTTTGTCATCGAGGCTGGCTGTCACGGTCACCGTCAATGCGACTTCGTGGACACCGTCTGCAAGATTTTCAACCTTCTGCGCGAGGTTCATCTTGATTTCAACCTGCCCGTCTTCCTGAAAGATCTGCGGAGCGTTGGGAAGCTCAAAGGATACGTCCTTCACGTACAGCTTCTGGAGTTGAAATTGTGCTTGTGGTTGCTGTTCCTGTGCAGCAACATCCTGGTTTTGTTCTTCTGCCATTGTCCTGTTTCTCTATGGGATTGATTGTTAACGCCATTCCACCGTGATGAAATGACAAGGGAAAAATTATCTCATTACGCGATCTGAATAACCAGACGGTTCATTCTTTACTTGTTCGTCAGCGGATACTGGTCAGATTTCCACTGCGTAACACCGCCCTTGAGGACTGCCACGTCCGCGGCGCCCAGCTTGACCAGCTTGGCTGCTGCCTGGTGGGCGGTCTGTCCGTTCTTGCATACCACCAGCACCGGTCCGTCTTTCATTTTTTCGAGGTCCGGGTCCGGTTTGTTGAAACGTGACAGCGCGATATGTTTCGAACCGGCCAGGTGGCCATTCGAGTAATCCGCCGAATTTGAAATATCCACGATACTGATATCGCCCTGGTTGATCTTTTGCACTGCCTGGGCAGTGGTCAATTCCGTGTAACCCCGGTTGCGCCGGCTGATTTCTGTCCAGATCAGCATCAATACAATGGCCACAAAAGCGGCCACCAGCATGATCTGGTTGCCCGCGAATTCAATCAACTGTTCCACTTCCTGGTCTCCTGACGGTCTTTCGGCGGTCCGGGCCGCTGTCTGCAAACTGTATTTTTCGCCTGCCGCTAATACACTGCGGCTGAGGGGATGTTGTGAAATAATATACCCACAGCAGTACAGGTTTTCGAGTCACTTGTGCACACCAGTCGCTATTACGACTTCGTGCCTGTGTCATGTTGTGGCACAGATACGGGTTTGCAAGACCCAGCCGTACAATTTTGTACCCGGCATTTTTCATGGGCGGGAACAAATACTGTGAATAGTTAACAAAGGTGACATCACCTTGAAAACCAAGTAATTGCCTGGAAACACGATGACAGAAAAACAAGCACCACGAAAAGCGGTAAAACCACTGGTCCTGATGATACTGGATGGCTGGGGTCAGCGGGAGGACGCGCCGGACAATGCCATCAGCCAGGCCAATACGCCAAACTGGGATTGGCTACGGCAAAACGGTTGCCACACCACCATCGAAACATCCGGCGAGTTTGTCGGCCTGCCGGTCGGCCAGATGGGCAACTCCGAAGTCGGACACATGAACATCGGCGCCGGCCGCATCGTGTTCCAGGACTTCACCCGCATCAGCCTGGCCGTTGAGGACGGCAGCTTTGCCCGTAACCCGGCGCTCGTTAAAGCGATTACGGCCAGCCGCGAACATCAATCAACACTGCATATCATGGGCCTGTTATCACCCGGCGGGGTACACAGCCACGATGACCATTTCCTGGCCATGGTGCAAATGGCCGCGGACCAGGGTGCGCAGCGGGTGCGCGTGCACGCGTTCCTCGATGGACGGGACACGCCACCGCGCAGCGCTGCGCAATCCATTGACCGGATGCAAGCATGCCTGGACGGCCTTGAAGATGCGGCCTTTGCCAGCATCTGTGGCCGTTACTACGCGATGGACCGTGACAAACGCTGGGACCGGGTCGAAAAAGCCTGGGACATGCTGGTCAACGGCCAGGCGCTTTATACCAATGACAGCGCCGCTGACGCATTACAGGCCGCCTACGGGCGGGACGAGAACGACGAATTCGTCAGTCCCACGCTGATCGGATCACACGCCGGTATCAGCGACGGTGATGCGGTGGTATTTGTCAACTTCAGGGCGGACCGTGCCAGGGAGATCAGCCAGGCCTTTACCGAGCCGGGTTTTGACGGCTTCGACCGCCGGCCACCAGAGCTTTCGGCTTTTGTCTGCATGACCCGGTACCTGGAAGGGATGCCCGCCGAAGTCGCATTCCCGCCGGAGCAACTCCATGGTCTGCTGGGCGAGTGCCTGTCCGCACGGGGCCTGAGACAATTGCGGATCGCCGAGACTGAAAAATACGCCCACGTGACCTTTTTCTTCAATGGCGGCGAAGAACAGATGTTTGCCGGTGAAGAGCGGATACTGGTGCCCTCTCCCAAGGTCGCCACTTACGACCTGCAGCCCGAAATGAGCTCTGTTGAACTGGCCGAAAAGCTGGACGAAGCCATCCGTGGTGGCACATTTGACGTCATCATCTGTAACGTCGCCAACCCGGACATGGTCGGACACACCGGTAGCCTGACCGCAGCCATTGCGGCCGTAGAGGCCGTCGACCACTGCCTCGGGGTGACTCTGAAAGCCTTACAGGCATGCTCCGGGGAAATGCTCGTCACCGCCGATCACGGCAATGTTGAACAGATGTCAGACCCGGAATCCGGCCAGAACCACACCGCGCACACCACCAACCCGGTGCCGCTGGTCTACTTTGGCCGCCCTGCAGTGGCCCTGACGGGTGGTTCGCTGCGCGATATTGCCCCGACCATGCTCTACCTGCTGGATATCACGGCACCAGCCCAGATGACCGGCCGGCCGTTGCTGGAGCTCAAAGGCAGCCCGGTTCCGGGGAATTGAAAAGACAGTGCTGCGCAGATTGCTGATAGCCATAACCGCAGGTGCCTGCCTGGCCCTGGGGTGGGGCTGTTATGCGGCAGACGGCAAGCTCTCCCAGGCCGAGGCCGAAACCCGGCTCAGGCAATTGACCGAACAGATCGGTGATCTGAAGAAGGACCTCCAGCAGGCCCGCAGCACACTTTCGGAAGAACAACGCGCACTCGAAGCTGCCGATCTCAAGATCCAGGCCAGCCTGTTAGCGTTGCGTCAACTTGAAACGAAACGGCAGACCCACGAACGCGAACTGGCGCGGTTGGAAGATGAGCAGCAAAGTTACCTGCAGAGCATCGACGAACGCCGGGAAATACTTGCCAGGCAAATCCTGACGGCCTACCGGCTCGGCCGGGAGTCAAGGCTCAAGCTGGTACTCAACCAGGACAGCCCGGCTCTGCTGTCCAGGACCCTGGCGTACTATGACTACTTCAGCCGCTCGCAGGCCGAGCAAATCTCCGAGCTGAGAAAGGTGCTGCTGACCCTCAATGAGATGCAGACAAGTATCAGCGCGGAACTGTCTGCGCTCGATGGGGTTCAAAAGGAACACCAAAACGTGCTGGACGAAATGACCGGACAACGCGAACAGCGTCAAACGGCCATTGATGGGCTGGCAAAACAAATCGGTACGGACGAGGAACGGCTGGCCGAGCTGCAACGTAACCGGCGGGATCTGGAAATCCTGCTCGAGAAACTGTCCGATGTGCTGGCTGACATCCCGGCGGACCTGGGCAAACACCTGGGTCCGGCACAGTTGAAAGGCAAGCTGCCAATGCCGGTTAAAGGCCGTGTACGCTATTCCTACGGCCAAGCAAGGACGGCTGGTCTACACTGGCAGGGCTGGCTGATCGCTGCCGGCACCGGCAGCGAAGTCAGGGCTGTCGCCTATGGACGTGTCGCGTTTTCCGACTGGCTCAGGGGTTACGGCCTGCTGATGATCATCGATCACGGGGATGGATTCATGACGCTGTATGGAAACAACGAGAGCCTGTTATTCGAGGTTGGAGACTGGGTGGAGCCCGGCAGCGTGATCAGCACGGTCGGGGCCAGCCCGCTCAGCGGCACTGGTTCATATTTTGAAATTCGCAGGAACGGCAAGGCCATGGACCCTGCCGTGTGGATAAAACGCTAGGTAGATAATGATGATGATCGGAAGAAATTTACTGCTGGCACTGCTTGTCTTCGCCGGGGCCGCCTGGGCGAACGAGGAAGAAGCCCCGGTAACGCAGACGCAACTGACACTGGATGACATGCGCACGTTTACCGACGTGTTCAACCAGATCCGCAACAACTTCGTGGAAGAAACCAACGACCGTGAACTGTTGAACGCCGCCATACGGGGCATGCTAGCAGAGCTGGATCCGCATTCATCGTACATGGAGGCCGATGAGTTCAGGGAAATGGACAATGATTCCCAGGGCCGCTACAGCGGAATCGGTGTCGAACTTTCACTACGTGACGGGCAAATCAACGTGGTCTTTGTCATCCCGGATGGGCCGGCAGACACGGCCGGTGTTGTTACGGGCGATGTGATCACCGCCATAGACGGCTCTGACCTTCGTGGCAGGGATCAGCAACTGGCCATCAATGCGTTGCGCGGCGAGGTTGGCAGCGAAGTCGATGTCACGCTGAAACACCAGAACGGTGAAGTATCCACACACACGATCACCCGTGATTTCGTCAAGGTGGACAGCGTATTCAGCCGCCCGGTGGACGGCGACTTCGGTTATTTCCAGATCACGCACTTCACGCGTAAAAGCGCCGAGGAACTCGCGGAACAAATCGAATACATGCAGGCGAACCGTACCGAACCCTTGAAGGGTGTCGTACTGGATCTGCGTGGCAACCCGGGTGGCGTGCTCAAACCCGCCATCGACATAGCAGATGGTTTCCTGGAGCAGGGCCTGATCGTGGACACACGCGGGCGCGCTGCCCACCAGGCGCAGTACACGGCACAAGCAGGCAGTTGGCTGACGGGTATTCCAATGGTTGTACTGGTCGATGGCAGATCCGCTTCAGCATCCGAGGTGCTGGCCGGGGCTTTGCAGGATCACGGCCGGGCCCTGATCGTCGGTGAGAAAACCTTTGGCAAGGGTTCGATTCAGTCCGTACTCAATCTGCGAAACGGATCGGGAATGCGTCTGACCACGTCGCGTTACTACACGCCGTCGGGACGTTCAATACAGGCCGAGGGTATCCAGCCGGACGTCAAGATCACCGCCATCCAGGCCGTTGAAACTGCACACGAGCACAAACGCGAAGCCGACATCGCAGGGCACCTGGATGTGGAGCCGGGTAATGGCAACGCGGTATTCGATTCACAGGTCAGCGCGACCGATGACTACATGATGTACCAGGCGCTGATTCTGCTCAAAGGCGCTGCCGTGCTGGCGCCTGCTCGCGATTAGCTCCTGACCCAAAGAAATACCCTGGCTGTGCCGGGTATTCCTTCCCGGGACGTCAGCTGACCTCCAATGGAGGAACTGCATGATTGTCGGGCAATCTCTGCTATGGGCGCTCGTCATTCGTGTCCCGACGAAGACGGTCCCGGTAAGGGACCGCTCGCACAGCTGATCTCCGCTGCAGGCCTGCAGGAACAGTCGCAACTGGCCCTGTCATAACAGCCCGGTGGTTTGCCGGTATGGGCGACATTTGCGCGACGCACTGAACCCTGTAGAGTCGCTTAGGGGAGCTTACAGGACATCCAATGCAGGTCGCCCAGGTCAGGACGCCCTGTGAGGCCGGCTCCGTTAAGCTTATTACACCAGTATTCGGATGCTGGCGCAGGGCGATCGACGGGCGCAGGCTGGAACGACACCGATGGCCATCTATGGTTGAACGGAGGCCAGTTGCAGTCATGTTGCAGGCCTACGGCCGGATAGGATTTACTGGTCAGATCGGGTAGAGCTCGAAGGAGAGGGTAGCCGCAGGCTGCGGGGCCGGGAGCCGACACCGGCACGCCATCGCGATAGATTGAAGCAGATCGCGGCGAGGCGCTACTCCCACAGTCCCGGGAAGGAATACCCCGGCACAGCTAAAGAAGTGAATGGGTTCTATCAGGAACGATTACGGCTACCCGGCTGGATCGGAAACGGGGTGACCTTTTCGCCGCTTTCGCGGTCGCGGATGATCGCCTGGCCTTTTTTCTTGACCTGTTCGACCCGTAACACGCTGTGCATTGGCAGGTGCAAGCAACTCTACACCTTCGAATTCATCACGCATTTTCTCTTCGGTGGGATCGATGACCATGGAATCCGTTTCATCAAACACCAGCCCCGAGACTTCGACAAAGCCCAGCAGGCCGCTGGTGCAAATCCCCGTGCAATACAGTTCGTAAACCTTGCCATGGTTCAGGAATGCAACCCGGAAAAGTTTCTCTTTGTCTGTTTTACTCATCTGTTATCCCAACTTGATCTGCGCCATTGCGCGTGCCAACAAGGTGAATATCAAGCCCAGTGTAAAACCCGCCATATGCGTCCACCAAGCCACTATTCCCGTTATGGGGCCTAACACGCTATAAACCAACTGCAGCGTGAACCAGGAACCGATCACCAGCACCGCCGGGACGCGGGTAAACTGCAGGTACAAACCCAGCGGCAACAACATACCGATACGGTGGAACGGGAACAGACCGAGGTAGGCCCCGACCACGGCCGAAACCGCACCGCTGGCGCCGATGATGGGTGATGCCAGGTCAGGCACCCGCAGCGCGACAAACAGGTTGGCCAATGCGCCTCCGGCAACAAATACGATCAGCATGCCCAGCTTG
The DNA here is from genome assembly GCA_963753105.1 of uncultured Gammaproteobacteria bacterium. Lineage (GTDB taxonomy): Bacteria > Pseudomonadota > Gammaproteobacteria > Xanthomonadales > SZUA-36 > SZUA-36. Next base: position 448,961 of record CAVWBD010000009.1, read on the forward strand.
CCAAGACGGCGTTCGAGCGGCAGGCCGAATACCCACAAGTAAACCATGTTCCCCAACAGGTGCAACCAGCTGACGTGGATGAACAAGGCACTGAACAGCGTCAGCAACTGCCGGTTACCCCAGCCGCCGGGCTGCGCCATGAGTGGGTTGAGTTCGCCTGGAATCACGCCACCCAGCTCAAGCAGAGCCTGTTGGGCCAGCGGACTCATACCGATGTGCAGTAATTTTGCGCCCGTGCATAGAAAAATAATGCTCAGGGTGACCCACGGGAAACTGGGTGGCGTTTTTGACCAGTTGGTGACGATACCCTTGTCCATCGTCAAAACCTACCGGGCGGACCTAGCACGCATATTGCACCAGTTCCCCGGATAATGGTGCAATACGCCGGCTACCGCTTTACCAGGAATTTATACAGACGGTAGCTGAATATGACACCGTCACGACGGATTTCCTCGACCACCAGGCCCGGCTGTGCATCATCGCCCTCACCCAGGCGTTGCCCGTCGACCAGAACGAAACGCTGGGCCGGATCATTGTTGTACACCAGTACGCTGAATTTGATCTCGGGCACCTCGGCGCGAATGGCGTCGGGCAATTCCCAGTAACTGATAGCCTGGGGAATATGAGCCGTGTCCTGTTCCACCGGTGTAGCGGTATTGGCAGGTTGCTGTGTTGTCGCCGGACCGCTGACTGAAGGCCCGCTTGTGCTGGCCAGGTTACTGGCATTTGTTGTACGGCTTCCCGAACTGCTGCTTTGCGGGCCGCCCTGTTGCTGTGCAGGCGTGGTCGTTGCCGGCGCCTGGTATGTTTCCACCGGTGTCCTCTGCTGCCGGGGAGAAGTTCTATCGGCGAGCGAACTTGATGGCGCCGTGCCGGGTTTGCTCTCTACCCCGGCCTGTGGTTTGTCCACCTGGGTGTTTTCAACACGCTGCCTGGACCTCATCACTGCGCACCTGGCCGGGCGCCAGGGTGACAGGTGGCTGGTACAGACCTTCCGGCAACTGGTACTGACGCCAGGTGACCCAGCCACTGACAAACAACGCCACGGCAATCATGGCCACCAGCGGACCAGTCTTCAACGGATCTGACCCAGGCCGGCTCTGCTCATCGGTGTGAATGGTCGGCACCTGTTGTTGCTGTTTGTTCTTTTCAGTTTTTCGAAGCGCTTCGAGAAGTATGGACATGGTCAGGCCTGCTATTCCCAGGATGTTAATAATTGGGGGTCTTCGATCGAGGCTGTCATCAAATACAGCAAGGTATTACGGCCAACGATCCCGTCAGCCTCCAGACCGTTACTTGCCTGAAAACTTTTCAACCAGTTTTCAAACGCATTATCAAACACCCTTTCACCATGGTACGGCATCGCAACACGGCTGGCCATTTCCATGATGGTCGCGACTGCCGGCCCGTCAGCGCCGCGGCTGACCACGGCCGGCCAATCCGGCGCCTGCGGCCACGCAACCAGGTATTTGCCAAACCACAGCGCTTCAACCGAGGCTTTTGACACCGTTGTTTGCTGATCACCGGAGCCAACCAGCAGACGATCATCGCCAAGCCCCCGTAACAACAAATAGGATGGGGTCTGCTGCTGCAACACCAGTATCACGGGCAGGTTTAGCCGTTTTATTTTTGCCCAGCTGCCCTGGTCATGCAGGCAGGCATAACCACGGCTATAGTCACCGTTACATGACGCCTGGATCGCAAACGCGGCTCCGGGATCGTGCCAGGCCCCGGCCAGTCCCTGCCAGACCAAAAGCTGGTGATCCTCGAGCCAGGCCGGATCCAGAGCGGGTACAACCGGTACCTGTGATTCCGCCATGGCCTCCTGCACCTGGACAGGTTCAGTCATCGCCGGCTCGATTTTATCGGGAACAACTGCGGAAACCTCCACCGGTGCCTCTAGTGGGGGATTCGAACCTGGCCAGCCGGTATAGTTCATTGTCAGCACGGCTGCCACCAGGATCACTGCCACTGCGGCCAGCCACGGCCAACGCACACGTTTCACCTGCTTCTCACCCAACTGCACCTCGTTGGCGGCCTCGTGCACCATGGTGGCTGTAACATCGGTGCGCTCCATGACAAAGGCCGCGGTCAACGAGCGGTCCGCGATGATATTGATCAAACGGGGTATTCCCTGTGATCGCTGGTACAGCGCATTCATGGCGCCGCGCCTGAATGGATTACGCTGGGCACCGGCCACCTGCATGCGGTGACGGATGTACAGATGAGTGTCTTTCGGCCCGAGCGGGCTCAGGTGGAAACGAGCGGTGATGCGCTGCGCCAATTGCCGCAGGCTGCGCCGTTGCAATAAATCCCTCAGTTCAGGCTGACCCAGCAGGACGATCTGTAAAAGTTTCTCTTTGCTGGTTTCCAGGTTGGTCAACAACCTGACCTGTTCCAGGGCTTCGGGGCTCAGGTTCTGTGCCTCGTCGATCACCACCACTACGCGTTCACCACGTGCATGGGCCATGAGCAGGAAGCGGTTCAAACCATCCACCAGCAGGCGGGTACTGTCGACCGAGCCGCTGATATCGATACCCAGTTCTTCACTGACGGCTGCCAGGAGCTCCTGTGGTGTCACCAGCGGATTGAGCAACAGGGCGATGCGTGTACCCTCGGGAATCTGCTCCAACAGACAGCGGCATAATGTCGTCTTACCGGTGCCGACTTCCCCGGTCAGCTGTACAAAACCGCCGCTGCCACCCTGGCCGATACCGTATAAAAGATGTGCAAGCGCGTCCCGGTGACGCGGGCTCAGATATACGAATGCCGGATCGGGGGTAATTGAGAACGGTGCTTCATCGAGTCCAAAATAGCGCAAATACATATTCCAGGCCCTCAGCCTCTGCGTTCGTTCAAATACCAAATTCCTTGTATGAAGACAAAGCCTCCAGCGGACGTTCAAGTGTAATCACATGCCGGCCCAAGTCCAAGTACCGGATCAGGCGGATGGACACAAATCTATGAATCAGGACAGAAAAATCATAAGGGAAATGAAAATAATGTGTGTCAGACCTTGCCGAAGGAATGTCAGAAAAGCTAAACTTAATGGTTAAGTTTGCCTGTTACAGGTCAAAAAACAGGAATTAACCGCTTGCAGCCTGACTTGAAAAAGCATCGGGCGTTCTTCCAAGTGCTTGTATATCATCACTTTTTATTGATACGTTGTGGAGCAACGCCAGGAGGAAAGTACATTTTCGATTGGTAATGAAAATGATAATGATTTCTATCTTGAGGCCCGAGATTTAATGAAAAAAGAAAATACTGTCATCGTAGCCCTCGCCGTTCTGGCCGCCCTGGTGGCTGCCACCTGGCTGTTGCTGGTGGCCCCGTCATATACGGGTAACGAGGTCAACATGACACAGGGCGTTACACAACAGAGCGCCGACCATTTCGATTTGCACATGATCGTGCTGTGGGTTTGCGTGGTCATCGGTATCGGTGTATTCACCGTCATGTTCACCTCGATCGTGTTGCACCGCAAATCCCGCGGTGCCGAAGCCGCCAAGTTCACTCATTCAACCAAGGCGGAAATCATCTGGACCATTATCCCGGTCCTGATCCTGGTCGCGATGGCGGTACCGGCAACGACCGCGCTGGTGCGCATGGAAGATTCATCAGGCGCCGATATGACCGTCAAGATCACGGGCTTCCAGTGGCGCTGGAAATACGAATACCTGGATGAGGGCATCAGTTTTATCTCCAGCCTTGACCCGGATTCCAATGCTGCACGCCGGCTGGATTCCGGTATAGAGGTGGAATCCGTAGACAACTACCTGCTCGACGTTGACAAGCCGCTGGTCCTGCCGGTGGGCAAGAAAATCGAGTTCCTGATTACCGCCGATGACGTGATCCACTCCTGGTGGGTGCCTGCCTTTGGCTGGAAACGCGATGCCATACCCGGTTTTGTCAACCAGGCCTGGACCAAGATCGAGGAACCCGGAACCTACCGCGGCCAATGTGCGGAACTGTGCGGCAAGGACCATGGCTTCATGCCCATCGTGGTCAACGCGGTATCAGAAGATGAATATGCGGCCTGGGTTAGTGCGCAACTCGCAGATAACCAGGTTCAACAACAGGACAGCCAGCGTCTGTGGACCCGGGATGAGTTGATGCAACACGGCCAGGGCGTGTATGAAAAGGTCTGCGCCACCTGTCACCAGCAGGATGGCAGGGGTCTGACACCCGCCTTCCCCGCCCTGGCCGGTAGCAGCATTGCCACGGGTCCCGTCAAGGCCCACATCGACATCGTGTTGAATGGACGTCCTGGAACGGCCATGGCGGCCTGGCGCGGTGTTTTGTCAGGGACTGACATTGCAGCCGCGCTGACCTACACCCGCAATGCATTCGGCAATGACACGGGTGATGTCGTACAACCCATCACGATAACTGAACTGGAAAGCCAGCTTGAAAAACAGGGAACTGCGCCATGACCACTGAAGTAATGCACACAGATATCGACCAGGGTCACGCGGACCATGACCATGGCGACCACAAGCCCAGTGGTTTCCTGGACCGCTGGCTGTTTACCACCAACCACAAGGATATCGGCACACTTTACCTGATTTTCTCACTGACGATGTTCTTCATCGGCGGTGCGATGGCGATGGTCATCAGGGCCGAGTTGTTCATGCCCGGTCTGCAACTGGTCGAACCCGACTTCTTCAACCAGATGACCACCATGCACGCCCTGATCATGGTGTTCGGGGCGGTGATGCCGGCCTGGGTGGGTTTTGCCAACTGGCTGGTGCCGATGATGATCGGTGCACCCGACATGGCGCTGCCACGTATGAACAACTGGAGTTTCTGGATCCTGCCGTTTGCCTTCGCCATGTTGCTGTCCACGCTGTTCATGGACTCCGGCGGCCCGGCCGCCGGCTGGACGCTGTACCCACCACTGGTGCTGCAAACCGGGACCAGCTTCGCCTTCGTGGTGTTTGCAGTACACATGATGGGGGTCTCGTCCATCATGGGTTCAATCAACATCATCGCGACGATTTTTAATATGCGTGCTCCGGGTATGACGCTGATGCGCATGCCGATGTTCGTCTGGACCTGGCTGATCACCGCGTTCTTGCTGATCGCCGTGATGCCGGTACTGGCCGGTGCGGTAACGATGCTTTTGACCGACCATTTCTTCGGCACCAACTTCTTCAACGCGGCCGGTGGCGGCGACCCGGTCATGTTCCAGCATATTTTCTGGTTCTTCGGTCACCCCGAGGTCTACATCATGATTCTGCCGGCCTTTGGTGTGATTTCCGAGATCCTGCCGACATTCTCGCGTAAACCCTTATTTGGTTATGGCTCGATGGTTTACGCCACCGCGACGATCGCGTTCCTGTCGTTCATCGTCTGGGCCCACCACATGTTCACGGTCGGTATGCCCTTGCAGGGCGAGCTGTTCTTCATGTACGCGACGATGCTGATATCGGTGCCGACCGGGGTCAAGGTGTTCAACTGGGTCAGCACCATGTGGCAGGGTTCGATGACATTCGAAACCCCGATGCTGTTTGCCATCGGCTTCGTGGTGCTGTTCACCATCGGCGGCCTGTCGGGCCTGATGCTGGCCATCACGGCGGCAGATTTCCAGTACCACGACACCTATTTCGTGGTCGCCCACTTCCATTACGTGCTGGTACCCGGCGCCGTGTTTGCGTTGATGGCGGCAACCTACTACTGGCTGCCCAAGTTCAGCGGCAATATGTACTCGGAAAAATGGGGCAAGATCCATTTCTGGTTGTCTGCGATCTTTGTCAACGTGCTGTTTTTCCCGCAGCACTACCTCGGGCTTGCCGGTATGCCACGCAGGATTCCGGACTATTCACCACAGTTCGCCGACTTCAACATGATTTCCTCGATCGGTGGATTCGCATTTGGCGTGACCCAGCTGATTTTTGTCGGCGTGGTGGTGCACTGCGTGTTCCGCAGCAAGGTCAAGGCGACACCACGTGTATGGGAAGCGACCCGTGGCCTGGAGTGGACACTGGACTCCCCGCCGGCTTACCACAGCTTCAATACACCACCTGTGGTCAGCCATAACATGATCACCCATACGGACTAAGCGAATAATGATCATGGACAGCGACATTCAGCAACACGAACTGCAGCAAAAACGCACCAGGGCCAGGCGCACCGCCCTGGTGCTCGGCTTCATCGCCCTGGCAATTTTCGCGACCTTTATCGGCTCCGCCGTACTGGGCCGCTGATATGGACAGGAACCAGCAGAACCGCAAAGTTGCCCGGCGCCTGGTATTGCTGGCCATCGGTATGTTCGGCTTCGGCTTTGCCTTGTGGCCCCTGTACAACGTGTTTTGTGAAGTGACTGGTTTTGGTGGCCGCGCCATCCAGATATCGGAAAACAGCGAGGGCGTTACCGCCTCGGAGCGCACGGTAAACATCCGTTTTGACGCCAGTGTCAATTCGTCTCTGCCCTGGCACTTCCAGGCCAAGGAAAAGGTGGCTGAATACAACCTGGGCGTGCCCAGCACGGCCTATTACCTGACCATGAATCCTGCAGACGAGGCAATCACCGGCCAGGCCACCTATAACGTTTCGCCACCCGAAGCCAGCCTGTATTTTGTCAAGACGGAGTGTTTCTGTTTTACCGAACAACTACTCGAGGCCAACGAGAGCCGCGAGATGCCCGTCTATTTTTATATCAAGCCCGACCTGCCCGAACACATCCGGGACATCACGCTGTCCTATACTTTTTACCGGCAGGGCTATGAACCAACCGACCACATGGCCCACCATTAATCGTACAAAAAAAACGGAACCCTAAAATGGCGCAACACGCTGAAGGCAGTTATTACGTACCCCACAGCACCAAGTGGCCGATCATCGGCTCATTGGGCATGATCACCATGCTGGCCAGCGCGGCCGCCTGGATGAACGGTTCCTCAACTGCCCAATGGACCTTCTGGCTCGGCCTTGCGATCCTTGTTTTCATGATGTTCGGCTGGTTTGGCACGGTCATCCGTGAAAGCCAGGCAGGGCTGTATAACGCCCAGGTTGACGGTTCATTCCGCCTCGGTATGTCCTGGTTCATTTACTCCGAGGTGATGTTTTTCGCCGTATTTTTCGGCGCCCTGTTCTATGCCCGCGCGCTGGTCGTCCCATGGCTGGGTGGTGAAGGCACCGGCGCCGCCACCAATGAACTGCTCTGGCAAGGCTACACCCCGGCCTGGCCGACCAATGGCCCGGCCAACGTGGGTGGTGAGTTTGGCACCATCCCCGCGTTTGGTGTGCCGTTTCTGAATACGCTGATCCTGCTGACTTCCGGCCTGAGCGTGACACTGGCCCACCATGCCTTGAAAAAGGAAAACCGCGCAGGCCTGATCCTGTGGCTCGCGACCACGGTGGCACTGGGTTTCACCTTTGTCTTTTTCCAGGCGGAAGAGTACATCGAGGCTTACACCGAGTTGGGCCTGACGCTGGGTTCCGGTATTTACGGCGCCACGTTTTTCATGCTGACCGGGTTCCACGGCATGCACGTCACACTCGGTGCGATCATGCTGACGGTCATCATGCTGCGTGCGATAAAGGGGCATTTCAAACCCAGGAACCATTTCGCTTTCGAAGCAGTGGCCTGGTACTGGCACTTCGTGGACGTGGTCTGGCTGGGTCTGTTTGTTTTTGTATACCTGCTCTGAGGCTGATTAGCCAGGGGCGATTGTTTCCGGTGCGCTATCCCTGCGCGCCGTAATTCACCGGGCTCGCGGTCGGTTCGATCCAGCCCAATTGGTACATGCCAAAGAGAATCGCCAGCAACAGCAGGGACAGGCCGATACGCCACATCAACCGTTTCAATGTCCTATCGCCTTCTCCCTTATCCCGCACCATGAAGTAGAATGCAGATCCTAGCGTGTAGAGAATGACAAGCAGAAAAACAATAATGACGGCCTTTACGAGCATATTCGCGTCCCTGGTTGAAGTGATCTTTGAGTAAGGCAGATTATAAAGAAAGATGACACCCAAGGTATCCAGGTCGTTCAGACCATCTATTCCGGCCACGGTGGTGCTGGCGACGCTTGCAGTCCTGTTTGCAAGCCTCGGTACGTGGCAGACGCGGCGCGGCGCTGAAAAAGCACTGCTGGAGGCGCAATACCGGGTGGCCGGGCATGTTTTGCTGGAGACCGCCCTGGCCAATGAGCAGCGTTTCGCGCGTATTGAAGTCAATGGCCGCTACGATCCGCAACGTCATATCCTGCTCGACAACCAGGTCTGGCAGGGCCGCGGTGGCGTGCACGTATTCACACCCTTTATAACCGGCGCAGGCATCGCCATCCTGATCAACCGGGGCTGGTTGCCATTGCCCCCCGACCGCATGAGCTTGCCACCGATCCCTACGCCCGAACATGAAATCACTGTCAGCGGCATACTCAACGACTTCCCCGTGCCGGGCCGCATGGTCGGCGCTGCAGACACGCTGGAAAGAGACCGGTGGCCGCAACTGGTGACCTATATGCAACACGGAGATATTGCCAACTCGCTTGGACTGCCACTGGAGAGTCGGATCATCCAGTTATCAGCAGAAGCGGAATATGGATTTGAAGACCGCGACTGGAAACCGGTATTCTTGAGTTCCGAACGTCACCGGGCTTACGCATTCCAATGGTATGCCCTGATGGCCGCCACCGTCGTGTTGTGGTTGTTGACCGGTTTCAGAAAAATGCCCCGGAGCAGCGAATGAGTCTTTCCCGTCAGAAACTGACATTGATTGGAATTTTTGCCCTGTTCCTGGGGCCGGTGATCCTGGTCATGCTGATGCGTTCTTCCTGGTGGCAGTACCAGCCGGCCGGTATGCAGAACCAGGGCCTGTTGGTCCAGCCACCCGCGCCGCTGGCGCTGGAAAGGTCAACGGCTATCGATGGCAGATGGATCATCCTGTATGTGCTGCCACAACCCTGTGAAGAGGCCTGCCTGGACCACGCTGCCGCCCTGCGGCAAATCCATACGGCCTCGGGCAGGCACCGCGAGCACCTTGCCATTGTTTTGTTGTCCAGGTCACCCGTGGATCATGACCTGCGCTCCACGCTCGAGGCCGTGTATCCCGGGTTTGTTTTGCTCACGGAACCAACACCAGACGTTTGGCGTACACTTGAATCGGTCAACCTGCGCGTGACCGGTGACGGCAGCAATCCAAACCCTTCTCGCAGCTATGTACTCGACCCGATTCTCAATGTAATACTGGCCTACCCGGCCAGCGGTGATCCGGGTGGGATTCACAAGGATCTCAAGCGCTTGTTGAAACTGTCCGAGCAGGAGAAAACACGGTGAACCAGACGATCCACAGACTCGCCATGATCGCAGTGGTCGTAGCCTTTTGTGTCATCGTGCTGGGCGCCTGGGTGCGCCTGTCACACGCGGGGCTCGGTTGCCCGGACTGGCCGGGTTGCTATGGCCAGTTGACCTGGCCCGACGCGGCCCAGGACGTCATTGAGGCCAACCTGGCTTTCCCGGAGCGCCCGGTTGAGCCCGACAAAGCATGGCGTGAGATGGTGCACCGTTACCTGGCTGGCAGCCTGATGTTGCTGGTCTTTGCAATCTGCTGGAAGACCTGGCGCGACCCGCATGTAAACCGGGTTGCCAGGTACGTCGCCACGGTGCTCGTACTGCTGATCATATTCCAGGCCCTGCTCGGCATGTGGACGGTGACCCTGAAACTGAAACCTATCATCGTGATGGCCCACCTGTTGGGTGGCTTGGCCAGCTTCTCGCTCCTGCTTTGGCTGATGTTTGCCAACCGCAAAAGGATCGGCGACAAACCGAGTATAAGAATCCGCCGCATGCGCGGCCCGATCATCACCACCATCATCGTGTTGACCATGCAGATTGCGCTGGGTGGCTGGACCAGTGCCAATTACGCGGCCCTGGCCTGCCCGGATGTGCCGCAATGTACGGGGCAGTGGTGGCCGGAAACCAATTTTTCCGAGGCTTTCGTGTTGTGGCGGGAGGTCGGTGTTGATTACGAGGGCGGGATACTGGATCAGCCGTCGCGCGCGGCCATTCACCTGACACACCGTATCGGCGCGGTGATTACGCTACTGGTCCTGCTGACCCTGGCTTTCCGCTCACACCGGGTACCGAGGCTGCGCGGTGGAAGCCAGGTTCTGGTGGCCCTGGTACTGGCCCAGTTCACGCTCGGGGTACTCAACGTCGCGCTGCAACTGCCGTTGCCCAATGCGGTCGCACACAACGCCGGTGCGGCATTGCTGCTTGCGACACTGCTGGGGTTGCTCGACAAGACCACCACCAGGACCTATTGAAAACCGTGAAGGGCAAATTCCAGCAATACCTGCTGCTGTGCAAACCACGGGTGGTCGTGTTGATCGTATTCACCGCCGTGGTCGGTATGTTCCTGGCAGTACCCGGCTGGCCACCGCTTATTGCGATGCTGGCGGGCACACTGGGTATCGGCCTTGCGGCTTCTTCAGCGGCCGCCATCAACCACCTGCTGGATGCGCGCACCGACGCGAAGATGCGCCGCACACGTAACCGGCCCCTGCCAACAGGCCAGTTGTCGAGCCGCAACGTGCTGGTCTTTGCGCTGTGCCTGGGCCTGCTGGCCATGCTGATACTGCTGGCTGGTACCAACCCCCTGACCGCGGTGCTGACATTCATGTCACTGATCGGTTACGCGGTCATCTACACAGCCTGGCTGAAGCGGGCGACACCACAGAATATCGTCATCGGTGGCGCCGCCGGCGCCGCACCACCGGTGCTTGGCTGGGTGGCGGTAACCGGCAGCCTGGACCCGCAGGCCGTCCTGCTTTTCCTGATCATATTCACCTGGACACCACCGCATTTCTGGGCACTGGCCATTTACCGCCGTGAAGAGTACGCATCGGTGGATATTCCAATGCTGCCGGTGACCCACGGCGCCGCGTTCACCCGTCTGCAAATTTTGCTGTACACGATCCTGTTGGTGATCGTGACCACCCTGCCATACCTGACCGGCATGAGCGGCCTGGTTTACCTGGCCGGTGTGACCGTTCTCAACCTGGGTTTCCTGTGGTATGCCATGCGCCTGATGCGCAGCAAGGACGTGTTGTTACCGATGCACACCTTCGCATTCTCAATCACGTATTTGATGCTGCTGTTCCTGTTCCTGTTGGTTGACCATTACGTCGCCCTGTTTCTGCACTAGTCCGCATATTGCAGGGTGAGCTTGTATTGCCAGGCAAGTGCCTGTCTTTTTTCAGAACATGCCGTGGATACATCCCTGTAGGCTCGTACGAAACATCCCTGTTTCGTACGGTTCTGAAAAAAGCAGCGCACTCCCCTGGTATAAAGGTCATTTTCCTAATAGTTGAGCCCCTGGGTTTCAGCTGACATGAGGGCTGAACGCTTGCAGCTGGGTCGGGGAGTTTCTTCCCGGGACCGTGAGCGACAGGAGTCGCGACCGAGCCTACAAGGACGTATATACGGCGTGTCCCGGGAAGAAATACCCGTCCCAGCGCTCTCTTGGGATTGAAGTGGAATAGTAATGTATCGAGCCCCTTTTTCAATTTGCGGACTAAACCGTTTTTAATCGGCCGGATTGGGCGTAAAATGCCGCCATCAGCCAACAATTCACGAGCCCGTAAAATGCCGACTGAACCCACCCCCCACGCCGCCAGCTCCCCACTGAGTGAACTGGAAAATCACGCGGAATTCATCCGCAGACATATCGGGCCGGATGACGAACAGATCAGCCATATGCTTGAAACCCTCGGGGAGGACTCCCTGGATGCCTTGGTGGCCAGTACATTGCCGGCCTCCATCCAGACGGACGAGCCCCTGCAACTGGCCGATGCAATCAGCGAAAGCCAGGCACTGGCCAGGTTACGTGACATTGCCGGCCTCAATGTGCTGAAGCACAGCATGATCGGCATGGGTTATCACGACACGATCACGCCCGGCGTGATTTTGCGTAACGTGCTGGAAAATCCCGGCTGGTACACGGCTTACACACCCTACCAGGCCGAGATTTCCCAGGGCCGCCTGGAAGCCATGCTGAACTTCCAGCAGATGATCTGTGACCTGACCGGCATGGAATTGGCCAACGCCTCTTTGCTGGACGAGGCCACCTCCGCTGCCGAAGCCATGACCATGCTCAAGCGTATCAACCGCAAGAACAAGAGCACGCGGTTTTTTGTCGATCAAGGCACGCTGCCCCAAACACTGGATGTGCTCAAAACCCGGGCGCAACATTTTGGCTACGAGGTGGTGGTCGGCGATCCCGCCCATGATCTCGACAAGGGCGAATTCTTCGGCGCCCTGTTGCAATACACATCAACCGGTGGCGAGGTCAACGAGATTGCGCCGCAGATCGCCACGGCACACGAGAACAATACGCTGGTGGCAGTGGCCGCCGACTTGATGAGCCTGGTGCTGCTGACACCGCCGGGTGAAATGGATGCCGACATCGTGGTGGGTTCGGCTCAACGATTTGGCGTACCACTGGGTTTTGGCGGCCCCCACGCTGCGTTCTTTGCCACCCGTGACGATTTCAAGCGCTCGGTGCCGGGTCGCATTATCGGCGTGTCCAGGGATCGCCTGGACCAGCCAGCCATGCGCATGGCCCTGCAAACCCGCGAACAGCACATACGCCGAGATCACGCGACCAGCAATATCTGCACTGCGCAGGCCCTGTTGGCGGTCATGGCCAGCATGTACGCCGTCTACCACGGCGCTGACGGCCTCAGGCGCATTGCACGGCGTATACACCGTCTGACCAGCCTGCTGGCGGCAGGTCTCAAGGGACTGGGTTTTGCGAGCAGCAATTCATGCTGGTTCGATACGCTGAGTTTTGATTTACCGGATGAGCAGGCGGACGGAATCTCCCAACGTGCGCTCGATGCGGGCATCAATATCTACCGCAGCGGGACTGGCCTGTTCATCAGCGTCAATGAAAAAACCACCCGCGAACATATCGTCAACGTGCTGGGTGCGTTTTCCGAGTCTGCACCCGTTGACCTGGATGAACTGGAGCGGGGACTTGAGCCCGGTTTTTCGGCAATACCTGGCACGCTGCAGCGACAGAGCGATTTCCTGCAACACCCGGTGTTCAAGCGGTATCACTCGGAAACGGAAATGTTGCGTTATATCAAGCGGCTCGAAAACAAGGACTTGTCGCTGGTCCATGCGATGATATCGCTCGGTTCATGCACGATGAAGCTGAACGCAACCAGCGAGATGCTGCCCGTGACCTGGCCCGAATTTTCCGACCTGCACCCCTTCGCACCAGCGGACCAGGCCCGGGGTTACCACCAGTTGTTCAAGGAACTCGAAGACATGCTGATCGCCTGTACCGGCTACGAGGCGGTATCACTGCAACCGAACGCCGGCTCGCAGGGTGAATACGCCGGCCTGCTGGCGATCAAGGGTTGGCACGAGTCCCGTGGTGAGGGGCATCGCAATATCTGCCTGATCCCGTCATCCGCGCACGGCACCAACCCGGCCAGTGCCGTCATGGCCGGTATGAAAATCGTCATCGTGAAATGTGACGACAACGGCAACGTGGATATCGAAGACCTGCGTGCAAAAGCCGAGAAGCACGCCGACGCCCTGTCGGCACTGATGATCACCTACCCGTCTACACACGGGGTGTTCGAGGAGCAGATCAAGGAGATTTGCGCCATCATCCATGACTATGGCGGCCAGGTTTACCTGGATGGGGCTAACCTGAACGCACTGGTCGGCTGCGCAGCACCCGGCCAATTCGGTGCGGACGTTTCGCATCTGAACCTGCACAAGACCTTTTGTATCCCGCACGGCGGTGGCGGCCCGGGTGTCGGGCCCATTTGCACCGGGACCCATTTGGCGCCCTTCCTGTCCGGACACTCGGTGGTGGAAATACCCGGCGAACACAAGTCCAATGGCGCAATCGCCGCGGCGCCCTGGGGCAGCGCCGGCATCCTGCCCATTACCTGGACCTACATCATGATGATGGGGCGTGAGGGCATGAAAAAAGCCACCCAGGTGGCCATCCTGAACGCCAACTACATCGCCCGCCGCCTGGCGGACGTTTACCCGGTGCTATACACCTGCCACAACGGCCGGGTCGCCCATGAATGCATCATCGACCTGCGGCCGTTCAAGCAATCCAGCGGCATCTCCGAGGAGGACGTGGCCAAACGCCTGATCGATTACGGTTTCCACGCACCGACGATGTCATTCCCGGTGCCGGGCACGCTGATGATCGAGCCGACCGAGAGCGAATCACTGTATGAGATCGACCGCTTCTGTGACGCCATGCTGGCCATCCACGAGGAAATCATGGCGGTTGAGGCCGGTGAACTGGACAAGGAAGACAACCCGCTGGTCAATGCGCCGCATACACAACGTGACCTGGCAAGCGAGTGGAACCACCCCTACAGCCGCGAAGTGGCGGCATTCCCGAAACCCGAACAGTGGCAAAGCAAGTTCTGGCCGGCCGTGAACCGGGTGGATAACGTCTACGGCGACCGTAACCTGTTTTGCAGTTGCCCGCCGCTGGAGGCATACGAGCAGGACGAGGATTAGGTGACGTGGACGTGGGCGCTAATCCAGGCGTTATTTGAACAGGCAAATGAGGTGGAGATGAAGAGAGGAAGCCTCTCTCAATGACAAGGCCGTATCCACCCATGCAGCCCAAACTCCTGAGGCGTTACCTCAGGCTTTTGGATATCCAGCAGCGAAAACCGAATGTTGCGGCATTGCATGAACTTGTAAAAGCGCATATGTGCCGTGTGCCCTACGAGAACATATCCAAGTTGTACTACAAGAAACATCTCGGTCTGCGGGCATTGCCCGGTCTTGAACTATTCCTCGACGGCATTGAGCAATTCAACTTCGGTGGTACCTGCTACGCCAATAACTACTATTTCTACCAACTACTCGCGAACCTGGGCTATCGGGCGATGTTGTGCGGTTCCGATATGTCCATCCCCGATGTCCACTTGCTAAGTATCATAGATTTGGAGAAACATCAGTACATGGTGGACATGGGGTATGCAGCCCCGTTTCTAGCCCCCCTGCCTCTTGATTTGGCAACGGACCATGTCATTGAGCTGGGGAACAACCGTTATGTTCTCAAGCCCCGTGACAAAGCAGGGCGTTCACGGCTGGAGTTTTACCAGGATGGCAAGCTGAAGCACGGTTATGTGGCTAATCCGGCACCAAAACAGATAGGTGACTTTGAACAGGTTATTACTGATTCCTACCGGGATGAAGGTACGTTCATAAACGCAATCCTGCTCGCGCGTTTCCATCCCGGCCGTTCTCTGGTCATACACAATCTAAGTATCACTGAATCCCAGGGAACCGAGTCAAGTGTCCGGATGTTGGCAAACCGAAACGAGCTCGTTCAAGTCATCTCGGAACGTTTCGGAATCCCTCCCAGGTTCACCAGGGATGCTGTGAATGGGCTTGGCCAACTGGAAGACGCGTGGCGTTGAGACAATCCGTTAATCAGTATGCAAGTGGCCGTACAACAAGGATTCGCAGCGGACATTTATTCTATTTTCAGGCGCAAAAAAAAGGCCTCCATGTGGAGACCTTTTGTATTCATATGCCGAAGATTCAGGCGCTGAAGCTGGCCCGGATCTTGTTCATGGCATTGACTTCCAGTTGCCGGATACGCTCCGCTGACACGCCGTAACGATCCGCCAGGGTCTGCAGCGTAGCCTTGTCGTCCGACAACCAGCGGCTGCGGATAATGTCCTGGCTGCGCTCATCCAGTTCACCGAGGCCCTGGTACAGCAGGTCATTCTGCTGATTCTGCGATATCACTGGCCTCGAGTACGACCTCGGGGGTTTCAGATTTGCTTACCAGGTAAGCCGAAGGCGATACATACGGTCTGTCGTCATCGTCTGAATCAGGCGGACAGGTCAAAACCGATATCCTGGCCTGAAAGACGGGACTCCATCTCCAGCACGACCTCGGGTTTGACACCCAGGTTCTCGGCCACCGTGTTGACCTCTTCCATATTCAGCCAGCCAAGCCGCTTCTTGGATTTGCGCAGGTTGAAAAACAATTTGCGCTGGGCCTTGGTCGTAGCCACCTTGACGATACGCCAGTTACGCAGGATGAACTCATGCATCTCTGCGCGGATCCAGTGCACCGCAAAAGATACCAAGCGGACTTCACGCTCGGGATCAAAACGCTTTACCGCCTTCATCAGGCCGATATTGCCTTCCTGGATCAGGTCACCCAACTGCAGGCCATAACCACCGTAACCCTTGGCCACGTGTACGACAAAACGCAGATGTGCAAGCACCAGGCGCCGTGCAGCGTCCAGGTCACCCTCTTCCAGATACCGATGCGCCAGATCACGCTCTTCTTCCAGCGTCAGCATCGGAACTTTGTTCACTTCCTGGATATATGCATCCAGGCTGCCGGTGCCGGCAGGTACCATTAAATGGCTGGGAACAAGCGCTGTATTCATAAAAACTCCTCTGGGCAAGCGTTCTAGTATATCAGCAAAAACAACGTTTTCCACCCTTTTGGGCTTCAAAAATACGTAATTCCCGCTTGGCGCACCTCGCGGATTTGCCAACCAGATCGCTATGCCACGGTAAATCTAACTGGTTCTATGACCATTGCAGGCGGCAGTTGTTCCATGCCAAAAGCACATCGAGAGTGCTCAAGTTCAAAGCGAATCCATAGCTGTGCCGGGTATTCCTTCCGGGACACGTCGGCCACCATGGGCGCTCGTAATTCGTGTCCCGACGAATACGGTCCCGGCTAAGGAACCCCGCACAGTCGAAATCTCCGCGCGACCTGAGATAATCTCAGTGTACCGGGTACTATGCCCGGTGGTTTGCGGTTGGGCGACATGCAGTGCACCGCACCGACCTGAGAGTCGTTACGGAGAATGTGCAGGATGCACTCAGGCCGCTCAAGACAGGATGTCTGTAGGCCGGCCTGCTAGCGGCTCGAAGGACGAGGGAACCCGAAGGGCTCGGGCAGGACCCACACCGGCATCTATCGGGCGATGGATGAGTGCGTCCTGAAGGTTACCCAGGCAGAAGAGGGGTTCCGCACTGCAAGTAGTTTAGGATCTGCCCAAACGCCCCCCGACACGCAGCTTTCGCAAATAACGTTGCACGGCGATCCAGGCACCCAACCAGCCCAGCAACCACCCCCTGCCAGCACCCACAGCGTGTGGTATCCCTCCAGGCCACGCATATCGAACACGGTCCCATAGGTTTCCAGCAGTAATCCGAGTGGGCCGCTCAGGTAAAACATGGCCAGGGTGAGCAGTACCACGGCGAGCAAGCCACCCATTAGCCCATACCATAGGCCGGTATACAGAAACGGCTGCCGGACAAATGCGTTGCCGGCGCCGACCAGGGCCAGTATTTCGATTTCCTCGGCGTGTGATGCAACATCCAGCCGAATGGTATTGGCCACGACCACCACGACGGCCAGGCCAAACAACAGCACCAGGAGTGTAACCGCGGCCTGCCCCAGGTCCAGCAAACGGCCCAGTCTTTGCAACCACTTGTAGTCGAACTGGGTCACTTCAACACTGTCCACGGTATCCAGGTAGGCAGTCAGTTCAGCAACCCGGCTTTCGATCTGCCCGGTCGAACCGGTCTGCGGGCTGACCTGCATCACCCACGGCAACGGATTCTCATCCAGCATCTGCAGCGAATCACCAAATCCGGAAGCAGCACGGAAATCAGCCATACCCTGCTCAGGACTGACCAGGGTCACGCTTTCGGGACTGAAACGCTGCTCGAGTTCAGTGGCGAGCCGCCGCACTTCGGTGCCATCGACACCCGGATTAAAAAAAACCGTTACTGCGCTCCACTCGTCCTGGCGCAGGTCAACACCATCCAGGTTACTCAGCGTGATATACAGATCCAAGTGGCATGAACATGGCAATACCCAGCACCAGCACGGTCATCATGGTACCGGTCTTGTGTTTTAACATAACGCCCAGGCTGGAGAAGAAACTGTAACTGTGCTGGCGTGACCAGGCGCGGATCCTGCGGCGAATGCGGCTGAACCATGAACCCAGGCTCATGCGCCGTTACCTGCGGGTATGTCGTCAGCCAGGCGGCCGGCAGAAAGCACCAATACGCGTTTACGCATCCTGCGGATCAGGTCCAGGTCGTGGCTGGCAATCAGCACGGTCACACCCTGCTCTGCGACTTGCTCAAACAAGCTGAACAACTCACGTGACAGCTGGGGATCCAGGTTGCCGGTTGGCTCGTCGGCCAGCAGCAAGGGTGGCATGGATACGATGGCGCGGGCGATACCCACGCGTTGCTGTTCACCACCGGACAGGGTCAGTGGCAAGGATGATTCCTTGTCCAGCAGGCCCACCTTGTCCAGGGCGGCACGTACCCGTTTGCGGATGTCCGCATACTTCAGACCGGCGATCATCAGCGGCAGCGCCACGTTGTCCGCCACGGTCTTGTCCTTGAGCAGCTTGTGGTCCTGGAAGATCATGCCGGTATTACGCCGCACGAAGGGCGCAAGTCGATCCGGGGCCTGGCTGAGGTTGCGGCCATCGACGATGACATTACCGCGGCTGGCACGCTCCAGCATCATGACCAGCCGCAACAGCGTGCTTTTGCCGGCGCCGGAGTGGCCGGTCAAAAACACCATGCTGCCGCGCTCTATGTCAAAACTCACATCCGCAAGCGCACGGCTGCCGCCGGGATAAACCTTGCTGACACGTTCAAACCTGATCATGGATGAATGCGGCCTCGCATCTACCTCCTCCGCTTGCCACTTCCCCGGTTGGACGACCGCCTGTTTGAGCCCTTGTGCCGGTGTCACGCTTTGGCGGCGGCGGGATGGTGATCTCGGGCATCATGTCGGGAGAGGCTGACTCGGTGGCTATGGAATAACCGATGAATTCCTCGATCTCCGGCAGGTGAAAAGCGTAATCCTCGCAGGCGAAACTGATCGCCGCGCCCTTGGCGCCCAGGCGCGCCGTGCGCCCGATCCGGTGCACGTAATCGGGAGCATCCTGTGGCAAATCGAAATTGAATATATGGGTCACGTCGGGTATGTGCAAACCACGCGCTGCAACATCCGTGGCCACCAGCACCGGTACATCACCGTCATGGAAGCTTTTTAACAGCTTCTGTCTCTTTTCCTGGCGCACACGGCCCGAAATGACCGCCGCTGAAATCCCATTGGCGTTCAACGTGCGTCCAACCTTGTCCGCCGCCGCACGGGTATTGGTAAAGACCATGGAGTGCGCCTTCACGTGACCTCTCATCAGGCCGATCAGCAAGGGCAGCTTTTCGTCGTTGGCTGGATAATAAACAGTCTGCTCAACATGATCGGCCGTGACGCTCTCAGCCTCCACCTTCAGGGTTTCCGGGCTGTTCATGTGCTCATAGGCAAGTTCCATAACCCGGTGTGACAGGGTCGCTGAAAACAACATGGACTGTCGCTCGGCAGGTTTGGGGGTGCGGCGCAACAAAAACCGGATGTCGTCAATGAAACCGAGGTCAAACATCCGGTCTGCTTCATCCAGCACTACGACTTCTATGTGCTTCAGGTTGTATACCTTCTGTTTGAAATAATCGATCAGCCTGCCCGGTGTGCCGACCAGGATATCCACGCCATCCTGCAGGGTCTTGCGTTGTTTTTCATAATCAACACCACCGTAAGCCAGGGCAGTTTTGAGCCCCGTATCCGCTCCCAGCGACAGTGCATCCTTGTGAATTTGAATTGCGAGTTCACGTGTAGGCGCAACGATCAATGACCGTGGATTATTACCGTAATCGTCAGTTTTCTGTTTCAGCAACTGGTTGAATATGACAAGCAAAAATGCCGCCGTCTTGCCGGTACCGGTCTGCGCCTGCCCGGCAACATCGCTGCCCTCGAGCGCAAGAGGTAGAGTCAGGGCCTGGATGGGTGTACAGTAGGAAAATTGTGCTTTCTCCAGTCCGGAGATGATTTTTGGATTCAGGTCAAGACTGGAAAACGCAATATCGGTCAGTGGATTGGTTGATTTATCATTGGTCATTATTTGAGCACTTATTCAGGCGAGCCAGTCAGGACCTGTAAACACTAATCAGGCCCTAAATTTAAGGATGGACTTGAAATTCATCACAACCACCTTGAAATTGTCGCTCAGGTAATTATATTGATAGTCCTTGGTTCCGGTTTCTGCCCTACCCTTGTTTTGAGCCAAAAGACAGCAGCAATCCGAATATTGAATATTAACCGCGCTGACATGCTTAAACCAGCCCGGATACAAAGCAAATCATTGGAGAACTACATTGAGCGATAATATTGTCCACGTCACAGATAGTGATTTTGAAGAAAAAGTATTGAACGCCGAAGGCCCGGTCCTGATCGACTATTGGGCAGAGTGGTGTGGCCCGTGCAAGATGATTGCACCGATCATCCACGAACTCGCTGACGAATATGATGGCCGTCTGACCGTGGCCAAGATGGATATCGATTCGAATCGCCAGACTCCGATGAATTACAACATCCGTGGTATTCCAACCATGATGATTTTCAAGGACGGACAGGTACAGGCCACCAAGGTGGGGGCAGTTTCCAAGGGCATACTGACCGCATTCGTAGAAGAAAATATCTGATTCCATGGGGCCCGGCCAGCCGGTTTGCTGGCCGGGCCTGTTCAGTCTGCATTAATAATTCGCTGGACGCAGAACAGCGAACATGATAATTTTGCGCCATCTGTAGCGGGTATCCCACCCGGTCTGAATACTGATTTCAAATTGACTCCAGCAACGGCGCATTTTTCCGGAGCCAGGTTAAAAAATAATTCGCGTTCAATCCAGTGGAAGCCTGCACATCCTGACCACAAAAACCTGATTGATTTACTCAAAGACCGAATTCATTCCCGGGCACGCGCCCGCCAAGCAAAAAACACACGACATGAACCTATCAGAACTGAAGCAAAAACCCATTGCGGAGTTACAGGCTCTCGCCAACGAAATGGGACTTGAGGGCGTTGCCCGCACACGTAAACAGGACGTTATCTTTTCGATTCTCAAGGCACACGCAAAGAATGGCGAAAGCATCTACGGCGTTGGCGTCCTTGAAATCCTGCAGGATGGTTTTGGCTTCCTGCGTTCCGCCGACAGTTCCTACCTGGCGGGACCGGACGATATCTACGTTTCTCCGAGCCAGATCCGGCGCTTTGCACTGCGCACCGGTGATATGCTGGCGGGCAAGATTCGCCCCCCGAAAGACAGCGAGCGTTATTTTGCCCTGTTGAAGGTCGAGGAAATCAACTACGAAACACCGGATGCCGCCAAGAGCAAGATTCTGTTCGAAAACCTGACGGCCGAATTCCCGGTCAGGCAGGCAGGGCTCGAGAGGGGCACCGGCAGCACCGAGGATGTTACCGCACGTATCATCGATTTGATCTCACCGATCGGGTTTGGCCAGAGAGGACTGGTGGTATCTCCACCAAAGGCCGGTAAGACCATCATGCTGCAAAATATCGCCAGCAGTATCCGAGCCAATCACGAAGACTGCAAAATGATCATCCTGCTGGTCGACGAACGGCCCGAGGAAGTGACCGAGATGCAGCGTTCCGTGGACGCGGAAGTCGTCTCCAGCACCTTTGACGAACCAGCATCGCGCCACGTGCAGGTCGCGGAAATGGTCATCGAGCGGGCCAAACGCCTGGTCGAACACAAGCACGATGTCGTGATCCTGCTGGACTCAATCACCCGCCTGGCCCGCGCCTACAACACCGTGGCACCATCATCCGGCAAGGTCCTGACCGGTGGTGTGGACGCCAATGCCCTGCAACGTCCGAAACGTTTCTTTGGCGCCGCCAGGAACGTCACGGAAGGTGGCTCCCTGACCATTATTGCGACCGCCCTGGTAGAAACCGGCTCCAAGATGGACGAGGTCATCTACGAGGAATTCAAGGGCACCGGCAACATGGAAATCCACCTGGCCCGGAGAATCGCCGAGAAGCGTGTCTATCCGGCGATCGACATCAACAAATCCGGCACCCGGCGTGAAGAACTGATGATCGACCAGAGTCTGCTGCAAAAGGTCTGGATCCTGCGCAAACTGCTGCACCCGATGGATGAAATCCAGGCCATCGAATTTATGCTGGATAAATTGAAGGCTACCAAGACCAATGAAGGAATTTTTCAACTTCATGAAACGTTGATTGCAAACGAATCAGGAACTCAAAAGACAATGAATCGCGGAACCATCATCTATACCCAAACCGACGAAGCGCCAGCCCTGGCCACCCATTCGCTACTGCCCATCATCCAGGCATTTACACGGGCTGCCGGGGTCAATGTTGAGATTCGTGATATTTCACTGGCAGGCCGTATCCTCGCGAATTTCCCGGAAGCGCTGAAGGAAGACCAACGCATTCCCGATGCCCTCGCAGAATTGGGTGAACTGGCAAAAACGCCCGAGGCCAACATCATCAAGCTGCCGAATATCAGCGCCTCGATCCCGCAGATGCACGCCTGTATCAGCGAACTGCAGGCCCACGGTTATGCCCTGCCGGATTACCCGGAAGAACCGGCCAACGACCATGAGGCCGAAATCAAGGCACGTTACGACGCAATCAAGGGCAGCGCGGTCAACCCCGTGCTGCGTGAAGGCAATTCCGACCGCCGTGCGCCGGGTGCAGTCAAACAATATGCACGCAATCACCCGCACCCGATGGGTGCGTGGTCTGCCGATTCAAAGTCACACGTGACCAGCATGGCTGACAAGGATTTCTTTGGCAGTGAAAAGTCCGTGACCGTGGGCAATGCCACCGATGTACGTATCGAGTTCACGGACGAAGACGGCAACGTTACCGTGTTGAAACCGTCTACGCCGTTGCTCGAAGGCGAAGTGATTGACGCCACGGTTATGAACCGGAATGCGCTGCGCGAGTTCCTGGCGGCAGAAGTAGCATCTGCAAAAGAACAGGACGTGCTGTTCTCGATCCACCTGAAAGCCACGATGATGAAGGTTTCCGACCCGATCATCTTCGGCCACATGGTCTCTGTTTACTTCGCCGATGTGTTCGAAAAACACGCTGATACCTTCCGGGAGATCGGTGTTGACGTGAACAACGGCTTTGGTGACGTGCTCGACAGGATCCAGGCACTGGATGCCAACCACCGCGCCGAAATCGAAGCTGATATCCAGGCTTGCTATGAAAACAGCCCGGACCTGGCGATGGTCAACTCGGACAAGGGCATCACCAATTTGCACGTGCCGAGTGACATCATCATCGACGCATCCATGCCGGCGGCCATCCGCGCATCCGGCCAGATGTGGGGCCCGGACGGCAAACAAAAAGATACCAAGTTTGTCATTCCCGATCGCTCCTATGCCGGTGTCTACCAGGCGGTCATCGATTTCTGCAGGAAACACGGCGCATTTGACCCGACCACCATGGGCACCGTCCCGAATGTCGGCCTGATGGCGCAAAAGGCGGAAGAGTACGGTTCGCATGACAAGACATTCGAAATTCCTTCCAACGGCACGGTGCGTGTCGTTGATGCATCCGATGACGTATTGATCGAACACCGTGTTGAAGCCGGTGATATCTGGCGTATGTGCCAGGTAAAAGACGCACCGATCCGCGACTGGGTAAAACTGGCCGTGACCCGCGCACGCGCCACCGGCACCCCGGCGGTATTCTGGCTGGACGAAAATCGTGCGCACGATGCCGAGATCATCAAGAAGGTGAACCAGTACTTGCCTGAGCACGACACGCAAGGTCTGGAAATCCACATCAAGAACCCGGTGGATGCCACGCAGTTCTCACTGGAGCGTATCAGGCAGGGACAAGACACCATTTCCGTGACCGGTAACGTGTTGCGTGATTACCTGACCGACCTGTTTCCGATCCTTGAACTCGGCACCAGCGCCAAGATGCTGTCGATCGTGCCGTTGATGAACGGCGGCGGTCTGTTTGAAACAGGTGCTGGTGGTTCTGCGCCGAAACACGTGCAACAGTTTGAGCAGGAAAACCACCTGCGTTGGGACTCATTGGGTGAATTCCTGGCGCTCGCGGTTTCACTGGAACATTTGTCGAACGCTTTTGACAATCCCAAGGCCAAGATCCTGGCGGATACACTGGACGAGGCCACCGGAAAGTTCCTGGAAACCAACAAGTCACCATCACGCAAGGTCAATGAGCTGGACAATCGCGGCAGCCATTTCTACCTGGCGATGTATTGGGCACAAGCGCTGTCCGAGCAGGAAGCAGATGCCGAGTTACAGCAGCGCTTTGACCGCCTGGCAGCGACGCTTGCCCAACATGAAGCAACGATTGTCGATGACCTGATCGGTATCCAGGGCCAGCCCATGGATATCGGTGGTTACTACCAGCCGGATGTTGCCAAGGTTGCTGCGGCCATGCGCCCCAGCAAGGCCTTTAACGAACTGCTGGCAGCACTCTAGACAGAGCAAGCGTTACGACGCCGCAAGCGGCACTGATAAAAAAAGGGCGGTATGCAAACCGCCCTTTTTTATGACCAGGTCCCGTTACCCTACTGGCTTTCGAGGATCCTGCGCATTTCATCAAACCTGGTTTTTTCTTCCTCGTGCACCTCCGGAAAATGCGGATTCAACGCCTGCAGTGCCTGCAGGATGATGCGCGCAACGGTCAACCGCATGAACGGTTTGTTATCAGCAGGAATGGCAAACCACGGGGCGTATGACGTGGACGTGGACCGGAGCATTGCCTGGTATGCCTTCATGTAGTCATCCCAGCGCTCTCTCTCCCTGATATCAGCGACAGAAAATTTCCAGTGCTTCTTTGGCTCATCCAGTCTCGACAGAAATCTCTGGCGTTGCTCATCTTTTGAGACATTCAGCCAGAATTTAAGGATTGCCGTGCCATTATCAACCATGTGCTTTTCGAAGGTATTGATGGATGCATAACGTTCGGTCCACAAGTCCTCGAGATTTTCCGGCAATGCCGGCAAGCGCTGATGCTGCAGTATTTCAGGGTGCACACGCACGACCAGGACTTCCTCGTAATAGCTGCGATTGAAAATCCCGATGCAACCACGCTCCGGAGTTTGTTTCGAAGTGCGCCACAAGAAATCATGATCCAGTTCTTCCGAAGATGGCTTTTTGAACGAACTCACACGGCAACCCGCGGGATTGATGCCCTTGGTCACGTGCCGGATCGTGCTGTCCTTGCCGCCCGCATCCATGGCCTGGAATATCAGCAGCAGGGAGTTTCTGTTTTCTGCGTAGAGCCTGTGTTGCAGCTTTGCGATCTTCTCCCTTGGTTTCAGCAGTTGTCTCTTCAGTTTTTTTTCGTTAACAGGGTCCGTGGGTCCTGTCGGGCAGGATGACAGGTCGAAATCTCCGTCGGCAGCGACCATGTAGGGACTATCAAGTGAAAGGTGCATGCAAAGCTCCAAAGTGCGGATTGTCGGCAAAAGTATAAGTGCTCATGCCCGTAGTGGCGAACCAGGCGGTGATATCCGCACAATCAGATTCACTTTTATTTCGCCCAAGACGCGACCGGGGCTCACACGGACTGCATGGAAAAGCACAGGTACATTCCTTATACTCAAAGCCATTCGGTCAATACCGGGCTCAGAGTTAGTGACCAGGTAAACCGCATCACCACGCAGCGGAAAATAACCCCAATGATGGAAATATTCGAAAAACTCGGTTTGTTTTATATCGGACAGGATGTGGATAAGGACACGCTTGATTCATCCGGTGAACTGACACTGCTGAAAAATAAGAACTTTACTACGCACGCGGCCATCATCGGCATGACCGGCAGTGGTAAAACCGGTCTTGGCATCGGGCTGATCGAAGAAGCAGCAATCGACAACATCCCCTCAATTGTTATCGATCCGAAGGGTGACATGGGCAACCTGCTGTTGACCGACCCCGCTTTCTCGCCGTCATCCTTCGAACCCTGGGTGAGTGATGAGGCCCGGTCAAAAGACAAGCCCGTTGAAGCCTATGCGCAACAGATCGCTGATATGTGGCAGAAAGGCATCGAGTCCCATCACCAGGACAGCGCCCGTGTAGCAAAATTCGCATCGGTTGATAAAACCATTTACACACCGGGCAGCAGCGCGGGCATTGGTGTCAACGTCCTCAGCTCTATGGATGCACCACCCAGCCAGATCCTGGAGGACAGCGATTCGTTCACGTCTTACCTCTCATCCACCATCAGCGGCCTGCTCGCGCTGGTGGGGATCGAGGCGGACCCGGTGGAATCCAAGGAATACATCCTGCTGGGCCAGGTCATTTCAGCCGCGTGGATGCAGGGTGAAAACCTCGGACTCGAAGACCTGATTGGCCGCATCATCAGCCCACCATTCAAGAAGATCGGTGTTCTGCCGCTCGAGTCCTTCTACCCGCAGGCCGAGCGTTTCAAGTTTGCCACCCGCTTCAACTCTATCATCGCCTCACCGACCTTCAAGGCCTGGATGGAAGGCGAAACCCTCGATATTCAGAAACTGCTTTACGATGATAACGGTCGCGCCAGGATTGCCATTTTCAGCATTTCGCACCTGAATGATGACGAGCGCATGTTCTTCGTCACCTTGCTGCTGAACAAGTACATCGCCTGGATGCGGCGCCAGAGCGGCGCCTCGAGCCTGAAGACAATTCTATACATGGATGAAATCTTCGGTTTCTTCCCGCCGACGAAAAATCCGCCCAGCAAGGAACCCATGCTGCTGTTACTGAAACAGGCGCGGGCCTTCGGTGTTGGTATCGTGCTGAGCACTCAGAATCCGGTCGACCTGGATTACAAGGGGCTCTCCAATATCGGGACCTGGTTTATCGGCCGTCTGCAGACCCGGCAGGATATCGAACGTGTCATCGACGGGCTTGGTGGCAAGACGGGATCAAGCTTTGACAGGAAGGAAATCAGCACACTACTGGCCAATCTGAAGAAACGCACCTTCTTTCTGAAAAGCGCACACCTGGATGACATACGCCTGTTCAGCACCCGTTGGGTGCTCAGTTACCTGAAAGGGCCACTCAGACGCGATGAAATATCGGCGCTGATGTCCGGAAAGAAAACTGCAAGCCCCGCCGCCAAAGAGGATCCGGAGACCGCAAAACCTGTTCGGGTAAGACACAGCAGCGCCACGAAAACACCGACGCCGGAAGGCTTTGACAGCTTTATTTCGATCGACAAAAGTATCCCGCAGTTTTTCAGACCGGGTATTTCGGGCAATCCCAACTTCAGACCGGTCCTTGCCGCTGATGTCGACCTGCATTTTTTCAACCAGGCACGCGGTATCGATCTGAACGAAAATTTCAGCCTGTCACTGCCACTGGATGAAGGTGATTTTGATATTGACTGGGAACTGGCCCTCAAGGAAACCGACAGCCAGGGACACTTCACGAGACTGCCGTCAAAAGCGCCGGGTGACATAAATTACGCAGCCCTGCCCGCCCATATCAGCGGCGACAAAAACCTCGCAAAGGCAGAAGGCAAGCTGAAGGAATGGATTTACCATTCGCACAAACTCGAACTCCACCGCACAACGTCTGCGCCGAAGATGGAATCAGAGCCACATGAGTCGCTCAGTGATTTCAGGGTACGCATAGCTGACGCGCTGAATGATGCGAAGGAAGACGCCATCGACAAGCTGAAGGACAGCTTTGGCAGGAAAGAGAAAACACTCGTCGACCGTCTGCAACGTGCAATGGCCAGCCTCGAAAAGGAAAAAGGGGACACGACAAGTTCCTACATAAAGGTCGGCGCTACCGTGCTGGGCGCCCTGTTCGGTAAATCTCGCGCTTCTATTACCACTGCCGGGACGCGTATCCTCAAAGAGCGTGGCGATGTCGGGCGGGCGCAGGCGCGGGTTCAAAAATACCAACAGGATATTGAAGCACTTGGCTTCGAATTGGAGGAAAAGATCGACGCTATGTCCGACAGGTATTCCATTGATAACATGGACATCGAGGAATTTGCGATCAAGCTGCGCAAGACCGATATCGTTGTCGATGCAATTGCCCTGGTCTGGAGTGCTGAGTAAAACCAGACTGGGCTAAAACGCATACCAGCCCCGTACGGGGCTGGTAATGTTCACTACGGTTTATTTAATTGGTGTTTAAGTCTGGTCGTCGATAACGGCACCGGGCGCTGAATTTGCAACGCTCTTCATACCGTTGTTACAACCTGATTCCGAGGCATAGTTCTGGCTGGTGCCAATCACCTGTCCATTCGTTGCCATCAGGTTAAACCGGAATTTGCCGCTGGCCGTCTGTTTTTTCACAAAAAGATCGGGGTTGCTGCAATTTTTCTGCACGGATGCCATGCCGTTTTTGCAACTGGCCTTCGTCTTGTAACCTTCACTGGACAGGATCACCTGGCCATTCGAAGCCTTCAGTCGAAATCTGAAGTTGCCGGATTTATCTTTATAAGATTCAAACTTGCCTGCCATTTCATTTCTCCTCTTTGTGGTTAAATCGATATGCGTGCTTTCTGAACGCAAAAAAGATATCAGAGCTGTATGAACTTTAGCAGACAACTATCGCCGTGTCGTCACCGGACCCCCAGAGGTGATCCGGTGACGATGTCTTACCGTACATCTGCCTGGTTCGGAGATCAGAGATGCTTGAGCATCTCGTCGACTTCGTCACAGGTCTTGCGAACGACACTGGCTGAGTGTGCAAAGGCCTGCTGTTCCTCATCGGTGAGGTCGAGCTCGATAACCTTCTCGACACCATTCTTGCCGATAATCCCCGGAACGCCGACGAACATACCCTCTACCCCGTACTCTCCCTCGAGGTAGGCGCACACCGGCATGATCTTGCGCTTGTCGTAGATGATCGCTTCTGCCATCTCGAGTGCAGACCAGGCCGGGGAAGCAAACGCTGAGCCAAAACCAAGCAGCCCGACGACCTCTCCACCCGCCTTGCGGGTGCGGGCCTCGATAGCCTGCAGGGTTTCGTCATCAAGAAACTTACTGACCGGGACACCGGCAATCAGGCATGAACTGCGAACCGGAACCATGGTATCGCCGTGACCACCAAGCACCATCGCATTAACATTTTCCACCGACACGTTGGCTGCTTCCGCTACGAAGTAACAGTAGCGCCCGGAGTCGAGTACGCCGGCCATGCCCATGAGCTTGTTCTTGGCTGGGGCGAGGCGCTTGTTAAGGGTGTAAACGATGGCATCCAGTGGATTGGCGATTGAAATAACAGTCGCGTCCGGGCAATTCTGTTTTATACCCTCGGCCACATCGTTTGTCACCTTGAGGTTGATCGTAAGCAGCTCTTCGCGGGTCGGGAAAGTGCCATCAGGTTTTGCCTTGCGCGGCACACCGGCGGTGTTGATGATAAGTTCCGCCCCTTCGATGGCAGAGTAGTCCTTGGAGCCGTACACCTTGACGTCGCTTCTCAGCGTCGGCAAACCTTCAGCGATATCCAGGGTCTTGCCCCTGGCTACTGATTGTTTACTGGCGACCGATTGTTTTTCTTCTGGATCATTTGGGTTCACGAACGGTGCCGGGTCAGACAGGCCAACCTCACGCGCCAAGCGCCGTTGGGCAATCTCCTGGACCAGTACTCCACCAATATATCCGCCACCGATGACACCAATTTTTTTGAGCATCACAATTCTCCTGTTAAAGGCACACGGGCGCGCGGCAGGACTTCCCTGAAACCATCGTTCCGAGTGCGTGTATTGAATTTCACGGCTTCAAAACCTATCCGGGGATGGGGAGCCACAGCAAGGCCTGGCTTTATCCCCGGATGTGGCTCACAGTATACCAACAGATCCGGCCTGAAAGTAAACGCGCAGGAATCGTGGTTTACGATTATTCCCGACAGCGTGAATTGGCAAATCATTGTATCCAAAATCAATCTGATCGAATTTTAGAATCCGAACAAATGCTTGAATTCCGGGACGGACCATCGGAATATCCGGTACTGGCGCGCAATTCGACAAGGAAGCAGATGGACATCCGCAGTTACCAGGGCAAGTTGCCGGTTTTCGCAGGCAACGTTTACATAGATTCAACGGCCGTCATTATCGGCGACGTGGAAATCGGCGAACACAGCTCGGTGTGGCCGATGGCCGTCATACGCGGAGACGTGCACTACATACGCATCGGCGAAAGAACCAGTGTGCAGGACGGTTCCGTGCTACACGTAACCCACGCTGGCCCATACAATCCCGGTGGTTATCCCTTGTTGATCGGCGATGATGTCACCATTGCCCACAAGGTCATGCTGCACGGCTGTACCATTGGCAGTTGCGTGCTGATCGGGATGAGCACGACCATCATGGATGGCGCCACGGTCGAGGACAATGTTGTGGTTGGTGCAGGCACACTGGTGCCACCGGGCAAGGTGCTGGAAAGCGGTCATCTGTACCTCGGCAACCCGGTCCGGCAGGTCAGGCAGTTGAGCGAGGCGGAACTGGGATTTTTCCACTACACGTCCAAACGCTACGTGGATCTTGCCGCACAATACCTGGCTCCAGAACATAAGGACTGAAGCACCCCGTTGACCCGCGCGATGAGACTGGTTAAGCGCTGATCGAAACCATATTCCGGGCAGCTATCCAACACCCCTCCGCTTACCTCAAAAAAACCACCCACTGGCTTATGTAAGCCCGCCCGGGAATGCGACGGAGATACAATGGGCGGGTCGGTCAAACCTGAACAAACAACAAGGAACCAGACCATGGCAACCCGAGTTCTTCTACTTTTTATGCTGGCTTTCAGCATAACGGCGAGCGCCCAGTCCGAAGATCATTTCCTGGTAACAAGGCTGACGGACGACCTGCTGATGCTGAGCACCGACCAGGGCAGTTACAGCAACAATTCCCTGGTATTTACCGGCCCGGATGGCCTGTTGCTGGTGGATACACATGGCAGGGATGATGCAGGGGCTTTCGAGTCCTTTGTGGAGAGCCTGGGTTTCGGTAAGCCAAAGTACATTATCAACACACACCGCCATGTCGAGCATATCGGCGGCAATCACCGGTTCGGCGCCGACCCGCTCGTGGTCGCCCACAAGCTGTTTCCGGAAAAACTGCGTAGCGGCACTTTCCTGTTTGCTGAATACCCGCCGGAAGCCATGCCCGATATCACTTTTGAAGAATCACTGGAAATCAGTTTCAACAACGAGATCATTCGCCTGGTGAATATCGGTGGCAGCCACGACGATAATGAAATCATGGTCTTTTTCACAAAACACGGGATCGCCCATGTCAGCTCAGTGGTCAATGGCTTTAATTTTCCTTCGGTTGACAGCGCTGGTGACGTACTGCAATTCGAACCCAGGACCAGGCAATTGATGGAGTTATTGCCACCTGGTACACGCCTGGTGTCCGGCCATAACGGCCAGGCAACCGGTTTTGATTTTGTCGGTCGCTGGGACCAGTTGGAGCCATACGCGGAAATGATGAAGGACACAGTGACCGTCGTACGTGACCAGCTCGCTACCGGTAAGACCAGAGAGGATATGACCAAGGCCGGTGTATTTGATGCCTACAAGCAATACGCCGGTAGTTATGTCAGTACTGAAGAGTGGCTCGACTACGTGGTCAGTGCACTGACAGAAACCCATGAGCCACTTGATGATATCTGTAAACCGGTTTACAAAGTCTGGAAACAGGACGGCGCTGAAGCGGCAGTGCAACACTATCAACGACTGCTGAAGAGCGATCCCGGGCAATACGATTTTCAGCCGTACACCTTGCTGGCGATCGGTTCACAACTGATGGGCAATGAAAAATACGCCGATGCGGTCACGTTCCTGCTGGGTAGCCGTGAAACCTACCCGGATTCGGAGTATGGCTATTACACGCATTACCTCGCGGCCAAGTCCCTGCAACAACTCGGCCGTAACGATCAAGCGATCAGCCAGGCCCGTGAGTCGCTGCGTCTGAACGCCGAATTCGCAAGCGCGACTGAACTGCTGGATGCGCTGGTAGATTCTACAGAGGAAAAATAGAGCCCCGATTACATGCGCACTGGTCTACGCTCCGAACGCCCCGCACACTTCCGGCGGGGCCTGGACCAGTTCGATCAGCACCCCTTCCCCACCGATGGGAAATTCATCACTGGCCTTGGGGTGGATAAAGCAGATGTCAAAACCGGATGCGCCCTTGCGGATACCGCCAGGGGCAAATCGAACCCCTTGTGCCTCCAGCCACGCCACCGCCGCAGGCAGGTCGTCAACCCACAAGCCCACGTGGTTGAGCGGCGGGGTCTGTACCCTGGGTTTTCCTTCTGGATCGATCGGTTGCATCAGGTCAACTTCGACCCGGTGCAGGCCGGACCCCAGGCTCAGGATGTCTTCGTCGACATTTTCCGTGTCACTGCGATAAGTACCGACCGGCTCCAGGCCCAGCATATCCACCCACAAGCCGCGCAAGCGGCCCTTGTCCAGGCCACTGACGGCGATCTGCTGGATACCCAGTATTTTGAACGGTCGCTGATCCATAAGTCTCCCCTGCTGCTCAAAGCTCCGGTTTTTCATTGTGCTGAAGAAACAGCTCCAGCAGTTGCCTGGCGGCCGTGACCGGCGGCATCCTGCCTTCGCTGACTGCTGCTTCCAACAGCGGAATCTGCCGCGCTTACCGACGCATCTTCCTGCAAGGTGGCCAGCAGGGCATCGTCCACCTCCGACCACATCCAGTCACGTGCCTGCCCGGCACGCCGCACGGCCAACTCACCCGCATTCCTCCAGTGTCCGCGTGGTGTTGCAGAACCTGTCTCCCAGGCCTCTGCGATACCCGAGCCGTCACGGGCCGAACAGGTCTGAACCTGCACTTTCCAGTCTGCTGAACGCGGATGCAGCAGGCGCAAGGCATTGCGATACTCCGCTGCCGAGCGTCCGGCGAGCGCCGCCAGTTCGTCATCGGCCTTGTTGATCAGGATCAGGTCGGCCAGTTCCATGATGCCGCGCTTGATGCCCTGCAGTTCATCACCACCGCCCGGCAACAGCAGCAGCACGAACATGTCGGTCATATCCGCCACCCGGGTCTCGGATTGGCCCGACCCCGACCGTCTCCACGATGATCACGTCAAACCCGGCGGCCTCGCAAAGGATCAGGGCCTCGCGGCTGCGCCGCGTCACACCACCCAGCGTCTTGCCGGCCGGCGACGGCCGGATATAGGCCTCGCGGCGTCGGGACAACAACTCCATGCGGGTCTTGTCACCCAGGATGGAACCGCCGCTGATGGCCGAAGACGGGTCCACGGTCAGCACGGCCACCCGGTGGCCCTCATCGATGACGTGGTTGCCCAGCGCCTCGATAAAGGTCGATTTGCCGACCCCCGGCACGCCCGGAAATCCCCAAGGCGGATGGACTTGCCCGCATGCGGCAGTCAAGGCGCTGCAGCAGGGCGCTGGCGTGCGCGCGGTGGTCGTCGCGGGTGGACTCGATCAGCGTGATGGCCCGCGCGAGCGCGCGGCGGTTACCCTCCAGCACAGCCGTCGGCCAGGGCCTCGGTGTCCGCCGTCAGACCGGCTTCGCTGTCGATCCTGACGCATCACCGCTTACTCGAACTCCATGATCTTGTCGTCCACGGCCAGGCTGGCACCGGGCTCGTAGTTGATCTTGGCCACCACGCCATCGCGTTCGGCCCGCAGGGTGTTTTCCATTTTCATGGCCTCGAGCACCGCCAGTTCCTCGCCCGCGTGCACGCTCTGCCCTCCTTGACCGCCAGCGATACCAGCAGACCCGGCATCGGGCGAAAGCAGGAAACCTGGACATATCCGGCGGCGTCCTTGACCGGCATATGGTGCATGAGTTCCGCGACCCTGCGGCGTGACAACCCTGACATCGGCCTGCGATCCGCCATGGAACAGGCGGATAGGTCTGCTCATCCCGCTCGACCTGCACGAATATCTCCTCGCCATTGATCGTGCCGCTGAACAGATGCTGCCCGAATTCCCATTGGCTGCGCACCGCGTAGGTCTGTGCCGTTGAACTCCACATCGTGCCCGCCCTCGGCCGGAGACCACGCTGACCGGGTGGTATTCATCGTTCATCACCACGACCCAGTCATCACGCACACGCCGCTCATGCCCGCTCAGCTGGCCGTCGATCCGGGCCGCACGGTCCCGGTAGCCGCGCAGCATCGAGGCCGCCACCGAGACGAAGATGACTGGGATCGTCGTGGGGCACATCGGCCGGGTGGAAACCGTCCGGGTACTCCTCGCGCAATCATGTTGGTGCTCATGTCACCGCTGACAAACCGCGGGTGCACCATCAGCGCTGACAGGAAACTGAGGTTGCTGGAGACGCCGCGGATCAGGAAGCGATCCAGCGCCGAGCGCATGTGGGCGCATGGCCTCTTCCCGGTCGGCGCCATAGGTGATCAGCTTGGCGATCATCGGGTCGTAATACATGGACACCTCGCCGCCTTCGAACACGCCGGTGTCCACGCGCACGTGATCGTCCTCCTCCGGCGGCCGGTAATACACCAGGCGGCCGATGGATGGCAGGAAGTTGCGGAACGGGTCTTCGGCATAGACGCGGGATTCGATCGCCCAGCCGTTGATGCCCACGTCCTCCTGGGTCGAGCGGCAGTTCTTCGCCGTCGGCCACGCGGATCATCAGCTCCACCAGGTCGACAGCCGGTGATCAATTCGGTGACCGGGTGCTCCACCTGCAGGCGGGTGTTCATCTCCAGGAAGTAGAAATTGCGCTTGGCGTCGACGATGAACTCGACCGTGCCGGCGGACTGGTAGTCCACCGCCTTGGCCAGCGCCACGGCCTGCTCGCCCATCGCCTTGCGGGTCGCCGCATCGAGAAACGGTGACGGCGCTTCTTCGATCACCTTCTGGTGACGGCGCTGCAGTGAGCATTCGCGTTCGTTCAGGTAGACGACGTTGCCGTGGCGTGTCGGCGATGACCTGGATCTCGATGTGGCGCGGCTCTTCGATAAACTTCTCCACGAACATGCGGTCGTCGCCGAAACTGGAGCGCGCCTCGTTGGAGGCCCGTTCGAAGCCATCGCGGCACTCATCATCGTTGCGTGCAATACGCATGCCCTTGCCGCCGCCACCGGCAGTGGCCTTGAGCATCACCGGGTAACCGATCTCGTTGGCGATCTCCACGGCGTGATCGGCATCGCGCAGCACGTCGGTGAAACCCGGGAATGGTGTTGACCCCGGCTTTGTCGGCCAGCTTCTTGGAGGTGATCTTGTCGCCCATGGCCTCGATGGCGTGGGTGCTTGGGGCCGATAAAGGCGATGCCCGCTGCCGCCAGCGCTTCGCAAAACTCGGAGTTCTCGGACAGAAATCCATAGCCCGGATGTACCGCCTGGGCGCCGGTGTCCCGGCAGGCCTGGATGATCTTGTCCTTCAACAGATAGCTCTGCGTCGACGGCGGCGGGCCGATGTTGCACGGCCTCATCGGCCATTTGCACGTGCAGGGCGTCACGGTCGGCATCGGAATAGACGGCGACGGTCTTGATGCCCATCTTGCGGGCGGACTTGATGACCCGGCAGGCGATCTCGCCGCGGTTTGCAATCAGGATTTTGTCAAACACGTGCTGATCCCCTGCTCGGTTCATGACGATAGGTCACAAAGGAATGTTGTCGTGCTTGCGCCACGGGTTTTCGAGTTGCTTGTCCCTCAACATGGCCAGCGAGCGGCAGATGCGTTTGCGCGTGGCATGGGGCGCGATCACGTCGTCGATATAGCCGCGGCTGCCGGCGATAAACGGGTTGGCGAACTTGTGCCGGTACTCCTCGGTGCGCTCGGCGATCTTTTCTTCGTCACCGATGTCGCTGCGGAAGATGATTTCCACCGCGCCCTTGGGCCCCATCACCGCGATTTCGGCGCTGGGCCAGGCCAGGTTGACATCGCCGCGCAGATGCTTGGAACTCATCACGTCATAGGCGCCGCCGTAGGCCTTGCGCGTGATCACGGTGATCTTGGGCACGGTGGCCTCGGCAAAGGCAAACAGCAGCTTGGCGCCGTGCTTGATGATGCCGCCATACTCCTGCGCCGTGCCCGGCATGAAGCCCGGCACGTCGACGAAGGTCAGGATGGGGATGTTGAAGGCATCGCAGAAGCGCACGAAGCGGCCCGCCTTGATGGATGACTTGATGTCCAGGCAACCGGCCAGCACCATCGGCTGGTTGGCCACGATGCCCACCGTGTGGCCATCCATGCGGGCCAGGCCGATGACGATGTTCTTCGCGTGCTCCGGCTGCAGTTCCCAGAACTCGTTGTCGTCCGACCACCTTGTAGATCAGCTCCTTCATGTCGTAAGGCAGGTTGGGGTTGTCCGGAACCAGGGTGTCCAGCGACATTTCCATGCGCGATCGGCGCGGTCGGGCGTCGGCCTGAACGGCGGTTTCTCACGGTTGTTGGCCGGCAGGTAGTTGATAAACCGCCGCACCATCAGCAGCGCCTCCACATCGTTCTCGTAGGCACGGTCACAGACACCGGAGACGGTGGAATGGGTCACGGCGCCGCCCAGTTGCTCCGCGGTGACCTCCTCGTGGGTCACGGTTTTGACCACGTCCGGGCCGGTGACGAACATGTAGGAGCTGTCCTTGACCATGAAGATGAAGTCGGTCATGGCCGGCGAGTAGACCGCGCCACCGGCACAGGGGCCCATGATCACCGAGATCTGCGGCACCACGCCGGAGGCCAGCACGTTGCGCTGGAACACCTCGGCATAGCCGCCCAGCGAGGCCACGCCCTCCTGGATGCGGGCGCCGCCCGAGTCGTTCAGGCCGATGACCGGCGCACCGACTTTCATGGCCTGGTCCATGATCTTGCAGATCTTCTCGGCGTGCGCCTCGGACAGTGAGCCGCCGAACACCGTGAAATCCTGGCTGAACACGAACACCACGCGCCCGTTGACGGTGCCGTAACCGGTGACCACGCCATCACCCGGAATCTTCTTGTCCGCCATGCCGAAATCGGTGCAGCGGTGCTCGACAAAGGTGTCCCATTCTTCGAAACTGCCCTCGTCCAGCAGCAGCTCGATACGCTCGCGGGCGGTCAGCTTGCCACGCGCGTGCTGCTTGTCGATCCGCTCCTGCCCGCCACCGAGCGCGGCCGCTTTTCGTTTCTCTTCCAGTTGCTCAATGATGTCTTGCATGGTTGTTCCCTGTCGTTTCACAGCGATGTGGCGCGGATCAGCCCTTGGCGTCGATATCTGCGACCTTGCCGGCGCTCCTTGATAATGTCGAGAACCTCGCGGGCGGCATTCGAGGATATTGGTGCCCGGGCCATAGATCGGCCGCAACGCCGGATCCCAGCAATTCCGCGTGGTCCTGCGGCGGGATCACGCCGCCGCAGATGACGATGATATCACCGGCCCCCGCCTTCTTCAGGCCATCGATCACCTGTGGCACCAGGGTCTTGTGCCCCGCTGCCTGTGAAGAGATGCCGATCACGTGCACATCGTTCTCGATGGCCTCGCGCACCGCTTCTTCCGGGCGTCTGGAACAGGGGCCCGATATCCACGTCGAAACCGATATCCGCAAACGCCGTGGCGATCACCCTGGCGCCGCGGTCGTGCCCGTCCTGGCCGAGTTTGCAGACCAGCATACGCGGCCGGCGCCCCTCGTTGCGGGCAAACTCCTCCACTTCCTGCTGAACAGACATAAAATCCTCGTCGCCTTCATAGGCAGAGCCGTACACGCCTGCGATCGAGTGGTTCACGGCCCGGTGGCGGCCATAGACCGTTTCCAGTGCGTCTGATATTTCACCGACCGTGGCGCGTGCTCGCGCGGCAGTCGACGGCCAGTGCCAGCAGATTGCCGGTTCCGTCCCGCGCCGCACTGGTCAGTGCATCCAGGGCCTGCTGGCACTGCAGCTTCGTCGCCGTCCCTGCCGGACCTGCTCGAGGCGCCGGACCTGGGCTTCACGCACGGCGCTGTTGTCGATATCCAGAATATCGACCGGCGTGTTCCTCCTCCGGCTGGTACTTGTTGACACCGACGATGACCTCTTCGCCGCGGTCGATACGGGCCTGGCGCAGCGCCGACGCCTCCTCGATACGCATCTTGGGCATGCCGGATTCCACCGCCCTGGTCATGCCGCCCATCTCTTCCACCTCGTCGATCAGCTTGCGGGCCTCGCTCGCCAGCTCGTCGGTCAGGCTTTCCACGTAGTAGGAACCCGCCAGCGGATCCACCACGCTGGTGATGCCGGTTTCCTCCTGCAGCACCAGCTGGGTGTTGCGCGCGATGCGGGCCGAGAACTCGGTCGGCAGGGCCAGCGCCTCGTCGAAGGAGTTGGTGTGCAGCGACTGCGTGCCGCCGAGCGCCGCCGCCATGCGCCTCGATGGTGGTGCGCATGATGTTGTTGTACGGATCCGTGGCCGTCAGGCTGACACCGGAGGTCTGGCAGTGGGTGCGCAGCATCAGCGAGCGCGGGTCTTTCGGTGCAAACTTCTCCGCCATCAGCGTGGACCACAGCAGGCGCGCCGCGCGCAGCTTGGCCACCTCCATGAAGAAGTTCATGCCGATGCCGAAAAAGAACGACAGCCGCGGCGCAAACGCGTCCACGTCCAGCCCGCTGGCGATCGCGGCGCGCACGTACTCGATGCCGTCGGCGATGGTATAGGCCAGTTCCTGGGCGCAGGTCGCCCCGGCTTCCTGCATGTGGTAGCCGGAAATCGAAACGGAATTGAACCTCGGCATGTTGTGCGGACGTGTAAGCGATGATGTCGGAGACGATCCGCATGGATGGTTCGGGCGGATAGATATAGGTATTGCGGACCATGAACTCCTTCAGGATGTCGTTCTGAAGGGTGCCGGCGAGATTGCTCCGGCGCCACGCCCTGCTCCTCGGCGGCGACGATGTACATCGCCATGACCGGCAGCACCGCACCGTTCATCGTCATCGAAACCGACATCCTGTCCAGCGGAATGCCGTCGAACAGGATTTTCATGTCCTCCACGGTGTCGATCGCCACGCCCGCCTTGCCGACATCACCGACCACGCGCGGGTGATCGGAGTCATAACCACGATGGGTGGCGAGGTCAAAGGCCACCGACAGGCCGGTCTGGCCTGCCTCCAGGTTCTTGCGGTAAAAAGCGTTGGATTCTTCCGCG
>CAVWBD010000010.1:0-11989 GCA_963753105.1 uncultured Gammaproteobacteria bacterium
TAAAGGTATTGCGGTCGCGCTCGCGGTCCCTGCGGTGGGCGCGCATGCCGTCGAATATGGCTACCTCGTAATCCGTGTCTTCCGTCAACGCCGTGCCATTCACATAGCGTGCCAGACTGGAGTTCGAACTTTTCGATCTGGAAGTCCTGGCTCTCGCGAGCTGTCCTGCAGCCGGTTGGTTTCCTCGAGCGCAGCAGCGAAGAAAAAGGCAAAACTGTCACTCATCTTCTTGTTGAAGAATATCGTGCCGCGATAACTGTCCTTGTCCCCGAAATCATTGTGGTCATAGCGTAAGGAGCCGGCGGTATAGAAGTCCTGCTCACGCCGGTCGGCAAGGTCCAACGGCCGGGTGGTTTCAAGATCAACCACGCCACCGATACCACCTTCGACGTCCATGGCCTCGGCGCTCTTCTTGACCGTGGCGCGGGTGATGACTTCCGAGGGAATGATGTTGAACGAAAAACCACGGGCGTCGGAACCGGACTCGCCGCCCGGGCTGGATAACGCCGTGCGGCCGTTCAGCGTGGTGCGTACAAAACGTGGGCCCAGGCCGCGGATGGATATGCGGTATCCCTCGCCCTCCGAGCGTTCGAGCTGGACACCCGGTATACGTTGCAGGGCCTCGCCGATGTTGTTGTCCGAGAACAGGCCGATGTCCTCGGCCGTGATGGCATCGACGATGCTGTCGGACGCGCGCTTGATTTCCGCGGCGTTATCGAGGCTCGCCTTGATGCCGGTTACAACTACCTCTTCCAGCGCCACTTCACCACTGGCATCCTCGTCCTGCGCATCCTGGGCCAGGACTGCAGCAGGTGTAAATAATAGTGCCGAAGACGAGGAAAGGTAAAAATAGAGAGACTAATTTTCAGCGTGGTATAGAGTCACTAGAGTTCACTGCTTTTTCTCCTGTGCGGTGAATATTAGTTTTCGTGTTTAGCCGCTTATTTTCGATTTTTGATCACGGCGCAGCTTGTAGCGTAATCCCGCGTATAAGTGCCTGCGCGCATTAAATCATACGCAACAGGTGTTATGCTATATCAAGCTGCTACCGGTGGCAAATAGTTATTAAAAATTGGTTAACCATGAATGATCCCCACTTTCAAAGTCTTGTATTAACCCGTCTGAAATTTTTCAGATTCCTCATTGCAGTGCTGTTGCTTGGTATCGGCACTTCCTGTTCGAGTGTAGAAGATTCAAGTGAAGAATCTGAGCTTCCCCCCAATATCGTGCTGATCCTGGCGGACGATATGGGCCTCGGGGACACCAGTGCTTATAACCCGGCCTCGAAGGCCCCTACCCCCTACCTGGACACGCTGGCGGCCTCAGGTATGCGCTTTGAAGACGCCCACACTCCTTTCGCCGTGTGCACACCCACCCGATACGGCATGCTGACCGGCCGCTATTCCTGGCGGACCCATATGAAGAGTGGTGTGCTGAAAGGCTATTCTCCGCTGCTGATCAAACCGGACCGTTCCACGATCGCCTCGATGCTGCGCGACCGGGGCTATGCAACGGCTGCCATTGGAAAATGGCACCTGGGTCTCGGTAATAACGAGGTAACGGACTACTCCAAACCATTGTCCCCCGGCCCAAATGATGTCGGTTTTGACTATTTCTTTGGTATCCCGGCGTCGCTGGATATGCCGCCATATACGTTTGTAGAGAACGACCGGATTCTCACATCCTTTGACGGTGACGAGGTCGGTGACAGCGGCAGGCGCCGCGACGGCGGCGAGGGCTACTGGCATGCCGGTCCGATTGCCCGTGACTTCACTCACGAGGGCGTGTTGCCGGAAATCACCAAGCGTTCAGTGAAGTATATCCAGGAGCGGGCCACTTCGGGTGACGGGCAACCATTTTTCCTGTATGTGCCACTGAACGCGCCCCATACTCCCTGGATGCCTACGCCCGAGTTTATCGGCCGCAGCGAACTCGGTTACTACGGTGACTTTATCGTGCAGGTTGACGATACCGTGGGGAAGATCATGAATGCGCTGGATGAAACCGGGGTTGCCGAAGAGACCATCGTGGTTTTCGCGACGGACAACGGCGCCCGCTGGAGACCCGAGGACACTGACGAGTGGGGTCACCAGGCGAACCTGTACTACCGCGGACAAAAAGCCGATATCTTTGAGGGCGGTCACCGGGTTCCGATGATCGTGTCCTGGCCAGGTAAGGTCCCGGCGAATACCAGCACGAACCACCTGACATCTCTGACCGATCTTTATGCTACCTTTGCCGACCTGGCCGGTGTCGAACCGGCCCCCGAAGATGCCCCCGACAGCGAAACCATCCTGCCCACACTGCTGGGTGAAACCCAGGAACAACGCGCGTCGGTCATACACCACTCGGCCGGTGGCATGTTCGCCGTGCGTGCAGGTGACTGGAAACTGATCGAGGGATTGGGCTCGGGTGGTTTCACCAGGCCAAAACTCCTCAAACCGAAGGAAGGCGGGCCGGCCGGGCAGCTATACAACCTGGCAGACGATCCATCAGAGACGACTAACCTGTACCTTGAGCGACCGGACGTGGTCGAGCGGCTAACAGGGATTCTTGAGGAAACACGGGGAACGGATAGCGGACCGTTATTGCCTTGAAACATCGGTAATGAACTACGTGCACTACACCGTACCATTACTTAATGTTATTTATTATTTTAAGGATATATCATAATGAATTACCAGAAATTATATGTGCTGACCACGCTGACTGCGATTGCCCTGACTTCGTGTAAGCCTGATACGGCAGTTACTGAGCAGATCGCGGTCACGGAACCTGAAGTTACCAGCCCGAATATCATTTTCATCATCACCGATGACCAGGGCTGGACCAGTGTCTCCTACCCATCCGATCCGGACAGATCCGATTCTGTCAGTGACTTCATCGAGACACCAAACATGGCCACGCTGGCGTCCGAGGGCATGCGCTTCACCCAGGGCTACACGCCCAACCCGATATGCGCCCCGGCCAGGCACTCGATGTTGTTTGGGCAGAACGCTGCGCGCCACATCTACAACCAGGACGAAACATGGATCGACCGGGCGCCCGGCTGGCTGACGATCCCCAAGGCACTAAAGGCTGCCAATCCGGAATACCGCACCGCGCACTTTGGCAAGTGGCATGTGGGGGTGAAGCCCTCGGACGCCGGATTTGATTTCACCGACGGGCTGACTGACAACGAAGAGGGTGACAGCGCTGCAGGACAGGTATTTGCTGAAATCAACTTCATGGACCAGGACGTGATGGACGCCTGGAATGAGGCCAACGGGATGGACACCACACTGGTTAATCCCGAGGGCCGGGACCGCTCGGTTACGTTTTACACCGATGACGACCCGAAGACGGCCTTCAGCATGACCGCGCGGGCCTCCGCCTTCATCCGCGAGGCCGTGGCAGACGGCAAGCCCTTCTATGCCCATATCGCGCACTATGCGATCCACACCGCCATAGCCGCGCGCGCGGAGACCTATGCCAGGTTCCAGGCCAAGCTGCCAGGCGTAAAGCATGACGATCCCGCCTTCGCGGCGATGACCTACGACATGGACGAATCCATCGGCCAGGTCCTGGAACTGGTTAAAGACCTCGGCATCGAGGACAACACCTATATCGTGCTGATCGGCGACAACGGCGGTGTCGAATACTGGGCCCAGACGACGCATATCGATGCAGAGATGAACATTCTCGGCTCGTTCCGCACGCAGGTTGCCGAGGCCAATACACCGTTACGCGACGGCAAGCACTCCTTCTACGAAGGTGGCCTGCGCGTGCCGTTCCTGATAGCAGGGCCGGGTGTTCCGGCTAACAGCCATTCGGACGAACCAGTCAGTGGACTGGACTTCCTGCCGACTTTTGCGCACCTCGCGGGCCACGAGGGCGAGTTCGACACGACGCTCGACGGCCAGAGCCTGGTTCCTCTGATCGACGGCAAGGATGAAACGGTGTTCGTACGCGAGGACCCGGTCTTGATGTTCCACCAGGCCGGCCGCCGCCCGGGCCGGAGCGCTGTCAGGGAAGGCAAGTATAAACTGGTCAAGCACTGGGCCCGTCGCAGCAAAGCCGGTGACGAGACCCTGCCTTACACACTGGAGCTCTACGACCTGGACGAGGACATTGGCGAGATGAACGACCTGTCAGCCACGTATCCTGAAATCACAACAGACTTGCATGACAAGTTGCTGCGGTTCATTGCGGAAACCAACAGCGAGTTCGAGGACAACCCGCGCAGCGACCCGATGGGTATCCTCGAGCAGCGCGAAGGACTGGGCAAAAACCGCAAGGAACGGGTCAAGAATCGGAAGCCGGTGGTGGTCGAGTACATATCGCCCTACAAGACGAACTGATCTACGCCAAATATCAGGCGTACCGACAAACAGGTAAGGAAATGCCAAACTCAATCAAGATACCGATGGTCTGCCTGCTGCTACTGACAGCATGTGCTACCGAGACAAGTGACAGGAAAAAGCAATTGGGTTGTAGAGATGACGAAATTGTCATCATGAACGAAGACACAGGCCAATATGACTGTGTTACGGGAGATGAATACGAAAAAATCCTGGATGAACTGGACGAGGTTCGCTGGTGATACCCGGGCGCAGCCTCAAGGCCAGCGCCCACGAATATCTGTCTAACTACCCTCTGAATCGATTGCAGCTAGCAAACGTCGGCAACTGCCGGTTCCTGACGCCCTGTACGGATGGCGATCCCGCTTCCTCCAGCCAGGAGATCAGCTTTTCTTTCAGGCCGGCCGCGATCATCGCGTGGTTCTCCGGCATACCCTCGAATAGCAGGTTGTGCATTTCGTACGGGTCATCCGCCAGGTTATAAAGAGCATCGATCGAAGGCGCATCCGGCAGCTTGGAGATCAGCAGTTTCCAGTCGCCGCTCCTGATCATGTAGGTGGGCACGGTGCGAGTCTCCCGCCATTCGGCGACCGCAAAATCCCGGGTCTCCCTGCCCTCGATGACGCCACGGAGACTCTCAGCGTTGATACCTTCCACGGGTGCCTGCCCGAGATAATCCAAAATGGTGGGAAAGATGTCCCGGGTGGACACCGGGTCTTTGACCCGGGCGCCGGCCGTGATGACGCCCGGCAACCTCATCAGGAACGGCACGTGTACGGATTCTTCGTAAAAGATATTCTTGGCCGACATGCCGTGTGAACCCAGCATCTCGCCGTGGTCGCTGACAAAAATGACCAGGGTTTTATCGGTCAAGCCGTGCTGGTCGAGCTTGTCCAGTATCTTGCCGACCCAGTCGTCGATCTCCTTGACCAGGCCGTAATAGGTAGCGATGAAATGCCGGATGTTCTCTGGATCGCGGTACCTGGGCCCCGAATAGTTGCGATTGGCATTTTGGTAAGGCGACCTCTCCATCGGGTCGTTCATGCTCGGCGGCAATGGCATCTCAGCAGGATCGTACATGCTCGCATAGGGCTCAGCGGGGGTGAACGGCGCGTGCGGGTAATGAAAGGACACGGTCAAACTGAAGGGCTCACCGGCCAGGCGGTCGATGGCGTCCAGCACGCCCCTCGCCTCCACGGCTGTGATCGAATGAGCTGTGTCGATTTGCAAGGTGCCGACGATATGGCCCTGCGACAGGTCTTCCACTTCCAGGGAATCTCGCACGCTCATCCCATATCTCCTGTCCATCGGGTTTGGCTGGTACGGCCGCTTGCTGTAGGT
Organism: uncultured Gammaproteobacteria bacterium; assembly: GCA_963753105.1. GTDB lineage: Bacteria > Pseudomonadota > Gammaproteobacteria > Xanthomonadales > SZUA-36 > SZUA-36. Next base: position 5,682 of record CAVWBD010000010.1, read on the forward strand.
ATCAATTAATTGTCCAGCTGGCAGCTCGTCATAATCCTTCGGCTTGACCGCAGGGAAGCCGGCCGATCGAGATGGTTTCGATAGTGCTCAACCTGGCTTATCCCCATCCCGGCATTACCGGAGGTGGCAGTCACGTGGTAGTCATCGAGGTTGTCATAGCGGCTGGCCAGTTGCTGCGGGCTGTGCCATTTGCCGTAATAGCCTGTCTTGTAACCAGCCTCCGACAGGACCATGTCGAAGCTGGCCCCACCCTTGAACGTCATCTGGTCATAAACCGGTTGATTACGGTCAATGCCGGTATTGTCTATGGATTGGCCGGTCAAGATGCTGGTCCGGGCCGGCGCGCAGACCGGTACCGGTGTATATGCGTTTTCAAACATCACGCCTTCGTTGGCGATCCGGTCGAGGTTGGGTGTTTTCAGAATCGTATTGCCTGCCGCGCTCAGGGCATCAAAGCGTTGCTGGTCGGTCATGATGATCAGCACGTTGAACGGGCTTATCCTGCCTGTCCGGCGAACACCGGCGTCACGGTTACAAGGAGCAGGAAAACAATAGAAGACGTATTTCATATTTTCCAACCTCTGACAATCAATGGTCGGGTGCAGGAGGGAAGCACTCCAGTATTTGGATTTCGTCCTGCGCCTCGATCGTATAGGCGCCGAGGCCGGCCGGGCAGAAGAACTTGTCGTAGGTGCCGAGTTCAATGGCCGTGTCTTCGGTTTTTACCACGCAGGAGCCCGCTTGTGACGACACCAACGAAAAACGTGTCTTCCTCGCGCTCGACGGTGCCCTTAATTACCGACTTCTTGACCTGGAAACACGGTGTCGTCTCCTTGCCGATCAAGGGATAACGATTCCCCGCATTGCCATACGACGCCTCCAGTACCGGTTTGAACATGTGCTGGCTCCGCACGACGGATTCCGGCTTGGCCTCAAAATCAAAAATATCAAGGCAGAAATCCAGACCGCGGTTCATGAAACGCTCCGACTCCGGCAAGGTATATCCCGCCCGCTCGAACTCCATGCGAACGACCAGGTCGGACGGCTCCATGATCTCCACCATGAAGATCCCACCGCCAATTGCGTGCGGCACACCACCGGGGATGAACAGGACGTCACCCGGCTTCACTTCGATCTTGTCAAAGAAGCCTTCCATGGTTTTAATGTCCTGCTCTTCGATGCAGCGCTTTAACTCCGCACGGCTTGGCGGACGTTGAAATCCCAAGTACACAAAGGCCTCTTCCAGATCATCACGTATATCAAGGATGTAGTAGGCTTCTGCTTTGCCCGAGTTCGAGTTGAAGTGCGCTCGTGCAAATTCAGCCGTCGGATGCACTTGCAACTGCAATCGCACCGCCGAGTCCAGCAACTTGACCAGCACCATCGGCTGCTGACCGTATTGCGCCACATGCCCCTGTCCCAGGAAATAAATAGGGTCGCGCGAAATTAAGTCCGGGAATGACCATTCCTCGCCATTGACGCGTACATTTGAGACACCCTTATGCTCGCGCTGCCGGCCCGGGTTACGTGCCTCTGTCACCGAAGCAATCCAGTCTTCAGGGAAATTGCCATCCTGAGGGATGTCTTTGCCCGCCAATTGATCGAGTATCCGGCCACCAGGGTAACTACGCCAGACCCGATTCTGCGGAAGCTCAACAAATCTGTTTCTGTAGTCCATGCGGGTAACTCTCTCGTATTACGACGTCAAGAGTTGCCAGACGCCCTTAATTCCCATGGAAGTGGTTACCAATGAAAATAGCAAGATCGCAACAAGGAAAATATTTATCTTCACATTGTGCTTGTGCTCCACCCATCAAGTCGCCGCGATTACCGAGGTACAAAATGCAGAGCACGGTTATCGGCAGGATGATGGACTGGAATGCCTGCGATACGATCATCACGAATACAGGGCGTGCATTAAAGATCGGCACCACCAATCCCAGCAACGAGATCAGGCCCACCATGACCCGGTACTTAGTCAGCGTCATTTCCCGCGGTGACTGGTTATAGTCACACAACAGCCACGGCAGCATCAGCACGTTCGGGAACTGCGACGACACGCCCGCGGCGATAATGCCTGTAGCGAACACCGACATCGCAAAGGCGCCCACCAACGGTTCAAGCAACTCGATCATCTGGGAAGCACGGGTCAGCCCCAAGCCCTCGGCGTACAGCGTGCCTGCCGCTGCCGCCATGACCGAGCCGCTGATTACAAACATCATTACAACGGAAACGATCGCATCGTTCCGTTGTTTCCTGAAATCCTTAACGGTCCAGCCCGCCTCCTTGACCAGCGTAGTGCGGATGATGAACAAACCGGAAAATACGGTGGTCCCGACCATCGAGGCGATGACCAAAAACGGCCCCTTGCCCTGGTCTGTTGGCACCTCGGGCAGGTTCGGCACCAGGCCTTTCAGGATATCGACCGGCGGCGGCATCATGATAAAGAAATTCAGGATAAAGCAAGCCGACATGACGGCCACGATCACCGCCAGGCTACGCTCAAAAAACTGCGTCCTGCCATTCCAGAAGATGTAATAGACCAGCCCGATAAAAAAGATTGCAAAATAGATCGGTGCGATACCGCCATCGATGAAGGTCTTCGACCACTCGTAGCTGATGTCGGCCACGATCCCCATCACGCCCATGACACTGCCACAGACGCCAGCCGTCAGCGCGACGATGAAGAAGATGCCCACCGCGGGATGAATGTGCTTGCGGAAGGCCTGCAGTGCTGTTTCCCCGGTCACCAGCGTATACCGGCCATAGACCATGATCAGCAGGAAGGTCGCCAGGCAGGATGCGGCGATCGTCCACAGCAAGGACATCCCGTAGGTGGCCCCGGCCTTGGCCATGGATGTGACACTGCCGGTGCCGATATTGAAACCCAACAGGAAGATGCCGGGAAGAAACAATGCCAGGACCTTCGCGAATTTGCCGGGAGTGATGTTGCCATCGGACGAACTGGCATTGCTGTTGTTAGACTCAGTCATCTTATGTTTACTCGCTTGATCCTGCTGAATAATACAACGAACCCCCGTCAGACAAACACTATCCGATAGTTAGTCCACTGAAAAAGAACCCGGAAAAAGGCCTGGATTACCACATACGGTTTCCCGAATTTGCCACCGGTAGCATTCTGATATATCGTAAGCCCGAATACAAGAACTGGCTCGAGCCAGCCCGGCAATTCAGAGACACGACGTTCAATCTGAGCCAGTTGAAGCCACTACTACAAGGTGAGGTGTCAAAACATGTCTACTGCCCACGGTCCATCTGCCCAATCCCAGTGCTTGACGACCACTTTTTCGCACGGGATTGTGTTTGCATTGAAATCAGTTTTAGCGATGTGTTTGCTGATTGGGCCTTTGCTCTATTTTCTGTCAGCAGGCAGCCTGTTTGCCGCAGAGGCCTTTCCGCTGACGCCAAAGGCTGTAGCCAGCAACCGGTTTCGCATGGAGATGGATGGGCAGGCTGTATTCGTTCAGAGGTTCAAGGACACGCATTACGCCCACTTTCCTTATCCGGAAGATGGCCCGCACAAGGTAAAAATCACTGCCAAACGGGCATATGACACGATGGAACTGAGTCCAAAAGCCGCGGGTATCGAGACCGTCATGGATGTTGATGCACGGACACTACGGTTCGAGATCACGAAGCCAGGCAAATGGGTGGTCACGCTGGATGGCAGGGAACATCTTTTCATCCTGGCCGAGGCGCCGCTCACGAAACCTGCGGACGGTATCAGTGTTCTCGGTCACGGCGCTGATCCAAGTGGTAAATCACTTTCAACAAAAGCGATCCAGGCGGCTATCGACAAGGCACCGATCGGAGCAACTGTTACCATTCCTGCCGGGCACTTTATCAGCGGCTCACTATTTGTAAAGAGTGGGGTCACCCTGTTCCTTGAGGCAGGCGCCCTGCTTCAGGCATCCGGGAACCCCGATCATTTTGAACCTACCCAGAATGCATTCATCGTCGTTGAGAATGCCGAAAACGTATCTTTGAATGGCTGGGGCACGATCGATGCATCCGGTGCATACCTTCGCCACCTCACTGATACCGGCGGCCGGGTACTGGCCATTCGCGATAGCAACAATGTGACCGTAGAAGGGTTTATCCTGCGAAACGCCAGGTCCTGGAATACGCATATCATCCGTTCGGAGCACATCACATTTCGTAACGTTAAGGTTCTCAATGACCGCCATGTGCTCAATTCCGATGGCATCAACCCGGATTCCTCACGCCACGTCCTGGTCGAAGACACGCTGTTCTACTGCGGCGACGATGCCGTGGCCGTCAAGAGCACCAACCGGGAGGGCAAATTCGAGGACGTTTACGACATAACGATACGCAACAACATCATATTGACCTGGAAGAGCGCACTGAAGGTGGGTACCGAAACCCACGCGGCAGAGATGAAGGACATACTTTTCGAGAACAACCAGGTGATAGAGAGTGATCGCGGTATGGCCCTGTATGCACGCGACGGTACACACATGCACGATATCCGTTTTATCGGTAACCGTTTTGAGCGGCCATACCCTGAACTCCAACAACGCCTGATCGATTTCAAGATTACGGAGCGCCATGGCAAAAGCCGTATCTCCGACATCCTGATCAAGGACAACATTGTCGACCGGAGATGGCGCCAGGCATCGATCATCAGGGGCTTGTCCGATGAACACAACATTTCCAACGTCGTGTTCGATAACCTGCTTTACGCGGGCAAACAGGTTCTGTCCGCAGAGGATCTCGATCTGGATGCGAGCACGCACACAAAGAACATCACCTTTAAATAATCACTGGACCACTGACATGTCACAACCCAGCAAGTTTTTAGTACTGCCCACGCTGTTTGCCCTGTCCATGTTATTGGTCAGTCCCACACAGACGCTTGCCGCCGAATCCCTGCTGCTCGAAAGCGACAAACTGAAGATCGTGTTCTCGGACCAGGAACCCGGCGCGTTAAAGCTTGCATTAAAGGCATTCAGGAAAGATTTCGCCAATGTCATGGGTAGCGAACCAGCCGCTGCGAACGAGATGGACGCAGATATTTCGCTGCCCGAGATCGTCATCGTCAACCGCGCTTCCGGCGCCCTGGCAGTGCCAGCCAACAAGATCAAAGAACTCGATGGCTTTGAGTCCCACCGTATCTATGCCGATGCGGAAAACAACCGGATATACCTTGATGGCAATGATCACCGTGGCGCCATTTACGCCATGTACACATTCTCCGAAAAATTCCTGGGTGTCCCGCCCTTGTACCACTGGACCTCGTGGGTTCCGGTCCAGAAAGACAAGATCACGGTACCAGCGGACACCGATATCTTCTTCAAATCACCACAGGTCAGGTACCGTACCCTGCTGCCCGGTGACCAGGATTTTTTCAACCCATGGAAAGCAGCCTCGGACGAGCACCAGAACATCTGGCTGGAAACCACCCTGCGTTTGAAACTCAACACCGTGGAAGGCTACACCACGATCGAACCCGGCTATGGAATGAGGGATTACGCCCGCCTGATCGACAAGTACGGCCTGGTGCTGACCTCGCACCACACCAGTGGCCTGAATACTTCTTTCTCGACGTGGGATGACTACTGGACGAAAGTCAGAAAAATGGAAACGCCTTCATTCCTGCTTTCAAACCGTCAAGCCATCCTGGATTTCTTCCGTCACAACGCTGAAACCGTGCAGGAAAGTGGTATTGAAAACCTCTGGACGGTCGCTTTCAGGGGGGCTCGGGACCAGCCTTACTGGGCCATATTCGAAGATGCCCCCCAGGATATGGAAGCGCGGGCCGAAGTCATTAACGAGATGCTGCAAATCCAGCTCGACCTGATCAAGGAAGTGACCGGCGAGCAGGACCCTTACGTCCGGATCACCTTCTACGACGAAATTGCCAACCTGATGTCCAGTGGCTACCTGGAACCACCCGAAAGTGAAAACATGATCTGGACCTATGTTGCAGCGCGACGAGACCCCTACCCCTACGAAGACCTGGTCCAGTTCAACCCGACCAAGCCCGTCAAGCTGGGTTTCTATATGAACTTCGGCTTCGCTTCCACCGGTGCCCACGTCGCGCCTGCGGAAAGTCCCTGGAAAATGGAATTCAACTACCGCTATATCAATGGCAAGTCGCCACTTTATTTCACCGTGGTAAATGTCGGAAACATGCGTGAATTTCTGCTTGAACTCTCAGCACACGCAGCCATGATGTGGGACTACGATTCTTACGATACGGACCGTTTCGTGGAGGAATACAGCGCCTTGTATTTCGGTACGGAAAACGCAGCTGAGATCGCCCG
>CAVWBD010000011.1:0-303942 GCA_963753105.1 uncultured Gammaproteobacteria bacterium
TCCGGCAGGGTTTTGACCCAGTTTTCTTTCGAAACATCAGCTGGTTTCTCGACCGAAAAATAGATGTCGAGGGAACCATCTGAATTGGTCGCTGGTGGCGGCTTCTGCTGGCTACTGATGCTGGGGTATTGCTGACTCTGAATCTCGGCGCGGGTCCATGGATCGTAGACCGTTATCGCCCAGAACAGCTTGACCGGAACGTTCGGCGGCATGTGCAGTTTGTAGGTCTTATTGCCGTCAAGATATTTGCCGTCCTTGTCCTTATAGGTCGTCTGGTAGCGTGATCCCAACCCGTCCGGCATCTGCGCCGCCATCGCGGGGGTGATTCCATCGGCGGTAAAGTGGAAGGTCGTGCGGGACTCCAGATTGAAATAGCCCTGTGGATCAAAGCTTGAGCTGTCGCCGATGTAAGGGCTCTCCCACATTCGATTCGGATAGACCTTCGCTATAGACTGGCGGCTGTCGAATGCAATCACGCGGGACATCGCCACGCCTTCTTTGGCAGCCTGCTTCAGGATCTTCTTCATGCGGGCATCGGGATTGAACGGCTTGCCTTGAAAAATACCGATGGATGCGAGGCGTCCCAGTTTTTCTTTGCCAAATGCTTCGGCTGGTTCATAGTTGATGATGTCATGCATCCATTGGAATGCGGTTGCATCTTCGGGTACCAATGTATTGATCGGCACACCGGACACATTGGTAAACTTGCCGTCACGTGGGCCTGTTTTCAGCGGGTAGACCTTGGCGTACTTGCGAAAGTACTCCATCGCTTTTTCGCCGGTTCCGACCACTGCTGCATTGGCGCGAACAAATGAGAACAGACGATTGGTCGGCGATTTGAATACGAAATAACCTTCCGGCACATCACCCTTATAGCCCGGTGGAAGCAGCAGGTATTTTCCGCCCTTGCCTTTATCCATACCGGTCGGGCCAATATCGAAAGCAAACACGAAGTTCGCATCATCCACAGGTCCCATCAGTCCAGGGGGGGCTTCAAAAACTGTAGGGCCATCCACCTTAAGATCAAATATGATCATGGCGTAGATACTTTCCGTATTACCGGTCAGCCACATGGCCTTTGAATCCAGCCGGTCGGCTGTGACCGAAATATCCGAGCTGTTCTTCGCGCCATAATCGCGTGCGGTGCCGATCATCATTCCACGCATGGACAGGGCGGGATACATATCCAGGTACAATTGGGTAGCGCGCTGCAGATCGAGTTCGTCGTAAACCTTTTGAACTGTTTTTTCCGTTGGATAGCCACCGGGGAATTTCAGATTTCCGAACCGGGTCTCCATCTTATCGGGCGCCGGTTTGAAATCCTCTGCAGTCTGTGGGGTTTGAGCGCCAGCCTGCTCGAAGATACTCTTTTCCTGTCCGGCCTGAATCTGGCCGGATAAAGCGATGGCCACCAGGCCAGCTGCGAGAATCAATTTTTCAAAAGTACGTTTCACGATATTCTCCTGTTTCATTCATCATCATCATCAATTTGCTCGACTTTTATGATCGACATGTGCAGACCATGGAGTGTTTCGAGCACGCCACTCAGTTCGGCCTGGTCACGAATCAAGCCGTTCAGGAGAGTCTGCTTATCACCCTTCTTTCCTGTGACGGCGGAAATGGACAGACCGGCAAGACGGTCGGCCCAGTGAGAGTCAAGTTCACCCTGCACCACGATTTGATAAGTTGCAGGGCCACCGAAATTTGAGATCGGAAGTCCATTTGGGTTTGACATTATTGTTCACCTTACCTTTCGTTACCGGCATAGTTTGATTCCAAATGGATAGGGGCGAATCCCCCATGGTGGGTGGAAAACGGGTGGTAATTGGGGGGTTGGGTCGTCCGTGACCCCGGTTAGGGGATTTATTGTGGCGTGATGACGCCGTTTTTAACGGCCTTGGCAACCGCCTGGCGGCGATTACTAACACCGAGTTTCTGGTATATGTGCTTGAGGTGATCCTTGACCGTGTGGGTGGAGATGAACAGCTTGTTCGCGATTTCCTTGTTCTGCATACGTTGAGCCAGCAATTCCAGGATATCGAGTTCGCGATTGGTCAGGTCCCATCGTGTCGAATCATTAACCGTAGAGGACGTTGGTAATTCAATCCTCGTATCCATCTTGAAAGCGGCTAGCAGGTGATCAATGAATTTCTTGTGCTCGTTGTTCTGGCGCAACTGTTTGAGCAGTTTTTCCACGCGTTTTCCCGGTTCCACAAACGGAAACACAAAACCACCCGGGCGAGCCAGGCTGACTGCCCGGTCCAGGCTGGCAAGTGCCGGTTCAGTTTTACCTTGCTGGTCAAATGCATTGGACTGCAGGCACAGGACCTGAATTAAATGAAATGTATTGTGTTGAGCTTCACCGGCCTCTATTAGCTGCTTGAGGAGCGTTTGGGCTTCCCCGGTTTTCTCATCCGTTCCTGCTGCGAGCAGAGCGCGGCATCGTGTGACCGGCGGCAGTTCCAGCCACCAGATCATGGCTTCTCCACCTGGGTTTAAATCCGTGGCAATCTGGTTATTGGCTAGTTCAATGCGTCCCTGGAGAATGGAAAGCCTCGCTGTTGAAGAATCCACGAAGACCCAGAGTGCGGGATCATTCAACTGTCCTACGTAGTCGCGCAGGATTCCCAGCGCGGCCTCGGCCTCTTCAAATCTGCCGCTGGCCTGCTGCGCCAGCATCAGCGCGGTGAGCGAATCAACCGCGGCGCGCTTGAAATGAATGAAGCGTTTTTCGACAGAACGCTCCAGGTATGACACGGCCGCATCCAGTTCGTGCCGGCAGAGATGAATCTGACCCTGCATGTAGTCAGACCAGGCGATTGCGTACGCGTAGTTGCCAGCTACGGCAACTGCTCGTAAACGCTCGTTCGCCATTTCGGCTAAGGACAGATCACCGGCTATAAAGTGAATAAAAACATAGGAGACCAACAAGCGGGTTTTTCTAAGGTCTTCGGGCGAATCGTAATGTTTCACCAGGTCATTCAAACCGCTCACAGCATCTGAAGTTTGTCCAACCATTTGGCTCGATAGTGCAAATATGACCTCGCATTGAGCCCGGGCTTCATAAAACGTCCTTGGGATTCGTTTTAACGCTTCCTTGATATGGCCCAGACTCTGGGCGCCCTGCCCCAGGAAGAACAGCATGTAGCCACGAAAAAGTTCGAGCTCACCGAATAAGTCATCCTGTGCCGGATCATTCCCAAGCAGGGAGTCAGCCTGTTCCATGACTGGGACAAGTAATTCCCAGCGTGACTGATGGAGATATATCCACGCCCGGGCCAACAAAAGCTCAGTATGCTGATGCAAAGTTGATTCCGGCAGACGCGAAAGCCATTGTTCGAGGACATACCAGTGGTCCGCATTAAGTGCATCCATTCGATGTCGTATAACAATTTGCGCAGCGCTCTCTGTATTCCCACTGGCCAAAGCGTGCTTCAGTGCCTCATCAATTAACCCCGAAGCCTCGAACCACTCGCTGGTTCGCGTATGCAGTTCTGAAAAGAATTCTGCACCATGAGTTCGTCCTAGTTCTTCCTGCAACAACTCCTGGAACAGATGGTGGTAACGAAACCACTCACCCCGGATATCGAGAGACAATGTAAACAAGTTGTCCCGCTGGAGTTGCCTGATCAAATCTTCTGCCGTCATATCCAGTGAGAACGATGCTGCAATGACTTCTCCAATCGCTTCAAGTAATGGCTTGCAGAACCGGTCGAGAATTGATGATGCCAACAGGTATTCCCGCATTCCCGGCGCCAGAGATGCCAGGACCTCTTGCAGCAGGTAAGACCGCGCAGCGGGTAAGCCGCCGCGCATGCCCTTGATAAATGCCTCAGGATCGGCCGTATTGCGCAAAGCGAGCGTTACCAACCTTAGCCCGACTGCCCAACCTTCCATCTCGTTTTGCAGGTTGGTGATTGCATCGTCACTGAGCGCAAGTTCCGATGCGGCATTCAGCAGCTCAGCTATTTCGGATTTTGTGAAGCGCAGGTCCTGCAACCGGACTTCATGCATCTGGCCGCTGGCCCGGAGATTTCCCAACGGCAATGGTGGGTCTTTACGCGTGACAATAACGAAGCGGAGTTGCTGCGGCGGGTGTTCGAGCAGGTGCCTCATTAATTCGTGCACGGGAGAGGTCGCGTCGATACGGTGATAGTCATCCAGGACAAGGACACCGGCTGTTTCCAGTGCCTGCAGATCGTTGAGCAAATAGGCCACTACCGTCTGTAGTGGCGGCAGACTCTCGGCCTTCAACAAAACCTGTGTTTCTGCGCAAGAACCGGGAGCAATAGTGGATACTGCGGCAAGAAGATAATCGAGGAAGGTTTTAAGATCACTGTCGCGGCCATCCAGGGACACCCACGCCACCGGCATTTTGCTTCGTGCGGCCCATTGGCCGGCCAAAACACTCTTGCCGTATCCGGCGGGGGCCGATACCAGTGTAAATGGCAATTCTTCAACCCTGTTCATCCAGTCAAGCAACCGGCCCCGCTTTACCAGGTCAGCGCCAAGGTGTGGTGAATACAGCTTGGTGCGTAAGATTGCTTGTAACGGATTTTTACGGGTTGTCACGTGACAGAGTCTTGGAAATTTCGCCATGCTCGATTGCCTTTGTGACCGCCTGGCGGCGATTACTTACATTGAGCTTCTGGTATATGTGCTTGAGATGATCCTTGACCGTGTGGGTGGAGATGAAAAGCTTGTTCGCGATTTCCTTGTTCTGCATACGTTGAGCCAGCAACTCGAGGATATCGAGTTCGCGGTTGGTAAGGCTGTCGTGCTCACTTTCAAGTGCTGTAACGGCAGCAATTGGTAGCCCGGCATCGGTTGTACTGGTTCGCTCAGTGTGAGTGCTGACGGTGTTGACAACAGTCATCAGGTGATCGACAAAACCATTGCCAGCGCTTTTCTCGCTGAAACGTCTGAGCAACCCGGCCATTGACGGACCGGCTTCGACGAATGGACGTACCCAGCCACCCATTTCCGCCAGTTTTATGGCTTGGTCAAGTGCATCCAGAGCCTCTTCATTGCGGTCCTGTTTCTCGAAAATGACGCATTGCAAAACCGCGATCTCGATTAATTGCCCGATAAAGTGGCATGATTCGCTATACGCGGCGAACTTCATCAAGCAATTCCTGTGCTTTTTCCAGGCTGGCCGCTGATTCCTCCGCAATCAAGCAGCGGACATGGGTGATAGCCGGTACGTCCAGCCATACGAACAGATCGAACACGCCGGGTGTGGCAGTTGACAGATCCTGCCCGGGAGTTGCGGGTATTGACCTGCCCTGCAACAGGCCGATCCTTGTCTCGCAGGAATCAGCCAGGGCGAGATTTTCAGGTTCATCCGTTTCCCTGACAAAACTTTTAAGCCTTTCGATGGTGTGATCTGCTTCTTCCTGCTGACCCGATAATTGTTGAGCCATCGCCAAGCCCACGAAGCTATCAATGGCTGCCCGCCTGTCGATCAAGTGAGGCCGGTCAATAACCCTTGAGAAGCGTTTCTCCGCCGCCTCGAGCTGAAAACGATGCAATTCAACACAACCCGTGAAGTAGACGCTCCAGGCATCCGTCAATCTGGTGCGCATTTTTCTGTCTACAGACCGCATGCGTCGCGCTTTGAGTTCAAGCCTGGTCAAATTACCTGAGAGCATATGGATAAATGCCAGCGCGCCAATACGGCGTCCCAGTTGTAAACCACCGAACGAGCTAATCTGATCGTTAATCAATTGCAGCGCATCATCAGCCTGACCATTCATGTAAAGAACAATGGCGAGATGTAGATCCGTCTCGGCGATAACCATATTCTTTTGACTGGAGACGCTTGAATGCGCACGCTCTAATGTTCTTTTTGACTGCTCGAACTCGCCTTGCCAAAAGAGCAACCATCCCTGGAAAAAATAAAGTTCTCCGAAAAGTTCTTCCGAACACTTTTGCTGTTGAAGCAGTAGTTCTAATTCTTCAACCAAAGCGGCAACCTTGTCTATCTGTTGATTGAATGCGAGAGCCCATGCGTGTGCCAGCATCAGTATCGGCCGCGCACGCTTAACATCCTCAGGGATCTGATCGAGCCAGCGCTTGACTACGTACGACCTGTCCACCTCCAACTCAGCATAGCAGTGGCGCTCAACAATCCTCGCTGCGAAAAGAGTATCGCCGGCCTTTATCGCATAAAAAATCGCATCATCGATATAGCCATTACTCTCGTACCACTGGCTTGCAAGCAAGCTGATCTTATTGAGATCATCCTTTGTTGTGCTGCGCTGAAATTCCTGTCGCAACAAACTCTGAAACAGGTGGTGAAAACGAAACCATGAGTGCTGATCATCGAGGCAAATCGTGAACAGGTTTTCCCTTTCCAGTTGCTTGATAAAATCCGTGGCGCTCAAGCTGTCGGCTTCCGGTTTTGTAACGCCATAATTCCGGATGTGCTCAACAAGGTCCGCGCAGAAGCGGTTCATCTGCGAGCAAATCAGCAGAAGCTTGCGAACATCTTCGGAAAGTCCGGACAATACCTCTTGCATGAGGTACTCCTGGAACTGCGGAATACCGCCACGGATGGATTTAAGAAACTCATCTATTTCGGTGCGATGCCGCGAGGCAATGGATATCAGGCGCAGACCCACTGCCCAGCCTTCTATCTCATTCTGCAGATGAGCCAGGGCATCATCACCGGGTACAATCCCGATACTCTTATCAAGTAATTCTCGAATTTCGTCGCGATTGAAGCGCAAATCTTCCAGTCGAATTTCCAATAGCTGGTTGATTGCCCGCGAGCGGACCAACTGTAAAGGTGGATCCCGGCGCGTGGTCATTATGAAATGGACGCCCGGAGAGGGGTGTTGCAAAACTTTTTCCAACAACTCGTGGACCGGCGAGGAAAGCGCCAGGTGGTGGTAGTCATCCAGCACAACGGAACAGGGCTTGTCGAGTTGGTCCAGGTCGTTCAGAAGGTAGGATGCAGCCACTTCCACAGAAAAGTTACCGGGCGCGTGCAGAAGTTGCTCTGAACTTTCACAGGCGCCAGGGATTTCTTTCTGGATGTCAGCGATCAAATAAGCAAGGCACTGCTGTATATCGCTGTCAGAAGGGTCCAGTGAGAACCAGAATGTGTTGTGTTTCTGACGGTTACACCATTGGCTGACAAGTATGCTCTTGCCGTAACCCGCAGGCGCTGAAACCAGGGTTAGCGGAACTTCAAGCGAACCATCCAATAATTCCATAAGACGATCGCGTTCAACGAGGTCACTTGTCAAAAGCGGTGCACAGAACTTGGTTTGAATAATCGGTACCTGGTGTTTACCGACACTCATTTTGATATCCCCCGACCTTCGTCTAAGGTCACCAACCTTATGCAATAATTGACTGTATGTAAACCGCAAGAATCCGTGGGAATTTTTTTGAGTAATCCAACGCTTCTTGTGAAGCTTTTGAGGACTGCTACAGAGTAACTAATATACAACGGTCTTCAATTTCCGGAATCGTTAATCTGCATCTGACCTTTTCAATTAGGCTTAGTGTTTCGTGATTCGTGAAGAGTCAGGTTGCAAATCAGTTGCAATAATTCTCAACACGCCACCTGAACAGACGATATTCTCCTACAAGAGTTATAGCGCAAACACCTGATGAGTATACAGTCTATTGTGGTATGTTATTGTTATATATTGATATTTTGGGACTTAAAATCCCTCGGTAGAAATACCGTGCCGGTTCGATTCCGGCCCCGGGCACCATTTAGGTGGGCATCAAGCCCACCTAAATGAGGCCAGGCTGGAACGCCCGTTAAACGCAGCGGCCTGAATACGACACCTTGCCCTGCATCTAGAGACTCTAGATATGGTCTCCGTCGATAAGCCGAAGGCCGGTTAGATTGTTGATTTACATCTGACCTCCAGGGACGGAGGAAATGCAGGAGATTGTCGGGAACAATCCCTGCCCTGTAAATCACCCTGCGGGCGCGCTATGCGCGACCAAATCCGATCCCGTCGGATTTGTCCGGCCCCGGGCACCATCTAAACATTGTTAATACCAATAGGTTATAGCAATTCTAGCCAATCCTGGTTGGATTGCTGCTTTCTGGATATATTGCCTAGTAAAGGTTTTAGTAAAGGTTGTGCAGGCTTTTATTGCAATTTCCCACCCTGCCCTGCAACGAAAAACACCCTGGTAGCAAGGGGGTATACCCGTGCTCAAACGAGCGAGTTTAGTGTTTAGCTGCGTCTGTCGCTAGAATAATTTTCAGACAGTGTCGGTCGTTAATCAATCAGTTGTATAGAAGCCTAATATCCGCTTTTTTGCCGTCTTCATCGATTCCCTGAACGTCGATGTAAATCGGCGCTGCTCCCCAATCATCAGTAAGCCATTCGTGAATAAGAGCTTTCCCGGTGAGACCTTGGCGCTGAAGCTGGATTAGCTCCTTCAATTTGTGTTGACCAACTGGAAATTTCCGCATTGTTCCATCGACACTTCTTACGGTTACTGTTAATCCTGACATTCTCAATCCCCGTATTTGTCCCGATCAACTCTACACTATCCGTACTCACGAGAGCAGGGGTGGGTCAAGACTTCAAACGGAAGGGTTCACGATACACAGTCTCCAGAAAGTTCTTTCTCTCCACACTATTCCGTTTCCCAAAGGTCTGCAATGTGAACAAAAGCAGACGGTCACCCCATGCACGATTCTATAGCGGCTTACGGCCATGAGCCGCCATACACCGCTGAATATGAACAGTAAGTTTACAGGCCAACGTCCGTAGTCAAATTGCGTTCTAATAAGCGTGGGTTTTGGCGATATTACTTCAATCCTTCCTATACTCGTGGCGCTGTCAGTAATATTTTTTACGATAGCGGTCAATGGCTGCGTCATTTTCAGCATCATCAACACTGACCTGTGACAGGGCTGACTCAGCCAATGCAATACTCGCTTCCAGGTTTTCTGAAACAGCGAGGCGGGCACCTTGTGCCTGAAGGCTTTTGCAATGTTCCATGTCATGTCCGCGGGCAAGAATATTCAACCCTGGAAACATGCGGTGCAGTGAAGAGACGACTTGCTCCGTGGCCTTAAAGTCGCCGAGGGTCACTATGACCAGGGCGGCATCTCCCACTTCCAGGCTTCTCAGGACATCGGGTTTTCGTGCGTCCCCGTAAAATAATGAACGTCCTGCTCGACGTTCGTGCTTGACAAGATCTGCGTCGTAATCGACAGCAACGTATGCTGCGCCCCGCGTTTCGAATATCTCCCCAACCCGACGTCCAACACGTCCAAAACCCAGAATCACCATTGAGGCAGGCTCTGCAGGTGTATCTGCACACTTTAATCCTTCAGGCCGACTCTTGCGTGCAGTGATCAGGCGATACGCCAATCCTGCAAGCGGCGGTGTGGCTAACATGCTGAGTACAACAACCACCAGCAGTTGTTGAAATAGTCCCTCACTCAGCAAAGCGGTATCAAAAGCCATGGCGAAGAGCACAAGTGCGAATTCTCCACTTTGTGCCAGCAACAGGGCGATTGCCCATGCAGTTCGGTTCTTGATCCTGAACATCTTGATCAACAGCCACAACAAAGTGGCTTTGGCCAGCATCAGCATCACGACCAGCCCGATGAAAAACAAGGGTTCTGAAAACAACAACCCCAGTTCAAGGGACATGCCCATTGACATAAAGAACAAACCAATCAGGAGTCCTCTGAATGGCTGAATCTCGGCTTTAACCTGGTGGCGAAACTCCGAGTCAGCGACCAGCAGTCCTGCCACAAATGCACCCATGGCCATGGACAGGCCGATTTGCGCCATAAGAACGGCGCTACCCAGGACCAGCAATACTGCCGAGGCTGTGAAAATTTCCGGAGATCCCAGGCGGGCTATGCTATGGAGTATGGGTTGAAGTAAATAACGGCCACCGAGGATAACTAACGTAAGGATTATCAGTGCTTCAATAAGTGCCAGGCCGATATCCTTCTCGATAGTGATGGATGTTACGGTCAGCAGTGACGCCAGGGCGAGTAGCGGGACGACGGCCAGATCCTGAAATAACAAAATAGCGATAGATGTCCGTCCGTAATTGGAGGTCAGCATTTTCTGTTCGGTGAGTAACTGCAACACAAAAGCAGTTGAGGAGAGCGCCAATGCGGGTCCAATCAATATCGCAGACCTAAGCTCTAGGCCGAACACGAAATGTGTGACGGCAGTAATCAATGCTCCAGTCAACACCACCTGTAATGCACCCAGGCCAAAAACCTGGCGCCGCATCAACCATAACCGTGCAGGTTTGAGCTCAATGCCAATGACAAACAGGAGCAGAACCACACCTAATTCAGCCAGATGACCAATTTCGGCCTGGTTGTCGATAAGGCCCAGCGACGAGGGTCCAACCACGATCCCGGCTATTAAGAAACCCGGTACGATACCGAGCTTGGCGAGACGGGATAATGGCACGGTTATGACCGCCGCCGACAGGAGAATGATGATGTCGGTGAGGTAAACCAGGTTCACAGTGCGAATGCTGGGGCATTCAGCCACATGTGCGTTGCAATAGCCGCTGCATATCCAAGTGCTATGGCCCAGGCCCATTTAAGGTGGGCAAAAAATGTATAAATACCACGCGCCTGCCCCATAACAGCAACGCCTGCAGCGGAACCTATCGATAACAACGAACCGCCAACCCCCGCCGTTAATGTGACAAGCAACCACTGACCATGGCTCATGTCAGGGTACATCTCGAGGACGGCGAACATCACGGGAATATTGTCGACAATCGCAGATGCGATACCGACTAGTATGTTGGCCGTGGTAGGACCAAGACCACCGTAGATCAACTCAGACCCAACCGCGAGGTACCCAAACGCACCCAAGCCACCCACGCACATGATAATGCCGTAGAAAAACATCAGGCTATCCCACTCTGCACGCTGTAGATTGCGGTAAATGTCATAAACGGGCTGCGCAGGTTTCTGCTGTTCTCTTGGCTTGGAGTCAATCGACAGCGCGGAACTCATCAACCCCGTCTTCAAATGATGCGCATAGCGTTCATCGCGGCGTTGCAAGTAATAACCAAACAGTTTCAGTAAGCCCAGGCCGGTCATCATTCCAGCCACAGGCGGCAGTTTCAGGAGGTTGTGTCCGGTTACAGCCATGGTAATGGTAATCAGAAACAGAACAACCACGACCAAGGCCCCATGTTTCAGCTCAGTCCTGCCTTCAAGAGGTTCTGGCTGGACCTTCGGTACGGCAAAATTTAGGATTAAAGCCACCACCAGCCAATTCACCACTGCCGGGACAATCAAGGCAAAGAAACCCGTGAATTCGACAATACCCTTCTGCCATACCATCAGGGTCGTAATATCACCGAAGGGGCTGAAAACACCCCCGGCATTGGCTGCAACGACAATATTGATACAGGCAATAGCAATAAATTTACGATTGTCACCGCCCACTGAAATCACCACTGTGGCCATCAACAGGGCGGTAGTGAGATTATCAGCAATCGGCGACAGGCAGAATGCAACCAGGCCCGTAAGCCAGAAAATCTTGCGGAAAGAAAAGCCCTTGACTACGAGCCAATCGCGCAAGATATCAAAAATCCCACGCTCCTCCATCGTATTGATGTAGGTCATGGCGGCGAGTAAAAATAAAAACAATTCTGCAAATTCCAGCAAATCATGCTTGAATGCTACCCCCGCGCCGAGAGGGTCCCCTTGCTGAATAAAGGCGATACCCACCAACAACCAGATAAAACCGGCTGCAACCATGATCGGCTTCGACTTACGCAGACGTATTGTTTCCTCGCTGATGATCAGCACATATGCAGCGAAGAAGATCGCCAGGGCAAACATTCCCAGCCAAGTCCCAGTAAGGTCTGTCACCGCACCCGAAGTGGAAGTGACTGCTAAAGCATCCACCGACACGCAAACACCCGTGAGCAGCATCAGTGCGCAAACAAGATTTGGCAGAAACCGGCCCTTAGAAGGATTCATTTAAATCCGTCACCCGTGTTCTATTTGTGCGTTTTCCACAGCGTAGATAGAGCTGTTTTGAGCAGCACCCGCATTGCCACCACCAGCAAGGCACCGCCAACAAAAATCATGACGTCGGACATCGCCTCACCAATGAAAGGAAATTGCTTGAGGGCCGAAGCACTTACTTCCAGCGCAATACCCGTAATGAGAAACTTGTTGGTATCAACATCTAATATGTTCACCATCCCAACGAAAACACCAAATATCGCCAATCCAATTGGTAACCATGGATGCTCAAAACCTAAACCCGCTACAAATGCGAAAATGATTCCAAGTACAAAAAGTATCTGTCCAATTTGCTGCATGAGTGTATCCTCTTTTTGACATTAAACACCTTGGGTTCGTATCATAACATTTGCTACGACAATAATGTCATGATTGTGATGTCCTGTATGTGATGTCGTGATACTATTAGCAGGGAACGGAATATGGATCACAATAACCAGAAAATCGAGAGTTGGACTTTTTTCAGTAACAATGTACATGTGCTTATCTGCCTGACACATACACCACAACCAACGACGCGCCAAATAGCCACTCAAGTGGGAATCACCGAGCGCGCTGTGCAACGGATATTGGCAAAACTAGTCAGGGCTGGCATCGTGAATGTAAAAAAAGAAGGGCGGCGGAATCGTTATGAACTGGATCTTGATCAGCAGCTTGAGACACCCATTGGAGTCCCACAAAACAATTGGCGAATTTATAAGCCTGATCGACAGTGAATACCAGGCCGATTAATGAATAGACATAGCATTCACAATCTACCAAGTATTAAGAAGTCTGTAAGGCTTCAAGGAGGACTGTTGTGAGCATTTACAAGCGAATCTTAGTCGCCACTGACTTTAGTGACATCAACCTGGCAGCGGCCAAACGGGCAGTTACTCTGGCAAAGTTGGACAAATGCGAACTTATTTTGCTGCACGTGATTGAACATTTTCCATTAGATAGCGGCCCCCTTTCCTCCGTGTTTCAATACAATACTGAGCCTGTTGAAGCGCTGACCCAGCATGTGCGTACCAAGTTGGATGAACTGAAACGTGCACTGGGGTACAAAGAGATAAAGGCGGAATTCAGGGCTACCCCAAAGTCTGCAAGGTATGAAATTCTTCGCTTCGCAAAAGTGCATGATGTTGACCTGATTGTCGTCGCCCCTCATGGTCAGGGTGTCATAGGGACACTTGGTTCAACAGCCACCGGTATACTTAATAACGCTGTTTGCGACGTGTTGGCTGTGCGTGAAGCTGACGGAAATGATATTGGAGGATAAGTCATGATTCTTATAAGACAGGTTTTGACATCTGCGACAGTCACATTTTTCATTTCCGTACTGACCTTTGGCTTCGTAGCGCCGGTTTTCGCGCAGGACCTGAGTGATAACGAGACCTGCCTCGAATGCCATGCAGACGATGAGCGGGTGCCGCCAGGCAATCTACCCCTTCCGCACTTCCACAACTTTACGGGTGATTTCTTCGTTGAAGACCATGATGGGTTTTCATGTATCGAATGCCATACCTATATTGTTGATCTTGAGCATGAAGATACAGCCGGTAATAATAAAGTTGATTGTGCAGAATGCCATGATGAGGCACTGATAAAGGAATAAAAGGACACACCCTCAAAAAAAGTCCTGGACTCCGGGGTTTTTAATTACTTTAAAACTTAATATTGATTCTTGGTATGGATTCCAATGTAACCAGCCTGGCTATGACTTGCATGCGCAATCATTTGTCCAGGGTGACCGGTGTGACGAAGCCGGATGGTTTGAGTGCGAGCACGGAACACTCAATCTGGTTGAGAATAGCCTCGGCCGTATTTCCTATGATAAATCCAGCAACACCAGTGCGGGCCACTGTCCCCATGACGATAAGATCAGCCTCAATTTGCCTGGCCAGTGCTGGAATCTCTTTACGCGCCCAGCCCTTGATCAGGTGCGTCTGCGGTTTGAGATAACTAAAAGTTTCTTGCCCCAGATTGTTGCTTACCTCGTTCATTAACCGACTCATACCCGCCTCTCGCTTTTGCCTCTCGTATTCGTTAAAAGCTATGACCTTCTCTTCTGGTACGTGAATTAACGCCCCGCGCAGCACGCCTTCGCCGGTTGCTTCCCACGCATATACTATATGCAGTTCAGCAAAGCCAGATAGCGCCATGGAACTTGCCAACTCCATAATCTGATGATTCAATGCATCTCGAAACTTCTGCTCTGCTGGCGCATGTGTATCATCTACATCAACTGCCGCCAGAATTCGCCGGTAGGTTTTCTGTGCCACAGGCTTGATGAGCCAAACAGGGCAGGGACATTTCCGTAACAGGTGCATATCCTCACTTCCAAATAGCTGGTCCAACCAATCCATGGGTTCAGGGACCTTGATTACCAGGTCGCGTCCGTTATGCAGCACTTCACGGATGATCTCCAGGAATTGAGTGCCAATCAGTAATTGAGTTTGGACATCAACCCGTGCGCGGTAAGAAGCCACTGAAGCTTCCAGTTTCTGCGTTTGTGTACGTACCATAGCGGCCTGAAGATCGACGGAAATAGGCCCCCCTTCCGGCATCCCGAAACCAACAGTGACAGGTTCAAGAATGCTAACGACTGTCAGTCTTGCCTGATTGTTTTCTGCCAGTGTCACAACACGTTCCATGACAGACTTGTGTGTTTTTTCAAGGTTTAATACATAAAGGATATTTTTGAAACGCTTCATTTCGTTCGCCTCATTTAAAACCTTCAGAGATAATCCAAAAATCCGGGCAATACGTAAAAGCCAAAAAGCCAAGACAGCCGTATCTAATCTTTATCCTACACACAAATGCCAAAGCCAAAAAGCCAAGGCAGCAGCATTCAATCCCTAAAAAGACTACTCTTCAAACCCAGACGCCTCTCTGGCTCGATTTGACTGTCCAAGTTGTGACAACCCAACACTTATCTCGAATGATGACTCTCAGACTGGTTACCGTTGAATATTCTGTGGCGAGGAGAAAGTGGTGGTTCGCCTGCTGTTAGTTGTATCTGCGGCGTGTTGACTGCAATCGGGCAGCTTGTCTTCTGGCTGTTTGCGATGTGCTGGCCGTGCGTGAAGTTGACGAAGTGACGTAAGATAATTCGCATAAGATCAGGTCTTTCGGCCTTAAGCTCAAGCTTGTAGCACAGGTCACTTAATTTCCGCTTTTGGCCGGTAGTTGCTGGACAGATATTACAGAATCAAGCCATTTGAGCGACGGCTTAGGACTGCATAGCAGTTACTGAAAGGCAGCAAAATTCATCTGCGCATATAGCAGAGAACGGCCAGTAGCGGAACCCAGAGGGGTTCATGTCTTAAGCAATAAAAAAGGGCCACCGCAGTGACCCTTAGTAGTTTCATTTGGTTGCTTGCTATTAGAACAGACGTTTTCTGCTCGCAAACACGACCAGGCCCATGAGCATTGATAACATAATCAGCCCCCACTGGGACGCGGTGGGGATTGGTGCTACTACGTCATCTTCACAGGTTACGACAACATCGGTAATATCCGCTTCCGAAATCACACCACTGCCATTTGTCACATCACAGGTTTGACCCATTGGTTGAGTTGATACAGTCACTGAATAAGAGGAAGTTTCTGTTAGCCCTGTCAAAAAGGTGAATGAACCGTCAGCAGCAATTGGCAAAGCTTCAGCACCATTGTTTTGCAGCACCAGACCAGTACCCGTTAACCCGGAAACAGTGCCCCCTACGGTATATGAGGTAGTTGCATCGGTAATCGCAAAAACGGCATAGTAGTAGTCGTAAGCCCACGTGCTCTGTCCAATTATGCTTGTATATGGGTTGGCCTGAGAATCAGCCCAAACCAAATCAGTACAGGAACCGTTGTTTGCATTGTATTGAAACCAAAGGACACCGTCCTGAGGAACACTCAAAGTTTGACCGGAGAAATCAAATCGATAGTAATTGCCGTTTACATTCGTACCTGGTGGCGTGACCCCCATTAAAGAGTCTGCGTCAACAGCGGTTATCACGGGTGAACCATCGAGTCCAGTTTCAAAAAATCCGTTCAGTTGTGCATCACAGCCATCTCCATTTTGGACTCGTGCATACATGACCGGGTCGCTAATCTGCTGCCCACGGTATGCCACCGGAAAAGTAATGTCCCACTGTATGGGACTATAGTAAGTAGCTATTGTTACCATTCCAGAACCAGCGCCAGAAATAAGCCGATCCACGACGACATCTGCATGTGCATCGTTTGAGAGCAGTGGATTGAATGGGGAGGCCAACAGCATTATGCAGGACCAATATGTGCGGGTTTGTAAAATGCGTTTCAGGACTGATTTCATACCATACCCCTTGACATGCCAAATAGTGATTAGCTAATTGCGAGAATGAGACTTGATTGATTATCTGTATGCCTGCAGAAAGAAATCTGCTTTCATCTGACCCCCTTGAGGAGACTGACTACCGCGTTTCAGACGGTCTACCAATGATGGGATGTTATTGCTTCCCAAGGGCAAGCGACCTGATCTGGATCAGGTTATGGTTTAAATTTTCATGCTTCCTGTTTGAGGGCGGCTTTTGGCCGGTTGCAGTCCTTTGCTTCGTTGAGATTCGCACCTAATGAACTTCCGCTTTTCGCCAGGAAGCAGTTATTGAAACGGGTTATATTTGGCTTGGTTGAATAACCGCAGCCAATTGCAGCCCTTCAAGTAACTGCGGGCCGGTGACTTCCAGTAATTATTCTGGCATTTATTTGTCAAACAACTATGCTTAGTTTCAATAGCGGACACAAAGAAGCTAGCCCTTGTCATTTATTAATGAACTAAAACGTCGCAACGTCTTTCGCGTGGGTATTGCCTATGTGTTGATCTGCTGGGTTCTGCTGCAGGGCGCGGACTTCGCTTTCGACCTTATCGATGCACCCAACTGGGTGATTCAGGCACTGTTCCTGTTGGTGACCCTCGGCTTGCCAGGCGTGCTCGTTTTCGCTTGGGTGTTCGAGATGACACCGGAAGGAATCAAGCGTGAAAAGAAAATCGACCGCAGCCAATCAGTAACGCCGCAGACCGGGCGAAAACTGGGCAGGGTGATCATGGTTTTCCTGGCCTTAGCGGTTTCAGTATTGCTGGTGGAGCGGTTTGTCAATCTTCCCGGTGCCGGGGAGCCGGTCTCGAATGTTGCCCCTGTGCAGAGTCCACCGAGCACGATTCCTGAAGAGGCAAGCAACAGGGTCGAGACTTCAGCCCGGCAATCCGTTGCCGTGCTGCCATTCGTTGCCATGAGCAACGGCCCGGATGATGGCTATTTTGCCGACGGCCTGACCGAGGAGATTCTCAACTCCCTGGCGCAGCTACCCGAGTTACTGGTAACCGCCCGGACCTCCGCTTTCACCTTCAAGGACCAGGACTTACATGTACAGGAAATAGCAGAGCGACTGGGAGTAGCAAACATCGTGGAAGGCTCGGTGCGGCGCTCGGGAGACCGCCTGCGGGTCACGGCCCAGTTGATCAGGGCTTCTGACGGCTTCCACCTTTGGTCGAACAACTATGACAGCAGTTCCACCGACACCATCGCAGTGCAGGAGGATATTGCCGAAAAAATAGCCGTCGCTTTGGACATCGTTTTGGACGATCACAGGCGCGAACTAATGCAAAGTAGCGGTCTGCGCGACGTCGAGGCTTTTATCGCCTATCAGAGGGGCCGTGAACTTTCTGAACAAGCACATAACGGAAGCGAAAAAATTGCTGTCGGCCTGGTGCAGGCCAATCAATATTTTGAAGATGTGCTGGAGCGTGTGCCGGATTTTTCAGCGGCCTGGACCTGGCACTCGGACCTGTATGTCCACCAGGTGATTGATGACAGCATGGACCCGCAGACAGGCGCTGATGGATATGCCGAAGTCATCGCGACCTTTGAGTTGGCGAAGGCGGATTACGAAAAAGCGATCAGTTTTGCCAAATCCTCTTATGAACGTGCCTCCCTGGAACTTGACCTTGCCTACGTGACCGGCAACTGGCGCGGCATGACCGACCGGATCGAAAAGTTACTCGAGCCAGCCGGCTGTATCGGCTCGCTCTGGTATGAGGCCGTTTCCTTGCCTTATGGTTATGCAAAACGGATGCATCCCAAGGTGGAAGAACTCGTGGTATGCGACCCACTGGCTGCTTCGAACTGGCAATCACTGGCACGGACCCAAATTTGGACGCATGACCCCGACGGTGTGATAGAAGCCAGCCTTCGTGGTCTGGCTGTTGTGGATAGTGATAGCCTGGTTGCGGAACTGGCCAAGGGATTGATACTCAAGGGTCAGAATGACAAGGCCCAGGCTGAGCTGGACACGCGCATCAAGTCGGTGGACAGCGCGGAGTCGTTGCTCGTGGAGATCGCTGCTACCCTTGGTCATCGCGAACAGGCTGAAACCCTGTTCGAAGAATATCGTGATTCACAGCATGCAAATGGTTGGAACACGCTGGCGATGTATGCATGGACCGGCGACCGCGAAAATGCCAACCGGCTGGCCGCCGATTTCGATCAGCATCCGTTTGGTCATATTGCGTTGTCCATATCCGTGTTGGTTTGCGAATGCGGCGAGCCATGGGACCTGTCAGCAACCCCGGTTTTTGCAGCGAAGATCGCGGAATCCGGCCTGCAGTGGCCACCACGCTCACCAATGACATTTCCCTTCAAGGATGGGTGAGTAGTTTAGAAAACGTACCTGATACACTTTATTTGAGTGAAATTTTCAAGAAAACCCAGGTTCGGCTATTGGGAACTGTGGCATTTAGCCTGCATAAGTGTTCGCTTACGAAGCAGGAACTGACGTTCAAAGTTAACGAAGTTGAGCCTGAAAATGATCGCGGTGAGACTACGTTCCCGAGATGATTTCCTTATATATGAGCGGGTAGTGAAGTAACCGAGCGAAACTGGTCGGCAGTCTGTGAAATCTGTAGGAAGAAAAAAAGGCCAGAGCAAATGCCCTGGCCCCATCTAGTTCGGCTCGCTGTTCAGTTGCTGGCAGGTACGCCGCGGCCAGGTGTCCATGGCACACCGGCCTCGTCCATCGCTTCACGCAATGCCGGCATGTCGGTCCCGAAGACCCTATCGAGTGCGGTCTTGATACCGGCAAATTTTTGCTCGCCAATTTCCATGGCTTCCTGGTGCATCGGCGTGGCGCCATAGGTTGAGAACGAAGTACCGAAACGTGCAACCTCGACCCGCCGTTTTACGGAAACCGGGCCGATGTCGCCGGCGAAATCGCGGACATCGTCACCCGCCAACTGCAGCTGCAGATCAAGCGCTTCGAGTTCCAGTGCCCGTGCCTTGTCACGCAGCGCTACGGGTGCCTTGGAGCGCAGCAGGGTTTGCTTGATGGCGCCCAGTTCACTCAGCAGTGCCTTGATCGCCGATTCCGCCCCACTGGCCTGTCGCATCAGGTTGTCCAGGCGAACGTTGAATGCAGCCACGTCTTCGGGGCTTGCCGTTGCCAGGGCATTCTGGCGCATCAGCTTGACCTTGATACCGGTCTGTTGGCCGGTGTCACGCAAGACGCCGTTAATACGCGTAGCCAGGCTAACCGTGTAGTCGCCGGGTGCAGCGAGCGGGCCGTTGAAGACGATGTAGTCATCAGCGGGCTCATCCGTCCACGGGCTGGAGTCCGGGTAACGAAGATCCCAGGCCACGCGGTGAAAACCGGCTTTGGCCGGGCCTTCCAGCATACGTACCACTGTGCCCTGGCTGTCACGGATAGTCAGCACGACTGCAGGGTCTTCTTCCGCCCGCTCGTTGGCCAGCGCATCCCAGCCGGGGTAGGGGGTGTCGCCGCCCTGTTTTTCAATCTCTTTTTCCTTCTCGCGTCGCTGATCCTTGCTCGTCAGGATCGGTTCCGGCAGGTAATAGGTGATCACCGCACCAAACGGCGGGTTATCGGCAATGAAATACTCGTCGCCCTGTGAAGCTTTGCTGCCGGTGCGGAATTCACCCATCGGCATGCGTGGCACGTACCACAGCGCATCGCGTACCGGGAACAGCATGGTTTCAGAGGCGAGTTTCTCTGCACTCAGCTCACGCAATGGTGAGTAGTCATCGAGCACGTAGAAACTGCGGCCAAAGCTGGCGCCGACCAGGTCGTTTTCACGTTTCTGGATGGCCAGGTCGCGGAAGGAAATGGTCGGCATGCCGCCTGACAGCTCGGCCCAGTGGTTGCCGCCGACGGTGAAGAACACACCGAACTCGGTGGCCGCAAACATCAACGCAGGGTTCACGTGATCCTGTACGACCCGCCACACGACGTGGCGTTCCGGCAGGTTGCCGGCAATGCTGCGCCAGCTTTTGCCGCGGTTGGTGCTCTTCAGGATATAAGGTGAGAAATCACCGGACTTGTGGTCATCCAACACCACGTAAACCGTATCCGCGTCATGCAGGTCGGCCTTGATGTCGTTGACAAAATAACCATCCGGCACATCCGGCAGACGGCTGATGTCGCGCCAGCTTTCGCCGGCGTTGTCACTGACGTGGATACGCCCGTCGTCGGTGCCGGCGTAGAGCAGGCCTTCAACCAACGGTGATTCGGACAGCGAAGTGATGGTGCCGTACTGGGACATGGCCATCAGGTCCCAGGCCGAGTCAAAGCTCCACACGCGTCCCATCATGGGCAGTTTCATGCGGTCTTGGCCAAAACTCAGGTCACCGGAGATTGCACGCCAGCTGTCACCCCGGTTATCACTGCGCCAGACCTTTTGGCTGGCGAAGTACAAGCGCCTGGAATCGTGGGGGCTGATCAGGATCGGGGCATCCCAGTTGAAGCGGTCGGCATCTTCATTGGCTGCCGGTTGCGGCTGGATGTAAATGACCTCACCAGTCGTGCGGTCCCAGCGTACCAGGTTGCCCTGCTGCCATTCGGAGTAAACAATGTCCGGGTTGGTCGGGTCAGCGGCGGACTGATGTCCGTCGGCAAATACCGTCACGAACCAGTCGCTGTTGCGGATGCCATGCACGTTGTCGGTACGCGACGGGCCGCCCTGGGTGTTGTTGTCCTGTGTGCCGCCGTAGATATTGTAAAAGGGCTCGTCATAATCGACCGTTACCTTGTAGAACTGCGTGATCGGCATATTGGCAAAGTATTTCCAGTGTTCCGTACCGTCAAAGGACTCGTAAACGCCGCCATCGGTGCCGACCATCAGGTAGTCCGGATCGTTGGCGTCGAACACAACGGCGTGGTAATCACCGTGCACGTAGTTGTTCCTGACCGGCAGCATGTTCTTGCCGCCATCAATCGTGCGGTACAGGGTCGGTGCGACCTGGTAAACCGTGTCGACATCATGCGGACTGGCGAAAATTTCCTGGTAATAATGCGGGCCGGTCCCGCTGTAGACCTCGTCGCTGCGTTTTTCCCAGCTCTCGCCACCATCCAGCGAGCGCCAGAAGCCGCCCGTACGCTGGGCCAGTTCGATGGTCGCATAAACGACATCCGGATTTACCGGTGAAACAGCCAGGCCGATCTTGCCCTTGTCCTCGGCCGGGACGCCATTTTTGAGTTCACGCCAGTTCGCCCCACCGTCGGTGGACTTGAAAATGCCGGACTCGGGGCCGCCATCCATCAGCGCGGCCACATTTCTGAAGCGCTGGTGCAGGGATGCATACAAGACGTCAGGATTCCTGGGGTCGAAGTGGACCTCGTTGGCGCCAGTGTATTCACCGGCCGAGAGGATCAGCTTCCAGGTTTTTCCGCCGTCGGTGGTCTTATACAGACCACGCTCGCTGCCGGCAGACCACAGGGGTCCCTGGGCCGCCACGTAGACCACGTTGGAGTCGCGTGGGTCAACCTTGATCATGCCGATGTGCTGGGAGTCCTTCAGACCCATGTTGGTCCAGGTCTTTCCGCCATCGATGCTCTTGTAGATGCCGTCACCATAGCCGACATGCCGACCGGACACGTTTTCACCGGTTCCGACCCACACGGTATCCGCGTTATTGGGGTCGATCGCGATGCAACCAATCGAGTAGGAAGACTGGTCATCGAAAACGGTGGTCCAGGTCGTGCCACGGTTTTCTGTTTTCCATACACCGCCACTGCCCACACCGACGTACCAGGTGCTGCGGTCTGCGTGGCTGACTGCGATGTCTGCGATTCGTCCTGCGGTCATCGCGGGACCAACGCTGCGCCATTGGAGGCCCTTCAGGGTTTCTTCATTGAGCCCCGGGCTTTTTGATGTGTCTTCTTCTGCCACAGTAGCCGGTGGAATGAGAATAAAAACAACTAATAACAATATGATACGGTATAAAGCTGACATTATTTCTACCTTATTATAATGATTGGAAATGTAAGTGTGCAGACGGAACTATCCGAATCGTACACGACCTGTCATAAAAAGCCAGTTCAGGTATTGCCCACCAGCCGGTGGATTTCGCTTAGTGCCTTGTGAACGCAACTTTCACCTTCCGCGATAGCTTCCGGGGCATGGTGGAATTCGAGCATACCGATGTGTGCCAGCCGGGGTGAAAGCACGACTTCCGCCGGGTCGCCAGCCAGCCGGCTGCGGGTGATACGGTCCTGGACAATATTGATCGCGTTAGTGATGGCGAAGAACAGCCTCGGTGCGTCTTCCGGCTTGTCGTGGTGGGCAAAGATCGAGTTGGAGTATTCGCGGGTCGACTGCTTCAGGTTTTGCAGCATGCTGGGGGATTCATCGGATTCGGGCTCGGGCGGCGCCACGACCCGTCTCGGGCTGTTTTTACCCACGATGTCCGAGTTCAGGTTGACCGCGATGACGATATCGGCGCCCAAAGCGCGGCAGGTGGTCACCGGTACCGGGTTGACCAGGCCACCGTCGACCAGCCAGCGTTCTTCAACGTTGACCGATGGGTACAGCCCGGGCAGGGCCATGGATGCCCTGACGGCCTGGGCCAGTGCGCCTTCCCTGAACCAGACTTCGCGGCCGTTATCGAGATCGGTGGCTACCGCCGCGTAAAGCTTCGGCAGATCTTCGATGTTGATCTCCGGGGCAGCGACATAGTTGTACAGGAAACGGTTAAAGCGGTCGGCATCAACCAGTCCGGCCTGGGAAAAGCGGATGTTGAAAAACTTCAGCACGTCCGTGCGGGTTGAGCCGAGCACCCATTCTTCCAGCTTTTCGAGGTTTCCGGCCAGGTAGCTGGCGCCGATCATGGCGCCGACCGAAGTGCCGCAGACGATGTCGGGCTCGATGCCTTCTTTTAACAGGGCTTTCAGGATGCCGATGTGGGACCAGCCACGTGATGCGCCACTGCCCAGCGCCAGGCCGATTTTTGGTAATCCGTGGCTTTCGTTCACAATAATGGGTCTCCGGTATTGGGGGTCAGGTTCATTTAAATCCGCGGATTTAAATGAACCTGACCCCTTTTTATTTCAAGTGGCTCCACAGATGCGTGTAGGCCAGCGCCAGGCGGTAGGCCAGCTGGTCATTGGTGCTGGAGCCTCCATGCCCGCCTTCCATATTCTCGTAATAATAGACCTGCTGGTCCATAGCTTTCAGCTTGGCCGCCATTTTCCTGCCGTGCCCGGGGTGTACCCGGTCGTCGCGGGTTGAGCCAAAGAAGAATATTGGCGGGTAATCCGTGTCTTCCTGCAAATTATGATAGGGCGAGTACTGCTTGATGTAGGCCCATTCCTCCGGAACATCCGGATCGCCGAACTCGGCCATCCAACTGGCCCCGGCCAGCAGCTTGTGATAACGCTTCATGTCCAGTAAGGGCACACCACAGATCACCGCACCGTAAAGGTCCGGGCGGCGCGTCATGGCGGCGCCGACCAGCAGACCACCGTTGGACCTGCCCTCGATGCCGAGGTGTTTGGGCGAAGTGATTTTGCGTTTGAACAGGTCTTCCGCAACCGCTTCGAAATCCTCGTATGAGCGGATCTTGTTTTCCTTCAGGGCTGCCGCGTGCCAGGCAGGGCCGAATTCACCGCCACCACGGATATTGGCCAGCACGAACACACCGCCACGGTCCAGCCACAGCTTGCCATAGGCGCCATATAGCTGTTCATACGAGCCCGAGTAGGACGGAGTCAGCGCATTGCGAAAACCACCGTAGGAAAAAATGTGGGTGGGGTTGCTGCCGTCCCGCTTTGCGTCTTTGGACAGGACCACGAAGTAGGGCACCCTGGTGCCATCAGCCGATGTCGCGAAATATTGCTCGGTCTGGTAGCGGCTGCCGTCAAATGTGGGTTGCTGGTTCTTGAGCTGTTGTGGTTGCCAGTCTTCGGCTGCCACGTAGTACAGGGCCGGTGGGCTGGTAAAAGACTCGAACTCGGCAAAGAAATTACTGCTCGCATCGTCGGCGCTAATAATTTCGAGAGAACCATTGTCGGGGAAGTTGACCAGGCTGCGTTCCCAGCGGCCTTCCGGACCGGGGTTGTAACGGTAGATTTTGCCACGTACGTTTTCCAGCATGGTCACGAGGACCGTGTTATCGGTGGTCGCCACGGCCTCCACGACGGTTGAGTCATCCGGCTCGAACAGCACATCGATTACCCCGTTGCTATTGCCGCGCAATGCCGAAGTGTCGGCCACCAGTACAGCGCCCTGGCGGTAGGTCACATCCCCACGTACCCAGTCCTCTTTCATTGAGACGATCAAGCGGCCCTGGAATGCGCCATTGACGACTGCCGTCAGGGGTAAATCAAGTTTCTGTTTTTCCCCGTCAATCAACTGGTAGCGTTCTGAAGTCCAGAATGTTTTGCCTTCAAGCACCATGTCAATGTCATCACCGGCGGAGCGCATACGGAATCCATAGGACCAGAGTGAGGAAACCTGGCCTTCATGAATGAGCTCTGCGTCAGTCAATGGCGTACCACGTTTCCAGCGCTTGATTATTCTTGGATAACCGGAGTCGGTCATCGAGCCTTCACCAAAGTTGGTGGAGACAAACACCGTGTTTGCATCTATCCAGTTAGTGTTGCCCTTGGACAGCGGGAGGTAAAATCCCCCGTCGACAAATGTTTTTTCGGCAGAATTGAATTCGCGGATAACGACCGCGTCACCGCCACCGGGCGATAAGCGGACCAGGCAGTGTTCAGGGTGTTTTGGCAGACAATCCATACCTTTGAACGCCCACTGCTTGTTCTCTTCGGTGCTCAAAGCGTCAATATCGATAACGATTTCCCATGCGGGCTCGTCCTTGGAGAATTCCTCCAGCGTGGTACGCCGGAAAATACCACGCGGGTGTTCTTCGTCCTTCCAGGTGTTGTATAGCCAGCCTTCTTCCTGGTAGACATCGGGTAACCGGGAAGTTGAGTTCAGCGCTGCCTTGGCCTGGGCGTACAGTTCATCGAATATCGGCCTGGATTCCAATCGCTCGGCAGTGGATTTGTTTTCCGCCCGCACCCATTCCAGGGCTTTTTCACCGTCAATGTCTTCGAGCCATAAATAGGGGTCCTCGCCGGCCCAGGATGAGGACATGGTCACAGCAGCTGTCAGTAAAACGAGGCAGATTAAGCGCATTTTGGTGTCCTTTTATTGTTTTACGGGATTTTAACCCGTTGAAAAGGGGTCGGATTCAACTAAATTAGTAATCTATTGAACCTGACCCGTTTCCTGAAGTGCCAAAAGACAGGGGATTCAGGTACCGCAAAAGGTCTGCCTGACTTCCTGTCCGGGTAGCGGTGGTTTGGCGTAGTATTCGAGCGCCTGGTCGAAGCTGCACGGTTGGGCGAGTACGTCAACGAGTTGGTGGAAAGGTGCAAATTCGCCGTTGGTCTCGGCGGCCACGATGGTTTCCTCCACCAGGTGGTTGCGTGGAATGAACACCGGGTTGGCGACAATCATGTCTTTTAGCCGGGTAGCGACGTCATTCGCATCCCGGGAAAAGCGTGTCCGCCAACGCTGCAGCCAGGGGTCAAAGGCCGGGTCCAATTCGAAAAACGTGCCGATACTGCTTGCGGGATCTCCGTTTGGCCCGGCCAGCTCAACCAGCTGTCGGAAGGTCAGTGTGAAATCGCTGCCGTGCTGCTGCATCAGCTCAATCAGGTCCTGGACCAGTGACAGGTCACCGGGCTCTTCGCCGGTCAAGCCAAGTTTTTTATACATGCCTTCACGGTAGGCAGCCTGTACCAGGCCCGGGAATACATTGATGATCGCCTGGCCCTTATTGATTGCCTGTTCCTGGTCATCATCCAGCAACGGTAACAAGGCCTGGACCAGCCGGGCCAGGTTCCAGTGCGCGATGTGCGCCTGGTTGCGGTAGGCATAACGCCCACCCTGATCAATGGAACTGAATACTGCGTCGTTGTCGAAGCCGTCCATGAATGCGCAAGGGCCGTAATCGATGGTCTCGCCCGACAACAGCATATTGTCCGTGTTCATGACGCCGTGGATGAAGCCCAGTAATTGCCACTGCGCAATGAGATTTGCCTGGCGTTGCACGACGCCTGCCAACATCGTCTGCAGCGGATCATCGGCCCCGGCGGCCTCCGGGTAGTGGCGTTGGATGACGTGTTCAGCCAGTATTTGCAGGGCTCCCTGATCTCCCTTCGACGCAAAAAACTGGAAGGTGCCGATTCGGATATGGCTTTGTGCCACGCGCGCCAGCACTGCGCCCGGCAAACGGCTTTCGCGGATGACGTGTTGCCCGGTAGTCACCGCACCCAGGGCGCGGGTTGTCGGTACACCCAGTGCGGCCATGGCCTCCGAGACGATGTACTCACGCAGCACCGGGCCAAGCGGTGCACGGCCGTCACCTCCACGTGAATAAGGTGTGCGTCCGGAACCCTTTAACTGGATGTCATGGCGCACCCCGTCGGCCGCAATGACTTCACCCATCAATATGGCCCGGCCATCACCCAACTGTGGAACCCAGCCGCCGAACTGGTGGCCGGCGTATACCGTGGCGATCGGGTTGGCGTTGCCGGGTATGAAATTCCCGGCGATAAACCCGATACCTGTCTCAGACTCCAGCCAGTCCGGATCAATACCCAGGTAGCTGGCCAGGACGCGATTCACCCGGATCAGGCCGGGGGCTGGCGCCGGCTCCGGGAGTTGCCTCGTATAGAACCGCTCACCGAGCCGTGCGTAAGAGTTGTCGAATGGCAGTTCGATCGTGAGGTTCAAATGTCACCCGCTACCCTGCAACGGATAATGGTCGTCGCCTTCATGGTCATCACAAGGACTTCCTCCTGGTTGAACGTCTCGATCAGGGTATGCACGAATCCCCGGTCGGGTTTACTGTTTGAGCGCCGGGTGTCCCTGATACCGACACGCACGGACAGCTGGTCTCGGGGGCGCACCGGGGCCAGCCAGCGAAGCTCGTCTACCCCGGGAGAGCCGAGGCTGGACGCGTTGTCCAGGAACCGTTTGACCATTGCGCCCATGACCAGTGAGGCCGTGTGCCAGCCACTGGCGATCAAGCCGCCGTACGGTCCAGCTGATGCTTTTTCTGGGTCGATATGGAAGTACTGCGGATCATACTTTTGTGCAAAGTCGATAATGTCTTCCTCGGTAACAAATATGGGGCCCACCTCCTGTGTCGAGTTGGCAACGTAGTCTTCAAAATATCTCGCTGAGACAGTTTCTGTCATCACTGAACCTGGTTTATGCAAAGTGTGGTGGAGGATAGCGAAAAAATGAGTCAGGTTCATTCAGTTTCTGAATGAACCTGACCCCATTTTGTTAAAGTATGGGTGTAACAGCTATTGTAACGGAGTGATACATGGCCGGAGGATTTGCCAAAGACGGCGCGGTCCAGGACCAGATAGACGCCACCATCGAGGACGCCGTCAGCCGGGCGCGCAGCAACCTGCCGAAGGGTGAAAGCCTGCGTAACTGCGGGGAATGTGGCGCGAAAATCCCCGCTGCCCGCCGCGAGGCCGTTCCCGGTGTGCGCCTGTGTGTCAACTGCCAGGCAGAACACGATAAGCAGCAGGCCGCTGTCAGTGGTTATAACCGCCGGGGCAGCAAGGACAGCCAGTTGAGATGATGGGCCTGTGAACACTTACTGACTCAAAGTCGTTGCAGCCCTAGATGATACGCACGGAACTGGAAACTGACAGGCTGAAGCTGCGGTTATTCACATCCGACGATGTGCAAATCACCTATGAACTGGGTACGGACCCGGAAATTATCAGGTACGCCGAGTCCGAGCCTCTGAAGAATCTCGAGGAAGCCCGGCAGCGTCTCAAGGATGGCCCCTGGCCGACTATGAAAAGTACGGCTACGGACGTTTTGCAGTCGAGTTCAAGGAGACAGGCAAGGTTATCGGTTTTTGCGGGATCAAGCATATAGAGGAAATTGACTTGCCGGAAATCGGCTACCGTTATTGACAAGATATTGGGGCCAGGGGGATCGGTACCGAGGCCGCACAAGCCTGCGTCGAGTTCGCCCGGGATGACCTGGGAATTGAGAAGGCTGGTCGCATTGATAATTCCCGAGAACATCGGCCTCGATCAGGGTCGCCGAAAAATTGGGTATGAGCCGGGGTCCATTGATACATATATTATGACGTGGATGCCTACCAGTACGAGATGATGCTCTGAGGACCGTCCGGTGTCTTATAAAAGGATATGGACACCAGGATGAACCAACCCCTGGCCGGGGTTGGCCATCCCTTGACTTCAGAACCCTGAAAGGGTGTCAGCCTTCTCCGCCGCCCTCTTTCTTGGGCAAATCCTTGACAGCTTCCTCTGCGGCATCAACCGCTTCTTCGGCAGCTTCGACGGTGGTGTCGTATGCGTCTTCTAGGGCTTCGCCCGCATCTTCGGCCATATCCATCGTGGCGTCGTAAGCGTCCCCGGCCATTTCCGCGGTGGCATCATAAGCGTCCTCGATAGCGTCACCGGCGTCCTCGGCCATGTCCTCGGTAGCCTCGGCTACTTCAGAGCCCGCTTCCTGCATACTTTCAGCCGCGCTCGCGGCCTGGTCCGTTGTGGCTTCTTCTTTTTGGCAGGCGCCCAAGACAACCGCCAAACAAATCAACAGCAGGTAAAAAAGTTTCTGGTATTTCATATTGAACTCCTTCGCACCGCTCAATGTTGTATGAGCGTTTGGAAAGTACAGCACCGTGGCTGCCGAATTGCAAGCAAATCCGTTAATGGGTGCAATTGCGTTCAGGCAGGGACAGATTCGGGTTATACTTATTATGAAGATTCAACCATGTAATCGAGAGGACAGTAAATGGCAACTTATGAATGTAAAGTCTGTGGAATGAGCGTCAACGCAACCTGCGGCAAGTGCGATGCGCCGCTGGAGAACGGAACGCTCAAGATCGATGAAAACACCGAGGTGCAGATCTCCGAGTGCCCGAACGGCCATGGCAAGATCAAGTCACCGCTGTGCTGCGGCCAGGATATGACCTGCTCGCTGTAATAACGGAAAACAGATAGTAAAAATGGTGACTGTTTGCAGTCGCCATTTTTTTGTCACGGAAATGTACTCGAGGCAGTTGAGGATTGTCGCAGTGACGCTTACCTGGTTCTAGAAACCAGCCACGGTCGCCAATCACCAATCTACTCTGGCACTTTACTCTAACCCCATGTGCGATGGCCGGGCTTAATATTTGCCGTGAATTACTGTTCAATACTTTGGGTTGTCTGGAACTATTGCGTTTAAATCACTTACACTCCAAGGCTTAACCATCTGACCATACTACGGGAGCAATCGATGTACCGACTGATCTACAAGAGCCGATGTAACGGCGAAATCACCTGGGAGTTGATCAAATCGATCCTGCACGAGAGCGAACGTCTGAACACTGAGCGTGAGATAACCGGCGTGTTACTGGCCAGTTCCAGCCATTTCTTGCAGGTTATCGAGGGCAGCTTCGAGAGCGTCAACGAGACTTTTATACCCATTATCCAAGATTCCCGCCACCGGGATATCCGCTTGCTCGGGTTTCAATGCGTGGACGCGCGACTTTTCGATGGCTGGGGCATGCGCGGGATCGGAGTGTTTGACTTCAATCAAGAACTATCCCAGAAACTGATCCTTAAGTACGGCGAAGAGGAAGGGGGAGTGCACTTTCCGCTGGAGGAATGGAAGGCCTTGGCCCTGATCAACGATATCCGCATGATGCAAAAGCTACCAGACTGAAAGCGTTGAGTGGCGGCTATTTTAACTGTGCGCTGATAGTCACTACCATTCCAATGATCTCCTTTGTTTTTTTGTTTCACACTAACGTCTGTCTAATAAAGACGTTGTTCAACACGGCATGAGGTGCCGTAATTGACCGTGTGTTGCCCTACAGGAATTACAAATTCATGCCATTTGAGTGACGGCTTAGATTCGCATAGCAGACGTTAAATTGGTTTAATTTTCACCGATGCTTTGGGCTGGAAGCAGCTATCCGCGATTGAGCGAGGTATCCATCCGGTTCTGCCCAGAAAGCCGTCATTAAAATGTGTCCCAAACCGGTAGATAGGTTTGACGAGGTGTTCTTGTATTAACCAGGAGCTTGGTTACGACATACTCGTTTCACTAAAAAAAGGGGGGGGTCAGGAAATGGAGGGATCAACCCTGCGCCAGCATCCACTTGCGCAGGCGGTTGGAATCACCGAATGGCGTCAGTTTGCCGTAGGAATTGAGCAGTACGATTGACACCGGCTCGCCATCAATATTGGTCTGCATCACCAGGCAGCGGCCGGCCTCCATGATATAGCCTGTTTTGCTCAGCTCGATATCCCAGGTCTTGTTTTTTAGCAACCGGTTGGTATTGCCATATACCAGCGGGCCGCGCCGTGGATACGGGCGCACTTCGATACGCGTGGCGGTGCTGGCCTGCCTGATCAAGTCGTAATTCTTGGCTGCAGTGACCATCTTCATCAGGTCGCGCGCCGTGGAACGGTTCTTCACGCTCAGACCGGCCGCGTCGGCAAAGTGACTGTCGTCCATTCCGAGCTCAGCAGCCTTGCGGTTCATGGCGGCGACGAATGCTTCTGTACCACCCGGCCAGTTACGGCCCAAAGCCGTTGCTGCCCGGTTTTCCGACGACATGATGGCCAACAGGATCATTTCACGCCTCGACAGAGAGGCGCCGTATTCCAGGCGTGAACCGGTCAGCTGCACCAGGTCACGGTCGGCCTTGGTGACGGTGATTTTTTCATCCAGGTCGAGATCGGAATCCAGGATGACCATGGCGCTCATCAGCTTGGTGATCGAGGCAATGGGGCGGATGGTGTCAACATCCTTGCCGTAGATGATTCCGCCCTCTGAATTTATAACCAGCACCGAGGCAGAGCGCAGTTTCGGATCACCCTCGAGATCAACGAAACGTGAAGCCTGCGCTGCGGGTGACAGCGATGCTATCAGTACTAAGCTCAATATGAATGAAGTTGCGCCACTCCGCCGCATGGTTCCTCTCGTTTTGCCGTTTTTCACGCCAGGTGGCGCGCCACGCTGTTATGGTTTCAACAGGGTGATTTTGTCTTTGTCCACCTTGATCAGGCGTTGTTTATATAGTTTACCGAGGGCCTTCTTGTAATTGCCCTTGCTGACTCCGTACTCATTATATATGGCCTCGGGCGGACTGTAATCC
This sequence comes from uncultured Gammaproteobacteria bacterium, assembly GCA_963753105.1. Taxonomy (GTDB): domain Bacteria; phylum Pseudomonadota; class Gammaproteobacteria; order Xanthomonadales; family SZUA-36; genus SZUA-36. The sequence goes on from CAVWBD010000011.1 coordinate 31,477, forward strand.
GTCAGTGGTGAAACACCCCCGTTGGCTTCCAGATGGGCCAGGATCCGGCTGGCCAGGTCTTCGCGGGCTTCCTGCGTCTGGCGTTGCAGGGCCAGGTCAATTTTCCGGTCTTCGCGGATGGTCTTGATGAAGCCAGTGGTCCTGTCACCCGGCTGCAGTTTTTGAAAAACTTCGCCGCGGTACAGTAAACCCAGGTGGGTGCCGTTGATCACCGCCTTGTAACCGAGTCCGGTCTCGCCGACGATCAGCAGGTCCACTGCTTCGCCCGGCGCCATGTTCTTGGCCCGTTCGTCGAGGAAGTTGTGCAGCTTGGTGGTGCCAATGACCTGGTCATTGGGGTCGAGGAACAGGTGGACCACGTAGGATTTACCCTCGACGATGGGCGAAAGTTGCTGGCTGATGGGCACCAGCAGGTCCCGCTCCCCGCCCCAGTCCATGAAGGCGCCGGCCCTGGTGACGGTAACGGCTTTTAAAAAGACGCACTTACCTATGAGGGCTTGTGATGTTTTTTCGGACTTACCGCTAGTCTTGGATTTGGTCGTAAATGATTGCATGGTTCAAGGGTAGCGCACTTCTTACCTTACAAACTAGCCCGATCGCACGTCGGGGCCAGAGGTCGATTGAAATCTGCAGCCCTGAGGAAACGAAAGGGAAATATGCAATTCAGGTGTGGAAACACTTATCATGCATGGCGATTACTTTTCACATTATGAAAGGCGTCACCACAATATGAGACATTGGACCCAAATCGGCGAGGCACCGATTCCGGATACTGGGCAGACGCTTTTCCTGTTCCAGGGCAAAGACGATTTCTTCATCAAGATTTCTGGTAGTGGTGAATTGATGAGCACCCGCAAACACGGTTCCGAAGACGCTCTTGGCAGCATGCCGTGTAAACGGCTAAAGCAGCCAGAGAAGGCCCGCGTACTGATTGGTGGTCTTGGCATGGGGTTCACGTTGGCCGCTGTCCTTGCTGCCGTGGGTTCAAAAGCGGAAGTAACCGTGGCGGAGCTGATCCCCGAGGTCGTGGAGTGGAACCGCGGTCCACTGGGTGAGCGAAGTGGCAATCCTTTGTCCGATCCCCGTACGAAGGTCCATGTCGGGGACGTGGCAAATCTATTGAGACAAAGCAAGGCACGCTTCGATGTCATTGCACTGGATGTCGATAATGGGCCTGAAGGACTGACCAAGAGCGCCAACGACTGGCTCTACTCCAGTGCGGGGATCTTCGCTGCCCAACAGGCGTTGACAGGACCAGCCGGTATCGTAGCCTATTGGTCGGCGGGTCCGGATCCGGCATTCCGGGAGAGGCTCAGGCGTTGTGGTTTCATGGTTGATGAGGTCAAGGTGTACGCCCATGGCAGGAAAGGTGCACGGCACACCATCTGGCTGGCCAGCATTGAAGGGTGAGCATTTCATACCAATATAAATTTACTTGTTGTCCATCAGCAGGCAGAGGATTAACCGGCTTGCCAAACGAGGTCAAAGATCGTGCATGAAATGGCAATATGCCAGGGCTTGATGAACCAGGTCGAGCAGATCGCCAGGGAAAAGGGCGCCAGCCGGGTGGAGCACATCGTGCTCTCCATCGGGCCGCTGGCGGGTGTCGAGCCGGAACTGCTCAGCCGTGCTTTCGAAGTGGCGCGCGCTGACACGGTCGCTAATGATGCCGAACTCGAAATTGAAACCGGCCCGGTCGTGGTCGAATGCCGCAGTTGCGGGACCAGGGGCGAGGCGAAAGTCAACCGTCTGTTATGCCCCTCATGCGGTGATTGGAAGGTAAACCTGGTGCAGGGTGATGAGCTGCTACTTTTGCGTCTCGAGGTCAGCGGGGTTCCTGACTGAGTCGTGCAGTTTTGCCTATGTCATTTGAGTGAATTTACCTAGGTAATTCAAGCAGTTTCGCTTCACCCACAGCACCCAGACCTTAATGATACGCCGGGCCAATACAAAGGCTAAATAGTTTTATTTCCGTTAGCACAGAAATCGAAAATTTAATTGATCTGGGTCAATTAAAAATGGATTTTCGCGACAGATAATCCGACTCTAATCAGTACGGAACCAGCGGACATGAAATGGACGATTAGTGGTTCGAGTAATCTTGATGAAGTCCTGGCCTTTTTGGCAAACGGTCGCCAAACTTTTGCCCTGGAAAGCCTCGAAAACGACACCTACCGACTGGTACAGGCAGACGCATGGCAACCCGGCCTGCACACACTGGGAGAATTCAGACAAACAGAGCCCTTGAAGGCTCTGTTTTTCCCTGCGCGCGAATTTATCGGCCGCTGGGGTGAGCCTGCCGGCCGCGAGCCGATGCCGGAGCGTATCGTTTTTGGTGTGAAAAACTGCGACCTGTCTTCTTTGGCCATATTTGACCACGTTTTCCTGCATGGCGTGGATAAGGACACCTATTACGCCGAAGCCCGTGACAAGACCATCCTGGTCTCGAGTGATTGCGGCAGCCAGCTGGATGTGTGTTTTTGCACGGCGGTTGGTGAACAGCCTTATGCGCGACAGGGCTTTGACATCAATATCGCTTCCACGCCGGACGGTTATGTCATCGAGTCCGGTTCAGAGCGTGGCCAGGCACTGTTGGAAGGCGCCGGGGATGTCCTTGAGCCGGCCAGCGATGTGTTGGTCGAAACACTTGAAAAACAGAGGGCCGGACGTTATGCGGAACTCGCCGAACAGGGCAGTGCACACGGGCTGAGTTCCGGCATGGATTTCCGCGCAGCGATTGAGGGTGCGTTCGAATCCGGCTTGTGGGCCGATTTCGCCGTGGACTGTGTCGAGTGCGGCGCCTGCAACTTTATCTGTTGTACCTGCCACTGTTTCCTGCTGGCCGATGGCCTGGACGCGGATGGCAAGGCGGCACGTACCAAGTTATGGGACGCCTGCCTGTATTCCGGTTTTGCAGCTGTCGCCGGTGGTGGCAATGCCCGGCCGTTACGTGCGGAGCGTCTGCGTAATCGCTTTGACAAGAAGTTCAGTTATTTCCCACAGGTCATGGATCGCTATGCCTGTGACGGGTGCGGGCGCTGTACAGAGGCCTGCATAGCCAATATTGATATCCGAGATGTATTAAGGAGGGCTGTCGATGTATCCGACACTCTACATGCCCATTCCAGCGACCATCGAGCGGATTGAGGACGAAACGCCTGATATAAAGACGTTTACGATTCGTCCGGTAGAGCCGGTACCGTTTGCGGCCGGCCAGTTCGTCGAACTGGCGGTCCCAGGTATCGGTGAGGCGCCGTTCACACCATCCTCTTCACCAAAGATTTCAGAGAACATGGAAATCACCATCATGCGCACCGGGCGGGTGACCGACTGGCTGCACAATATGAAGGAAGGTGACGAAGTGGGTGTGCGCGGGCCGATGGGACGGGCCTATCCGATCGAGGCCTTTCACGGCCGTGAAATCCTGATTGTTGGGGGCGGTTGCGGCGTGGGTCCGTTGCGTAGCCTGTTACTGGCATTGATCGAAGACCTGGACGCTTATTCCCGCATCATCGTGCGTTATGGCGCAAAGACACCGGACAGCATCGTCTTTCGGGATGCGCAGATGAACGGATGGCATCACAAGGATGCGATGGACGTGATGCTGACGGTCGATGAGGCCAGCAATGGCTGGGACGGCCACGTCGGTGTGATCACCGACATCCTCGAGGAGGATTATCTCGACTGCCACGCCAGTGACGGCATTGCCGTCATGTGCGGCCCGCCCATCATGATGAAGTACGGAACCGAAAAGCTACTGCAACGCGGTTACCGGCCGGAAAACATTTACCTGTCCATGGAGAAAAACATGAGTTGCGGCATTGGCCAGTGCGGTCATTGCCGTATGGGCGTTTATTACTGCTGCAAGGACGGACCGGTGTTCACCTACGACGAAGTTCAATCTGACCCGAGGGTGTGGGATGACTGATGCAAGCTTTAAACGGTTGATTATCGACCTGGAAAAATGTGATCAGTGCGAATCCTGCGTCGTGGACTGCGGGTACTACAACCGGCCACATGCGAAAGAGAATGGCCTGTCCTGGTTGCGCCAGAAAGCAACCTTCGCCGTGATCTGCCGCCGCTGCGCCCAGGCGAGTTGTATTGATGCCTGTGCTTTTGAAGCGCTGGACCGTGGCGATGACATGGTCCTGCAACGCCATAATATGCGTTGCGTCAGTTGCAAGATGTGTGCACACGCCTGTCCATTCGGCACGATTTACACGGATATGCTGGCTTTCTACGAGGTCAACTGCGACGCCTGTCTCGCGAACCGCGACGAGGCGCCGGCCTGCGTGGCCAGTTGTCTTCACGGCGCACTGGAGTACCGCGATACGGATCCTTCCGAAGCCGGTATCCATATTGTTGACGAGAACCTGGCCGTTCGTGCCAAGGGCTGGGTGAGAATGGAGGCGGCATCATGAAAGGGAACATGGTGATAGTCGAGTTCCTGTTGTTTCCCGGCTTGTTGTTTACGGCCATCGCCGGCCTGCTGACCAGCTGGGTGGACCGCAAGGTAACCGCATTGGTGCAGATGCGCGTGGGACCACCGCTGCTGCAACCCTTCCACGATATCCGCAAGCTTTTCATAAAGGAAACCTGTGTGCCCGAGAACGGCGCCATTGGTACGTTCCTGCTGGCCCCTTTGCTGGGCCTGGCGGCAGTAGCACTGGCGTCGATGATCCTGTGGCGTACGCTGCTGGATGCCGAGGCCACCTTCGTCGGTGACCTGATCGTGCTGATCTACCTGCTGGTGATGCCGGCCCTGGGTGTCATGCTGGGTTCTTTTGCCTCCCGCAATCCACTGGCCTCGCTCGGTGGCAGCCGTGAAGTCAAGTTGATGATCGCCTACGAGTTGCCGATGGTGCTGGCCATACTGGTGCCGGTCATCCAGGCGGGAAGTATCCGCCTCGGCGACCTGCTGACCAGCCAGGCACCGATCCTGAGTATTTCCGGTGTGCTGGCGCTGCTGGTTTCGATCGCCTGTATGCAGGCCAAGCTGACCATCGTGCCGTTCGACATGCCGGAAGCAGAAACCGAGCTCAGCGGCGGTGCCTTGATCGAATATTCCGGACCACCGCTGGCGATGTTCAAGCTGACCCGGGCGATGATGTTGTTCACGCTTCCGGTGTTGCTGGTCGTACTGTTTTTTGGTGGCCTGCTGACAGGCCCGGTTTGGCAGCGCTGGTTGATCGGCTTCCTCGTGTGGTTCGTACTGGTGGCCATCACCATCGTCTTGAGAAATACCACCCCGCGGGTGCGTATCGACCAGGCCGTGCGCTTTTTCTGGGGGCCGGTCAGCGTCGTGGCCCTGCTCGCGGTCGTACTGGCCTGGCTGGGTTGGTGAATCCATGAGGATGAATTTATGAGCAATGCAATCAACGCACTGACACGTTCACTGAATGTATTCCACCTGGCAGGCAGCGCCTGTAATAACTGTGATATCGAGATACTCGATGCACTGACACCGAAATACGACCTGGAGCGTTTTGGTATCACCCTGGTCGGCAGTATCCGTCACGCGGATGTGCTGCTGATGTCGGGTATTTTTAACCGCAAATCCGCCATACGTGCGCAGGAACTGATTGCGCAGGCACCCAAACCCTACCTGGTGATTGCGATTGGTGGATGTCCAGCCACCGGCCTGATGTGGCGCGAGTCCTACAACTGGGATCGCCCGCCAGGTGAGTTCGTCAAAATCGATGCCTTTGTGCCCGGCTGTCCACCGAAACCCGAAGCAATGATCAGTGCCGTGGTCAAGGTCGTTGGCGCGTTGCGCAGTGGGGACCTGGTGCCCGGATGCCTGCAGGAGACCGATACAGTAGTGGATGAACCCGCTATTGAGACGGCGGGTGGCGTGTGATGAAAGATAAAGAGGACGTCATGAGCATTGAGACTGTCTTGCATGCGATGCAGGAGAAATTTGGTGACGAGGTGCTGGCGTACCAGCAGAAATCACGGCGGCTTTACATCGATATCGCAGCAAAGGTGATTAAGGATGCCAGCCTGCTGATGATCAATGAGTTCAAGGCGCGCTTCCAGATCGCCACCGGCGTGGATACCGAGGCGGGATTCGAGGTGATGTACCACTGGGCACTGGATGACGACGATTTTGTCGTCACCATCAGGGTCGTACTGGAGCACGCTGCACCACAGGTGGATTCAATTGCCCTGGTCTGTCCCGCTGCCGAGTGGATCGAAAGGGAAATGTGGGAGTTGCTGGGGATCGAGTTCACTGGCCACCCGGACATGCGGCACCTGCTGCTCGCCGATGAGTGGCCGGAAGGCAAATACCCCATGCGCCGTGACTACGAGGCGACACCATGAGCAAGCGGACCATCATACCCATCGGCCCTTACCATGCCCTGCAGGAGGAACCCGAGTTCTTCAAATTGCACGTCGAGGGTGAGAAGGTTGTGCACCTCGATATCGAGCTGGGCTACAACCACCGCGGCATCGAGAAATTGTCGGAGTCAAAGACCTTCGAGGAGACCGTTTTCCTGGTCGAGCGCATCTGTGGTATCTGCTCGACCTCGCACCCGCTGGCCTGTGTGCAGGCGGCCGAAGATGCCGGTGACATACCGGTGCCCGAGCGGGCCCTGTTTATCCGCACCGTGGTGGGTGAGCTGGAACGTATCCATTCGCACCTGTTGTGGCTCGGACTGGCCGGGCATTTCCTCGGCTTCAACACCATCTGGATGTGGGCCTGGCGTTTTAGAGAAGACGTACTCAACATCCTCGAACTGATCACAGGCAACCGCAACCACTACGGCATGATGAAACCCGGTGGTGTACGCCGGGACATCAATAACACCGACCTGCCGGCGATCGCCAAGCTGGCCGACGGCCTCAAGGACCCCATCAAGATGTTCCGTGACGCGGTCGTGCAGGACCCCTTGATCCACGCACGCACCAAGGGGATCGGCATCCTGAGCCTTGAACAGGCCATTGCCTATGGCGCACTTGGCCCGACGGCACGCGCCTCGGGTTATGCCATCGATGTACGGCGCGACCACCCGCACGCGGCCTATGGCCTGGTTGATTGGGATGTCGTGACCTGCGAGGGCGGTGACGTATTCGATAAGGCCGTGGTACGTATCCTCGAGATGTTCGAGTCCATACGCATCATCGAACAGTGCCTTGAGCAACTGGAGAAGGTCGGTGGTTCCGTTGACTCTGCCCCCAAGTTCGTGGCGGCAGGGGAGGGTATTGGCCATTACGAGGCACCGCGTGGTGAAGTATTCCACTACGTGCGCAGCGATGGCAGCAACCGCCCCATACGGCACAAGGTGCGTGCACCGAGTTTCATGAACGTGCCCACCAACCGGGAAACCGTTCTTGGTGCGACAGTGGCCGACGCCACGATCATCCTGGCCGCGGTTGACCCGTGTTATTGCTGCACGGAGCGCATGGCCGTGGCCGTGGACGGTGACAGCGGTGAACGCTTGCTGGGTGCGCGTGACCTGATCCGCCTGTCCTGTGAAAAAACTGACCGCCTGATGGCGGATTCCGGCCTGCAAGGGCCGTCATTGCCGATTGATTGAAGAGATTAATATGGCTTCTGTACAACTGATCACCCATCCGATGGCATTGCCGGTGGTCTTCCCATTACTGGCGGGACTGGTTTGCCTGTTGCTTCCAAACGCGGCAAGCCGTCTGCGAGCCTGTGCTGGCGGCGCTGGCCGCCGTTTTTGTCATGGCACTGGTCTGGCCGCTGTTCCAGCAGGCCGGTGAACTCTGGGATCCGTTGCCCTGGCTGAGCCTGCGCACGGATCTTCTGAGCGTATTTATCCTGCTGGGTGTGGCGTTTTTCGGGCTGGTAGTTGCGGTCTACTCGATTGGATACATGAAAGACCGTCCGCGCCAACGGGAGTACTTCACCTACCTGTTGTGGACCCTGGGCATCTCCTGTGGCGTGGTATTGGCCAATGACCTGCTGATGTTGCTGGTGTGCTGGGGCTTCCTTGGCCTGACACTCTACCTGATGGCGGGTCTGTCGGGACCGGGTGCGGCGGAGGCCGCGCGCAAGTCGCTGATGATCATCGGTGGCTCCGATGCGCTGATGTTACTGGGAGTCCTGATCTACTGGCACCTCGCCGGTACCACCCGCATGGACGGGGCCGCGCTGGCGCTGGACAGCCCCTTGGCCTACACGGCATTTTTGACCCTGCTCGCCGGCGCTTTTGCCAAGGCGGGCGCTGTGCCATTCCACTCCTGGGTGCCCTCCTTTGGTGAAAAAGTTGATGCGCCGGTCTCGGCGTTTCTACCTGCCTCGCTGGACAAGTTACTCGGCATCTACCTGCTGGCCCGCATCGTGCTGGACCTGTTTATCCCGACGCCGGCCATGTACGGCATGCTGATGTTGCTCGGCGCCGTAACCGTTATCGCCGCCGTGTTGATGGCACTGGTACAGCACGACCTGAAACGCCTGTTGTCGTTCCACGCCGTGAGCCAGGTCGGTTACATGATCCTCGGTATCGGTACCGGCACGGCCATTGGCCTGGCCGGTGGCCTGTTCCACATGCTGAACAACACGGTTTACAAGTCTGCGCTGTTCCTCGGCGCCGGAATGGTCGAAAAGGAAACCGGCACTACCAACCTGGACCGCCTGGGTGGCCTGGCCAAGCTGATGCCGGTTACGTTCATCGTTTGCGCAGTGGCGGCCCTGTCCATATCGGGTATCCCGCCGCTGAACGGTTTTGCGTCCAAGTGGATGATCTACCAGGGCATCATCAGCTCCGGTGATAACGGCAGTTTTGCCTGGGTGCTGTGGCTGGCAGTGGCCATGCTGGGATCAGCCCTGACCCTGGCCAGTTTCGTCAAGGTGCTGCACGCCACTTTCCTGTGCAAGCCCTCCGCCAGGATTCGGCAGATGGACATCAGTGAAAAGCATTACAGCATGTTGTTGCCGATGATCGTGCTGGCAGTGTTGTGCGTGGTCTTCGGCGTATTCGCCTTCCAGGTTCCACTCGGACAGCTGATCTTCCCGATCGTTGAAGTGACCGTGCCCGGTGTCTGGTGGTCAGGTCTCGCAACCGTGCTGATCCTGCTGGCGGTTATCGTGGGTATCGGCCTGTACTGGCTGACGATGCGTGGCGGCAAACTGCGTCGCGTGCGCACTTATATCGGTGGTGAGCAGATGCAGGACGTGTACATCAGCAATGATGAACCGGGTCCGCAACGGCATGTCGAGGTCACCGGTGTCGACTTCTATGACACCATCGAGCAGATGCCCGGTCTGCACCGCTATTACGCGCTGATGAAGGCCCGCGTATTCGACATCTATAACTTCTTCAAACGTGTCGCCGACTACCTGGTCCAGGCCCTGCGCTCGATCCACACCGGCATCCTGCCGTCTTACTTGAGGTGGTTTGTTGCCGGGCTTTTGCTGGTGGTCTGGGTGGTCACGATGGAGGGCAGCTGACATGATTGAAGTGCTTGCTTTGTTGATCCTGTTGACCGTAATCGCCGCGATCATCACGGTGCTGACATCTAACCTGCTGTACGCGGTGATCAGTGTCGGCGCGGTCGGCTTCCTGCTGGCCATCGTGTTCCTGTTCCTGTCGGCACCGGACGTCGCCATCGTGCAGATCGGTGTCGAGGTGGTCAGCCTGGTGATCCTGATCCGGGCGACCCTCGGGCGCGAGGTGCAGAGACTGAAAACCGTCCACGCCGTGGTGGGTGGTGGCGTTTGCCGTGGCCTTCGTGGCAGTGATCGGCCTGTTCGGTATCCAGATATTCAACGAATTCCCGGAATTCGGTACTTCGGTCATGCAACGATTTACCGATGCGCCATCGCTGGTTTACCTGCAAAGCGGCTCTGGCGGAAACCGGTGCACCCAACCTGGTCACCGCGGTGCTGCTGGACTTCCGTGCCTGGGACACGCTGGGTGAGGCGACCGTGCTGTTCTGCGCGGCACTCGGCGCAGTCGCGATACTGCGCAGGAATGCCCGTATCAATGCTGACAAAGAAAAGGATGAAACATCATGAGTGCACCTCCCCGCAGGTTACGTGACAGGGGAACTGGCATGAGCATGACCGTGAAGACCGTCATGCGCTGGCTGAAAGGTCCGATCCTTCTGTTTGGTATTTACATGGTCCTGTACGGTCACATCACGCCGGGCGGCGGTTTTGGCGGTGGCGTGGTCATCGCCAGTGCCTTCATCCTGATCACGCTGGCCGCGGGCCAGAAAGAAGGCATGCGCACATTCCCGCTTGGGGTTGCATCGCGGCTGGACAGTGTCGGTCTGCTGCTGTTCCTTGTTATCGGCTGGCTGGGCACCTGGTGGGCAGGGGGCTATTTCTTTGAAAACTATATTGCCACTGACGAGGCAGCCCGTTTCAGTCTGCTCAGCGGTGGTGTCATCCCGCTGGGTAACCTCGCGCTGGGACTCAAGGTCGCCAGTGCATTGTTCCTGGTATTCACCGTGCTGACGGCATTTCACATCAGTGATGAAATACTCGGTATCGAGGACACACAACAGGAGGATGACTCATGATTTATTCCCTTTGCCTGTTGTTGATCCTGATCGGGCTGTACGGCGTGATCGTCAGCCGCCAGACGCTGAAGATCGTCGTCAGCCTGCTGATCATGAACCACGGCGTACACCTGTTGTTACTGCTGATTGGTTATCGCCAGGGTGGCAATCCGCCGATCGTCGATCCGGGTGTTGCCATTGCTGATTTTGCGGCCGGTGCCGTGGATCCGCTGCCTCAGGCCATGGTGCTGACTTCCATCGTCATCGGCCTGGGTGTGCTGGCGCTGATGGTGGCCCTGTGCGTGCGCCTGTACGAGCGCTATGGAACCTTTGACGTGACCGAAATCCGGCGGCTACGGGGATAGTGTGATGTTTGGAATGAACATTGATGTGCAAACCCTGATTCCCATGTTCGTGGCCATACCACTGGGCATGGCCCTGCTGATCCAGCTGGTGGCGCGGCATCGTAAGGTGCTGGCCGAATCACTGAATATCTTCGCCATGTTGGTGCTGGCGGTGATGAGTTGGGCCACGATCGGTGGCGAGGGTATTTATCACCTCGGCGGCTGGCCGACCCCGGTCGGCATCGACATGCGGTTGGACGCGCTGACGACGCTGTTGTTGCTGGTCGTCAGCATGGTCGGGCTGGCTGTGAGCCTGTACTCGGTTGACTACATGCGCCGATTCACCTCGCGCAGTCATTTTTACAGCCTGTTCATGCTGATGGTATGCGGCATGAACGGTGTCATCCTGGCGGGTGATTTGTTTAACCTTTACGTGTTCCTGGAGGTCGCAGCCATCGCGTCCTACTCGCTGGTCGCATTTGGTTGTGCACACGAGGAGCTCGAAGCTTCGTTCAAGTACATCGTGCTCGGTTCCCTGTCGTCAGCCCTGATATTGACCGGCGTGGCGCTGGTCTACGGTATCACCGGTACACTGAACCTGGGTCATATCGCCGAGCGAGTCGCAGAAACCGGGATGGAGGCGCCGTTACTGCTCGCCTTCGGTCTGTTTATCGTTGGTTTCGGTTTCAAATCTGCCCTGGTGCCGTTCCACGCCTGGTTACCGGATGCACACCCGTCCGCTCCCGCACCGGTTTCGGCCATGCTCTCAGGTGTGTTGATCAAGGCCATCGGTGTCTACGTATTGGCGCGCCTGGCGTTCAACGTTTTTGGTATCAGCGACATCGCTCTGGAAATGCTGCGCTGGCTGGGCTTGTTGTCCATGGTGGTTGGCGGTCTCCTGGCTGTCGGGCAAAAGGACATCAAGCGGCTGTTTGCATTCAGCAGTATCTCTCAGGTGGGCTTCATGGTGCTCGGATTGGGCCTGGCAACACCGCTGGGTATAGTCGGCGCCCTGTATCACCTGGTCAACCACTCAATGTTCAAGTCCCTGTTGTTCCTCAATGCCGGTGCGGTGGAATACGCAACCGGGACCCGGAACCTGAAACAGCTGGGTGGCTTGAACCGCATGCTGCCGGTGACCGGGGCGACCTCGTTAGTCGGCTCGATGTCCATCGCCGGCGTGCCGCCATTCAACGGTTTCTGGAGCAAGCTGATCATCGTGCTGGCGTGTATCGAGAGTGGTTACTACGGTCTCGCGACCGCCGCGGTGCTGGTCAGTATCGTGACGCTGGCCTACCAGTTGAAAGTGCAGCGTATGGCCTTTTTTGCCGCCTTGCCGGATGCGCTGGCGAACATCCGGCGTGAACCGCCGATGATGGCGCTGGCGATGATCCTGCTGGCCGTTGGCTGTATTGCCTTGTCGTTCCTGATACTGAGCGGTCTGCGTGATCCATGGCTGATCGGAACGGCACAGCAGGTTCTGAGCGCCGGTGTATTTGGCGGATAGGAGAAAGGATTGGAAATGAATAAGTCAGCTAATACTTTCGAGCGGAAACCCATCATAGAACGGTTGGTATTGTTCGTACTGTCCTTTGCGTTCTGGATCATGCTGATATGGCCGGTGACGTCGGCCGATGGGCGCCTGCTTACCGGGGATATCGCTGTCGGTGTATTGGTGGCCGCGTTCGTGGCCCTGATCATGCACAACATCATCCGGGTCAAGTTCATCCGCCTGGTCAATCCCGTCAGCTGGTTCTGGGCGTTTGTTTACATGTTCGTGCTCGGCTATTACGTCATCAAGGGCGGCATTGACGTCAGTTACCGTGTTTTGCACCCGCGTATGCCGATCCGGCCCGGCATCGTGAAGGTCAAGAGCGTGCTCAAAACCGACACCGGCAGATCGGTACTGGCCAACTGCATCACGCTGACACCGGGTACGTTGACGATCGATGTGACCGATGACGGCATTTTTTACATCCACTGGCTCAATGTGCTCAGCCTCGAAGAAGAAGAGGCTGCGAAACACGTCTTGAGGCGTTTCGAGTGGTATATCCAACGGATTTTTGAATAAGGAGCCATCATGTTGACAATGGAATTCCTGTTCCCGGTACTGACAGTTGGCCTGCTGATTTGCTGCGCCATGTGTTTGTATCGCATCGCCAATGGCCCCATGGCTTCAGACCGGATGGTGGCGATCGATATTCTCGGCACGGTAGTGGTCGGGTTTGTCGCTATTATCACCGCGCTAAGCGGCAGGACCTACTTGCTGGACGTCGCCCTGGTTTGGGCGCTGGTCAGTTTTGCAGGCACCCTGGCCCTGGCCAAATACCTGGTGGGGAAACGACTCAATGAATGAAACGATCGGATTGATACTGTTTGTAATTGGTGTGCTGTTCGACCTGTTCGGCTGTGTCGGGCTGGTGCGTTTGCCGGATGTCTATAACCGCATCCAGGCATCGACCAAGTGCGTGGTGCTGGGCACGACATTCCTGCTGCTTGGGACCATGGTCTGGGTGGGAACTGCCGCAGCCATCATCAAGGGCCTGCTGTGTATCGTATTCGTGTTGATCACGTCCTCGACCGCGGCACACGCCTTGTCCCGTGCTGCACACCGCTCAGGTGTGCCGCTGGCCGAAGAAAGCATTATTGACCGGTACGCCGATGACATGCAGGCCGAGCCGGGTCACGAGGAGGGCGCGTCATGAGACTGCCCGCGTTCATGCAACCGAGAATCCTGAAGCAGGCCGTCAAGGCCGCATTTTCACCCGCATTCACGACCAAGTTCCCGGCCGAGCCATATGAACCGCAGGAAGCCTTCCGTGGCCGTCCGCGTTTCCATGCCGATGACTGCACCGGTTGTGGCGCCTGCGCCGAGGTGTGTCCGCCGAAGTGTATCGATGTAATCGACGACATCAGCGCCTCGCCGCCAAAACGTGTGCTGGTGCAGCACCTCGATGCCTGCATCGTTTGCGGGCAGTGTGAACGTTACTGTCCGACCCAGGCGGGTATACGCATGAGCCTGGAGTGGGATTTTGCCGGCTTTGGTCCGGCGGATTTCGAAGAACGTGTTGAGAAGGAGCTGGTGCTGTGCGAGGTGTGCGGTGACGTATTGGCGCCGGCTGACCAATTGCGCTGGTTGGCAGAGAAGTTGGGTCCGACCAGCTTTGCCAACCCCACGCTGTCCATGTTTGCCGGGCAGAAGCTGGGCTACGTAGAGCAGGGGGTACGTAGTACCTCTGCTTTCACGATCCGGGCCGACCGCATGGCGATCCAGTGCCCGAAATGTAAACGCAGGACGGCACGTGCCGCCTGAGCCAAATTTTTAACCAGAAAAAAGAGAAACAGAAATGGATAAAGTCGTTGTTGACCAGTTGAGCAGTTTTGTGGGTAGCCACGTTTGTGTCATGGGTATCGGTAATCGGCACTGGCACGATGACGGTGTCGGGTCCTATATCGCCGAGGCCCTGGATGAGTGCGCGGAACTGGATGTTATCGATGCCGGTTTTATACCCGAAAACCACCTCGAAGAAGTCGCTGCCAGGCACCCGGATAGCATCCTGATGGTTGATGCCACGGACTTTGGTGGTGAACCGGGTCAGACACGGCTGATTTATCCCGAAAAAGTTGCCTATTCAGGTGTCTCCACCCATGCCGGCTCACTACGCATGTTGGCCGAGTATATGCACCAGCGAACCCACGCGCCGGTTGCGCTCCTGGCCATCCAGCCGGAGGATACCAGTGCCGGGGAAAGCCTGTCTCCCGCCGTGGCTGAAACCTTCCGTGACCTGATGGAAAATCTGCCGAAAGCATGCTGTAAACACACCTGAAAGGCTGACGCTGGGCTCAAATTAAAGGGGGTCAGGTTCAATAAACTTGGTTGAACCTGACCCCGGTCATTTTCTTTGCGAATCCGCAGACTAAAATGGCTACACCATCGCACTACAAGGAAAATTTCCATGAGTAAGCACATCGATTCCAAGGTCGCTGACCTGGCTGGACCAGGCATCAGTACGTACGAGGAAGTTGAAAAAATCCTGCCTGAAGGCTACACACCATTGCAGACTCCGATGGAGCGCATGAAAGCCTTGTACATGGTCAAGGAATACATTGAAAAAGGACTCGCAGACGTACTGAACCTGCAACTGGTCCAGGTGCCGCTGATCGTGTCAAAGGACAGCGGATTTAACGATATGCTGGATCGTGACGGCTCCCGGACACCGGTTGAATTCCCGGCCGGCCTGGGCCTGGACAAGCGTATCGAGGCACAGGTCGTACAGGCTGCCACCAAGTGGAAACGCGTTGCGTTGAAACAGTTTGACTGTCAGCCTGGTGAGGGCATCAATACCGATATGCGTGCCATCCGCAAGGACTATTTCCTGGATCACGACCACAGTTCCTACGTGGACCAGTGGGACTGGGAACAAGTCATTACGTCTGATCAGCGCAACCTGGATTACCTGAAGGACGTGGTACAGAAGATCTGGAAAGTCATATATGGTGCAGGCCAGATGGTGCAAGAGGAATTCCCGGTCCTGAAATCCGACAAGTATCCGAAAATACCGGAAGAGCTGGTATTCCTGCACGCCGAGGAAATCCTGAACATGTATCCCGACCTGCCGCGCAAGCAGCGGGAAACCAGGATCATCCAGGAATACCCGGCGATCTTCATCACCGGTATCGGCTGGCCGTTAAAGGACGGCTATCCGCACGAGATGCGTGCTGCAGATTACGATGACTGGATCACTGAGACCGTTGATATCGATGGCGAAGTGGCCCACGGCCTGAATGGCGACATCCTGGTCTGGAACCCGGTCACCAAGCGCCGCCATGAGCTGACTTCGATGGGTGTCCGCGTGACCAAGGAAACCCTGGTCCAGCAGATGAAGATGGCAGGCCTGGAATCAGACCTTGAATTGCCGTATCACCAGGCGATATTGAACGACGAAATTCCGCTGAGCATCGGTGGTGGCATCGGCCAGGCCAGGACTTATATGTACCTGTTGCGCACTGCCCACCTCGGTGAAGTTACGGTCACCATCTGGCCGGATCAACTGAAGGAGATTTGCGCGAAGAAGAATATCCACGTGCTCGAATAGCAAGCCCCAATAGCACGTGTGTTGAAGGGAGTTGCCCGTCCGGGTAGCTCCCTTTTTTCATAGGACTATTTCGATATTAATCAGAATATCCCCCCTGGCTGCGCCGGGTATTCCTTCCCGGGACCCGCCGTGAATACATCCCTGTAGGCTCGATCGCGACTCCCTGTCGCTCACGGTCCCGGCTAAGGAACACCCCGGCACAGCTTAATGGACCATTTGTAAAACCCATTAACCGTGATCGCGGCGAGGTGCCGCTCCTACAACCCCTTCATGATAGCCCGGTGGTTTGCCGGAGTGGGCGACATTTAGCACCGCACCGAATCCTTATCTCCATGGATGGAGTGTAGATCGCAAGGAGCACAGGGATGTGCGATGCGATCCGGTAAGGCCTGATACTGAGTCCCTGTGAGGCCGGCCCCGTTAAGACGGATCGAAGGAGAGGGTGCCCGAAGGGCTGCGGGGCAGGGAGCCCAAACCGGTAAACCATTGGGCGATAGATCGCAGTAAGGTCGCGGCGAGTCGCCGTTCACACGACATGATCGCGACCGGCTTTGCCGGTTGTTACTACGGTTTGGGCAGGAATACTTCGCGCAGCACTTTGCCCACGTCCTCGTTTTGCATGACGCCGCGGAAATGGCGCTGCCCGGACCATAGGCATAAAGGGGCACATCAACACCCGTGTGGCCACCCGAAGTCCAGCCGGTCAATGTGCGTTCGTTAAAGATTTCAGCGACTGCATCAAAGGCCTCATCTTCTACGCGCTCGGTAGCATCAAGCATTTCTATTTCACCCGGACTCAGCTTGAATGCAATGCTATCTGCAACGATTGCAGACAGTGCTTCGTCGCCGCCAAGCATTCTTTCAATAATTCCACTTGGTGTGGCCTTCATACCCTTTAACGGCTCGGCATCCCAGCGGTAGGTACCATCGAGGCCCACGGCCATGCCGCCGGTTTCATGGTCCGCGAGGATGACGACCAGTGTCTGCTGGTCTATTTTCGCGAAGTCCAGCGCCACCGAAACCGCGGCCATGAAGTCCTCCATCTCGCTGATGACACCCGGAATGCTGTTTCCGTGACTGGCCCAGTCTATCTGGCTGCCCTCAACCAACAGGAAAAAGCCCTCTTGGTTCAGGGCCAGGGATTTCAGCGCGGTCTGGGTCATTTCTGCCAGCGAAGGAACAGTCTGGGTCACGGTCCCAGGCCTTGGGCATACCCACCGGTGCAAACAGGCCCAGCAGGTTTTCACCCTGCATACTCAGCAAGCCTTCGCGGTTGGTGGCCACCTGGTAGCCGGCTTTCTGGAACTCAGAAACGAGGTCCCGGTCATCACGTTGCAGGTACTGGAGGCCACCGCCGAGCATGACGTTGACCATCGGTTTTTCTTGCCATCGATTGTCGAAAAACTGGTCCGCGATGTCGTTATACGAGCGCCGGCTCATAACGTGTGAAGCAAATGCAGCTGGTGTAGCGTGGGTAATCTGGGAGGTTGCAACCAGGCCGGTTGATTTTCCCTGCTGGCGTGCGCCTTCCAGGATGGTCTCCATGGGGGCGCCATCGGTGCCTACGCTGAGACGCCCGGTTATCGTGTCCTGTCCGGTTGCATAGGCAGTGGCGGAGGACGCCGAATCCGTGAAACCGTGCGGATTGCGTTTGCAGTTGACCTTCAGCGCGTCGCATTCCATCGTGATCGAATCGGTCGATACTGAGCCAACCAGCAGCGCATCTACCGGTAGTGGTTCCACGATGTCCGTGGACAGGTCGTCTGCATACATTCGGTAGGCCTTGATATGTGCATAGCCCATACCGTCACCGACCATGAAGATGACGTTGCGTGGCGCGTCCGCGGCTTGGGGTGTAAGCGACATGCACGCGGACGGAAAAAGAATTACCAAAGTGCAAATACATGCCCGAATCAAGTTGTTCATGATGTCTTTCCTGCCGGATTCATTTGGATGGGTCTATTGAAACTATCTCTATATGATAGCTTATGAACGACCAGAAATGATGCTGGAATTGGCATTAACAGGAAAAACATTCCAGTAGTTTGCCGGTACGGGAAGGGATGAATGCAGATTTGAAAAATACTATCGAAATTGTTGGCTGCCATGCATGTCAAGGGGCAGGCGAGGGTGGGTGATTTGCGAAATGTCCGCATACTGCAGCCAAAAACGGACCTTACGATGAGTTAGTTTCCACCTTCCTCAGTATATTGTTGGCAGGTCCCCTCGGCAGGTTGCCAGAAGGTCTCATACGGGTTGTCGTTACAAACAATGGCCAAGAACCGTTGTTGCTCACGGGTTTGCCGGGTCAGCTGGTCCTCCAGAATCGAGGCAAAACCCGGATCTTCGTATAACTCATTCAGATAGGCGGTCTTTGGCCAAATGAAGTACCCGTCCTTCGATGCCCTGGCAATCAGGAACAGCCCCTTATCGCGTTCACCGGCCAGGTATGCGGCAAGGCCATCTTCATAGTCTGTGCTCATATAATGAGTGGTTGCAAAGCCAGCTTCACGAAGTCGTCGTATGTCGTCCCGAATCGCCGCCAAGAGTTCGTCCGCCCCTTTATTGTCACCTGCATCGCGACGAATGGCGATAAGCGCCGCTGCATTCTTCAATCCAAACTCGCCCATCGTGATACGTTTTCCGCTTTGTTGCCAACCATCCTCCAGCAGCGGCCTTGCCTTCAAATAATCACCTGCAGTGGCATAAGCCATGCCAAGCGTCATGTGCGCGAATACGTTATTCCTCTCGCCTTCAGCAAGGAGAACCTCAGCGGTGGCAATTGCTTCCAGCGGTCTTCCCAGAACCAGTAACAAGTCAGGGTTTGGTGTATCAATAATCGCACCGGCTTCCTGCTCGAGACCGATCATCAGGAAACTCCAGGAAAGCAGACCCCTTGCACGCAGGTCACCCGGTATGATGCGTAGTTCATCCAGGCCACCCAGAACGAGATAGGCCCATTTACCGCCGGCAGACTTCAGGCGCCCCTGGTAATCCACATAGGTCCGTGGGGCGATGTTGTGTATTTTCTCCAGCTCGAGGGCTGCTTCATCCAGGCGGCCAAGCGCGATCAGGCTGTGCACATAATTGTTCATGGCCAATACCGACACCGGATCGAGGCGCAGCGCCCGGTGCTGGTGTGGGAGTATGTCCTTGTAGCGACCAACCCTGGCAGAAACTGTCGCCATCCAGCTATGGACTTCGGAATAGTTTGGATTATTCTGAAGAGCCCGGGTAAATGCAGTTAAGGCATTGTCGAACGCACCGTTCATCCAGGCTAACAGACCAAGGGCTGCGTGTGCCTCGGCGAGGTCCGGATCAAGCGCCACAGCGCGATCCGCGTGGGTCTTTGCCCTGGTCATGGCAACGTCCCAAGGCAACAATTGAAAATAGTTTCCGCCGGCAAAAGTAATAGCCATCGCGAGTTCGGCATGAGCGATTGCGTAATTGGGGTCCAGGGCAACTGCCCTTTCGAACTCGTTCACCGCACCTTCAACACCAGCAGATGTGCGCTTTGCCACCAGGTACCTGCCCCTGAGATAAGCGTCATGGGCCTCGGCAACAACAGTTGTGGGCATCTGCGACCCCGCTTCGATATCAACTCCCAGGTGACCTTTCATGGCGGCAACAATCGCGGCTGAAATTTCATCCTGAACAACAAAAATGTTTACGCGCTCACTATCGTAAGTTTTTGACCAGAGATGCGCATCGGAACGCGCATCAATCAACTGCACGTTGATACGTACCTGGTTGCCATCACGTTGCACGCTGCCCTCCAGGATCGTATTGACGGAAAGTTCAGCGCCAATCTCCGGCATGGTTTTGTCAGTATCCCGGTACTGATTGACCGAGGTTCGCGAGATCACTCTCAGCCCCGAAATCCGGGCCAGGCGGCTCAGCAACTCGTCGTGTATTCCATCGCTGAAGTACTCATCCTCGGGTTGCAGGGACCGGTTGACGAAGGGCAGCACGGCAATGGAAGCAAGGGCTCCTCTATCGGTCACAGGGGTGAGCGATTCTTCGTCAACCATAACGATCTGATACAGGACAACGATGACCACTACCGCGGCCAGGAACCCGAAAACTATCGAGCGCAGCCTGTCACCGGAAGCCGGTTTTGCTTCGGTCAACGTCGTCACTGGTGGAATCAGGCAGAATCCTACCTTCGGTATGGTGCTTATGATTTTAGCGTCCCGGGCAGAGTCGCCGAATGCCTTGCGAAGCTCGACCACGCATTGCGCTAAGGAATCATCGGTCACGATAACGCCGGGCCACACGGTTTCGAACACTTCATCGCGGCTGACCACCTCGCCTTTGGCGGCGGCGAGGCATTCCAATACTGCCATGGGCTTGGGATGGATATGCACGATCTCGTTGCCGCGCTTAATGTAACCGCGACGCGGACTGACGATCCAATCTCCCAGGCGAAAATCGGTGCGCATTCTGAATAGTCCTGGCCAAATGACCCGATGAACCATCTTATCAAATATCTGGTCCCGGCATTGTCTAGGCCAAAAGCTCATGGGAACTCGTGAAAAATTCGTTTTTCTCTCATGTCATCAGGCCGGGTGGTCGCTAATCTGCAATTGAGTTAAATCACTAAGGAGGTAATCATGAAACACTTACTACTTCTGTTTGCACTGTTGTTGGTATCTCTTCCTGTTCAGGCAACCAAGCCAGATACATATACTATTGAGTTCCCGGATTTGCCGATGAAGTCGTTGATTGTGGCGATTTTAGTGTTTGGGACGACGCGTGGGTCGTCTGAAAAGTCAAGGATTTCTACGACAAAGACGGGAACTTCATTCGTTCGCGAAATGAACATAACGGCTTTCGATGATCTTTATCGTCGATTGATGAATGTTGAGGTGCCTTCACCTCACCGGAACGGCACATATCAATGCGCGGGTTTCATTCGACGAGAACGGTGACATGTTTGGACACAGTCAGGACTAGCTGTTGCAATCATAGTGCCTGGATACGGACCATTGTTTCTTGATGCGGGCAGACTTGGTGTTCAAATGGACGATGGCTGGGATTTGATTTTCAGTGCCGGTAAAAACCATGACTGGAACTTTGGTGATTTCGAGGCTCTTTGTAATTACTTTGATTAAGACTGATTGCGGGTTTTAGGTAACCCATTGTATGGAATTGCCCCGCCACTGGCGGGGCTTCTTTTTGCGATGAATGACAGGTCTGCGTAAACGCCACTAATATGTAGCACTCGCCGTCGCTGCAGTTCGGTAAAAAAAACAGCGACAGCCCTGGTGCCTTTCATTTTTCCGGGTTATTAACGAATCGGTTGTTGCCAGCGGATATAGTAAACCCGGTCACGTGGATCGTGATAGGGCCCCGGCTGGGTGCTGGCGGTATAGGGTGGGTCTTCACCGGTGCAATTGATGCAACCTGCCCGCAGGGTCGCCCGTTTAAGAGTTTTAAAAATATAACTGTATTGCAGGTTCAGGGTCGTGTGGCTGGGAATACGCCAGGCCTCATCAGTCTCCTGGCCATCGATGTACTTGTTTGAATCGTTTTGGAAATGGCTCGAGTAATGGATATTGGCAACGGCGCCATGCTGATCCCTGTTCCAGGAAAAGTTCAAATTGCCACGGTTACGCGGAATGGGTATATCGAGCTCTTTACCCGCATAGTTTTTGTTCTGTTCCAGGTACCAGATCCTGGTGTCGGTGAATTCATAGCGGTCGATATAGGTATGTATCAGTGTGGCCTTGAAATCACCCGCGCGGTCCGTCTGCCAGCTATAGCGCAAGGTGGTGTCAAAACCCCGGGTCAGCAACTCGTCGGTGTTCACCTGGGTCTGCTCGACCCGGATAATCCGCCCCGGTGTTCCGTCAGGCTCCGATGGTTCACGAATGATGCCAAAATCCCGACCTTCATCCAGCACGATCTGGCCATCCAGTTCAATGATGCGATTCTCGTGACGGAACTTCCAGAAATCCAGTTCAAATTCAAATCCGGGCAGGAATCCAGGTGACCAGACCACCCCTGCGAACCAGGAATGGCCTTCCTCAGGTTCGAGGTCCGGGTTGCCGGAATACTGAAGCGTGTATTGGTCCCAACCGCAGTCCTGTGGCAAGCCGGTGATCGGGCAACGGACCGAGTCCTGGAACCACCCGAGTCTTTGTTGTGGAGACATGTATAGTTCAAGGAATGATGGTGGCCTGAATGAAGTGCTGTAGGAGCCCCTGACCATCAGCGACTTAAGCGGCTGCCAGCGGAGTGCAATCTTGGGGTTTGTGGTAGAACCAAAATCGTCGTAGTGCTCGTAACGTGCCGCCAGTTGTGCTTCCACGGTATACAGCAAGGGCAGGCTGAACTCGGCATAGGCCGAACCGATAGAGCGGCTGGCGGAAACCGGACTGACAAATTCATCACCTGCCAGGTCCCCCGAGCGTAAATGTTCATCGGCCCATTGATCCAACTCCTGCTCACGGTATTGCAAGCCGAACGCGACACCAACCGGACCACCCGGCAACGAGCCGAACCAGCTGTCAAATTGCACATCGACACTGCGCTCATCGCTGGTATCCTTGCGTACGGCGGTGGTTCTTAGCCAGTCAAGCAGGGCCTCGCTGTTTTGCGGATTAAACCCGAATGGGTTGTAGTACTCGTCACCATTGGGGCCTCCCTCTCCCAGCAATGCCTGCTGGAAGCGCGTTTGCCGCAGCGCGTTCAGGCTGCGGGCCTTAACCTCATTTCTGCTGAGCAGGGCGGATGTCCGCCAACTCCAGAGCCCCACGGCCCCCTCCAGCCCAACGACCATGCGGTAGGCTGTTGCATCGTCGATGTATATCCGGTTACCCAAATCCAGGGGACGGGCATAAATTTCACCATCTGTGCCAAAGGGATTGTCCGGGTGATCGACCGGCACGTAGGGAACGCCCTCGAAGGTTTCGATCAGATGGGAACCGGACACGGGGGCAGGTGCCTGCACCGCTTTGCTCTCGGTATTACTGAATAGAACATCACCAAACAGGGAGAGATTTGCCTTGATCTCGTAGCGTCCTGACAAGCTGGCGCTCATGCGCTCAAGACCCGTGGTCAAGCCAGAAAGTTGCGCCCAATTAAAGCGGCACGATGTACCGCCCCAGAACGAAACAACAGAGCTCAGCAAGGGGTCAGTTCCACATTCTGGATCAGCTTCCCACTCGAGTATCCAGTCGTTAAACAGGGTGTCATATCGAAGCAACCTGGGTGGACTGCTAAACCCGGAGCGCATGTTGGGTCCGCCCAGGGCTGAAAAATCGACATCGCTGGCCCATCCGCGGTCACGCGAATAAATGAGCCCACGATTGAGGTAGCTCAATGAAAACATGATGCTGCCACGGTCAGTATTTCTGCCGGCAACAAGGTCTGCGAGGATTTCGTTGCCGTCCCCATGCTCTGTAACTCCGTAGCCTGCACTGACTTCAATGCCATCGTAATCTGTATTCAGGATGATATTGACCACGCCGGCGATGGCTTCGGCGCCATAGATGGCCGATGCGCCGTCTTTGAGGATTTCAATGCGATCAATGGCCGAGACTGGAATGGCGTTGATATCAATAATGGCATCGCCATACTGGGCATAGGGCGCGATACGCAATCCATTGACCAGCGTCAGGGTGGAATCAAGGCCAATCCCCCTCAGGTTGAAAGGTGATGCACCGACGGGTTCGAGGTAAGTGAGCCCCACGGCATCACCAACCGGTCCCCAATTCATCGGGAGATCGCGTGCAAATTCCTTGAGGGTGGTGACCCCGGCTCGTTCCAGGTCTGCACGGTCAAATACGACCACCGGCACCGGGCCTTCAAGGTCAATGCGCTTGATGTGATATCCGGTTACCGGGAAGCGCTCAAGTTCCTTTGGAGTCTCGTTCTCCGCTTCATCGGCGGATGAGTCAGCGGTGATTGAACTCTGAGTGTCGATAGTGCTTTGTGCGACCGCACAAAACGACGTTATGAACAAGATTGTGCCCGTCAGGAACAGGATGGGAGTGACTATGCCGTGCCTGAGAGCAGGAAGCATGAAAGTCATCATGCCAGAAACTAAATCCTATTGAAATCAAATCCACTTTAGGTCCCGTAGTTGTACAAATTATATGCATCTCAGGGAACGACAATTCCGGATTTATCCCCTTGGTGGAGAAGTTCACGCTGATCGTTCAGTTTCTGCTCGATATTGTTGACCATTGCGAGGTATCTGGGGTGTTTTCGGATTGGCCCCCACCAAGGTAGCTTCTCATCTTTCCACCATTTCGAAATGTGCCCGTGCGCAACTCGTTGTTCATAAAAATCCAACGCCTCTTCAAATGACCCCGCCACCAGGTAACACCACCCCAGCCCTGGCCAACGATAAGTGTCCTGCACCAGTCCAGGTAAAGTGTTTTCATAGAAAAGTATGGCTTGACTTAACAACTCCCGGCCCTGGGCCTCCTTTCCAACAGCCATCAAGATACCCGCATAATTGCAGGCATTGAGTTTGTCTTCCCTGTGATTGTTCAGGCTGATCAAGCGTTGCCACTGGTCTGGATCATCCCAGTCGGGTTCGGAATTCAACCAGAACTCACGGGCCTTTTGAAGGTCTCCACTCAGGATGTATGAGTTAGCTTTCCATGCGAGCGCCCACCACTTATCAGTCGCTTCTACTGGCAGTGCGTCAAGAGCAGAAGGCAATTCTCCCAACTTCCCTTGTTCCAGCTTAATAGAGTAATCTAACCAGACAAATCTCCAGTCTGCAGGGTCCAGGTGCGCATCCATGGTTTTACGGATGTCCGTGATAGATTTAAATTCACCCAGGCTTAAATACGCTTTGGCCAGATCCCACATGTAATCCCCATTCCCGGGATCTCGTTGCAGGGCCTCGCGGTACCATGAAATACTCATGGCCAGACGGCCATGACTCCGATGAAGTTCCCCGAAAGCGGCATAGGTGGGGGCGTAGTCGGGATCAATTTTCAGCAAATAGTTGTACTGCTCCATAGCTTCGCTACTACGCCCCAAACCTCGAAGTGCGTGCCCAATAAGGAGCTTTCTGGCTGATGATAGCGGATCAAGCTGGGCAGCCATGTAGTACCAGGCCAATCTTTTATCCAGGTATGCTGGTCCCTGGCCCGCCAGTAAGCCGGCACACCATCCGTAAGCCTCCGCGTAGTTGGGGCTAAGCTCGATGGACCGGGCGCAAGCTGCCTCCTCCTCCTGGCGACTTCCCATTTCAAAATAAAGCTGAGCGAGAGAGAGGTATGCCTCCCCAAGCTGATCATCCAGTTCAAGAGCTTTTTCAATTGCCTGTTTACGGGTTTCAAATGCTTCTGGAGAATAATTTGCTCCACGGTATCTCAGTAAAAAAGAGCTATCCGCTATTCCCACCCAGGCCAGCGCAAATCCGGGATCGATAGTAACAGCCTGTTCAAATGCCTGAAGCGCCTGTTTTAGCTCCTTTGTACCGGGGGTAACCATCAGCTGGCGACCGTGCAAATAAAAGTCATATGCATCAAGGCTCCAAGTCGGCGTGTCAAAAAAATGTGATTCATCTCCAGGCGACAGTCGCTCATGCAGTGCCTCAACAACCCTGGACGAAATATCACTCTGGATGGCAAACAGGTTTTCAACCGTCAACTCGCGGTCATAGGTCTCGGACCACATGGGAGAACTATCAGTGGCGCTGATTAATTGGGCAGTGACACGCACCTGGGTACCTGCCTTACGCACTGAGCCCTCAAGGATGTGACTCACGTTGAGTTCATGTGCCACCTCGGTGATTTTTACATCTTTACGCTTGTACGCAAATGACGAAGTACGGGCGATTACCCGCAATTTTGGAGTTTTTGCCAACGCGTTGAGCAACTCTTCGGACAACCCGTCGGCAAAGTATTCCTGGTCCCCGCCCTCGCTCATGTCGGCAAACGGCAGGACCGCAATGGATGGGATGCTGCTGGGGACAACAACCACGGTATCGCGGGGTGGGCCGAAATACCAATACATTACCGCGGCAAGCATGACAGCAACGATGGTGATCAGGGTTGTGCGAATTATTGTCTTCTTTGGGCCTGGTCGTTCGTCTGAATCTGTCTGCGGTTCAGACAGAGCCATGACCGGCGGAACCAGACAGAACCCGACCTTTGGTATGGTCCTGATGATTTTCGCGTCATGGGCCGAATCGCCGAATGCCTTGCGCAGTTCCACCACGCATTGGGTCAGCGCATCATCAGTTACGATGACGCCGGGCCACACGGCCTCGAACAACTCATCACGTGTAATCACCTCACCACCGGCTGCGGCGAGGCATTCCAGTACTGCCATTGGCTTGGGCTGGATATGAACGATTTCGTCACCGCGCTCGATACAATCGCTGCGCGGTCTGATGATCCAATCTTCAAGACGAAAATCAGCTCGCATTTTTGGCTGGTCCGGTCAATAGGTAAATGACCCGATCACCCATTCTAGCAAAAATCCTTTCCAGACAAGGTCTTAATCAGCAGCTCGTGGTTTGCTCGCAACAAATTCGGCTTTGCCTCGGTTTTTTGATTGAGTCGAATACTAAGCTTCAAGGGTCGAAATTGTCTGCCTTTGACAGGGCTTAACGCGATTTTATCTACGGGAGAAAACCTGATGAAGAAATTCATGACAATCCTCGGAACAGTTGTACTTATGCTCTTTGCGGGTACTGCAGTTGGAGAAGTGGTGATCAAGGAAGAGCCATTGGAGTGGCAGGATGTCGCCAATCTGGATGGCGACGAACTTTATGGTAATCTCTGCGCCGTTTGCCACGGAGCAACTGGCAAAGGTGATGGACAAGCTGTCAGCGCAATGGAAAAAGGCGTACCTGATTTGACTGTCCTTGCTATCAGCAATGATGGTGTGTACCCCAACAGGCACATAGAAAATGTGATCTTTGGCAGGTTCCGGGTTGTTGAACACGGAACTATCGATATGCCTGCCTGGGGAGAGCAGTTTGAGTATGTACATCCTGGCTGGAGCACATTTCCACGTACAGCCTATGCAAAGGAACGGGTTCGTAGCCTGGGCGCCTATATCGAGAGCCTCCAGATTGATTTAGCTGATGGGAACAGGTTAGCTACCAAGTAAATACCGGGTGCTGCGACACCATGAAGATAATTGAAGGGCCGTCAGTTTCTGACGGCCCTTTATCGTTCTCGAATGTCTGCAACTGGCCGCTGCAGAGCCCGGACTTAGGTGGGCTTTGTGTATTTATGCCCTATAGCGCATTCAGCCTTTCAGTTTCGCTTCAAGGTGGCTCATAAGTTCACCCATTTGGTCACTTGGGCTAAACTCAATTGCCTCGTAATCCTCGTCAACTCTAACCGTGTGTCCTGGCGGCCAGTAGTAAACCTCGCCGGCGCTTACTGTTTCTTCAGCGCCGTCCGCATAGGTCACATGAATGGAACCCTTAACCACAGTTCCCCAGTGCGGGCACTGGCATAGATTGTCCGGCAATCCCTCTAGTAGCGGAGTGGCGTCTGCACCGGCAGGGAACCGGACGCGCGCGACGTTAATACCACCCCAATCCTGGCCCTGAAAGCAAACGCCGCCAGCTTCGATTCGAGTAGGTAGTTCGTTTCTTGATTTCTTCATGAGTATTCCTTTTTTGTATGTTCTGGCAGGTACCCTGCCGTTGGGAAACGACCGCTGCAGGTCAAAATCAGTAATTAGATTCAGTCTAGTCCAAGGTGACCGAAATTTCTGCTGTTGGCCGATTGCTGCGTATGAAACAGGCTAAATTTCTATAGTAGAAGTGGCTGCTTTCAGCCGGTAAGTGGAATCGAAAATGACTGGGAGTAGTGCTGTTACCCGGCCCCGGTCATGATGGTGGCCCATTCCGGGAAACTGTGTACGTCGATATTGAACACCACGGTACCCCAGAAATAGGTCACCAGGGTGGTGACGATGACACCCACCAGGTTCAGCAGGAAGCCGGTTTTGACCATGTCTTTGACGTGCAGCCTGCCGGTTCCAAAAATGATCGCATTGGGTGGTGTAGCCACGGGCAGCATGAAGGCCAATGAGGCGGCCAGGGTTGCCGGGACCATCAGTAACAGCGGATTGATCTCGATGCTCACAGCCATACCCGCGACGATCGGCAGGATCATCTCGGTGCTGGCGGTATTGGATGTCAGTTCGGTCAAAAATGACATCAGCGTGGCGATGGCCGAGGTCAAAATCATCGGGTGTGTGCCGGCCAGACCCGATAACTGTTCCCCAAACCAGACCGACAGGCCCGATTCAACGAAGCCCTTGGCCAGCGCAAACCCGCCACCAAACAACAGCACGATATGCCAGGGCAAGCGCTTGGCCGTTTCCCAGTTCATCAAACGCTCGCCCCTGGTGGTGGGGGAGGGTATGACAAAAAGGATAATGGCGATCAGGATGGCCACGGTGCCATCGTTGATATACGCCGGGTGGCTGAACAGGGCGGACCAGCCGGGGATGCTGACCACGCCGATATTGAAGCCGGACCTGAAGATCCACAGCAGGGCCATCAGGATGAACAATACGAATACGATCTTTTCCTCGGGCCTGGCCGGTCCGAGTAGTTGGTATTCCTTTCTGAATTCCTTGCGGTTGACGCCATCCCAGGCATGCCGCGGCCGGTACATCACGAAGAGCAGCAACCACGCGGCGATGAACATCAGGATGGTGATCCAGATGGCGAAAATCAGCCAGTCCGCAAACGAGATCTCCGGCATGGATGGAAAGATGATATTCGCGATTCGCGCGAAGGACAGGTTGGGTGGTGTGCCAACCAGCGTGGCGATACCGCCGATGGACGCCGAGTAGGCGATACCCAGCAACAGGCCGATCGAATAAGTGCCCAGTTTCGGCTTGCCGAGGATTTCCTCGAGCTTGTAGATGATCGACATGGCGATCGGAATCATCATCATCGTGGTCGCGGTGTTGGACATCCACATGGATAAAAAGGCCGAGGCAAACATAAACCCCATCAGTATCCGGCCCGGGCTGATACCGAAGAACATCAGCACCTTGATCGCGATACGCCGGTGCAGGTCCCAGCGCTCCATCGCCAGCGCCATCAGGAAACCACCGATGAACAGGAAAATCAGGTGGTTGAAATACATGGCCGAGATGGTCTTGCCATCCACCACACCAAGTAATGGGAACAGCACCACGGGCAACAGCGCGGTGACGGCCAGTGGCACCGCTTCGGTGATCCACCAGATCGCCATCAGGATGGCGATGGCCAAGGTGTAGGTGATTTCGGGTTTGCCGGGCTCCAGGTCACCGAACAGTACTAGCAGGGCACTGATCAGTGGAGCGATGACCAGCATGGCCAGCCTCAGTTTCGAGTTTTCACTGATTTTGCGCACGGCTCCTCTTTCTTGTTCCATTGATGGCCTGGCAAGCGTTTACTTTAGCAGCAATTGCGGCGCCATGAGTATAAAATAGGTCACGCTCGGTTCGTATGCGTTACGCCGCAGTTTTAAGAACAACAACACCCTGGAGAGCCTCATGAAAAAGCGTCTCATCCTCGCGGCCATCCTGTCTCTGGTATTGGCCCCGTCGCTAGTATTTTCCGAAGTAACAACCACCGTAACCAACAATGGCAACCTGGTCATGCAGGACATACCGGAAATACCTGATTCCCTTGTCGCCAACCTGAATCGTTACCAGAATGTGCGTTCTGCCGGTTTCCTGGATTGGAGTGAAGACGGCAGCGGGATTTTTATCAGGACGCGTTTTGGCGATGTAAGCCAGGTGCATTATGTTGATCATCCCGGTGGCGCGCGTCAGCAGATTACCTTCTTCGATGAACCCGTCGGTGGGGTTCAGCGCCAGCCCGGTGGTTCAAAGATGGTCTTCACGATGGATGCTGGTGGCAGTGAATTTTCGCAGATCTTTTTACTGGATCCGGCCGGTGTTGATGACGCCATGATGCTGACCGATGGAAAGTCACGTAATGACTCGGTGACCTGGGATCGTACCGGTGAGTGGATTGCTTATCGCAGTACCCGCCGTAACGGCGCTTCCAATGATGTTTGGATGATGGAAGTGTCAAACCCGGAAACTGCAAACATGGTATTTCAGTCTCCGGATGGCACGCACTGGAGTGCAAGTGATTTCTCAGAAAAGAATCGTAAATTATTGATTGGTAACTATGTTGGTAATGCAGATTCTCGAATTCACTTGCTGGATATCGAGTCAGGTGTGATGCGCCTGCTGGCAGGTGATCCGGAAAACCCCAGTTCGAATTTTCCGATAGCTTTCGACCGTGAGGGTACCGGGTTTTGGTTTGTTACCGATGTCACAGGTGATTTCAGGCAACTGGCTTGGCAGTCACTTGAGGAAGGCGCCGAACCCATTTTCCTGACAGCTGACATTCCCTGGAACGTGGGAGGGGTTGCCATCAGTGACGACCGCACACGGGCTGCGTTCTCGATGAACGTGGAAGGCTTGTCAAAGATATACCTGCTGGACTTGCTCAGCCGCGAGTTCGTACCAGTTGACAATATCCCGGTCGGACTGGGCGGCGGCCTGGAGTTCAGCCCCGATGGACGCAAACTGGGCATGACGCTGAACACGTCAAAGACACCGAGTGACAGTTTTGTTTTGGAACTGGGTGAAGGCGCACTCGAATACGGTGATCTGATCCGCTGGACCTACTCCGAAGTGGGTGGCCTGGACACGGACAGCTTTATCGAGCCGGAACTGGTCCATTACCCGACCTTCGACAGCGACGACGGTGGTCCGAAGACCATACCCGCATGGGTATATAGACCGGCAGGTGAGGGTCCCCACCCGGTGATCATCAATATCCACGGCGGTCCGGAAGGCCAGGCGCGGCCGTCTTTCAGCAGCACCTACCAGATGTGGCTGAACAAGCTCGGTGCAGTCATCATACGGCCCAACGTGCGCGGCTCGTCCGGTTATGGCAAGCACTACATGTCACTGGACAATGGTTTCAAACGCGAGGATTCGGTCAAGGATATCGGCGCCCTGCTGGATTGGATCGCCACGCAACCTGATCTGGACAAGAACCGTGTGGCGGTTTATGGCGGCAGTTACGGCGGTTACATGGTGCTGGCGAGCGCTGTGCACTACAGTGACCGGCTGGCAGCTGCCGTGGACGTGGTGGGTATCAGCAACTTTGTTACTTTCCTGGAAAACACACAGGATTACCGCCGTGACCTCAGGCGTGCTGAGTATGGAGATGAACGCCAACCTGCCATGCGTGAGCACCTGCAAGGCATCAGCCCGTTGACCCACGTGGACAAGATCACGATACCGATGTTCGTTATACAGGGCCAGAACGACCCGCGGGTACCGGTTACCGAGGCCATCCAGGTGGTGGATGCCCTGCGCGCAAACGGACATTCAGTCTGGTATATGAATGCCATGAATGAAGGTCATGGCTATCGCAAGAAGGAAAACCGCGATGTGTACAGCCAGGCTGCTGTGATGTTCCTGCAGAAGTACCTGGTTGGCGCCACGAAGTAGAAAAGTGCAAGGATCAGGGCTGGAACGTCTGGCCCTGATCCTGTAACAATCCAATAATATCCAGGGGGGTCTCAACCACCAAATCCGGTTGTTCGCGCCATCTGTCTGGTTGTGCACCGCTGTGGGTGATGATCACGGAAACCACGCTGCCTGAAGGCCCCAGGCGCTCATTCAGGCTGCGGGCAAACAATACGTCGGCGACATGGTCTCCGACATAGAGCACGGTTTTCCCCGTGGGGTCGCCAAATATCTCCTGCATACACCTGAATCCACCGTCTGGCTCGGGCTTTTGGTGATGATCCGGCAGGCTCTCGTAACCGACCACGGAGCGGAAGTAAGGGTCGATGCCGTTGTTGGCAATCACCTGCAGGATTTGCCGGGTGGCGTTGGCCGAACAAATTCCCTGTGGCAGGGGATGCAGGCGGATGACGCTTTCCCGGATACCGTCAAACAAATTGACCGGGGTTCGGTCAAGCATTTGGTATGACTCCCATAACGGACCCGCTGTTTCTATTTCATCCGCGTCCATGCCGAAGTAGTCACGGTACAGTTCACGCCAGTCAACCACGTTATGTATGGCTTCGTGGTAAAGGGTTTCGTCCTGCAGGCAGCGGGGCAGCTTGTCTCCGGTCAAACGTGGCACCACCTGCGCCAGGATCTGCTTGCTGATGGCGATGTTCTTGGCGGCGGTGTCGGCCAGCGTGCCGTCAAAGTCCCACAGGACTGCATCGATGTTGTTAGTTTTTATGATTTGGGTCATATGTTGGGCAAGTGTCGCACAGATTTGCTCGGTTGTGACCATCGCAAGGTGTATATTACAAACTTCTAATAACCGGCCGGGACAGGATTGTTGACCCGGCCTTAAAATGGCGCAGGTTTATTTCCGGAACCTGTACCAGTCGAGGAGAAATACAAAATGAAGTTCTTAACTTCCCTGGCACTCCTGCTGCTTTCCGGCACCGTTGTTGCCGCAGAGGATTCCCAATACAAGCCATTTGTACTTGCCTCCAGTGGTCCCGGGACCCTGGATGAGCAGACCGTGGCGACCCTTGCCGCACTGGAAACCGCCGGGTTCGAAATTGCCGGCCAGTATTCGCCAGTTAATGGCAGCAACATTATCGTTGTCACCAGCGATGACCTGAAACAGATCGCGGCCAATTCCGATCGTGGCGGCTACGGTGCGGGTCAGCGTGTCAGCGTTTCCGAAAATGACGGCAATATCGAAGTCGCCTTTGTTAACCCCGTCTATATCCAACACGCCTACCGTCTCGGTGATGACATGCAGCCGATTTCCGACGCCCTCGTCGAAGCACTGGGCAACACAGGTGAGTGCGGTGGCGGTGACAAGAAGATGACGGCCAAAAAACTTGCCAAGTACAACTACATGGTGGGTATGCAGAAGTTTGATGATCCATCCGAGTTGAATTCTTTTGATTCGCATGAAGCAGCCGTTGCCGCGGTTGAAGCAGGGTTGGCCGTCGAAGGCGATGCGTTGAGCCAGGTTTACCGTATTGATATTCCCGGCAAAGAACAGACGGTATTCGGTGTCGGCATGGTAAAGACCAACGAGGACGAGGAAGACATCGATTCGGAATTCCAGATGAGCATCGTGGATTTCGAGGGTTGCAACAAGAGCGCCTATTTCCCTTACGAAGTTTTGGTCAACGGCAACGAGGTCGAGGCCCTGCACATGCGTTTCCGCATGGCTGTGCATTTCCCCAACCTGAGCATGATGGGCTCGCACGGTTTCACCAAGCTGATTTCATCACCGGGTGCAATCGAGGATGCCCTGGAGGCGATGGTCGGGGCTGAATAACCCGACATAACCTGCCAGGTAACGGACGCTCCTGTCAATTTGGAGTGTAGGAGGGACCAGCTCTGCTGGTCGCGAAACAATCGCCACCGCAGCGGCTGCCGCCGCTGACGATGCCTCCTACAGGTTCCGCTTAGTAACTCGCTGTGCCCCAGTAATTAAACGCTGCCGGCTTCCAGCCGGGCAGGTACATGGTTTGCATATCGGCGGACCTGAAACCGGAGCGTTCCAGTAGCTCTGGCACCGGGCGGTTCAGGTTGCAGCCACCGGACACCATTTTCCAGGCCGGGTTCAGGCGGTTTTGCCAACGCCGGACGCTTTCATCCGGGGCCTCGCCGTGTTCACAGAAAATCAGCCTGCCCCCGGGCTTCAGTACACGCTTGATATCGTGCAGGGCGGCGTGGGAATCAGGAATGGAACACAGGGTGTAGGTCATCACCACCGTATCCGCGCTGTTGTCATCCAGCGGAATGTCCTCGGCGCCTGACTGGATGAATTCTGCATCCAGGTGATGTTCCCGGGCGTTTTTTCGTGC
Organism: uncultured Gammaproteobacteria bacterium; assembly: GCA_963753105.1. Lineage (GTDB taxonomy): Bacteria > Pseudomonadota > Gammaproteobacteria > Xanthomonadales > SZUA-36 > SZUA-36. The sequence goes on from CAVWBD010000011.1 coordinate 65,215, forward strand.
GATGGACCACAGCTCTGCGGACGGATCCAGGGCCCACAGGTGCGTGACACGGCCCGGGTCGTAGAGTGGAATATTCAGCCCGGTACCGATACCAACCTCCAGCACGCGCCCTGTTGCCAGCGGCACCACTTTTGCACGTTGCCGCATGCGTCGGTTTCTGGCTGCAGGCCAGGTGCACCAGTCTCGGCAGCAGGAATTTGTCGTAGAAACCCATCTGGCTAGCCTATCATTTATGGGCCGTCCTGATTTGCCGGGTTGGATTATAATCGGTGATGTATGCTATGTACGTAGCTTAAGGTTAACAACTGGTTTTTGGGCCAATCAAATAGCAAGGAGTTTGAAATGAACGTTAATCGAGTAAGAAATACCGTCGCAGGTTTTTTTGTCCTGCTGTCCCTCGCGCTTGGCGTATCGGCCAGCCCGGTTTTCCACTCCGCTTACTGGCTGTGGTTCACCGTTTTTGTCGGTGCCAACCTGTTCCAGACCGGCCTGACAGGCTGGTGCCTGATGGATAAAATCCTGAAGAAATTAGGAGTTCCGGAAGCATAAAACCGGAAGACCCGGAGTTTCCTCTGGAATATACAAAAAAAACGGCGGGTACTGCCCGCCGTCTTTTCGTTTTCCTTTTGACGTTATTACCTCAGTTGTGCATGCCTGCGGTTCTTGGCCAGGTAAGCGCGGGATGAGTCGCAATCCAGCAGGTCGCCAAACAACTCACCGTTGACTTTATAACCACCGCCGTTACCTAAGCTTTCAAAGTCAGCACCGAGTTCGGCAAAGTTTTCGAAGCCTTCCAGCCATTTGAAGTGGAGTTCTTCACCGCCGCCGCCATAGACCGGGTACCAGTGGTAGATACTGGCGGTGGAACCACCGTCAGACAGGTGTTTTGACCATTCAGCCATTGCCGCACTCAGCGCTTCGAAAGTAGCCCCTTCCTTGTATTTGCAGTCGGAAAAGGTCAGTACGGAATCACCCGGCGTAGCGTTCTTTGGCGGTGCCTTGAAATTCAGAGAAGCGTAGTTGACATGGGCGTCACAGCTTACCACTTCGCTGAATCCGGCACGTAGTCCTGCATCCTCGCTGAGGTAGGCATCCTGTGCTTTGCCCAATGCGACAGCGTCTTGTCCCGGCACCCAGCCAGAGCACGTCAAACTCCTGTTCCGGGCCATAGTAGTAAGGGGTCAGTGTCCAGGCTGCATAGCTGTCCCACCCCTTCTTGTCAGCCCAGGCGTTCCAGTTGTCGACAGCCTTGTCGAGATCAGCGGGTCCTTTGTTTTCATTGTAGGTGCAGGCGAACATCTCCACCGGGATTACCTTGAATGATTCTTCATCCTGGGCAAGCACGGTGCTCGAGCCTGCCAATAGCAGAAGGCCGGTTATCAAACTCGAAATTAGGGTTTTGGTCATTACATTTTCTCCTCGTTAATTATTCAGGCAGGGAAAGCCCTGTGTATTAACTATAGGAAAAAATTTGAAAATTGCCGCTTTGCTTGGCATTACTGTGGTCTCGGGCAATTGATTCCCCGCCAATCCTGGGTTTAATTGATGTCCATGCTTAGCCAGTCAATTTCCGCAACAGTGCCCGGCTGATAAAGCGGAACTTGTTACCCGGCGTGAAGCGCCCGAGGTTGGTTTTGACGATGCCCTTGGTAAACCGGGTGCGCTTGGAATAATCGATCTTCACATCCACGATCACCGGCTTGTCCTGCGCGGCCAGTGCCAGGGCTTGCTGGATGCCCGGACCACAGTCCGAATTCCCGTTTACACTGACAAATTCACAGCCCGTGGCCTGCGCCACACCCGCGAGTTTGATTTCTTTCAATACCGAACAGGTTTTGCGGTTGTAGGGTATCTCCTGCGCCTGTGAAATCTGTGACAACTCGCCATCGTTGAAAACGAAATAACACGCCGCCGGCGCCCAGCGAGGACGCCGTCAGTGTTTCCAGGCCGGTCATCAAAAAAGCGCCGTCACCGATAATGCCGACCACTTGCTTGCCGGGGTTGGCCAGTTTCGTTGCGGTCACTGCCGGGGTGGCGTAGCCCATGCAGTTGAAGTCGGTGGGTGAAATAAAGCCACGCGCCACGTGGATGGGCATCAGCTCGGCGGTCAGGAAGGTGTGGTTACCGTCATCGACCACCACGATGGCATCGTCATCGAGTTGTTTGCGTAACTCCTGGAAGAAATACGCCGGGTTAACACGGTCTTTGCTGTCGTGTTTCAGCCACTCCTCCAGGTAAGCTGCCTTGTCGGCCCGGATGGCGGACGTCCGGGTGCCACCATCGGTTTTTGGCCCGCCCATCGCCTGCAGTTCTTTCAACAGCAACTTCAACACGGCCCCGGCGTCACCTTCGATGGTGATGGCGGCGGGGTAGTTGGCGTTGAACACATTGGGGTTGATATCAACATGGATCAGGTTTTGCGGAGGGTTTACGCCAAAGCTGGCCGTGCCGATTTCGCTGAACCGGGTCGCCACCGCCAGCATGCAATCGCAGTCCTTGAAGGCGTTTGTCGCTGCGGGTACGGCGGCTTCACCAAAACTCATGCCGGTATGCAGCGGGTGGTTGGCCGGGAAAGCGCTCAGACCCTGCAGCGTGGTGGCCACCGGCGCATTGAGGAATTCGGCGAGCTGCTTGGTCGTTTCAAGCGCGCCGACGGCGCCCCAGCCGACAAACAACCCGGGCCTGACAGCCTGGTGCAGCGCTTGCGCGGCCTGCCTGATGGCTTCACGGTCTGGTTCCCGGGCTTCTGTTGCGCTTACGTAGGGTTGTGGTTCGCTCGTGTCACCGGGAAACAACTGGATATTGACCGGGACTTCCACGAACACCGGTCCGGGTTCACCACTCACTGCGAGCTCGTAGGCTTCGTAAATCGTGGGAATGATGTCCTGGTGGCTATTCGATTTTGTAGGTTTTCTTGGTGATCGGGGCCAGCAGGGCGTGCTGGTCTATGTCGTGTAACTGGTATTGCTTGTCGAGGTCGTTACGGATGCCACCGCAGATGACCAGCATGGGGATGCCATCAAGGAAGGCTTCGCCAATACCGCTGGCGGCATGCGTCACGCCCGCGGCCGGTACGATCAACAAGGTGCCGATATGCCCGGACGTACGGCTCACAGCATCGGCCATGAAGGCCGCGCCACCCTCGTGCGTGACCAGCACCGGCTGGATGGTAGCAGAACGGTTCAGTTCATCGTAGATCTCGGTGTTGTGTACGCCGGGGATACCAAAGGTGTAACGGACGCCGATTTGCTCAAGGGCGTACCGGACCAGCCATGCGCCGGTTTTTCTCATTGTTGACCTCGATTAGGGCCTGTTAGTATTCACTTTGAATCAGTGGATACTAACAGGCCCTGTTTCATGGTGTCAGGGGTTGCCCGGTCATGGAGCGTGCCGCCATGCGTGCGTTCAGAATACAGTTCGAAATAAAGGTGCCTTCCAGTGATTTTAACCCGGAGATGCCGCCACCGCCGAAACCGGCTGCTTCGCCGGCCGCGATAAAGGCCCGGTATCGGCTCGCCCGTGCTGGACAGCACACGGCTGTGCAGGTCGGTCTGGATACCACCCATGCTCTTGCGGCTGACAATGAATTCGCGGAAGGCGACCAGAGGCATGGGCTTTTTGATCCATGATCCGTTGCAAATTGCAGGTGCGTGAACGGTCGCCACGCCATTGCCTGACCTGCTGGATGCGTTTGAGTTGCTCGTCGTGGGCAGCCCGCTTGCCGAGTTCGATTTGCGCATCGTAGTGCGCGACGGCCTGGTGCACGTTGTCCAGTTCGACAGCGCCACCACCAGTCGTCCGGCTGGTGGCATTAAGCTCATTCATAGCCGCCACCAGGTCTTCGAGGTTGTCGGCAACCACCACGTCTTCGCATTCATCCACCAGGTACTGCAACAGCTGGTGGTTGCCGATGAAAATATCCCGTGCCAGCCTCAGGATACTGCGCTCACGGAAGGCCGGGTTGCTCTCGGCGCCAGAGATGGCGATCTCTTTCAGCGCGATTTTCCAGTTCATCACCTGCCAGCTATAACCATGGGTGCTCATGGCGATGCGCTTGCACAGCAGGTGCGTGTCGAAGCCGGTCACCAGGGGTGTGGGACTGAAGCGTTTGCCAGTGGCGTCCAGCCACAACGCCGATTTTGGCGGGATCAGGCTCAGGCCTTCGCCCGGAATGCGTGGTGAGGGGTGGTGGATGCCGGCCGCGTAATTCCACATCTGGTGCAGATTTGTGACCTTGCCATCGATGCTTGCGACGGCGTCGTGCAGGGTGCCGTCAGCATATCGGTGGGCGCCGTTGAGAATATGCTCAGGTGCCGGGCCCCAGTTCTTGTCCCACTCGCGTTTGACCCGTTCGATGTCACCGTTGATGCCGCCCGATGCCACCAGCACGCAAGCCGGCCTGGATTTCGAAGTCTTGCCCGGTCTTTTCATAACGGCCACACACGCCTGTGATCGCCCCGTCATGCATGTAATAGTTTTTCCACCCGGTGCTCAAACAGGTACTCGAGCTTGGCGGCACTGGGGTGTTGGCGCAGTTCGGCGATCAGCGTGCGCATCAGGTGTTGCCCGGTACCCCAGATGATGTGGTAGCGGGGCAGGGAGTTGCCTTCGCCCGACTCGCCGCGCTCGACCCAGTGCGGGATCGGGAAAAATCGGATGCCTTTTGGTTTCAGCCAGTTGTAGATATCGTCCACACTGCGGTTGACATAGAGTTCGGCCCATTTCCGTGGCCAGACGTCATCGTCACCAAACTGCGCAAAGGAATGCCAGTCCCTGAGTGCTTTTTCGGGGCTGTCGTGCACCCGGTTCAGACGCTGGATGGGCGTGTCCACCAGCAACATGCCGCCCAGGGACTCCACCGCCAGTCCGCCAAAATTCTGTTCTGAATCGCGGTCAATGATCACGATACGCAGACCGTGATCCAGCAATTCCAGCGCCGCCGTGATACCGGCCAGACCGCCACCAACAATTGCCACGTCAAATGGCGATTTTGCGGGCATCGTTGTTTCCCCGAAGGGCGTAATTCGTCATAATAGATGGGTTACATTTCTCACCTTCACAAGCAGGAATTGTATCTCATGAGCGACTATCGTTTCCCGTACAAGGACGCAGCATTCTTATTGAATGATCTGCTGGATTTTGATCAGTTATGCCTGGATGCCGGATTGGAGGAGGTCAACACCGAGTTGGCGCTGGCAATCCTGGAGGAGGCTGGCCGCTTTGGCGGCGAGGTCTTGGCCCCGCTGAACACCGTTGGTGACGAACTGGGTGCCAAGCTCATCGATGACGGTGTGCAGGAAACACCGGGCTTTGCCGATGTTTACCGGCAGTATGTGGATAACGGTTGGCCATCTTTGTGTGGGCCGGAAGACTTTGGTGGCCAAGGCATGCCGCGTGTGCTTTCTGCCGGTGCCACCGAGATCTGGTACTCAGCCTGCGCGGCTTTTTCGCTGTGCCCATTGTTGACCACGGGCGCTGTTGAGGCCCTCGTAAAACATGGCTCGAAAGAATTGCAGGATGCCTACCTGCCTGACCTGGTCTCCGGTGAATGGACCGGCACGATGTGCCTGACCGAGGCTGCGGCCGGTTCCGACCTGGCTGCGGTGGCCTGCAAGGCAGCGCCCGAGGGTGATCACTACCTGTTGACCGGGCAAAAGATCTTTATCACCTGGGGTGATCACCAGATGACCGAGAACGTCATCCACCTGGTGCTTGCACGTCTGCCGGATGCCCCTCCGGGTGTGAAGGGTATTTCGCTGTTCCTGGTGCCGAAGTTCGTGCTGGATGAAAACGGCCGCCCCGGTAAACGCAACGATGTTTACGCAGTAGGTCTCGAACATAAGCTGGGTATCCATGCCAGTCCGACCGTGACCCTGAATTTTGGTGATAACGGCGGTGCTGTGGCCTACCTGGTGGGTCAACCGCACCAGGGCCTGATGGCCATGTTCACGATGATGAACGACGCCCGCCAGGGAGTCGGTATCCAGGGGCTGGGCGTGGCCGTGCGTTCCTATCAGCAGGCTGTGGAATACGCGCAAGAACGCCTGCAGGGTACACGCAGGGATGGTTCACGTTACCCGATCATCAAGTTCCCGGATGTGCGGCGCATGCTGATGACCATGAAGTCCGCCACCGAGGCCATGCGTGGCCTGGTTTATGTGGCTGCGACCGAAAACGACATGATTAAAACGGCCAAAAGCCCGGAAGACGCGGCCAGGCATGATGCCCGTACGGGCGTGTACACGCCCATCGTCAAGGGCTGGATCACCGAGTTTGCACAGGAAGTGACCTATTTAGGCATGCAGGTGCACGGCGGCGCCGGTTATATCGAAGAAACCGGTAGCGCCCAGCACGTGCGGGATGAGCGCATCATGACCATCTACGAGGGCACTACGGGAATCCAGGGCCTGGACCTGGCCGGGCGCAAGACCGTGATGGACAAGGGCGAGGCCGTACAGGCGCTGCTGGACGAGATACAAGCGAACGCCGATGAGGTCGCCGCAGTTGATGCCTTGTCCGGTATGGGCGCCAGCCTGAAAGACGCCGTGCAGGCGGGCAGGGCAGCCACGGCCTGGTTGCTGGAAAATGCCATGCAGGACAAGAACGCCATCGGTGCGGCGAGTGTCAATTACATGATGCTGATGGGTTTTTTGTGCGGTGGCTGGGTAATGGCGCGTTCGGCGTTGAAGGCCACGCAGTTATTGGCCGAAGGCAGTTCTGACAGGGGTTTCCTGGAGGCCAAGAACATCACCGCGCAGTTCTACTTCGATCACCTGTTGCCACGCACCGGTGCCTACCTTGCCGCGATCGAGGCCGGCAGTGACAGCATGATGGCAATGACCGAGGACCAGTTCTGACGAGGGGCGCTAGAGTACTGGAGTTCTGGCACTCACGCTGGCAGGAAGGACGCTGTGGCTGGCACGAGGCGGACGGCAGTACGGCACTGAAGAAGTACTGGCCCCGGTTGTCACACGGCAGCCGTGTGCTGGTGCCGCTATGTGGAAAATCCACCGACCTTCTGTGGCTTGCACAACAGGGTTATGAGGTGACTGGGGTCGAGCTTTCCACCATTGCCGCACGTACTTTTTTTGAAGAATCGGGATTGGCGTTTGAAACCGCCGAGCGTGGTGGGTTCAGCTGGTTTCGTGGGTTGGACACCAGTATCGCGATTGCCTGTGGTAACTACTTCGAATTCACGGACCTGCCATATGACGCGCTCTATGACCGTGCGGCCTTGAGCGCCATATCGTCTAAAAAACGGCCCGAGTATGCCCGGCACACGAAAGAACTGCTGAAACCGGGTGCTTTCCAGTTGCTGATTACATTGGAATTTGATGAGTCGAATTTCGAGGGTCCGCCTTTCCCGGTCATGACGGACGAGGTGCTGAGTTACTGGCCCGGCCTGCAACGCATCGATGAACGGGATGATACGGATAACCGGTCACCCAAATATCACGATGCCGGTGTCGAACAACTCCTGGAAGTGGTTTGGAAAAGCCTTTCGGTTGACGGCTGGCAATAGCCAGACTCAACCATACGCTCTCCTGGTGCCGGCAAGCATACTGTGTGCGCCAGGGTCCGAATCAGAAATCTCGTACTCGAGCGTTTTTGTGTGGCCGGCAGAATCGACTGCAGAAACACTGAGGGTTTTGCCTTCAACGCCACGCGGGATCTCGGCCATTGACTGGCACAGCATGCTGTTATATTCGCGGTCGAGTATCGCCTGCCTGTTAACGAACACCCTGACCTTTGTTGTGCCAGAACATCCCGCAACGCTGAACCTGAAGATCTCGCCAGCCACTGGTGGTTTTAAAGTCTGAATTAACATGTCATGCCTCGCTAAAAGCGTCCCTCATGCAATGAAGTCCCTTTAGAGAAACAAGAATGGGTAGGTCTGTCTGTAGAGAACTATCCCGTTTGCATCCGTGCCAGATGCATCCGTGCGAAGTGCCATATCTCCTGATTTTTTAAGCATATGCTCAAAATAAAGGTATTGCAAGTGCATGAAAAACCGTATCCCTTCGTGCTTACCTCCATATTTGCTCCATATTTGGTACCGATAATCCAACTATGGATTAACTACCGGGAGGAATTCGCCATGCAACGATCTATCGTAATTCTCAGTTCAATTTTACTGATCGTCATGGCCGCATCAGCCGATGCGCGCGGCAGGGGCGGTCAGGGAGGAAAGGGCCAGGGTGGTTGCGGTCAGAGCGGTTATGGTGGCGTAGACCAGCAGGCTCAATTTCAGAAAGAGCTGAATCTCAGCGACCAGCAGATCTCGCAGATGCAGGAAATCCGCCAAAACGGCGGCTCGCGGGATGAAATTCATGCTGTTATGAACGAAGAACAGCGGGCGATGGTCAGCGAACACCGTGCTGAAATGAATGGCCATGGTGGCCGGGGCGGTCGGGGTGGACAAGGCGGCAATGGCCGTCGGGGGCATGGCAATCCGGTACTCGATACTCCGCAAGAGCCTGCTGCGGAGGCCAGTGGCGGTTAAAAGTGGCGGTTCTCGTCAGGTGACGAGGCGGTAACCAATCCCGTATACGGATTCGATCAGGTCGGCGCCAGGACTGGCATCGGCCAGTTTGTGTCGCAGATTCTTGACGTGGGTGTCGATGGTCCGGTCGCTGACGATGCGGTAGTCGGAATAAATCGCATTCATTAACTGGTCACGCGAGAACACCTGTCCCGGGTGTTCTGCCAGGTAGCTGAGCAAGGCAAATTCCACCGGTGAAAGCTTCAGCACATGCTTATCCAGGCTGACGCTGTGGCGTTCCCGGTCAATCTGCAGACCGGCCGGCAACAGGTCCTTGGCCAAGGCACCAGCCCTGCGCAGCACAGCTTTTACCCTGGCCACGACCTCCCTGGGGCTGAAGGGTTTGCAGATGTAGTCGTCCGCACCCAGTTCCAGGCCGAGCAGGCGGTCGATTTCCTCCACCAGTGCCGTGACCATGATGATCGGCACCTGGCTTTTGCCACGGATTGCCTTGCACACATCCAGGCCATTCATGCCGGGCAGCATCAAGTCCAGCAACACGAGGTCGGGTGCGGTCTCTTCAAAGGCCTGCACGGCCTCGTCGCCACGCCCCACCCAGTGGGTTTGGTAACCACCGGTTTTTTCCAGGTAATCACGCAGCAGACTGGCGATCTTTTCCTCGTCTTCAACGATCAGGATTGTGGCCTGTGTATTCATGTGTCGAGCGGCAAGGTGGTGGTGATCATCAGGCCGCCGTCCGGCCCCGGTTGCGCGGTAATCTGTCCACCGTGAGCTTCGATGATATTGCGGCAGATGGCAAGGCCCAGGCCGCTGCCGCCTGAGTTGCGGTTACGGCTGGCCTCCATGCGGTAAAGACGTTCGAACATTCGTTCACATTCGTCCTTGCTGGCCCCCGGTGCGCTATCACTGATATGGAGTTGAGCCTGTAGGCCATCATCACCGAGAACGATCGAAATTTTGCCGCCGGCATCGGTGTACCGTACAGAATTGTCCAGCAGGTTGTGCAGGAGTTGGCGCAGACGCCGTTCGTCACCACGCAATCTGATGACCCGTTCCGGCTCCGTGAAATCGAGTTCAAGACCTTTCTCTGTGGCTGGGCCGGTAAACGATTCCACGGCCAGTTCAAGCAGGTCGTTGAAGTTCACCGGCGCCATCTTGTAGGCCAGTGCGCCTGAATCGGTCATCGTCAGGCTGTGCAGATCATCAACCAGCACGGCGAGGTGTTTGACCTCGTCACGTACCGAGTCAAGCTGTTCCTTGTCCAGTGGGCGTATGCCGTCGCTCATGGCCTCCAGTTCGCCGCTGATGATGGCCAACGGGGTACGCAGCTCGTGTGCAATGTCCGACATCGCGCGTTTACGTGCCGTCTCGTGCTCGCTGAGTGCAGCTGACAGGCGATTGACGTCTTCGCTCAACCTGGCGATCTCATCACTGCCTTTTGTGTCAAGCCTGGTATCAAAGTTACCGGCAGCCACGGAACGAATACCTTCAGCCACCTTATTGATGGGCCGGCTGAGGTGCCGGGCCAGCAACCAGGCCAGTAATACTGCCACTGCCAGGCCGATTCCCAGGCCCATCAGCAGATGGTTACGCAGACGGTTGATAAAGGCTTCTTCTTCGGGCAGGTTGAAATCGTTCACCAGGGCAACACCTAGCCATCCGGTTACAAGCCCATCGACCTCGATGGGCAGCAGGTAGTCTTCATCAAACTCCAGGGGCACTTCACCTACCACCGGTACTTTGTCTACGTCGAGCAGGAAAATGCGCTGGGGCAGGGCATTGCGTCCACCGGGGCCACCGGCAGGTCCTGCACCCTGGTGTGGTTGGCCTGGTCCCCGTCCTGCGGGTGGGCCTGCACCGGGGAACCTTTGGACACGGCGTCCTTCACGCCCCGGGGATTGTGACCTTCCCGGGCCTAACGCCAACCGGCCATTCGGGTCATCCAGCGACGCCGATAACATCAGGTAGAAAAATTCATGCGGGTTACTGGCGAGTTCCTGCCAGCTACCGTGAGCCTGGTACCAATCGGCCAGTTCGGGTACCAGCAACTCCAGCCTGCTGCGCTCCTGGTTCTGTAAAAAGTCCATGAAGCCGTGTCCGATGCTGGCGCGTGTGGCCAGTGTGTTCAGTACCAGCACGGCCGTGGTGCAGGCAATCATTGCGATCAGCAATTTATGGATGAGCTTCAGTTTCATTGTGGTCCCCGTTGCTGCCATATCCTGCACCACGTCTGCGCTTCGGACAACTGTTGCAGTGAAATCTCCACATTTTCTTCAAATTTGGTGCAATTTTGCAGGCCAGTATGGAGCCTGTCAGAAACGTCCGGTGATCAAAAAAGATTTGCAGGATTTTATTTAACCAAACGAGGAAATGACCATGAAAAAGATTGTATTGATTGCATTTTTATTCGCACTTGCCGCAGGTACGGCGATGGCCCAGCAAGGCCAGGGCGGCCCTGGAAATGCTGGCGGCAACGGTAATCCGGCTGTAGCAGGAAATTCTGCTGGCCCCGGTGGCCCCGGTGATCCGGCGGCTCGCCTGACTGAATTGCTGGGTCTCGACGACGTCCAGGCTGCCGAAATCGCGGCCATTTTTGAAGATGCCCAGTTGCTGCGTGAACAAGAGCAGGAAAGGGCTCGCCAGTTTGCCAGTGACATGCGTGCGAGCATCCACGAGCAAATCGTATTGCTGCTTACTCCGGAACAACTGGCCCTGTACGAAGAGCACCAGGCCAAGCGCGAGGAATTCAGGCAGATGCTGGATGAAATGCGCCAGTCACGTGGCGGTAATGGTGGTGGCGGCCGTGGCACGGGAGAGTGCAATAGCTAATACCTGATATTACAGCCCCAACCCCCGGTCCCGGTGTTCCCTCTTAAACAATCTCAACACCGCGACCGGGGTTTTCTTTTGTCCGGGAAAAAAGACACTCAAACGCTTAGTTCTTTTCTTCCCCTGGCCTGGTGCTGGATGATGATTTACCTCGACCTTAAAATGGCGGTTCCGGAATGGAAAATTGCGCCTGTGCTGAGCGTTCCAGCTGCTTCGCTTTCTTATCCTTTAGGTACAGCGCTTGCTTGACACCACGGTCGCGTAAGGCTTGGCTGGCCACGTTACCAGGTGTGCCGTGGTAGATGCGTTTGCCAAAACGCCGGATGACGTCCCAGTCGATCTCGATGCCCAGGCCTGGCTTGTCCGGAATCCGGATACTTCCATCGTCATCTATTGGAAAACCACCCTTGATAAAACGTGCCCAGTGTTCCGGCTTCCAGTGGCCTTCCAGCGGGTATTCCAGCAAGCTGCGTTCTTCCATTGGAATGACACCGACCAGTTGAAGTGCCAACGCAAAGCCCAGTCCCGTTGTCCAGGTGTGCGGGCAAAACTTGACCTTGCCAAGCGGATCGATATTTTCGTGGTTGCGTTTCCAGATTTCATTAATCAGCCAGTAAACCACAGAGACACCACCGGCGTAGGTGCCGCCGGCCATGACCGCGTCCGGCTGATAGATATCCAGGCTGCCGGTATCCAGCATGGTTTTGAAGTCGCACCAGCTTGAATTCAGTTCACCGCCGGCGATCGGTGTGGTGGTGTTTTTGCGTAATTCGGCCAACCCGGCAAAATTGCCCCGGTTCAGCGGTTCTTCCAGCCACCTGACATCATGGGCCTCGATTTTCCGGGCGAACTTCAACGCCAGGTCAAGGTTCCATTTTGGTGTTTCATCCAGCAGGTCGACTGGCCAGCCCTGGTTGGCATCTACCATCAGCTGTGTTCCTGCGCCGATTGAATCACGGGCGGCGCCGACAAAATCCGTCATCTGACCGATATCCGTGCCCTTGACTCGAATCTTGATACCGCGGAACCTGGCATCAACGGTCCGTTTACTGATTTCACGAATTGCGGACTGGTCATGGCCGTGGGTGGAGCCGGTCGACAGGTACGGGTAGACATGGCCCCCCGTGCCGCCGAGCAGTTTCCATAACGGTTCGTCCTTGATTTTTCCAATGAGATCCCAGAACGCGGCGTCGACCCAGCCGTTGCGCATACCGATATAGGAGAATTCCTGGATACGCTGGTTGACCAGCGTGATGTCCAGCGGGTTGATGCCCATCAGGTAGTTACCGAGGATGGCGCCGAGACCTGAACGCTCGAGCCCCATCCCGGTGATGGCGGCGACACCTTCGTGTCCCGCATCGGTGCCGAGCTTCAACAGGTAGAAGCGCATTTCAGACTGACGGAAGCCCGGAATCCAGCTGGGTTCGAAGTAACGGGGTTGAGTGAAGAATCCCGGCTTCTTGTCTTCGAGAGGAATCTTGACGAAATACAGCTCGATGCGGTTGATTTTCACGACCGGCTTCCTTGACGGGAAATCACCGTGTCATTGTAATGTTAAAACCAGTCAGGATCACAAAAGCATTTATTCTTCAACTTAATGCGCTGAGACGGGTGCTCCCTTCCGGGATACGCTGATTAAAACCGGGGATACAGGTATTCCAACCTGAGACCTTCACAAACAAGGAGGTTTGTGAAGAGCCTACAGGGATGTATCCACGGCGTGTCTCAGGTGGATATACCTGTGTCCCCGCTAGGCAAGTTAATTGTGCGGGAGTTGTGGAAGTGTTTCATTTTTTTGTCACTCATCCGTCATGCTGACAATGATGAGCACCACGGCACATGACATGAAGAACTGGAAGGCGCCGTCCATCGAGGCTTTGCCGATTTCGGTCTGCCACATCTGGAAAAATGCGCCGCCGAATACGCCGAAGAACCCGAGCCAGACAATCACACCCATGCCACAGCCCAGCAACGCGTATTTCTTTGACAAGTTGAACTCATCCGGCGGATGCATTCCTGGCGCTCCACATCGATAAAGCACCCCTGGCTGCGAGCAGACCGGCCAGGAATTCGAAGGCCACGACCAGGACCAGTGCGATCCAGAGCAGGGCGGGGCTGGAAATCGCCGGCATGAACGACTTGGCATAAGCGGCATGGTCGGCGTTGCTCATCACATACGCAAACGACGCGTAAGCCGCATCGAGGTTGACGATGTTCTGCGTGGCATAGGCCAGGCAGAGCAGGGCGATGATGGCTACAAAGATGGTTTTAAGCAGGCGAATTTGCACGGTTTTCTCCTCTATTAATTCACTGACCTCGTGCGAACGGTTTAACCGAGTATAGGAAAGAAATCCGCCAGTTTCCTAAGAATGGACTTGATATCCGGTGAATTTGTTTTGACAGGGAAGTCGCGATCGAGTCTACAGGGATGTATCCACGACGAGTCCCGAGAAGAAATACCGGGTCCAACGCCTTGGGATTATCATTTTAGTTAGCCCGACAGTTTTTCGTGCACGCTGTCGAGCTTGTCCTGCATCGTCTGCTCGCGGTCCGTGCGGGTGCCGAGCTTGATGTTGGTGTGGATACGCGGCGCGCCCATGGCGTGAACCTTTTCGTGGCAGGCTTTGATGGCGTCGAAAACCTCGTCCCACTCACCCTCGATGCTGGTGCCGTTGGGGTGCAGGCTGGTGGTCAAGCCTGGCCGGTCAAGTACTGTCTCGCAGGCAGCTACGTATTTTGACAGTGACACACCGACGCCGATGGGCACGATGGTCAGGTCAACGATACATTTCATGGCTTTGCTTCGAATCCGGTTAACACTTACTGAGGCAAGAGGGGTGGGTACAAGGTTCAGATTTCACGCTGAATTTTGTACCCGACCCCTCTATTCTCTTACCCTTTGTTGGTACCCAGCGCTGCGTGCGCTGCTGCCAGTCGTGCGATCGGCACACGGAATGGTGAGCAGGACACGTAATCGAGTCCCAGTTCGTGGCACAGGTGGATGCTCTTAGGGTCACCACCGTGCTCGCCGCAGACACCGATTTCCAGGTCTGGACGGGTTGCGCGGCCATCCTCGATGGCGATCTTCATCAAGCGGCCGATGCCGTCCGGGTCGATACTGGCGAACGGGTTGTCCTTGATCAGGCCGGTTTCGAGGTAGTGCAGCAGGAAACCGGTCTCGGCATCGTCACGGGAGATGCCGTAAGTGGTCTGGGTCAGGTCGTTGGTGCCGAATGAGAAGAACTGCGCATTTTTGGCAATAGCACCGGCAGTCAGGGCAGCACGTGGGATTTCGATCATCGTGCCGATCATGTAATCCATGCTGATACCATTGCCGTCCAGAATCTTGCGTGCCTCCTTATCGAGGGAGTCCTTCATCATGTCGAATTCACTGGCGTTTGAGACCAGCGGAATCATGACTTCGGGGATCACCTTGACGCCCTCAGCCGCACAAACGCAGGCAGCCTGGAAGATGGCCTGGGCCTGCATCTCGTAGAGACCGGGAATCGTGATACCAAGCCGTACACCGCGGGTGCCCAGCATCGGGTTGGATTCGTGCAGTTCTTCCACGCGTAACAGCAAGGCATTCTTGGCCTCGATTTCCGCCTCGATTGGACCGGCGTCTTCATTGCCAGCTTGCAAACGCAGCCTCAGATCGGTCACTTCATTCATCAGGTCATGTGCCGAGGGCAGGAATTCATGCAACGGCGGATCCAGCAAACGGATGATGACGGGGTAGCCGTCCATGGCGCGGAACAATCCTTCAAAATCTGATTGTTGCATGGGCATCAGCTTGGCGATGGCTTCAGCACGCTGCTCAGGGTTGGTTGCGAGGATCAGGCTTTGCATGATCGGCAGCCGCTCTTCCTCGAAGAACATGTGTTCCGTACGGCACAGGCCGATGCCCTTGGCGCCGTACATGCGGGCGCGTTTAGCGTCATCGGGGTAGTCCGAGTTGGCGCGGACACCAAGCTTGCGGATGTCGTCCGCCCAGGACAGGACTTTCAGCAGGTAGGGGTCGTTGAAGTCCGGAACCTGCGTGGGCAGCTGGGCGTGATAAACCAGGCCGCTGTTGCCGTCGATGGACAGGAATTCGCCTTCGGCGATGACCAGGTCTTCACCAACGTGCATCACGCGCTTGTCGAAGTCGATCTCGATCTCGCTGACACCGACCACTGCCGGTGTACCGAATTGCCGGGCAACCAATGCTGCATGGCTGGTGCGCCCGCCCTTGCTGGTCAGTACACCCTTGGCGGCCAACATACCGTGTACGTCGTCCGGCTTGGTTTCATTACGTACCAAAATCACGTCCTTACCGTCTTCCTTGGCCCATTTCTCCGCCAGGCCGGGGTCAAAGGCGATTACGCCGACAGCCGCGCCGGGTGAGACATTCAGGCCCTTGGCGATGGGCGCCACGTCCTTGACGGCCTCGGGGTTTAACTGCGGGTGCAGGAAAAAGTCGATCTGGTCGGGCTTGACGCGTGACACGGCTTCCTCGATAGAAATCAGGCCTTCGTCGACCATGTCGACAGCGATGCGTACTTCCGCTTGCGCGGTGCGCTTGCCGTCACGGGTCTGCAGCAGCCACAGCTTGCCCTGCTCGACGGTGAATTCCATGTCCTGCATGTTGCGGTGGTGGATTTCGAGCCGTTTGGCAATGGCTTCCAGCTCCGCGTAGTTTTCCGGCATGTCGTCGCCGAGTTGCTTGATCGGCAGGGTCGCCCGCGTGCCGGCGACCACGTCCTCTCCCTGGGCGTTGATCAGGTAGTCACCTTCGAGTTGCGGCTCGCCTGTGGTGGCGTTACGCGACATGAATACGCCAGTGGCGCAATCGTCGCCGATATTGCCAAATACCATGGTCTGGATGTTAACCGCGGTGCCGAGATCGTGAGGGATATTGGCTGCGTTGCGGTAGTCGATGGCGCGCTTGCCGTTCCAGGATTTGAACACGGCCTCGGTGGCCAGTTTTAACTGCTCATACGGGTCGGTCGGGAACTCGCGTCCGGTGTGTTTGTGGAAAATGGCCTTGAACTTCCCGGTTACTGCCTTCCAGGTATCGCCGTCGAGTTCAGAATCAACCTTAACCCCGGCTTTCTGCCGCGCCTCGGTGATCACCTCCTCGAAATCATCATCTTCCAGGCCCATGACAACGCTGCCAAACATCTGTACCAGCCTGCGGTACAGGTCATATGCAAAACGTGATGAACTCAGTTCGACAAGGCGCTCGGCGGTCTCGTCGTTCATGCCGATATTCAGGACGGTATCCATCATGCCCGGCATCGAGAACTTGGCCCCGGAGCGGCATGACAGCAGCAGCGGGTTTTGTGAGTCGCCGAAGCGTTTGCCGGTTTGTTTTTCCACTTCCTTGACGGCTTCCAGTGCCGCTTCCCATGAGCCGGGAGGGAAGGTATCGCCGGCGGCGAGATAGTCGATGCAGGCTTCGGTGGTGACGGTGAACCCGGGTGGTACGGGTATGTCCTGGCTGGTGGCGTCGAGCAGGTTGGCGCCTTTACCGCCAAGCAGCGAACGCACGCCGTCCCAGTCGTCGCCAAAACGTGCTTTGAGCTCGTCCATATCAGAAAAAAGGTATACATATTTATTGGGGGTGGTATTTACTGTCATGTCTGAGCTCCGGGTCGGAATTAATCTGGTTTTTTTACTACAAAATTGCCAGGCTGAATGGTATTTGATAACAGTTAAGCCAAGTCTGATATATGTCAACTCGCGGGCATGTTTTCAAGGGTTTTGCCACCGGTTGCATAAAATTTCCCAAATGTATCGCTCACAGGGCGCCTCCTTCATAATACGCCGATGACTAAATTGAACACTTCGATCGAGTATGAATACGGGTTTAGCCCACAACCGGGTGAAGTCATGGAGATACTGCCGGGTATCCGGTGGTTGCACATGCCATTGCCATTTACGCTCAACCACATCAATACCTGGGTACTCGATGACAGTGATGGCCGTCTGCTGGTGGACACCGGTTTTTTCACCGGCGTAACACGGGATATCTGGAAGGATGTGCTGGCAGGGTTGCCGGGAGAAAAACCGGTATCCAGGGTGCTGGTAACCCATTTGCACCCGGACCACGTGGGTTGCGCGGGCTGGCTGTGTGACCGCCTGGATGCAGATCTGTACATGACCCGCGAAGAATACCTGTTGTGCCGTATCCTGGTCGCGGACACCGGGCAACCAGCACCTGAAGAGGGCAGGCGTTTTTACCATGCAGCCGGATATTCCAGACAACAGCTGGGCCAGTACATAGAACGCTTCGGTTCCTTCGGACAGGTGGTTTCCACCTTGCCGCAGTCCTATCACCGCCTTCACGACGGCTTGGAATTGGATATCGGCGTCAACACCTGGCGGGTCATCATCGGTACCGGTCATTCACCGGAGCACGCCTGCCTGTTTTGCGAAGACTTGAACGTACTGATCTCCGGTGACCAAATCCTGCCGACGATCTCGTCCAATGTCGGCGTATGGCCGACTGAGCCGGACGGCAAACCCGTTGGCGGACTGGTTCGCGTCACTCAGGCGTTTGAAGCAGATATTGCCGGATGACGTGCTGGTGCTGCCATCGCACGGCAAACCTTTCCGGGGCGTCAAACATCGTCTGGATGAACTGATCAAGGAACACGAGGAATGCCTGGCCCAATTCGAAAACGCTTTGCCGCGAACCCCGGCGCGCCGTTGACGCGTTCCCGGTACTGTTCAAAGGCGAGGTCAACGATGGCAACCTGATCATGGCTGTCAGTGAGGCCATTGCCCACCTGAACTATCTACACCAGCAGAGTGAAATCAGCATTGATGAAGACGTGGATGGTGTTCATTGGTACCGGACGGGATAGGTGTTTGTATGGTCAGTTTCAATTTCAAGGTAGGCACTGCCGACTTAGTCGTTGCCTGGTTGGTGGGGCCGGTGCAGAGCTTGCATACTTCTGCGCACATATGCGCTTTTAATAAGGTAATAAGTCAATGTCAGATAGGCTAACCGTCAAGGTAAACACCACCCTGATCCCGTTTCTTATTACCGAACTTCAGGGCTGGTCACGGACAACGATCAAGCAGCGGCTCAAAAACGGTTGCGTCAGTGTTAACGGCGAGCAGGTTACCCGGCATGACCACGAGCTGTTGGCAGGCGACCAGGTGCTTGTCGAAGCTTCGGCCCGGGGCGCTCCCGGCGCGCGTCCACAGCTCGACATCCTCTACAAGGATCGGGACCTGATCGCCATCAATAAACCTGCCGGCTTGTTGTCGGTTGGTTCCGGCAAAGACAAGGAACCCCATGCGCTGGGCATACTTCGTGACCAGCTGTCGCGCCGTAACAAGCCGGTAAAACTGTGGCCGGTGCACCGCATTGATCGCGATACTTCCGGGGTATTGCTCTTCGCTACCTCCCGGGCGATGCGGGAGGCGGTGATGAAGGTGTGGAAAGCGGCGGAAAAAACCTACCTTGCGATCGTGGAAGGTTGCCCGGAGCCTGCGCAAGGCACCATCGATCAACCTCTACGTCTCGACCCGGAAATTTACCAGATGCATGTCGGGCCGCACCCGGACGCCAGGCGCGCGGTGACCCATTTCACCACCGACCGTTACGCTGGTCAGCGAACGCTGTTACAGGTGGCACTGGAAACCGGCCGCCAGCATCAAATACGAGCCCACCTGGCATGGCTGGGACACCCGGTCGTAGGCGACCAGCGATACGGCACGGCCGGCGAGCGTATGGGTTTGCATGCCTTGCGGCTGAGCATCACCAAGCCGGGAACGAACAAGCGACTGGTATTTGAAACTCCCGCGCCGGCGGATTTTTTGGCGCTATTGCGTTAGTGCGTGAAGAGCCAGTCTGTTTTTGGCCAGTTAATGATGTCTTTAACTCTTTATCTTCCATTTTGACAAGGCACAACAGCTGCAATTGCTGTAGGCTTAAGGGAAGATTATGAAGAGGTAAGTGGATATGCCCAAATCAGATGTTGAAAAACTAGAAGCCGAATTAGCGGCCGCGAAAGTCAAGGGTGACCCACGTACACTGAACCCCCCAATTTCCGTTGTCGTGACTTTGGATAATGGAGAGGTTTACAAAGGTTTAGCTTTTGAAGTTCGCCCGGATGGATTGGTAATGGTACAGTCCGGGAACTGCGATTTAGGGATTCAACTCTCACATCTCAGCGTTTAAATACCCTGCGGGCCAGGGAAGGTCAATTATTAGTCCTGGCGGGTTCTCAAAACGTGTATGAGCATGCTGCCCATGCTGATTGCCGTAGCTGCTAAAAGTGCACCCGTGAGCCGGGACAGCAAGTCCAGCTGGTAAATAATCACCGCCATGCCGGCCAGCACTGAGATGAAGTGCAGGACGAAGCCCGTCTTGATGCGTCGTTGTGACAACAGGCTGCGCATGGATGGCACCGGTTCGAATCCGACCCTGGCAGAATAACGGTGGAACCAGACCAGGAATGGCACGATACGACTGAGCATGCCGTGCATGATCAGCCCCGCCCAACCCCAAATGGCCAGCCAGCCAAACAGCACCTGCCAGCGCGGGTCAGGAAGAAGCAGCGCAGCAATGGCGGCAGGAATCAGCAACAGCGCGATACCGAGCCCGGTTTTCCAGAACAGCAATGATGCGTCGCCGCGTTTGCGTTTACGGCGTGAAATGCCCAGCAAAACCAGGGCAGGGTGTGCCAGCCACACGACCAATGCTGCCGGCAATGCGGCGATGGCTGCAAGCTGGCCAGCGGTAACGGGCCCGTTACCGTCATACAGCACGGCACTGAGCAACGGCAGCAGTAATCCCGCGAGCAGCAAACCCAATAGCCAGCGCTGTGTCAGCTTACTGATGGTCGTGCCAGGTAGAACATCGGGATGACCTGCCAGGACACGGACATGATCAAACCACCGGCCCAACCGAGTAGCGCCAGCGTGACGTGGATCTGTACCCATAACATGTGTTGCTGCGGAAAATTACCGCCCGCAAGACCCTGGGCCATGACCAGGCCGAGCAAGCGTGACTGCCGCCAGGCTCAATACGGCCAGGCGCATACCCTGCACGGTTTCATTGCGGGTTGCCGGACGCAGCAGGGCCGCGGCCAGTGGCAGCAGAAATGCAAGCAGGGCTATAGAGAAGCAGGCTATCGCAAATACCATGGCGGATTCGGTACCACCCGTCAGGCGCCACAGGAAACCGGCCAGACCGGCCAGCATCAGCACGTGCACGAGGTGGGCCATGCGTGGCAGCGGTACCGGAGCACCGGCAACCACGGGGGTCATTTGGTAAAGCGCACCGAGCATACCCATACCCAGCACCCCGAGCGTTCCGGCGTGTGTCAGGGCCACGGACGGTGGCGTCCACGGGCTGCCAAAAGCTGCTGCAACACTGGTCAGCATGATGTACGCAGCTGCGAGAACTCCAAGCGGGACCACCAGGAAGAAACTGGCGGGTATCGAAAGCGGTGGGGCCTGTTCGAGGCTCAGCCCGGCGGTTTTCAATCGCGCCTCCTGATAACTACCACGGCGCAGCCATCCGCTTGTTCACAGATTTGCCAGGCAAGCCCGCGGGTCTCCAGGTGCGGGAACAACGGGTGCGGAACGTGTGGCAGCAATGCCAGGTAGCGCTCACCGGGGCCGAGCCGGGTGCCGGCTTCCAGTATCCTGACCATCGGTTCCGGGGCCTCTAAACCACGCAAATCCACGATATCGGAAGCGTCGATTCCTTCCGGCAGGTCATATTCGACAGCGGTTTTTTCCATAAACGCTACTATTGTCGTGGTGTGTTGCTAAAATAGGTGATGTGGGGATAATTTACCAGCACGTCGCTGGCCGGTTTAGCCTTGTCTAAGGAGATATCAATGCAACCCAAAGACCTTCATGGAGGCCTTGTAACATTTTTTGAGCAGGATCACCGCGATTGTGATGCCCGTTGGGCAGACGTGGAAGAATTGCTCGATACCGACGACATCGAACTGGCCCGTGCCGCCTGGAAAAAATACGATGCCAGCATGCGCCGACACCTGGCCATGGAGGAAGAGGTCCTGTTCCCGGCGTTTGATGCCAAGAGTGGCATGGCAGGCAGCGGTCCGGTTTCCGTGATGAAGATGGAGCACAGGCAGATGGAGGGCCTGCTGGAACAGATCGGCAAGACGATTGAGGCCGGTAATGCGGAAGAGGCCATGGACCTGGGTGACACCCTGCTGATGCTGGTGCAGCAGCACAATGTCAAGGAGGAGGGCATGTTGTACCCGATGGCCGAGAACCTGTTGGCTGGTGACTGGGAAGACCTGTCCAAGCTACTGGACGAGTACCAGGAAATCCAGGCCTGACTCCTACGGACTGACCCTTAGGAACCAAAACCTTGGTCAGCCCATACCTCTCGCCAGGTCTGTTTTCAGGTCTTCAATGTTTTCAAGTCCCACGGCAATCCTTATCAGGCCATTTTCAATACCTGCCTGCTGACGTTGCTCATCCGTAAGACGGTTG
This sequence comes from uncultured Gammaproteobacteria bacterium, assembly GCA_963753105.1. Taxonomy (GTDB): domain Bacteria; phylum Pseudomonadota; class Gammaproteobacteria; order Xanthomonadales; family SZUA-36; genus SZUA-36. The sequence goes on from CAVWBD010000011.1 coordinate 87,020, forward strand.
TGGGTGGTGGTTGCCGGGTGTGTGATGGTGGTCCTGGTATCACCGAGGTTGGCCGTGATCGAGACCAGGCGGGTTGCATCGATCAGCTTCCAGCCCGCGTCCTTACCGCCCTTGAGTTCAAACGACAGCAAGCCGCCAAACCCGGATTGCTGGGATCTTGCCAAATCGTGCTGGGCGTGGCTTTCCAGCCCCGGGTAGTAGACCCGGTCCACTGCATCCTGTTGTTCAAGCCATTCGGCCAGGGCCAGGGCATTGGCGCTGTGGGCCTCCATGCGCAGTCTCAGCGTCTCCAGGCCCTTTAAAAATACCCAGGCATTGAAAGCGCTCATGGTTGGTCCCGCAGTTTTGAGGAACCCGAACACGTCTTCACCCACGACGTCCTTGGCGCCCAGCACTGCACCGCCCACGCAACGGCCCTGGCCATCGAGGAATTTTGTGGCCGAGTGAACCACGATATCCGCGCCGAGCTTGATGGGTCGCTGCAGGGCAGGGGTGCAGAAACAGTTGTCCACGACCAGCAGGCAACCGTTTTCATGGGCCAACTCCGCCAGCTTGCTGATATCAGCTATCTCGGTTAATGGGTTGGACGGGGTTTCCAGGAACAGCAAGCGGGTTGTGGGGCAAATAGCCGATTCCCAGCTCGAAAAATCTGTCAGGTCAACAAAGCTGGTCCCGATACCAAGCTTCGCCAGGTAGTCGGTAAAAAGCACGGTGGTGGAACCAAAAATACTGCGTGACGAGACGATGTGATCGCCGGATTTCAGCAATCCCAGGCAGGTGGAGAGGATGGCCGCCATCCCGGAAGCCGTAGCCACACAGGACTCGGCGCCTTCCAGGGCCGCCAGGCGTTCTTCAAAGGTCCTGACGGTTGGATTGGTGAAGCGGGAGTAGATATTGCCGGGCTTGTCACCGGCAAAACGGGCTGCAGCCTCCGCAGCCGAGTCAAAGACGTAGCTCGAGGTGGTGAAAATGGCTTCACTGTGCTCACCCTCATCAGTGCGCTTTTGCCCGGCCCTGACTGCGAGCGTGTCAAAATCCAGTTCATCTTTAATATCTGGCATGTGAAGTATCCTCAATAAGAAGCCATCTCAATAATACCCGTATGTCACGTTATCGGCCCATTGGCTTCTGTTCACCGCACAGGTCTCGCGTGCGCCGATCCTCTGAGGATTGCATTCATGAAGATAACATTCAAACCGTCGAGATATGCGCGTACCGTTGGGTCCTGGGTGAAACCGATCACAAAACCCTTGCCCAGGGGTTGGGCCACTACGAATGGCTTCCAGGCGAGTTGTTTGCGGTTTTGCTCCCACATGTAGCCACTGGCGAGCAAGTCTTCTGCACCACGGAACACGGCCACGTTGACCGCTTCATCCTGCCTGGCGGGGGTATAGATGTCGGGCCCGCGCACAAGCACGTTCAGGCTTGATGCCACACCGGCTCCCAGCCAGTGGTCCGGGTCGACGGTCGCACGGACCAGTACACCGGCAACGGAGTCCGGGTTGTCCTTTTCAGGTGTAATCGACTTCCTGTAGGCTTCCGCGTCGGTGATATAACTGCCCTTGACGGTGGCCTCGGCTGGCTCTTCGCCATCCTTGCTCTTACTGCTGGTTCCGTTGGGACTGTCATCAGCCCCTTCAATAACGGCATTTTCCCTGCGTACCGACAGCAGGTTGACTTCGGGATCAGCCAGGTAACGGTTGGCGTTGCCCAGGCCGATGAGTACGCCGCCCCTGGCCACCCATGTCTGCAGGTTTTCAGTGCCTTTCTTGCCCAGCGTGTCCGTGTAGCTTCCCCGTCGACCGTATTGCGGCAGGATAATGACCTGGTAACGGCTCAGGTCAGCGTTGACCAGGTGGTCAGTCCTGATGGCGGTAACCGGCAGGTCGAACTGGCGTTCGATGATAAAACGTACATTGCCGGCGCTATAGGAAGATGTTGGCTCATCCCAGGCCATCGCGACTTTCGGCCGGTTGAACCGCACCACGTTCTCGCTGCCGAAATTTGGACCTTTGCTGACCCAGCTGTTGTCCACCGGAAAAACGTTCGCGCCGGTTGCTTGCGCCAGATCCTTCAGTGCGGCAGACAGGTTGGCGGGGTTGTCCCTGGTATCAAAGATCAGGCTGCCGGCGGGATAAGTTTTGCCCTGGTGCGTGAAGGCCTTGTCGCTGCTTTTCACGGCAAGATCCTGGCGCAGCGCGTTGACCAGCAGACGCACGGCAGGCGCTGCACCCCATGGTACGAGATACGCGACCGAACCTTCACCGGCGGCAACAGTACCGGCTTGCACCAGCACCGGTCCCACTTGGGCGAACGAGCCGCTAACGGCGCGGGAACAGGCGTCGGCTTTTACGTTCATCATCAGTGGTAGTGACCAGGCAGTCACGTCGTAGATTTCGTCTTTCAGCTTCTTGGCCCGCAGGCGTTCCTGCTCTGCGAGGAAGGCATCGTCCATCGGCACATCCACGTCCATCAGCGTGCGGATCAGGCGTTTGGCTGGCTGTGCGGTGTTGATGACAAATGAGCCGGCCTCGTAAGTAGTGCCACAGGCATTGAACCCTGATGTCGCACGTTGGACTTCAACACCCTGTTTTACCAACAGGCCCGCAAGCTTGTTGGCGCCGGCCTGGTCAGGCTGGGTTGGCAGGATATAGGCACGGATGTCGTCTTTTTGTCCTTCCTCGATCGCGCTCACGCGATAGTCGTAAAACTCGGTCAGGAATTTTTCGCGGTTTGCGGCGGTGACTTCGGCCGTGGAAAGCGAGGTGACAAAGTGATTGCGGATGGTATGGGCGAAACTCATTTCATTGCCGTCATATTGCCTGACCACCAGGCCGCGTGATGAGGCCTGCTCATAAGTCATCGCTACGCTGCCGAAATAAGACGGCCAGCTGGCGCCATAACCCGGATAGAAGGCATCAAAAACCTCCCGTGTGTAATAATCCCGTCCGAACTCGTCAAACCAGCGGGCGTTGTTCTTGCCAAACAATGCCAGGCTGGCGCGCTGGTCCGCGGCCAGGTGCGGGTTATACGGCACGGCTTCGGGTGCGAAATAGTAGGTGCTGTCGGAACCCATTTCGTGTGCATCGACGAAGGAGACCGGATACCACTCCTGCAGGATTTTAACCCTGCCACGTGTTTCAGGCTGGGTCAGAACGAACCAGTCACGGTTCATATCGAACAGGTAATGGTTGGTGCGTCCACCCGGCCACGGTTCGTTGTGCTCGGCAGAAATCCTGTCGGAATCAGGCACCAGTCCTTCGGCCATTTCAAAATGATGTATGAACCGGTCCCGGCCATCGGGATTCTGCATGGGGTCAATGACAACAACGGTGTCACGCATGATGTCAGTGACCCGCGCATCACCACGCGAGGCCAGCAGGTGGTAGGCGGTAAGCATGGCCGCTTCGGTGGACGAAGCCTCGTTGCCGTGTACACCATAGGAAAGCCAGGTGATTGCTGGTTGCGAGGCGATGATCTGCCTGGCCTCTGCTGCCGATGTTTCACGGGGGTCCGCCAGTCGTTGCATGTTGTCCTTGATGTCCTGGATACGCGACATGTTTCCAGGTGATGTCACCACCACGTAGACCAGTTCACGGCCTTCCCAGCTGCGTGCATACGGGGCGACGGAAATTCGCTCCGGTGCCGCCTCGGCCAGTGCCCTGAAATAGCGTACCGCATCGGCGGCCCAGGTGATCCGCTCACCGGGGCTGTGGCCCAGTACGTCTTCGAGGGTGGGGATGGCGGGGTCGTAGTCTGCATCGGGCCAGTACGTGAAATCGTCCTTTGCAAAGACGGGGTTTGCCGCAAGGACGGATACAAGGATGACGGCTGCCACCCCTGCGCGTAGCAGGATAGATTTCATGGTGTCTCCATTATTATTGTTCCGGGGTCAGTTTCCGGTCTTTTGTGTTTCCATCTTCGGTGTGACCACAACCAGGTCTCGGGGTGCGCATTGATGTCACGCTCGAGACGCCGGGTGTGCAGTTCTGTTATTTCATTTTCGGCGTATTGTTTGGGATGCTCGGCCAGCAGTTCGGTGCGAAGCCGGTACAGGCCACGCTTTTCACGGATTACGGAAGCGTACACAACCGGGTAATCAAGCATTTTTGAGATGTTTTCCGTACCACGAAAAACGGGGGTGTCCTGGTTCAGGAAGGTCATCCAGTGTGCGTTGTCAGGCCGGGGCGTCTGGTCTGCGATAAAAGCGGTAGCGGTTAGCTGATCCCGGTTTTTCAGCATGCTCTTGAAAGCCCCCTTCATCGGGTACAGCCTGATACCACTGCGCGTGCGCATCTTGGTGAAAAGCTCGTCGAAATGCCGGTTGGCTAGCGGATGGTAAATGACATACAACTGGTGCAGGTCCAACTGGCAGAACATGGCGCCGGTTAGCTCCCAGTTGCCCATGTGCCCGAGCACGAGGATGACGCTCTGATTTTCCCGGTGGAAGCGTTCGAGCGGGGCGAGGTCACCTTCATCAATTCTGAAGAAACTTTGCACGCCCTTGGGTGAAATGGTCAGGGTCTTGATGACTTCCAACATCAAATCACACAGGTAGTGGTAGAAATTTTCACAGATTTCGTTGATTTCTTCAGGCGTCTTGTCGGGGTAGGCGTTTTCAAGGTTCGTGGTCACCATGGACTTGCGGTAGCCAAAAACCCGGTAGATGAGTACAAACAGAAAGTCCGACAACAGGTAAAGGGGTTTCTTCGGTAGCCATGACACCAGGTACAGGAACGGTAACGACAGGTAGAAAAGGACTGTGCTCATGCTTGGGTCAAAGTGCTCCAGGTTGCTGGATTCCAGTTTCATTAATGTCTGGAACCAGGCTGCTCAGACAGCATATTAACGTTGCGGTCGAGGCGATGTCACGCACTAGATTGCAGGCGGTTTCCCACGCAGTTTTTTCAGGGAGCCGCGTCGCTTCTTGGCGTCCATGCGTTTTTGTTTGGCCGCACGTCCGGGCCGGGTCGGAATCCGTTTGCGTGGTCTGTGACTGGCCAGGTTAACCAGTTCAGCAAGGCGTGCCAACGCCTCGGTACGGTTTTTTTCCTGGCTGCGGTGATTTTGTGCCTTGATGATGACGATGCCATCGCCGGTGATCCGCTGGTCCTGTTTCTGCAACAGGCGTTGCTTGACCGCTTCGGGTAACGACGATGCTTGGATATCGAAACGCAGGTGAATGGCGGATGCGACCTTGTTGACGTTCTGGCCGCCGGGTCCCTGTGCTCGGATGGCGCTGATTTCAATCTCGTCAAGCGGGATACTGATTTGGCTGTTGACTGCTAGCATTGTTTGACGGGATATACACGGGGGCGTTGTTGGCGCCCCCGTGTGCGTGTTAGCCGCTTAATCCTTCAGACGGTTCAGACCAATAACCCGCAGTGCCAGCTTCTGGAACAAGGGGTCGTGGGAGCCGCGCTTCATGTTGAAAATGAAGTATTTCTCGAACGCGGCCTTCGACCAGTGCACCCACTTGCCTTTCTTGGCCCAGGTGATGTTACGTGGCGGTATCTGCGGCACGGCGATAAATGCGGCGCCGGTATCCCCCATATCCGCCAGGCAGAAAGCACTCCAGGTGGCTACTTTCTCAGCGCGCGTTGCCCTTGATGTCATTGGAAATATTGTGCGCCGTTGCGGCCGACATGGATTCGATCATGTAGCCGGTCTTGGGCGTGCCAGTGGGCACCGGTGTCGCTTCCGCCGGTGGAATCGCGATACACACACCGACGGAGTAGATGTTGTTCCACTTCGGGTTGCGCTGATGTTCATCGACCTTGACGAAACCGCGCGGGTTGACGAGGTCTTCTCCGACATTCATGACTGCTTCGACACCGAGAAAGGCCGGTAACATCATTGAATAGTTGAATTCCAGCACGTGCTCTTTGAACACTTCGCCCTCGTTGTTGTACTCGTGGACGTGCATCTTGCCGTCTTCGATACGCTCCACCTTGGCGTTGGTGATCCAGCTGATGTGGCGTTGACGGAACTCGGCTTCCAACAAACCCTTGGAGTTGCCCACACCACCAAGACCGAGGTGCCCGATATAAGGCTCGGAAGTGACAAAGGTGATGGGTACGCGGTCGCGTATTTTACGTCTGCGCAGGTCGGTATCCATTATCGTTGCGAATTCGTAAGCGGGGCCAAAACAGGACGCGCCCTGCACGGCGCCGACCACGATCGGGCCGGGGTTGTGTACGAATTCCTGCCAGTTTTCCCAGGCTTTTTCAGCGTGGTCAATGGTGCAAATGGACTGCGTATATGCTTCCGGCCCCAGGCCTTCTACCTCGTGGAAGGCGAGTGCCGGACCCGTTGAGATGACCAGGTAGTCGTAATCAAGGGCTTCGCCATTCTCAAGCAGCAGTTGATTGTCATCGGGCCTGATCTCGATCACCGCGCTGTGGATGAAATCGATACCCTGCTTTTTGAGCGGGCCTTCCAGGGCAAAACCGGTATCGGAGCGTTTGCGCCAACCCACGGCAACCCACGGGTTGGAAGGCACGAAACTGAAGTCGGCCTTGTTGGACACAGCGGTTACCTTGTGTTCACCGGGTGTGTCTTTCTTGAGGATATCCTGGATTTCATAGGCAGCGGGCAGACCGCCGATATTTGCGCCCATGATAACGATGTGTGCCATTGTCTTACTCCTGGGTCGGGCAGGGAGGCACCCAGCGTGTCTGTGCTTCCCACGGTTGACGGGTAACAGGGTATTTATATCACAAGTTTGTGCGTGGCACTTGGCTTCGGAGGCTGACACTTGCCAGGTAGCTCAACAGGGTGGTTTATACTCTTGTACTCAGGCTCTACGGAATCCGAATCGGTTCCCCCGCAAACCGTGTGTAAATGGATTTAAAAACGGACTGACCGTCCGTTTGGACAAGGTGTTTGTTTAACCTGGAATTTCAAAGAACAAAGAGTTGAGTTCATGGTTTACCGACTTCTAACCAGCCGAATTCTCTACCAGACGTCAAAATACGCACCTGTTGCGGTTGTTTGCCTGGAATTCGATATCCCGGGTGGATCGACACCGGGCGTCAGCCTGTCATTGCTGAACGCCACCCTTGGGGAGGTCAGTCAACACGGTTCGGGTGGCGCGATCTGTTTGTCTGGCACGGAGTCGCCGTTGGAAGCCTACTGCGAGCTGGTCATAAAGCTGCAACGTTATGCGGGACACGAGGTGGCCTATTCGCGGATAAACGCCCAGGATGTCAGCCGGGAATGCCGTGTGTTCATTGAGTATGAGGACCCTGCAAGTGCCCTGTATGCGGCGGACGTGGCACTGGACCTCCTCAATGCAAACCTCGAGAACCCGGAGGGCGTGGAGGCAGACACAACTTCAGTGTTGCAGCAGCAACTGCATGAATATGTCACCTTTGCCCTGGCTCGCCGGTTGGATCCGAACACCCGGTTGCTGAAGCACATGGCCAGGCAGCGAGGTATCCCGGCCATGAGCCTGGATCCGTTTTACGGAGCGCCAACCTGGCCGGGGGCAGTTGAAAACTCAGGTGTTATCCAATATGGCTGGGGTATTAACCAACGGCAGTGTCGAGGAGCATTGCCCCTGGGTACGATCTCTTCCCGGCAATTCCGGGAATGCCTGGACCGGGCCTCTGTATTACCGAGACTGAAAGATGCGAACCTGCCAATCGCGGACCAGGACATGGAGTTCACTAATCGGAACCAGACCAGGCGAGCCCAGCGTTCGGCCAGACGTATCGGTTACCCGGTGACGATCAGGCCTAAAGTCGCAGCATTACCCCAGTATGGATACCTGGACAATGGTGCGTTTGGGCCGCTTGAAAACGATGAGCAAGTCGCAGTTGTGGCAAGTTACCTGAGAGAGAAGGCAAAGGCTGACATTTGGGTGGAGTCTTTTGTATCGGATGCGCATTACCGTTTTCTCATCCTGGATGATGAAGTTGTATCGGTGCTTCGTTTTGCGCCACCCACTGTTGTCGGCGATGGAGTGCGCAGTATCGCTGCCTTGGCAGAGGCTAAAGCCGAAGCCACCAAAGGCGCCGAAAACCACCGGATCTGGCATCTTCTTGCAAAGGGCGACGATGCGCTGTCGTGTCGCCTGACATCGGCTGGGATGGGTTTGTCCTCGATACCTGCAGCTGGCGATGTGATCAATTTGCGGGGTGAGGGCAATTATTACAACGGCGGGACCTGTGTCGAGGTATCTGACCGGGTGCCTGCGAGTTTCAACGCAGTGGCGCTTCAAGCTGCAGAGGTGTGCGGGTTAAAGCAAATGGCCGGGGTTGACCTGGTCATAAAAGAGCTGCAGGGCAGTACCGGGATGCCCAACTGCGCCATAACGGGTGTAGATCCTGTCCCTGACCTGGTTTCCCATAGCAAATCGCCAGGGTCAAACTACCGGCGAATTTCAGAAAAGTTCTTTTCACAACTTTTTTCCAGTGACAAACCTCCAAGGATTCCCACTGTGTCGGTTACTGGCACCAACGGCAAGACCACGACCAGCCGCATGGTCGCCGGAATTCTCAAGGAGTCAGGTTTAAAAGTGGGACTGTCCTGTTCTGACGGTGTTTACCTGGATGATGATGTCCTCTTGCAAGGCGATGAAGCCGGCGTGTTGGGCGCCATCGAGGTGCTGTCCAGCCCTGAAATAGAAGCCGCGGTACTCGAGACTGCGCGGGGCAATCTGGCCAACGCGGGGGTGGCATTCGACCAGGTTGATGTCGGTGCGTGCCTGAATATTGCCGATGATCATTTGGGCCTTGAAGGCATCGAAACGCTGGATCAGATGGCGGTACACAAACGCCAGGTGATCGAGCGGTCTGCAAGAGCCATAGTTTTAAATGCAGAAGATCCCCTTTGTGTGGCCATGCGGGAGCATACAACCGCACGAGAAGTGATCCTGTTTGCTTGCAATCCGGACCATCCTGAGGTTACCGCCCATGTAAGAGATGGCGGATGTGCGGTGGTCGTCGATGAATTCAATAACAGGCCCAGCATTATTCTCAAACACGCTCAGGGCGTGGCGGTACCCGTGATGGCTGTTGCGGATATACCCGCTACAAAAGACGGGGCAGTTTTGCACAATGTGTATAACGCCCTGGCTGCCGTGGGAATTGCCAGGGGTCTTGGAATTTCGGTGGAACATATAGTCAGCGGTTTAGCGAAATTCGTTTTGGGTGTCAGCACTACCCCCGGCCGGCTCAACGAGATCCCGGGTTTTCCATTCGATGTCCTGGTGGACGCGGCCCACAATCCGCATGGCATTCGCCACCTGGTCCAATATGTGAATCAACGCGTGGTCGATGGAAAGAGGATCATCGTTTTTGGTGCGAGGGCAGCTTTACCCGAGCAGACCATACAGAATTGTGCGGCATTGATCGCCGGTAACTTTGACTTGTATATTCTGAGAAATTACAGGCCTGGTGATTCACCCGGTCCGCTGGAGGCGGGGGTTATTGAGATCATCAGAAGCGAACTGATTAGAAACGGTGTTTCAGCTTCGAATGTCGTCGTCGTACCGGGTGTTTTGGATGCCATAGACAGTGGAATTGGGTGTTCAGAAAAAGGAGACCTGCTGGTTGTTCAGGTTCCGGCAGGAGGCAATGACAAGTTCGACATGATCAACCGAATCAAGGATTCAGAATGTCGTGCCGATGAGGATTTGGTAAAGACCCGCGCGTCAGACCTGGCGCAATCCGAGCCAGATGATTCAGACATGAAATTGCTGCTATGTGGTGATGTCATGCTGGGGCGTGGCATCGACCAGGTGCTACCCAACCCGGGCAATCCCAGGCTGCATGAAAACTGGCGGAATATATATGACGCCAGGGAGTTCGTACGACTGGCACAGCAAAAACATGGGGAAATCGACGATGAGCGTGACATGGCTTATGTCTGGGGTAATGTGTTGCCGGAGATCGAAGAATTCGCTCCAGAGCTCAGACTCATAAACCTGGAGACTGCGGTCACTACCCATAACCGTGCGTGGCCGGAGAAACTCGTCCATTTCCGCATGAATCCACAGAACGTGGAGGTGTTGAAGCATGCGGAAATCGATTTTTGCGCCCTGGCCAACAATCACGTGATGGACTGGGGTCGGGAAGGGCTTGAAGAGACCATCCACGCTTTAGACCGTGCAGGTATCCGTTATGCTGGCGCGGGACCGTGTAAACACGATGCGGAAGAACCCACCATCATGGATGTGCCGGGCAAGGGGCGGGTGATCGTCGTTTCCATGGGGACGGTTTCAAGCGGTATACCCGGTGACTGGATCGCCCGTGACGACATAGCGGGCGTCAACCTGGTCGAGTTGAAGGAGCCCTGGGTCGAAGATATCCACAGTCGTCTTGCAGATATCAAACAGCCCGGTGATGTCCTGGTGGTATCAATCCACTGGGGTGGCAACTATGAAGCGGTGATACCACAGAATCAGCGTGAATTTGCCTGGCGGTTAATTGACAAGGCCAACGTGGATATCGTTCATGGTCATTCTTCACACCACGTGAGGGGCATCGAGTTGCATCATGGCAAGTTGATACTGTATGGCTGTGGCGACTTGGTCAACGACTATGAAGGTGTTGAAAAGTTGCCCGAACGCCGAGCATTGGCGCCCGACCTTGGCTTAATGTACTTCGTCCGGGTTTCGCCGGAAAACGGGGCGGTGACCAATTTGCAAATGGTTCCTACAAAAATGCAGAAACTACGTGTCGTACGTGGTGACCGGGACGACGCTGAGCGGCTGTTGCATGTTCTCAACCGGGAGTGTATCGGGCTTGGAACAGTGGTAGTCAATGAAAACGGAATCCTGCACCTCAAAGCCATGAGTAGTTGAAGGCTTTGGTAATCGTCACCAGGGTTTGCCAAGAATATATTCGAAAGCCTGTTGCAGGTTTGTCCTGGCCCGTTCAGTCATTTCCTTACCCAGGCCAAATTCATAGGCCCGGATGGTTAACAGGAATGCGGGCGGCGGTTCGTGGCCGTTGACCTGTTTGTAAACCGACAATAGCGAGGCCGGGCTCATCGCATGGGTGGTGAAGGTGTCATCGCGCGCAGCGGTCAATGGCTGCATTTCATATGGCTCGGCGCAGGAAACGCTGGCATCCACGAAGATGATGCACTCACGTTCTTCCAAATCCACCGCGTGCTCGATTTGTAACTGGAAATCGGTCAGCAGTTCGACCTCAGATAGCTCGCCTGTCTTTTGCTGGTGTTCTTCCAGCAGGTCGTACAGGGCGGGGCCCAGCGCATCGTCGCCACGTGACGGGTTGCCCCAGGTGAAAATCAATACAGGTGCAGGCATGGTTCAATCCGGGCACGATGGTGTACGCCAGTAAGCGTACACCAGCTGCCTTTCAAAGTTTTGTCAGATGGTGCGGTCGATCTGGCCGGTTACCCGTTTCTCCAGGCGATCCACCAGTTCACCGTCATCGTCCACCAGGTTCAGTTCCATCGGCATCTTGCCCATGGCGTGTGTTGCGCAGGACAGACACGGGTCATAGGCGCGGATGGCGACTTCGACCTGGTTGAGCATGGGCTCGTTGAGACGGTTGCCGTCCAGGTACTGGTTTGCAACCTTGCGGATGGATTCGTTCATCGCCTGGTTGTTGTTGGTCGTCGATACGATCAGGCTGGCCTTGGTTACGATACCGAGGTCATCGATTTCATAATGATGGAACAGGGTGCCGCGCGGGGCTTCGACTACACCGGTGCCACTGCTTTGCAATTCACCCTGGAGACGCAGGTCTTTGCCCATGATGTCCGGGTCGTTCAGCAGCACCCCGACGGCTTCCGTGCAGTACAGCAGCTCGATCAGGCGTGCCCAGTGGTAAGCCATGGTTGACTGCACCGGCAGACCATCGCCCAGGGCCATGAATTCCTTGCGCTCGGCGTCTGCCAGCGGCATCCGCATATAGTCACAGTTATTGATCCTCGCCAGCGGGCCGACCCGGTACCAGCCTTCTTCTTCGCCGAGAGAGGTGATGAACGGGAACTTCATGTAGCTCCAGTCTTTGACGCTTTCGCGGATGTAGTCACCGTAGTTGACGTAATTGACGTGGTCAAAAATGGTATCGCCGTTGATGGCCTTGGCCCGCAGACCGCCGTGGTACAACTCGAAGGCGCCGTCATCGCGGACCATGCTCATCATGTTGGTCTGGATGGTGCCAAATTCCATGTGATAGTCGAAGTTATCGAATATGACTTTCTTGAGCAGTGCTAGCGCTCCCTGTGCCCACTCGATGTTGCGGGCAACATCTTCCTGCAGGTAGGCAACCTCTTCCTGGCTCAGTGACTTGTTGACACCGCCGGGAATGGCGCCGGTGCCGTGGATGCGCTTACCGGCGGTCACGCGTATGACTTCCTGGCCGTACTTACGCAGCAGCACGCCTTGCTTGGCGATTTCAGGAAAGTCTTCGATTACACCGATCACATTGCGGTGTTGCACGTGGTCGTCAAACCCGAACAACAGGTCCGGTGAGCACAGGTGGAAGAAGTGCAGGGCATGCGATTGCAGTGTCTGGCCCAGGTGCATCAACTGGCGGACCTTGTTGGCCGTCGGTGTCAGATCGGCTGCACCGACGATCATGTCGGTTGCCTTGGCAGCGGCCAGGTGATGGCTGACCGGGCAGATTCCGCACAAACGCTGAACCAGTACCGGCAATTCCCAGTAAGGTCTGCCCTGGATGAATTTTTCAAAACCGCGGAACTCGGTAATATGCAGACGCGCTTGCCTGATATTACGGTTCTTCCCCTGCAGCAAGGTCACCTTGCCATGGCCCTCGACACGGGTCAGTGGCTCGATGACGATACGTTTCGTATCCTGGGGGTTTGCGGCTGTTTCCAATGGTGAGGTCATGTCGATCTCTCTTTAACTTTGTCTGTTGTATCAATCGTAATTGATCATTGAATATGGGAAGCTGACTTCGTTACCTGAAACCACGTCGGTCAGGAATTTCCAGATCGTATCCGCCCGCGGCGGGCAACCCGGCAGGAAGTAGTCGACCCTGACCACTTCATGGATCGGGATGGACCTTGTCCAGCAATAGCGGGATTTCCACGTCATTGGGTACATGCGGATTTTCAACCCCGATACCGTGGATATACGCTTCCTCGAGACATTCTTTCAGATCAAACTGGTTGCGCATGGCGGGGATGCCGCCGGTGACCGCGCAGGAACCCAATGCAACCAGGATGTCGCAGTTGGCGCGGAACTCGCGCAGGTCGTGGATGTTGTGGGCATTGGCGACACCGCCCTCGATCAGGCCGATGTCACATTTCCCGATGGTCTTGATATCGGTAATCGGTGAGCGGTCGAACTCCACCACTTCCACCAGGTCCAGGATGCGTTCGTCGATATCGAGCAGGGACATGTGACAACCAAAGCAACCGCATAACGGCGCCGTGGCGACCAGCAACTTTTCCTTTCGGGCTGGTTTGCTTTGTTGGGTATCACTACTTTGTTGAAGTTCACTCATTTGGGCCACCATTGGTCAGTTTTTGCTTGGCAGTTTCCCTGGCGACAGCATCGCCCACCATGTTGATCGGTTTGCCGTCATACAGGCGCTCACCGATGGGGGTTTCATAGCCCTGGTACTTGGGCAGTATTGCACCCACCGGGCAAACCGAGGCCGCCTGGTCGGTGGGTGAAAAATCGGTATCACCGAGTTTTCCGCTGGGCGAGTTGAACACCAGTCTGCTGTCCATTCCGCGGCCGGAAATGGCAAATACGGACTTCTGGTCTTCGTATTTGCTGACGCGCACACACAGTCCACAGAGGATGCAACGGTTGTAGTAAAACATCATGTCCTTGTGCGAAGCATCGATCGAGCGCTTGGGGAAGAAATGCGTGAAACGCGGTGCTCAGCATGCCAACGTGATAGGCCACGGCCTGCAACTGGCAGTCACCGCTTTTTTCACAAGCAGGGCAAGTGTGGTTGCCCTCGACGAACAGCATTTGCAACAGCGTGCGCCGTTCATCGAGGATTTCCTCGGAGCTGTTGTCCACATCCATGCCCTCGGCTGCTTTCAGCGTGCAGGACGTGGTGTGCCTGCCGTTCACGCTGACGACGCATACACGGCAACTGCCATGCGGTGGGAAGTCCGGGTTGTGGCACAGGTGCGGGATGTACTCGCCGGCTCTCAGCGCGGCGTCCATGACGGTCTCGCCATCCTCGAAGGGGATGTCCTTGCCGTCCAGCTTGAATGTTTTTTCTGTGCTCAATTTCCTAACCTCAGGTGGGCTTCTTCATCATCACGTCCGGTGAGATGCCTGGAGACTTCCAGGGCTTTGTCAAGGTTGAAAGAAGGTTCATGGCTCTTGTTCACCAGGCGCCTTGCGTAGGTGGTTGGGAACTTCTGCAGTGTATCCAGCACCGCGTTGGGCGCAGTTGAGCCCAGGCCGCAATGCGCGGTCTTTTTCATCACCTTGCAGATGTTTTTGAGTTCCTCGATGTCGTAGCTGGTTGCATAGCCGACCATGACTTTCTCAATCAGGTCGTTCATCAGGCGCCCGCCGACACGGCACGGCGTGCAAAAACCACAGCTCTCATGAGTGAAGAAGCGGGTAAAGTTCAGCACCATTTTCAGCAGGTCGCGTTGCCGGTTGAAAATCATGAATGAACCGCCGTTGGGAACATCTTCGAAGGCGATCTTGCGGTAAAACTCCTGGGACGGAATGGTGAAGCCGGCAGCGCCGGATAACTGCACTGCCTGGGTGTCTTCAGCCCCGCAGTCTTCCAGTACCTGCCGGATGGTTACACCGAAGGGATACTCGTAGACGCCGGGCCTGTCACAGTCCCCGCTGATGCTGAACAGCTTGGTGCCGTTGATTCCTCGGTACCGGCAGAACGGAACCAATCGGCGCCGAATACTGCGATTCTCGCCGCGGCGAGCAGGGTTTCGACGTTATTGACCACGGTGGGCTTCTTCATGTAGCCACTGGTGACCGGGAAGGGCGGCCGTTTACGTGGAATACCGCGTTTGCCTTCCAGTGACTCGATCAGGGCGGATTCCTCGCCGCAGACATAGGCGCCTGCGCCCAGGTGGATTTCGATGTCGAAATCAAAGCCCTCATGTCCGTTGATGTTTTTGCCCAGTAAATTGGCGTCACGCCGCTCCTGCAATGTCTTTTCAAGCGCCTCTACCAGGTACAGGTACTCGCCACGCAGGTATAAGAAGCCTTTTTTGGCGCCGACCGTGCCGCCACACAGGGTCATGCCTTCAAAAACAGAGTCCGCGTAGCTGCTGAGCAGCACGCGGTCTTTGAATGTGCCGGGTTCGCCCTCGTCGGCGTTGCAGACGATAAAATGCTCATCGGCTTCGCGCATCCCGGCAGAAACGCCACTTCGTCCCGGCTTTGAAGCCGGCGCCGCCACGGCCACGTAAGCCGGACTCGTCCAGGTCATTGAGTATCGCATCGGCGCCCTTGACGATCAGGGCGTCGATGGCGCTGCCCTTGATCAGGCGCTTGTTGAGCAGCATGTCCTTGCGCAGGATGTTGTCCTCGATGACAAAAAACCGCTTGGGCCATTTTCTGACCGGAACACCGGCTTCGATCAGGCCGACCATCTTGTGGATGCGTTCCTCGGTCAGGTTTGAGATGGCCATGCCATTGACCAGTAGCGCTGGACCCTGGTCACACAGACCGGTGCAGGAGGTCATCTCGACAGTGACCTTGCCATCGGGGCGGGGCACTCCCAGCTCGACGCCGAGCTTCTTGCACATGCCTTCCATCAGTGCCCTGTTTCCGAGCATGCGGTCGGTGATATTGTCACTGAAGCGGATGTCGTATTCGCCGCGTGGAATCCTGTCCAAAAATGCGTAAAATTCAATGACGGAATAGATCTGGACAGGGGGTATACCCAGGCGCTCAGACAGGAACTGGATCGCATCTTGAGGGATGTGAGAATAGCGTTTCTGAACTGCTATCAGAAGCTGTAGCAACCGGTCTGGTGTATCGCCTGAATCTGCCAATAAATCATTGAGGAAACTTTCGAGATTCTGCATGGCGCACTGCACTCCAATTGGTTATAAACAATTGATATAGTGCAAGTATTTGTCTCGCAGTTTAGATGTTCTTATTTTTATGCCTGGCGGGATAATAACGAACACTAATTGGGTGCAGTAGACCATGCATGGGCTGAAATTTAACTGATCTGGATCAGCTAAATGACCGCTTTTTTTGCCCCGAAATTACATTAAGATATTGGTCATATAAGGGTCGGTTTTTCCGGCTTTGAATCAGGCCCTTAAAGCGACGCCATGAGGCGTTATTTGAAGTGGAAAAAGGGGGATAAGAAGGTGTCAGGTTCAATTTTCGACCGTGATCTGGCCCTCAGAAAAATGAACCTGACCCTTTCAATACGGCCCGTTACAGGGTGCCGGGGTAAAGGCCTCCATCCATCAGGATATTCTGGGCGGTGATGTAGGCGGCCTGCTGGCTGCACAAAAACGCGCAGAGCGCGCCAAATTCATCCGGGTCGCCTGGTCGTTTCGCGCCGACCTTGCTGAACATCTGCTCGCCGAACTCTTCCCGGTCGACTACCCGCAGGCCTTGGCGCCGGCGTCCACCACGGCCCACATGCGGTCGGTGGCGACATAGCCCGGCAAGAGGTTGTTGATGGTGACATTGTGTTGCGCAGGCTCCCGTCGCGATACCTGAAATGAAGCCGGTCAGTCCGGCGCGTGCGCCATTGGAAAGCCCCAGGACGTCAACCGGCATCTTCACCGCGACCGAGGTGATATTGACGATACGGCCAAAGCGGCGCTCGATCATGCCGTCCAGGCAGCGCTTGATCATGTCGATGGCGCTGTACATATTGGCGTTGACGGCGTCGAACCAGTCCTTTTGATCCCAGTCCCTGAAATCACCCGGTGGTGGCCCGCCGGCATTATTGACCAGGATATCTGGGTTGGGGCAGGCGGCCAGCAATGCATCCCGGCCTTCATCGGTGGTGACATCCGCTTTTACTGCCTGAACCTCGCCACCGCCCAGGGCGGTGATTTCGGCTACGGCTTCATCCAGTGTTTCCTGGTGACGCCCGCAGATCCAGACATTGACGCCTTCCATTGCCAGGGCTTTTGCACAGGCCTTGCCGAGGCCCTTGCTGGAGGCGCAGACGATTGCTGATTTACCGGAGATGTTCAGATCCATGACGGCTCCAATGGGGTCAGAGTAAAGTGCCAGAGTAACTACTCCGGCACTTTACTCTGACCCGGGTTATTCCTCAATGATGACCGGGGTGTCGACCTTGGCAAAGGTTATGCGCTGCTCCATTTTGGGTGTCAGGTAGATGGTTCCTGATTCATCCACCACCGCAACCTGGTCGAGGTTCAGGGACCGGGCGACATCCGGCCCATCCATCCAGACCGGCCACCACCAGCGCGGTTGCCGCGGCATCGGCCAGCAGGCCATCGTCGGTGATCAAGGTGACCGAGGCGATGTCCGTGGCAGGCCACCCGGTGCCCGGGTCGAGGATATGCGGGTAGCGCTCGGTGTTGTCCTCGCGGAAACGTTCGTAATTGCCCGAGGTGAATATCGCCTCGTCACCCTGGACTTCGATATGAGCCGATACTGCCGCCACCGGGCTTCCTGACCGCGACCCGCCAGGGCCGGTTGCCATGGTCACCCATGGCGCGCAGGTCACCGCCCGCGTTGACGATCGCGTTCTCGATACCCAGTTCTTTCAGGCGCTCGATGGTCAGGTCAACGGCGTGGCCCTTGGCGATGCCACCAAAGTCCAGTTGCGCCACGGGGTTGTCCGAGCGCATTTCCAGCCCGTTGATGTGGATATCGAGGCTGGAAGGGTGCTTGGAAAGCAAATCGTCAATTTGCTGTTGCGTGGGTGGCGGGCCGATGACCGGGTAATCCGAGGTGTGGAAGCCCCACAGCCGGATCAATGCGCCGATAGCGGGGTTGAAGCGGCCGCCGGTCGCTGCTTCGATGTCCTGTGAACGGCGCACCATCGTAACGATATCCGGGTTGGCCGTGGCGGTTTGCCCGTCGCTGAATGCCTGGTTGATATCCACCAGCAAACCCGGCTCCCAGGCGTGCCAGTCGCGGTGCATGTCATTGAACATGGCCTGCAATTCACCAAACGCCTGGTTGGCTTTTTCGGGCGAGACGTCATACAGCTTGACCTCGACCACGGTGCCAAAAACGAACAGCTGGGCGTTCTGCTCACCGTAGCGCTGGCAGCCGGCCAACAGGAACAGGCAGAATAATAGCCAAAAAGACACGGGGGGGTATCTCAAAATTTTGGAAACAAAATTATGGGATACCCCCCGGTTCCAGGCGTAGAATTATTGATGAGCGGGTCTTTCCTCATTGCTGCACTCGGTCTTGTTCGCGCAATCGTCTTCGCAGCCACCCGAGCATCCGCGCGAGCCCTTGGTGCCGTTGCGGTGTACCAGGCCAAAAACGACAAACACGACGGCCAAGAACAATAATGGTGCGATGTAACCAGACATGATTTTTATAATAATCCCGCAAAGCCCATGAACGCCATCGACAGCGTACCGGCGATGATCAGTACCAGCGCCGTACCCTTGGCGATGCCCGGTACGTCCGAGAACTCCACGGTTTCCCGGATCGAGGCCATCAACACCAGCGCCAACGTCAGGCCGAGACCGGCGCCGACTGCGAAGGTGATGCCCTGGAAAAAGCCGTAACCACGGTTAGTCTGGAAGATCGCCAGGCCGAAGATTGCGCAGTTAGTGGTCATCAACGGCAGGAAGATACCCAGTTGGCGGAACAGCACCGGTGAAATCTTCTTGACCACCATCTCGACGATCTGCACCAGCGATGCGACCACGATGATAAAGGAGATGATACGCAGGAACGGTACTTTCTCCAGCACGTAGGTGTTCAGGAACCAGGCGCTGAGGGAGGTCAGCACCAGCACGAAGATATTGGCCAGGCCCATGCGCAGGGCCGTTTCCACGCGTGCGGATACACCCATGAACGGGCACAGGCCGAGGAACATGGCCAGGGTGAAGTTGTTGACCACCATGGCCGAGAAGAAGATCGAAAACAGCGTTTGGTCATTCATGATGATGCCTCCGCCGTCTGTGCCGCTTTATTCTTCTTGCGTTCCTCGAAGTAACCCATGCCCAGCAGGATGAAGCCGAGGGTCAGGAAGCCACCGGCTGGCAGCACCATGATGACCCAGGGTTCGAAGTTCGGGCCGAACAGGGAAATATCAAAGAAGGTGCCGACACCGAGGATCTCGCGGAAACCGCCCATCATCACCAGTGCAATGGTGAAGCCGATACCCACGCCAATGGCATCGAGCAGCGAGCGGAACACGTTGTTCTTGGACGAGAAAGCCTCCTGGCGGCCGAGGATCATGCAGTTCACGACGATCAGCGCGATAAAAGCGCCGAGGTCCTTGTGCTGCACCGGCGCATAGGCCTGCAACATCATGTCAGCCACGCGTCACGAAGGTCGCGATGACGAGGATGTAGGATGAGATACGCACTTCGTTGGGAATAAAACGCTTGAACAGCGAAATCAATACACTGGAGCAGCAGAGGACGAAAAATGTCGCCGCACTCATGGCCAGTGCGTTCTTGACGGTGTTGGTCACAGCCAGTGCCGGGCACAGCCCAAGCATCTGGATCAGTACCGGGTTTTCTTTCCAGATACCACGGACGAAGTCCTGGGATGGTGTTGTCTTTCTCATGATTGCACCTCCGCCTCTGCTGGCGCTTCATCCGCCTCGACCGGGGGATGACTGCGGAAGGCCTCCTTCCATATAGGGTTTCCACTCTTCAAGCCCGTTGTTGATGATCTCGATCACTTTCTTCGTTGAGATCGTGGCGCCGGTAATGGTGTCTACTTCACCGGGCAGGCCCTTGCCCGTGCCGGGCTTGGTCGGTATCAGGGGCATATCCGGGCCGGCAAAGAACTGTGCCACCCAGGGCAGGTCCTTGAAGATCTTGTCACCGAGTCCCGGGGTTTCCTTGCTGTCGAGCACCTTCATGCCCATCAGCTTGCCGGTGTTCGGGTCTAGCCGAAGATGACCATGATGACGTCCTGGAAACCGGATTCACCACGTGACATGGCCACGCCGTGCAATTGGTTGTCGGCGTCGTATGCAGACATAGATGCGCTTGTACTCGCTTTCCTTGGCGCCTTCCGGCAGCGTCAGTGATCAGTGCTTCGTCAACCAGGTAATAGGTGTCGTAACGGTCCGTACCGGGAGTGACTTCGTACACGGCCTTTTGCAGTTGCTCGGCCTTGTAGGCATCGATCAGCGGCTTGGTATGCTGGTTGACCAGTACTAGCAGCAGACCGGCCAGCATGCCGGCCACGCCCAGCGTTGCGACCAGGCGGAAGGTGGATACCGGCTTGGTCTCGGGTACTTCCTGCTCAGGAGACTGGGTCTGGTCCGTGACCTGGATTTCGTCATTCATGACTCATCCTCCTGCTTGTCTTTCTTCTTGCCGGTGGTGCCGAACAGACGTGGCTGGGAAGCACGGTTGATAAATGGCACCAGTGCGTTCATCAGCAGGATCGAGTACATCACGCCCTCGGGCAGACCGCCCCAGATACGGATGACCACGGTCAGGAAACCGATGCCAAAGCCAAATATCCAGCAGCCCTTGGTGCTGACCGGCGAGGTCACCATGTCGGTCGCCATGTAAAAGGCACCCAGCATCATGCCGCCGGAAAACAGCATGAACAATGGCGGGAAGTCCGAGACCCCCGTCACGTAGAACAGACCGGATACGGCAAAGGCCGAAACCAGGATGCTCGCCGGAATATGCCAGTTCAGGTGTCCGCGCCAGGCCAGGTACAGGCCACCGATCAGGATCAGGATGGCCGAGGTCTCACCCAGCGAACCCATCGTTGTACCGAGTAACAAGTCGCTGATCGGTGCGACGACCGGTTCATCAGCAAACTTCATGATGCCCAGTGGCGTTGCCCCGGTGGCCACGTCAGCCGTCGGGCTCATGAAGGGCAGGGCGAAGTTGGAGCCATACAAAGTCAGCCAGCTATCCGGCCGGAGCGGCCAGGTGGTAATCGCCACCGGGAAGGCCGCCTGCAGGAAGGCACGCCCGACCAGGGCCGGGTTGAAGATGTTCTGACCCAGGCCGCCGAACATGATCTTGCCAAAGGCCACGCCGAAAAAACCACCCAAAAACGCCATCCACAGCGGGAAACCGGGTGGCAGGGTCAGGCCCAGCAGCAGGCCGGTGATCATCGCGGAACCGTCTGACAAAGAACCCGGTTGAGAACCGAACAAACGCTCGGTAATCAAGCAGCCAGCCGTGGCAGCGAGGATTACAAGCAACGCGCTCGGGCCGAAGAAATAGATTGATGCGATGATCACCGGCACCAGGCTGAAGACCACCGACCACATGATCTGGATCGTGGATTCAGCCGATCGGACGTGCGGTGAGGCCGTAATTTTTACGCTAGTTCTCATCAGGAGAGCTTTCTCAGTTGGGTTTTCGACATGATAAACAATTGCGATAAGGGAATATTGGACGGGCACACGTATGAACAGCAACCACACAGCATGCAGTCGTTCAAATGCGCTTCTTCCACCATCTCCTCGTAACGCTCAGCACGTGCCAAGGCACCCATCAATTGCGGGTTCAGGAAAATCGGGCAGGCGTCGAGGCATTTGCCGCAACGGATACAGGGCATGATGTCCTGCCGCTTGCACTCGTCCTTGGTCAGGACCAGGATGCCGCCATTGGCTTTCAGGATCGGCACATCGAGATTGCCCTGGCCCTGGCCCATCATCGGACCGCCAAACACGATTTCGGCCGCGTCTTCGGTCAGACCACCACAGTGTGTGATCACGTCACGTAGCTTGGTGCCAAACGGAATCACGTAGTTGCCCGGTTTGCGTATGCCGCGACCGGTGACCGTGATGATACGCTCGATCAGGGGCTGGCCGCTGGCAAACACATTGGCCACGTTGGCAGTGGTCGCGACGTTCTGCACCATCGCACCGATCGCGCTCGGCAGTGCACCTGACGGCACTTCGCGGTCCATGACCGCCTTGATCAGCATCTTCTCGGCGCCCTGCGGGTACTTGACCTGCAGTGGCTGGACCGTGACATCGAGATCGTCCGGCTTGGTCTTTTCCATTATCTCGATGGCATCGGGCTTGTTGGCCTCGATACCGATCACGGCACGGCTGATACCCAGCGCCTTCAGCTCGATGCGGATGCCCTCGTAAACCTTCTCAGGCTGCTCGAGCATGACTCGGTGATCCGAAGTCAGGTAGGGCTCGCACTCACAACCGTTGATCAGCAACAGTTCGACAGGCTGATCCTTGGGCGGGCACAGCTTGACATGCGACGGGAAAGCCGCACCGCCGAGCCCGACGATGCCGGCCTTGGCGATTTCCTTGGACAGGTCCGTATCCTGCAACGTCCTGCCAGCGCGGAACGATTCGTGGCCGCTGCATCTGCGATGGAGTCCTGGATCCACGTCAATACGGATGGATGGCGCCATGGAGCCACTTGGATGTGGCCACAATTCGATCGATTTCACGGTGCCGGCAGCGGTCGCGTGTACAGCAGAGGAAATAAATCCTGCTGCTTTTGCGATCACGTCACCGCGCTCAACCCGGTCACCGGGCCCCACCAGGGCTTCGGCCGGCATGCCGATATGCTGTGACAACGGCAGTACGATCTCCTTCGGAAACGGGAATCGCTGCGAGGGAATCCCCGCAGTGATGTCCTTGTTTTCCGGCGGGTGAACGCCGTGTTTAAAACTAAGCAAGCCTTTCATTACGAGGGCTTTAATAAATGTCCAGTTAAACTCAGTTAAAGGGTTCTGCGCGTTTGATCAGCTTATCCAGTCCTTTCTCTTTTGGATTCAAGGGGTCACCCGGGTGGATACACTCGGCCGGGCAGGCCTCGGCGGCCGTTACCAGCTGCTTGAACGTACCCGCCTTGGCATCACCGATCTCGGCCTGCTGGTCATCGTTGTAAACGAACACTTTCGGGTTGATCTTCAGGCAATCATCGCACGAGGTACAGCGCAGGGTGTCGATGTAGGGCTCATTACCCATGAACTCGTCATCGTCTTCTTCCACCGCCGGAGCAGGTGCAGCCGCGGCTGCCGCCGCGGGAGCTGCCGCCTCAGCAGCGGGTGCTGCCGCTGCGGGCGCTGCTGCCGGTGCGGAGATACTGAAATCTGCCGGCGTTTCAAACGTCGGGCCATCCCAGTTCTCGGCCTTGTCCAGCAACTGACCCACGGTAGATTCGGCATTGCCTTTCAGCAGGCCCTCGGCCATCCTTCTGGCGATCAGCAACGGGTACTGGGTCGTCAGCTTGGCGATCTTGGCCTCGTACTCGGCGCGCAAAGCCTCCATCTTGGCGTCCAGTTCCATCTTCCATGCTCCTCGGCCACCATATCCCGCATGTGGTCGGAGACATCGATACCGGCCAGTTCTTTCAACTGGGCCCAGTGCTGCAGGCGTTCGTAGGCCAGCGTTACGATCTCGGGTGATACCGCAACCTTGCTCAGGTTCCGATTGGCATCGACCGTATAGATGAACGGGGTCGCGTCTTCACGTTCATCCTTATCCATTTCGAGATACTCGTGGAACAGAACCAGCTCATCCTCATCGTTGGCCTTCTTGAAGTAGTGGCGGAAACGCGCCTCACCCATGGCCCAGTCCGCGATCGTGACCGGCAGCTTCATCTTCTGCTTCCTTACCGTCTTCATCGAGGTAAGCCAGGTCATAGGTAGTCCATGTATCCAGCGGCGAGGGGTTGCCCTCCAGGTCAATACGTTCGGAGAATGTCTCACCAGCGTCCGGATCAATCACCATGTTCGGCACCGCGCGGCTTTCCAGCGCGAGCTGGGCTGCGTCGGGGGCGCCAAAGTCGGCCAGGCCCCACTCGGGAGGACACGGTGTATTGAGGATGAACACGGCAGGACGTCTCGCCTGCAGACCCTTCAGTACGTTCTGGATCAAGTGAGCCGGTGTCGCCTGTGATGACTGCATCACGAAAACGCCACGGTGGGCCATCGCGATCAGGCCGAGTTCCTTGCGGGTCTCTTCCTTGCCGTGCTGGTCCATGCCGTACTCGGCCATATCCGATACCTGGCCGGTAAAGCCTGAAGTACAGGCCTGGCCACCGGTATTGGAGTAAACCTGCGTATCCACTACGATCACGCGGATCGGCTTGTTGGAAGCCATGACGCGGGACAGGTTCTGGAAACCGATGTCCATCATGGCGCCGTCACCACCCACTGCAAACAACGGCGGGCACAGCTTGAATTCTTCGTCGGAGAACTGTTCCCAGTCGAAATCGGCGAAGAACGCTTCGTCGGTCTCGGCGTCGTAGGCGCCTGAGAGCAGTTTTTCTGCGCGGCGAACAGAAATGAAGCCATCGCTCATCTTGCGCATATGGCCTTCAAATATACCCACCGCAACCGAGGGTGCGTCCTGGAACAGGTGGTTGACCCACGGGAACGGGTAGGGGTTGTACGGGTAGGAAGAACCCCAGACCGAGCTACAGCCGGTTGCGTTGGTAAAGCCGAGGTTGGCGCGGCCACGGCCGCTTGGGCCTTCCTCGTAACGCCACTTGAGATCCTTCAGTTCCGCGATGGTCTTGCGGATCAGCAGTACCTGTTCCTTCTTGTCGGCGTCGAGACTGACCAGCAGTTCACTGGAGTCCTCGGGCACCTCTGACAGGTCGGTTCCGGAGATCAGCAGGTCATGGGCTTTCTCATCGAGATCCTTGACCAGTTTCTCCAGGTTTTTGATCTGTGCCTTGACCCGTGGCGCCATGAATGCGTTAACCGTGGACAGCAGCAGGTGGACCGTGGTCTTTTCACCACAACCCATGCAGGCGCCGTCACCACCGACCATCGACATGTAATTGCTCTGTTTCAGCAACAACGAAGACATCACGCCGATACCGTCATCCAGACTGGAAATCTTGATGTACTGGTCATCGGTTTCGGGCAGGTTCTGCCACAGCTTCCAGTTATCTTCCAGGGTCTCCTGGATTTCATCGGTCTGGTGTGCGCTGGTGAGCGCTCCATCGGCACATACCGCGACACAGATGTCGCAACCTTTACAGGTTTCCGGGTTTACCGTGATGGAGAGCAGACCGCCGGTGCCTTTCTTCTTGCTTTCCGGTACATCGAAGAACGGTGCGGTCTTGGCCAGCGGGAAGTCCGCCAGTGCGGAGTAGACCAGGTTGTACTGTTCATCAACTTCCGCGTGGCGTTCGGCATCCCAGTTGGAATTGCCGGCCACGGTTTTGTAAGCCTGCGCCAGCACGGTGGCAAAGTTCTTGAAAGTGCCTGCCGCGATGAGCTTGCGTGATTCTTTTCCTAAGTGCTTGATGATCTGTGAAAAACGAATCAGCGGTTCTTGCGGGGTCGAAACCGTGTTAACCGCCGCCTCCAGGACCTCTTCTACCGTGCTGACTACGCCGGGAATGGCGGAATCAGGGCACTGGGTCCAGCACTTGGCGCAACCGGTACATTTTTCCGGTTCAAAAGCGGGCACGGTGAAACGTACCGCAGACATGTTGCGCATGCTCGAAGTCGCGGCGGGAATGGCGGAAATTGCAGTGAACGGGTCGGCGATCGGTTCTTTACCGGTCTTGTACTGGACACAGACCTGGTTCCAGAAATCACCCTGGTTACCAACACCGGCGTCTGCCTCGATACCTGCCATGGCGCGCGGGATCAGCGGTAACAGTTCCTCGTGACCCTCGTCCGTGAGACCTTCTACATCAAGTGTGTGTAGTTCATCGTAACCGCGGGTAATGACGCGAACATTGTCTTCAACAACCTGTTCACCGAGGTGGCCAAACTTCTTGTTCAGCTGCTTGCGGATTCCTTCGAACAGGCGTTCCCTGGACAGATCGTACTTGCTCATTAATGGCGCGGCGTGGAAGAAGGCGCCCATGAAGGCCACACCCTGCATACGGTAACGCAGGTCGGCCTTGGATGCCTCCGACAGTGCGATGCTGAAGCCATCAACGGCATAGACCTTGATCTTTTTCGCGCGGATGGTTTGCTGGGCCGTCTTCGGGAAACTGTTCCACAGTGCCTCGCCGGTCAGTTCACTCTGGATGATGAATACGCCCTCTTCACTCAATCCGGCCAGTGGATTGGAGTGCAGGAACACATTCGGGTCGGGTGACAACACGACGTTGACGTGCTTGAGTTCGCAGTTCAAACGCAGGGGTTCGTGTGACAGCATTGCATAGAAGGTTGTCGGCTGGCCTTTCTTTTCCGAACCGTACTTGGGATTTGCCTTGATGTTGAAGCCGAGCAACTCGGCTGCGGTCATGGCAAGGTTCTTGCCCATCGTGATCGCGCCCCAGCCACCCACGGAGTGAATCCGCAGCTCAACGGTGTCTTCCGGGAACAGGTCCAGGTCACCAGCGGAAGGCAAGGCCAGGTCGGCGACGTGCGGGTAATCGGCCAGGATTTTCTGCTGCCAGATCTGCATCTTGGGCAGTGGCGTGTCCTTCTCGATGAAGTCGATGCCCAGGTAGAACTGACGCCGTTGGCGCCCGTTTTCCAGCATGTTGTCAACTGCGGCGATGATATCGCCGGGCTGCAGGTCGCGGCTGCCCATACCAAAGCAACCGGAGTAGAAAAATGGAACCTGCTCTGATTTCAGCGAAGCAAGTCCGTCATATGGCAGCGTGCCGTTGCCAGCACGTCCATTTTCAACGGCCTGGCCCATTGCACTGCGGATTTCCCGGATCATCGGCAGTTCGACCGCCAGCGGCTGGTCGGTACGCTCGAGAACCACGGCGCCTTTGATACCTGCCAGCATGTGGGTGACCAGGTCGGCGGGGAAGGGGCGGAACATGACGATGTTCAGTACACCAACCTTCAGGCCGCGCTCCTTGCGCAGGTAATCGGCAATGACTTCGGCGTTACAGATGACCGAGCCCTGGCCGATGATGACGTATTCCGCGTCTTCCATCTTGTAACCCAGGACACGGCGGTATTTGCGTCCGGAAAGCGCTTCGTATTCATGCATTGCCTGGTCGGTCAGTTCAGCAATATGGTCAAAATAGAACGGACGCTGTGCCGCGACACCCTGTGCGTAGGCGTCCTGGTTCTGGACGGTACCGATCATCGCCGGGTAGTCAAAGTTGTACAGCTCGGGAATACGGCGCCGGTATTCACCAAATACGGCGCGCTGCGCGCCCGTGGGTGATTCGATCAAGTCAGATGGGTCGCCGAGGTATTCCTTGACCAGTTCGCGTTCGGGCTCATAGAAAGACTCGATCACGTGGGAGGTCAGGAAGCCATCCTGTGCAGCAACACCAGGGTTCAGCGAGAGTTCCGCAACCCGGTGAGAGATCAGGTTAATGTCAGCAATGCTCTGCACATCCTTGGCGAAAAGCTGGAACATGCCCGTGTCGTCAATGGCGTGGTAGTCATCGTGGCCGGCGTGCACATTCAACGAATGCTTGGTCATGGCGCGGCATGCGATGTTGAGGACGTAAGTCAGGCGTTTGCCCACGGCTGCGTACAGCGACTCGTGCATATACGCGATACCCTGGCCACTGGAGAAGTTGGTGGAACGCAAACCGACCATGCTCATACCGGCGGTGACACCCGCTGCGGCGTGCTCGCCTTCCGGCTCGAAAAATATCAGGTTGCGCCCGTTTACATTTTTGACGCCCCGTGCGACCGCGGTGGCCCAGCCTTCACCCATCTGGGTGGAAGGTGTGATGGGATAGGCACCTGCTGCCTCGGAGGCAGCGGTTTCCATGGATACGACTGCAGCGCTTCCGTCGTCGGTTTTTAAAACTCCGGGGTACTTTGCCTTATTATTGACCTGGCTCATACGACTTTCTTCTCCAGCTCCATTGAGCTATCTACAAACTGCTGACCTTCGACCCACACTATTGCCCCGGTTGGGCATCTTGATAGTGCTTTCGGGTCGGTCAACTCGTTCTTTTCATAATTAATAACAGCCAGGTTATCGATCATCTCGATCACACCCGGCTCCGAATCGGCAACACAGCGGTTGCAGGTATTACAAGCGACGCTGCAGAGGTCTTCCGCGGCATCGCCTTTAAGCAAATTCTTGCACTGTACGATCAGCTTCTGCTCCATCGGCATCAGCTCGAACAGATCCTTGGGACAGGCCTCGACGCAATCGCCGCAGGCCGTACATAATTCTGGTATGACAACGGGCAGCTCGTTGTCGTTCATGTAAATGGCGTCAAAGTCGCAGGAGTCTTCACAGTCGGCCAGACCGAGGCAACCCCAGTTGCAGCCCTTGCCGCCGCCCGCCACGGAGGCCGCGGCCTTGCAGGTATCCAGACCGGCGTAATCCGAGATTTGCACGGCCTCATTCTTGCCACCGGCACACAGCAGGCGGGCAACGCGTTTATTGGCTTCACCGGCGTCCACGCCCAGGTAGGCGGCAACATCGGCGATATCCTCCGCACCCATCACAGTGCACCCGGACGGTTCTACCTTGCCGGCGACTGCGGCCTCGGCAAAAGCTCGACAACCGGGCTGGCCGCAGGCGCCACAGTTGGTGCTCGGCAACAGCTCCTCGACGCCATCGATACGCGGGTCTTCCCAGACCTGGAACTTCTTGTTGACCATCGCGATCATGAAGCCAAAGAAAAGCCCCACGCAACCGAGGACCAGGGCTGAATCCAAAATGAGATTTCCGGTCATGAGTTATTACCTACAGGGACTCGCTTATGCTGACAGACCGGACAGATCTGTTTGGCTCAATAACCAGGCTGACAATTTACCGGCCGGATCGGTTGCGGCTTCGCCGGCGATTTCCGGTGGTACCGACAGGGACTCGAGCAGCGCGTAATCCTCGGCCTGCTGGGCCGGGCTGATACCACCGATGGCGCGTTTCCGGACTTCCTTGGGGAAGGCGACTGAAACAAAGCGCTCGTAGGTGGTCGAGCCAGCTGACGGATCGTGTACAAAACTGACGGCCGTATCGGGCAGGAATGCCGCCACGCCGACACCCTTGAAGGCCTTGAAGGCTTCCAGGTTGGCGTCACCGGTTTCCTGTTGTACGAATACACGCGGGGAGATGACCCTCGACAGGGCTGCTGCCGGCGCATCACCGCTTACGTTGAAGATGATCTTCATGTTGGTGTCCAGCAACGGCACGACGGCGGAGGGTTTGAAATCCTCACCGGATACCTCGACCACAAGCGCCGGGGCCAGCGACCGTTCGGTGCTGTTCCACTGGGCGTACGGGAAGCGTTTCAATGTTACGGCATGCTTGTCTTCCTTGTAGGCGCCGTTCTTGGCCAGTTCAACCACGCGGGCCGCGGCGAATGCCCGGCCGATCGAAGCAAGCCTGACACTTAACTGGTGACCCAGTCCCTTGCCGGGATCGGTCTTGATGACAAACAGGTCATCGCCTTCTTCCACGAGGGCCTTGATGACTTCCAGGGCGGCCTGGACTGGCGCCTCGGCTTCCGGCTCGAGGCCCTTGCTCTGCGGTGCAAACGAAGCAAAGCGGTCCATATCCATCTTGCCCTTGGCAAAGAATCCCAGGGTTTCGTCCTGGTCTTCCTTGGTGCTGCCTGAGCCCGCCAGTACACCGCGAATGTGCTCTGCGGTGACGACCAGGGAGGAATGGAACTGCTCGATGCGGGGGCGAACCGCGTCGAGTGCACAGGCTGTACGTTCTTCAAACGGCATAGCGGTCAAACTCCTTTTCAAGTCTCTTTACTTTTTCTTCAGGAGATACGGGTGGCACGGCCCTGATTTCGTCATAGACGGGGCGGCTGTCATCCTTGAAGAAGATGCCCAGGCGGAGCTTGTCGGTGCGTGCCGCCAGGATGCGCGCCTCATCGAGGTCTTTCGGGTCATGTGTGCGCTGGTTCTTGAACAGCTTGTCCAGTCCGGGTGCGTTGACACCGTCCTGGTGAATCAGCAGTTCGGTCAGATCGGGGTTCTTGACGTTCTCAATGAATACGTCCGCGGTGAACTTGGGACAGCGCTGCAGGACCCGGATAAAGGAGAATCCATTGTGCTTGTACGCCGCCTCGAGGGTGGCATACATGTGCGCGGGCACCCAGTCAGCCGTCTGCGCCACGAAAGACGCATTGGATATACCCAGTGTCGCCTGCAGCGGATCAAGCGGCGGCAACACCGTACCGCGCGGAGAGGTCATCGATGAATGGCCCAGCGGCGTTGTCGGTGAAGTCTGGTTCTTGGTCAGGCCGTAGATATTGTTGTCGAGCAGCAACACGGTCATGTTGGTGTTGTAGCGAGTGGCGTGGATCCAGTGCCCGGCCCCGATCGAGGTGCAGTCACCGTCACCCGTGACGACAAACACGTCGATGTCGGGGCGCGCCAGCTTCAGGCCTGTCGCAATCGGCAGAGCGCGGCCGTGGATGCCATGGAAACCGTAGGAGTTGATGTAGTGCGGGAAGCGGCTGGAGCAACCGATACCGGAAACGAATGCCATCTTTTCGGGTTTCAGCTGTTCTTTTGCCAGCAGACGCTTGACTGCGTTCAGGGCGCCGAAGTCACCACAACCTGCGCACCATTTGCCTTCCTTTTTCTGGTAGTCATCCGCTACCAGACACTCTGTCGCGGAATCGTCCTCGAGACCCAGCAGGGAAATTGGAATGTTGCTCATTTGGACGCTCCCTTCACATTTTTCGCAATAATCGAGTTATAAATATCGTTGGGCCGGAGCGGCTGGCCCGGGCAGCTGGTCCAGCAATCGATATCGACCAGCGTATGTGCGCGCAACAGCCATGCCAGCTGGCCCATGCGGCGTGTTTCTTCGGTGATATAGGCATCACCCAGGGTGTCTGAGTAATTGATCTCCACTGTCATGACTTTCTTGAAGCGGCTGAAGATTTCTTTCAGGCCCGGTTCCAGCGGTGACAGGAAAGTCAGCTGGCAACTGGAAACCTTCAGACCTTCGTCGCGGGCACGGTCGACGGCTTCGTCGATGGCGCCCTGGGTGGAACCCCAGCCAACCACCAGCAGGTCGCCTTCCGGATCCCCGTGGACATCGGGTGGCATCAGCGTCGACTGGAATACCGCCAGTTTGCGGCTGCGCATCCTGCAACCTAGCTCGTTGCTGTCCGGGTGGTAGGACACGTTGCTATCTTCGTCATGCGCCAGGCCCGTAACGGTGTGCTGTCCACCGGGCGTGCCGGGAACGACACGCCGTGACAAACCGGTCTCGTGATCCCATTCGTAGGGCCGCATGCCTTCGGGCAGCGGTGAGAAATCCACCGGCTGTTGTTGCCAGCGCACATCGAGCTTGGGACGCGTGAACTGCTGTACACCGGTGGCCAGGTTGGCATCCGTCAGTACGATTACGACACAGCGGAAAGCCTCGGCTATGCGGCGTGCGGTGACCATGGCGTGGAAACACTCTTCGATTGACCGTGGTGCGATCACGACACGTGGCGCGTCACCGTGCTGGCCGTAAATCGAGGACAACAGGTCGGATTGTTCCACCTTGGTTGGCAGCCCGGTTGACGGCCCGCCGCGCTGGACGTCCAGCACGACCATTGGAATCTCGGTCATGATGGCGAGACCCAGGAACTCGGTCTTCAGCGCCATGCCCGGGCCGGAGGTAACCGTCAGTGCGACCTTACCACCGTAGGAGGCGCCCAGCGCCACGCCGGCAGCGGCGATCTCGTCCTCGGCCTGGTGAATAATGCCGCCATAATTTTCAATCAGCGCTGCCAGTTCGTGTGAAACCGAAGTGGCTGGTGTAATCGGGTACATCGCGCACATTTCCATGCCTGCAGCGATCGCACCCAACGCACAGGCCTGGTTGCCGTTCATGACGATGCGGGCTTCATCGGAGGGCCTGGTCTTGACATCAACCTGGAAATCCAGGTGTTCACGTGCCCAGGCCATGCCATTTTTAACGAGCTGTACATTCAG
Organism: uncultured Gammaproteobacteria bacterium; assembly: GCA_963753105.1. Lineage (GTDB taxonomy): Bacteria > Pseudomonadota > Gammaproteobacteria > Xanthomonadales > SZUA-36 > SZUA-36. The sequence goes on from CAVWBD010000011.1 coordinate 118,869, forward strand.
CTCGGTAACCTTGGCGGGCTTCTTCTTGAAAATTTGTGCGATCTGCTTCTCGATAATGGATAGATCACGATGGTAGATCTCAGCAAGTAGACCCAGTGCGAACATGTTTTTGCCATGTTGCGGGTTATCGACGACCTTGAGGGTTTCTTCCTCGATGGGAACCTGGATAAAGCGATAGTTCTTGGAGGACATCTCTTCCATGGCTTCCGCGTACATTTTGCGGATACCTTCGTCCTCGTGGTTCTCCCAGGAACTTTCCTGGAGAATGATGCAATCATCATCGAAAGAGTTGAGCCGGTGACGCGACAGGCACACCTGGTCGTTGAATGCGATTGCCAGCTTGGACTGGTCGCCCCAGTTGGTAATCTTGTCGGTACCGAAGCGGATGATATTGCCCGAGGTACTGGTTACCGTGTGGTGCGGCGGCTCGATTTCCGCGGGAATGATCTCCACGGTCCAGACACCATTACCCATCTTGGCGCATGTTTGCCCGAAGATCTGGGCGCACTTTTGAGCACCTTCGCCAGAGTTGGTGATGATTTCTACAGTATGTTCAGATACTGCAACGATGTTCTTTTTTTTACTCGCTGGCTTATTCACTAAATATTTTCTCCCGGTATCGGAGGATTCTAAAACCACAATACTTCGATCTTCCGAAAAAGACGTCGATCCCAATCATGAAAAGGTCGGCATGCATAGTAGGGCATGGGCTGCCCCTGCCACTTGATAAATGTCAATTAATTACGGATTGACTGAAACTTTTGAAAAACCATTTTACAGACGGGTTTTCAATGGCTTATTGTCAGGTTTATTGCTCGCTCCATACTCATTGCCGATTATATTAATTTTACTACATATAAGCCCCAAAGGGCTATGGGGAAAAGCATTATAATACGTGCATCATAAGACGGGAAAAAGACCATGGCTGGAGTTGAAAACCGGGTGGCGCTGGTGACCGGCGCGGGACGAGGGATCGGACGTGAAACTGCGAAATTACTGGCCGCCAGGGGCGCCCGTGTTATGGGGGTTGCCCGCAGCGAGAAGGAACTCGCCACGCTGGGCCTGGATTACGTAGTCGCCGACCTCGGTACCGAAGAAGGATGTGCGCATGCAGTAGCCGAGACTGAACGGCGTTTAGGGCCAATCGAGATATTCGTTTGCAACCACGGTATCGGTTCCGCTCACGAGCACGTGATATGGGAGCAGGAGATCGCCACCTGGGAAGAGACAATGCGTATCAACCTGGACGGTCCGTTCTACTTATCAAGGTTGATAGTCCGCAGCATGGTCGAGCACCGTTATGGCCGCGTGGTGTACGTGAGTTCCACCGCCGGCGATGTCGCCGAGCACGCGGGTTCGGCCTATAACTGCTCCAAGCACGGCCTGATCGGCCTGGCGCGCTCGGTGGCGCGTGATGGCGGCGCATACGACATCACGTCCAACGCGGTGTTGCCCGGCTGGGTGCATACCGAGATGGCGGACCGCTCGGCCCGGGCCGAGGCAGAAGCACGTGACATCACGCCGCAACAGGTGTGGGAAGAGCGTGCTGCATTATACGAAGCGGGCAGGGTGGCCACACCACGTGAAGTTGCCGAGACGATTGCTTTTTTGGTCAACGAGGAAGCCAGTGGTGTCAGTGGGCAGTCGATTAAAGTATCAATGGGGGGTGTTTCTTAACGCACCGCATAGGAGCGGCGTTTCGTCACGATTTAATCTATCGCCCGATGGTTTACCGGTGTGGACTCCCGTCCCCGCAGCCCTTCGGGCTACCCTCTGCCATTCAAGCCGCCTTAACGGGGCCGGCCTCACAGGGCGTCCTGCCCTGGTCGGCCTGAAATGTGCATCCCGCACATTTCTCCCCTAACGGCCCTCAGGATTCGGTGCTTGGAGGTCGCCCACACTGGCAACCCACCGGGCACAGTGAAGGGGGCAGTTGAGATTCTTCTATGGGTCTACAGCTGAGCACTTCAAGCTGTGCCGGGGTGTTCCTTACCCGGGAAGGCATACCCGGCGCAGCCCCAACTGATAGCCCGGAATGATTCAGCCTTTTCTAGCTACCGGATTTGCCGATGCCAGTTGCGCACCAGCTGCTCGACGTCGATTTCCTCGCCGCCCTTGCTCCACTTGCCGGCGTAGTCGATATCACTGGAGTTCGGCGGCGGGTTGGGCATGTTCATCTTGAAACGCACAGGCATGGGTACCGCGGCGCCCAGCGCTACGACCTCGCCGCTACTCAGCGTGGTGATCGCAGCGAAGGTGCCCTGGGACGACTCCGGCACCATGGAGCGCATGTATTCCTGGTCCCTGGGGTTGGAAATGTGCATGCACAGGTAGGTGCCGCACTGCGAAAGCACGGTCTCCGACACCTCGTGCGGTCGCTGGCTGACGACGCACAGACCGACGCCGTATTTACGGCCCGCCCTGGATATGTGCTCGAATGTCCGGCGGGATTCCTTAAAGCGCGATCCAGGATTGCGCGGAATGACCTGTTGCGCTTCCTCGCAGACAAGCCAGATCGGGAACTCGAGACACTTCGGGTTCCAGAAGTTGAACTCGAATGCCAGCCGCCCGATCAGTGAACAAACGGTCGGTGCGACGTCGTAGGGGATGGCGCTGAGGTTCAGCACAGTGACATTCGCTTTCGGATCGCCGAGGCCGACAAAGTCACGCATCAGGTGGACCAGCGTATCGGTCGAGGTACGAAGCTTGGGTTTCAGCATGAAGTCGTAGCGGGCATCGTTCATCATGCTATCCATGCGCACCAGCAATTGTTCCAGCTTGCCGTGCAAGGGCCCCTTCTGGCGGCCGAAGTCCAGGGTTTCCTCGTTGGCCTTTTCGAACTTCTCGTGCAATTCTTCCAGTGAGAAAAAAACCGGTGAATCCACCGTGATGTGCCCGAGACCAGAGCCCTTGTTGGCCTCAATGCGCAATTCGCTCAGGCAACTGCGCAGGAAGGCGTGCTGTACCGTGGAGTTTATGTCATCTTCGCTGAGCAGCAAGCCGGCCAGGTCGGCGTATGTCAGCAGCCAGTAAGGCATTTCCAGATCCAATGCCTCCATGCAGCGCACTTTGCTCTTGGGGAATGGCGAGGACGCATAGTCGCCGGTCCGCTTGTCACCGTATTCACCATGCATGTCCATGATGATGATGTGTGCGTTGGGCATGTAGCGCAGCGCCGACTGGATCAGGCTGGTCACCGTCCACGATTTACCCGAACCGGTCTGGCCGAGGATCGCAGCGTGCCGGCCAAAAAACAGGGATGGGTCGAGGTAGATATCGATCGATTCGAATGAACTCAGCTTACCGACCTTGTAGTAGACGTCGCTGTAGTCAGAGAAGACCCTTTCCAGTGCCCAGTTGGAAACGACTTCCAATGTCGCGCCAACGGTCGGGAAGTGCAGGACGCCTCGCTTGAAATTACCGGAGCTGTCGAGCTCGCCCAGCGGGTTGACCCTGAGTTTGAACACTTCGAGGCTGTCGGGTGTAGATTCCGTCCACATGCTCTCGACCATGACCAGTATCTTGGTGTCGGATTGCGTGACCATCAGGTAAGAACCGACCTGGCCGATACGCACCCGGTCCATGCCGATCATCTTGTCAGCGGTAATGTCTTCTAGGTTTGAATCCAATTCGGCTATGAATGAGTCAGCTCGGACTTCGACAACGCGGCCGAGATAGGTTTGTTCGTTCGTCATGCTGGCAGTCTCCTGAAAGACTGACCTGATACTCCGGGGCGGCGCACAGGACGTCTTGTCGTTCCTTCCTTTGACCAAATGGTGACCGTAGTCGGATTTCCAGACTCAGAGGGTACTTATATGGTGGGTATTGCGCAAGCGAAGGGGTTGAAATATGGGAGGACTCGGTAAAGGTGCCGTACTGGAATTACTTCCGGGATATGCCGTGAATCCTTCCTTGTTACATACTATTCAAAAGGGCGATGGATAAGCTCGTTTATCTGGACAAAACACCATGTACGATTTTTGTATTGAACTGGATGAGCACTCTGAAAACCTGGCCTTGATTGGCGAATTACTCGGTGCCTCGGGTGTCAACATCAACGGTCTGAGCATTACGAATTTCCGAGGGCGGGATATCATCCACCTGGTTGTCGATGAAGCCGAACCTGCGGCGCGTGCGCTCGAGGATTCAAGGATAGAAAGTCACGAGGTGACCGAGGTTTTCGTGCTGGACAAGGACCGCAGGAACATCACCGGGAAACCGGGTAATTTCGGTGCCATTTGCAGGGCCTTGGCCGATAACGGGATCAGCATAAAGTTTGGCTATCCGGCCGAGAACAACAGGTTCATCTTCGGCGTGGATGACATGGAAAAGGCGCGGGAATTGCTGGGGTAGCCGGACAAGGGGTCAGGACCCCATCTTTCGCCTGGGGTGACGCTTTAGTGCTTGATCAGTCCCAGTTTGTATTTCAGGCCCCCGGCCACGCCTTCAACGAAGTCTTCGAGGTTTTCATAACCCATTTTTTCAGCAAAAGCGGCCAGTTCCTCGACCGGCTTGCGGATGGCCTGGGTCTCCTCATGCGCACGGCCACAGCCTTCGCAATGGGTGCCTTCTTCGGTGCATTCACCAGTGCACTTGATAAATTCCATCATCAGTCCTCCTTGTAAGACTCGAAAAGGGCCGCCATGAAGTCCCAGATCTTGCCGATGGAGTCGATTTCTATCATCTCGTCAGGCGAATGCGGGTTTCTGATATTAGGACCAAAGGAGATCATGTCCATGCCGTCATACTTGGAGCCAATAATGCCGCACTCGAGACCGGCGTGGATGGCCTCGACCTTGGGTTTCTCACTAAACCGCGCTTCGTATACCCGCAGGCAGCGCGCCAGCAGTTCGGACTGCATATTGGGCTTCCACGACGGGTAACCACCGCTCCTGCTGCCCTCGGCCCCGGCCAATCTCGCGACTGACTGTACGCGTTCGACGAGCAGGTCCAGGCTGTCCATGTTGGAGGAGCGTTGGTTTGACAAAATCACCAGTTTGCCGTCCTCGACATCGACCGTGGCCATGTTGTTGGAGGTCTCCACCAGGCCATCCATATCCTTGGACATCTCGGCCACGCCGTGCGGGTAGGCAAAAACCGTGTCAATCGCAAGTTGCGTAAGCGCTGCGCTGGCGGCTTTAAATTCGCCATCAATCGCCTGCAGTTTGACGGTCAGGTTGGGGTCGGTTTTGGCGTAGTCGGCCCGCGCTTTTTGTTCCAGCCCGGAAATGACGTCTGCTGCAAGGTCTGCGTCATTCGACGGGATCAACACGATGGCCTCTGCGTCACGCGGGATCGCGTTGCGTGCCGAACCACCGGTGACAGTTGAAAGACGCACATCGGTTTTACGAGCCAGCAGGTGGATGCCGCGGAACAGCAGCTTGATGGCGTTGGCACGGTCCTCGATGATGTCGATGCCGGAATGGCCGCCGGACATTCCACCGGTAACCAGTTTGTAAGCACTGTGGGAGGGCAGGTCTTCATCGGCGCTGAACGGCAACATCAGACGCGCGTCTTCGCCACCTGCACAACCGACTGTGAATACGCCCACGTCCTCGGAGTCGATGTTCAGCAACTGCTTGCCCTTGATGAAGCCGGGCTGCAGTGACGAAGCACCGGTCAGGCCTGTCTCCTCGTCGGTAGTAAATAAAAGTTCCAGCGGTGGGTGGCCGATCGTTTCGTCGGTCGCCGCCACCATGGCCATGGCGATGGCAATGCCGTTGTCCGCACCCAGCGTGGTTTGGTTGGCGGTCAGCCAGCCGTCGTCGGTGTAGACAAATTCGATCGGGTCCTTGTCAAAATCATGCTCGTGGCCCTTGGCTTTTTCGCAAACCATGTCCAGGTGGCCCTGCAAAACCAGTGTCTGGGCGTTTTCATAACCGGCCGTTGCTGGAACCTCGATGAGCACGTTCATTTCATCGTCGCTGCGCGCCTCGAAGCCGTTTTCAGCGGCCCAGTTCATCATCCAGGCAACGATTTTCTCCTCTCTTTTGGAGGGTCGGGGGACCTGGCTGATCTGGGCGAAAGCGTTCAGGATTTTCTGCGTGTACTCATGCTCGGTATGCATATCGAGCCTCGTTGTCAGGGTGAATTTGGTCAAGCGGATGGCTACTGTAGCGGAGGCGTTCTAGCTGGTAAATGACAAGGATCAATAGAGTGCTTATGCTTACGCCCATGAAGAAAGTCGCCGTTACCGGTGCTGCCGGCCATATCGGGGCCAACCTGGTCAGGGAACTGCTCGCCCGAGCTTACCGGGTGGCGGCGCTGGTCAGGAAAAGCAGCCGGGCGCTGGAAGGGCTGGATGTCGAACGGCATGACGGCAATGTGCAGGATATCGAAAGCCTGTGCCGGGCTTTCAGGGGTGCAGATACGGTTTTCCACCTGGCGGCCCACGTCACCATCAATGATGGCGAATGGGATACCTTGCAGGCGGTCAATGTCGAGGGCACACGCAAGGTGTTGCAGGCTTGCTGCGAAGAGCGTGTTTCAATGCTGGTGCATTTTTCCTCGATACATGCCCTGGACATGCACCCGTTAGACCGCCCTGTGACCGAGGAGAACCGTTTACTGGACGGTTCCGAAGGCAGTGAATACGAGCGCTCAAAAGCACAGGCGGACAGGCTGGTTCGTGACAACGACTGTGCGTCACTTTCGACCCGGATCATTTACCCCACGGCCGTGATCGGCCCAAACGATTTCAGTGGCTCATTGACGGGCCAGGCGATCGGGAAGATGGCCAGTGGCCGCTTACCGGTGCTGGTTACGGGTGGCTTTGACTGGGTGGACGTGCGTGACGTGGCGGCGGGGGCGGTAGATGCAGCCGAAAAGGGTGCAGACGGGGACCGTTATATATTGTCCGGACATTACCGCGGTGTCACGGAGATGGCGCACTTGATCAGCAGCCTGAGCGGTGTTGCCGCACCACGTTTGACCGTTCCGCGATGGCTGGCGGCGATGGGTGTTCCCTTAGCAGGCGCCTGGGCCCGGGTGCGGAATGAAACACCCCTTTATACGAGGGATTCACTGGCCGCACTGGCCGCAAACCAAAATATCAGTCACACACTGGCTACGCAAAAGCTCGGCTATCGTCCGCGGCCGTTTGAGACCAGTATCGAGGATACACTGGTAGCTTCCAGTCAAATGGATGGCTTGAAATCATGATATCGCTGGAAACTTTCATGGGCACGGCGTTTCCCTGGGTGGCCTGGAGCACCTTGGCGCTGGCACCGGTGGTGTTCATCGTGCTGTTTTTCATCCGGGCGCCGTATGGCCGCCATGCCCGGCAGGGCTGGGGCCCGGTGCTGGGCAACCGCCTGGGCTGGTTTTTGATGGAGTTACCGGCCGTGCTGGTGTTTGGTGCTATCTGGCTGGCCTTTGCAGAGCCCGGTGTGACACCCCTCGTGCTATTCCTGATGTGGCAGGTCCACTATTGCCACCGTGTGTTCGTCTATCCCTGGACCATTAAGAAAGGCGGCAAGATGCCGCTGATGATCCTGTTGATGGCCGTGGTGTTTAATACCAGTAACGGTTACCTGAATGCCTGGTCCATCGCCAGCCACGCCGAGCAGTACACCGAAGCCTGGTTGACCAGTCCGCAGTTCCTGCTCGGTGTGATCCTGTTTTTCAGCGGCATGGCCATGAACAAGGTCTCGGACAGACAGCTTGCACGCCTACGGGATGCGGGCGGGGGTTACAAGATTCCGTACGGCCTGGCTTATCGCTGGATATCCTGCCCGAATTATCTCGGCGAGATTATCCAGTGGACGGGCTGGGCGGTCGCTACCTGGTCGTTGGCCGGCTGGATTTTCGCCATCTGGACGGCAGCCAACCTGGTGCCGCGCGCCATCGCACACCACCGCTGGTACCGTGAGACCTTTGCAGATTACCCGGCTGAAAGACGTGCGCTAATTCCGTTTCTTCTATAAATGATCATTAGCCGCCCTTTGTTTAGAGCGCCGTGATCCGGGATTCGACCACGGCCAGGAAATCTCTGAGCTGTGCTAGGCTTTTCGAGGTGGCGCTGGTACTCGTCGCCGTAAACCCAGGCGAGGTCTTCAGGGCTCAGGTAGCCCGGGTGGTGGATCTCGGCGATCGATGCATAAACCCGCTCGATCTCACCTTTTTTAACCGATAGTGAATACACATGGATGGCGGCGTGGATCGTGTCTTTACCACGGTTGTCAGCCAGTCCGAAGTGGGCGGCTGGTGTTTCGATTTCCCCGAAGTACTGGTGGTCCTTCCTGATCAGCCAGCCGTTTTGCTTGAATACGATACCGATGGACTCGCCGTTGATGATCGCCCCGTGCTCCGCGGCAAAGGCGGGATCGACGGTTTCCGGGTAGGCGACCACCGCGAAGGTGCGGTTGATGTTCACGCCGTCGTGCGTGCTGTACAGGCTTGAAACCCTGAGGCCCGGGCTGTTCTCCAGTACCTCGATCCCGTAGCTGCCGAACTTGGCCCGGATGCGCTCGCTGTTACCCGGGGGCAGGGCGGCGCCGTTTGCCGTACCCCGGTTACTGTCTGGCGGGTGACCTGGCGTCATGAATCATGGAGTCCGTATTGCTGGGAGACGGTACTTTACTATGCCGGTGAATCAGTTTCACACTGAATTTTCCCGGAGCCGTGCAGCGGTTGTTGAGAAAGGGCTAAATTTGCCTCTTCAAACGGGCTTTGATTCACCGTTTTCGATACTGACCACCGTGCGTGGCCCATCGAAAACTTCACCGGTCTGACCGTGAATGGACAGTATGTCGCCGGCACGGTAGCTCTTGACGGGCTTACCACCTTTTCCGACCAGCACGGCTTCATTGGGACCAACCCGCAACTCCGGCACGCCCAGCACCGCACTGTACATTTTTTCCTCGATGCTATGCACCGCCACTGCCGCGTGCGAGGTCGAACCACCCCGGGCTGACAACAAGCCGTCCACCGACAGGATTAGCGGTATTTCATCGGGTACCGGGTTCTCCAGTACCAGCAGGATGCCGTCGGCTTCCCCGTCCTTCGTGTCCCATTGCGATCTGAGCCGCCTGACATCATCTTCGTTGAAGGCGATCCGACCGCGGAAGGCACCCCCGCTGATACCGATACCACGTCCCGCCGCCCTGCCGGCATCCTTGAAAGTGCGCGGGCTTTCATACAGTTCCATCTGCGCGCTGCGGGCCTGCAGTACGCTGAGTACACCACGGTCCACGGTGAACTCGATTTCGGCATCCGATCCGAGGAAGCGCCGCAGGCGCGCGCTGACGTGGTTGAGCTTGCGTTCGAGCATCGGTGCCAGGCTACGCAGTCGCTGCACCGGCTCGAAGGATTTGGCTGCCGTTATCCCGCCGACCAGGTCATCGCCACAGGCACTGAATTTCACATCCCCGGTAAACTCGCGGAACCCGGTTGATTGCACGACGCGCGTATTTGGGATCACCCCGGTCAACGAGATTCTCATCTCATCAATACCCGGCTTCAGCTCCTGCGGGTTGGTGCGGTTGCCGGAGGCCATTTGCTGCACGATCGCCGCGGTGTGCCAGCCCTCAGACAAGTGCTTGATCGCGCGATACTGGCGGGCGCGTTGGCAGTTCCACGACGTATGGACGGCCTGAAGAGCGGTAAACAACTGCAGTTCCGCATCGTTCAATAGCAGGTCGAGTTCTTCCGCATGCCCCGCATCGCGCAGTGCCTGTTTTGATGCTTCCACGACTTCACGCATGGCGGAACCGGGCAGGTCGGTCTTCAGTGTTACCCCGTAGCGGCTCTTGGTCTTTTCGACCAGGTCCAGCGCCTCGAGGTCGAAGCCCCAGACGGCCGCCGAAAATGAAACCAGGAAACGGCGATAGGCATCCCAGGCATACCAGTCGTCGTCCTCGGCCAGCGCTTCCGCGATGGCATCGGTCATGCCCACGAAAACCATGGTTGCCAGCATGCCGGGCATCGAGAAGACCGAACCGCCCCGCACTGCGAGCAATAACGGCGCCTCGGGGTCTCCCAGGCGCAGTTCGGTGCTCTCGTTGCATGCGATATCCTCCTCCAGTATCCGGACGTGCCGTATGACCTCGGACCTGAACCGCTTTTTTTCGCTTGTTTGCAGGTTCAATCGTGACAGTGCGGTGGGGATGATGAAACCGTCACGCGTGGGAATGCCGAGGTAAGAGATATAGATCAGGCCGCTGCCTTTGCCACCGTAACGGCCCTGCAAGCTGACAGAATTCCGGTCCTCGACGCGTTGCCGTATGTCGTCCCTGTGTGAAAGGTGGACGAAGTCCCAGGGATTCTCACCGGCGCTGCCCGCGTCCGCATCTTCAAGGTCCCGGTCCTGTTCTGCGAAGCAGGAGCGTGCCAGGTCGGAGAAATGCACCAGGGAGTTCAGGTCGTGCATCGTGCGCTGGAAATTGGCCAGCACTGCACGCATTTCGTCCCCGCCATAACCCAGGTGCTCGGCCATCACCTCGTAGGCATTGCTGACCCGGTGGATCAGGCGGTGGTAATTACGCTGGATCTGTTCCAGTACGTCCAGCAATTCGGACGGGCTGCGCTCAGGTGTGACCAGCATGGTTGACAGGTCCCAGAGTTCGCGTGAGAACAGGCCATCGAGGTCCAGGTTGCCGGCGCACAGGTGCACGATGTGCAGGCATTCCTGCAGGTTCACGCCGTGTTCGTGATAACCGGAGGCCACGTGACGCAGGGCAAAGAATCCAAGTTCTTCGAGGATACAGTCAAGCTGGTGCAGCAAATAGCGTTGTTGCTTGAATACACCATCCCCGGCCAGGTTCTGAAGTTCACGGCGCAGCGCGCAACTGCGCTCGAATGCTTCGAGCTGTTGCGTGCCGCGGTAAAGCTCAAGTAACTCGTCCAGCGCGGCAAACAGGCTGTCCTGGTGGTCGTGGCGGATGTGCCCGCAGAAAGTCATCACCGCCTTGCGTGCCTTGTTCTCTATCGCCCCAGCGGGGAAGTCCGCTGCGTCGGGCAAGGTATCCTGCAAGATCTGCAGGCTCGCTTCGAAGGGCGCAGTCGCCGTTGTTGACCAATTGCCATCACGCAACTTGCTGACCAGGCTCCGTAAGCGGTGTTGGTAGACCCACGGGTTACGCGCGCGGATGCCCTTTTCGACCAGGGACTCCAATTCTTCCAACAGGGTGTTGGTCGATTCGCAACGCACCAGTTCGAGGGCATAGGATTCGCGCCAGTCAGCGATGCGGTTGACTGATCTGCGAACTGCCCAGCAGTTGTTGCAGGTCACCGACGATACGTTTCACCAGCTTGATGATTTCCGGGTGGGAACGTGCGGCTTCGTCGGCCGGGCCCGGTATGTCACGCTCAGGGTCGGGGAAGTCAGCCTCGCCGGTCTGCAACCACTGCAGGTAGGCCTGGGCCAGCTTCAGCGTGTGCTTGCCCATCGCGTGGTGGGTGCTGCGGCGGATTTCGTTGGTGATCGCGCTGCCACGCACGTGCACCTCCGCCAGGTCAATGGTGTCCTGCCAGACCTCGTCGATTAGTTTCGGTTGTGACACCAGTCCCGAGATGCTGCGCACCAGGATACTGGTCGGCAAACGCAGGCGGTCGGCGAAGGGGCCGTTCATGAACTCTGCCAGTTCACGGCGCACACGCGAGATTTCAGGCTGCAGGTTCTTGGCGCCCGGCATGCCGCGGTATGAACTGCTGCACAGACGCGCAACCAGGAAGCGCAGCAGGTATACCGCCTCGTGGCGGCTGCCGCAGTTGTTCAGCCGGTTGAGAAGGGCGGCCAGGTCACGTAGGCGGGCCACCTGGATGGCCGGCATGTCGTCGATATGCAGGTGGTATATTTCACGTTCCAGGTCGATGGCATCGCCCTTGATTCCGGCCAGTTCGGCGATCAGCGCATCGGTGACCAACGTGCCGTGCGGCAGGCGCACCTGCCTGATGATCTCTTCGGTATCCCTGTGCAATTGGTAGATCGTCAGTTCACCCTGCGCGTCGTAGGGCACCACCAGGCTGTCGTTGCTGATGAACAGCCGGTGGTTGACGATCTCGAACATCCCGCAGCGGCGGCCGATGAACCGCATGGTCCGTAAATACTGCCGCAGGAGCGCCTTGTTGTCGGCCTTGCCGTCAATACGCAGGTAGGTATCGATCAGTGTTTTGTTCAGCTTGGAAATGTATTCCTTTTCCTGTCCGCTGAATGCCAAATCCATTTGAATGGGCCTCGCCAGGTTCCTGGCATAAGGCGCAACGGCGGCCGTTTTTTCGCGGCGCGGGTGATAAATACCGGTAATTTCGCGCAAGGCCTTGTGAAGCGGCAGGCCCTCGGCTTCCAGCTTACGGTTCACCGCCCGCAGGGCGGCCACGTAGTCACTGAAGCGGCTGCCCTCGATGGCCACATCGTGGGCCGCGGCCAGGTGTTCGATAATAACCAACATTTCCTCGCGCAGGAGTTCATACAACTCCTGGCCACGGACATGGGCCACACCGCGGGTCATGGCGAGCGAGACCGACAGGATGGCGTTCATGCCGAGGTTCTGCTTGCGTTGCTTGATGGCGATCTCGGTTTCCGGGTCGCTGTCGGCAGGGACTTTACCGCGGCGCCTGGCGGTTTCGAGTTCCAGTTCCAGCAATGCGTGGTCGATGTCGAATATGTTCCAGTCGGCGACGTTGCGGTTCTCGAAAAACGGCGCGGCAAACTCGTGCACGTGGTCGACCGCGTTCAGGCAGCCCTTGCCCTCGTAGCGCAGGGTGCGTTTGAACAGGTTCAGCAGGGCCTCGTCCCCGGTGGCCTTTACCTGGCCGCGGCTGACTTTTGTATCGAAACGGTAGACCCCGGGTTCCACCTCTTTGAGCAGTTCCGCGTGCTGTTGGCAGGCTTCGAGGTATTCCGCGCGTTCGAACACGCCATCGACAAGGTGCACGGCTTCACCCGTGCCGGACGAGGTGCCCAGCGGGGTGGCGCCGTGGAAAGACAGGCGCACGCGGCTGTCGGTGGTGGCGCCGGGTAGCGCGAGGCGCACATCGACACCCACCGTCGGAATACCGGCGTTGGTCGGTTCCTCGCGGGCGCGCAATTGTTCCACTATGGCGAAGTCTGGCAGTTCCGGTTCCCCGATATCGGCCTCCATGACCTTTTCCATCTGGCGTGTAACCGCCTGGTACTTGACCAGTCTCTCGGTATTGGCGCCGCCACCGGCCTTCAGCCCGAGCGCGTTGGTCGCCAGTGCGATGTGCGCCTCCATGTCGTCATTCGGGCTTTTCGAGCGGTGCGAGACAATGATCTCCAGGCCCTTGCCTAGCGTTACCAGCACCGCCAGCAGGGTTTCGTACAACGAGCCGATCTGGTTGGCCTTGACCAGCACCGAGTTGATCAATCCCTTGGAGGCCGCCATCTCGATGGTGCGGTCGTTGGTGGTGACCAGGTCGTCTCCGACCACCAGCATCCGGTCACCCAGCTTGTCGAGCAGCTTGTGCCAGCCCTCGAAGTCGTCTTCGGAGAAACCGTCCTCGATGGACAGGATCGGGATATCGTACTCGTTGATCGCCTGCTCGTAGATCGCCAGCACAGCATCGCGGTCCATGACCCGCTTGGCATGGTCGCGCCAGAACAGGTACATGCCGATGCTGTCGGGTACGTCGAATTCTTCACGGTAGGCGATCTCGAGTTCCGACAACGCCGGATCCAGCGCGATCGCCACGTCTTCGCCGGGGCGGTAACCGCATTCCTCGATGGTCTGCTTCATCATGGCCCACAGGCGCAATTCCGGCAGCTCAAAATCGCCGCGGTCCACGTAGGGGGCGAGCCCGCCTTCCAGGCCGATACCCATCACGCGGCAGCCTTCGGCTTTTTCGAGGATTTCCTTCAGGCGGTTTTGCAGCCGTACGGTCATCTCCTGCGCTTCTTGCGAGTCCACCGCACCGAGGATCAGGAACATGGCCTCCTGCATGCTGATGTTGGATTCCGGGTATTCCTTCTCCGTGTGGCGTCCACCCATGCCGCAGTTACGGAACTGCCAGGGCGCGCGAACCTCGCCGAGACGCGGATGGGTTGCGTCCTGCATGGAACTTTCGACGAGACGGCGTTTAGCCATGGCGGCCAGCCCGGCCCAAGAGGTCGCATCCGGCAATGCAGCAGCAGCTTCTGAAGCACGATTTTCACGGCGCCGGAATTCCCGGTACTTGCCCGGATCGGCGAGCAGGAAATCCAGGCCAGTGACCACGCCGAGACCCAGCAGCAGGCGGCCGAGGTTGAGCGCCAGCGAAATATCCTGTGACAAGCCGATGGCCAGCAACACTACCGCCAACGGGAGCGTGACCAGCGCAACCCTGCCACTGGCACGCGGGCCGGCGGCGGCAACGGCCAGGTTGTAGGGTGCGTCAGGGTAGTAGTTCAAGCCTTCCCGCTTAACCCCGACGGCACGGCCGTAGGGGATGAGCAGGAACAACTGCAACAGGTAGAGCATGCGCGCAGGCCATGCACCGGCAAGCCGGGCCTCGACGGAACCCTGGATCGAATCGTTGAGCGCGCGCAATCGTGCCGCCTCCAGGAAATGGCCCAGTTCGTGCAGGGCAATGGCCGAATGAAAGACAGCATAGGTAAAAATGGCGGAGATGATGGTCTCCGGACTCAGAAATATAAAGTGTAGTACGGCTTCGCGGCTTGCTGCCGTATCCGGGATTGCCAACACCGAGGAAATAAACGCCACGTGGAAAGAAACCAGGATATGGTTGGCGATTACCCAACCTTCCTGCAGGTGGGACTCTCTTTCACCAGGGTTCACACAAACCGGCCCATCCCGGGTGTTCGTGGTACTTCCCAATGCGTGCCTGTCAGGATGCGTGGTGGGTTTCATGCTGTCCTTATTAATCTGGACCGGCTCTGTTTGCACATATGTTACCTCATTTGTGAAAGAGTTCTTTGACCCAAGCAGGGTCAGTATATTAGTGTATTGTAATATTCTGCTCAGCCAACTGAACAGCGTGGCGGGCGTGATATACAATTAGGGCCTTCAGGCTGCAACCCGATCCAACAGGAATCACCCAAATGCCCAAGCCAATACACGACCCCCTGTCAAAAAAGCTGGATGAGAATAGCAAGGTAGAGTTCAAGAATACGACCTGCTACATGTGCGCCTGCCGGTGCGGCATCCGCGTCACCTTGCGTGATGGTGAAATCCGGTATATCCAGGGCAATCCAGACCACCCGTTAAATAAAGGTGTGATCTGTGCGAAGGGCTCATCGGGCATCATGAAACAGTATTCACCGGCGCGTCTGACCAAGCCCTTGTTACGCAAGCAGGGCAGTGAGCGGGGTGCCAGTGATTTTGAAGAGATTTCCTGGGACAAGGCCTACGGGATCATCACCGAGCGGCTTGGTCGATTGCGTTCCAGTGACCCGAAGAAGTTTGCGTTGTTCACCGGGCGTGACCAGATGCAGGCGCTGACCGGTATGTTCGCCAAGCAGTTCGGTACACCGAACTACGCTGCCCACGGCGGCTTCTGCTCCGTCAACATGGCGGCAGGCATGATTTACACCATCGGAGGTTCGTTCTGGGAATTTGGTGGTCCGGACCTGGATCGCGCGAAGTTGTTCGTCATGATCGGCACGGCGGAAGACCACCATTCGAACCCGCTGAAAACGGCCCTTTCCCGTTTCAAACGCCAGGGTGGTAAATTCATTTCCGTTAACCCGGTGCGCACCGGTTACTCGGCCATCGCCGATGAATGGGTGCCGATCAAGCCCGGCACCGACGGCGCATTGTTCATGGCCTTGATCAACGAGATCATCCACCAGGGTTTGTACGACCGTGACTTCCTGACCCAGTACACCAACGCGGCGGAACTGGTCAACCTTGATGCGGATTCAGACGACTACGGGATGTTCAGGCGTCTCGATGACTTACACGAAGATGACTGCTTCGACCCGCAAAACAAGCAGTGGTGGGACAGGACGACAGGCAAGCCAGTGCGTACCCATACAGAAGGCGCCGACCCGTATTTGCTGGGTGAGTACAAGCTGGACGATGGCACCCCGGTCAAACCGGCCTTCCAGTTGCTGGTGGAACGGGTTGCGGACTGCACGGCCGAGTGGGCCGAGGAAATTACCGGTATCCCGGCAGACACCATCCGCCGCCTGGCTCACGAAATGGGTATCACGGCGCGCGACGAGAAGATCGAGTTGCCGATCGCCTGGACCGATACCTGGGGCAATGAGCATGACACCGTGACAGGCAACCCGGTGGCTTTCCACGCCATGCGTGGCCTGGCAGCGCATTCCAACGGTTTCCAGACCATTCGTGCGATGTCCATCCTGATGAGCATCCTCGGAACCATAGACCGGCCCGGTGGCTTCCGCCACAAGGCGCCGTTCCCACGCCCGATTCCGCCCTGCGCCAAGCCGCCCAATGACCAGCGCGCGGTCCAGCCGGACACGCCACTGGACGGCTTGCCGCTTGGTTGGCCGGCCGACCCGGACGACCTTTTCGTCAACGACGATGGTAGCCCGGTCAGGGTAGACAAGGCCTTTTCGTGGGAATACCCGTTGTCGGTGCACGGCATGATGCACAACGTCATCACCAACGCCTGGCGCGGCGACCCCTACCGTGTCGATACCTTGATGATGTTCATGGCCAACATGGCCTGGAACTCGAGCATGAACACCTCCGAGGTGCGCAAGATGCTCAACGACAGGGACGAGAACGGCGAATACAAGATCCCGTTCATCATCGTGGCCGATGCCTTCCAGTCGGAGACCGTGGCCTTTGCTGACCTGGTGCTGCCGGATACGACCTACCTCGAACGCCATGACGTGATGGGTATGCTGGACCGCCCGATCTCCGAGTACAGCGGCCCGGTGGACTCCGTGCGCATCCCGGTGGTGCCGCCACAGGGCGATTGCCGCTCGTTCAACGATGTCATAGTCGAACTGGGCACACGGTTGAAACTTCCGGCCTTTATTGATGCGGACGGTAATCGCAAATTCGAGAATTATGCTGATTTCGTCGTCAATTGGGAGACCGCGCCGGGTTCCGGTATCGGTTTCCTGGCCGGCTGGCGTGGCAAGGATGGCGAGAAATCCATGCTCGGCGAGCCGAACCCGAAACAGTGGGAAATGTACGAGAAGAACAACTGCGTGTTCCACTACGAGTTGCCACGTTCCTACCAGTACATGCGCAACTGGAACCAGGGTTACCTGGAGTGGGCCAAGCGCAACGCGCTGGTGCGCTACACAGAGCCGATCAACATCCACATCTATTCCGAGGTGTTGCAGAAGTTCCGCCTCGCAGCGCAGGGCAAGCGCGAGGGCAGGCAGCCACCGGAGCACCTGCGCGAACGCGTGGCCAAGCACTTCGATCCGCTGCCGTTCTACGAGCAGCCGCTGGAAGCACAACGCTCGGATCTCGAGAAATATCCGCTCAACGCGATCACCCAGCGCCCGATGGCGATGTACCATTCCTGGGATTCGCAAAACGCCTGGCTGCGGCAGATCCATACCTATAACTTCCTGAACGTGAATTCAGAAACCGCACGTGCGGCGGGTATCGAGGACGGTGGCTGGATGTGGGTCGAATCCATGCACGGCAAGGTACGTTGCCTGTGCCGTTATTCCGAGGCAGTTGAACCCGGCACGGTCTGGACCTGGAACGCCATCGGCAAGGCCTCCGGCGCCTGGGCGCTGGCTGGCGATGCCAACGAGGCGCGCAAGGGTTTCCTGCTAAACCACCTGATCAGCGAAGAACTGCCCACCAGGGAAGGCGATGGCAGCCATTTGTCCAACTCCGACCCGGTCACTGGCCAGGCCGGCTGGTACGACGTGCGGGTGCGGATCTACCCGGCGGAGCCCGGTGAGCCGGAGGTTACATCGCCGCAGTTCGAAACCGCCAAGCGAGTTGCCCGGGCAGATGACCTGGCTGAAACCCGGCCGCTGGTTGAAGTACATGGCCGGCAAGAACGGCAAGGGCAAGGAGGGCAGGTCATGAAACAGCTTGCCCTTTTAATCGACCTGAACGTTTGCGTGGGTTGCCACGCCTGTGTCACCTCTTGCAAGGAATGGAACACCTCGGGCACCGCCGGTTACTTGGCGGACGAAAACCCCTATGAGAAGGATCCGACCGGTACTTTCTTCAACCGCGTGCAGACCTTCGAGGTCGGGACTTTCCCCAACACCGAAACCGTGCATTTTCCGAAGAGCTGTTTGCACTGCGAAGACCCGCCCTGTGTGCCCGTGTGCCCGACCGGCGCCAGTTACAAGCGCGAAGAGGACGGCATCGTGCTGGTGGACAGCGAGAAATGTATCGGCTGCAGTTACTGTTCGTGGGCCTGTCCGTACGGCGCGCGCGAACTGGACGGTGAGCAGAAGATCATGAAGAAGTGCACGCTGTGCGTGGACCGCATCTACGACGAATCGCTGGCCGAGGATGAGCGCATACCGGCCTGCGTAATGGCCTGTCCGGCCGAGGCGCGTCTGTTTGGCGATGTCAATGACCCCGAATCGGAGGTCGCGACCATGATCCGGGAGAACGGCGGTTACCAGTTGATGCCGGAGTGGGGCACCCAGCCGGCCAACCACTACCTGCCAAGACGCAAGATGAACATCACCATCCACGAGGACGAACTGGTGCGCTCTGACAACCCGCTGAAGAAAGAGCATGACCTGCCGATGCCGGACGAGGATATGCCGACCCTTGACGAAACTTCATGGTAATAATTTACAGGACCTAATCATGCATCCCGCATTTTCCGTAATCTTTCTGACCACCCTGATCGGCGCTGGCCAGGGCCTGTTCCTGGCCTTGTACAGCGGCCAGTTGTACTCGACAGTCAAGCTGTTGCCGGGCCAGGACCCCGTGCAGTTCTACGCCCTGGGCAGCCTGCTGGCCTTGCTGCTGCTCATCGCCGGCCTGTTCGCCTCGTTTTTCCACCTTGGCAGACCCGAACGCGCCTGGCGCTCGGCCGCACGCTGGCGCACCTCCTGGCTATCGCGTGAAGTGATCGTGTTGCCCGCCATGATGGGTATCGTGGCGGCCTGGGGGCTGGTGCATTACACCGGCTGGAATCCCGTACTGGCCACCGTAGGTGACGGTGTGCCGGTTGACCTGTCCCTGTTGCTGGGCGCGGTCGGCACAGTGGTGTGTTTCACGCTGTTTTTGTGTACGGGCATGATCTACGCCTGTATCAAGATGCTGCAGGAATGGGCCACGCCGTTGACGGTGATCAATTACATCCTGTTTGGCGGGGCCTCGGGCTGGGCTCTTGCGACGGCCTTCGCTGCCTGGCAGGGCCCCGGCATGGTGCCATTTTTCGGCGCCTGGGCGATTATCCTGACCGTGGCGGCTTTCGTGACACGTTCGGCCAGCCTGTGGCGCAACGCGCGTCTGAAGCACAAGTCCAATATCAACACCGCCATCGGTATCCGCCACGACCGGATCGAGCAGAAAGCGCAGGGCGCGATGGCCGGCTCGTTCAATACGCGTGAATTTTTCCACGGCGCCAGCGAGCGCAAGTACAAGTCAATCAAGTGGTATTTCCTGGTGCTTGTATTCCCGGTACCACTGTGTTTATTGGCCGCCGGTCTGGCGCTGCCCAGCAGTGCATTGTTGCTCGCCGCGTTCCTGGTGCAATACGTCGGTCTTCTGATGGAGCGCTGGTTCTTCTTTGCCCAGGCCAACCATCCGCAGAATCTTTATTACCAGACGGTTTAGATAGATACCCTGGCTTTAAGCAGGGGTATCTGTTTGTGATCTTAACTAACTGAAAATAAACTAAATATATTGATTTCTCCTGCAAAGTACTGTATATTATTATAGTACTTGAAAACAGTGTGAAATCACGATGCAACAAACACTCACTGCACAACTGAATCACAGCAATTCCAACCCCGCCTACCGCCAGCAGCTAGAGAGCCAGATCACCGAACTGGCGGCACATATACACGCCGCGACCTTCCACTTGCTGGAACTAATCCGCGAGTTCGACGAGATCGAAGGCTGGGCGGGTCCCGGTTTGAATTCCTGCGCCCACTGGCTGAACTGGAAATGCGGCATCAATTTAGGGGCTGCCCGCGAGAAAGTGCGTGTGGCGCGTGCGTTGAGGGACTCTGCCCCTGATCAGTGAGACATTCCGTCGCGGTGAGGTCAGCTACTCGAAAGTGCGCGCCATGACGCGTGTCGCCACTCCGGAGAACGAAGAGTATTTGCTGATGATCGCCCGCCACGGCACAGCAGCCCATGTCGAGCGCCTGGTGCGCCAGTACAGGAAGGTCAAACGCATCGAGGCATTGGAGCGTGACAATGAACGTCATGCGCTCCGGGAGCTGGACTGGTATTTCGACGACGACGGCAGTTTTGTAATGAAAGGACGTTTTACACCGGAGCAGGGCATGCTGATCAAAAAGACCCTGGAATCCATCATGGAAGAGGACTTCGAAGAGCAGAAAAACGTTTCCGCGGAAACGCCTGTCGATGAATTAAAGCCGCACTCCGAGCCTGTTTCCCAACGCCGCGCAGATGCGCTGGTGCGGATGGCGGAGGGGTATTCACCTGATCAGCTTGGTGAGCGTTACCTGGTTCACATCCACACCGATATGGAGACTTTAAAAGCCGATGGTGAGGGCGCGGAAGCAGAGATCGAGGAGGGCAGAAACGTTTCCGCGGAAACGTCCCGGCGCCTGGCTTGTGATGCCGGTGTGGTTCATTGGCTGGAGCACTCAAATGGCGATGCCATCAACATCGGCCGCAAGACCCGCACCATTCCACCCGCTACCCGGCGTGCTTTGCAACGCAGGGACGGCGGTTGCCGTTTTCCGGGCTGTACCTGCACCCGTTTCGTGGATGCACACCATATCAAGCACTGGGCGGATGGCGGTGAGACCAACCTGTACAACCTGGTTTTGCTGTGCCGCCGCCATCACCGGATGGTGCATGAAGGGGGATTTGCGGTGTGTACCAGGGCCGATGGCCGGATAAGTTTCTTCGACCCGCAGGGTTGTCACATACCGGATGCGGGTGAAACACGTTTCCGCGGAAACGTGTTTCGCTTGTTCACCGAAAACACCCGGCATGGCATCCGCATCAGCCCCAGGACCGGCACCTGCCGCTGGCAGGGTGAGCAGATGGACGATGATCTAGCTGTGTTGGGTATGTTGCAGTTGGAATAGGGTAGCCGGGGCTGAGTTTTTGATCAGGACTTATTATTCAGGAAATATAATTCGTATATTATCTAATGTAATATATTAGGTATTACATTTAACCCTTTGTATCTAAATTAGATCGTATCACTTTTCTATGATAAAGGGAGTAATACCTGAGCTTACTGGGTGCATGCGATATCACTGCAGACAGCACAATGATCATGAGTAGCAAGGCAATATCGCAGTCCGGGTATTTCCAAAGAAGAACCAACAGGACAAGCTTGATGTAAACGGCCAGGCCGCGTACCTGGATCAGCCACACCGGGTTTGACAGGGCATCGATCGCCACGAGCAAGACACCGGTGACGAGGGACAGCCACCAGTAGTGGAGCCACTGAGCCTGGTCCAGCCCGAACAGGATGCCACCGCCCATCCCAGCCACCGCCACGATATGTAGTGTGCGCAGGCTTATCTTTGACCAGCGTTTGACACTTTGACTGTCCATGTGTGCACGTTACACCAAGACAATGGAAAAAGGGGTCAGGTTCAACTAAATTTTCAATTTATTGAACCTGACCCCTTTAAACACGATACTAGTTAAACAGCAAACCAAGAGGAAGGGACCATGCGCTGGAAGGATCGCAGACGCAGTAGCAATGTAGATGACAGGAGGGGGCAGGCCTCCAGGTACAGTTCTGCAGGCTCCGGTTCAGGGCTGTTGAGCTTTATCCCGATGCTGGTACGGTCAAAAACCGGGCGTATCGTGCTGCTGATTGGCGTGGTTGTATTTTTTGGTGGCAGGATGATGGGTATCGACCTGTTGCCAATGCTGTTGGGTGGTGGAACAGGCGTCGCCGACCAGCCCTTCGAGATGACCGAAAGGGAAAAGGAGATGGGTGACTTCGTCTCGTTTGTATTGGCTGATACCGAGGACACCTGGAATGCAATTTTCAGAGCGAGCGGCAGCACCTACCAGGAACCCACCCTGGTATTGTTCAGCGGCCGGGTCAACTCCGCCTGTGGCATGGCTTCGGCGGCGGTAGGTCCCTTTTATTGCCCGGGTGACCAAAAACTCTATATCGATCTCTCGTTCTTCCAGGATTTGGCGGACCGTCACGGTGCGCCTGGTGATTTCGCCCAGGCGTATGTCATCGCCCACGAGGTTGGGCACCACGTGCAAACCCTGTTGGGTATCAGTGACCAGGTTCGCCAGCTCAGCCGTGGCAGGAACAAGGCCGGGGCTAATGCTTTATCGGTAAGACAGGAATTGCAGGCCGATTGCTTTGCCGGATTGTGGGGTAATGCGGCCAATGTTGACAGACGACTACTGGACCCCGGGGATCTCGAAGAAGCGCTGATTGCCGCGAGCGCGATTGGTGACGACCGGCTACAAAAAGAGGCCGGCCAGGGTGTTGTTCCCGACAGTTTTACCCATGGCAGTTCGGCCCAGCGTGTTGCCTGGTTCAGAAAGGGTTTTGAATCAGGTGATATAGCGGTCTGTGATACTTTTTCTGACCTGAGTAACTGACTATGATAGTACCCACTTGATGAAGGTCGTCGTCACATCACATAATCCGGTCAAGATTGCTGCGGTCAAAGAGGCCTTCCGGGTCCAGTTCCCTGGTATCGAGACAGAAATCTCCCCGCTGGCCGTGGCCTCGGGTGTGCCCGAACAACCGATGTCAGACTCGGAAACCCGGCAGGGCGCGGTCAACCGGGTGGCCAATGCGCGAGTGATGATGCCCGATGCCGATTTCTGGGTTGGCCTGGAAGGCGGGCTGGATTTTTTTGACGATCAATTGATGGCCTTTGCCTGGATGGCGGTGGCCGACAAGCGCGGTCGGAGCAGCGCCACCCGCAGCGTTACATTGCCACTGCCGCCCAAGGTCCAGGAACTGGTCTATGGTGGCCTCGAACTGGGAGAGGCCAACGACCGTGTGTTCTCGACCCTGAACAGCAAGCAGGGTGGTGGCGCGTTTGGCCTGCTGACCGATGGCCTGATGACACGCGAAGGCGTCTATACGCAGACGCTGATCCTGGCGCTGATTCCCTTTGTTCACGAACTCTGGCCGTGAATCGTTTGCCGATATCAACTACCCTCAGTAAATGACACAAGCCACAAACCAGGATGCGGGTCTCAAGCGCGCCATCAGCAAAACCGGCTATGCGGCGATAACCATCAATGGTGTCATCGGTGCGGGTATCTTTGGCCTGCCGGCAGTAGCGGCTGCAAAAACCGGTGCCTTCAGCCCGTGGTTATTTGTCTGGGCAGGATTGCTAATCCTTACCGTGGTGCTTTCATTTGCACGTGCCTCGAGCATGTTCCGCAATACCGGTGGCGCCATCGTCTATGCGACCCACGCCTTCGGCCCGTTCGTTGGTTTCCAGGCCGGCTGGCTGGCCTACCTCGGCCGGGTCTCGGCCATGGGCGCCAACGCCAACCTGCTGGTCACCTATGCCAGCTGGTTCTGGGAGCCGCTCGGAACCCGGCCTTACAGCGCCATCGCGATCTCGACGATCATCCTGGGCCTGACCTGGCTGAATGTAGGCGGCATCAAGAACAGTGTCGCGGTCATTTACCTGTTCACCGTACTCAAGCTCTTGCCATTGTCGCTGCTGATATTGTTTGGCCTGGGCGAGATCGACCTGCAGATGCTCGGCGGCGCCGCGATGCCCGAAGTTGGCGAGCTGGGTGAGGCATTGCTGGTCGTGCTGTACGCTTACGTTGGGTTCGAGGGCACCATGGTGGCTGCCGGTGAAGGCAAGCGGCCCCGGCGTGACGTGCCACGGGCGGTGGTCAATACCATTCTTTTTACCGGTGTCATCTACCTGCTGATCCAGGCGGTGTCCGTTTCCGCATATCCGGATTTAGCGACCAGTACCACGGCACTGGCGGATGTCGCCGCCGTGCTGATGGGCCCAGCCGGTGCAATACTGTTGACTCTGGGTGCGGTGTTCTCGATTTTTGGCAACCTGCAGTCCACCTACCTCTCCGCGCCGAGGATGACTTTCGCATTGGCGCGTGACGGCAGTTTGCCTCCCTGGTTCGCACGTGTGCACGGCCGCTACCAAACGCCGCATACGTCGTTATGGTTCTACGGGATTTTCTGTGCGCTATTGGGCGTGACTGGCAGCTTTGTCTGGTTGGCCGTGATGAGCACGCTGACGCGTTTGCTGACCTACATCGTGTGTATCGCGGCCTTGCCCCGGCTGGAAAAAACCACCGAGCCAGTGGAAGACCAGTTCACCTTGCCGGGCGGCTTGCTGATCCCCGGTATCGCGCTTGTGCTGTGCCTGTGGCTGATCAGCTTCGCCTCACTCAAGTCCTGGCTGGTGACACTGGGGCTGATGTTGCTGGGCACCGCCTTGTATAGCCTGTCCCGGTATTTATCCAGGCGAACGAACAGTTAAATAAACTACCCGTCTTCCGGTGGCCTCGGCAGGTGTTTCTTGCCGCTGAACATCGCCGATATCAGCGTGCCGTGGCCCCTGGCGTCTGCCTGGATGACGTTGAACAGGTGCACCAGGATCAGGAACCACAGCAGGTAGACGCCATAGACGTGGACCGTGCCGAACGGCCCTTTGAAGGCCTTGAGCTTGTCGTATTTTTCCGGGTCGGTGCCGGTTTCGTCGTAGGGCTTGATGTCGGCCGGGTCAACGCCTTCGGCGGCCACGTACTCGGCCATGAAATCACCAAACGGCGGGTAATAGATATCGGTGCCGGCGCGCACCATGCCGGTGACCATGATCACGGTCAGCAGCAGGAACATGAACAGCAAAAAGACCCGCGCCTTGGGGTTGTGGCCGATAAAAGTCTGCGGCTCGCCGGCTTTCACAGAAGCATTGAATGCGCCCAACTCCTGCTTGAAGTTCTTGCCGGGCAGAAGGCTTTTGAAACTGGACAGCGGCGGTCCGATAAAGCCCCAGATAATGCGTATGATCAGGTTGGTGGCAAACACGTAGCCGACCGTGACATGCAGGGCCTTGAGGCCGATGCTGGCCTCGCGTGCCGCTGATGCCGAGCGAGCCCTTGTTGAGCATGATCAGGCCCAGGATGCTCAGCACGATCACGCACAGCACGTTGATCCAGTGGAACAGCCGGGTGTTGATATCCCATGCCTTGTAAACCTTGATGTTGTTGTCGCTCATGCTTGTCTTCCGTGTTTTTCAGTCACCCGTGATCGGTGGGTCCGGGTAGTCACAATGTTCGAATAATTCTACAAGATTATCTGCCGGATTGGTGCGCTGCACAAACGAATCATGAGATAATTGCTTGCTTAAATAACCGGGCTTTTGATATTTAGTCAACGCGCGGGACAGGCAGGTGCTTGAGATCAGCATAACCATGCCAAAGAACAATAAAACCAGGGATGAATCAGGGGTCAACGTGATACCCGGAAAACTGCCACGATACTGCCTGGGGCTTACCCTCGGCGTATTTATTTCTACCACTGCACTTGCTGTTGAAGGTTTGCCCGCCGAACGGCCCGAAATGCAGGCATTCGAGTTGCAATCCGCACCATCACTGGATGGCGACGTATTGTCGGATTCCGCGTGGCGGGGTGTGATACCGGCCAGTGGCTTCTGGCAGGTCCAGCCCGATGAGGGCCAGCCCGCGACCCAGAAAACCGAGGTCTATATCGGCTTCCTTGACGATTCTCTCTACATCGGCGTGGTGGCTTACGACGACAACCCGGACGGCATCATCGTCACCGATGCGCGCCGGGATTCAGGCCTGAACGATTCAGACAGTTTCCGGCTCATCATCGACGGACAGCTGGACCGCCAGAACGGTTTCGTATTTGGCACCAACCCGCTGGGCATGGAATACGACGCGCAGGTGGTCAAGGAAGGCGGCAGCGATGCCGGCTATAACCTGAACTGGGATGCAAGCTGGAGCGTTCAAGCGCGCATATCCGGACATCGGCTGGAGTGCGGAGATGCGCATCCCCTTCAAGACCCTGCGCTATGGCACCGGCGAGGAGCAGACATGGGGCATCAACTTCCAGCGCAATATCCGGCGCAATAACGAGGTCGTCTATTGGGCGCCGCTGACGATTCAACATAGCCTAGCCCGCGTATCCGAGGCGGGCACGGTCACCGGTATCAAGCCGCCGAAGTCACGCAACCTGAAATTTACGCCTTATGCGCTGGGTAGCGCTCAGCGCGGTGGTGAACTCGATGGCACCGAGACGGATGTTGAAGTCGGTTTTGATGCCAAGTACTCGATTACACCCAGCCTGACCCTGGACCTGACCTACAACACGGATTTCGCCCAGGTCGAGGCGGATGACCAGCAGGTCAACCTGGACCGCTTCAACCTGTTTTTTCCGGAAAAACGGCCGTTCTTCCTGGAGAATTCCGGGCAGTTTACTGTCGGCAACAATCAGGAGGCGCAGCTGTTCTTCAGCCGCCGTATCGGCATTGGTGAAGACGGTGACGTGATTCCCATCGAGGGTGGTGTACGGGTTTCAGGAAAGATTGGCAATGCCACGAATGTCGGATTCCTCTACATGGCATCCGAGGCCGTGGAAGACATTGCACCAGGCAACCAGTTCACCGTCGCGCGTATCAACCAGGAAATGGGTAACCGCTCATCACTGGGCGCGATTTTCGTGGAACGCAACGGGGATGGTTCGTACCTTGTTGCAGAAGTCTGATGACAAGAACAGGACCTACGGTATCGACGGTCGCCTCGGTATTGGCGAGAACACCTTGATCACCGGTTGGGCAGCGCAGACGGACACACCCGGGCTCGTGGGTGATGACCATGCCTATTCTTTGAAGGCGAATTACGATTCGGCCGAGTGGAGCCATGGCATCGAATACACCGAGGTCGGTGAAAACTTCAACCCGGAAGTCGGGTTTTTGTCACGCGACACCTATCGCAAATTTGCCACCAACAGCCTGAAGCGTATCCGGCCGGATGATTTCTATGGTCTGCTGGAAATCCGTCCGCACTACAGTTACCGGGGCTACTGGGATTTTGATGATTTCAAGGAAACCGGCTTTTTGCACCTGGATGTGCACTGGGAGTGGAAAAACGGCTACGAACTCCACACCGGGTACAATATTTTTACGGACGGGATCAAGGAGGAATTCGAAATTGTCGATGATGTCTGGATCCAACCGGACACCTATCATGGCAATGAGGTTGCGCTGGTTTTCATGACCGACAGTTCGGCGCCTTTCTCATTCAGCCTGAGATCCAATACGGGTGAAAGGTTCGGTGGCGATTTTGTCAGCCTTTCCCCGAACCTCAACTACCGCTTTGGCGACAAGTTCAGTTCCAGCCTGTCGGTCAACTACACCGATTTTGACTTGCCTGTTGAAGGCGGGGATTTCTCGGTGATGCTGGCCAGGTTGCGTCTGTCCTATTCCTTTACGCCAAAGATCCTGCTACAGGCACTGGTGCAGTACAACGACCAGGATGAAGAACTTGGCACCAATATACGGTTCTCG
Source organism: uncultured Gammaproteobacteria bacterium (assembly GCA_963753105.1). GTDB lineage: Bacteria > Pseudomonadota > Gammaproteobacteria > Xanthomonadales > SZUA-36 > SZUA-36. The sequence goes on from CAVWBD010000011.1 coordinate 146,413, forward strand.
TGGTTGCGCTCGGCCAATACCGGTCTGTACCTCGTGTATAACGAGGTGGATGAACGCTGGGCAGGTGCGCCTCCCACGGGCCGTGAAATCATTCTCAAGTACAGTTACATGTTTGACGTATTTAACTGACAAACTGCATCTCCAAAGGTAGAATCCAGCGACTTTAACCGCCTGTAGCCAACCTGATGTCCTTGTTACGTCTCGATAACGCCTCTTTGCATTATGGAAACCTGGCCTTGCTGGATGGTGTGGATTTCAGTATCACAAAGGGTAACAAGATTGGTTTGCTGGGCCGCAATGGTGCCGGCAAAACCACGCTTTTGAAGATGCTGGCGGGAGAGATCGTGCCGGAGTCCGGTGAACGCTGGTTAAGACCCGGGACACGTATCGCCTGGTTGCGGCAAATACTACCGGAGGCTGACGAGCAGACCGTCTACGATGTGGTGGCCTCAGGTCTGGCCGAAACCGGCCGCCTGCTGGCTGAATACCATCACCTCGTGCAGGCCGAAGACCTCACCGACATGAAGGTCTTGTCACGTGTCCAGCAGCAGTTGGAAGCACTGGACGGTTGGCGATTACAGCAGCGGGTAGAGACCACCATCAGCCAGCTGGAACTGCCCCCGGATGCCAGCATGGCGGAGTTGTCAGGTGGCTGGCGCCGCCGGGTGGCGCTGGCCCAGGCGCTGGTCAGCAAGCCGGACATATTGTTGCTGGACGAACCCACCAACCATCTTGATATTCCAGCTATCCAGTGGCTTGAAGGGCAACTGAGAAGCTTCAAGGGTGCCCTGATACTGATCACCCATGACCGTCGTTTTCTACAAAATGTGGCCAACTGGATGGCTGAACTGGACAGGGGTCACCTGACCCTGTGGCAAGGGGATTACCAGGGCTTTCTGCGTCACCGCGAACAAAAACTGGCGGCTGAAGAACGGGCGAATGAGCTGTTCGACAAGAAACTGGCCCAGGAAGAGGTCTGGATACGCCAGGGTATCAAGGCCAGGCGAACCCGTAACGAAGGCCGTGTACGGGCGTTAAAGGCTCTGCGTGAAGAACGCAGCCAGCGCCGGGAACAGTCTGCCACTGCCAGTTTTATGGTGGAAGATGCAGCGCGATCCGGCAAAATTGTTGCCGAGCTCGAGAATGTCCACCATCGTTATGGTGACAACCACGTCATCGATGATTTTTCAACCGTGATACAACGCGGTGACCGGATCGGTATCGTTGGCGCCAATGGTGCAGGCAAAACCACGCTGGTGAAAATTCTGCTGGGTGAACTTCAGCCCACAAAGGGCAAGGTTTCCCTGGGTACCAAGATGGAGGTTGCCTATTCCGATCAACTACGGGAGGACCTGGAGCCCGAAAAGAACCTGATCGATAACGTCTGCGGCGGACAGGAATTTATCGAGATTGGTGGCAGACGCCGGCACGCCATTTCGTACCTTGGAGAATTCCTGTTTAGTCCGGACCGTGTGCGTATGCCGGTAAAGGCGTTGTCTGGCGGTGAACAGAACCGGGCGGTATTGGCAAGACTGTTCAGTAAATCCGCAAATTTGCTGGTCCTGGATGAACCCACCAATGACCTGGATATCGAGACGCTTGAACTGCTGGAAGAAATTCTGCTGGGGTTCGAAGGCACCGTCCTGCTGGTCAGCCACGACAGGAATTTCATGGACAACGTGATCACCAGCCTGCTTGTGCTAGATGGCAAGGGTGGTGTGGATGAGTACGTTGGCGGTTACAGCGACTGGGAAGCCCGTGGTGGAAGTTTGTCGGGGGAAACGCGGACGGTGAAGCTATCGAAACCTGCAAAAAGTTCGTCCGCTAAAAAGAACAAGACGACAAACACCAACAAGATAAAGCTTTCCTACAAGGACCAGCGCGAGCTGGGAAACCTGCCGGCAAAGATCGAGAAATTGGAAAAACAGCAAACGCGGCTGGAGGAACAAATGTCTGTCCCCGGCTTCTTTCAGTCGGATCATGAACAGGTTCGGCTCCTGAGCCAGGAACTCGCCGAAGTGCAGGAGCAGTTGGAAAAAGCGTTTGAACGCTGGAGTGAGCTGGAGGGCAATATGTGAGTCACTGTTGGGAAATAATTGTCAATCAGTTCCGGATTCAACCAAATAAAAAGCAATTGAGGTAAACTCTCCGGGTCAAGGAGTTAGCCAGGACTTAAGAATGAGAATTCTCGTCGTAGAGGACAACCAGGAAGTCGCCAGACAGATCAAGGATTCGCTGGAACAGGAACTGTTCATCGTGGACGTGGCGCACGATGGTGAGCAGGGCTGGTTCATGGGCGATACGGAGACTTATGACGCCATCATCCTGGATATTGGTTTGCCAAGGATGGACGGCCTCAGCGTACTGAAAAAATGGCGCAGCACATCCAACCACGTGCCGGTGCTGATACTGACCTCCCGCGATACCTGGCGTGAAAAAGTAACCGGTCTGAGAGCCGGTGCCGATGATTACCTGGCAAAACCGTTTGAGTTCGAAGAATTGCTGGCGCGTATGGAGGCCCTGATCCGCCGTGCCGCCGGCCACGCGAGCCCGGTGTTGCAGTGTGGCCAGGTTGAACTCGAACCTTCGTCTGCACGGGTAACCCTGAAAGGGGTGCCGGTCAACATGACCGCGCTGGAATACCGCACCTTGCATTACCTGATGCAGAAAGAGGGCGAGGTCGTTTCCAAGTCAGAACTCAGTGAGCATATTTACAACCAGGACCTGGAGCGTGACTCCAACGTCATCGAGGTCCTGATAAACCGTCTGCGTGGCAAGCTGGGTTCCGATCTGATCCAGACACGCAGGGGGCTGGGTTACGTGATCCATGGTGAGGGCAGTGAAGACTAGGGTGCAGTATGCGGGCTAGATCACTGGCCCTGCGCATTACGGTTTTTTCCGTTGCCTGGATCCTGATTACACTAGCCATCACGGCTATACTTGCTGGTCTATTTTTATTTCGATCACAGCGCCCAGCATTATGACGAGCATGTCTCCATGCACATGGAGGAATTGCTCGAAGCCAGCAAATACCATCCGGACGGCAAGTTTGGCCTTGCCTACAGTCCGAGTGATCCGCGTTACCATGATTTGAATTCCGGCTGGTACTGGGAAGTCAGGCAAGCCGGTAAGACCCTGTCGCGCTCCCCTTCGTTGGGTCAGAACCGGCTCGAGATAGGGGATCTGCAGCCCGGTGCTGAACTGTCAATTCACGAATTGACCGGCCCCGATGACATGATGCTGCGCGTGCATATGTTGAAAGTTCAATTTTATGAAGGCGCAGAGCCGTTCGTTCTGCTGGGTTCTGCACCGATGACCGGCGTCAGGGACGATGTTCTGGGCTTTTCAAACCACGTGATCATCAGTTTTTCCGTGCTGGGTATCGGCCTTCTGCTGGCGGTGCTGCTGCAGGTGCGTGTTGCCTTGCAACCACTCAAGGCCATCTCCAGGGGCATTGCTGATATCCGCGAGGGCAGTGCACATAAATTGGATGATACCCACTTAACGGATGTGCAACCGCTGGTTGACGAACTGAACAACCTGCTCGAGCACAACACGGTATTACTCAAGCGCGCACGCAACCGTCTCGGGGACCTGGCGCATTCCGTGAAAAACCCGCTGACCGTGATCAAGAACGAGGCCCGCAACATGGAGCCTGCCCAGCGGGATCTGATCATCCAGCAGACCAGCGACATCAGCCGCAACGTGGATAACTACCTGACCCGGGCGAGGACATTCGGTACCGAGAAGGTGTTGGGGGCGAGGTGCGAGGTCAAGCCGGTGATCGCAGACCTGGTCTATGCCATGCAGCGCCTGAACCAGGACCGTGAACTCGAATTTGATTTATCCGGTATGCAGGAGTGCTGGTTCAGGGGCGAGGGACAGGACCTGGAAGAAATGCTCGGCAACCTGCTGGACAACGCCTGTAAATGGGCAAATCACCGCGTGTTTATCCGTTGTCGAGCCGGCCACGACCTGATTGTGCTGGCGGTTGAAGACGATGGCCCGGGTATCCCGAAAGAAGAAATGGTCCGGGTCATGCGCAGGGGGCACAGGCTGGACGAATCAAAACCGGGTCACGGCCAGGGCCTGGGTATCGTCAAGGATATCGCTGACCTGTACGGCGGCTCGCTGAACCTGAATCACAGCCGCCATGGCGGCTTGCTGGCGGAATTGGTACTGCCAGCAGTTTGAACAAGTCACCCGTGTATTCAGATGACGTGGGGTTCCTCGTCGTTACCCAAATCGCCATGCGGCCAGTCGTCGAGGTGGACATCCTTGCGGATGACCTGCGACGGTGATCCCACGATCAGTGGGTCGGGTGGTTGCACCACATCGTAATCCTTGTCAGGGTAGTCAAGGTTATGCAAAAAATGCTGCATGCAATTGAGCCGTGCGCGTTTCTTGTCGTCTGACTTGATGATGGTCCACGGGGCGTCAGCCGTGTCGGTGTAAAAGAACATGGCTTCCTTGGCGCGCGTGTACTCGCCCCACATACTGACCGCGGCCTTGTCCACCGGGCTCATCTTCCACTGCTTCAGCGGGTCGTGCTCCCTTGACTCGAAGCGCTTGCGTTGTTCCTTCTTGGTAACCGAGAAATAGTACTTGAACAGCCTGATGCCGGAGTTGACCAGCATACGCTCCACCTCGGGGCACTGGCGCATGAATTCGAGATACTCGATCTGGTTACAGAAACCCATGACCCGCTCCACTCCGCCCCGGTTATACCAGGACCGGTCCAGGAACAGGATTTCGCCACGGGTCGGAAGATGACTGATATAACGCTGGAAGTACCATTCCCCCTTTTCGTGCGGCGTGGGTTTTTCGAGTGCAATGACCTTGGCGGCACGCGGGTTCAGATGTTCCATGAAGCGCTTGATCGTCCCGCCCTTGCCAGCCGCGTCACGGCCTTCACAGATTACGACGATCTTCTCGCCATTCATCTTGACCCAGTTCTGGACCTTCAACAATTCGATCTGCAGTTTCTTTTTCTCGACTTCGTATGTGGTGCGCTTGACCTGGTCCGTGTAAGGGTACTTGCCTTCCTTGAACAGTTTGCCGATGGACTCCGGGCAGGAGCGGATCTTCTTGATCGTCGCAGAATTGTACTCGCCACCCAGGTAGGTATCTTCTAGCTCTGGGAACTCATTGATTTCCTTTTTCAGAGCCTCGGAGCTGTCGTCCCCACTGTCAGTTGAATCTTCGTCAATTGATTTTTCGGTGTCCTTGATCTTGGTATCTGTATCGGTATCCATTCAGCCGTTTTCCTTCCTGTCTTTTCCTTAGGCGCCGGAATCGTGACGCCAGTAATTAATCGTGAACCCTTAATAATACCTGAAACCGGCCGAAAAAAAATCCGGGAGCGGGTAGCGGGCGCTACGCCCCGGCAGGCAGGTAACGGATCAACAGTGCAAATTCGTCTATAGCCAGTTTTGTCATGCCCTGGGTGCGCGGTATCCTGACCACGTGGCCTGAGCCCGGTGCGGCTTCAACGCCTTGTCCGTTGCGGTCCAGGATGGTGGGCAGGGTGAATGAGAGATTGCCGCCGGGTGTCATCAGCTGCAGCTGGTCGCCACGCTCAAAGCGGTTCTTGACGTCCACTGTCAACCACTCATCGTCGCTATCAATGATCGCGCCCACGTACTGCTGCCGGTCACTGGTGGACATGCCCCGTTCGTAGTTCTGGTACTCGGCAGGCGGGTGACGCCGGTAAAAGCCCTCGGTAAAACCACGGTTGGCCATGCCTTCCAGTTCGTCCATCAGCTCGATATCAAACGGCCTGCCGGCCATCGCATCATCGATGGCGCGTTTGTACACCTGCGTGGTGCGGGCGGCGTAGTAGACCGATTTCGTCCGGCCTTCGATCTTGAATGAATCGATTCCCATCCGCGCCAGGGTTTCCACGTGTTGCACTGCACGCAGATCCTTTGAATTCATGATGTAGGTGCCGTGTTCATCCTCGTAGGCCGGCATCAGTTCGCCCGGACGATTCTGTTCTTCCAGCAGGACCACGGGTTGCAGGTCTTCGGTCTGCGCCTGGGGAATCTCAGCGGCACGGTATCGCCGGTAGCTGTTTCGCGCGCCTCGTGTACATCGTACTTCCAGCGACAGGAATTGGTGCACGCGCCCTGGTTGGAGTCGCGGTGCGACATGTAACCCGATAACAGGCAACGGCCGGAATAGGCGATACACAATGCGCCGTGGACGAATGTTTCCAACTCGATATCCGGGCATTGCTCGCGAATCTCGGCAACTTCCTTCAGCGAAAGCTCGCGCGACAGGATGATGCGCTTGAGCCCCATGCTTTGCCAGAACTTGACCGCGGCATAGTTGACCACGTTGGACTGCACGGATAAATGAATGGTCTGTTCCGGCCAGCGTTCACGCACCATCATGATCAGACCCGGGTCGGACATGATCAGGGCGTCCGGTCCCATCGCGATGACCGGTTCCAGGTCCTGGATATAGGTTTTCAGCTTGCTGTTGTGCGGTGCGATGTTGCTGGCCAGGAAAAACAGCTTGCCCATGTCATGTGCTTCTTCAATCCCGCTGGCCAGCACCTCCTCGCGGCTGAATTCATTCTCACGCACACGCAGGCTATAACGGGGCTGGCCGGCATACACCGCGTCCGCGCCATAGGCAAAAGCAAAGCGCATGTGCTGCAACGAGCCAGCGGGTGACAGCAACTCGGGTCTTTTCATCGGTGATGGCCGTAATCAATCATGCGGGGATTTTACAGGATCGGGCAGGGCAGTGGGCTTGAATCGCCCATGCCGACGTCAGCTGGTGCTACGTTCAGCGTGTGGTTTCTGGTTATACTGCACGCGCGTAAAAGGATCTTTCGGCATGTGTTTGCCGGGGGACAACAGGAATTCAAAAATAGCACTGGAGTTTGAAATATGAAAGTTACAAAAAAAGTGTCACTGGCCTTGGCAGTTCTTGTCATGGGCGGCTTCATCGGCGTTTCCGCTCAGGCAGAAGACGAGGCCCAGGGTTGCCAGGCCAAGTTCACCGAGTTTGATCTCGATGGAAATGGGTTCATCGTTGAGCAGGAGTGGGGCGAAGGCCACGCCAAGCGCATGCAAGCCAAGGCCGAGGAAGGCCGCAAAATGAAGCACGCCGGTGAAATGCCCACGTTTGCGAGTATTGACCTGAATGGCGATGGGCAGCTTGACGAGGAAGAGTTCGACGCTCACAAGAAGGCTCACCAGCACGAGCATCAGCACAAGGGCCAGGGCAAGCACCACCAGGACAAGACCTAGCACTTGCATTTTCCAGTGACTTGGTTATACTTACTAGTAGGTAAGTAAAGGTTGTTGGATAATGCCACGTATTAGCGATACACGCGATCAAATCATGGACCGGGCGGCTCATCTGCTGATGAGCCGCGGTTTCAATGGTTTTTCCTACCGGGATATTGCTTCCCACCTTGGCGTCAAGAACGCTGCCGTGCATTACCATTTCCCGTCCAAGGCGGACCTGGCCCTGGCGCTGATAGACCAATACCGTTCGATACTGCGTAAGAGCACTGCCGAATTCATGGCTTACGGTGGATCCGCCGCCGAGCAAATGAAAGGTTTCCTGTCATTTACCAGGCACCAATGCGAGGCAGGGCGCTGTATTTGCCCGTTCGGTGCTTTTTCGATTGATTACAAGGAACTGCCGGAGAAGGTGCGCGAGGCCACAGTGGATTTCATGGATGAATCCTTAGGCTGGCTGACCAGGGTGCTGGATGTGGGCAGGGAACAGGAAACATTCAACTTCGAGGGTGACGCGCAATCACGCGCGCTGTCGATCATGGCAGCCTTGCAGGGCGCCAGGCAGATGGCGCGTATCCATGGCATGGAAATACTCGAGGATGTCATCCGCCAGACACGGCAGGGACCTGGGCTGGACCACTTAAAAAAATTTGTTCGTATATCTTACTTATAGGTAAGTAAAATGGAGGAGAAAATGATTATAAGATCACAGGCATTACACTTGGCAGGACTGTGCCAACCATGGCGGCGCGTGATGACCTTCCAGGTTCGCATTCCAGCCATCACGATCAGTGTTCGCGATACTCTGGTTGTGCTGAGTGCTGCCGTGCTTGTATCTGCCCTGATCCTGTTATCCGTGTGGGTGTCGGGTCTGGGTCTGCAAAACGTCGTTTCAGGTGCTGGTTGGGGTATTGCAATGATTTTCCTGGCGCGTGCGATAGACAGCTATCCGCGCCGGGCAGTACTGCAGTCGTTGACCGCCCTGGGCTTGGTGGTGTTGGCCTGGTTGCAGCTTGCCTTTGCCCCCGAGTGGGTGATTGCTTCGGCTTTGCTGCTCGCGCCATGGTTGGTCGCAAGCGTGATCAAACGGCTGCGGTAGAGCGCTCAGCGTGTATAACAGCCTTCCAGTGCTGTATCGATCGACCGTAGCGTATCCTCGTCGAGCTGGATACCGGATGCGCCTGCGTTTTCCACGACCTGTCCAGGTCTGGATGCCCCGATAATGGCCGAGGCGAGGTTGGGTTCACGTAATACCCAGGCCAATGCCAGTTCGGTCATGCTCAGGCCCGCTTCAGCAGCGACCGGACGTAACTTGTCGACACCACGCAACAAAGTTTCATCCATAACCCTTTCCATGAAGTAATTCATCAACGGGCTGGCCGCCCTGGATTCGGCAGGCGGCACCCTGCCCATGCCGTATTTACCGGTCAATACACCCTGGCCGAGCGGTGACCAGACGATCTGGCTGATGCCGTTTTCAGCGCATAGCGGTATCACCTCGGTTTCCGGTTCACGCCATAGCATGGAGTACTGGGGTTGGCTGGATACGAACTGCACCATCCCGGTCATGTCGAGCGCCGCCTGGATTTGATCCGCCGTCCACTCGCTGAACCCCACGTAACGAACCTTGCCGGCTTCCACCACCTCGGTAAGCGCCTGCATGGTTTCCTCCAGCGGTGTTTCCTCGTCAAAACGGTGACACTGGTAAAGGTCCACGTAATCGGTTTGCAATCGCTGTAATGAAGCATCGAGCTGCTTGTGGACCTGTTCGGCCGACAGGCCCATATCGAAATCGCTCATCGGGAAAAACAGCTTGGTGGCAAGTATGTAGGAGTCGCGTGGACGGCTCTTCAGTGCATCGCCAAGGAATGTCTCCGCCGCGCCCCGGCCATAGGCATTGGCGGTATCAATGAAGTTGATGCCGCAGTCGAATGCAGCGTCCAGGCAGGCGAGCGACTGTTTTGCCTCGATACCCACACCGTAGGTCAGCCATGAACCCAGTGAAATCTCTGAAACGACCAGGTCGCTGTTTCCCAGTTGACGATATTGCATGTTATTGCTCCATTGCAGGTTTGCTTGCCGTTATTATTTGGCAACGGATACTGGCAAGATACACGCTTTGCGCTGTTTTTCAACACCCGCTGAGTGGTAAACGGTACACAAAAAAGAGGCACCACACGGGGGGTGTGTGGTGCCTTTGTTAACCAGCAAACCAGGTTAGCGCCGGTTGCTGGTGTCAAGGAGAACGAATGCCATGGGCTTGGGCGTCCATGCGTGTCTCCACTGCGTGGACGCAAAGTACCAAAAGACCTCTTACAATAAGCTGAAGCTGATCTTAAGGTTTTGATAAGGTATCCCGGTTTCAAAAGACAGTAGCTGGCAAAGCAAGATCAGCACCAATGCGAAGCGCGGCGTGTCGCCGCGGGCCTTGACCAACACGTCCTCGCCGTCGTCTCTTTCAACCTTGTAGCCGCTGCCGGGTAGTTGAACGGCGAAGGCATCGCGGATGGTCGCGGCGACCTTGTTTTCACGGTTATTTCCCGACGGATTTCAAGCTGCGTAGTTTGCGTGATCCACATAATTATTTCCATTACGCCAGTCCGACAGCCAGACGGGATAGTAAGAGGCGGGCCAGGCAGTTTGGCCGTCAACTTCCTGCCTGGTATTTGCGATACTTCCCAGGCCAAAAAGCTAACCCCATCAGCCAACCATCGACGGGAGAACATGATGAACGCATTGCAGCGCATTTCTGTTTATTTCCTCGTAACTCTAACCCTGCTTTTCTCCGGTAATTCACTGGCCCAACAAGCCGCCGGCAACGGCAATGAAATAACCCTTGCTTCCACCGTGCTCGGTGAGGACAGGGTGGTATCAGTTTCATTGCCACCGGGCTATGAATCCGGTGATCAAAAATACCCGGTCCTGTACCTGCTCGATGGCAGGGTACACGAACAGCACGCCAACGCAGCGGTGGAATTCCTGTCCCGTTACAGCCTGGTACCACAGATGATCGTGGTCGCCGTCTACAACGTGGACCGCACCCGGGATTTTTCCCCGGTTCACGATCCTTCCATGCCTACCTCGGGCGGGGCCGACAAGTTCCTGGGATTCGTGGCCGATGAACTGCTCCCCTACGTTGCTGCCAATTACCGGACTTCCGGCTACAAGGTGATCATGGGGCATTCCTTCGGCGGTGTTTTCATCACCTATGCCTTACTGGAAAAACCCGAATTGTTCGATGCCTACATCTCGGTCAGCCCCTTTCTCCAGTACGCCGGCAATCATGTGGTGAAGGAAGCCGCGGTGAAGCTGAGAGCAAGTTATGAAGATACCAAGCAGTTCTACATGACGGTGGGTGACGAGCCTGACTATATTGCTCCGCAGGAAGAGTTTTACTCGCTGGCCAAGGAGAAATCCGGCCAGGCGATTGCCATCGAATATGTCAAAATGGGAGCGGAGAACCATGCTTCCATACCCTACCTGAGCCTTTTCAATGGCCTGCGCTACGTATTTTCGGACTGGCTCGTGCCGGAGGAAATCGTTAGCCAGGGCCTGGCAGTGATCGACGCCCATTTCCGGAAAGTTTCGGACAAATACGGTCTTGAGACCCATGCGCCCGAGGGCCTGTTGAACCGGCTCGGTTATGCGCTTTTGGCCAACGGTGATATTGAAGATGCAATCGGGATTTTCACCGAAAACACGCGCAGGTATCCGCAGTCATCCAATGTTTACGATTCCCTGGGGGATGCCCTTGAAGCCAGTGGCCAGCTTGAACTGGCGAAGAAAAGCTACGCAAAAGCCGTTGAGTTAGCCAAGGCCCAAAACCACGTGAACATGGCGATCTACCAGGCCAACCTGGAGAGGGTTAGCGGGAAATTGACCGACTGAAACGGTCTGGCGTGTGATCGTGCCGCCGGGGCGACCCTGGCGCTGCGTTCAGATCCCCAGCGCCTGCGCCAGTTTCTCGATTTGCTCCAGCGTGGCCTCGTCCATGCCGGCGATCCGGCCCCAGTCACGGTGGGTTTCCGAGCCGATCTTGGTCGTGGCATCAATACCCATCTTGCCGCCAAGACCGGGTTCCGGGCTGGCGAAATCGAGGTAGTCAATGGCTGTATTTTCCACCAGCAGGGTGTCGCGTACGGGATCGGCGCGGGTAGAAATGGCCCAGATGACATCTTTCCAGTTACGCGCATCGATATCGTCGTCCACCACGATGACGGTCTTGGTGTAGGTGAACTGCCGGAGCCAGGACCAGATACCGAACATGATGCGTCGTGCGTGTCCCGGGTAGTGTTTCTTAATGCTGACAATGGCCACGCGATAGGAGCAGGCCTCCGGTGGCAGGTAGAAATCAACGATTTCGGGGAACTGCTCCTGCAAAAGTGGAATGAACACTTCGTTCAGTGCCGAGGCCATTACTGAGGGCTCATCCTCACCCGGTTTGCCCATGTAGGTGGTCAGGTAATACGGATTGGCGCGGTGGCTGATCCGCTCGACGGTGAATACCGGGAACTCGCCGGTAGTGTTGTAATAACCGGTGTGGTCAGCAAACGGACCCTCGGTAGCCATCTCATCCGGGTAGATATGTCCATCGAGTACGATTTCCGCGCCCTGTGGAACGGGCAGGCCGGTGACGGTGGAATTGACGATACGGCTCCTGCGGCCACGCAACAGGCCGGCAAACTGGTACTCGGACAAGGTATCCGGGATCGGTGTGACTGCAGCCAATAATGGTCGCCGGGTCGGCGCCGATGACCACCGTCACCGGGAAGGGCTTGCCGGGGTTGGCCTGTTGAAACTCGCGAAAATCCTGTGCGCCGCCGCGATGCGGCAGCCAGCGCATGATCAGCTTGTTCTTGCCGATGACCTGTTGCCGGTAGATGGCCAGGTTGATGCGTGGTTTGTTGGGACCACGGGTCACCACCATGCCCCATGTGATTAATGGCGCAGCATCTTCGGGCCAGCAGGTAGAGACGGGCAGGGTGCCGAGATCAACATCCGGGCCTTCGATGACGTTTTCCTGCCAGGGTGCCTTGTCCTTTTTCTTGACGGCGACGTGGGTCAGCCTGGCGAGTCCCGGTACGGCGTCCAGCGCCGATTGCCGGCTATCCGGCAGGTGCGGGTTGCGCAGAAAGGCCAGTTCTTCGCCCAGTGCACGCAGACCCTGGTCGTCTTCGAGTTCGAGTGCGGCCAGGATTCTCTGCCGGTTGCCAAACAGGTTACCCAGCACCGGCATGTCGAACCCGTCCGGCTTCTCGAATAGCAGGGCAGGGCCGTCGTTCATCAGGCTGCGGTGGCTCAGTGCGGTGATCTGCAGGCGCGGGGATACGGTCTCAACGATCGATTTGAGTTGGCCTGATTCAGCCAGCGCATCGGCAAACTGGTGCAGATCGGCCCAGGCCTTGCGGTTCACCTGCCGGTGATGGTGATCAAGCAGTTTGTCCAGACCCATGATCCATTCCCGCCATTTTGACCAGGTAACCGTTGCAAATACCGTGTGGAATAAACTCAAGTAATTTATCACTTAAGTTTTGTATATTATTGTTATTCCGTGCTATATCAAAAATTTCAATGATTTGCATAGTGCCATTGTACTGCGGGCTGATACGCAGTATGTCCACACCCAGTGCTTCCAGTTCGGGTACGCTGTCCAGTGCCTGGTGGGTTAACGAAGACTGGGTCTGGATACCATTGAGCACCAGGAATTCCTGTCCTTCCTGGGTCTCGAGTATCCGTCCATCCGGGTAGTCGATACACTTGAACTGGCAATCGTCCTTGGGCAGGTTGTGGGAGCGTGCCGTGTAACAGCGCGCCGAATACGCCAGCGGCAATCGGCCCAGGGCAAATACCTCGGTCTGCAGGCCTTCCGGGCGCAGCGCCTGCAGGTCCTTCAGGGTATCCAGGCCCAGTTCCACGGGCAGTACCCAACGACACATTCCCTTTTCGGCGAACAGGTTCAGGCTGCGGCCGTTATAGATATTGATGCTTGGACCGGTGACAAAACGTTTGCCCGCCGCTGACAACAACTGGATTGCAGAGATGTCGTTGGCTTCCACCATGAAGGATTCGTTGGCACAGAGCTTTTTAAGGCTGCTGATTTCGGAGGCGGCCTCCAGCAGGGTCAGGGAAGAAAGTATGACTTCCTTGCCGGCCTGCTGCAGTTCAGCGCCGATCGCCAGCCAGTCCGCGTATTTGAGTTGGCGGCGTTTTGAGCAGATCGCCTCACCGAGGTAAATGATCTCGGCGGCGCTGTCAGCCGCCTGGCTGTAAAAGTCGAGCACTGCCTGGCGCTCCCAGAAATACTGAATTGGTCCAAGTGACAGTTTCATCATGCCTGTCACCTATTGCCAGGGCCGGTGGTAGGCGCCGAGCGTGGTCTGGGAACCTTCCGAGACCGTTGCGAGCTTGCGCATCCACTGTTCTTTGGGCTTGTAGCCGTCCGGGTTCTGCATACATTCATCAATGGCGGCGCGCATGACACCGGTTACGTGTCCCACGTAAGCCGGGCTGCGTTGGCGGCCTTCCACCTTGATGGCGCTGACACCAATTTCCCGCAGCATTGGCAGAATGGACAGGGTATTCAGGCTGGTGGGTTCCTCCAGCGCGTAGAACGTGTGGTCACCGACCTGGAAGCGGCCCTTGCACAGCGTCGGGTAGCCGGCCTTTTCACCTGCACCGTAATGATCGATCAGGACACCATTCAAACGCGTGTTGGTGCCACCGTCACCGGTCTCTTCCCAACGTACGTGGGAGGCCGGCGAGCAGGCGCCGTAGGTGTTGGGTGAGCGGCCGGTCGCGTAACTCGACAACAGGCATCGGCCCTCGACCATGACGCACAGGCTGCCAAACCCAAACACCTCGATGGGCACGGGCGAGCGTCAATCACATGGGCCACCTGGTTGACCGATAGCACGCGCGGTAGCACCGCGCGCTTGATGCTGAAGTTCTCATGGTAAAACTGCAGTGCTTCGGCGCTGGTGGCCGAAGCCTGTACGGACAGGTGCAGATGCAATTCCGGCCAGCGCTCAGCGGCATAGTCCATGACACCGGGATCGGCCAGGATCAGTGCATTGACACCGGCTTCGGCGGCCTGGTCCACGGCCCCCTGCCAACGTTTAAAACCATCGGGCTGCGGATAGGTGTTGATGGCGACAAAGATCTTGCGGCCACGCTCCTGGGCGTAGCTTATCGCCTTGTCAAAGGTGCGATCGGTGAAGTTCAGGCCGGCGAAATGGCGTGCGTTGGTGTCGTCCTTGAAACCGACGTAGACAGCGTCTGCGCCGTTATCAACGGCGGCTTTCAAAGATGGCAGATTCCCTGCGGGGCACACCAGTTCCATAAGCGATCCAGTCTGTGGGGTATTGGCAAAATATTCTAGGTGCAGAATAACCTGCCATGTTGATCTGTATCAACACATCGCGGGAATCGGGAAATATACTGGCCATCAGGTCCTGGTTGAGTCAAAGAGTCTCGCAATGCTGCCAATTCCAGATTTCATCCGTCCCCTGGCCAAGAAGATCGTTGGCATCCCCGGCCGCCTGATACCCTACGAGGTTCAGAAGCCGGTGTTGTCCGTGGTACTCAACCAGGCCTTCCGTGAACCTTTGCAACATGGCGAACTGGATTTTCTGGAAGGGGCAAGTGTCAGGATCAGGGTTACCGACCTGTGTATTGACTGGTTGATCAGCGTGGGAAATGACAGTTTCACACCGCTGGACCGGGAATTGAAAGACGATGTCTGTATCAGCGGCGAGAGCCCGGACTTCATCCTGTTGGCAACCCGCAAGGCGGATCCCGATACCTTGTTTTTCCAGCGCAGAATCCGTATCGAAGGCGATACCGAGCTTGGCCTGGGCGTGAAGAACACCATGGACAGCATGGATTGGGACGACCTTCCCTTGCCGCTGCGCAAGCTGCTGCAGGGTATCGGCGTGGTCATAGAGGTGCTGCATCTCGATATGCCTGATGACCCACCGGGTGAAGAATAATGGGGTCAGAGTAAAGTGCCAGAGTTCGTTACTCTGGCACTTTACTCTGACCCCACATATCGGTCGCCGCGGTCTAAGCCAGTCGTTTTGCGGTCAACACCTGGAAGTTATCAAACAGGAAGGTGTCTTTTTCTATCTCGTAGGGCTGGCCGGTGTCCTCTTCCAGGGCTTTTTCAAAGTCGAAGCCATCCCACATTTCGGTCGCATAAGGCTCGAAAACCTTGAAATAAAGACGTCCGAGTATCTCCAGGATTTTCAGCCTTGGCTTGTGGAATTCACCGAAAATGACCTTACCGCCGGGCTTTAACACCCTGTTGGCTTCTTTAATGAGCATGTGCTTCTTGTCGGAAGGCAATTCATGCGGCAGGAAAAACACCACGACGTAGTCGAATGACTGGTCTTCAAATTCAAGGTTCGTGGCATCCTGTCTGGAATAGGTGCACAAATCGCCAAAGCGTTTCAGCTTTCTTTCGGCGTTATCGACCTCGCTCTGCATGATATCGGTCAGTACGAATTCTGCAGCGCCTTGCTTTGCGCAGCTTTCGGCTATTTTTTCGGACACGTTTCCGAACGCACAGGAAACCTGCAATATCCGCTTGCCTTCCAGCGACGGGTTCAACCGCTCTACGACCCGGCTTACCAGGTTTTTGTACTGGAATAACAAGATGGTCGATACGACGAACATGTGGTCGGTCAACTTGATGAAAAACGGGCTCTTGTAAATCCAGTAAATATGCGCCGTATCAGGGTCTGATCTGGCTGAGTTGGTCTGAATGATCAGGGATATCCGGGTCAGGACCAGAAAAAACAAACCAATCGAGGCGAGAATGACGGTAACTACTGTGATCAGGGCTATCAGGTTTTCATTTAGGGCTGTCATGTCGTGTCACTTTGGGTGTCAGCATGAATGTATGGTTTTGGCTGGCTTGTTTTGCCAACCAAAAAAGAACATTTTTGGTTTGTGAGTTGCTCGTTTTGTAATGCCGCAAGCGGCAAGTTGTACACATCCGTTGTCTGCGTTGAAGAGCAGTAAAAACTGGCATGCGAATTTTAAGTGTTTGGGGTTATGCAGGCAACAGAGCCCAGGGCAAAATCGCCTATTTTCAAGGCGTTTAGTGCAAGGAAATGAAGATCAGTTGACATGGGTCATGTGAGGGCCTTGACCTCTGCCAGCGTCGGGGACGACTGCGCCCCCATTTTTGTTGTCGCCAATGCCCCCACCACGCAGGCCTGCTCCAGCGCTTCCTGTGCCGGTATTCCACTGACCAGCGCGACGGTCAGTGCCGCGGTGAAGGCGTCACCGGCGCCCGTTGTATCCACTACGCTGACCCTGGGTGGCAAGGCCCTGGCAATCTCGACGCCCTGGCGGCTCAATACTGCGCCCTCGCCACCATAAGTCGTGGCCAGCAGACCCTGGTAACTGCCCAGCTCCTCACCCAGTGCACGGGCCTCGATTTCATTGACGACCAACAAATCCACGTGCTCCAGCAACTCGCGTGGTACGGGTTTGGCTGGCGCCGCATTCAGGCAGAAGAAACCGTCATCGCGGCTGGCTGCCGCCAGGATGGTCTCGAATGGAATTTCCAGCTGCGCGATGCTGGCATCGGTCGCCGGCAGTTCCAGTTGCTCTGCATCAAAGGCGGCGTTGGCGCCGGGTGCCACGACGATCTGGTTTTCTCCGTCGGCGTTGACCACGATCATGGCCAGGCCGGTGGCGTGTTCTGCGAGTGGTCTTGCAGTAGCTCAAGTTCACGCCTTCATCGCGCAAGGTGGCCAGCGCCTCTTCGGCGTTGCGGTCCTCACCGACACGTCCGACCATGTAGACCTCGGCGCCCAGGCGGTGTGCCGCCAGTGCCTGGTTGGCGCCCTTGCCGCCGGGGAAGTGCCGGACCACGGCGTTGGTCACGGTCTCGCCGGGTTGCGGGAAGTTTTCCACGCTGGCGACGAGGTCCAGGTTGATCGAGCCGATAACCGCGATTGAAATTTCAGCATTCATTGATTTAGCCTTTCTACCAACAGGTCAAAATACCCGTCCGCATCGATCCGGTGCAGCCAGTTTACATTCCTGGGCCGGTCCGTGACGCCCCAAAAATCGACAGCGGTATGGCCCACTGTCAGCGGGGATTCGGTCTCGATCTCGACATTGCACATTTTACCTTCGAACAATTCCGGTTTGAGCAGGTAGGCAATGGTGCAGGGATCATGCAGCGGGGCGCCTTTGCTGCCGTATTTCTTGCTATCAAAGCGGTTGAAAAATTCCATCATGCCGATGACGGCAGTGCCAACAGGTGGGCTGATGGCGCGTAACTGTTCGATCCTGTCGCGGGTCACCAGCGCCTGGTGGGTCGTATCCAGCGGTACGATGGTCAACGGACGTCCGCAGTGCAGCACGATGTGCGCGGCATCGGGGTCCACCAGCATATTGAACTCGGCGCAGGGCGAGGTATTGCCACCTTCACGCGAGGCGCCACCCATCAGCACGATCTCCCTGACCTTTGCCAGGATCGCCGGCTCCCTCGAGATAGCCTGGCCGATATTGGTCAGCGGCCCGGTCGGCACCAGCGTCACGGACTCAGGTTCCGCATGGAGCAGGGTCTCGATGATGAAATCAACCGCGTGTTGCGCCTGTAACGGCATATCGGGCTCATAAATCCCGACCCCGTCGATCCCGGTCTTGCCGTGTACATTTTCTGCGGTGATCAGTGCACGGCGCATCGGCCTGTCACAGCCGGCAAACACCGGCACCGAGGTGTTGCCGGAGATTTCACACATGATCCGTGCATTTCGCTGGGTCAACTGCAGTGGCACATTACCGGCCACCGTGGTGATGCCGAGGATGTCGAACTCATCGGGGCAGGCCAGCGCCAGTATGCAGCATCACGGCGTCGTCCTGGCCGGGGTCGCAATCGATGATGATTTTTCTTTTTGTCATTCGGGACCAGCCCATTGTCGTGCATGGATCACGCGAGTGCTGATTCTACTGAAAGTCGGCCGCAATGTCCGGTTTGGACAATAAGCTGGTGTGAATAGCGTGCGCAAAGCTTTACCCGGCGGACGAGGTTTACAATAATGCGGGATACATGCTTTGGAATAAACAATCGGGGAAGGGAGTAAAAATAATCTCATGACGCTCGCCTTCATTGCCGTTGTAACCGGGCTCGTCCTGCTGGTCTGGAGCGCGGACCGTTTCGTGGAAGGTTCCGCCGTTACCGCCCGCCATTTCGGCATGCCCGCCCTGTTGGTCGGCATGGTGATCGTCGGCTTCGGCACCTCCTTGCCGGAGATGTTGGTTTCTGCGCTGGCTGCCTGGCAGGGACAGTCCCGGCATTGCGCTTGGCAACGCCTACGGCTCGAACATCAGCAATATCGCCCTGATACTGGGACTCACGGCATTGATACGCCCGATCGCGTTCCAGTCGCATGGTGCTGCGCAAAGAACTTCCCATCCTCACCATTGTGACCGCGCTGGCCGCCTGGCAGCTATGCGGATCGGCGAGATTTGCCGGCTCGATGCCACGATACTGCTCGCCGTGTTCGCCGGGCTGATGGCCTGGGCCGTCTGGACAGGCTTTGCACAACAAGGACGATACATTGAGAAGCGCGGTGAGGCACACGGCTGGATATCTAGACGCCATGCCCATCCGCCAGGCTGTCTCCCGCCTGGTGACGGGGCTGGTGTTGCTGGTCGTCAGTTCCCGGTCCTGGTCTGGGGGGCCGTGGAAATCGCGCATGGATTCGGCGTCAGCGACCTGGTCATCGGCCTGACGGTCATCGCGCTCGGTACCTCGCTGCCTGAATTGGCCTCGTCAATTGCCGCCATCCGCAAGAGGGAACACGACATCGCCCTGGGCAACATACTGGGTTCCAACCTGTTCAATACCCTGGCCGTGGTCGGGATGCAGGTGTGACTCATCACGCCCGTGAGCGTTGGCGCCGGAGGTCCTGAGCAGGGACCTGCCGGTCATGGCCGCTTTGACCCTGTCGCTATTCATCATGGGTTACAGGTATCAGCCGACCCGGGCGAATTAACCGCATCGAGGGCGCCGTGCTGCTGGCCTGCTACCTGGCTTACATGGCCTACCTGCTCAGCACGGCTCATGTGACTACAGCGTCTTGGCATAGATGATCTTATCGTCCCCCGGCGCAAAGAAGTCTTCCAGCCTGGCCGCCACATGGTAACCCATGCGTTCATAGAAAGCCCGGGTCGGTGCGTATTGCGCCCTGCCGGAGGTATCGAGCATACACCCGCTTGGCGCCGGCTATGCTGCACACGGCGTTCGACTTCCCGCAGCACCTTGCCGTCCAAGCCCCTTGCCCTGTTGTGAAGGCGTACACGGCAATCCAGTACAGGTCATAGCTGGACTGGGTCACCGGGATAGGCCCGAAACAGGCGTAGGCCAGCAATGTTTCCGGGATTACCCGGGTGCGTCGACAAACACGAACTGGTAACCGCTCGCGCTGCCGCGCGCCAGGGTTTCCTCCACCAATTCGACTCGCAACTTGCTGCTCTTCTGTCGGAAAAGAAGCCGGTCTCCGCTGACCAGCATCCTTACGGCGGCCAGCATCGCCCTGCCGCGGCGCATCTACGCCATTTCATCAGCCGGTACCCCCTGGCTGTTGCACGGCGTGGCCGACGCCACGTGATGCCTTCCCAGAGGCCAGTGGAAAAAGTGGCGTGCATTGACGCCCAGGGTCTGCGTCTTGTAACCGCCTTCCTGCACGACGAGGGTTGGCAATGACGAGCTGCCGATCAAACGGCCATTCTCACGGAAGTCCTTGGCCATCAGCCGGAAACGAACCAGTGGGATCACCCTTGGCCGTATCCAGGCCAAGAGCGAGTACGAGGAACTGCGGGTTGAACATCGCGGATACTGTCTCGAGAGCGCTCGTCAATACCTTGCGATAGCGCCTCCCCGTTGATGTTCTCGGGCAATGGCAGGTTGAGGTTGAAACCCTTGCCCTCCACGTCACCCTTTTCGTCTTCAAAACCCGAGAAATAGGGATAGGTGTAGCGCGGGTGTGCCGTGAATGGAAACCGTATAAACATCGCGTGCGGCGGTAAAAAATGTCCTGCGCGCCGTTACCGTGGTGATAATCGATGTCCAGCATTGCGACCTTGCCTTGTTTGCTCAGATGGTGGGCCGCAATCGCTGCCGAATTGAAATAGCAAAAACCGCCAAAAGCCTCGGTGCTCCGCGTGGTGGCCAGGCGGCCTGACCAGTGCGTACGCCACGCGGCTGCCGTCCAGCAGGCATTCGACCCCGGTAAGCGCGCAATCAACCGAGCGCCGGGCAGCCTTGTAGGCATTCGAATTCAAGCGGCGTGAAGGTGTCGATGCAGTAATAACCGGCGCGTAACGGCAGTTCCTTGGGCGGCCGGGTGCGGTTGCGTGATCGGGAAAACATACGGGTAGACCGAGTTTCCGGGCGGCACGTTGGCGCAGGCTTTGCTGAGGAAACGGACAAACTCCGGCTTGTGCACTTGCTGGATGCAAGCCAGATTCCGAATTTTGCGGTGGCTGGACGGATGTGAACAACTGCGTGCGTGTCGAGTTCCGTGGTGATCGACTTGATTCGTACCGGCGCTTCGACATAACCGCGGTCTTTGACGTGGTGAATCGAGTGCTGGTCGTTGACGATCAGGGCAATTTTGCTTTGCCTGGCCCATGGTCCTCAACACGGAATCGCTTATCCTTGACATAACGGGGCTCGCGCAACCGGACCGGATGGTCCTTCACCGAGTTGGCGATCTTATCAATGTACTCGGGCGGGCAGACCTTGGCGTACTTGCGTTCCAGTATTGCCCGCATGATTTTCCGGGCTTTGTGCGCGGCCCAGCGGCTTGTCTTCCTGCCCCAGGTTGTCGAACACCAGGTAGGGCGGGTCGGTGTCGGTTTCTCTATGAGCGGCGTTTCGTATGCCGTATTCGCCAATGGGCGCGCGCCGAAACGCTCGTAAAACCGCAGTCGGGCGGCGTTTTGCGCGTCGGATGGTCTGTGTCGGGCGACAGCGCCGGGTCGTCGGGCAGGCACTCGAAAAACAAGCCGGCCACACCGAGCTGCCAGGCTTCTTCCCGGACCCGCGCGTACAGTGCGCCACCGATACCGCCGACCGGTTTCACCCCTGCCGGCACAAATATAGTCGAGGAAACAGAATTTCAGGTCGGGCGCATGCAGCAGCATCGCGAAGCCGCGCACCGTCGCATCGCCGTCTTCAGCGACCAGCAGTATAGAGCTGGAAGCGGTACTTGAGCGGGTTGGCGAGTTGCGTCGGCAACTTGGCGATATCCCTCTCGCTGAGGTCATTGAACTGCACCCTGAGCATGGCCTGCACCTGGCTGCAGGGTCTGGCGGTTGGCCGGTGTCGTGACGTCAAAGACCTTGTGGATTCGAAACATGTTACATACCTCGACTTTGCATTGCCGGTTGTGGCGGACGCGAGCGGCCGATCTGCCGTCCTGCCGGCGCATTGCCGCGCAGTGCCGCATCAACGACCTGTCGATGAGCTGCCCGTGTGTCATACCGGCCTGTTGGCCGCAGCGGCAAAACCCGCGTCGCGGCTGAGACAGGGGTTGGCATTGACCTCCAGCACCCACGGAGTGGCCCTGCGTGTCGACGCGGAAGTCAACCCGGGCGTAGCCGCGTAATCCGAAGCAATCCCAGCACTTGCGGGGCCAGCAGGGCAGCGTGTTACGGAGCTCTCGGGCAGGTCCGGGAAAATACGTGGGGTCGCATGATATTCGGGTGCATCCACGTCCCACTTGGCCGCGTAGCCGACAATTTTGGGTTTGTCCGGAGGAAAGCCGACAAAGCCGATCTCCGCGATCGGCAGGACGTGGGGCTGACCGTCGATTTCGAGGGATCGCGACATTTGAATTCCCTGCCATCTACGAATTGCTCGGCAAACCATTCACCGCCATGGCTGTCCGGTGCACGATTCGATGCGCGCCTGCGCTGCCTTGGCGCCGCTTACGACGCATCCGTCGTCCATGCCGAAAGAAGCATGCTCCCAGCGCGATTTTACGATCCAGCGAGCGATGTCGTTGTGGCTCGTTTCACCCCTGGTCAGGCAATCGGGGGTCGGGATTGCGTTCAAACGCATCCACTGCTTCGCCAACTGTTTCTGTGAACTGAGAAAAATGGCATCGCCGCTGCAGCCGGTGAAAGGAATTCCCGCCGTGCTCAGCAGCGTCGGGACAAAGTGAATCATGCGCCCGTCGCCACCGAGTGATTCGACGAGATTGAATACGCAACGCGGGCTGTAATTGCTGGATCGCAGGCCAGAGTCGCAGCCAGGTCCAGGCCCGTCTGCAGGAGCGACACGACGAGTGCCCCAGTTGACCCAGCGCTGATGTGACTTGTTCGGCCTGCGCCAGCGTGTCCAACTCATCGCTGCGTCCGTCCGTCCCGATCTGCTCATGCAAGACCAGAATGGTCGATGCGGACCGTGGCTCATGGCGACATCATCCTCGTGCGGCTACGGCGGCCCGGTTCTGCCGAGTGCCGGCCAGGCCATGACGCTGCACGGCCGAGATCCATGATCGGCCGCCATCAGCTGCCGGTAGGTCATACCGATCTTGGTCGCCATGATCGGCAGGTCTGAATGCTCGGGGTGAATGCCAGCCAGGGGATTGACTTCGATGAAACCCGGCTTGTCCGTTCTCATCGAGCCGCACGTCCAGGCGTCCTGCATCGAGGCAACCCAGGGCGCGCCAGGCGTCCAGGGCCAGTTTTTCGACCTGGTGCCTCGAGCTTCGCCCGCCGCCAGCAGTTCGTAGCGGACGAGTTCTTCGCACTCTTCCTTGTTGCGGTACGAATAGACGTCGGAATCCGCCTGCTCGAGGAGCTTGATCTCCATCGTTGCAAGTGCGCGCGCCTGTTTCCCCGTACCGAGCATCCCGACGGTAAACTCCCGTCCGGGCAGGAACCGCTCGACCAGAACCGGCTGCTTGTATTCATGCAACAGGTGCTTGCAGACACGTTGCAACTGGGCCGTGTTGTTGATTTTCGATTGCGCATCGACGCCTTTGCCGGTGCCTTCGGCAAGCGGTTTTGCAAACAGGGGCATTGGCAGCGCCAGGTTTTTCAGATCAGCCAGGTCATGAATGACGGCGTAGTCCGGCGTGGCGACACCGGCGGCGCGCACCACGTCCTTGGTCATGCCCTTGTGCAGGGTCAGCGCGCAGGTCAGGGTGTCGGAGAATACGTAAGGCACCTGGTAGCGTCCAGCAGGGCAGGGACCTGGGCCTCGCGGCCGATACCGTGCAGGCCTTCGCATATATTGAACACCAGATCCCAGCGTTCACCCGCGACCAGGCGGGAGGCCAGTTGCTTGACGTTACCAATACGCTCGACCAGGTAGCCCAGGCTCTGCAGGGTCTGCTCAATGGCGTCGATGGTATCGGCGCGGTCAAATTCGGCCGTTTCCAGCTCGCTGTAACCCTGTTCCAGGTATGCATCGCGCAGGTCATAGGTCAGTCCCACGCGCAGACCGGGAAGATGCGAGGATTCAGTTTTCATGGCTATCCTTTAACGTGGCCAAGCTGGCGCACCCGGATCCGGGTAACGGTAGGTTCCGCCGTCATAGCTTTTCAGCAGCAGGTCGCCGCCCTCGTAGCCGATGACATATTCCGGCGCGACGGGTATCTTGCCGCCACCTTCCGGTGCGTCGATTACGAAGGTTGGAACCGCATAACCGGTGGTGTGGCCGCGCAGGCCGCGGATCAATTCGATGCCCGTGGAGACCGGCGTGCGGAAATGCGACGATCCCGATATCGGGTCGGCCTGGTACAGGTAATAGGGCCTGACCCTGATTTTCAGCAGGCCTTGTACCAGCTTGCGCATGGTTTCCAGGTTGTCGTTCACGCCTTTCAGCAGGACTGTCTGGCTACCGAGCGGAATGCCCGCATCAGCCAGACGCCCGCAGGCTTCGGCCACTTCCGGGGTCAGTTCGTCAGGGTGAGTGAAGTGCAGACTCATCCACAGCGGATGGTAGCGCTTCAGTATGCGCCGCAAGGAACTCGTGATGCGCATCGGTTGCACGACGGGTTGCTTGCTGCCGATGCGAATGAACTCGACGTGCTTGATGCTCCGCAGGCGGCGCAGGATAAACTCCAGGCGGTCGTCGTCCAGGCTGAGCGGGTCGCCGCCCGAGATCAGCACGTCGCGAATCGCCGGAGTCTGCTCAATGTAATTGAGCGCCAGCTCGATGTCGGCTTTCTTGACACTGCGTTCACCGCCGGCGCCAACCATGCGTGCGCGCGTGCAGTAGCGGCAGTACACGGAACAGAAATTCGTCACCAGCAGCAGTACGCGATCCGGGTAGCGGTGCACCAGTCCCGGCACCGGGCTGTGTGCATCTTCACCCAGCGGGTCCTCGTTCTCACCGCGCCCGATCTCGAATTCACCCAGCGTCGGCACCACGCAGCGCCGCAATCCCTGGTTCGGATCGATGTTACTGACCAAGCTGGCGTAGTAAGGGGTAATTCCGACGCGGCAGTGGTCCGGTGTGGCGGCTGATAGCGGCCTGTTCATCCTCAGAAAGCTCGACCATTCTCGCCAGGTCCGTCATCGTCCTGACACGGTTGCGGTTTTGCCAGCGCCAGTCGTTCCATTCGTTCACGCTGGCATCGGGATAGAATTTCCGCATGAATTCGGCAGATGGCTTCGACACCACGAAATTTGAACGCTTCGGACTGAGAACACTGAGGTTGGGTACTTTGTTAACCGGCATTGCCGGCGTTGGCTTGGAGATTGCAGGCGAGTGTACGGCAACAGCCGACCCGGGAGGCTCCTCCTCGAGAATATTGATGCTTTTCATTGTATGACTACCCCATGCAGATGGGCAAACTGCGTGAACAAAAAGAACGGCCCGGCCCTTGGGATCGTACGGGCAAAGCCCGCTGAAATGTGCGCGTAATATATGCCTATTTATCTTGATGTCAAGAGAAATTTTATGTGTTTCTTGAGCCTCCAAAACACCTTGTGGATACAGGGAACAATCAGGGCGCAGATAGTCATCCATGGTCCAGAGGCTTTCGGCAAAGGATTGAAATTTCAATCGTTTATTCTTAGCTGGGGTACCATTTGATCGTGGAGAGAAAAAAATATCATTTTCCACATGCAAAATAGTACAGAATATTGCTTCCAACAGACTCAAGGCTGAAATGAATTTAGAACTTTTCCCATCCGGATTGCAGAACATTTTGCAAAAGAACAACCTTGCCGGTGATTTTTGGGGTGGATTCGCGGCCATGCTGGTCGCGTTGCCGTCTGCGATTGCCTTTGGCGTAACCATATACGCGGCCATCGGGCCCTCATATGCCAGCCTTGGCGCCATCGCCGGTATTTTGGGCGCGACCGCGCTCGGCCTGTTCGCACCGGCGCTGGGCGGCACCAACCGCCTGATAACCGCACCATGCGCCCCGGCGGCGGCAGTGATGGCGGCATTCGCGATTGAAACGGTCCGCCAGGGTGTCCCGGCCGGGTCTGTGGTCCTGTTGCTAACGGTGCTGGGGTTGCTGACCGGTATCATCCAGTTCATCCTCGGACGAATCCGGGTTGGCAGCGTCATCAAGTATATTCCGTACCCCGTGGTCAGTGGATACCTGAGCGGCGTTGGCCTGATTATCATCGGCAGCCAACTGCCGAAAATCCTGGGTGCGCCGGAACAGACCTCCTGGTGGCAGTCTCTGACTTCCCCCAGCCTGTGGCAGTGGCAGGCGCTTGCTGTGGGTATAGTAACGGTGCTGGTCATGCTGACAGCCCCAAGGTTTACCAAGGTGATACCTGCAGCGATCGTGGGTTTACTGGCCGGGGTACTGGCCTATTTCGGTCTCGCCCTGTTCGATCAGTCACTTCTGACGACCGTAGACAATCCCCTGATCATCGGTCGCCTGCCGGGTGAGGTCCACGGTTTATTTGAAGCGGTCACAGGACGTTGGTTGGAAATTGGTGAACTGAAGGTGAGCCAGGTCGCCAGCTTGCTGTTGCCGGCGCTCACTCTCGCGGTATTGCTTTCAATTGATACGCTGAAGACCTGCGTTGTGCTGGATGCAATGACCCGCAGCCGTCACGACTCCAACCGTGAACTGGTTGCCCAGGGTGTGGCCAATGTCGCGTCAGCCTGCATCGGCGGCATGCCTGGTGCCGGACAGATGGGTGCGACCATGGTCAACCTGTCGAGTGGCGGGCAAACCCGTTTGTCGGGTGTCTTCGAGGGCGTTTTGGCCTTGCTCGCATTCATGTTGTTAGGTTGGCTGGTGGCTTGGATACCGGTTGCCGCACTGGCTGGAATCCTGATCATCGTCGGTGTGCGCATGATCGATCGCAAGAGTTTCAGCCTGCTGGGTTCACGGCTGACCATTTTTGATTTCCTGGTGATTGCTGCAGTCGTGTTCACCGCTGTGACCGTTAGCCTGATAGCAGCCTCGGGTATCGGCATTGCACTTGCCATGTTGCTGTTCATCAGGGAACAACTTTCCAGTTCGGTGATCCGCCGCAAGACCTATGGCGACCAGGTTTTTGCCAAGCGGCGCCGGTCAAAAGAAGAAATGAAGTTGCTGGAACAACAGGGTGACCACACGGTCATGGTGGAATTGCAAGGAAGCCTGTTTTTTGGGACCAAGGACCAATTGCTCAATACCCTGGAGCCCGAACTGAGAGAATGTACCTATTTCATCCTCGATATGCGCCGCGTGCAGGGCGTGGATGTTTCAGCCGCGCAAGTGCTGAACCAGATCAGGGAGACCATTTTGCAGCGTAACGGATACCTGATTTTCACCGACTTGCCGCAGAGCCTGCCGAACGGCCGGAATATTGAAAGCTTTTTCGAACAGATGGGGATCACCACCAACAGCGAGCATGTCAAGGTCTTTCCCAGACGCGACGATGCCCATGCGTGGGTTGAGGAGCGTATCCTGGGCATCACTAACCAGGCCGCAGAAGATGAAACTCTGCTCGATCTGCGTGACATGGAGTTGTTGATAGGCAGGAAAGCGGAAACTGTGGCTTCGCTGGAAGCCCGTCTCGAGTCACGCTCCTACGGGGCGGGTGAAAAAATTTACACTGCGGGTGACCGCGGGGACCAGTTGTTTTTTATCCGCAAGGGTACGGTACAGGTCATGTTGCCGACGCAGGGAGCAAAAGGCCATCACCTTGCAACTTATGGCCGGGGTGATTTTTTTGGCGGTTTGTCATTCCTGGATGGTCAGCCGCGCGGTAACGAAGCCATCTCGCTAACCGACACGGAGTTGTACATGCTGCGGCGAGAGGCGTTTAACGAACTCAAGAAACAACACAGGCTATTTGCGCACAACCTGATCGAGTCTATCGCACGTGTACTGGCTACACGCTTGCGTTACGACGATATGGAACTTGCCGCATTGCGTGACTGAATAAATATGAAACAACACCTGCCCACCTACGTGTTTTTGCTTATCGCATTCGCATGTTATTTTCTCGGGATGGCTTTGCCAGCAGCAGTTTTAATGCTGTTGGGCCTGGCGGCGGAGGTAGTTGTGTGGGTGCGTTTGCTGGGTGGGCGCCGGCGGGACCGCTGATGCGCCATTATTGCCGCTTGTTGCCCAGCACAACTAGAAACACTGCGGTGGTCAAGTCATTGTCTTCGATGGTCAAGCCGTGGTTTATTGGTGTGTTTACAGTAGATGTGCTTTCAAACCAATAGGTAAGCACATGATGAAATATATTGTCCTGGCGATACTGGCTTTGTTGACCATGACCTGCGCAGTTCTTGAAGGTCTTGTCGAAGGTCTTCCACCACAATTTGTACAGCTTGTTGGCCTGCTGACGATATTGAGTACCGGGGTCTTTGTTGGCTGGAAAATCAGACTGCAGGCGCACAGGCTGAAAAAAGACTGAATCTAAGGTTGCACCAGGTCCAGCAGGAAGGCGAATTCGCGTGCGATTTCCCGGTAGCGCTTATAACGTCCCGAGGCGCCGCCGTGACCGGTGTCCATGTCAATGTGCAGGATCAGGCGGTTTTGATTGGTTCGGTACTCGCGTATCCTGGCCACCCACTTGGCAGGTTCCCAATACTGCACCTGTGAATCGTGTAGGCCGGTTGTGACCATCAGGTGAGGGTAGGGCTGTATCCTGACCTGGTCGTAAGGCGAATAAGACAGGATGTATTCGTAAAACTCGCGTTCCTTCGGGTTGCCCCATTCATCAAATTCACCGGTCGTCAGCGGGATGGATTCATCCAGCATGGTGGTCACCACGTCCACGAACGGCACCTGGGTGACTACCCCATGATACAGGTGCGGCGCTTCGTTGAGGATCACGCCCATCAGCAATCCACCGGCGCTGCCACCCATGGCGAAGGTGTGGTCTTTATCTATCGTGGCGGATTCCTGTAGTTCATGTGTAATATCAATAAAATCGTGAAACGTATTGAATTTATGTAATTTCTTTCCTTGATCATACCAGGGGCGTCCCATCTCCTGGCCACCACGTACATGTGCGATGGCGTAGATGAATCCACGATCCAGAAGGCTGATGATGGAACTGCGAAAAGCGGGGTCCATGGAATAGCCATAGGCGCCATAAGCGTAAACCAGGGCCGGTGCGCTGCCGTCCAGCCTGGTATTCCGGTGATGCACCAGGGACACGGGGACCTGCGTGCCATCACGCACCGTGACGAATTGTCTTTGTGTTTGGTAGTCCGCACTCGAAAAACCGCCGCCGATACGCTCTTGTTTCAGCAGATCGGTGGTACCGGTATCGAGATCAAGCTCCAGCACCTGTGTGGGTGTCACCAGGCTGGAATAGGCGTAGCGGACCTTGCGGCCCTGTGTACTGACGTTCAGGTACGGCCACATCGTGTAAACACTCTCGCTGGCCTGCAGGTATTTATCCACGCCGCCATCATGAGACAGGATACGGACCTGGCGCATGCCGTCCTTGCGTTCACCGACCAGCAGGAAATCATCAAAGGCCTGGATGCTCTCCACCATGGCGTCACCGCGGGCCGGGATCAGTTCCTGCCATTTTGAAATATCTGCAGCATCCTCAAGTGTTGCGCTCAACACGCGGAAGTTGATGGCCCGGTGGTTGCTGCAAATATAAAACCGCGAGTTTGCATGGTCTATGTCGTATTCGTGTCCGCTTAGCCGTGGCAGGAAGGGTGTCACCCCGGCCAGCGGCTGATCTGCTGACAGCCACTGCACTTCGGAGGTTTCGGTGCTGTGGTGATACAGGAAAATGTAGTCACGTGAGCGGCTGCGCCCCATCGAAGTGTAGAAGGTATGGTCGGTTTCCTCGTAGATCAGGGCGTCCTCGTTGCTGTCAGTACCCGGTCGGTGACGCATCATGCGGTAAGCCAGCAGGGTTTCGGGGTGTTTCTCCAGGTAAAACAGGTGGCTCCCGTCGGCTGACCACGCCAGGTACGGGGCAGCGCCCTCGATCACATCGGGCAGGAACCCACCACGTTCCAGGTCGAGGATACGGATTTCGTGCATGCCACGGCTGACGGTATCCTCAGCAATGGCCACGAAGCGTTGATCATCGCTGACCTCAAATCCACCAAGCGCATAGTACCCATGTCCGCTGGCGCGTTCATTGCAGTCCAGCAGGATTTCCTCGACCGCTCCCATGTCACCCCGGCGGCGTGCGTGGATGGCGTATTCGCGGTCCTTTTCATAACGGCTGTAATACCAGTAGCCATCAAGGAAGTACGGCACGCTGGACTCATCCGGGTCCAGCCTGGCGGTCATTTCCTGGTACAGGGTTTCCTGTAACTCCCGGGTGTGCGCCATGGCGGCTGCAAAAGCCTCGTTCTCAGCATGCAGGTGCGCCAGTACCTCGGGATTGTTGCGCTTGTCATCGCGCATCCAGTAGTAATCATCGGTGCGTGTGTGACCGTGAATACTGATCTTGTGCGGGCGCTTTGCCGTCATCGTATGTGAAACCCTTTCGTATTTTTTGCGTACACTGAGTCACGCATTTTACGTGCTATTTACAAGGTCAGTATCCGCGCGGGTGCCAGCCCATCCGGTGGTGGCCTGAAAACCTGCAGGTCGTCGTAAAACGCTTCATCCTGCGTATCATCCGGCCACCAGCCCGGGATTCCAGCCAGTGGCAGCGGACTGAGGTCTGCGGGTTCAGTCAGCAGGGACCCGGCCAGCATCTTGTCCGCGATGGCTTCGTCAATGCCTGCCAACGCCAGGTTTTCGTCGACGTATAACAACAGGGCCTTGGCGGTCATCGACTTGTACGGCGCGAGGTATTTCTCAAGTATCGCGTGACCACAGATCAAGACCTGTGTGCTGGTGCCAAAAGCGTTGGCCGGGAAGGCATCCTTCCAGCGCCGCGCTGCCAGTGCTTCGAGTATCTCCTGCGAGGAAGAAACAACGATTGCACCGCATTCGTCGAACAGGGTCAGGGCGTCGCGCAGCTTGCCGCGGCGGCCATCGTGTTGTTGATCCCAGGCCTGGTAGTGGAGGCTGTTCATGGCCAGCTTGATACGCGGGAAACGCATCCACACAAGGGCGTTGAACAGGTCGTGCCAGCTGTCCGGGCGCGTACTGACCCGGCCCGTGGTGTAAATGCGATACTCGTAAGCGCTATCTCCCAGCCCGGTGCTGGGTACAAAGCGAATGGGTTGCCCGCTTTCGGCCTGCAGCCCGGTTGGCAGCAGCGCGTTCAGCTGTTCACAATCGGTGATCCGGTCGCCCTTGATCTGCTCGAGCAGGGGCAGGTAATCCGCCCACCAGGGCAGGTCAGGATCAAAGGGTGTCTTTGATAGCCCCACTCAAAATTTCCATTGCACTCTGCTCGCAGGGCGGTAGCTCTGCATCGGATTCACGCAGCGGTGTGACGCGTTCACCCCAGCGTATTAAGCCAGCCGCACGTGTCAGACCGGCGCCGAAGGCCGCCAGCAGGATGTGGCTGTTGGGTTTCACGCGGCCTTCCTCCAGGGCCTCGGCAAGGGCCACGGGAATCGTCGCTGCAGAGGTGTTGCCGTACTTTTGGATATTGACCTCGACCTTGGACATATCCACATGCAGGTTTTTGGCCAGCGAGTGGATGATGCGCAGGTTGGCCTGGTGCGGGATGATCATGTCGATGTCATCATTGGTCAAACCCAGTTCGTTCAGCACGATCCGGGTTTCCCCAGCCATGCCCTTGACGGCGCGGCGGAATATTTCCCGGCCGTCGAAGCGGTGTTCAAACAGGTCGAAATCCGCTGCAAAACGGTCATTGGCCGTGCCGAAGTTTGGTAAATGCAGGGCATCCAGGGCCTCGCCTTCGCAGCCGAGGTGCGAATGCAGCAAACCGGACTTTTCATCTGAGGGCTCGACCACCACGGCGCCTGCGCCATCACCGAACAAGACTGCCGTGTCACGCGCGGACCAGTTCAGAAAATAGGTGATGCGTTCAGCGCCTATGACTACCGCCTTTTTGTATGCGCCGCTACGGACCATCGCGGTTGCAACCGCCAGACCGTAGATAAAACCGCTACAGCCGGCGTTGAGGTCGAAAACTGCAGCATTGGTAGCACCGAGTTTGGCCTGCACATGCGCAGCGGTGCTGGGGATGACCGTGTCCGGCGTGCAGGTGCCTACGATCACCAGGTCGACATCTTCCACGTCGCTGCCAGCCGCGGCCAGGGCGTGTTGCGCGGCCACGGTGGCGAGGTCGCTGACGGGCACGTGCGATATCCGGCGCTCCTGGATACCGCTGCGGGTCCTGATCCACTCATCCGAGGTGTCAATGATGGTGGCGATCTCATCGTTGGTCAAAATGGCAGGTGGTACACACTTGCCCCAGCCGGTAATAGCAGCGTAGTCAGCCATGATTCTTGTTATCCAGTTTGCTTGGTTGGGAGACTAGCAGCGCCCTCCAAAAAACTCAATCTTCAAGTCATGGGCTTGACTCGGTGCTGTAGGGACCCTACATTACATTAGGAATATCTAATATACAGGTCCCGGTTGCTTACGGGACATCAAGAGGATGAACAAATGAGTTTCTCGAGAAAAGTGGTGTGCCCGTATTGTGGCGCAGTGAACCGGATTCCCGCCGACCGTTTGAATGACAATCCGCTGTGCGGTAAATGCAGCAGGGATATTTTTGCTTCCCGGCCGGTCGAGCTGACGTCGGCTGATTTCCACAGCCATGTGGTCAACAGCGAGATTCCCGTGCTGGTGGACTTCTGGGCCGAGTGGTGCGGGCCCTGCAAGATGATGGCGCCGGAGTTCGAGAAAGTGGCCGTGGCGCTGGAGCCCAATGTCAGGTTGGCCAAGTTGAACACGGAGAACGAACAGCAGCTTGCAGCGCAGTTCGATATCCGCAGCATACCCACGATGATCCTGTTCAGGGACGGCAAGGAAATCGCCCGTCAATCCGGCGCCATGATGGCCGGGCAGATCGAGCAGTGGGTGCAAGCCCAGCTGGGCTAGTCCGAAAATTACGATTCTGAAGGAGCGGCCCCTCGCCGCAGTTCTGCTTCAATCTATTGCCCGATAGTCTGCCGATGTGGACTCTCGGCCCCGCAGCCCTTCGGGCTACCCTTTCCTTCGAGCCGTCTTAACGGGGCCGGCCTTACAGGGCGTCCTGCCCTGGGCGGCCTGAAATGTGCATCCCGCACATTTCTCCCCTAACGACTCTCAGGATTCGGTGCTCAGAGGTCGTCCACACCGGCAAACCACCGGGCTCTTATGTAGGAGGGAGCAGCTTTGCTGCTCGCGATTAAAGGTCAATTGGTTTGCTAAAGCTGCCCATGAAGCTGTGCCGGGGTGTTCCTTACCCGGGACCGTAATTCGTCGGGATAGGAATTCCGACTGGTGCAATATGCGGGCTCAAGCGTGTCCCGGGAAGGAATACCTGGCACGGCCGGGAAGGAGGTATGCTTCAATCGTAGCTGTACTCAAACATCTCGATTTCCCTGGCCCAGTGCTTGGCGACCAGCTTGATGCTGGTCTCGTCGTAATAGTCCTGGTAGGGCTTGCGGTCTGATACGTTTTCACGCGGCAGGACCTGGTGTGCAATGCCGATGCGTTCGCAGACGGTTTGCCAGTCCCGGTCGAGGTTTTCCAGTTTGCCGACAAAGTCCATCAACAACTTGCCATCTTTATCGCTCAACATGTTTAGCTGGTAGGCGTCCTTGCGTGGTACCTGCATGTCGATGAAGGCGGTGAAATCACCCAGGTTCCTGACGCGTTCGTGACGCCCGTGCTGCGGATTCCTGAGGATGAATTCGTATTCGGAAACCAGCCGTTCCCACGGGTTACGCACAAAGGCGAATTTGAAATAATCGGCAAAATTTTCCGCTGGCATACGGCGCTTCGCGGCGAGAATGCTGTCGTGGGCCCGGAACACGTAATCGTGATAGTCCCACTCGAGCCTGGCCCGGCTCAACAGGTGCTGCAGCCTGCCACCGGGGACCGGGATACACAACGGTTGCAGGATGGCCCGCATGCTCCTGCTGGCCACTTTGCGCATGCGCAGGAAAATGAATTTGTGGCTGTCGGAAATCAGCATGTGTGTCGTATTGGCGATGCTTGTCAGTAGTGGGTGATTTTGACGCTATTACATGATTACCACAACATGCGCGAGCCAATCGGGTTTACTTGTGCAGGGTGCTGCCTGCCCGCGGTGTGACCCAGGGCAGTGGGATAGGAGGAGTACCGGGCGCCGCGTTGTACACGGCTGCCCGGTGTCTTGGAGGGCGCTGGCTGGTAACGTCTGTCAGTGGTCGTCAGGTATTTCTACTTCACCTTTGACGTTGCTTGACCGGATACTGCCGCTGCCGTCCTTCAGGACGCGGAAGTCGCCACCGACATCGGCAACGGTGATGTTACCTGAAGAGTCACGTTCGACTATGACGTCCTTGCTTACATTGGTAAAACGTATATCCCCGGAGCTGTCCCTTTCGACCAGTACCGCGCCGTCTATGTCCTCGCCGTAAATACCGCCTGAACTATCCGATTCGATGGTCACATCGCCTGCAACCCCATCAATATCGATGTCGCCGGAGGAGTCGTTTATCAAAACAGAGCCGCGTGCGTCCTCGATTTCGATATCGCCGGAGCTGTCCTGGAGTTCCACAGAACCAATGTTTCTCAACAGGATTTCCCCGGAGCTGTCTTTGATGTCGAGCGCCATGTCCTGGGGAACCTTGATATCCAGGTCCATAGAGACATAGTTATTGCCAAATGATATGCCAACAACTACGACTTCGGGCAGGTCTACATCGATCTTTGCGCGGCGCCCGGTTTCGGTGTTTATTGTTGCTGGCTCCAGCCATTTTTCCTTTGACGCACAGACCCGGCCATGGATGACGGCCTCGTCGGTGCCAGATACACCGGTGATTTCCAGGCTGCCTGCTGCGGCAGCTATTTCCAGTAGTTCACTGTCGGACAGGTCCAGTGTCATGTCTATGTCTTTCTCGTATTTGCACGAGTCGGATGAAGCGCTGGTGCTGAATTGGATGGCCAGCAGGCAGATCAGCAATACGGCCCAAAACTTGATAGGGAATGCCATTGGTCTAATCATCGTGATCACTCCTGATTATTAAAAAGTCCCGTCTCTTGAATATGCAAGAATGAAGCCAATATTTGCATGGCTGCAAAAATGCGTGAATTGCTTGAATTTCAACTGTTGTGACGAGTCCGGGGCGTCAATGGTTGCAAAACTGTTTTCACCGTGGCTATCGGTGTGTGAAATTGACCATTCGTGCGGTCAATTCGACCAACAGCTGTCTTGCTGTAGCCGGTTAAGCCGGTCTTGGCTCAGACAAAAATAGTCAAATCCCGCTGTATACAGGTGATTTCGGCGGGCGTGTGGCCAAGGAACTCGCCATCCGGCGCCATTAACATCGCTTCGGGTGAACGGATGTTGATTTTCTTGGCCTTGCGTGTCGTTACTTCTTCGAAC
Source organism: uncultured Gammaproteobacteria bacterium (assembly GCA_963753105.1). Classification (GTDB taxonomy): domain Bacteria; phylum Pseudomonadota; class Gammaproteobacteria; order Xanthomonadales; family SZUA-36; genus SZUA-36. The sequence continues at coordinate 181,551 of CAVWBD010000011.1, forward strand.
CTGACATGGCGTCCGTCATAAATGGTCGGGAACAGTTTCAGTATCCGCCGGCGTGACAAGCGGCTCAAAATGGTCAGGTCCAGCAGCCCGTCATCGACCACCGCACCGGGCGCCATCATGAAGTGGGTGCCGGTATAACGCGTGTTGGACACGGCCACGAACACGTTGTCGTCGTGCAAGGTTTCACCGTCGATGTCCACAATCAAGGGATAACTGCCCAGCCATAGCACCCGCCACAGCGTGGCCAGTGTATAGGCTGAATTACCCAGGAACTTCAGTTTCTGCGCCGACCGGTTGGCCTCGACAGAGAAACCCATGTGGACGATGTTCAGGAAGTAATACTCCGCATCAACGGTACTGACATGTCCGACGTCCACTTGCCGGGTTTGTCCACGCTTGATCAGGTCAATGGCATCCTGCCATGCCATTGGTGGTAGTCCCAAATCACGGGCAAACGCATTGCCGGTGCCAACGGGTAACAGGCCGAGTGGTATGCGTGCGGCTTTCGGGTGCCGGTACAGGCCGTTCAGGACTTCGAACACGGTGCCGTCGCCGCCTGCCGCGATCAACCCGTCATAGGCCGACAGGTCGGCCTCCGCCACCAGCTCGCTGCCATGACCGGAGTGGTTGGTTGACAGGAATTCGGCGTGGATGCCCAGGCTGTCAAACCTGGTCCGGATGTCCGCCAGTCTGCCTGCTGAACGGCCGTGTGAGGCAGCAGGATTAAAAATGACAAGCAGTTTCAAGGTGGCTTATCCCTGCGATTTGTGTGGCTATAGTGGTGCAACTCATTCTATTGTAGTTGTAATTTGTTTGGTATCCTTGGGTTTAGCAACTGGAAGGATCCAGAAAGTAAGCGCCTTTTATAACAGGCCCTATAGGGAAATTGCAGCAATGAAGACGCAGTTCAGTCGAAAATTGCACATGGCGTTCGCCGCCATGCTCGCAGTCACGCTGGCAGTGGCCTGGTACTTCTATGACAGCGTGCAATGGTTCGAATACGACATCGAACGAATCACCATTGCCAACTCCGTACTCAGCGGACACCGCACACTTTCCATTGAAACCGCACAGAAGTTGCGTCTTATCGATGAAAGCGTGGCCAAGGGTGAAATCGTGGACCTGCCGCGCTGGCATGAGAATATCCGTGTTTTGCGAACGACCATCATTGATATCCGGCACGACCTCGGGGACGAGCACAGTCTGCTCGGAGTGGACAACGGCCGTGATGAATTGGAGGTGCTCAACGAGATGGAGGGACTGGTCGAAACGATCATTGCCTCCGGCGAGGTCAGCAAGCTTGCACTGGAGGAGGGCAGGACCGCGGACGCGCGAGCTGAGTTACAGCAACTACGGGCGCGGGGTACGGTGGAGCTGTTTGGCGAACTGATGGTGGAAACCCTCGCAACGCGCGGCAAGGCGCTGGTGCAGGCCAATGCAGAAACCGTTTCCCTGGCCCATTACATTACCGGTGTATTGCCGTTGTTCATGCTGACACTGGCGGGCCTGACGGTCATGATCGCGTGGTTGTTCTCCCGCAGTCTGACTCGCTCGGTCAACGTGTTGTACGATGGCGCCGAAGCCTTTACCAACGACGACCTGAATCATCGCATTCCGGAATTGAACGAGATGGAATTCGAACGTCTCGGTAATGCTTTCAATGCCATGGCCCGGCAACTGGCGGACCACCGTTCCGCGCTGCGGGACTCCAACGTGCGCCTGGAGGCCATCGTCGAGGAACGCACGCGGGCGCTCAAGACCAGCAATGAAATCCTGGCGTTGGCCGATGAAAACCGGCGTAAGTTGCTGGCGGACATCTCCCACGAATTCCGTACGCCGTTGACCGTGATCCGCGGTGAGTCCGAGATTGCGCTAAGGGGCAAGGCCAAGACCAAGCTGGAATACCAGGAAACCCTGGCGCGGATCATGGAGCAGGCCGACCAGACCACGCGTCTGGTGGATGACCTGCTATTCATTGCCCGTGCGGATGCGGGCGAACCCCGCCTGGATATCCGCCAGATATCCGTCAACAGCCTGCTGAAAGCGGTCTGTACGGATTTCAGTCCCGCGTGCTGAGCAAAACAGAATCAAGATAAAACAGCTTATAGCGGTTGATAACGCGGTGGTCATGGGTGATGCCGGACGTCTGCGCCAGGTGTTCTCCGTATTGCTCGATAATGCTTTGCGCTACTCGGAAGCAGGGTGATACGGTGGAAGTCGGTCTCGAGCGCCGCGAAAAGGACATCGTGGTCACGGTCAGGGATACAGGTATTGGCTTGACCAAGGAAGAATCACGCCAGGCATTCCAGCGGTTCTTCCGTGGCGGCAAGGCCCAGGGGCACGCGCGTGGCACCGGGCTGGGTTTGCCGGTCGCCAAGGCCATTGTCGAGGCGCACAAGGGTAGTATCACGCTCAAGGGCAAGCCCGGGAAAGGCGCGTTGGCAACGGTAATTTTACCGGCTGAAGAAAAATTAAGGGCTGTAGCATGAGAATATTGATCGTCGAGGATGAAGCACGCATTGCCGATTTTCTGGAGCGTGGTCTGCGTGCGGAAGGCCATTTCTGCGTGGTCGCCAATGACGGTGAAGCCGGTCTGTCGCTCGCGCTGGAAGGCGATTTTGACCTGGTGCTGCTGGACCTGATGCTGCCGGGCATGCACGGGCGCGAGGTGTGCCAGCAAATTCGTATTCAACAAGGTCGACACTCCGCTGATCATCCTGTCTGCGATGGATAGCCTGGATGACGTCATTACCGGCTTGCGCATGGGTGCGGATGATTACATGACCAAGCCGTTTTCTTTCGAAGAACTGCTGGCGCGTATCGAAACCGTGACACGACGCAGCGCAGAGATTGCCAGCAAGGAGAATTCGCTGGCCACCGGCCCGCTGGAGTTCGACCGCCGCACGTTGCGCTTCTCTGTGGACGGCAGGGAAATCAAGTTGACGGCCAAGGAACTCGCCATCATGGAGTTGCTGATGAGCAACCCGGGTACGCTGTTTAGCCGGGAGCGGATACTGAGCAACGTATGGGGTCTGAACATGGATCCGCTGACCAACGTCGTGGACGTGTATATCGGCAAATTGCGCAAGAAAATTGACGCCGAGGACGCCGAGTCATTTATCGAAACGGTACGTGGACTGGGTTACCGTCTTCGACTCACTGATTAACCGCATTTCACCGAATATTTAGATTAACTTCATCCTTGTTTCAATATCTGTTCAGATCACTGGCGTAGTATCAGATGCAGTGGTTTCCGGGCGCCGATTCAGCTTACCCCTTGCTGACTCCCCTAAGCGAACCGGGACCCCTGCAATGACCTGACCACCAGCTATGTGTTTTCGTCGGGTGGCTGAGAAAACAGGTAGCTCGGTGGGAAGGTTGCCGGACATCGAAATATGAGGAAAGACATCGGTGTTCAAATGGACTTGAGACCGGTCAGACAGAGGTTCAGGTATCCGGCGGGAGTGAACTATCATCACTGCTTCAGATGGACCTGGAGCAGTGATTTAATTTTTGGTCATTCAATCTTCAAAATCGTAGCGCAGGTGGCTTTGCAAAAGCCGTGCCGGGGCGCTGTAAACACTATCCCCAAAGATGATCGTGGCGGGCGCCAGCTGTATCGTCGTGGGCAGGGGCAAGACCTGCAACTCCATCGTACCGGTGAAGAATTCCGCGTCTTCCCCGGCAATGGCCTGTTCGACCTTCACAGGTGTCAGGCCGATTTTGCAATTGGCCAGCAACTGTGGATTGGCGACGAACACGGCCCGTAATGGGGATGGCCGGATGTTGGTAGTCAAGCCAAAGCCGGACCAGCTCGCGGTGAGGCGGTCGCCGCCTTCTTCGAGATTGTTCAGCAGGTTATTGACCGCCGGTGCCGCCAGCACCCGTGATGTATAGGAAGCGCCCCAGGCTGCAATACACTCGGCCAATGGCTGGGCGATATCCGCCGGTTTGTATTCCAGTGTGCCATCCAGTTTCAGATTCGGCTGCAGGGCAATATCCAGCTTCAGCGTGCTGAGGTTGTCCCCAACACGGAAATTGGAGAAATTAGCCAGCAGCGTGCCGTTGACCTCAGCCCGGGTACTGATAAGGGCCAGTGCCTCGCCACCCCCAAATCCTTGCAGGCTGGTCTTGATCGCCTCGCAGGCGGAATCCTGGAAGCCTGATTCAATCTCGCAGCCGCGCAAGGTCTGCTCGGCCAGTTCATCGCATTCACGTTTCAGTGTCTCGGCATGAGCGATACAGCCGGCCCGCTCCGCGTCGTAACGGATGTTCTGGCGTTTGCGCGAGGCCTCGCACATGGGGTCGGTGACTTCACTGACGCAGCGGTTGTTCAAGGGGTTGCGGAACTCGCAGCTGGTGCAGTCACGCGTATCCCTGAGCCGTTTGCACTGCGCAAGGTTGGCCTTGCACACGGGCTGCGTGGGGCAATCGCGGCGTTCGCAGACAACATCCTGGGCGGCCAGGGGCTGCAGCCTGGCCTCGAACTGTAAATCCTGCATGGCGGCGCTCTCAAATTCGGCATCGAGATTCAGGTCCGATAAGGACGCTCGCAGCACATCGGTGAAAAATGACCGTGATACCTCGACCAGGGCAATTTCCGGTTTGTCAGCAGCGATTGAAAAACCGGATGTCCTGCTGTTGAATTGCTCGGCCAGTTCAATGAAAGAACGTCTGGCCTCGACAGGCTCCGCCGGCACCAGTGACAGTTCTGGTTCCGGCACCCGTATGGCTTGTGAATGCAGTATGCAGCCGGATTCTTTCTCAACCACCAGGACCTCCCAACGGCGGGCATCAGCACCCGCAGAGCCCCTTTCTGACCAGGTCCTCCAACGGTAACTCTCACCGACCGGCAATTCCTCTACCGCCATGGGCAGCCCATCGGCAAACCAGTAGTGGATGATGGTTAGCGGCTGTTTTGCACCCGATATTTCCGAATAGAAATAGCTGATCTGATCAGTGTCACCCAGGCTGCTTGCAATACCGACGGGTTCCCGGGACTCCACGTCATGCGTAAAGCCCGCCCTCGAGACGGTGACATTGGCGGGGCAGGTCGACAGGTCCGGTATAAAGGCCATGTCGAGGGCCAGGGTGGTAGTCTGCGACTCGATTAACATCACGCTATTGGTCACCATGAACAGGCCGCGTAATTGTTGTACCCGGCGCGCGACAGTGTCGGTGAAGTTTGGCAGTGTTGCACCGACGCTGACCTCACCGAGCGGGACGACGTCCAGCGGGATGATGTTATTGCCTTGCTCGACCAATGCATGCGTGATCCCGCTATTGAAGCCCTGCAGTGTCTGCTGGATGAGTTCAGGGATCGGTTCGGCGTAGGTGCCGTCTGCAAATACGAAGTTCCTGGTGCTGATTTCGAATTGGTGAACCAGTGGGAACCACTCCAGTTGCGCACCACTGAAATCCAGCAGGATTTCACCTGATAACAGGGCCGATATCACATTGCCCTGGCCGTCGCTGATGTCCAGCAGTGCATCGAGCAGGATGGCCTGCTGGCCAAAATCGAGTTTGAGTCTGACGGAAGGCATAGCCTTCGCTCGATAGCTGCCTGCGCGCGCAGGGCGTTCTCAAAGTGTTCTGAAAACCAGCGGTTGTTCAGTTTGACCAGGCTGTCGATCTCTTGCAGGCCCTGCAGCCTGTGTTGCGCGTTTGCAGTACGTTGGATTTGCAATGAGGCTTTTTCGCTGACCGGCCCGATGGGGGGCAGGACCGAGCATCCCGCCAACAGGTACAGCACTGCAACAAAATAGGTCAGATGCTTCAACATGGGTTTCAGACGCAATTCCTTTTGGTCCGTGACCATTCAATTCCATTTAATTATACAGCACTGGATATTTTCTGTTTCCAGCCGGCTTTCCTGTTTCCTGCTATTTCCAGCCACAGCCCGCTATCACCAGCAGCCAAACGCACCTGAACTCGGTTCCGTTGTTGGTGCGCCAGCCGAACTCGGGTGTAATAACGTCCCAGAAACGTTGCAGGTCACCCCTGAACCCGGGTGCATAGGCGAAGTGGACCAGGCCAGGAGTGTAGTCAAAGGGCAGGTCCTGCATGGGCCTGTCCAGCATGGCCATCATGTCGGGCCTGACCGGGAAGTGGAATTCCCGTTGCGCTATCGCGTTGCCAGGCATGATCGGTTTGCCAAACAACCGGTCGGCGGCAGATTCCTCGGTAATGAATTGCCGGCTCAGGATGATGTCCGTTTGATCAACCGGATCCCGTCGCACGAGTGTGACCGCCTGGTCGTGTTTCACCTCTGCCGGGGCTGGCGGTGGTTCCGGTGGCCTGGGTCTGACCTGTTCATGCACGATGTTATCCATTTCCGGTGGTGGCTGTACAGGCTCTGGCAGGATGGGCGGCTCCGGGATTTGCTCGGCAGCCTGGGAAGCGGTGGGCAGAAAAGCAACCAGGTCCAGTTCAATGCGGTTGCCATCATCGCTTGCGGGTGGCGCCGGACGGGTCAGTGGTAATAGCAGTACGAGGGCGTGTAACAGCAAGGCGGCTGCCAAAGCCTTCCAGATTCCGCTATTTTGGCCTGTCCTCATATACGCCTTGCCGGGTCACAACGATTCGTCTGTAAATGATACCTTTTTAGCCGTTAAAGGTGCGTTAACAGGCCAAATTCGGGTGATCTGTGATAGCCTTGAAGCTTATCGGTATGCATGGGGGTGCGGTTGATGGAATCGATACAACAGGGTGTTTTCAGGGTCGCTGGCCGGCCCGGTCTGAATAGATCCAAACCCGTCCTGCTCACTGCTGTGGGCCTCTTCATTTGCCTGCTTCCCACCGGTTTGCTGGCGGAGGAAGTACCTGACGCACGCGACCTGGTGCGCGCCGCGATGGACCACTGGCGGGGCACCACTTCCTATTCTGAAATGACCATGACCATCCACCGTCCGGACTGGGAGCGTTCGATGTCGATGCGTGGCTGGAGCGAGGGCGACAAGCTGTCACTGGTGCGGGTCACCGAGCCAAAAAAGGACGCCGGCAACGGCACCTTGCTGAATGATAACGACATGTGGACCTATTCACCCAAGATAAACCGCATCATCAAGATTCCCTCGTCGATGATGAGCCAGGGCTGGATGGGCAGTGATTTTTCCAACAAGGACATCAGCAAGTCCACCGAGATCATCGAGCAGTACGAGCATGCCTTGCTCGAGCAGGAACAGGTGGACGGGCACACCGTGTATACCATCGAGGCCATTCCACACGAGGACGCGGCGATCGTCTGGGGCAGGGAAGTGCTCAAAATCCGGGATGACTTCGTGATGCTCGAGGAGCAGTACTGGGACCAGGACGACGTGCTGGTGAAGGTCATGCGCACAACCGATATCGCCGAGATGGGCGGCCGCGCGGTGGCGCGCGTGATGCGTATGGGTAAAGTGGAAACCCCGGAGGAATGGACCGAGATGGCGGTCTCGGCCGTCGAATTCGATATCGAGCTGCCGGCCGGGCGTGTTTACCCTGTCCAACCTCAGGAACCCGAGGCAATAGGGGCTGCCATGACTGCACGGCGTCACCGCGATGCTGCCCTGGGCCTGAGCCTGCGCCTGGCCTGGCGCAACATCTGGCGTCAGAAACGCCGCACCTGGCTGACGGCGCTGGCCATGATTTTTTCCAATGTACTGTTGATATTCATGATCTCCCTGCAGTTCGGTTCCTACGAGATGATGATCAACAACACGCTGCGCATGTTCAGCGGCCAGGCGCAGGTACAGCACACCGGCTACCAGGACGAGCAGAAAATGCGCCAGTCGATTGCCGGTGTGCAGGAATTGGCCGAGATCGATTCGCAGCCGATTCCCGACATTGAGCGTGGCTGCTCGGGCCAACGCGTTTGTCCTGCTGTCCAGCGAAGACCGCTCATTTGCAACCCGGATCGTGGGTGTCGAACCGGCCTTTGAGCCTGTCTTGTCCACGATCCCGGGACTGGTGACTCAAGGCCGTTACCTGGATGACCCGGGCGCCGCGGAGATCGTTATCGGCAGTGTCATGGCCAGGAACCTGAAAGTCACCAGCGGTGATGAGCTGACCTTCCTCGGCAGCGGCAGGGATGGGTCCTTTGCAGCCGGTGTGGTCAGGGTCGCGGGGGTATTCGACTCCGGGTCGGCGGACCTCGACCGCAGCCTGGCGGAAGTGCCGCTGGTCTATTTCCAGGATGCGTTTGCAATGGCTGGCGCCGGTCACGAGATCGCCCTGTCAACGAGCGCGCTGTCTGATCTGCCCGGGATGCTGGAACCACTGAAAGGCATGCTGGGCGAGCGTGATGAGCTTGGTCGTGCTGGACTGGGAGGCCCTGATGCCCGGGCTGAAGCAGGCTATACAGGCTGACATGACCAGTGCCTGGTTCATGTACGGGGTATTGATCATCCTGGTGGCGTTCAGCGTACTGAATACCCAGTTGATGTCGGTGCTCGAACGCACCCGCGAATTCGGCGTGATCATGGCGTTGGGTATCAAGCCCCGGCGCCTGGCCTTGCTGGTGCTGCTCGAAACATTCCTGATGGCCGCGCTTGGTTTGCTGCTCGGCGTTTTGCTCGGTGTGCTGGTGTCCGGTTACTTCGCGGCGAACGGTTTTGCCTACCCGGGTATGGACGAGATGGCGGCAAAGTTCAACATGCCCTCGGTGATCTACCCGGCCGTGGACCTGTTGCCGGTGCTGCTGGGGCCCTCGGTGGTATTTGTGTTCTGCCTGTTGGCAGCGATCTACCCGGCTGTGAAACTCTATGGCCTGAAGCCGGTCGAGGCCATGGGGGCGGTGTGATGGCGATAGGCGGCATGTCGAAACTGGCCTGGCGCAACCTGTGGCGCAATTACCGGCGCACGCTGATCATGCTGCTGGCCATCTCGCTGGGCGTATGGGCAATGATCTTCATGACCGCGCTGATGCGTGGCATGGTGGATGACATGGTCACGCAGGGTGTTGCGTCCCTGCCGGGCCATGTACAGGTACACGCGGCTTCCTATCGCGATGACCCGTCGATTACCCACAGCCTGCCGGCACCGGATCAGCGTCTGCTGGAAGCGCTGGATTCAGAACTGGTCAACGCCTGGGCAACCCGTATCAAGGTGCCGGCCATGATTTCCAGCGAATACGAGAACCGTGGCGTTTTCTTGCTGGGTGTCGAACCTGGAGAAGAGTTGGCGCTTGGTTTTGACCTGGATGATATCGTCGAGGGCCGCTTCCTCGACGGCGCTGATGATCGTGGCATCGTCATCGGCAGGAAGTTGGCGGAACGCCTGGAGACCCGCCTGGGTAAACGCGTGGTCGTCATGAGCCAGGACCCGGACAATACCATCGCGGACCGTGGATTCAGGGTCGTCGGTGTTTTTCGTGCCGAACTGGAAAGCTTTGAGGAAAGTGTCATCTACGCCGGCAGGGAAGTGGTGCAGGCCATGCTCGGCGTGGGCAGTGACATTTCGGAGATCGCGGTACTTGGACATGTCTACCGTGACCCGGGACCGCTGGCGGAGCATATCCGCAGGGCGGTGCCGGCCGACTACGAAGTGCTGCCATGGCTGGAACTGGATCCTTACCTGGGCAGCATGTTGAAGGTGATGGACGGTTTCGTGCTGGTGTGGATGGTGGTGGTTTTCCTGGCGCTGTCATTCGGGCTGGTCAACACGCTGATGATGGCCGTATTTGAACGCGTCCGCGAAATCGGCCTGATGCGCGCACTGGGTATGCGGCCGATGGCCATCGTTTACCAGATACTGATGGAGTCACTGATGTTGCTGCTGCTGGGCCTGTTGCTGGGCAATGTACTGGCGGTCAGCACTATCGTGCCCTTGCAGGGCGGGATCGATATTTCGGCGGTGGCGCAGGGTATGGAGATGATGGGTGCATCCAGCGTGCTGTTCCCGGTTTTGTTGATGCAGGACCTGGTGCTGGCCAATGCAGTGGTGATCATACTGGGTATCGTCACCAGCCTGTTGCCGGCCTGGCGGGCGGCACAGTATCAGCCAGTTGAAGCGCTTGGCAGAATCTAAATGAGCTTGGAGGAGTAAGCACAGTATGTCAGCAATCATTTGTACCGACCTGTGCAAGTATTACCAGCAGGGTGATGCGGTCATCAAGGGGCTTGACCACGTCAGCCTGGAAATCGGTGCGGGTTCGTTTATCTGCCTGTCCGGTCCGTCCGGTTCGGGCAAGACGACATTGCTCAACGCCATCGGTGGCCTGGACAGGCTGGACAGCGGTGAGATTTCCATCAATGGTGATCGCGTCGACCTGCTGGGCAAGGCCGCCCTGGCTGACCTGCGTCTGCACAGTATCGGTTTCGTGTTCCAGGCCTATAACCTGATCCCGGTGCTCTCCGCACGTGAAAATGTCGAGTTCGTCATGCAGGTGCAGGGTGTGGGCGCCGCCGAGCGCAAGCAGCGTTCTATGAGAATTCTGCAGGAAGTCGGCCTGGAAGGCATGGAGGACCGTCGTCCGGCGCAGTTGTCAGGTGGCCAGCAACAGCGTGTGGCGGTGGCCCGTGCCATTGTCAGCCAACCCAAGCTGGTGCTGGCGGATGAACCAACAGCCAACCTCGACTCCCGCAGCATGGAGAAGCTGATGACGCATTTCCGTGATTTGAACCGGACCCACGAGGTGACCTTCATGATCGCCACCCATGACCAGCGCGTGATGGACTGGGCAGAGCGCCGGATTTACATGGAGGACGGGCGTGTGACCAGGGATGAATTGCAAGACCACTGAGCGATTGCCATGAGCCATGTGCCTGCAAAATTCTGTGCACTGGCCGTTGTGGCCGCGCTGTGGACCGGCCCGGCGCAGACCATGGCCCAGGGTTCGGGTGGTGATGCGAGCCCGTGGTCATTTGGCGGTCATGCCAAGTACCAGTATTTATATACCCGGATACCCGGCGACAGCGTGTTGCAGGGTATCAGTGGCGACGGGATGCAGGATCATTACTTCGAATCACGCTTGAAAGCCGCAGCCCGCAAGGGACGATGGAACCTGGACACGCATCTGCAGTTCATCGCCCTGCATTCAGATACGCTGGCTGTTTCCACTGGCACGTTGAGCCCGCTGTTTCCCGCCACGGGAGCCATCAGCGACGCGCGGCGCTGGTTCGACCTGACCCATGAAATCAGCAACGATGGCAAAACCGCCAGCTTCGTGCGTCTCGACCGGGCCAGCGTGGCTTACACGGGTGACAAGACCGTATTGCGCTTCGGGCGCCAGGCGATCTCCTGGGGCAGTGGGCTGTTGTTTACCCCGATGGACATATTCAATCCCTTTGACCCGACCGCCGTTGACAAGGAATACAAGACCGGCGATGACATGCTGTACGGCCAGTACTTGCAGGATAACGGCAATGACCTGCAGGCCGTCGTGGTGGTGCGGCGTGACCCCATCAGTGGTGATGTCGAGCAGGATCAGTCCTCTTTAGCTATCAAGTACCACGGTTTCCGGGGCAGCGTGGAATATGACCTGTTGCTGGCCGAGCACTACTCGGAACGCGTGCTGGGGCTGGGTCTCAGTACCGACCTTGCGGGTGCCGTTTGGCGTGGCGACCTGGTCTGGAGCGACACCCCGTCGGGTTCCGAATTTTCAGCGGTGGCCGGGGCCAGTTATTCGGGCGTGCTGGCGGGGCACAACTGGACCGGCTTCCTGGAGTACTTTTACAACGGTTTTGGCCAGCCGGGTGGTGAATACGCAGCCAGCGACCTGGCCGGCAACCCCGAGCTGTTGCAACGCCTGGCCAGGGGCGAATTGTTCAACCTCGGCCGTCACTACCTGGGTGCCTCGGTGACCTTTGAACTGACACCGTTGCTGACACTCACACCCAACCTGTTCGTCAATCTCGAAGATCCGTCGGCGCTGGCTCAAATCGTGTTGTCCTGGGACTGTCGGGAAGATTTCCTGCTGACCGGTGCACTCAATATTCCGCTTGGACCGAACGGCAGTGAGTATGGTGGCATTGGGCTGGACGAGTCCCGGCAGTACCTGTCAACCGGGGCATCGCTGTTTGCACAATTGGCCTGGTATTTTTAGTAGCCCTTTCACCTTCTACCAGGATCAGTAACTCACTTACTGGCAAAAATTTAACTGGTCACTGCTTGCTGAGCCTGTGCCCCAGCAAGCTGCTCACGGCCACTGCCAGCATGGCCATGGTCCACACGGTGACCGCACCGGTGGGCAGGTCAAACCACGCGGACAACAGGATGCCGGCCAGGTAGGCGATGCCACCGAGCAGGTATCCGGACCACAGGCGTTTTGCGCCAGCCAGGTGGCGCACGGCGACTGCCGGGATGATCAGGCTGGCGAATACCAGGTAAACGCCAACCAACTGCACGGAAGCCGTTACGGCGAAAGCGAATATGATGTAGAAACCCCTGTGCCCGAACTGCTTGTGCCACTTGAACCACACCGTCAGCAACACGGCGTACAAGACGGCGATAGGGATCAGAGATTTCCAGGTTGACCACAGTATCTGGCCCACCAGCAAGTCCTTCAGGTGCTGTGCGCCTTGCGGGTTCTCGGCCAGCAATAGAATACTGCCGGTTGCAGCGAGCACGAACAGGATGCCGATGGTGGGTTCCTGTATGCTGGGCCAGCGCTTTTCGGTCCAGTCCAGGAAGGCCGAGGCGATCAGTGCGGCGCTAATGGCGGAAAGTTGCACTGCCCAGATATGCTGCTCCCAGCCCATGACACCGGCGGCCAGCACACCGAGGCCGGCGATTTGTGCGATCGCCAGGTCAATGAAAATGATGCCGCGTTTGAGTACCTCCTGGCCCAGGGGTACATGGGTGCTGAGCACCAGCAGGCCGGCAACAATGGCCGGTCCCAGTATCGACCAGTCCAGCAATTCCATGTTCATGTGTATTTCCTGTTCATCCTTGTGTTGAAAGCAGGCGTTCGATGATATCGTCGAAGAAACGGAAAAGGTCCGTTGCCTGTTCGCTGCCGCCCACCGTCAGTGGCAGCATGATGGCCGGTATACCGGTGCGTTCCGACAGCCAGTTCGAGGATTTGTCGCTCTGGAACGGCGCACGGATGATGACATCAGCGTGCTCGTTGCCCTCGAAGCGCCGCAGAAGACCAGACAGGTGGGTGGCGGTTGGCGGGATGCCCGGCACGGGCTCCAGTGTGGCCACCTCGACAAGCCCCAGCCAGTCTTCCAGGTATATCCAGGACTTGTGGTGGGCGATGACATGCTTGCCATGCAGTACTGCGGCGCGTTCTTCCCATCCCTTGATCGCCGCGTCCCAGCGTTGCGTGAAATCGTGCAGGCGTTGCTTGTAGAATTCCGTGTTACCGGCGTCCAGTTGCGCGAGACGCTCGGCCACGGCACCGGCAATCAGCCGGATGTTGTGCGGGTTGGTCTGGACGTGCGGGTTGCCCTCAGGGTGCATATCACCCTGCGAGCGGTCGGTGCTGCCGCTCACATCAAGCCGGTTCACATATTGGCTGGCTTCGAGAAAACCCGGTTTGCCCGGCATGACATCCGGGTTGTTTCCCTTCCTCAACAACATGGGAAGCCAGCCGATTTCCAGTTCTGCGCCACTGCAGATGATCAGGTCGGCGCGTCGCACCTTCGAGATCAGGCTGGGTCTTGCCTGGATGTAATGGGGGTCCTGCAACGGGTTGGTGGCGCTGCTGGTTTTGACCTTGTCTCCGCCGATCTCATCCGCCAGAGTGGCCCACTCCGGTTCGCAGGCAAGTATGTTCAGATCAGCCTGTGCCAGCAACGGTGCGATGACCAGGAAGGTCCCAATAATAAGTTTTTTCATCTGTATATTCCTTGGGTTCGGTGCCAGCTCAAAACGAGTGCGCGCCGTGGGCACCGATGCTGAAAATATATTGCAAGCCCAATTGATTATCGTCTTCATAGCCCGCCCGGTCGAGTGTGTATTGCAACCTGAGACGGCTGAATTCGCTGTTCGACCAGTCGGTCATGATGCTGTAGCGCCATGGGTCGTCTGATCCGGGCATCAATGGTGTATCGATAAAGGCATCCCCCGGGTAATCTGAAGCCAAGCGGTCGTAGCGCATGCCAAAACGCCAGCGCGGGAAGGGCTGATAGACCGCCTGCGCATACCAGCCTTGCTGATCAACGTCGTAGGGCAGGGCGTCGTCATGCCGGTAATAGATTCCCGTCTTCATTGCGCCACATATACTCGGCCTGGAAAACAAAATTACGCTGTTTCCAGTTGCCGTTGGGCGCCCATTTCCAGACAAACTCGGCCATCAGCAGGTCAGATTGCCCGGTAAACGTCAGCGGACCATCTTCATGATCCGCTTCTTCATCTTCATGGTCCGATTCTTCGTGTTCGTGCCCAGTTGCCCGGTCATCGGCATCAGCCTGCAGATAGGACAGCCCGGCCTGCCAACTGTGGCTGTATCCCATATCACCGCCAAGCCGGGCGTGCAGGGTGTAACTTCCAACACCGGAATTGCTGGCGCCACCCGCCGGGTAACGTTCACCACGCGTGACTTCGGCCCCCAATTCAAAATATAGATCCGTGGGCGCCAGCCAGCGTAACTGCAGGCCGTCATCCAGGTACTGGTTGCCCAGCAAGGCCTGGTAGGGCAAGTGGTTGGTCGGCAAAATCCCAGCTATGCGAGTGCTTGTCGTTCAGGTAGCCGATGTTGGAATAAAACCTGCCCATACGCAGAGACAGGCCAGCGGGCAAGGTCATTGTCTCGACCCAGGCTTCTTCAATTTCAATTTCAGTATGTCCATCGTGATAGTGCAATGGCACCGTCAACCAGGCGGTGAACTTGTCATCCACGTTGGCCGAGATGTTGATCTCGGTTTCACCCAGCGACAATCCTTCGGGTGCGGGACCTGCCTCGCCGGCCAGGGTGAATCCCGGAATCTGGTAGTCGTCGGGGTCATTGTCATAAGCCCAGGCCCGGCCCTGGAAGATGACACCGAGGTCCGGGTTGTACATTCCACTGCCGGATCCCGTGGACCGGGCTGGAGTTTCAGGGGCTTGCCAGGGATCGCTTGCCGGTGGCGCCTCATCAACGGTAGCCACGGCCGGCGCCGGTTGGGTCGCGGCATTTTGTTCCGCAGCATCCAGGCGTTTTTCGAGTTCGGCAATGCGGGATTCGTAATCCGCACGCATCTGCTCCAGTTCTGCACGCAGTGCGTCTATTTCAGATTCAGGTTCAGCCAGTGACCGGGGCAGTTCCGATAACAGGTATGCCGTTAAAAGGCCAAGCAATAGGGTGCGCATCTAGTGTCTCCATTGAATTTGTTGAAACTATCCACCGGTATTTAACCTGGCGGACATATTGAACAGTAGACTCAGGAAACGTGCGGAGGAGCCCTGCTTGGGTGGGCGTACAGCGTGATTGGCAGGACGTAGGGAGAAGCGTACGGTCGATCTGGGCAATCCACGAGTGAGATGACCTGGAGCAAGGCGGAATCTGTCACCATGGCATTATCGGTTCCCGCCGCGTGCATGCACAGCGAACACAATTCGGAACCTGTGGCTTTATGGCTGGACAGGTGGCCGCTCAGGGCCACGTTACTGACGACCAGCGTCAATGCCAACAATAAGCTCAGAATTCCGGGGATGGATCGCATACTTGAATTTCTTTTATTTCAACGTCGATTGAATATCATTTATACGACCGTAAGACCGTGAATGCAAACACGCGCATCCGTGCTGTGGAAATAGTAATCCACCAGTTCCCCGGTAGCCTTGTCAATACAAACGATCGTTGCCGGCGAAAAACCGGCGAAAATATAGTCCCCGTGCAGGGCCAGGCCACGCAGGTACAGGGGCCGCGCGGTCGCCTTGCGCCGGGTACTGAAAAACGAAATCCCCATTTCACGCAGTGCCCTGGCAGCGCTCCTGAACACCAGCGCCTTGATGCCGGGCATTTTTTTGATATCGATGGCGCGGATTTGTTCCCCGCTGGCCAGGTCGTATTCGCGCACCACGGTGCGGTGCGTGTCGTTGATATAGGCGACACCGGGTTCCTGGATAATCAGGTTGTGTGCGTGCTTCAGTTTCGGGTCCGAGATGACAATGGTATTGCGGCTCAGGTTGGCCACCACGCACTTGGAGTGGAACAGGGCATAGACTTCTCCGCGGAACTCACAGACCGCATTCAAATGCAGGTGCGACGGGCCGCGGAACGAGGCGCTGTCGAGAAAAGTCGTCCCGGTTATCGATGTCCTTGTTAACGGCCAGCGGTTGCACGTCCAGCGCCTGTTGGAACTCGGGCACTTCGCGTGGCCAGAACCCGGCTTCCATGGCGCCGTCCGCCAGGCGGTATTTCAGTACCGCGTCCAGCGTGGTTGATGTGACCCAGACCGAGTCACCGGCGATATCAATTTCGTGCAAGCCGGCCATCAAGCCGTGCGAGAGTCTGCGCTGCGGGTTCAGGTCCCGGTCAAAAAAGTGCAGGGTATGGTAATCAGCGGCGATGACATCATCGCCGACCACGCGTATGCCCCGGCAACCGCGTACATTGCCCCGCGCATTGGGGTCGTGGTCCAGGTCCGGGTCGCTCGGCACAATGGGGACTTCGCGGACGATTGATTTGCGGTCCCAGTCCAGGCGGAAAATGCTGCCGCCATCGGCAACCCGGGCGCCCCTGACGATGGTTCCGAAATATATATCCACTCAAGTGTCCCGTTACATGGTGATGCCGTGTAGTTTAGCGGAAAGTGACGGCAAGAGGATGGCCTGTGCATGCTAAACTCGATGGTCATTCTACTGGTGGTACGTGGTACGGGCGCCCTCGATAAGGAATTGACTCCCAGGTCGTAAATCGTCCCCGGTTTGGGTGAGCGGGTGACCTTGCATATGGCAGTAAAAAACAGGTTTCTTGATATACTGTTTTTTTATCTGCATATTGGCTTTTATACCGGTTGGATTTCCCGGTCATCAACCGTATAAGGAACAAGCAACATGACATCGATGCGACGTTATATATCTCAGAAATTTCTCGTAACCCTGAACCTCGCAGCCGCCCTTAGCCTGTCCTGTACGGCATTTGGCCAGGATGCCGGTTCGCTGGCGACAGCCATCGCCGCTTATGAGCCGGCCGCGATTGAACGGGTCTTTGACGGTACGGTGGAAGCGGTGCACCAGGCGACCGTCTCGGCACAGACGGGCGGGCGCATCGCCGAGTTGAACTACGACGTTGATGATTATGTTGAACAGGGCTCGGTACTGGTCCGCTTCACTGACGCGGAGCAGCAGGCAGCCCTGAGCCAGGCGCAGGCTCAGCTTGCCGAAGCCAAGGCACGCAGCACCGAGGCTGGCGAAGACTACCGGCGTGCGCAGAACCTGCAGGAGCGCGGCCTGGGTTCGCAACGTGACCTGGACCGGGCACTGGCGGCCCGGGAGTCAGCAAAAGCCCGTGTTTCTTCTGCTGAATCGGCAGTGGCTACGGCGCGTCAACACCTGGATTACACCACGGTCAAGGCGCCTTACGCCGGCATCGTGATCCAACGCCACGTGGAACTCGGCGAAACGGTTTCACCGGGGCAGCCGTTGTTATCGGGCTTGTCACTGGAACGCCTGCGGGTTGCCGTTGACCTGCCCCAGTCCGTTGCCATCGAGGTTCGCAAGGACCCGGTGGCTGCAGTGGTCACCACACAAGGCCGTGTGAATTCCGGGAATATCACGCTGTTTCCGGTGGCAGACCCGTTGACCAATACCTTCAGGGCGCGGCTCGACCTGCCGGAGGGCCAGTTTGGGCTGTATCCGGGTATGTTCGTCAAGGTTGTTTTTGCAATCGGCGAGGCCGAACGCCTGCTGGTGCCGGCCGCGGCCGTGTTGCACCGCAGTGAAATCACGGCGCTTTACGTTGTTAACGACGGTGGTGTGCGTTTGCGGCAGGTCAGGACCGGGCAGCATTTTGACGACCGTGTTGAAATCCTGTCGGGGTTGGCCGCCGGTGAAGCGGTAGCCCTGGACCCGGTGTTGGCCGGTATCTCTGCCAAGAGTGAGATGGGTTTGAGCCATGATTGAGAAACTTGGAATCTCCGGCCGCATAGCAGCCAGCTTCCAGAATAACCAGCTGACACCGCTGATTGCGCTGACCGCCATGCTGCTCGGCCTGTTCGCGGTGATGGTCACCCCGCGGGAAGAAGAACCGCAGATCGATGTGACCTTCGCAAACGTTTTCATACCGTTCCCGGGTGCCGGGTCGGTAGAAGTTGAAAACCTGGTTTCCATTCCAATGGAACAGGTGTTGGCGGAAATCGAGGATGTAGAGCACGTGTTCTCGGTTTCGCAGCCGGGCATGTCGGTGCTGACCGTGCAGTTCGAGGTAGGTGAAGACCGTACCGAGTCTCTGGTGAAACTGTACAACGCCATTTACTCCAACCAGGACTGGCGTCCGGCCAATCTCGGTATCGGTGCGCCGATGGTCAAGCCCAAGGGTATCGACGATGTCCCGATTGTCACGGTGACCCTGTGGAGCAAGGATGAAGAGCGCGGCGGGCACGAGTTGCTCAAAGTGGCGCACACGCTCGAAGCGGAACTGAAACGGGTGCCCGGCACCCGCAACGTGTATTCCGTCGGCGGTGCGAAAGATATCGTGCACGTGGTACTGGACCCGGAGCGTGTTGCCGGTTTTGGCCTGACGCTGGATGATTTGAACATGGCGCTGAATGCCGGCAATGATGTCAGGCAGGCGGGCAGCCTGGTTTTCAATGACGAAGAAATTCCCGTGCAGACAGGTGTCTTCCTGTCGGGACCGGAGGATATCGCCGAACTTGTCGTGGGTGTATTTGACGGGCGGCCCGTGTTCCTCGGTGATATTGCCGATGTCAGCCACGGCAGCGATCAGCCCGAATCATATGCGTGGTTTGCCAGTGGCCCCGCGCACGCTGACGCCGGCCATGACATGGTGAATTATTCACCGGCAGTAACACTGGCGGTTTCCAAGAAACCCGGCACCAACGCGACGACCATCGCTGATGTCGTGATCGAGCGTCTCGAACAGCTACGTTCCACGCATATCCCGGATGGTGTCGAAACCACGATTACACGGAATTATGGGAAAACAGCCAATGACAAGGCCGTTAAACTGATCAGCAAGCTGGCTTTTGCGACGGCATCTGTCGTTTTGCTTGTCCTGCTGACCATCGGCTGGCGCGAGGCACTGATCGTCGGTACGGCCGTGGTGGTCACGCTGATGGTGACGCTGTTTGCCTCCTGGGCATGGGGTTTTACGATCAACCGGGTGTCCCTGTTCGCGCTGATATTCTCGATCGGTATCCTGGTCGATGACGCGATCGTGGTGGTTGAAAACATCCACCGCCACGGGTCATTAAAGCCGGGTCCGCTTAGTGCGTTGATACCGGGTGCCGTTGACGAGGTGGGCGGGCCGACAATCCTGGCGACATTTACCGTCATAGCGGCCCTGTTGCCGATGGCCTTCGTCACCGGTCTGATGGGCCCGTACATGAGCCCGATCCCCATCAATGCGTCATTAGGCATGCTGTTCTCGCTGGCGATCGCGCTGATACTCACACCGTGGCTGTGTAGTCGCTTGCTGGGACACCAGGCCGATCACGCTGAAAGCGACGCGTCAGGTGGGAGACTGCATAAATTTACCAGCCGCGTGATGACACCGTTTTTGCGCCAGTCGGATGGGCGTGGAGCACGATTGCTGTTGTACGGCGGCCTGCTGGGCCTGATCGTCATCGCGATGGCATTGGTGCTGACACAGTCGGTGGTCCTGAAAATGCTGCCGTTTGATAACAAGTCGGAATTCCAGGTGATACTGGACATGCCCGAGGGCACACCGGTGGAAAACACCGCGGCAGTGCTGGACGAGTTGGCCGCCATCATCGAAACCGTTCCCGAGGTGGTCAATTACCAGGTCTATGCCGGTACCGCAGCACCCATCAACTTCAACGGCCTGGTACGTCAGTACTACCTGCGCCAGGCGGGTAACATGGGTGATATACAGGTCAACCTGAAGGACAAGGATAAACGCAAGCGGGCCAGCCACGAGATTGCCTCTGCCGTGCGTGAAGCGTTGGCCGCTACCGCTTTGAAGCACAATGCCTCGGTCAAGGTCGTCGAGGTGCCGCCCGGTCCACCGGTCATGTCACCCATCGTGGCCGAGATTTACGGACCGGATTATGCCGCCCAGAAACAGCTTGGCCGTAACCTGGAGCAGGTATTTAAATCAACACAGGACATCATGGATATCGACAGCAGTGTCGAGTCGGACGCCAGGCGTTACGTGATCGAAGTGGACCGCCAGCGCGCAGCTCTCTTGGGTGTCTCGCAAAGCCAGGTCAGCAGTGCAGTCGCGATGGCGCTGGGTGGTGCCGACGTGACCTATATCCACCAGGGCCGGGAAAAGGAACCGATCCCGGTGCGACTGGAAGCGGCGGTCTCTGACAAGGCGAACATCTCCAGCCTATTGGCCCTGAAAGTGCGCAGCCGGGAAGGGGTGCCGGTGTCGATCTCGCAGTTTGCCAGCGTGGTGGAAGAGCCCTGGGATGACGCGATCATCCACAAGGACCTGTTACCGGTTGTTTTTGTCACGGGCGACATGACCGGTGACCTGGACAGTCCCTTGTATGGCATGTTCGACCTCAGTGACGCGATTGCCGAGACGGAATTTGCGGGGCAGGGGATCGAGCAGCGTTACATCAGCCAACCTGACAACCCCTACTATTTTTCAATGAAATGGGATGGTGAATGGCAGATTACCTATGAAACTTTCCGCGACATGGGTATCGCCTACGCGGTCGGCCTGATACTGATTTTCCTGTTGGTCGTTGCGCAGTTCCGCTCTTACCTGTTGCCGCTGGTCATCATGGCGCCGATCCCCTTGACGGTGATCGGTGTGATGCCCGGTCATGCGCTGTTGGGCGCCCAGTTCACGGCCACCTCGATGATCGGCATGATCGCACTGGCGGGTATCATCGTGCGCAATTCGATTCTGCTGGTGGATTTTATCCAGCAGGAACGTGCTGCGGGCACCAGTTTGGAGGATGCCGTAATCGCGGCCACGGCAGTACGCGCCAAGCCGATCATTCTGACCGCGCTGGCAGCGATGATGGGGGCATTTTTCATCCTGGATGACCCGATTTTCAACGGCCTGGCGATTGCACTGATATTCGGTATCCTGGTCTCGACCCTGTTGACGCTGCTGGTTATTCCGGTATTGTTTTATAGCTCACGACAATCAAAAACATCACCGGGCGCCTGACAGCAAGCTCGTGTACCCGGTTTGATGGGAGAAACTGCCTGATGCACATTCATACACGCCTGGTGGGCGTGATTATCGCTCTGAGCGGACTTTTGCTCAGTCAACTGGCCGTTGCCACCAATGGCTACATGCCGCACGGTGTCGGGGCCAAGAACAAGGCCATGGCGGGCGCCGGTATGGCCATGCCACAGGATGCGATCTCCATCGTCAGCAACCCGGCAACAGCCGTGTTGGTGGGAAACAGGATGGATGCCGGTGTGTCGCTGTTCATGCCACGCAGGAATTACACGACGCTGTTTGGTGGCAACAATGGGCGCAACAATTCTTTCAGTTTTGAGAATGTAAATATTGACAGCGGGGAAGAATTGTTCATCAACCCGGAGATCGCCGGCGCCCACCCGCTGGATGATGTTTCGGCCCTGGCCTGGGCGTTTTATATGCGCAATGGCCTGGCAAGTTCCTTCAAGGGCGGCAGCGCCACTTTTGATCCCGATGGCGATGGTCCGTTGGGAATTGCAACATACCCCGGCACCTATGGTGACGGCAGGCTGGAGTTCGAGCTGTCACAGGCATTCCTGGATATCACCTGGGCAAGAAAATTCGGTGATCACACGTCGTTTGGCGTGTCCGCGGTGCTGGCTGGGCAGAGCCTGGTGGTCAAGGGTATTGGCGGTTTTGCAAAATACACCGAAACCTTCTCCGACAGTAATGGCGCGGTCCTGCCGGATCGGCTGAGTGGCAATGGCAAGGATACCGGTTATGGTCTTGGTCTGAAGGCCGGTCTGCATCATCAGCTGGGTGAGCATTTCAGCCTGGGCGCTGCTTATCAAAGCGAGATCAACACCGGTTCTTTTTCCGATTATTCCGATCTGCTCGCCGGTGGCGGGGATCTCGATATCCCTGCCTGGGCAAAGCTGGGCATCACCTGGCAACCGGCCGGCAATTTCTCGTTAAGCCTGGACATGCAATACATCTGGTATTCGGATATCGATGCACTGGGTAATTCCTTTGCGAATATCTACGACTGCCCGGGTAGTGGCATGGGTGGGACCAACCTAAAGCGCTGCCTGGGTGGCGCCGACGGGGCAGGCTTTGGCTGGCAGGACATGCCGGTCGTGAGTATTGGCAGCCACTGGGATGTCAGTGAGGCCTGGACCTTGCGCGCCGGCTTCAGTTTTGCTGACCAGCCGGTCACCTACTACGAGAACACCTTCAATATTCCCGTGATCAGCCTGACGGAGGCGCACTACACGCTCGGTTTCAGCTACAGACTGGATAATGGAGATGAACTGAGCTTTGCGTTCATGTACACGGAAGAAGAATCCCTGGAGGAACTGAACCAGCTGGATTCATCGCAGATTCTGCGGCTCACTACGGATCAGTTTGACTTCCAGGTCAGTTACAGCTGGGGTTTGTAAACCAGCCCGCGTATTGCACCAGCCGGGCTCGTACTCAGGCGGGTTTGTGTTTGGTCGAGAAGGGGATACGGATAGCGATGGTCAAACCGTGGGGGTCGGTCTGACTCAGCTTGATCGAGTGGTTTGAGCCATAAATCGTGGCCAGACGCTCGCGGGTATTCTTCAGGCCGACGCCTTTTGAATCCGGGATACACCCGTCCACCAGTTCGCAACCGGGGCCGTCATCGCAGATTTCCATCAACAAGTCACCGGCAAACACCCTGGCCGAAATACACAGGTGTCCGCCACCCTCGGCGCGTGCAATACCGTACTTGATGGCGTTCTCGATCAATGGCTGCAATAACAGGCTGGGTATCAGGGCGTCACTGGCGGTTTCCTCGATATCCAGCTTCAGTATCAGGCGCTCTTCGAAACGTACTTTTTCGATATCCAGGTATAGCTGCAGGGCCTTGAGTTCCTGCTCCAGCGTGACCCGCTGCATGGGGTCGTTATCCAGCGAGTAACGCAGGAAGCTGGATAGCTTGGTGACCATGCGATTGGCCAGCTCGGTGTTCTGTTCCAGCACCAGCGTGGAAATGGCATTCAGCGTGTTGAACAGGAAATGCGGGTTCAGCTGGTAACGCAGCATCTTTAATTGAGCTTCGTGCGCCATGGCAGCTGATTTCAGAGCACCTTCACGGACATCCTGGAATATCCGGTAGTACTTAATACTGAAATACAGCGTGCTCCACGCCAGCATCCAGGCGATCGGGGCAGCGGTGCTTTCGAAATACGACACTTTTTCGTAGATTCTGGCTGCCTCTTCACCCACCTCGGCAATCCAGGCGGTCATGTCTTTGCCTGTTTCGAACCAGCCGTAGTAGATAAAGCCACGTGCCTTGATCCATAGCCAGCCAGCAAAGGAACTGCCACCAAGAAAGGCGATGGCCTGCAGCCAGAACGCCCGGTTCCACAGAAAGCGGTACAGGTAACGCAGACACAGCGCAATCAGCATACCTATGACGGTTATGATCGCCACGTAGATGTAATAGCCGGGCAACGTCTCGCCCAGTATTGCGATGGTGTAGAGATATTTTCCAAAAATCCCCCACAACGCCCACCCACCCAGGTGGAACACCCAGAACAGGTTTGGTTGATTATGCAGGAGTTTTTCAAATTTCACAGGGGCGATTCTACACGTTTGTCCGCCGGACGTGTCGCATCTTAACCTCAGGGCAATGCGTTTTATCTCAAAGTGATTCGGTTTGTCTCAAACGGCTGTAAGCCGGGGGCTTTTCTGGCCACAGGTGATTGAAAATCTGTTTTGACAGCGGGAAGGCTGGAGTCTACATTGGCGGGGGTGGACACCATTGCACCCATCATCAATCGATCATCGGTAACCACTATTATTAAGTACGTTCGGGTTCTGCTGGGCCTGGTGATCTGTCTCACTTTTTCGCCCGTATTCGGGCAAGTGGCCGGGCGCGTGCCGGCCACAATTTTTGGTGATGGCGATCCCTATAACGGTGTTGAGGACAGCCGTGAGCCGGTCATGGGCGGTGGCAGCTTTGAGCTGGGTCATGCAGGTGCGGGTGCCGTCAAATGTGACGGGCAGGTACGTGGCACGGCAATGGTGCTCGACACGCGTGAAATGCTACGCACCTTGAAGGGTGTTGTGCTGGTCACTGCGGCGCACGTTATGTATGACCTCGACAGGAAGCGCCGTTTCAAACGCTGCGAGTTCCAGTTTCTCGCGCTGGGCGCGCTGCCCGGTTACACGGCAAAGATTGACCTGGAACGTTTGGTCTCCGGTGATTTTGACCCCGAAAAGGCAACTTCCGAGATCGAGTTTGGCGAGGGTGACTGGGCATTCCTGTACGTGCCGAAACCATGGAAAAAATATAGGCCAGACGACAGTCTCCAGCTACGTGAGTTTTCATTCTCGAAAACGGAGTCATTCCAACGAACCGGTGGCGAGTTCCGGCTGGTTGCGCTGGATACTTCGAGTGGTGTTATTGCGCAAAGCTCTGGGTGTACAGTCACCGAGAGTGTCAGTGACGACCTCGGTGGCGGGATTTGGCGGGGTCAGTTGCTGGATGACTGCGATTCGGGCAGCGGGGCATCCGGCGGTGGCATCATCGCCGTTTACCAGGGCAGACAGTATTTGGTCGGAATACGAACCGGTTCACACTGGAATGGTAGCGTGTTTCCCGCAGATGATTTTCCTGAGGGCCCACCTGCCGGTTCCGCCTGGAACCCTCGTTTCAACACCAATTTCGGCAGGGCGATAGATGGATTCTTGATACAGGCACTGAACCGGTTTCTGAGTGCATTGGAAAACGATAAAAACCCCAAATTATGATGCTCATGATATGCATGAACTTCATACGTTCATGAGAGATAAGGAAAAATCTCCACGGTGCGCTATACTTAAGGAGAAGTTCAACGGTCTGCATTCTTGATTCATCAAGCAATGCAGCTTATTGAACAGGTGAGAGCTTGGCTCGGGCAATCGTGGTTCGGTGCAAAGCAGTAAAGCTAATGATGGTACTTCCTGTTCGCGTAAGCGATGAAAGGGCAGGAACGACAAGGAAGACAGGGATAGCACACGTCAGACTGTGACCGGTGTTCGCCGGTCGCCCCAATTAAGTAAAACCATGCCGGGCTCTTGGACGAGAGTTGTTGGGTCGTGCAAACAAGATTATGCACGACCGGGGGTGGGGAGATTTTCAATGCTTTATTACATTTTCCTGTTTGGCGTTTGCCTGGTTGGGGGGCTCGTTGTTTTTTGGCTTTACAAGGAAGCTACAACAATCGGGAAGAAAGATCATAAAACCTTGGCTCGTGGTTCAAAACTGGATCCCACCGACCACCTCAAAGGTGTAGCGATGCACACCACGATCAATTACACGCCCATATCCTGGGGCGGCGATGGCAGTCTTGCACCGAGACACCCCGCCAGGAGCCAGGCGGCGAAGCCATCGAGATCAACCTATTGGGATTTGCCAGGTGACAGGAAGCTTTCTGCCAAACCCAATCCCTTGGGTGCAAGTCCGGATGGTTCTAAATCAGAATCCGAGTTCTGGAATTACTTCGTGACGCCGGATCGGCCGGGCCATGGGACGGGTATAAAACCTGGACATGGAGCAGGGATCAAACGCCATGGAGCGAGCATCAAACGCCATGGAGCGAGCATCAGACCTGGCCATGGAACGGGCATCAAACAGTAGAGATCGTTCTGACAATCGGAATAGCTAGCTAATTCACTTGGGGCTTTGCGATACACTCCGGCAGGGTGATTTTCTCATTGCCCGGAATCTTGATACCCATCGGTACCGCTTCTACACCCATGCTCTCGTTTGGAAACGGTTGCAGCAGGCCTAGTGCTGACTGCTTTGGCGCTCGTAACCAGTGTTGCGCTGCTTCCGGTGTTTCCAGGATGGCAGGCGAGCGGTTGTGGCCTACGGATTTCAAAACGTTGTTCGGCTCGACCGTTATGATGCTGACACTGAGTTTCCTGGTGCCGTCAGATGTTGCATGCCAATTACCCAGCCCAGCCAGCACCCAGAAGGGCGCGTGCAGGGGAAATACTGCGTATGGGATTTGTGGCTTGACGCGACTATCGAACTCGTAAAACCAGGAAACAGGCACTAAAACCCGCAGGTCTTTCGACCAGGCGCCCATGTAGGACGGCGCAAACGGCGGGCCTTCGTGGCGCAGCCGGGCATTGGCGGTTGAGATCAGTTTGCCGGACTTGTTGCGCGGCAGTTGTCCGTTTGACCAGTGGGGCAGGAATGGCCAGGTTGCCTCCGTCGGCTGGTCGGTCTTGCCAGCGGTGTAGATCACCGGCAATGTCTCCCAAACCATC
The DNA here is from genome assembly GCA_963753105.1 of uncultured Gammaproteobacteria bacterium. Taxonomy (GTDB): domain Bacteria; phylum Pseudomonadota; class Gammaproteobacteria; order Xanthomonadales; family SZUA-36; genus SZUA-36. The sequence goes on from CAVWBD010000011.1 coordinate 207,994, forward strand.
GAATCCGGCTCTTTCACGCGTCGCAGGCGGGAAGGGGAGATATTTTTCCTGTCTTCGGGATCAGCAGGTAATGCTCTCGGTGGCGTCAGGCTGGTCGCCCAGGCGTAGACGTCCTTCCAGGACAGGTGTGATACTGCTGCTTTGCCGCACATGGGGGTAGATTAGCACGGGTGCGAGATTGCATTTGCGCCATCACGCATTCCAGGCGTCGTTTGCTTATTCGATACTGGATTCCTGATAAATGGCCCTTATCCGGTAAATGATCGCTGCCTTACAGAATTCACTTACGCTTTATCTTCGCAGAAATCTGCTTGGGCGTTAGCCCGTCTAGTTTCTTGTACAGTTTTGTCTTGTCGTTACGTACGCTCAAGTCATAGAACAAAAGATAATCTATCGCGTTCTTGAGATTCATATATGCGGCTTCACCTTCCTGTTCGCGAATATCCTGCAAGGTCTTTTCGGCTGCTTCAGGCGTTGAAAAATCAACTGGTTGGTCCATCAGAGAGACAGTGTCTTCAGCCGTTTTGTCCATCTCCCCATTCGTGGGTTCCTGCGTGGTCGCGGTGTCGGCCTCTGCAGCGGCTTCATTATCCTGGCCCTGCTCAGCGCAAGCCGTTGACAGAAACAGGGCCATAAACATGGTGGCGATCAGTGGATAAAGTGCTTTGCTCATGTGAATTTCCTTCAAATGTTTTGATTTCGCAATTGGACAATGTTACCTGAAGATGATTCCCTCAGACTATACCTTTGCCATGATCACCTTGTAGTGATCACTGGATGCCAGTTGCCGGTAGTTCTGGAACACCTCGGTCAACCAGCTCTCATAGGGTAAGTGAATATTCGCAACCATGATCAGCATGCCACCGGGGTTGATGTGATGACGCACGGAATCCAGCAGGCGCATGCTGAGACGGTTGTCCGTTTTCACACCGGAATGCACTGGCGGGTTGCTGATCATCATGTCATAAGTCTGCTGAAGTTCCGACAGGCCGTCAGAGGCGACTACCGTGCCCGACAGCAGGTTCGCGTCCAGCGTTTCCTTGCAGGCCCGCAGTGCGAGCGCATTGTTATCCAGCAGGCTTACGTTGGCATGCTTATGACAGTTTGCGATGCAGGCGCCGATCACGCCAGTGCCACAGGCAAAATCCAGTACCTCGCCTTCGATGGTCAAACTTTGTAGCACGTCCAGCAAGAGAGCCGTGCCGGCGTCCAGGCGGCCGTGTGCAAACACACCCGGATAAGACGTCACGGTCATGTGCATTGCGCCGAAATCAAGTGGCCACTGTTGCCGGTAAGCGGCAGGATCAAACGTGGGCTTTCCATCAATATCACCGGCCTCGAACAGCGTGCAGTGCCGTGCGCTATCCAGCTTTCTAAGCTTGCCAAAACGAGCTTTCAGATGTTTGCCGGCCGACTTGATACCGGCGCGGTTCTCACCCGCCAGCCAGAGTGTGCCGTCTTGTGCGAGCAGGGCGGCAGCGCAGTCGAGCATCATTTCCAGTAATGCCTTCTGGCGTGGCAGGTTGAGGATGATCCATTCGTATTTTCCGTTTGTGTCTTCCGGGAAAGCACCGAATTCAACAGTAGCACCGGAGCCCTCCAGGTAACGGAACGTACCGTGGTCCTGGCAGAACAAACGCAACGAGGGGCAAATCTCGGTTGCTTTTTGCCAGCAGTCATCCTGCTCAGGGTTGATCCATAAACCGTTGTCGCATGCAGCGTGCCGTAAGAGATTTCTTTCAATGATCTGGCTGACAGGTTGCATGGTGGCGAAAGGTCTCAATTACACGAGATAAGCGCTAAGGTCGTATTCGTCCGCCTCGGCGATCTGGACCTTGACCAGGTCACCGGACTGGAGTTCCTGGCCGTCCAATATGTAAACCAGCCCGTCAATTTCCGGCGCATCGGCATGGCTGCGGGCAATGGCGGCCTGTTCGTCAACCGCGTCAACGATCACTTCCTGTACGCTGCCAATCTTGGCCTGCAGACGTCGGCGGCTGATCTCGGCCTGTTTTTGCATGAATAGCTGTTCGCGCTCGGCCATGACCTCGGCCGGTACGTGGTCCGGCAGGTCGTTGGCGGTTGCGCCGTGAACCGGCGAATATTGGAAACATCCGACGCGGTCCAACTGCGCTTCCTCGATGAAATCCAGCAGCACATTGAAATCATCCTCGGTCTCGCCGGGGAAGCCGACGATAAATGTACTGCGCAGCGTGATATCAGGGCAGATCTCGCGCCATTTCCGGATTCGTTCGAGCGCGTTCTCGGCCGCTGCAGGTCGTTTCATCATTTTCAGTATACGCGGGCTGCCGTGCTGCAAGGGTATATCGAGGTAGGGCAGCACCAGGCCCTCGGCCATCAACGGCACCAGTTCGTCAACGTGCGGGTAGGGATAGACATAGTGCAGCCGGACCCAGGCGCCCAGGCTACCCAGTTCGCGGCACAACTCGGTCATCCGTGTCTTGACCGGCCGCCCACCCCAGAAGTCCAGGCGGTATTTCATGTCTACACCGTAGGCTGAGGTGTCCTGGGATATAACCAGCAGTTCCTTCACACCGGCATCGACCAGTCTCTCAGCTTCCGACAGTACATCCCCGGCCGGTCTGCTGACCAATTTTCCACGCATGCTTGGGATGATGCAAAATGTACAGTTGTGATTGCAACCTTCTGATATCTTTAAATATGCATAGTGACGTGGTGTCAGTTTGATACCCTGTGGCGGCACCAGGTCGGTGAACGGGTCGTGATTCCTGTCGATTGGTGCGTGGCGATGCACGGCTCCGACCACCTGCTCATATTGCTGGGGTCCGCTGACCGACAGCACGGAAGGGTGGAGTTCGCGGATCTCTTTCTCATCCACTCCCATGCAGCCGGTCACGATGACGCGGCCATTTTCGTGCAGGGCTTCGGCGATGGCATCCAAAGACTCTGCCCGTGCGCTGTCGATAAATCCGCAAGTGTTGACAACGACCACGTCGGCGCCATCGTAGCTGGGGGATATCGCGTAACCATCGGTCCTGAGTTGCGTCAGGATGCGTTCGGAGTCCACCAGCGCCTTGGGGCAGCCGAGGCTGACAAAGCCGACTTTAGCCCGCATATTGCTCATGTTCAGTCTTCTTCCTGGATGTCGGGTTCGAAAAATAACCACTGCGCGAGTGCAAATGCTTCCAGGAAATCCTTTTCAACCCGGTTAATGGCCCGGATCAGTTCGATTTCCGTGCCTGTAGCGTGCATATTGGCCTTGACCGAGACCATCACGGTGTGACCCATCTGCAAGGTTATCAGGCTATACAGCCTGTCTATCTCGGGCCTGTTTTGCAGGAATCTGCGCATCTCTTTCTCAACGTGTGGTTCCACACCCTGGCCGATCAGCAGGTCCTTGACCTCCACGGCCAGCATGAACGCAATAACGATCAGCAGGACACCGATCATGATCGTGCCCACGGCGTCATAAACCGGGTTGTGTGTAATGGCGGCGGCCGTCACCGCAAGCAGCGCAAAGACCAGGCCCAGCAGGGCGGCGACGTCTTCACCAAATACGACCAGCAGTTCGCTACTGCGGCTCTCCCGGAACCAGACGTTGAGCGGGCGGTTGCCACGTTCCTTGTTGACCGCCTGCATGCAGCCCCACAGGGAAATCGACTCGGCAATGATGGCGAATATCAGCACACCGATGGCGATCATCGGCTGGGTCAGCGCTTCGGGGTGCTGGAGTTTGTGCACACCCTCGTAAACCGAAAACATGCCGCCCAGGCTGAACAGGATAACGGCGACCAGGAAAGACCAGAAATAAATACTCTTGCCATAACCGAGCGGGTAGTCCGCGTCCGGTGGGCGCAGGGACTGCCGCATACCAAACAGCAGCAACAGCTGGTTGCAACTGTCCGCCAGCGAGTGGATTGCTTCCGCCAGCATTGCGCCCGAACCGGTCCAGAAAGCCGCTCCACCCTTCGCGATGGCGATGGCCAGGTTTGCAAACAACGCGTAAAGGATGGATCGGATCGAGTCTGGTTTGGCCGACATGGTTAGCTTGTTCCTGTTGCGCCTAACTCAGTTCACCGTGGACGATGGCGCCACCGGTGCCCGCACCCGGCTGGTGCTGGAAGAACCCCATCCTGATGTGACCGAGGTCTCGCGTAGCTAACTCGTACGCAAAAATTTCGCTGTAGAACCGCACCGCACGGTCAAAGTCAATCGCCGGTATTTCAAACCAGTTAACGGCGCTTTTGAATTCACCCATGGGTCTGCTCTCGTCCTGATGTGATGATGATAGGGGAGCAGGGATTATGCTACCTGGATGGTATTCACTCAAGTTCAGGGTGCAGCCTGGGATTCAGCTGGCGGGGCGCGCTCCCACAAGGCTTTTATTCCGTTTCGAACGAGTAACTTATCGTGTGGTTTGTATCGATGCCGGGGAAATAGTAGCCCAGTTTCCGTTCCGGCATCGTGGCCTTGAGGGTCTTGTTCTTGCGCTCGCGCTTGATGGCGATGACCACTTCCTCGCCGGCTTCGATCTCGCGCAGGGCACGCATGAATTCTGCAGGTGAGTTGACCGCAGTGTCACCGACATCCAGGATCACGTCACCGGATTCCAGTTGCAGTTCATTATCACCCTCGGCCTTGAGAACCAGCACGCCGCGGTCGGTCTTGAAGTATTCGCCCAGGCCGGGGTCGATTTCGGCCAGTTTCAAACCGCGGGTCATCGGCAGGCCGAACCACACATTGGTCTCCCATAAAGCCGAATCACCCAGTTCCGACAGTGCATGCAATTCCAACCTGTGAGCATCCGGAGAAGCAGGCGCTCTCGGCGCCGCCAGGTGCGCGCGTTCTGCAATCTCGATTCGGATGTGTTCAATTTGTTCGGCCAGTTCCGCGGTGTCGAGTTCGGGGACCACGATCCTTTCTATACTGATGACGTCCCCCGGCGCTTCGGGTGCACTTGGAAAACGCGTGACGGAGTGCCAGCCAAGGGGCTCACGCACCTCGGGCACAAGGTTCACATCGATCAACTTGTCGTTGCGCCGGTAGGTAACCACGACGGGTTCACCGGCCTTGAAAGCTTTCTTGGCGGTCTTCAGCTTTTCATCACTTTCATCATCTGTACTGGCGCCAAGGTCATGTCCACCAATCGATACCAGGATATCGCCTTTCTCAATTCCGGCGCGCTCGGCCGGGCCGTCCGGTGATACACCGATAACTTTAATGCCGGTTTCGTCGGAATCACCCAGGATTGCGCCGATCACCGGCTGTTGGGTGGTCTGGTATACAAAGGTCCTGCTGCCAGCCCTCGCCCGGGCGACTTCACGGCTGACACGCGCAACTTCCCGCGAGGTTTCCTGCAGTTCCCTGCGCGCGTGGTTCAGTTCTTCGTACATCTCGGCCAGTCTGGCCTCACGCTCGGCGCTTTGTTTCTGGTTTTCCTCAGTAACCCTTTGCGCACGCTCGGCAACCTGTTGCGAACGCTCCCGGGTCCGCTCAACTGTAGCTTCTGCGGCCTGTCGCCGTTCTTCAGTTTCGGCCAGCGCCTCCCGGTACTCGGCCTCCAGGCGGGCCTGGCGTTCTTCTGTCTCGGCAGCCTGTTGTGCAGCTTCCTCACCGGGGCCGGCTGATACCGATACGCTGAATCCGATCAGCAGGGCCGTGCTCAGTGCGATCAGGGTGTGGTGGTATTTCATCTGTAATGCCTCGTGTGTATCAGAGTGATGCCATGCGGCCATAGTCAATTTCCCACTGTTGCTGGTAGACCTGGGCCAGGTCCAGCATCAGGTTGACACGTTGGCCCCAAAGGTCCACAGAGTCGGGCGTCAGGCTTAACTCGCTGTCCACCTGGGCAATCAGGTCCTCCATCTCGGCCACGTAGATGGCCGATTCGGCTGGCATGGAGCCCGTGGACTGGCGTAGTTTCATAAGCTGTTCTTCCATGGTCTGGGACAAGCCGATCAGTGCGTTGACATTGTCCTTTGCTGTAACAGACGCGGAATTTTCCGCCAGCGTCGCAGGCCCGGTGACAGGAACATCTGTCGGCGCCAGGTCCGGTTGACGGAGCAGAGTGATACTCACTACCAGGACCAGGCTGGCAGCGATCGCCAGGGCGCCAAAAGCGCGGTGCCGCTTATGCCTGCCTTGTTGATGGGTTTTCAAGGCAGACTCGATATCATCCCAGCCGTCAAAGCCCGGTTCCACGCTTTCGAGGTTACGCAGTCCGAGTGGATCGGAGGTGTTCTGTTGCCATTGTTCAAGTGCTGTCATTTCATTTCTCTTCACGCCAATGCGTTTATTGTGCCGGTCTGAGCAGCGGATTCTTCGTCATCCGCAATCAGGGCCCGTAGCTTGCTGCGCGCGCGGTTCAAACGGGTCTTTGAGTAACTTTCCGTCTTGCCCACGAGATGCGCAATTTCACGGTGTTTATAACCTTCGACATCGTGCAGCCAGACCACCATCCGGTCTTCATTGCTCAGGTGTCCCAGGGCCTGCTCAAGATCCATGCCCTGGTTCATGCGATCAACGTCACCCTTGTTGCTCGCCATGTAGTCTTCCAGTTCCACCGCATCGTGTTTCGGCAGCCTGCGCAGGGCGCTGATGGCGTGATTGACGATCACACGTCGCAGCCAGCCCCAGAACGGGGCATCGCCGCGGTACTGGCGGAGACGTTTGAAGGCCGTAATAAATGCCTCCTGTGTCACTTCCTGGGCCAGTTCCCGGCATTTGCAAATCCTGATGGCCACCGTGAATGCGGGCCGTTGGAACTTGCGATAGATCTGTTCACAGGCATGCAAGTCCCCACGTTTGGCGCGTGCGAGCGTCATCTCGTCGAGTTCAAAATCCATGCCTGATCCCATCATCGTGTATTAGTGCTTACAGACCCTTAGACGTTGCGGCCGTTAAAAGCGTCGCAGAAAGCAGCAAAATATTACCAGTTTGGTAGCGGAATAATGAAAACGGCCGCAGGTGCGGCCGTTTTCAATTCAGCAGGACAAACGATGTCTTACCAGATCTTGACCTGTCCTTCCGGTGGCAGGTACATGCCGTCACCTTCCTTTACATCAAAGGCTGCGTAGAATTCCGGTACGTTGACCGCCGCACCGTTGGCCCTGAACCTGGGTGGTGAATGCGGGTCCACCGTCAGTCGGCGCTTCAACTCGGCGTCGCGCGTCTTGGAACGCCAAACCTGTGCCCAGCCGAGGAAGAAGCGCTGGTCGCCGGTCCAGCCGTCGATCACGGGGGCTTCTTCGCCGTTCAGTGACATCTTGTATGCCAGGTAAGCGATGCTGAGGCCGCCCAGGTCACCGATGTTCTCGCCGGAGGTGAATTCGCCGTTGATGGTCAGGCCGTCAACGACCTCGTAGCCTTCATACTGTGCTGCCAGTGCACTTTTGCGTTCATCGAACTTGACGGTGTCTTCTTCTGTCCACCAGTCGCGCAAAACGCCATTGCCATCGAACTTGCGTCCGGAATCGTCAAAGCCATGTCCGATCTCGTGACCGATGACCGCGCCGATGCCGCCATAGTTGACCGCGTCATCCGCATGCACGTTGAAGAACGGCGGTTGCAGGATCGATGCCGGGAACACGATCTCGTTCCAGACCGGGTTGTAGTAGGCATTGACGGTCTGTGGTGTCATGCCCCATTCGGACTTGTCGACCGGCTTGTCCAGCTTGTCGATTTCACGGTTATAGGCAAAAGTGGCGCCGTTCTTGATATTGGCGACCAGGTCACCCTCGACCACTTCCAGCTTGGTGTAATCGATCCACTTGTCCGGGTAACCGATTTTTGGCGTGAACTTGTGCAGTTTGTCCAGTGCCTGCTGGCGGGTTTCCTCGCTCATCCATTCGAGGTCCTTGATGGACACTTCGTAGGCCTTGATCAGGTTCTGGATCATGATGTCCATGCGTCGCTTGGATTCGGCCTGGAAATATTTTTCAACATACAACTGGCCAAGCAGTTCACCCATGTTGCCGTTAACCGAGTCCACCGCACGTTGCCAGCGTGGTTCCGGCTCATCAACACCACGCAGGCCCTTGGTGAAGAAGTTGAAGGACAGTTCTTCGAACTGGGCGCCCATCACGGGGGCGAAAGTGCTGATGGTCTGTAAAGCCAGGTAGTCCTTCCATGTGTCCAGCGGTGTTTCCGCCATGATCTTGCTGGCCGCTTCGAAATAACTGGGCTGGGAAACCAGGAACTGGGAGTCGAGTGGAATCTGTCCGACCTCGAAGGCGAGTGTCCAGTTGATGTCCGGCGCCAGTTCGTTTAGCTCATCGATATTCATCGGGTTATAGCGCTTGGTCCAGTCGCGGTTTTCTTCCTTGGTCCACATGACTTCCGCGAGCCTGGTTTCCAGCGCCATCAGCGCCTTGGCGCGGTCTGCGCCGTTGTCGTAACCCGCCAACCCAAAGATGTTTTCAACGTACTCCATGTACAGTTGCCGGCCGTTGACGAATTGCTCGTCATCCACCAGGTAATAATCACGGTCGGGCAGAGTCAGACCGGCTTGTCCGATGTAGATGGCGTTGACGTCCGGGTCCTTCATGTCCGAGAAAATGAACATACCGATTGGTGCGTTGACACCGTACACGCCGAGCGATGCGAAGGTGCTGAACACGCCATCCATGCTGTCGATGGCGGCAATGGCATCCAGGTCTTCACGGATAGCCTCGATACCTTTCTCGGTAGCACCGGCTTCATCCATGTACGAGTTGTAATAATCGCGAATCTTCTGCGTGGGGCTGCCGGGCTCGACGTCGGTGGTGGCACTGACTTCCTCGACCAGCGTGCGCACATCTTTCTGCGATTTTTCACCGAGGGCATCAAAGGTGCCCCAGCGGGCCTTGTCGGCGGGCATTTCGGTAGCGGCAACCCAGCCACCGTTGACGTGGCCGAACAAATCATCCTGGATACGGATGGATTCATCAAATCCGGATTTATCGATACCGCTGACGAGTTCCACTGCAGCCGGGGCAGGTGCTGGTTCTGCCTGTTGGGCAACCGTGGCCTGGTCCGTTTCCTGCTGGCAGCCATACAGGCCAATGGCGAATGCCAGGGTCGTGGTCAATTTAAAGTTCATGACATATATTCCTTGGAGGGAAGTGGACAAAGAGCGCTACTATATACGCTCAAAGCACCCTTTGCAGGTGTAAATAGTTGGGTACAAGGGTTTGACATGGGCAGATGGCGGCCAGCTGAAAAACCGGGCAGTCCATATATCACGCAGGAGGGCGCGAGACGTTTGCGCGGGGAATTACAAAACCTGTGGCGGGAGCAACGCCCCGAGGTGGTCAAGGCGCTGGCAGCAGCCGCGGCCGAGGGCGACCGTTCAGAAAACGCCGAGTACACCTACCGCAAAAAACAACTGGGCGGCATTGACCGGCGTATCAGGTATTTGAGCAAACGCGTGGATATCATGAAGGTGGTCGACCAGCCCCCGGCTGATACCTCCATCGTCCGCTTCGGTGCGCTGGTAACGCTGGAAAGCTCGCTCGAGGGCACGGTTGATTACCGCATCGTCGGCGTAGATGAAACCGATGCAAGCAAAGGTTATATATCCATCGATTCACCGGTGGCCAAGGCCCTGCTGGGCAAGGGAGTTGGTGACCGTTTCGAGGTCGAGTTGCCGGAAAACGTGACCGCCTTCGAGGTGATATCCGTCCGTTACCTGTAGTAAGGCATCTTGTGGTGTCTCTGTGCGGCGCCATCCCGGCGCGATTGGTCACACTCCATGTGGGAGTGCGATTCCGCCGTAATTCCGGTTCGCAAGCACTTTCTTGGCTGCGCCAGGAATTCCTGTCCGGGACACTCTCAAGCCATCCCTGGGCGCTCGTCATTTGTTCCCGACAAATGACGGTCCCGGTAAGGAACGCCCCGGCACAGCCTAGTGAGCAATCCAGCAAAGCCTTGACCCTGAATCGCGACCGGCTACGCCGGTTGCTCCACACATTAGGCCCGGTGGTTTGCCGGTGTGGGCGACATCAAAGTACCGCACCGAATCCTGAGAGTGCAGGAGGGGAGAAATGTGCGGGATTCACATTTCAGGCCGATCAGGGCAGGACGCCCTGTGAGGCCGGCCCTGTTAAGACGGCTCGAAGGAGAGGGAAGTCCGCAGGACTGCGGGGCCAGAAGCCCACACCGGCAAATTATCGGGCGATAGCCAGAATGGCCAAGTGCCGCGCCCAAGCGATCTTGAAAAATTGCACGAGTCACCCTTGAACTTTTTGGCCCCATCCCAATCTATTTATACGTGACAGCCTTCGGGGGTCACAGGCAGCTTCCGGCCATAAGGCGGAAGTAATTTTTAGACCGTAATTGCTTCAAAGGAGAATACGGATATGACTACTTTTGATTTCTCACCTTTATACAGAACTTCCATTGGTTTTGACCGGCTCGCATCGTTGATGAGCGCTGCGACACGCCACGACCAGGGAAACAGCTATCCCCCGTACAACATTCACATGTACAGGTGAAGACCACTACCGGATCACCATGGCGGTTGCCGGTTTTGCCGAGGATGAACTCGACATCACCACGGAACAAAGCCGCTTGACGGTTACCGGTCAGAGCAAGGAAGAACAAGAAGAGCAGGGCGAATACCTGTACCGAGGCATCGCCACGCGTTCTTTCGAGCGGCGCTTCAACCTCGCGGATCACGTCAAGGTCGTCAGCGCCAGCCTTGAAAACGGATTGCTTCACATCGACCTCGAGCGTGAAATCCCCGAGGCGATGAAGCCGCACACCATCAAGATCGGCAAGTCCAAGTCGCGTCTTCTGGATGTCAAAAAGGCAATCCAGGAAGAAGATCGAGTCAAATTCCTGACATCGCTTGACCAGGCTTGTCATTGATGAGCATTTGGAAAGAAAGGGGTGCAGATTTCTGCACCCCTTTTTTTCAAGCCCGTAAATCACACCAGCAGCGCGGATGATTGCGCCGGACAGGTGCGCTTGGGTGCTGGGCTGGACCGACAGTCATATCAATAGCTATGGCTGGAGGGAAGCTCAATCCCAGCGTGCCTGAACAAGCTAGAGCCGCGATAGAAATAGAGCGGGCACAAAGTGAAATTTCGGACTTTTATTGAAAGAATGTCATCAAATTAGGCGTAATCTTATACATGTAGTGAGGTTCTATTTCGGCTGGTGCGATTTACGGGCTTGAGATATTGCAACGAGCTTGAGCTGTGGTTAGTCTGGACCCATGAAATCCGTCCTCCTGTTCCTGTACCAGTTCTACGTATGGCTGGTGTTGCTGCCGATTGCGCTGGTATTGACCCTGGTTGCCGGTTGGGCGTCTGTACTGGCGGCGGCCATCTGGAATCCGGAAGCAGCGAGTCGCAATATAGCCCCGTGGTGGGGCAGGATCATATGCTGGCTGACACCCGCGCGTGTCATTGTCGAAGGTGCGGAAAATGCCGTCCCTGACAAGACTTACGTGGTCGTTCTCAACCATCAAAGCCTGTACGACATCTTCCTGGCCTATGGCTGGTTGAAGCTGGACCTTAAATGGTTGTTGAAAGCAGAGTTGAGGAAGATGCCAGCTGTCGGTATCGGCTGTGCAAGCCTGGGGCACATATTCGTGGAGAGGGGCAATCCAGACCAGACCCGCAAGGCCGTGGACGATGCCCTGAACCGGGTGGGTAACGGTGTCGGCATACTGTTTTTCGCAGAGGGTACCCGCAGCCTGGACGGCAGGTTGTTGCCATTCAAGAAAGGTGCTTTCCGTTTTGCCACATCCCAACAGTTACCAATTCTGCCGGCGACCATTGTCGGCGCACGCGATATCCAGCGGGCGAAATCGCTGCTGATCTTCCCGGGAACAATGCGCCTGGTCATACATCCGCCGATAGAGACTGACGGTCACTGGACGGATGAGGACATCCCGGGACTGATGGATGAGACCCGGGCGGCGATTGCTTCCGCGTTGCCTGAAGAGATGCAATAGTCCGGACTAGCCGATGCACATCTCTAAACCTGATCCGCGTTTCATCTCCTCCAAGAGGGCGCAAAGGAATTTCAGCCTGGCGCTGAAGATCGCCCTGTGGGCGGTATTGTTACTGTGGGTCATCCTGATTGCCGACAGTGTGCTGGGCCTCGGCCTTGCGCGTTTTGGCCTGCGGCCCAGGCACATTTCAGGCCTGGTCGGTGTGTTCACCGCACCGTTGCTGCACGGTGGCTTTGAACACCTGTTTTCCAACACCTTGCCGCTGTTGATCAGCCTCACGGCCATTCTCTACCTGTATCCCGCGTCCGCGATGCGGGTCATGCCGGTTATATGGGTGGGTTCCGGTATATTGGCCTGGTTTATCGGCCGTCCGAGCCTGCATTTCGGTGCCAGCGGTTTTGTTTATGGGCTACTGGCCTACGTGTTCATCGGCGGTATTCTGCGTCTTGATATGCGCTCGGTCGCGGTGTCCATGATGGTCTGGTTCCTGTACGGGTCAATGATCTGGGGTGTATTACCCATACGCCCGAACATGTCATGGGAATTGCACCTGAGCGGGGCGATCCTGGGGGTTGCACTGGCGATTGTCTACCGGCGCTGGGACATCACACCGGTCAAACGCTATGCATGGGAGGAAGATGACGCTGTACCGGAGTGGTTTCCGCAGCGTGAAACACCACCCGAAGATACGTCCACGGAGGTGTCAATGACTGAAGTACCACCACTGGAACTGGAGAACAAAACCGAACAAGAAAACAAGGAAAACGGTTCCGGTTCCGGCAAGGGACCGTCTTGACCGCTTGTCGTGCTGATCTTAACCTGATGTTTGGTTTCAACGACAGGGGACTGTTTTGAAGAAAGTCATCATCCTTGCAGTGGTTTTACTCGCCGCCTTTGTCTTGACCGGTTACCTGCTGCCCAGGCAGGTGCACGTTGAGCGTTCCATCACTATTGACCGGTCTGCAGGCGTGGTCTTCGGGATACTGAACGGCTATGGGGATTACCAAAAGTGGTCCCCGTGGGCGGGAAGGGACCCGCAGGCCATGTTTGTCGTATCCGGACCGGAAAGCGGTGTAGGTGCGCGCTTGAGCTGGAGCGGTGATCCACAACTGGTCGGCAGCGGCTGGCAGGAAATCGTGGCCAGTAAGCCGTACGAGCGTATTGATATCCGGCTGGATTTCGACGCCCAGGGTGTCGCGGATACCGGATTTGCGCTGGCCCCCGATGGTGATGCAACGAGCGTGACGTGGTTTTTCGACTCCGACCTGACCGAGGGTGTGAATTACCTGGACGCCTTCCTGGCCCGGTATTTCGGTTTATTGTTCGACCGCTGGGTCGGTGGCGATTACGAGCAGGGCCTTCTGAACCTGAAACAGTATGCCGAGTCATTACCCCCAGGCAGTTCCAGTTCGCTTGAAATCGAGCGCCTGGACGTCGTCGCGCAGATGATCCTGTATGTCACCACACAAAGCAGCCAGGAACCTGCTGACATCGCCCAGGCCATGGCGCAGGCCTATACGCGGATCAATACATTCATGTTTGAAGCGGGTATCGAGCGGGCAGCGCCGCCGATGGCCATCACCCGTGCGTGGGCCGAGGGTGGTTACGAGTTTGACGCTGCCATACCAGTGGGCGTGATTCCCGATGAATTACCCGGTGATATCAAGGCAGGCTATTCACCATCGGGCACCGCCATCAGGGCCGTGCACCACGGCGGCTACGATGAAATGATGCCGACCTATGAGAAGCTGGCTGCCTACCTGTCCGCCCACGGGCTGAACCAGGGTGAGGTCTCGTGGGAGCACTATATTTCCGATCCGGCCGTTACCGCATCCCCCGACAGGGTTACACACGTCTACATCATGCTGGAGTCAGCGGCCGGGCAATAAGCCGCGGTGGCTTACCACCGTGATTGGCAGCTAAAGTCCCCGCTCCAGTGATCGGCATCATTGGTGTATTCCAGGTGCCGGTTGAATTCGCCGCGTGAAATGTCCTCTGCGCCCATGCTAGCAAGGTGTGGGTTGCCGACCTGGCAGTCGAGCAATGAGAAATTCCATTGTTGCAGTTTCCGGCACAACGCGACCAGGGCGATCTTGCTGGCGTCCGCGTGAGCGCTGAACATGGATTCACCGAAAAATACCCGGCCCAGGGACAGACCGTAGATTCCACCCGCCAGTTCTCCGTCCAGCCATACCTCCACCGAGTGCGCGATGCCAAGTTCGTGCAGGCGAATATAGGCATTGACCATGTCGTCGGTGATCCAGGTTTCAGCTTGCGCTGGCCGGGGTTCTGCACATGCCCTGATGACCTGTTCAAATGCCTGGTCGGCGCTCAGCGTGAACCGGCCCTGGTTATAGCGGCGCTTTAGACGGCGTGACAGGTAGACGCGGCCGGGGTACAGGACACAGCGCGGCGCCGGGCTCCACCACAGGATCGGTTCACCCTCGGAATACCACGGGAATATACCGTGACGGTAAGCGTTCAGCAGGCGGGCAGGGGACAGGTCACCACCAACCGCCAGCAGGCCCGGCGGATTGTCCAGGGCCTGATCTGCCGGCGGGAAGGGTGACTCCGGATCTTGCGCCAAAATCGGAATCATGAGCCCGTTCCGACTGGGCTACTGTTCTTCCAGCCAGCGCTCGGCATCCAGTGCCGCCATGCAACCAAAACCGGCGGAGGTCACCGCCTGGCGGTAAACACTGTCGGTCACATCACCCGCGGCAAACACACCAGCGACACTGGTCATCGTAGCCAGGCCCTTGTTGCCGCCACGGATCAGGATGTAGCCACCCTCCATGTCCAGCTGACCCTGGAAGATCTCGGTGTTCGGGTTGTGGCCAATGGCGATAAACACGCCATCGACATCAATGTCAGTCAGGTCTTCGGTTTTTGCGTGTTTCAATCTCGCGCCGGTGACGCCGGCATCATCACCCAGGACTTCGTCCAGGTTGTGATCCCACATGATGCTCACATTACCATTGCGTTCCTTTTCGAACAGGCGGTCCTGCATGATTTTCTCGGCCCGCAGTTCGTCGCGGCGGTGCACTACCACGACCTCTGAGGCGATATTGGACAGGTACAGCGCTTCCTCGACGGCCGTATTGCCACCACCGATCACGGCCACCTTGCGGTCACGGTAGAAAAAACCGTCGCAGGTGGCGCAGGCGGACACACCGCGGCCCATGAATGCCTCTTCGGACGGCAGACCGAGGTACCTGGCACTGGCGCCGGTGGCGATCACCATGGCATCGCAGCTGTATTTGCCGGAATCACCCTCGAGCACAAACGGATACTCGTCAAGGTGCACGGTGTGGATGTGGTCAAAAATGATCTCGGTATCGAAACGTTCTGCCTGGGCCAGCATCTTCTGCATCAGTTCCGGGCCCTGTATGCCCTCTGCCTCACCAGGCCAGTTATCCACCTCGGTGGTCGTGGTCAGTTGCCCGCCCTGCTGGATACCGGTGACGATGGCTGGCGCAAGGTTGGCACGCGCGGCATAGATCGCCGCGGTGTAACCTGCCGGGCCGGAACCGACGATCAACAGGCGGTGGTGTTTGATATCGCTCATGTATGTGCTCCGTTATAATTTCCAGGCACCCTCCCTCGTGGACGGGTTTCGAATATCGCCAAAAGGATACGCTTACCAGTTTCCAGCTTGAGGCTGAACAACAAGTTCAAGTGCGATATTCTAACCGAACATCGCACCGGAAAACCGGCTCAAACAGCACCTTCTGGCCCAGGCCTGGAACCGTTTCCCGCGATATGGTTTGAATTGTCGTTGCTAAAGGTTAATATAGACTTGTTCTTGGCGTTTATTTGACTTCAAATAGAACAACTTAAGAAATAAACCTTATAAGGTAGATAAATTTGGCGCAAGCACGCAAAAAAGCCGTTAAGAAGGCCGGCGCACCATCCAGGCTGACCCGTCACTTGAAAGAGAGCGCGTTTTTGCTTTCGATCCTGGTCGCGGTCTATATCGTCGCCTGTCTGGCCACCTATGATCCGACCGATCCGGGGCCTTTTAATTCGACCAATTCCGACCACGTACAGAATGCGGGCCGCATCCTCGGGGCCTGGATAGCGGACGCACTGCTGGGTCTGACGGGTTATATCGCTTACCTGTTTCCCCTGATCGTGGTGTACGGCGGCTGGCGCATCTGGAGTGACCGCAGCCCCGCGTCCGAGACCCGATTGATGGAAGCCGTGGCGGTAATAACGGGCCTGGCCCTGTTCCTGATGGCATCCACCGGTTTGTCCTACATGCACCTGATGCCGCCCGCCGGGACCATGCCGGCCGGTGGTGGCGGCGTGATCGGTGACGTGATCGCATCACCGTTGCGGGAGATCACCGGCCTGCTGGGCTCGACACTGTTCCTGTTTGCCATGACCCTGGTGGGTATTACGCTGTTCACCGGGCTTTCCTGGTTCCACGTCATGGATGTTACCGGGCGGATAACGCTGAACCTGGTGGACTGGGTAGTCGGCAGCGTCGTCAGCATGCGCGACTGGTTTGCGGGCCGCAGGGCGCGCGCCAAGCGTGACGAGGTGCGCAAGACCGACCAGGTCAAGCGCAAGGGCCGCCAGGCGCCGAAGATCGAGCCACAGATATCCATCCCGGAAGAGCACACCGGAAAACGCGCCGCCAAGGAAAAACAACCGCCGCTGTTCAAGAATTTGCCGGCAGACTCCTTGCCGCCACTGGACCTGCTGGATGAGCCGGGTGACCAGGCCCCCGGTTACAGCGAAGATGCACTGAAGGCCCTGTCCAAGCAGGTGGAACTGAAACTGGCCGATTTCGGTGTCGAAGTGCACGTTGTCGAGGTACATCCCGGCCCGGTCATCACGCGTTTTGAACTGGAGCCCGCGGCGGGGGTCAAGTCCGCGCAGATCATCAACCTGGTCAAGGACCTGGCGCGAGGGCTCAGTGTCGTGTCGGTGCGCGTGGTTGAGGTCATTCCCGGTAAATCCACCATCGGCCTGGAGATTCCGAACCAGAACAGGCAAATGGTGTTCCTGTCGGAAATACTGCGTTCCGATGTGTATGAGAGCAGCAGCGCGCCGCTGACGCTGGCGCTGGGCAAGACCATCTCAGGCCGTCCGGTGGTGGCCAACCTGGCCAAGATGCCGCATCTGCTGGTGGCGGGCACCACCGGTTCCGGCAAGTCCGTGGCGCTGAACGCGATGATTCTCAGCCTGATTTACAAGGCCACGCCGGATGAAGTCAGGCTGGTCATGGTGGACCCGAAGATGCTGGAGCTGTCGGTCTATGCCGATATCCCGCACTTGCTGGCGCCGGTGGTGACCGACATGAAGGAGGCGGCCAACGCGTTGCGCTGGTGCGTCGCCGAGATGGAACGCCGTTACCGCTGATGTCGGTGGCGGGCGTGCGGAACCTGGCCGGCCTGAACAAGAAGATGCGCGAAGCCATCGACGCGGGCACACCCTACAAGGATCCGCTGTTCAAGCCGGACGAGTTGACCCCGACGCGGAAATCCCCGAACTCGAGCCGCTGCCGCATATCGTCGTCATTGTTGACGAACTTGCCGACATGATGATGATCCTCGGCAAGAAGATCGACGAGTTGATCGCCCGTCTGGCGCAGAAGGCGCGTGCTTCGGGTATCCACCTGATCCTGGCCACGCAGCGCCCGTCCGTGGACGTCATCACCGGCCTGATCAAGGCGAATATCCCCACGCGTATTGCCTTCCAGGTGTCCTCGCGGGTGGATTCACGCACCATCCTGGACCAGATGGGCGCCGAGCAGTTGCTGGGCCACGGCGACATGCTGTACATGCCGCCCGGCACCTCGATTCCCGATCGCGTGCATGGCGCCTTCGTCGCGACCCACGAGGTGCACGCGGTGGTCAAGTACCTGAAATAGCTGGGTGAACCAGATTACATCGAGGCGGTCTTGGAAGAAGAGCAATGACCACCGATGGCATGACGAATCAATCCGCAAGGCATGCCGAAGGAAGCCGAGAGCGACGTGGACGAGTTTTACGACCAGGCCGTAGCTTTTGTCACGGAGACCCGCAGGGCCTCGATTTCCAGCGTGCAGCGCCACCTGCGGGTCGGTTACAACCGCGCCGCGCGCATCATTGAGGAGATGGAAGTCGGATGGCGTCGTGTCCCGGCCCCAGCACAATGGCCAGCGGGAAGTGCTGGCGCCACCACCGCCACGGGATTGAACATGCGTGCAAAGCTTGGGTTCTTTCTGTTCCTGGCGGTGTTTGCCGCGCCGCTTGTGCAGGCCGATGGTTCCGGCCCGGCCCGCAGCGCGCTGGAGACCTTCACCTATGGGCTGGATACCTTCCAGGCCGGGTTTACGCAGACCGTCAGGTCGCAGGAGGCCGGGTGCAGGACCAGAGCAGCGGCAGTTCTGGCTGAAAAGCCCGGACCGCTTGCGCTGGATTTACCAGGGTGATTTCCCGGAAACCATCGTCGCCGACGGTGACAATATCTGGATCTATGACGAGACCCTGGAACAGGTCACGGTCAAGCCCCAGTCGGACCAGGCGGCCGATTCGCCGTTGTTGATCCTGACCGATATCAGCCGGCTGGATGAGCAGTTCCGGGTGACCGAACTGGGCGACTTTGAAGACATGTTGTTGCTGGAACTGAAAAGCCTGGACATGGAAGCCGAGTTCGAGCGCATCCTGCTGGGTTTCAATGCTGCAGGTGTGAGCATGATGACCATGGAAGATGCCTTTGGCCAGCGCACCGAAATCCAATTCAACGACATGAGCCGGAACCAGCCCATTGACCCCGCTTTATTCCGTTTCAAACCACCCGCTGACGCGGATGTGGTCGGAGCACCGATCACTTCCCGATTGAAGTGTTACAATTCCGCCTTTCCAATACCCTGAAAACACAAAATGCTTGATCCACAGATACTCAGATACGATCTGCCGGCAACCGTAGAAGCGCTCAAAACACGCGGTTATACGCTCGATATGGCCGCCTAGAAGCACTGGAATCCCGCCGCAAGGCCTTGCAAATAGAGACGGAGGAGTTGCAGGCAAAACGCAACACCAGCGCCAAATCCATCGGCCAGGCCAAGGCTCGCGGTGAAGACATCCAGCCCTTGCTGGATGCGGTGGCGGACTGGGCAGCCAACTCAAGGCGTCGAAGCACAGTTCCGTCAGGTACGTGACGAGCAGACAGCCTGGTTACTGGAAATGCCCAACCTGGCCGCAGACGATGTGCCCGCCGGTGAAGACGAAAGCGAGAATGTCGAAATACGCCGCTGGGGCGAGCAGCCCGGATTTGATTTTGAGCCACGTGACCATGTCGAGCTGGGGAAGTCCACGGCATGATGGACGCCGAGGCGGCGGCCAAGCTGGCCGGTGCACGCTTTACCTTGTTGAAGTGGTCCTTTGCGCGGCTGCACCGGGCGCTGGCGCAGTTCATGCTGGACGTGCAAACGCAGGAACATGGTTACACCGAGGTGTACGTGCCGTACCTGGTCAAGGGCGAGGCCATGCAGGGACCGGCCAGTTGCCCAAGTTCTGGGGAAGATGCATTCGCCACCACCGATGAGCCACCACGTTACCTGGTGCCGACGGCTGAAGTGCCGATGACCAACCTGGTCGCCGATGAGATCATACAGCCGAAGAGTTGCCGGTGAAGTATCGTCGCGCAGACGCCGTGCTTTCGCCGCGAGGCAGGCTCTGCCGGGCAGGACACGCGCGGCATGATCCGCCAGCACCAGTTCGAAAAGGTGGAACTGGTGCAGATCGTGCGGGCCGAAGATTCCGAAGCCGCGCACGAGGAGCTGACCGGCAACGCCGAGAAGATTTTGCAGAAACTGGGTCTGGCCTACCGCACGGTGGTGCTGTGCACCGGTGACATGGGTTTTTCGGCCTGCAAGACCTATGACATCGAGGTCTGGCTGCCGGGGCAGGGCGCCTACCGGGAAATTTCTTCCTGCAGCAATTGCAGCGACTTCCAGGCGCGGCGCATGAAGGCCCGCTGGCGCAATCCGGAGACCGGCAAGCCCGAACTGGTGCACACACTGAACGGCTCAGGCCTGGCCGTGGGCCGCACCCTGATCGCGGTCCTGGAAAACTACCAGCAGCAGGATGGCTCGATAAGAATCCCCGAGGCTCTGCAGCCCTACATGGGTGGCCAGGAGGTCATCACGCCCGAGTGATGGGTGCCGAAGGCAAGAATGTGAGAGCAACCTGGCGCAGCCGGTCGCGATAAAAAAAGACCCGCGTCAAGCGGGTCTTTTTTATGTGGCTTATTAAAGTTCGTTCAGTCCTCGCCGAAACCAAAGCCAAGAATATGCAGCAGGCTGGTGAACAGGTTGAAAATGGCAACGAACAGGGTGACCGTGGCCATGATGTAATTGGTCTCACCGCCCCGCACGATCTGTTGCGTCTGGAACAGGATCAAGCCGGCCATCAGCAGGATGAACATGCTGGAAACCGCCAGGCCAAGCGCCGGCAACTGGAAGAACAGGTTGCCAATGGCTGCCAGGAAGGCCACCAGGATGCCGATGGCCAGGAATTTACCCATGAAGGAGAAATCCCGTTTGGTGGTCAACGCCAGGCCGGACATGGCCAGGAAGATCACGCCGGTTCCACCCAGCGCCATCATCACGAGTTCGCTGCCGTTACCAAACCGGTACAGGTACATATTGATGATCGGGCCCAGCGTGACGCCCATAAAACCCGTCAGCGCGAATACGGACAAGATGCCCCAGGCGCTGTTACGTAACTTGGTGGTCAGGAACAGCAGGCCAAAATACCCGGCCAGGACGATCATCGGACCCGGGTAGGGCCAGTTGAGCGCCATGGCGACACCCGCCATGATCGCGGAAAACAACAGCGTCATGGAGAGCAGGGCATAGGTATTGCGCAATACCTTGTTCATTTCGACAGCCGAAAGCGGCTGTGCGGTCATGGTTCTGTATTGTGTCTGGTTCATACTCTGGGTATTGCTCCGTTATGTGCGATTCATTTATAAGATGGGGCGCGTGCCCGATAGTTCAATATTCAATGTTCAATACATTAAAGCCGGCCAAAATGACCAGCTTGTATTAATACCTTAATCAATTTTGACGTAACTGTCATATGTCCGTGTAAGGGGTGGTACGTGAGCGCGTTTTTCTGTATTCTTGCGCACCTCAATACGCACCACTCAAAACATGGAGAGGTGGCAGAGCGGTTGAATGCACTGGTCTTGATTCGGCGCCGGGAGCGCAAGAAGACGGCCGACAGGCCGGGGCGCAGCCCCGAGCACAGGGAAGTGCGAGTAAACCTGATTCGGCGCCAGGAGCACAAGAAGACGGCCACAGGCCGGGGCGCAGCCCCGAGCACATGGAAGTGCGAGTCCAAACCAGCACTTGCTGGTTTTCAAAAAGAGTAAAATAGTTTCTTACAAACAGTTTTGGAGAGGTGGCAGAGCGGTTGAATGCACTGGTCTTGAAAACCAGCAAGGGTTAATAGCCCTTCGGGGGTTCGAATCCCTCCCTCTCCGCCAAGTCAACAAAACGCCCCAATAGGGGCGTTTTTTTGGCTTAGAGGAAGGGATGAGAAGCCATATCCCGTAAGGGATCGGGTTCGACAAAATCGTCGGGAACGATTTTGAACGTCGAAGCGGAGCGAGACGGCCTGAAGGGCGAGGGCAGGGACAGCCCGAGTAATCCCTCCCTCTCCGCCATTTATAGTTATATAATATTGATTGTAAAAGATATTTAAGGGCAATCAGTGTTTTGTATCATACTTAGTAACATACTCGCGACCAGCCAGAAAATTACCTACAAGTCATTAAGCAGTTTGCCAACATACAGCCGCGGCTCTGTTGGTTCAACATGACCGCTATGCGCCCAATACCGGACTGTCACTCCTTACGAGTGCCAATAACGGGAAGCGGCCAGAAGCAGCCTATCTGGCTAGCTTGATGTTGTATTTGATCGATGACCCTATAAACAAATAGGATTGGCAGTTCCGCAGGGACATCCGCCCCTAAACCGGTGAACAAGTTCCTTGAATCGCGGCTCATCCCTTAGAAGTTTCAGACCACCATCCTGTGCTAGCCAGTCAAGATTGAGACAGCCGGTTTCGGCGGCTTGCGTCAGGTAGTCCAACGCTTTTTCGGCGTCACCAATCATTGCGTAAAAACTGGCCGCATTATAGGTCAGTACTGAATTACGTGGAGAATTTTGCATCGATGCCTCCATCCATAATTTTGCCTCATCAGCCTCACCAAGTATGTGCAGCGCGAATGCCCCCATATTCTTGGCGCGATACTCATCTGGGCTCAACTCCAGAAATGCCCTTGCTCTGCTCAGTCCCTCCCTTGCTTGTTCTATTGCACTTGCAGAGTCACCCAGTTCACTCAATAAACGCAC
This sequence comes from uncultured Gammaproteobacteria bacterium, assembly GCA_963753105.1. Lineage (GTDB taxonomy): Bacteria > Pseudomonadota > Gammaproteobacteria > Xanthomonadales > SZUA-36 > SZUA-36. The sequence goes on from CAVWBD010000011.1 coordinate 230,274, forward strand.
CTGAACCAAGACGCTATGATAGTCCTGCGGCCTGATCTGAGAAGCTTTCTGGTATAACTCAACAGCCCGGCGAGCATCTCCCTCATAACTCTTGCTACGAGCCCATGTGAACCAGGCACCAAATGAATCAGGATGCAGATTGATGGCAGTTTCAAATTCCAGATCTGCTTGCTTGTAGTCCTGGTGAATTGAGTAGGTGATGCCGCTGGCTATATGGGAATCTGCTATACCGGGTGCAACACTGAGGGCAATATTACTGATACGCCTGGCTTCTGCTTTGGCATTTCCGTCAGGGTCACTGCACAAGTATTCAAATACATAAGTTGAGGCCAGCTTGGCCCAGGCACGACCAAAATCGGGGTCGATCTCAACAGCGCGTTGGTAGAACTGCCGTGCGAATAAAATACTCTGTTTGTCAGGACGCATGAAATGACTTCTGGCTTTCAGAAATAAATCATAAGCCTCCATACTCCGTGTCATCGGGCGCGTCAGCTTGTTATTCCCTAAAGACAGACGCATCGCACTCACAACGGCCTGCGCCATCTGTTCCTGGACCTCGAAAATGTCCTTCAAATCGTGATTGTACTGCCCTGCCCAGAACTGGTAACCACTGTGTGTGTCTATCAACTGAATGGTTATCCTGATTCTCTCACCCACCTTGCGGACGCTTCCTTCAAGCACTGTTGAGACGTTCAGCTTTCTGCCAATTTCAAGAACATCAGCGCTCCTGCTATCAAACTGGAAGGCCCCAAGTCTGGACGCAACCTTTAAACCGTCAACTTTATCCAATGCGCATAAAATCTCCTCCGCGATACCCTCACAAAAATATTGTTGGTCTTGTTCAGAACTCATATCTTCGAATTGCAATACCGCAATGGATGGTGACTTATGTTCGATGTCTTCTGGTGCACCGCCATAACGCGCCATACGACGGCCTGTTTGGCCATCAGAATCTTTAACGATGCCATCAGGCGTGAGTTCAAATGCCCACGCCATTAGCAGTGCAAATGGGAATCCAGACATTATGAGGACGACGAGAAGACTGTTTGACCATGCGGGCAGATTCAAAGCCTCAAAGGTGGATTCACCTACCTGAATGACGATCCAAGTAACCACAATATAAGCTACCGCGACACGCAGGACTTTCCGTTCCTTTAGTTCATTGATAAAGGAGGCAATACGCTTGTCATTCATCAATTTGTGGCTTTCCATCTTTTTCCGCTCACGTGAGGCATTACTCTCAAAACATGAAAAAGTTTGTGTCTACAGGTTTAAAGCGTGCTCCCACTCACTGGATAGACCACAGATAAAATCACGGGTACGAAGCTTGGTGGTATCAATGAATTTGATCATGCTCTATTCCCCTGCTGATAAGCAGCAATATCTTTTTGCGCAATGCCTGTCCGGGGATAGGGAAGAGCGTCCCTGCAGATTCGAATCACAGGAACAGGCTGTTTAAATAGTATAGGTTACGAGAATAATTCTTGCTTATTGACGCAAAAAATTAATCTTTATAGAGTTTTTTCTGGTACTAGAAAAAATTTTACCTGAGGGGCTGCTCAGCCAGGAGCAGACCTTCACCACAAGTGCTGAAATCCTTCCCGCTGACGATTTAAGCTCCCAGTAAGGTAACTTCTATTAGAGTTGTGCGGCGTTACTGCGCTACCGGATAGCCAGACTATTCATATAAGCTTGCAAATAAAAATCCAATAGCCTCCCGACCTGATAGCGGCTCAGACCGCGTTTAGTTCTTAAGCTCGAAAAGGACAACTCTGCACGGACGCTTTCTTCCCATTTAGGAGGGGTTTCTTATGAGAATCATTTTAGCAGCCGGAGCAATGATCTTATTTACCGGTGCAGTATTTGCTGAGACCATCAATATCCAGAATGCCAATTTTGTCGAAGCCAAGTCCAAGGTGGTCGTGACCGGGAAGCTCATTGACTTTGGTAAAACAAACAATGTGACCATCAACGATACACTGACTGGGGAGCTGCTCGCCGAGTTATCGGGCATCAAAAAGACTTTCAATGCACAGATTGTTCGTGACGCAGATCAGGCCATCCCCTGTTCCGTCACGGTCACTAGTGGCGTTGAATCTGCATCCATGGATGTCAGGTTTGCCCCGGTGGATTGCAGTAATCGATTCACCCTGTCTGGAGTTGTCACTGATTCTGCTCTGCCGTTTGCCACCGTAGTGGTGCATGTTGGAGGCCAGACATTCACCACCGTGGCGGATGAAAACGGTTTCTACTCCCTCGATATTGCGACCGCAACAGTGGGTGATCTTGTCACCATCGAGGCGGAAGCCACTAACCCCAACGACCCGGGTGAGACAGTTAATTTCACCAACCTTACCGGCACATTCTCAAAACTGTTGTCCGACCCGGTTGAGAACGTCACCAATGTCACAACGGCCCAGTTTGCTCTGCTGGTAGAGGCAAATGGGGGCCGAGTACCCACCACCGAACAAGAACTCCGCGATGCCGAAACCTACGTAGACGCGACTGAGTTGCTGGAGCTCGCGGCAGCGATCAAGCTCATTGTGGATGACCCGACGACATATCCCCTGCCAGACGGGTTTGATTCCATTGTCGCGTTCATTGCTGATGGAACGGCAGTGGATCAGTTTATTGACGGAACTGACCCCAGCGCCATTGAAGACACCATCGTTGCAATCCTCGCGGATAATGACTTGATGGAAGGATTCACAGCGGCAGACATTCCATCGTTTTATTACGCCATATATCGAGCAATTCCCGGCTATCTGTCTCGCGAAGGTAGCAGCTACGAGTTTGATGGCAGCACCTTTAACGGGACTATGTTCTCTGCTCAAGGCGGGGGGAGCGGCCTTCCAATTTCTGAGGAATTTATCTGGGGGGTGACAGATGGCGTGCTTGAACTGAGTTTCACGGAGCCGGCTTCCATTTCATCGTCCGGCCACCCCCTTGAACATGCCACCACCGACCCAGCCCTTATTACTGAATACTATCACTGTGCGGAGAACCCCGAAGCAGGGATAACCATGCACGAAAGGCGGTTGGAAACCAGTCTTACCCGCGTAGTGGATGGGTCACTGGTCGATATTGCTTCCAGGACAGACCGGCTGGAGCGTTCGTTTGATTCCGTACCAACGAGACTTGAACTCCCGGACTGCACTGGGATTTCGATCCAGTTTGATACGCTGTTTGAATTTGAAACGTACGAGGTGACTTTGAGGTCCAGTGCTGACATCACACCGGTTCCATTCACTGACGGACCTGGAGGGGTGGACGTGCTCGGCAGCTGGGCGTTTGAGTATTATTACAATCCGGGCGCAGACCTCTATCAACCGCCGGTGAGACGGGTGCTTAGCAACTTGCTAACCTTCAATGCCGGTGGTGCTGGCAACAAGCTATTTGATGATGAAGACTTGGTGGATCAGACCTTCACCTGGCAGATCGTTGGCAATGACCTCGTCATTAGCTATCCCGATGGTTGGACGCAGACGTCGCGCATCCTGGATCAGGAAGGCAAGCAGTACGGCGTGTTCCATGACTTCACCAATGGAACTGACCGTTTTGCCTACTATGATATCTCGGTCAAGCAGGATCCATCCTTTACATTTACCGAAATGTATCTCTACTCGCCAGTTGATGGCAGGTACTGGAATGGAATGGTTAATCATTGGATTCCAGATTATTACTTACCGGATGGGAGTTGGTGGTTTAGCTTTCATTATTTTGGCTGGGACTTCGGCCCACTTCCCATTGGCGCACACCCGTGGCCGTATATAGACGAGGAGAGTGGCGATCGGGTCTGGAGGGAATTCGCCATGACCTGGGAAATCCTCTCTGACGGAATGCTGCAAATTAATCATGTGTCACGTGTCTGGGGAGGAGGGGGAGTGGAAAAGCAGCGTTTCTGGACACCCCTGGCAGAAGACCCCATCACCGAAGACCCGGTGACCGGGGAACCCATTGTGCCAGCTATGAGGCGATTCTACGTGCTGGAATATGAAGACCAGGCCTCTGACAGGAATTTCCAACCGCGCATTAACATCTATCAGGAAGTCGATATTCCGGAAATCAATAAATCCGAGTTCTGCGAGTTTGTTACCGACCCAGAACCAGACTGGATTTGCACTGAAGAATGATCGTAGATCACTAAGGGGCCGGGAAAACCGGCCCCTCTTTCGGCCAACACTCTTTGGAGGAAAGTGGCCGCTGTCAACCACCCTTCAGTTCCACTGATTTTCCGACAGAAGAATTGTGAATGCTAATGTCTCCTTGTGGCCGTGTGTTGCCCTACAGGAATTGCAAATTCATGCCATTTGACTGACGGCTTAGATTCTGTGGTTTCAACCGGCCGGCGCAACATCTAAGCTCTAATATGTGGATGTTATGATGGAAAAAAGCGGTAAGTATGATTCTGCAGCGCACTTTCAAGAATATAGTGGTTAGCACAACGGGGGGTTGTACTGCTGCTTGATGATATGACCAAGACGGCACTTAAGCAGCCGGAGATGCTCGAAGCGCTGATCAGGGCAACCGAAGCCAAGGAGGTTCTGGAGTCTGAGCGTAAACTAAGGTGTGAGGGAGGTTTTCTTTTTTGTTGGTGACAGTGACACCGATTTCAATGCAACGATAGTGTCAAGCTTACGAAGCGTCCGGCCCCGCAATGTCTCGCCAATCCGCTCCGTGGTGTTATAATCGCGCCCTTTCAAGAGCCACCGGGCCCGCAGACGGAACCCGGTTGGTGCGAATCGCCTGAGGCGCAGCCGACAGGCTGCTTCGAAACCTCAGATCCAATACAGGAGTTCAAATCAATGTCCACCAGTCTAGACCTGTCCAAGCTCAGCCTAATGGACGCCCTCGACCTCGCAATTCTGATCGAGGAAGAAGTGCGCCAGCGCTATGAAATGTTCGCCAAGCAGCTCAGTGGCTATGATGCTGGAAAATTTTTCGCCATGATGGTTGAGAACGAGGCCAAGCACGGAACCGAGTTGCTCGAGAAACGCATGGCTGTGTTTGGCAAGGTCCCTATGAAGGTGAAGCTCACCGATCTTTTCGATGTCGAGGCCCCGGATGTGGGGGCGGTACATCGTGGCATGTCCACCCTCCAGGCGTTTGAGCTTGGATTGGCCTCTGAGAAGAAGGCCTACGACTTCTACGACATGGCCTTGCCCGGCGTCACGGATCCGGAAGTCAAGGAACTGTTTACCGAGCTTCGGGATGAGGAGGCAGAACACGTCGAGATGCTGAAAGAACAAATGGCCAGGCTGCCTGAGGACGCCAATATTAAATTCGAAACCGACCTTGATGATGTTCCCTATCTATAGGGCGTAGTTTACAGTCTGAAAGGACTGTCCCAGGGCAGAAGGGTCCGGTGCGGAGCAGACTTGATCGTCTCCACAAGCAGCCACGACCAGTTTTTCGAGCAAGCTAATGAACACACGTCCTGATCAGTTGCCGGCAAGCTGCACGTTGTTAATGCCAGGCGGGCGTCAACCTGTTTAGACTATAAAGACGGCCAAAACCAACCGATTGCTGGCGGAGATCTGTCAGCCTGCTCCAAGGTGGATCAATGACCTTTCTTCAGGCTGGCTTTTTCGACGGTATAAAGAAAATCAATGGTTTGAGTTTCGCCGGCGCCGGCTTCCAATATCATGCGTTGAGACATTCGGTACCGCAGCAACAGCGTGCCGATGCGGCTGAATACACCATAGGAGTAACGGCTATACAGGCGTTGATTGATCTGCTTGCCAGCGATCAGTGCCGTGGCATTGTCCCCATCCGCGGAAATGACCAGCTCGTCGAGACCTATCTTGCGGCCTATCTGGGTAGTGATGCGGTTTGCCTGGCCCATGCCCAGGGCGATGGCTGCGTTGGCCAGTTCGTTGCCCTCCGTTGCAGTTGTCTGGTTGAGCGGGCGGCCAAAAGCCAGGTAGGAAAACGCATCCGCCTCCGACATCGCCGGTTCCGAGTAGATCGACGAGGCCAGGCTCCGGGCACGTCCGCGAAGGTGAATACCAGCGATTACGGTTTTCCCTGACGTCTCGATGACACGTTGGGCACGCACGTCTACAAATGGATTGTCTAACGGTCCCGCAAAGGTCAGGGTGCCCCGTTCAATAGCCAGTTTCTGCCCAAACGCTTCGAATTTGCCATCTGCCAGGGTCAACATGCCATCCGCCCTGAGCGGCCCTGTGGCCGGAATACGCAACTGCAAATCACCGCTTATCCGGGTATCCAGACCGAATGCCTTCACGTGAACCTGATCGCCCAATTTCAGGCCAATATCCCCGGAGTAGAGGGTCGGTTTAACAGTGGTTTGTGGCGCGTCCAATACAATGACGTCAGGTGAAGGACTGGTTGCCTCCGTTGGTAATTCCTGAACGGTTACTGATGCTCGTGGCACATTCATCGTACCACTCAGTATCCAGCCATCTTCATCGCCGAGAATGGATAGTTCCGGAGTTGCCCATAGCTGATATTCGGGCCAGTTCAACAGCATGGCATTCTGTCCTTTAAGGTCAAGGCTAACCGACCTGTCCACACTTAACGGCTTGTCGATGCGACCGCTGAGCAGGAGCTTGCCTTCACCCGCATCGAGCGATCCGGAGATAACGGCTGCCCCGTCCGGGGTGCCGCTAATGTCGAGAGTAATACTTTCCATCGGGGCATTGAGGGCAGGAACGAAGAACTTGCCATCGCGCCACTCAAGCTTTCCGGAAAAATCGGGTGATCGCAAATCGCCGCTGGCACCGATCCGGGCAGTGATAGTGCCTGCAAAATTATCAACAGCCGGAATCACGGCTGACACCCAGTCCCATTCACTGCCTGTGATACGCAATTCGGCCGTAACAGCGGACTCCGCTGTCAACTGATCCAACCGCATGCCAAGCTCCCCCGTCACGCCCTGTTCTATTGCCAGTGCGGCGGAGATGTCAGCACCGCCGCCCTGCAAACTGATTCTGGCATCTGCGCGTGGAACCTGGATTTCTGTTATTTCCCCATGATCTGACAATATGCTCAATAGCGTGTCGTGTTGCTGCCAGTCGATGTTACCTGTCCAGGCACCGGATGTTTGGGCAATATCAATATCGGCATTCGCCGTTCCGCTCAGCTGGTAGCCAGCCGGCAGGAGTGGGTTGGCCATGCGCAGGGGCAGTCCATCAAGATTTGCGACTATTTCCATGTGCTCAGCATCTCGGGAAAGTTGCGAAACGGTTAAGCTGCCACCCGGACTTGTCCATTCATGGCTATCAGTCTTGATACCGTTGCTTGTGGCCCGGAAACCGAAAGGACCTGCCAGGACCCAGTCGCCTGTGTTTGGCTCACTGATGTGTGCCTGCTTTACCACGCCCAGGAGTTCCTGCCCGGTATACTCCAGCCTGGCACTGGCATTGGCCCGCAGTTCGCCAAAATTCCAGGTGGCTTCGAGATCAAGTTGCTCCATGCTGCCGCGGGCCACTGCCTCAAGGGTGCCCAGCTTGTTAGTACCTGCCAGCAGATTTTCTGCCTGCAGCGTGAGGTCCAGGCCATCAATGCCTGAAGAACGGCTCGCAACAACCAGATCCCCTACAAACCAGTCCTCGTAAAGCAATTGCTGGCCATGTATATCACCCGTGAACCGTAACCGGGTCGGGGTGCCATCCAGCCGGCCTTTAAGCTGTAAGCCGCCATCAAGACCTGGCCAGATATCTTCGAGGTCAGGGGCTTGCACAGAGATGTCCAGGAGCATTCTTTCCGCTTGGGTACTACCATCCAGTGTTATTTGGTTGGCGCCGAGAGATAAACTACAACTCTCACACTGGACTGCCTGTGGCGACCATTGCAGGGTGCCGCTGGCCTCCATGTTTGCGCCGTTCAACAATCCGCTAGCTGACGAAACCTCGACCTCAATATCATCGCTGCCCGTAACGATTAGCCGTGCAACAGCATCCAGCTTGCCGGAAAGGCGGGTATCCGCAAGCGCAGGATCAAAATCACTAATAGTGATGTTGGCGTTACCGGAAAGCGCAGGTGACCAGGCAAGTGTGCCGTTTACCCCGGCGCTGCCTGCACGACTCTCGAGCCGGGCATCGAACTCAGAAAGGGATGTGGTTGAACCACGTGCGTTTCCCGTGACCTGTACGAAACGATTGCCGGTTAACTCCACGATCAGTTCATAATCTGCCGCGTAATCATCGATGGCCCCGCGTAGCTCCACGATGCCTTCATCAAGATGCACATCGCCGATCGTCCAACGTTCCCAACTGATCATGGCATTGAATTCAGGTTCAACACGTCCCAGCAGGGCCGCGGTGCCTTCGGCAGTGAATGGGTAAGGTCCGGTCAATTCCTGCTCAAAATTCAGCAAAGCAAGCGTGCCTCTCACCTTTCCGTGTCCCGACCAGACGTTGTCGGTGGTGATCCAGTCAACAACAGCACGCAGTGCGATATCACCTTCGATATCCGCGCGTAACGCCGTCACGGTCAGTGCAAGCTCCGGGGTCTTCGCTGAAATACTTTCGAGTCGTAAACTGTCATTCTGCAAAACTGCATCCAGCATCGTGATTTCGTGTGCCTCGAATGGTGCGCCATTCCCGTTCAGTTCTAACTGGCCGATTCGACTGTTTTTAATGCGAACAGGAATTTTGGGCGCTTGCAGATCTACACTGAAAACCTTTGACCGTGTCTTCTCTGGATGCAAGTCCTGGTAGCGCACGGATTCAACATCAAGCAGCTTGAACTCGAGTCGGCCTGCCAGTGCCGACCGCCAATCGATCCTGAGTTCAATGTTTCTTGCATCTACCTCTTGGTCACTGTCACGGTAGAGCAGGTCCGGTATGTGGAGACCGCGCCAAAACGTGCCCTCTGAGGTTTCTATCCTGATGTCCCCAGGCATGTTTTCAGCCAGGCGGTTGATCGTCCACTGCGTTCCCGACTCGGTGGTCAGCAAGTAAACACCCGTGAGAAACAGCAACACGGCAAGTAACAGGCCGGCAATTAGCCCCCGACGAATCCATTTCATTAACCTTCCCATCACAGATCAGGCCCGAATACGAGGTGAATTCGAAAACTTTGATCGGGATCGTCCAGCGGGTGTGCAAAATCCAGCCGAATCGGGCCGATAGGGGAGAACCAGCGCACACCCAGCCCAATACCAGTGCTGAAAACAGCATCGGAATTGTTGAAGGCGCTGCCAGTATCAACGAATGCCGCTACGGCCCATTGATCCCTGATCATCCGTTCGATTTCCAGGCTGGCCTCAAGCAGGTGGGTGCCACCGATAACGTCGCCGAGGGGATTCGTGGGGCCCAGCGACTCGTAATCGTATCCACGTATACTGCGGTCACCACCCGCGAAAAAGCGCACCGATGCGGGCAACTCCAGCAGCGAGTCATCCCAGGTAAAACCGGCCTGCGCACGCGTCAGGAGACGTGTGCGCCTGGTCAGTGAACGCACCCACTTTGCGGTCGCACGGACCTGCAGGAAGCTGGTATCAGATCCCAGTGCATCGCTGGCGCCCAGGACATCAAAACTCAGACGTCTGCCCTGTTCAGACCGGCTTAGCCCACGACCCTGTACAGATTCCCAGTTGAATCCGAGGATCACCAGCTGGCTGCTGTCGCTCTGGCGTGATATTTCGAAATCTTCCATCGTGTAGTCGATGTAACGGGTTTCCAGCCAGTTTTCACTCTTACTTCGGGTCTGTCGCAGACCCAGCTTGTAGCTGTCGCTGATACTGGTGTCCGTATCCTCATGCTGCGCACCCACAGCCACGCTGAACCATTCCTTGCGCGGATCACGTCTGGGCCAGCGATAGGTGGCCGATATTTCCGACTTGACCGGCGAACCCATGAGCTTGGTTTCCAGCTGGTGCCCCCGTTGGTTGCGGCGCCGGTTGATATAGCCCAGCCTGGCCACCGGGCCAATATCCGAGGCGTAGCCCGCGCCAGCCGTGTATATGCGGTTTGAGCTGGGTTCAAGGGAGACGTTGACGGGCACGGTGTTGTTGATCCTGTCGAGCGGTTCGGTGCTGATGTAGACCGATTCGAAATAGCCGCTGCTGCGCAGCGCTCCCGACATTTCATTGATCTCATCCTCGTTAAAGGGAGCACCACTGCGGATGTCGCTATAGGCACGCAGAATATCGTCCCGGATGATGCCCTGACTGAAAGTGATATCGCCAATGGTGTAGCGTGGCCCGCTTTGCATGACCAACATGACATCGGCACTCATTTCCTCGCGATTCACGATCACCCGGTTGTCCGAGTAGGTGGCGTCGAAGTACCCCCGCGCCAGGGCGGCCTGCAGCAACTCATTCTTGAATGCTTCGTAGTGGCCGTGATTGAGAATGTTCCCGGGCACAGGGGGCTTCACCTTGAGGCGGGTCTGCAACGCCTTGTCGTCCGCGGCCATTCCGTCAATACGGCTGTTAACGGTGCGTAATATCACCGGCGGTCCGGGATCAATGTCGAACGCTGCCTGAAAACAATCCTCACGCCACTCGAGTGACTTGGAAATGGATACGCGGTAGTAACCAAGCGCCTCGAGCGCACTGTTGATGTGATCGTCAGCATCCCGGAAAAGGCGTCTGACACGCCAGGGTGCTGAATCACAAGCACTTTTTGCAAGTGGTGTGAGTGCGCGCACATTTGCTTCCTGAGCGGCATCGAGACCTGTAAACGTGGTGTCCGCAGAAGTGGTGAGCGTCATGCAGGACAGGCAGAGCACGATCACCAGGCGGATGGCAGGCCCGGTATCTCCCGGTTCAGTTCCTGGCATCATTGTTGTGTGAATTCGGGTCTCCGATGCAAGCGCAACAACCCGGTACCTGACCGATGAGAGGAATGATGCAATCGAATTATTGGGCAATGAATTAAAGCCATCCCCTGCGTCTAAAGACAACGACAAGCACAAGGACTATGGCGACCATGGTTGCCAGCACACCAAAATATCCATAATGAGAACTCAACTCTGGCATGAACTGGAAATTCATCCCGTAAATGCCGGCCAGCAAGGCAAGCGGGAGAAATATGACCGTGGTGATTGTGAGAATACGCATGACATGATTGAGCCGGTGGGAGGCGAGACTGAGATGCGTGTTGAGCAGGTCTGATGCCAATTCCTGGTTGAGTTGACACAAGCTGGCCAGACGTTCCAGGTGCTCAAATACATCGTTGAACTCATGTTGGTTCAATTTTAAAGGTAGAGGAACCGCCGGTCGGCGTAATTGTGCGATCGCGTCCCGCTGGTAAACAAGGTGCCGGCGTAACCGTTTAAGAGAACGGTTGTAACGCGTAATCAGTTCTATCACATCATCATCGGGCCGTTCAAAAACCAGGTCTTCAAGTTCAGCGAGACGTTCTTCAAGGTCCAGTACCACAGGTGTGTAGTTGTCAACAATCCGGCGGCTAATCAAATATGTCACATGAGCAGGACCCGCCTTGAGTGTCTCTGGCTGTGATTGCAAGGCATCAAAGACAGCCTTTACGGATGGCAATTCATGGTGGTGCCGTGAAATAAGAAAATTCGCCCCGAGAAACAGAGAAAGCTGGGATACACGGTGTTCGTGAGGCTCATCTCCAGTCAACAAGTCTCGCAACATGATAAAAATCAGCTTGTCAAAAACCTCGAGTTTGGGTGGGTGCCGCTCACGGTTCGCATCCTGGATGGCGAGGTGAGGTACACCGAAACTTCTACCCAGCAGTTTACGCTCGGCCTTATCGGATTCTCCTGAAATATTCACCCACACCCAGGCGCCCTCGAGAGCATCCCACTCGTCCAGCAACTCGACACCTCCAAGCTTCGAAGATTCCGATTCCGGGTTATACAGAATAACTTTGATTTCAGACATTGTTAGCCATCACTTGATTCCGGGTTTTCATCTGCATTTTTACTGACCAACTTGATCTCCAGGGGACTGAGATTGTCGAGGTGCACATCGCGCTGTGGGAATGCAATGGTGATATGTTCTGCTGTAAATAACTCTGAAATCTTGAAGCGGATATTGCTGCGTATTTGACGCAATTCTCGTTCACCGCCAACTTTGCACCAGAATATTGAATCAAATATCAATGCGTTGTCTCCAAAATCCTCGAAGATTACGCGGGGCGGTGGATCCTTCAACACATCGGTTTGGGCACGGACTGCCTGTTCAAGGAGTTCAGCGACACGTTGTGGCGGCGAACCATAAGCAACGCCTACACGCACGACTGTTCGGATATCATGATTAATTAGCGTCCAGTTAACAACTACACGCTCAAGCATCTGGCTATTTGGTACCAGTAAGTGCACACCGTCAACCCGCCGAATACGTGTTGACCGGTTGCCAATGCGCTCCACCACACCGGTGTGTTGGTCAATTTCGATGAAATCATCAACCCGCACGGGCTGTTCAGTCATCAAGATCCAGCCACTGATGAAATTATTGAGAATATTCTGTGCGCCGAAGCCGATACCGATAGCGACCGCACCGGTCATGAACGCGAAGGCAGTAACGGGGATATGCAGAAGGCTAAGAGCGGCAAAAATAACACCGACAATCAGCGTGTAAAACAATATACGCTGCAGGGTTTGTATTACTTGAGGCCGAAGGTTGGCTTTGGTAAGACGCCGGCTGAACAGGTTCTCAATCAGTTTGCTGATACCGTAGCCGAAAACAAGCAACAAGCCCAACAAAATGAACTGGCCCACATCATATACGTGGCCGCCAATTTGAAAAAGCTGATAATCCCAGATGGCCCAAAAATTATCCATGCCTTAGTTTGACACACAATTCACAATTGAGAGAAGAAAATCCAACAGTTCAGCTGTCCGCATCAGGTTGGTTCCGGCAATGATAAATACAGTCGCTCACGATCCAATTTCTACACTAAGCTCGATAGCACGAGGCTCGCCAGGCTCAATACGAGGAAGAACCCACCCATATCTGTAATCGTTGTCAGCAATGGGCCGGATGCTACAGCTGGATCGATATTCAGACGTCTCAGGATGAGCGGTACGGTTCCGCCGATTGCCACTGCAAGCACTGTGTTCAATGCCAATGCCCCACCGACAACCAAAGCGAGCACAGGGTTACCTTTCCACGCCCATGCCGCGAATCCAAGCAAGAAGCCAAGCGACAAACCGTTAATCAACCCAACTGATAATTCTTTGCCCAGCACTCGGGCAATGTCCTTTGGCTCAGTCGCACCCAGTGTCAACTCACGCATACTCACGGCCACGGCCTGGTTTCCTGAACAGCCACTCATGTCCGACACGATGGGCAAAAATACGGCTAAGGCGATAACCGCGGTCAGGGTATCCTCGTACATTGCAATAACGCTGGCCGCAACAATATTCAAAACAATATTGATACTTAACCAGGACAGGCGCCGCCTGGACCGGAGCAAGACCGGCATGCTTCGAAGTTCATCACCACCGACAATACCCGCAGCCTTTAAGTGATCCGCTTCCGCCTTTTCAGTCATCGCTTCGAGGACCGCCCTGCGGCGAACAATACCCAGCAGGTAGTTGCGGTGGTCAACCACCGGCACCGCCGCAATATCATGATCGGCAAAGAACTGCTCGAGTTCAGCCAATGACGCGGCCGCGGGGACCGCAATCGCCTTGGTTGCAATCTCTCCAATGCGTGCTTCAGGATCGGCAAATACCAGGTCCCGGAGTCGAACAACGCCAACCAGCAAATGCTTTTTGACCACCACATAAATGTAGTGGACTGTCAGGAATTCATAATCGCCTTCCCGTCCCGTCAAATCTTCCACCACATCCCGCACAACCGCGCTCTTGGGATACCTCGCGAATTCGGTCATCATCAAGCCGCCAGCCACGTTGGCGGGGTAGGCAATCAAGTCCCGAATCTCCTGCACATCTTCTTCTTCAAGAAGCTCGAGAATGGCCTCGCTGTCCTGACGATCCATCTCGGATAAAATATCGACCCGGATGTTACTGGCCATTTCCTCCAGGATTGGAGCCGCCTCTTGCGCCGGCATATCTTCAATCAAGTCTGCGCCGTGGGAACTGGGAAACTCCTCGACCAGGTGCGCCGCCCTTTCTACCGATATGGCGGATAGCAATTGCCGCTGCTCTTCCGTTGATAGTTGGAATACAGCATGCAGCAGTTCCGCCGAATCGATCTCATCCAGTTTCCTCTCGAGAGCGGCCGATGGATTTTCAGATTCAAGCAATATCCGAATCTGGTTCCTCTCAGAAATGTTGTTTTGCGTCATGTGTAAGTCCTCAACCCATATCTGACGAATACACGCTATCGTCCCCAATGGGCCTCTTTAGGTCAAAACGGTAGTACTGGGCAGTTTTTGAAAGCTGTTATCCGGCCGGGCTAGCCACGTCCGCGTGTTCGGGTTTTACCCTGTTTTGCATTCTTTTCAATGAACTGAATAATGGTTCCGGCAACGTCCTTTTCAGTTGCATTTTCTATGCCTTCAAGTCCTGGACTGGAATTGACTTCCATCACCACGGGCCCGTGATTTGAACGCAACAGGTCGACGCCCGCAACATTGAGCCCCATCACCTTGGCAGAACGAACCGCGGTTGAGCGCTCCTCCGGGGTAATTCTGATCAGGCTTGCCGAGCCACCACGATGCAGGTTCGAGCGGAACTCGCCTTCCTTACCCTGCCGCATCATCGAGGCAACCACCTTGTCACCGATAACCAGGCACCGAATATCTGCACCACCCGCTTCCTTGATGAATTCCTGCACCATGAAGTTGGCTTTCAACCCCCTGAAAGCTTCGATAACACTCTCAGCGGCCTTTTTTGTCTCGGCAAGGACGACGCCGACACCCTGTGTACCTTCAAGTAACTTGATGACCACCGGTGCGCCACCCACGGACTCAAGCAGGTCGTCGGTATCATCCGGTGAGTTTGCAAAGCCGGTGACAGGAAGGCCGATACCTCTTCGTGCTAACAACTGCGAGGCCCGCAACTTGTCACGTGAACGCGTAATCGCCACCGATTCGTTGACGGAGTAAACACCCATCATCTCAAACTGGCGCACAACAGCCGTTCCGTAAAACGACACCGAGGCGCCTATCCTGGGAATGATGGCGTCAACCCCTTCTATCGCTTCACCTTTGTAATGTATGCCTGGCCGGTGACTGGTGATATTCATGTAGCAACGCCGGTGATCAATCACCTGAATTTCATGACCACGTTCCTTGCCGGCCTCAACCAGTCTTTTCGTTGAGTAAAGCCTTGGATTCGTTGACAGTATTGCGATTTTCATTCCTTAAAACTCCGTAGATGATGTAATCAGGCCCTTCTGGCCTAGTTATCTAGTAATTCGGTGAATTCCTCAACGAGGCCTTCAGCTTTGGACACGCTTGTGAATTCCGCAATGTTAAACAACGCGTCACCTTCATGGGCCAGGGGCAGGTTACTGCGGCCGATAACGATCCCGTCGAACGGCGCCTCCAGAATATCAGATGAAGCACCCAGCGGGTCACTGATGGTTGCCAGGCGCTGGCCTTTTGAAACACTGTTGCCCAGTTGCACGTTGGTATTGAAAATGCCACTGGAAGGCGCACGCGCCCAACTCGTTGAACGGGCAAGTACCGGCTTGACAGGCCTTTTTGCAGCCTTCTTCGCGGGCAGCATTCCAATCAAACGCATGACGTTCAGGATACCACGCAAGCCAGCTCTTATGCATATTTCGTCGAAACGCAGCGCCTCACCGGCCTCATAGATCAGTACTGGCACGCCCGATTCGGCCACGCTGGCGCGCAGGGAGTTATCCCGGATATTGGCATTTATGATTACCGGCACACCGAAGCAGTTTGCCAGTTCGAGTGTCTTTGCATCATCAAGATTGCCACGAATTTGCGGCAGGTTGGACCGGTTGATCGCGCCGGTATGCAAATCAATACCATAATCTGCCTTGGAGACAATTTGTGTGAAAAAAGTGTTCGCAAGGCGTGCTGCAATAGACCCTTTGGCACTACCCGGGAAGGAGCGATTAAGATCTCTCCGGTCGGGCAGATAACGCGACTGATACAAAAAACCATGGACGTTCACAATTGGAACAGCAATCAACGTTCCCCGGATTGACCTCAGGGCTTTGAGACGTAACAACCTGCGAACAATCTCCACACCGTTGAGTTCATCACCGTGAATAGCAGCCGAGACAAATAAGACCGGCCCGGCCCTGCGTCCACAGATAACCTGCAAAGGCATGCTTAGCGACGTGGAGGTGTACAGATCAGCAACCGGCAGGTTGATGTTCTCACGTTGGCCTGGTTTGACCACAGTTTCACCGATTGAGAATGAATTATTCAAAGCCATCGTTTTTTATTCCTGCTTTACCTTTTTCCTTCGTTTTCTTTTGCCGGTAGTATAGGACCTTGATGGATCAACCATCGCTATACCCTTTATCGCCGTACGACCCAACAGCATTCTGAACATCATGTTGTCACGGGCGGTCAATGTCATTTCGATTGGCCATGACCAGGGGCCAATGGTTAGCGGCGTGCTGATGATCAGGCGCTGTTCCCTGTGACCGCCAGAATCGGTGACAAATCTTTCGTCGACAATATCGGCAACACAAGTTACGACTACCTCGGAATCCTTTTGCAGTGGATGGATTTTGAACCTGACCCTTGGTTTGCCATGCTCTGAAAAGGTATCAAGTTCGAACGCATGTAAAGTGGACGTTCTGGCACCCGTATCAACTTTGGCCTTGATCTCCGGCAATCCCAGTTCCGGTAGCCCAACCCACTCACGCCAGCCAAGCGTAAGTTTTTCGTCGGGCTTCATGGTTGAAAGGCCCCGTGGCTACAAACATTTTCAATTGGAAACATAAAAATAGTCCTACCTATGGAATTGAAAGCCTGGTGCCGCCATCGGGGGAAGAAACAACAAGTGAGGCGTCCACTAAGATATACCCTGCAACCGGAGAATAATATATATTTTCAATCGAAAATGAGCCAATGCACTGAATTTCTATTCAGTTTTTATCCAATGGTTCTCAGTAATTTTTTGACTTTGACGATCGGTGACAAGGTCGAAATGTTGGATTAGTCATCCTGGGCGGTTAACACCAGTCGCAACAGACTACTGAGCGACTCTCTTTGCCGATTACTCAGGCTCTCCAGGGCTTCCATGGCCGACTCAAACCTGGCTTCGGTTGCAGCTTCAATCAACTCAAATCCCATCGAAGTCAATTGTACCAACACCCTCCGGCCGTCATTTTCATCTTTGATTCTGCGAACCAGGCCTTCTTCTTCCAATCCGTCAATACGGTTTGTCATAGCGCCCGTTGTGAGCATGGATGAGGATGCCAAATCGGTGGCACGCATGATGAACGGAGCACCTCGACGTCTCAGGGTAGAAAGCACATCATACTGCCACCACTGCAGATCAAATCGTTGCAACTTCTCAGCAGTTTGCTCACCAAGAATCTTGGCCAGTGCCTGGATACGCAGAACGACCCCCATCGGTTCCGGATCGAGGTCAGGTCGCTGCTTATTCCAATCGCTCTGGACTTCGTCGATGGCATCTTTGTTTTCTACGGATAAGTTCATATCAATATTTACTTTTCTTCAAAAAATCTTGCTAAAAAAAGACATAGGGACTACTGCAATTTTACATTCATGGCGCCAATTTCCCTGTAGATGACAGGCTGTGGTCTTTTACTCGAGATAGTAAGAATCCTGTTCCCGTTTCGATAGAGATGATGGCAAGTCCTGAATAAGTGGAGGGCCGCGCCTGTTTCAAAAAGTCTATCAATTGCACCAAGAACCTGTTTCTCAGGCTTACTCTTAAAGCGGTAAAAAAATTGGCCAATACGAGCACCTTGCTCATCGAAAACCAGTGTTGGGGTCTTCCCCTGAAAATAAATTTCACGGTTGAATTGCCTGAACAGGGGCTTGGTCAATACCAGACCAATCTGATTCTCACCGAGCAGCCAGCATCCTGCATGGTCGTTTACCGGGATTTTTTCATGCTCGCCGAAAGCCCGGCACCAACTCTGGAAGTAAGCTCTGTAACATTTTAAGGTGCGTTGGTGCACCTGCTGTGACTGCGCAGAATCTACCGCAGTTGGATGTGAACTCGAGTCTATTATTTGGTTGCTATTCACGTGTAAAGCACCGGATGGGTTGAGTAAGAACATATTCTTCCCTATGTAACTGGCATCCCACGGTCAATTAGTCATGTCGTGACCGCATTACATTTTAATTATATCTTTATGTCAAGATTATAATTGATATTTGGGAACATAAAGTACCATTTTTGAAGGCTTAATCGTATGCAGTATGCCATTTCTTGTGTAAATCATTTGAATTTTTATATCCTTGTAATTGAATTTAATAAATCATAGAAATATATGGTTTGTTGTGTTTTTCCCAGAAGGGTATTCAAGCCAGCTTGTAATTTTACGATTAAAATCTTGACATAAAGATAATATGGGTTTTTAATTCGATTGAAAGGCCCTCTACCTCATACTGGAGATACTAAAATGAGGCGAAGAAACAAACACGAGTCACACCCAAAGCGTGAACAAGATTTATTTCAATTTGAATCTGACCTGTATGACGACTACAACGACGAGTTGGACAATGATTTTGACGGGCTGTCAGACCTGGCTGAGGATTTTTACAGTACCGATTGGGAAGACCCATCCGGGCCCAAACGTAGAATCAGCGCCAGGCGACAGATCGAGAGACGAAATGACCTTAAAGACTTGATATCAGAGTTTGGCGGCTGGGATGAAATTGACCGGGAAGACGAATGGTGGAACTGAACATACAAAGTTCACTGCAATTCGATTACAAGGCTTCACTATGCCGCCCAGGTTACTTATTAAATCTGTGCTCTATCGTATTTACTCCACTGGAAATGATAAGTGCTTCTGACTGACCAACCCCCCAGGTAAAGAATACTTGGGCCGTCATTCGCCGACGGCCCTTCTTTTTGTGCGCTATCAATGTCTCCTACTGGTTGCGGTTTCAACCGGTCGATGCAACACCTAACCTCTAATAAGAGGGAGGAGGATGTTGCAGATGAGGAAATACCGACGAAGAATCTATTACACAGATGCACAGAAGGAATTGATGTGGGATCGCTGGCAGAAAGGCGATTCTCTGGAAAAGATTGCACAACTCTTTGACCGTGGCCATGGCTCGGTAGCCCGTATTCTTGTACAAACTGGCGGGATACGACCAGCGAAGAAAACCCGTTCCAGGCGGGCGTTATCGTTGGCTGAGCGTGAAGAGATCTCACGCGGTATCGTAAGTGGTCGTTCGCTGTCGTTCGATCGCGGCTGCATTAAATCGCGCGCCTTCCACGATCAGCCGAGAGATCGAGCGCAATGGTGGCCGACAGTTTTATCGGGCCAATGTGGCAGATCAGGCTGCCTGGGATCGGGCGCATCGTCCCAAGCGTTGTAAACTGGTACACAACCCTGCGCTGGCGCGCATCGTGGCGAGCAAGCTACAGCTCGAGTGGTCACCGCGACAGATCGCTGGATGGTTGAAACGCACATACCCGGACGACGAGAACTACCAGGTGTCACACGAGACGATTTATCGCACGCTGTATATCCAGGCCCGCGGGGCCTTGAAGAAGGAACTGTTGCAGCACTTGCGACGCAAGCGCAGGATGCGCCGTTCCCGACACCATACGCAAAAGACCCCGGATCATGGCCGGATCACCAATACCGTATCGATCAGCGAACGGCCAGCTGCGGTTGAGGATCGTGCGGTACCGGGTCACTGGGAAGGCGATCTCCTGTGCGGCAGCAACAACAGCCAGATCGCGACCCTGGTTGAGCGTCATAGCCGTTACGTGCTGCTCGCCAGAGTCAAAAGCAAGGACAGCGAGACGGTCATCAATGCACTCATCAAGCAGGCCCACAGGCTACCCAGAGAACTCTACAAGTCACTCACCTGGGATCGTGGCCCAGAGATGGCGGATCATACGCGCTTCACCCTGGACACCGATATCAAGGTCTACTTCTGTGATCCACAGAGCCCCTGGCAGCGTGGCTCTAACGAAAACACCAATGGCTTGCTCAGGCAGTACTTCCCGAAGGGCATGGACCTATCGAATGTTCACCAGAACAGGTTAAATGCGGTTGCAAGACGACTTAACGAGAGGCCAAGAGAAACGTTAAACTTCGAAACACCCGCAGAACGATTTAACCAATGTGTTGCGTCGACCGGTTGAGATCACAGTCGTTTGCAGTCTTTCGCTCCGTTGGAAATAATGCCTGGAGAACAGCCGCTTTGCGCTCAGAAGTAGACTATCCCGTTGTGGGGCAGTGACAGGCAGCAAACGGCCAAAACCGGTCATTCTATGATTCAACGCTGTCCACAAATTTCGCCCTCACCTTTTAGCTGCAGGTCTCGGCTTTTTTTATTTATCTCTATTGTTTACAGCTTTCATTAACGTATACTATTCGGTGGTATTTGGTATCAAATGGAATCGCATTAATGAAAATTAAAAAAGCAATTTTTATCGCAATATTATTGAGTTTGTTACTAACCAATACGGTCTTCGCCGCGCTAACAATGAATGTAACCGACGCCGGGCAAGGCAATTCCCGATTTGTGTTCAGTGGCTCTGCTAACGTGATTGCAGATGGGACAAACAGCTACAATAGCTTTTGGATATTCCCCGGATTTGCTGGGGGAGGCTGGCAGGTTGGATTTGCCGGTTGCACAAGCAGCTTAACTTCAGGCAGTGGAACGACTTCTTCTTCGGGCACCCCCCCCGGCGGTGCAGTATATGATGTTTGTTTAGACAATGGTGGATTAGCGGTACGGAGTAGCCCTTCCCCGAGTCAACTGCCTGGAGATGCGATTTCATGGAGCGGCGACGTTATAGCTGCAATACCATTCTCCCTATTTGTTCCTGGGGTCTATGCCAGCAATGTAATTGGATATAGTGACAGCTTCAGTTATCAGGCGACTCTCGATTCGGATTACATTCTCACCATCGGTAATGCCCCTGTACCCCCCACCGCTGCACCCGTCCCAACATTATCTATCTGGGGTATGATCTTCATGGGATTGCTACTGGCCGGTTTAACAGGACTTGTAATACGTCGCGAACATACATGATCAAGCTACTATAATTACAATTCCAGCGTAACAAATTAACTTAACTAAGGCCGTCATGTATATTGGCGGCCTTTTTGTTTGCCAAATAGGCATATCCGCTCCTGGCCGAGGCTGTGTGATAACTCGATATTCGTCTTCAGTTCCCTCATCAGGCTGCATCAGCTGCCCCGTATCCAGGTTTGATTGGGATTTGGCTTTGTTGGGGTTAACTTGCCAAAGGATTATTTCGACGCTGTGAAGGATCTGAAGTGACCCATATTTGCATTATTTAGTGGGTAAAAAGAGGCCCTCTATGCCCCTATCGCCTCGATCAGAGGTTTTGTGCCGATAATGCTCATCATCCGCTTCATGTTGTACGCCAACACGTGCAGACTCATCTCGGTACTCACCCGATCTAACGTCTTGGTCAGGAAGTGGGTCGAACCCATCCAGGCTTTCAAGGTGCCGAACGGGTGCTCTACAGTCGCCCGGCGGATGCGCATCATATCCGGGCTCTGATCCAGACGAGCTTGCGCCGCCTCAAGCACTTCTTCGTGCTCCCAGCGGGACATTTTACGGTGTACACCCGAAGTACATTGGGCCTTGATGTCGCAGTACCGGCACTTGTAAGTCCAGTAAAGATGCAACGTCCGACCTCTGTCCTGCGCCGTTTTGTGTCGAACCAGTCGTTGTCCTGCGGGACATTCATACTCATCGTCTTCAGCAATATAGTGGAACGCGTCCCGACCGAACTGGCCCTTGGCCTGGTTACCGGATGTCTGTGGTTTAGGCAGATAAGTCGTAATGTTGGCTTCTTCGCAGTCCTTTAGTTCCTCGCTGCGGTAGTAACCCCGGTCGGCGAGTACGGTTAACTCATCAGCAGCCAGTGCCGACTTAGCCTGCCTGGCCATGTTCGCCAGTTGCCTCCGGTCACTACCCTGGTTGGTCACCTCGTGGGCCACGATCAAGTGGTGCTTTGTATCCACAGCCGTCTGTACGTTGTAACCCACTACACCAGTACCCCGGCTCTTCATTGAGCGGGCATCAGGGTCGGTCAGTGAGATCTGTTGGCCCGGTGCTTTAAGCATCCGGGCTTCGACTTTTTTTAAGCGCGCCATCTCCTTCTTCAATGATGCAACCTTGTCCTCCAGACTCCGCGTCTTATCCTCATCCGGTTCCTGCCGATCCGCTTCAGCCAGTTGCTGCAGGTAGTGTTCGATCGTCGCGTCCGCCTCGGCTATGCGTCGCCTCATCTTGGTCCGCGTGAAGTTGCGGTCACGATTGTTGACCGCCTTGAACTTGCTGCCGTCGATGGCCACAAAGGCGTTGGCAAACAGGTTGAGGTTGCGACACAGGATCACGAACTGGCGACACACCAGGCGAATGGGCACGCCATTGTCCTTACGAAAGTCGGCGATTGTCTTGAAGTCTGGCGCCAGTCGTCCGGTCAACCACATCAGTTCTACATTGCGTTGGGATTCGCGTTCCAATCTGCGACTCGAATGCACCCGGTTGAGATAACCGTAGACGAATAACTTGAGCATGGTCGTTGGGTGATAGGCCGGACGACCCGTTTCGTTCGGTTGGGTCTTGAATCCCATGCCAGACAGGTCCAGTTCATCGATGAAGACATCGATCACGCGTACGGCGCTGTCCTCAGCAACATAATCATCTAAACGTTCGGGAAATAAGGTGGCTTGAAAACGATCCTCGCCTTGAATAAATCCACTCATCCTGTGAGTCCTTCAGCGGGTGAGTATGATTATATCGCGGGTGGAGTTTTCACACAGCCTCGGCCGCTTGCAGTCCTCCACCTGGTTGAATTTCACACCAAATGAACGACGGCTTTCCACCAGGAAGCAGTTACTGAAACGGGTCAAATCTCGATTCTGTGAATAACGGCAAGCGGCCAACAAGAGACATTCGCGCAAAAAAACCACCAGTGATTGACGGCTCTATGAAGGGTGGCGACATTGTTTCTGCCCCAGATATTCTGGCGAGCTGATCGCGCAAAACCGTAAATAATTTCAGTGGGCGTTGCCTTAATGAAAGCTTAATAAATCAAATAAGAACGCTGTCTTTATATGCAGTCCACCACAATTGATCTATGTCAACTTAATTCTACTTGCCACGTGTATCCTGAGCGAGAGTGATAGTCCGAAATCATATAGAAGGGAGAGATTGATGAAACGAATAGTGCAGAGTTTAAGCTTGCTTGCTTTGCTGATTAGCAACTACGCCTACGCCACAACCTATACCTACACTGGGGACAATTTTACGCAGGCAAGCGGCGCATACACCCAGAGCATGCGGGTCACCGGAACACTGGTTACATCCAGTCCCATTCCGCCGAATTATGAAGGTGACATCAGCGGTATTTTGACCAGTTGGTCATTTTATGATGGCGTGCAAACGATCGATAGCTCAAACGGCGAGCTTTCCCCTGGATATCCACCCTTGGTTTCGACCAACGAACAGGGCGTTATCGTTGAATCCTTTCTAGCATTCTTTTTGTCTCCGATCGCAACTGCTGTTGGCGACACCGATAGTTATATTGGGGTTATTTTTGGTATATCAGGCGGAGTAGTTGGTGCGGTTTGTCTTACAGTGTCCGAAGGGGTTTGTGACACTTATCAGGAACCAACCAGCATTGGTCAAGCAGGATCACCCGGCACCTGGGAAGGGGGCGTAGCATTAACTCCCGTCCCCACACTGACCCAATGGTCACTGATACTGTTAGCCTTGGTGCTTGGCACGCTAGGCATTGCACGGATCAGACGGAAAGTTTAAGTAACTTTTTCAAGTTTAGAAAACACCCCGACATAATCAGGGTGTTTTCTTATGGGCATGGAGTTGTCTAAATTCAGCAACGTACAGGCTTCTGCCAGGGGTGGCTTTTGGCCGGTTGCGGATCGCGAAGGCCGAAATGCCACGTTGCACCACGACCTGCGGTTACGGGGTCATTTGAATACACCGGTCAATTACTTCCTGTTGCACGGCCTGCGGATCACTGATGGTTTCGTAGAACTCGTCCATGTAGTCAGCAACGAGTTTGCGCACCGTCGGCGCCATTTCCTGCAGGTTTGCGGCCAGGGCGTACAAGGTGTCGCGGGCGTGCAGGAATTCAGAAATGGAAGCCTCGACGTGGCCGTTGTTCACGCAGAACCCCTGGTAAAGGCGTTGCTTGACGTTGTCGATGCCCAGCCCACTCTCCGGCCGGGCGTAGGGCGTGTTAACGAATCCGGACATGTCGAAATCGTAGGGAATCGCCAGCAGGGGAGCGTCTTCTTTTCCGAATAGCTTATAGTTGTGACAGCACTCGTCTTGCGAGCCGAGGACCGGTGAAAAATCCGTATTGCCGAGCAGGTACTGGAATACCGAGGTCAGGTTCAGGTAATCAGCCTGTATGGCCTGTACGTTGTCGGGAAATATGTTCAACTGCTGCCTACCCAGGCGAGCGCCCAGGCGGTCCACGTGTTCGATCAGGAACGCATTGCGCACCATGCGCGGCCTGCGATCCTCGCTATCAACGTAGGTGACGTCCAGCAGGCGCACCCGGAAGCTCTGGTCGGTCAGCGTGTTGAGTATGCGGTAGGCCAGGAATTCTTTGAGCAAGGCTTGCTGGTAGCGCGCGGAATCCTTGCAGTGCACGACTATCTTCAGTTTGTCCTGCTGGTCGAACAAGGTGCCCTCCACCTGGGATCGCTTGAAATTCAGGTACAGGGGAGGAAAGTCACAATTTGTATGACGGAAGTTGCCACGTGTGCGGATCTGGAGGTCCAGTTCGACCCGCGAGCCATCCGGGTCTTTGAATGAGAAGCTGCCCAGGAATTCCTCCTCCTTCGGCCGTTCATTGATCAACTGGGCGAACGGGGCGGTGATCTCCACACGCAAGGCTGCATCGTCCTGGAACAATGGGTCGGGCGAGCCGGCTTTCGCGTTCGGCAGGGCCAGAACCATGTGTAGAACCACAACGGTTCCAATAAATCGCTTCATCTTTACCTCTGAAATTGCACCGGCGGGGCCGGAGTTATTGTCCCCAGTGCGGGCCTGATGCAATAGGGCATAAGCGGAATAATGTACATGATCAGCGTGCCGTGGTCACGGGAATCGGCCTTGATCACGTTGAACAGGTGCGCCACAATTGGCCGCAAGCAGCACTTTGCCTGGTTGAAATGCATTTCTGATGAGCGTCCGCTTTTTTTCAAGAAAACGGACGTTTTAATTAACTTGGGTCAGTGCAAAAAGACCGCACCACCCTACGCCTCATCGACCATGATCTGTTTCGGACTATCCACGACAATTTGCGGCTTGCTCTTGTAGGTCTCTATCAAGCCCCTGACGCAAATTGACTGGCCCTTGAGTGACTCAGGTGCATAGTCGAACTGTTCCCGGGTCTTGCCCCAGATCACCACCGTGAAGGGGTGCTTGGGGTAGGTGTCAGCAAAGTTCAGGAACGTGGGCTCCCTGCCGGAGCCCTGCAGGTACCTGGCGCTTTCCACGACGCCGCAGACAGTTACGGTCTTGCCGATACGCTGGAATGCATACTTGGCTTCGATGCCCTTGGGCTTTCCTGCCCAGGCAAGTTGGGTAGCGAATAAAATCAGTGTGACAATGGTGAAACCTTTTCTCATTGTTTGTTCACTCCGCAGTTTGTGTTCAGTTAGAAAGGGGCCGGGTTCAATTTATTTTCGGTATCGAAAAAAATGAGCCCGACCCCTTTAAATCATCGTTAACCTCATACTTTCATTTTACCTTACACACTTCTGCGCTTCGATCAGTCCGGTGGCATTCAGCACGCAATTTTTACGGTCCAGCCTTTCCTGGCGCAGGTCGACATTCTCTTTGACCAGTTGGTCGTATTTTTCCGTGGATCGTTTATGTGCGTTCAATGCTGCATCGTACTCAGAGCCACAGACAAAACCCTCGTCTGACCCACAGGGGAAATCGTCAAAACAGGTGGCGCTGTCATCCACGCATTTCGTGTTGGCGGAACAAATTCTGTCACCAATCTCGATGCAGGCGGCGTCGGTTCCGTCGGGACAGGAAAACTCGGCCAATGAAAGGGCAGGGACCAATAACAGTGTGAAAACCAGTAAATGTCGAATCATGACACGTGTTCTCCAATGCCGGGCTTGGCAACCTACCTGCCCGTATTCTGCCGGATATATTCGAGTATCTGTGCCCCGACCGGATTTTCGGGATGCATGGAAGCCATGGCCTCTGCAATCGGCCGGGCTTTTTCAAACAGACCGCGCTTCAAAAGGTGGTCTACCAGCGCGTACTGGTAATCCAGGCTTCCCGGGTCCAGCGCCAGCGCGATACCAAGTTCGGCTTCGGCGCCTTGCGCGTTTCCAAGGTGCTGGTAAAGCAGGCCCAGGTTGTAATGGATCCGGGGCCGTCCGGGTAAACCCTGGGCGGCCCTGGCAAGATATTCAGCCGCCTCGCTGTATTTCTGCAACTCGACAAGCAACAGGCCAAATGAATAGGCCACTTCAAACAGCTCCGGTTCCTGGGCAAGCACTTCGCGCAACAGTTGCTCGGCTTCTGCGTTCCGGCCCTGCTGGTTGTAAGCGATGGCCAGGTTGACCTTGGCCGGGAAGAACTGGTCGTCTATGCGAACAGCAGCTTCGAACTGTTTGACGGCGTCCCCGGGGCGGTCGAGCGCGGTGTAAAGGTTGGCCAGGTTGTGGCGTGCAAAGGCAAAGTCCGCCGAGTACTTCATGGCTGCTTCAAATTCCTGCAGGACCTCCTGGAAAACTTTTTGCTGGTCCGTATCCAGGTGGGTCGACACATCGCCCGCCAGGCGGCGTGCAGCCTCTATTCGAACGGTCTTGACCGGGTCATACAGCATCGGGGCGAGCTTTTTGGCCAACTGTTGCGGGGTGTCCAGCTGGAGATATTCCACGGCGGTCCGGCGGATACGCGCCTCTTCATCCATCATGGCGATTTCCATCGCCTGCAATGTTTCCTCGCCGGGGTAGTTCGCCAGCAGGGACAGGGCAGTGGCCCGCACGATGACCGGGTAAAGCGTATCGAAGGCCAGCTTGGTCAGCTCGTCTGCTGCTTCCGGATCGCCCTGGCGGGCCCGGGCGATGGTCCTTCCATAATGGGAGGCCTGGCCCGGTCCATACCATTCGATGACAGAGTCCTGTGACCATTGGGCATCCTTGTCCACGTGACAACGCAGACAGGCGTCCGGCGCGCCGATTTCAGCGGCCAGCGCAGGGTCGGGAATGCGGAAGCTGTGGTCGGGGCGGTAATCCGGTCCCATGTAATAGCGGCCCGGCATGTGGCACTGCACGCACTCGGCACCGGTACCCACTTCGAACAAAACCTCGCCCTCGGCCGATACGATCGGCTCGCCTTCTTCACCTTCCTGCTTGTGAAAGTGGTGCTGGGCGCTGTCGTACTGGGCCGCACGATGACACTGCAGGCAGAGTTCATTGCCTTCCTTGATCAGCGTAATCGAGTGCACCTCGTGACAATCGCTGCAACGCACATCGTGGCGGTACATCTTGCTCTGGGTGAAGGAAGCGTAAACGTAGACTTCTTCGAGTATCTGCCCGTCGGGGAAGTACAGGTCCTCGGCCAACAGGCTGGGCAGGTAGTTGTCCAGCAGGTCCGCCGGCAGGTGTGCATCGTCTCCCATGGCGCCGCGGCGCGAGTGGCAGGGGGCGCATAACTCCACCTGTTGCCTGGAATCGATGTCGGAGGTCTTTTGCACCAGGTCATAATTCCAGGCCGCCGGGCGGCCCATCTCCGGCATTTCTGCCCATTCCACGTGCTTGGAGCCGGGGCCGTGACAGGCTTCGCAACCCACGTCAATATCCGACCAGGTCGTGTTATAGCTGTCGGTTTCTATGTCGTAGTTTTTTTTCAGGTTGGTGGAATGGCACTGGGCGCACATGCCGTTCCAGTTTTGGGCGGCGTTGGTCCAGTACAGCCAATCATCCGGTTCGACGGGCTCGTCGGGCGGAACCTTGAACCACTTGTTGTCCCTGGAGTCCCAGGCCAGCGGCAGGGTTTGTAAACGGCCACCGGGAAACGGCACCAGGTATTGCTGCAGAGGGAACCAGCCAAAGGTATGGGTGATCTCGAATTCACCCATTTCCCCGCCTACGCCGTTGGTGTGGACAAAAAACCGGTCATCTTTTTTGTAAAAACGCGAAGTTACGCCATGTGCGGTGAACTCGGTGTCCCCGAAATCACCCAGCACGGTGGTCTCGGAAGCCACGTCCATCGCCAGGTCGTGGTGCGAGCCTTCCCAGTTGTCATATTCGGGGTTGTGGCAGTCCCGGCACTCGATGCTGCCAACAAAGGCCGCGGCCTCGTTGATATCTGCAGCGTTGTCCTGCCCCGACCCCATGAAGTAGTAAATCGGCAGCGCGATGCAGATGAGCAGGGCTGCGGCCAGGCCCGTCCATTCCCAGGTGTTTGTCCTGTTGCTGAGACCGGTCATGATTCCTGCACGTAAACGACCTGGCTGGCCTCGAAGGCGGATCGTTTCTTGAGCTTGCCGGTGTCAACCTTGAGCACGTCGTTCTCGATCGTTACCGCGAACAGGTCCAGTGCGCGTGGCGCCGGCGGGTTGATGACTTCACCGGTGATATCGAATTCCGATGAATGGCAGGGGCAGACGAAACGGTTTTCCTTGGCAACCCACGGCACCGTGCAACTGAGGTGCGTGCAACTGCGTGACATGGCCAGGAAACCACCGTCTTCCAATCTCGCCAGGTAGAATTTTCCACGTACAAAGGCGCTCACGGTGCCGGGCTCGAAATTATCGACCGGTCCGGCCGTGATGATGGCATCAGCGGTGGCGGCGTCGAGCTCCGCTTTGCGTGGTTTAAAGTACCGCGTTGCGACAAGGGCCAGCTCGGCAACCGTGATAATCCCCAAAAAAGCCCACAGCTTGTTCAGGAATGACCGGCGTGTGTAGCCTTGTTCGTGTTCGTCTTTCATGGTTTTGTCGTTCATAGTGTACTGTCAGGTCTATCCCGCCCACATCAGTTGCATGCCCGTGCCACGGAACCAGATACCGATCAGCGTCAGGACCACGAAAGCGGTCATCAGCAGCGTGAACAGGGCCTGTATGCCTCGTTGATATTCGCATCCAGGGCTCTCCTGGTCAGCAGGTAAAACCCTGCACAACAGGCGAGGATGAATCCGAATGGCAACACCCCGGTGCTGATAAAGCCCGGTGGCCCGACCAGTTGTGCCGGCAGGATATACTCATCGAGCAGTACACCACCCACCGTCAGCAGGAATGCGAGTACCAAGGCGATCAGCGCCAGCTTGCGGCCCCTTCCAGAGGCGAACCAGATACCGGATGTCACCGCGTCGTACCTGATGTACGGGAGGATCAGCAGGCCTGACAGCAATGCCAGTGGGATCAGCAGGATCGCGAACACCGGGTGGAAATGCATCAGCATCTCCTGGACACCCATGAAATACCACGGCGCCTTGGTCGGGTTTGGGCTCAACCCCGGGTTTGCCTGCTCGGCCAGCGGGGCGTTGAAGAACATGGCGAGCAATAGTATGACGGCGCACAGCAGCAGGGCTACGCTGACCTCGCGCATGATCAAATGCGGCATGCTGTCGACCATCTCAGCCTTTGTTCCGGGTTCCTCACCGGCTGTTCTCGGAATGACCAGTCCCTGCGCCTTGCGCACGCGCCAGAAATGAAAGGGCAGGGCGAACAGCAACAGGGTCGGCAGGATCGCCGTGTGGATGGCATAAAAATTGACCAGGGTTTGCGGTCCAGCCTCGGTGCCCCCCAGGACCCACTGCTTGATGCTCTCACCGACACCTGGCAGGTAGTCGAGCATCGAGGTGCAGATCGTGATAGCCCAGAAAGCGACCTGGTCCCAGGGCAGCAGGTAGCCGGTGTAATTGGACAATACAACCGCCGCCATCAGCAGCAGGCCGATCATCCAGTTCAGCTGGCGTGGCGCCACGAATGCTCCGGTGTAGAAGACACGCAGCAGGTGCAGGAAGGCGACCAGGATCAGCGCGTTGGCGCTCCACCAGTGTATGTTTCTGAGCAACAGCCCAAAGGGCACCTGGCTGTTCAGGTAAACGATAGAATCGTAGGCACGGTCCGGAAAAGGCTCATACACGAATTTGAGCATCAAGCCGGTGCCGATCAGCAACAGCACGAGTACCATGGCCATACCGCCCAGGCCCCAGGTTAACGAGAACCTGAGCGTGCGTTCGGGTACCGCGCGTGGACGGAAGTGAAGCAGGAAACTGCGGAAATGTTTGCGCTGGTGGTGCGGTTTACTCAAATCAGTTCTGGGGTCAGGGTAAAGTGCCAGAGTTCGTTATTACTCTGGCACTTTACCCTGACCCTGCACTCCTCGGTTTGTTTGTCGTTGTTTTAGACTGGCAATTGTGCCACGTCTGGCATACCCCGACTATTTTATAGTGAAACCATCGACAATTCCCGACATGTGTTGACCACGTTTTCCCCTCGCGCTTCACCGGGTGGACTGCTTAATCTGGAGTGACTGACATTTAAGGGGGATGATATGAACAGGTGGCTGTTGTTGGTGTTATGCATGTTGGTTTTCAGCCATGCCAATGCAGGCAGTTTCCGCTGTGGCGGGAAGCTGGTAAGGGTGGGCGAGTCCAGTAATGCGCTGGTTAAAAAATGCGGCTCCCCGGTTCGGAAATACAGTGCCAGGGAAGTGGTGAGCGAGCACGGGCGTCAGCATGGGGCCGCAGTGTCCAACTGGGTGTACGAGCGTAAGGGTAGGAAAGACATGATCGTCTCCATACGCGGTGGCTCGGTGGTCAGTCTGCGGATTGATTGAGTGTGATTTGTGAAAGGCAAGTGGGCCGTCCCGGAAAGGGTTCCGAGCTTAAAACCGTGTAGGAAATTTGCGCGATTTAGCCGCTCGATCATTTCCAGGCTGGACGTACACGATCATGATGACTATAGTTTAAGTGTCCGCGGTTCATTTCAATCGCGATATGAACAGGGCTTCAATAACGGGGAAAGGGTCAGACACGATTACAGCATATTCACATTGAATCAGTCCAAAAGGGGGGGAACATGATTCACATACTCATTATTGACGACCAGGCCTTGGTCCGTACGGGGCTGCGTCACATTCTTGCCAGTAACAGTGAAATCACCAGGGTAAGCGAGGCCTCGTCCGGGGAAGCGGGGCTCAGCCGTTGCAGGAAACTGCGCCCGGACGTGATCCTGTTGAGCGTCAACCTGCCTGGTTTAAGCGGGTTTGAACTGACAAGGCGGCTAAAACGCGCACATTCAGACGCCGGGCATCATCATCCTGGCCAAACACGCCAAGCCGCCTTACCCGGTCCGCTTGCTGGACGCAGGCGCCAGTGGCTATTTAACCCGGGACTGCGAGGCCGAGGAGTTGCTGCAGGGAATCAGGACGGTTGCCGGAGGGCGGCGCTATATCGGCAGCGAGGCCGCGAAACAACTGGCCTTGTCGATGCTGTCCGGTTCGGGCAGCGAGTCGCCATTCGAGGACCTGTCGGCACGGGAGATGGAGGTGATGCTGAAGCTCACCGACGGCCGGCGCATTCCGGATATTGCATCGCTGTTGTGTCTCAGCCCGAAAACAGTTTCAACCTACAAGTACCGGATACTGGGCAAGCTGGGCGCACGTAGTGACGTGGAACTGGTGCGCATGGCGATGCGTTATGGCCTGGTGGAGAATGCCTGAAGCACAGGAATCGGGGTGGTAGATTCGGGTGTTGAAAATGGAAACGGCCGTCAAGTGACGGCCGTATGATCCAGCATGTAATGACAGCCCGGGGCCGTCACTCTGATGGCGGTGGCTTGAGCGTGTAAATGCCCTTGGCGTCTTTTTGAGGCACGACCGGGGCAGGTTTTGGTGTCTCGGGTTTTGCCGCTACAGGCGCTGCTGCTTTTACTTCGCTCGTCTTGGCTGGCGACTTGTCAGCCTTGCTTGTTTCAGCTTTGTCGGCGGCCGTTGACGTCTGCCTGGGTACATCGACCTTGGTTGGGTCGGAACGGGTCTTATCCGCTGCAGGTTTTTCGGATTTGGCCGTGTCGGACTTGGCGCCACGAGCGGGCTTTCTGGCTGTTTTCTTACGGGTGGCTTTCTTGCGTGGCGCGCGCTTGGTGGTTTTGGCAGGTTTGCTTTTACCGTCGGCAGCCTTGTCGCCCTTGGCCGGTTTGGATGCCGGGGTCTCGGCGGTCGCCTGATCTGCGTCTTTCGCAGTTGCGGTTGTAATGTCTGCCTTGGCTGGTTGCTTTTCTGTTCGCCCAGTTTTTTCCTGGGCCTGTGCCTCCACCGTTTCTGACTTTGTTGCTGTTGGCTTGGCTGTATCGGTCAGTGGTAATTCAACCGCCTTGGCGGCTTCATTTGCCGGTCCGGACTCACTTGCAGCGACCGGGTCTTTGTTGACCGGCGTTGGGGCATCAGCCTGGGGCGCTACTGGCAGTTTGCCCTCGGCAGGTACGGGTTGCTGCTTTTCATTCTGGCCGCCCTGGCTTTGCTGATCAGTGCGTTCGGGGCGTGGTTTTGCGCCACCCGTCTTGTAAGGTGAGCGTCTGCGACGGCGACCGGGACGGTTGCCACCTTCCTTCTGCCCCTGGCTGGCGCCGGGCTTGTTATCAGCAGTTGTACCGCCCTGGGCGGTTGCCGGGCTGGTGGCTTTATCCTTCGCTGCCTGACCATTGTCAGCCTGCTTCTGGCTGGACTGTTGTTTTTTACCCTGGGCAGGCTTGTTTTGCTGCTGACCCCTTGTGGTTTTGGCCTGGGTTTTCTTGCTCGGACGTTTTTTACCGGTACGTTGCTGCTGTTTCTGCTGACCGCTTGCCTGTTGTGTGCCCTTGCCGCCGCGTTTTTTGCCAGTCTTGCGGTTACCTTGCTGTGAACTGCGACGGTCCTGCTGGTCGCTGCGTTTGCCAGCGGTCTTCTTGGTGCTCTCCTTGCGTGGCGCAGGTTTTTTCGGTTCTTCTTCGGCCGGGTGGGAGAACAGCAAATTCGCCATGCGTTTAAACAGGCCAGGTTGCTTCTCGCTACTGCGGGCCGTGCGGGCCGGGGCGGGCCGGTCGGGAACGAAGCGCGCGACCGCCGGGGCCGGAACAACCACGGCGTTGGCCTGTGAACGTTCGTTGGCGACCGTTTCCGTATTGGGTTGATCCACGCGGGTATAGCTCGGCTCCTCTGTAACCTCTGACTTTCTGACACGCAGGATTTCAAAATGTGGTGTCACCAGGTGCTGGTTGGCCAACATGACGATGGGTACGTTGTGGCGCGATTCAACTTCGGCCAGCACTGTGCGTTTCTCGTTGTGCAGGAAGTTGATCACTTCCGTGGGGGCCTGCACGATGATTTGGCCGGTGTAGTCCTTCATGACCTCCTCTTCGACCAGTCGCAGGATGGACAGCGCCAGGGATTCAACGCTGCGGATCGTGCCGTGGCCTTCACAGCGAGGGCACGTATCCTGGCTGGATTCACCCAGCGATGGGCGCAAGCGCTGACGTGACATCTCCAGTAGCCCAAAGCGGGAAATCCTGCCGATCTGCACACGTGCCTTGTCGATTTGCATGGCCCGGCGCAGACATTCTTCGACTTCGCGCTGGTGCTTGCGGCTGGTCATATCGATGAAATCAATAACGATCAATCCGCCCAGGTCACGCAAGCGCAGCTGGCGGGCGATTTCGTTGGCGGACTCCATGTTGGTGTTAAAGGCGGTGTCCTCGATATCGGAGCCTTTTGTAGCACGGGCCGAGTTGATGTCGATGGATAACAGGGCCTCGGTATGGTCAAAAACGACCACGCCGCCGGAAGGCAGGTGCACGGTGCGCGCAAAAGCGGACTCGATCTGCGATTCGATCTGGTAACGGTTGAACAGCGGCACCTGGTCGTTATACAGCTTCAGCTTGCCGAGGTTATGCGGCATGACCTGCTGCATGAACTCCCGTGCATCGTTGAATACGCTTTCGTTGTCAATCAGGATTTCACCGATATCGTTCCGGAGGTGATCACGCAACGCGCGGATGAATAGATTGCTTTCCTGGTGAACCAGGAACGGGGCAGGGCGCTGCCCAGCGGCCTGCTCAATGGCGGACCATAACTGCAGCAGGTAATCGAGGTCCCACTGCAACTCATCGGCGTCACGTCCGACACCGGCGGTGCGCACGATGATGCCGACATTGTCCGGCGTGGTGACATTTTGCAATTGCTCACGCAGGTGATCGCGGTCATTGCCAGTGATACGGCGTGACACACCACCCGCGCTCGGGTTGGTCGGCATCAGCACCAGGTAGCGTCCGGCCAGCGAAATAAAGGTGGTCAGGGCAGCGCCCTTGTTGCCGCGTTCCTCCTTCTCGACCTGGACGATGATTTCCTGGCCTTCACGGACTACATCGCGGATGGCGACCTTGCCGTCCTTCTTCCCCGAACCGCTGATATAACAGCTTGGGCAGATTTCCTTGAGTGGTAAAAAACCATGGCGGGAAGAGCCAAATTCAACAAAACAGGCTTCCAGGGACGGTTCAACGCGGGTGATTTTTCCCTTGTAAACGTTTGATTTCTTTTGTTCCTGGGAGGGGACTTCTATATCAAGGTCAAACAGGTGTTGACCATCGGCAATTGCCACACGCAACTCTTCTGGCTGAGTTGCGTTAATCAGCATTCTTTTCATTGTAAATTCCTCAGGTATCCCCCAACCTCGGCATACGGTGAAACATGGCGGATTTGCGCCATGTTTCCTTTCTGCTTACCCGGTGATGCTTTGCATCTTTTCCGGGGGTACCAATGTGTTTTCATCGCCGGATCATCTTTTTCTTATGGTCCGGTCCGTTGATGGCAGCTTGTTCGTCTGCCATCAAAAATATGTCTTTCCTGCTCTTAGTGTGCAGGTGAATTCGTGTTTATCCGCCTGTTGTACAGCGTGTACACTATCGCTGCATCGGAACACATGGCCCTTTTAAAGCACGGTTAAGCGAGATAATCAGGCAATTCCGGAGAACAATTCGGCGGGGCGAATTCTTTGTCAGCGCAATATAACAGTGTTTCCATTTTCTATCAATGAGTTGGGGTACATTAGCGATGAATAAGGCAGCAACGGCAGTCAGCCACGTCGAAGTGCCCCAGGATCGTGCTGGTCAGCGGCTGGATAATTTTCTCTCAGCAAGGCTCAAGGGCCTGCCACGCTCAGTGATCTACCGGATTATCCGTACCGGCCAGGTACGTGTGAATGGCGGCCGCGCAAAACCGGCCACCCGCCTGGAAGCCGGTGACGTGGTGCGCGTACCACCGGTCTCGGTGCGGGAGGCAAAACCCGGCCAGGTTCCTCCAGCTGTTTTGAAGTTGCTGTCCGGTGCTATTTGCTACGAAGCCCACGGGACCATGGTAATCGACAAACCGGCCGGTATGGCCGTGCACGCGGGCAGCGGTCTCAGTTGGGGCGTCATTGATGCGGTGCGTGAGTTGCGACCGGGCATGAACGTGGACCTGGTTCACCGGCTTGATCGTGAAACCAGCGGTTGCCTGCTATTGGCGCTCAACGGTGACACCCTGCGCGAATTACACGAACAGATGAACAATGACCGGGTGGAGAAGCGCTACCTGTGCCTGATGGACGGCAGGCTGAAAGAAGACGTGGTGACGGTGAATGAGCCGATTGGCCAGTATAAGCGTGGCGGGGAACGATTCATGCGTGTAGATCCGGATGGCAAACCGGCCGCTACCACGTTCCGGTTATTGCAGGCTTATGGCAATTACAGCTTTGTCGAGGCCACCCTGCACACGGGCCGCACCCACCAGATTCGCGTACACGCGGCCCACCTGGAGATGCCGTTGGCGGGGGATAAGCGTTATTCACCTGGGAAAAGACAGAAGTTCTGGGCGGGTAAGGGTTGCAAGCGCCTGTTCCTGCATGCCCACCAGTTACGCTTTTATACCCGGGACGGGGATCAACAACTGGTCAGTTCAGTCTTGCCAGGGGAACTGCGACAGTTGCTTGAAATACTGTGAAAGCGAACTTGATGTGGTCAGCGTTGTTCTGTTACACCGTTAACCGTCAGCGGGGGTTGCTTTGATGCGTCCGGCAAGTTCCCTTGTTCTTTGCATCTGCCTCTTCACCGGTATGAACGCAGGCGCAGAGTTTCCTTCAAACTGCCGTTCAGGACTGGTTCCAAATAGTTGTCAGTTCTACGTGGATTGCCTGGAAGCAAAAAATCAGTGCGGTAAGGAAGGCTATGCGCTGGGTTTTGGCAACAAATACTGTGCATTATTTAATAGTTTGGAGTTGTCCAGGCAGGGGGAAGATTGGATTACCGGTACGATGGCTTGCCTTCAGGAAGCATTGATCCATTTCGCTGCAAAGACCTCCACGTGTGAGTCAATCAAGCAAACTGCCTTTGAATCTCACGTCAAGTGCTATGTCGATAACGGTTTCTGTGAGCTTGGCCTGGGAGATCAAATGAAAATTTCGGAAACTGTAATTTGGGAGGTCCTGACATCGGTGGATGGGATTAATCAGTCAGCCAATACACTCTCGGAATGTTTGATGAACAAGTAACAATCAAAATCCAAGCAATCAGAAAATCACAGGCAACAGCCATTTACTGTTCTTTTTGTATGCTTCCCATTCCGGGTAGCGTGACAGGCTGGCTTCTTTCATGATCATGTTGACGGCGAATATGCCACCCCACACCCAGGCCAGTACCAAAACCGGCAGCCAGTGCCAGACCATCAGTGCAAAGCTGCCGTAAACCAGCATTTCACCCAGGTAGTTCGGGTGGCGTACGTAGCGGTGCATGCCGTCAGTGATCAGGCCACGCTGTTGGCGCAAGGTGAAAAACTTCTGTGCATCTGCAGCGATCATGATCACGCTGCCGAGTATGCACAGGGTGATACACATAGCGAACCACGCACCATCGGGCAGTGGATAGTCGGGTGTGGAGACCCCTGATATCAGCAGCCAGCCAAATACCCAGTACCAGCCCAGCACCCCCAGGAAGGCGTTGATCCCACCGCCAATGGTGATCTTCTTCTGCCAGGCGGGGTCGGGAAAAGCGATATCCTTGATAAACCAGACCAGGCCATAACTGCCCTGCATGGCCAGGTAAATCCAGGCGGAAGTGGAAAAATTCTGGTAGTACCACATCAGGAACCCAAGGAAGAAGAACGTCCCGCATTTCTGGAAATTGATCACCCAGGCAAATTTCCAGGGCCGTGGCCCGCCCAGAAAATCATGCACCGTGTAATTGGTAAACCGGTTCAGCCTGGAAGCCCAGACGGGGACTGCCTTCTGCCGGGTCGTTGTTTCTATTGCCTGCTGCGTCATGCCGGCAGGTTACCAAGAAAACGGGCCAGATTCATATTCCAGGCCAAATCGCGAGCAGCAAAGCTGCTCCCTCCTACGAATAATGGAAACCAGCTCTTATCCTGCTCAACGGCGCTGAACCGGGTATACCTTATCCGGGACCGTGAGCGACAGGGAGTCGCGACCGAGCCCCCAGGGATGGGTCCACGGCGTGTCCTGGGAAGGTATACCCGGTTCAGCGCCTGTCCGCGCTCAATAAGGATAGCGGTTCCCTGCAAGTTGAGGATTTCCTACGTTTGAGAAGGAAAATTCAACTGGTTGAGCAGTTGGCGATATGGTCTAATTCGCGTATGTATAAACCACTATCCGCTTTCATCGGCCTGCGTTACCTGAAGGCCAAGCGGCAAAATCACTTCGTATCGTTCATCTCCCTGACATCCATGTTGGGAATTGCACTGGGTGTGACCACGCTGATCACGGTGATCTCGGTGATGAATGGTTTTGAGAAGGAACTGCGGGCGCGCATCCTCGGTGCGATATCGCACGCCACCATCCAGCCGCTGGAACGGCCGCTGGACCAATGGCGCGAAGTGATACAGCACGTGAACGAACGAGATGACGTGGTTGCCTCGGCGCCGTATATCGAAGTCGGCACCTGGTTACAGGCCAATGGTTCAAGTGCGGCCCTGGTGCGCGGCATAGACCCGGATTACGAGGTGGCGGTTTCCGATGTCGGGACCAACATGGTCCGGGGCAGCCTGGATGACCTGCGACCGGGCGAATACGGTATCGTGCTGGGTACCGGTCTTGCAGCACGCTTGAGGATCGGTGTCGGTGACCGGGTCACGGTGATCGCCCCCAGGCTGAAAGCCAGCCCGATGGGAGCCAGCCCGTTGATGCGGCGTTTTACCGTCGTGGGCATGTTCGAATTCGGTGAGTATGAAAATGACACCGGCCTGGCCATGGTCGAGATCAGCGACGCCGCGCGTTTGTTACGTATGCCCGAGGATTCCATCGGCGGGGTTCGCTTGAAACTGGTGGACCTGGATTCCGCCTGGTGGGTAGCGCGGGAGATTTCGCAGGAACTTGATGGCGCCTACCGTGTGCGTGACTGGAGCCAGGAGCGCGGTAACCTGTTCCAGGCGGTGCGCACCGAGAAAACCGTTATGTGGGTGATCCTGTCACTGATCATCGCGGTCGCAGCATTCAATATCATCTCCATGCTGGTCATGGTGGTGACCGACAAACAATCAGATATCGCCATTTTGAAAACGATGGGTGCACACGCCGGAACCATCATGCGTGTGTTTGTCGTCCAGGGTAGCCTGATCGGTGTGATCGGCACTGCGCTGGGTGTTGTGGGCGGTATCCTGCTGGCACAGAATATCGCCACCGTGGTGCCGTTCCTGGAGCAGATATTCGGCTTTGCACTGTTCCCGTCGGACATTTATTACATTACCGAACTGCCATCCGATCTGCGCCAGGCTGACGTGGTGGCCTTCGCGACTATGTCCTTGTGCATGTCCCTGCTTTCTACCCTGTACCCCGCCTGGCGGGCGTCCAGGACCGACCCGGCGGAGGCTTTGCGCTATGAATGAGCTGGGCAGCATGGTGCTGAGTGCAAAGGGTATCAGCCGTGGATTCCGGCAGGGTCCGAAGCGGGTAGAGGTGCTGAAGGACGTCGACCTGCAGGTGCCGGCCGGGACTTCGATCGCAATCGTGGGCGCCTCGGGCGCCGGTAAGAGCACCTTGTTGCATTTGCTCGGCGGGTTGGACAAGCCGGATGAGGGTGAAGTGTTCCTGGATGGAAAATCACTGTGGCAGATGGGTGACTCGGAACGCAGTGACGTACGCAACTCCCGTTTGGGTTTCATCTACCAGTTCCACCACCTGTTGCCGGAGTTCACCGCGCTGGAAAACGTCGCCATGCCGTTGCTGATCCGTGGTGAACCCACTGCGGTAGCCCGGCAAATGGCTTTTGACCTGCTTGAAAAAGTCGGGCTCGATCAGCGCCTGGATCACAAGCCGGGTGAATTATCCGGTGGTGAACGCCAGCGTGCCGCCGTGGCCCGGGCCCTGGTGGGCAACCCGGGTTGTGTACTTGGTGACGAACCGACCGGCAACCTGGATGAGCGCACAGCCCGCCATGTGTTCGAGCGTTTGCTGGAACTGAACCGGGAGCTGAATACCAGCCTGGTCATGGTCACGCATGATATGCGCCTGGCAGGGCGGATGAACCAGCAGTATGAATTGCACCTGGGGGTGTTGAAACCCATTTAGAAGGGGGGTGTTTGAAGTTCTGGATCCTGCTCATTGTGGGGGCGGTGAGCCCGTTCCTGTTCGAATCCACGCTGTCATCCAAAATCGTTCCCTGGGTGCTGTTGCTCGTGGCCTTAGCGGCACTGGTGCCTGCTTGCCGGATCTACTGCGTACTACCACTGTTTTTCCTGTTCACCACGCTGGCCATCAACGAGCGTATCGCTCAACGCCTGCCGCTTGCAGGAAACGGTTCTATCCAGGTGCTTACCGGCGCCATTGCCAGCCTTCCGGACCGAAGAGACGACGTCCTGCGTTTCCGGTTCCGGCCGGATGAACCCGCGAAACACATCCCCCCGGTGATACGTGTCGCCTGGTACGCAAACCGCTACGGTGATGACAGGAACAGTGCTGACCTGCCGCAACTACATGCCGGTGAACGCTGGCGATTGCATCTCGAATTACGCCTGCCCCGTGGCAGGGTCAATTTTCATGGCACCGATGCCGAGCGCTGGTACTTCGCCGATGGTATAGGCGCCCGTGCATTGGTAAAGAAAGGTGACAACGAGCGGCTTGCGGCTCCAGGTCTACTTGACTTGCAACACTGGCGTGAAAAGGTATTGGGGCGCTTGAACGGGGTGGCCGGCGAGGTGCCGGCGTTCCGGGTGCTGGCTGCCCTGGCCATCGCCGACCGCCGTGGCTTGTTGAAACACGACCGGAGGACACTGGCAGCGACCGGTACG
The DNA here is from genome assembly GCA_963753105.1 of uncultured Gammaproteobacteria bacterium. Taxonomy (GTDB): domain Bacteria; phylum Pseudomonadota; class Gammaproteobacteria; order Xanthomonadales; family SZUA-36; genus SZUA-36. The sequence goes on from CAVWBD010000011.1 coordinate 270,586, forward strand.
GGTCACTTGCTGGCGATTTCCGGTTTGCACATCGGGCTGGCTGCGGCGCTGGGTTTTTACCTGGGCAGGTTGGGTCTGCTGATTACTACTTACGGTACAAGGCAACGGATCGGGGTGCTGCTGCCCTGGCTGACGGCCTGGCTGGCCGCGCTGTCATATTCGGCCTTGTCCGGTTTTGGCATTTCGACCCAGCGCGCGTTGATCATGTTGACGGTCGCTACGCTGGTCATGCTGGCCAGGCGCAACAATCACCCCCTGCAGGCCTGGCTGGTGGCGATGGCGCTGGTATTGCTTGCCGACCCGTTTGCACCGCTGCGCGCCGGTTTCTGGTTTTCATTTTCCTGCGTAGCAGTATTGATGATGCTGTTCGTGCCACGCCATGGGGCCATGCCCGCCTGGCGCCGGGTGTTGTTGGCCCAGCTTGGAATTTCGCTGGTCATGGCGCCGCTTGGCATGTACTGGTTTCAACAGGCCAGTCTACCGGGCCTGGTGGCCAACCTGGTGGCGATCCCGGTCGTGAGCCTGCTGGTCGTGCCGTTGATCCTGCTCGCATTGCCGATTTTGTGGCTGCCGGGACCATTGGCCTTTTTCCTGCTCAACGTGGCCGGCCACGTGTCGCAGTGGCTGCTGGTGTTACTTGAATACCTGGGCGGGCTGCAACCGGTGTTTTTCAGTGCGACACGCTCCCCTGGTTTGCTCGCAACCATCATCGCGATGCTCGGTGCGGCGCTGTTGATGATGCCACGCGGTGTTCCCGCGCGTTACCTCGGCCTGTTGCTGATGTTGCCCCTGATGTGGCCGGCGCATTCCGGGCTTGGCGAGGACCAAACGCGGATTGACATGCTGGATGTCGGGCAGGGCTTGGCGGTGTTGCTTAGCGGTCGTGACTTCCAGCTTTTGTATGACACCGGCCCGGGTAACGGGCGGCCTGGTGAGGACGGCTGGGACCTGGTGGACAGCACCATCCGCCCGATGATCAATGCCACTGGTAATGCTCCCGACCTGATCGTGGCCAGCCATGCCGACCTGGATCACGCCGGCGGTTTGCGCCGCCTGTTTTCCTTGTATACAGGCGCAGATTTTATCGGCAGTTTCCCGGAACAACGTCCCGGGATGGAGCGTTGCACGGCGCCTCGTGAATGGTCGGCGGCCAGGCACAGGCTGACGATACTGCACCCGTCCAGCGGCCTGCCTTACCTGGGTAACCGGAGTTCCTGTGTTTTCAGCGTGCGGGGTCCGGGACTGAGCCTGTTGCTGGGTGGTGACATTGATGATGCCGTGGAACGCAGGCTTGTTAGCCGGGGCCTGGCGCACCACGACGTCCTGGTGGCGCCACACCACGGTAGTTCGAGTTCGTCGTCACAGGCCTTAATCGATGCGGTACAACCCGCGCTGGTACTGGTCTCCGCAGCAAGGGATAACCGCTATGCATTTCCGCACGAAGAGGTGCTTGCACGCTATGCTACTGCGAATATCCCGGTATTGAACACCGCACGCTGTGGCGGCATCAGGATCACCGCAGACACCGCCGGCGCGATTGATGTGCAGTTTGCCCGCCAGCTGCGCAAGACGATTTGGCGGTACCCGGCGGATACTTCAGATGCGCAAGCACCGTGTGAAGATTGCCTGGCTGCGCTTCATCGAACTGCATTCAGGCAAAGTACAGACGGTGAAATCGGTCGGCGCAATGGACAAGCCAGGCCAAAACAATGGATTAGATACGAGTCGACTGTGTTTGCGCCGGGCTAATTAAAGCTCCAGGTTATTTGAGAACCGGTTCCGATGGTGCAATATGCGGGCTAATAATCAAAGGAGTGAACAACGTGCTGGAAATCATCATTGCCGGTGGCTGGTTGATGGCGCCCATTCTGCTTTGTTCGACACTTGCAGTAGCCATCATCATTGAACGCTTCTGGACCCTGCGCAAGAGCAGGGTGATACCAAGGGAACTGAGCGCCACGGTCGAAGACTGGGCGGCCCGGCATGAACTGGACCAGCGCCACATCAAACAGTTGCGCAGTGGCTCACCGTTGGGGCGTATCTATGCTGCCGCACTGGAAAACAGGCGCCGGTCGAGAGAGGTGATCAAGGAGGCGGTCGAGGACAGCGGGCGGCACGTGGTGCACGAACTGGAGCGCTTTTTGAACACCCTCGGAACCATTGCGGGTATTTCCCCGTTGCTGGGTCTGCTGGGAACGGTCATCGGTATGATCGAGGTGTTTTCAACCATCATGGTTGCCGGTGTCGGTGATGCCAACGTATTGGCGGGTGGTATTTCCAAGGCATTGATTACCACGGCGGCTGGTTTGACGGTTGCAATCCCGAGCTATTTCTTTTACCGCTTTTTCCGTGGCGTGGTTGCCGAATACGTGATTTCGATGGAAGAAAAAGCCATCACCCTGATCGATTGCATTGAGCGCGGCCACACCGGGCCCGTAGAACATTCATACACGGCGGAATAGGCATGCGGCTCAGAGCATCCAGCCCCGAAGACCCCGAGATCAGCCTGACCAGCCTGATCGACGTGGTATTCCTGCTGCTGATTTTTTTCATGGTCAGCACGACCTTCGAACGCCAGGCGGTGCTGAAGGTGGATCTGCCGGAGGCCCAGAACGTCAGTACCCCACAGGATCAGCCCATCACCTTTGAATTGGTAATCGACCAGAACGGCCAGTATTACCTCAATGACCGTCAATTGGTGGATGGCCGGCCGCTAACCCTGCGGGCCGCATTTGAAGAGGCTGCCGGCGATGATCGCAATGTGCCGGTGATATTGAGGGCAGACGCGCAGACCCCGCACCACTTTGTCGTAACCGCGATGGATGTCACTGCACAGCTTGGATTCAGGCGGCTGTCAATCGCGACCGAACGGATCACCGAGGACGAGGGCCAATAATGACCGGGCAGGCCGCCATGACCCCGGGCGCCGTTTACCGGCGGCTTTGGGGCTATACCAAGAGATACTGGTGGATGTTCGCCGTTGGTATCCTCGGTGTTAGCCTGGATGCTGCCATGCAGGCGGTTTTTATCCGTTTTGTCGAACCCCTGATCGATCGTGTATTCGTGGCCAAGGACGCCGAGTACGGTATGTGGCTGGCCTGGGGCATACTGGGTATCGTACTGTTGCGGATCGCCGGTCATTTCTCCGGCGCCTACGGCATGGAATGGACCGGTCGGCGCGTGGTGGCGGACCTGCGCAAGGAGTTGTTTGCCAGCTACGTGCATCTGCCGGCCACCTTTTATGACCACAATCCAGCCGGGCAGTTGATATCGAAACTGGCTTATAACAGCGAACAGGTGGCCCACGCGGCGACCAAGGCCGTGATATCGGCGTTCAGGGACGTCATGTTACTGTTTTACCTGGTGGTCGTGATGCTCACCATCAACGCACGTTTGACCGCGGTGCTGTTGATGCTGGTGCCGGCTGTCGCGGTGGTGGTTACGGTCATCAGCCGCAAGTTCCGCAAGATCAGCCGCAGGATCCAGGATTCGATGGGTGACGTGGCGCACGTGACCGAAGAGGCGGTCATCGGCCAACGCGTGGTGAAGGTATTCCAGGGCCAGGAGACCGAAAAAGCCCGCTTTGACCGTGTCAATGAACGCACCCGCCGCCTGCATATGCGCATGGTGGCCACGCACATGATCAGTTCTTCGATGGTGCAACTGGCAGCCGGCCTGGCGATGGTGACCCTGATGCTGATCGCCACACGCCCAAGCATGCTGGACCAGATCACAGCCGGTACGTTCACCTCGATATTTTTTGCCATGGTCGCAACCATCCCGCCTTTGAAACGCCTGACCATGGTGCAGTCGCAGATGCAGAAAGGTATCGCTGCGGCGGAGAGTATTTTTCTCGTTATCGACACCGACAAGGAAATCGACACCGGGACCTACACGGTCGATCGTGCGCGGGGTGAAATCGAGTTCAGGAATGTCGGTTTTCGTTACGGCAGCAGTAGCCAGGCGGTACTCGACGATATCAGTGTCAAGTTCCCGGCAGGCAGTGTGACCGCGCTGGTTGGGCACAGCGGCAGTGGCAAAACCACGTTGGCTGGCCTGTTGCCGCGTTTTTATGCCCACGATACCGGGCAGATACTGCTCGATGGTCATGACCTGTCCGATTACCAGTTGGAAAACCTGCGCGCACAGATCGCACTGGTCAGCCAGGAAGTCGTCTTGTTCAACGACACCATTGCCGGCAATATCGCCTATGGCGCACTGGCCGGTATCGACCGCGAAGCGGTTTTGGATGCCGCTCGCGCAGCACACGCGATGGAATTCATCGAGCAACTGCCCGAGGGTCTCGATACACGGCTCGGGGAACACGGCACGCTGTTGTCAGGTGGCCAGCGCCAGCGGTTGGCGATCGCCAGGGCCTTGTTGAAGGACGCGCCGATCCTGATCCTCGACGAGGCCACTTCCGCACTGGATTCGGAGTCGGAACGGGTCATCCAGGAAGCCCTGAAGCAGGTCATGAAAGACCGCACGACACTGGTCATTGCACACCGGCTTTCGACGATCGAGAACGCAGACCAGGTCATCGTGTTACGCTCGGGCAAGGTGATCGAAATGGGTACACACGACGAGTTACTGGCCAAGGGCAGGGCCTACGCCAACCTTTACCATACACAGTTCGGCGAACAGGCTTAGCGCCTGGCGGCCAGCAACGATGCGTGCACGGATGGAAAACTGGCTGCTCGGGCACTGGTACACCAGTGACCGGCCCCCATGGTATTTACGGGCCCTGGAACCCTTGTATCGACTGGGTTTCAGACGCTCGCAGAAAAAATCTGCTCATGGCAAACGCCGCTATCGTCCCCCCATGCCATTGGTCGTGGTCGGGAACCTCACTGCCGGCGGGGCAGGGAAGACACCGCTGGTCATCCGTCTATGCCAACTCGCCACCGATATGGGTTTGAAGCCGGGTATCGCGACCACGGGCTACGGGCGACAGGGCAAACAGACGTTACTGGTGGGAGCCGGGGACGATGCACGCCTTTGTGGCGATGAGCCGGTCCTGCTGGCACGCCGCACCGGTGTGCCCGTCGTGGTGTCTGCCGACCGGGTCGAGGCTGTAAAAAAACTGGCCGGGATGGACCTGGACCTGGTTTTCTCAGATGACGGTTTACAACACGCCGCCCTGGAACGGGATATAGAGTTGTGCGTGGTGGATGGCGAACGCGGTTTTGGTAACGGTCACCAAATTCCAGCAGGGCCTCTGCGCGAGCCCGTGGAACGCCTTGCGACGGTCGATTACGTCATCACAAATGGCGAGTGGTCCAGTGCGGCTGTGGATGTCAATATCATGCACATGGATGCTTACGTGGTGCGCTCCCTCGACGAGGAAAAAATGTACCCGGTGGAAGAATTCGCCAGCATGTGCAAGAACGTTACGGTTCACGCGGTGGCGGGTATCGGCAACCCGGGGCGCTTCTTTGGACTGCTGGAAAGCCAGGGTTTTGTTGCAAATAAGCAAACCTTCCCTGATCACCACGCGTTCACAGAAGGTGATTTTGCTACGATCAAACCGGGTTCTGCCATTATCATGACCGAGAAAGACGCAGTTAAATGCCGCGGGTTCGGGCTTGAAAATGCCTGGTATATCCCGGTTGAAGCGAGATTGCCGGAGGCCTTTGAAAAGTCCTTTGCCACTGAGCTGGCAAGACTGACGAGGAAAGAACAATGACATCCGCCGACTATCACATCGTCATCCCGGCACGTTTTGCATCTGAGCGTCTACCTGGCAAGGTGTTGCTGGATTTGGGTGGCAAAAGCATGCTCCAGCACGTCTGGCAGCGGGCCAGTGAGTCATCTGCAACTACGGTGGTGATTGCCACGGATGATGAACGAATTGTTGCAGCCGCCACCGCATTCGGTGCGCAAGCGGTGATGACACGCAGTGATCACACCAGTGGCAGTGACCGGATCGCGGAATGCGCCGACCTGCTGGGATGGATGGATGATCAGCTGGTCATAAACCTGCAGGGCGATGAGCCCCTGATGCCACCGGCCTGTCTTGACCAGGTGGCTGCCTTATTACTGGATCGTCCTGAGTGCGAGGTAGCGAGCCTGTATTGGCCAATCTCCGATGCCGGCGAGGTGCTTAACCCGAATGCGGTCAAGGTGGTCACCGACCACGAGGGCTGTGCCCTGTATTTCAGCCGTTGCCCCGTACCCTATGCCCGTGCCCATGATGATATCGAAACGGCTATTGCTGCCGGGGTAGGGTGGAAGCGGCATCTCGGTCTGTATGCCTATCGCCTGGAAGCTTTGCGTCGTTATACCCGCCATGCGCCCACGCCGCTGGAATGCGCCGAGCGTCTCGAGCAATTGCGTGTCCTGGAAAACGGCGGCCGGATCGCCATGGCCAAGGCCTGTGAATTCATTCCGCCGGGTATCGACACGCAGGAAGACCTGGATCGTGTCCGTGAAATTATTTAAATATAATTATTAAGAAAGAACTATAAGATAATGATAAATATATTATTTGTATGTATGGGGAATATCTGCCGTTCACCTTCAGCCGAGGGTTTCTTCGCCAGGGCATTAAAAAACTCATCGCGCGCGGAGCAGGTTTCAATCGATTCCGCCGGTACCCATGGCTACCACGTCGGTCATTCACCGGACAGCCGGGCAGTGGATACTGCACAGGGTTTTGGTGTCGATATATCCGGTTTACGCGCACGCAAGGTTTGTGCGGATGATTTCAATGATTTTGACCTGATCGTTGCCATGGATCATGACAACCTGGCGGATTTGAGGGCCATTCAGCCTGCTGGTTCAAAAGCGCGCCTGGTATCGATGATGGACTACCATCCTGAGCGACGGCCAAGCGAGGTTCCCGACCCTTACTACGGTGGCATGTCGGGTTTCAACTATATGTGCGAGTTGCTGCAGGCCGCTACCCGGGGACTGCTGGAAGAGGTCGAGGGAAAGTTGGACCAGTGACAGAAACGGGCAGCGGGAAAACAGAATCGCTTTTTGACGGTAAAAAGTTTGCACGGCGTTTGCCGACCGGGCCCGGTGTTTACCAGATGCGCGATGCCGATGGCACCGCTTTATATGTCGGTAAGGCTGCCAATCTGCGCAAGCGTGTTGCCAGCTATTTTGACGCCCGGCCCAAGATCGAACGAATCATGCGCATGGTGGCGCAAATCCACTCCATTGAAGTCAGCCTGGCCCGCAGCGAGGCGGAAGCGCTGCTGCTTGAAAACGAGTGGATCAAGTCGCTCAAGCCCCGTTACAACGTACTGCTCAAAGATGACAAGAGCTATCCCTGGGTCATGCTGGGCAGTGATCACGAATATCCGCGCATCGCTTTTCACCGCGGTGCGCGCGACAAGCACAAGCAATACCTGGGGCCATATCCATCGGCCACCTCGGTACGCGAGAGCATCAACCTGATACAGAAGCTGTTCCTGTTACGTAACTGTGACGACAGCTATTTCAGCCACCGTACACGACCGTGCCTGCAGTACCAGATCAAGCGGTGTACTGCACCCTGCGTGGATCTGGTCAGTCCTGCGGCGTACGGTTTGCAGGTCAAAGACGCACTATTGTTTTTACGCGGGCACAGCCAGAAAGTCATCACGCGTCTGATCACGCGCATGGAACAGGCAGCCGTCACACAGCAGTATGAGCAGGCCGCGCACTACCGCGACCAGATCAACCACCTGAAACAGATGCAGGCACGCCAGTTTGTCGCTTCGGGCAATGGTGACCTGGATATCATCGCGCTGGCCAGGTTGCAGCGCAGTTGCGCCATCGAGGTGATTTCTGTCCGTGGTGGTCACAGCCTCGGTCAGCGTAATTATTTCCCAACGCAATCCGAAGGGCATACCGAGGCGGAAATATTGCAGGCCTTCCTCGGCCAGTACTACCGTGAACGGCAACCGCCACCGGAACTGATCATTTCTCACCCGGTGCCACTGCACGACTTGTTGGCGGACGCCTTCAGCGAACGCTGCGGGCGCCGCGTGCGTATCCAGCCTCACCCGCGCGGCCACCGCCGCGAGTGGCTGGAAATGGCGGGCAGGAATGCGTTGAACGCCTTGCACATGCGCAGCACCGAAGCGTCAAGGATAAGCCGGCAATTCGAAGACCTGGCCGGGTTGCTGTTGCTGGAAGATATACCGCAGACCATCGAGTGTTTTGATATCTCGCATACCTCCGGTCATAAGACCGTTGCCTCGTGCGTGGTGTTCGGGCCGGATGGGCCAATCAAGTCCAGCTACCGCCGCTACAACCTGAAGGGTTTCAAGCCGGGTGATGATTACGCGGCGATGCGGGAGGTGCTGGGCCGCCGATACCGCCGCCTGCAAAAAGAAGATGGGCACATGCCCGACTTGATCATGGTGGACGGTGGCAAAGGGCAATTGGGTATTGCAATGGAGGTGCTGGCCGACTGCGGCCTGGCGGATATTCCATTGATGGGAGTCGCCAAGGGTCCTTCACGGCGGGCCGGATATGAAGAGTGGGTTTTGCCCGTGGCGCCGCACAGCCTGCAGCCGGGCCCGGAATCATCCGCATCACATTTGGTGCAGCAGATCAGGGACGAGGCTCACCGTTTTGCCATCACCGGGCATCGTGGCCGCAGGCAAAAGGCCACGGTGCAATCGGTGCTGGAGGATATCCCCGGTGTCGGCGCACGCAGACGCAGGGCGTTGCTGACACATTTTGGCGGTATCCAGGGTGTGCGCAAGGCAGGCGTGGAGGAATTGATGGGCATCCCCGGCATCAGCCGGCAATTGGCAAAGCGGATATTCAAGGCACTGCATTAATTTTTTCCGTGCAAACTCGGTCTGGGCGCGCGTTGACATGGTAATCAACCCTGAGACACGCCGTGGATACATCCCTGGAGGCTCAGATCCACAACGTCCATGTTGTGGAAGGTCTCAGGTGTGATCACCATATCACCGCGCTTTGGCCTCACAGGCTGACATTCAAATTACCTCTGCACATATAGTAACTATCTGCGATTATGTTCAGGATGAACGGTAGATCGCATGGAGCACATGGATGTGCGGTGCGATCACGCGAAGATTTTGCACTGCACATATGCTCAAACGTCTGCGATAATATCCGGATAACCTGCCCGGGGGACCAGACAATGCCAATGACCTTCCCAATGATGCTGACGCTGATGCGTATCGCACTGATCCCGGTGCTGGTACTGTTTTTCTATCTGCCGTACGAGTGGTCTAGCCTGGTGGCGGCAGGTATCTTTATCTTTGCGGCGATCACCGACTGGCTGGACGGTTACCTGGCGCGGCGCATGAAGCAGATGTCCAAGATGGGTGCGTTCCTGGATCCAGTTGCTGATAAGTTGATGGTGGCAACCGCACTCGTTCTGATGGTGCATGTGCCACCACCCATCATATTTCCCGAAATCTTCTTTACGCTGTCCGCGGCCATCATCATCGGTCGTGAAATTACAATTTCTGCATTGCGGGAATGGATGTCGGAGCTCGGAGAGCGCGGCACGGTCAAGGTCGGATTGCTCGGCAAGCTGAAAACCATTTTTCAGATGACGGCGATCTCCTGCCTGCTGTTCCAGGCCGACCTGTTTGGCCTGCCCGTGATGCTGGTCGGTGAAATGCTGCTTTACCTGGCGGCCGGACTGACCCTGTGGTCGATGTGGGTTTACCTGCACGCGGCATGGCCGGTCATGAGCCAGGAAGAGAGCGAGGCAGAACCGGACGAAGCACCGGACGAAGAACCGTTCTCCGGGTGACACATCCATGAGTAAGCAAGCAGGTCAACACGCAAAACGCGTGACCCCTACGGTTGAGGTCGGCGGTGTCCTGATCGGCACAGCAGCACCCGGTGGTGGTGCAGTCCATGACCAATACGGATACCGAGGATATCCGCTCGACCGCGACCCAGGTCGCAGAACTGGCGCGTGCGGGCTCCGAACTGGTGCGTATCACGGTCAATACTGAAAACGCGGCCGCATCGGTTGCCGGCGTCATGGAACGGCTCGAGATGATGTCCTGCGAAGTGCCCATCGTGGGTGACTTCCATTACAACGGTCACACCTTGCTGCAAAAATACCCGGAATGCGCGCGCTTGTTAGCCAAGTACCGCATCAACCCGGGCAACGTCGGTTTTGGTAAAAAACGTGACGACCAGTTCGCCACCATCGTCGGCCTGGCCATCGAGCACGACAAGCCGGTGCGTATCGGTGTGAACTGGGGCAGCCTGGATCAGCGTTTGCTGGCTGCCATGATGGACGCCAACCAGGAGAAATCTGAACCGCAAGCAGCCGAGGTTGTCATGCGCGATGCGCTGGTGCGTTCTGCCATTGAAAGTGCCGAGCAGGCCGAGAAACTGGGCCTGGCGCACGACCGGATCATCCTGTCTTGCAAGGTCAGTGCCGTGCAGGACCTGATCCTGGTTTACCGCGATCTGGCCGGGCGTTGCGATTATCCGCTGCACCTCGGTTTGACTGAAGCCGGCATGGGCAGCAAGGGTATCGTTGCCTCGACCGCCGCCATGGCCGTATTGCTGCAGGAAGGCATCGGGGAGACGATCCGGGTATCGCTGACCCCTGAACCGGGCCAGCCGAGAACCGACGAAGTCATCGTGGCCCAGGAACTGCTGCAGAGTATGGGTCTCAGGGCGTTCACACCGATGGTGACCGCCTGTCCCGGTTGTGGGCGCACCACCAGTTCGTTTTTCCAATCCCTGGCACAGGATGTTACTACGCACGTGCGACAGAACATGCCGTCCTGGAAGCAGCGATACCCGGGTGTCGAGAACCTCAGCCTGGCGGTGATGGGATGTATCGTCAACGGTCCGGGTGAAAGTCGCCAGGCAGATATCGGTATCAGCCTGCCTGGCACCGGGGAGTCACCATCGGCGCCGGTTTACATGGACGGGGTCAAGGTGGCCACGCTCAGGGGGGAGAACCTCACCGCCGAATTCCTGGCCATGATTGATGGTTATGTTTCGAAAAAATACCAAAAACCCGGCTCCTGAGCCTGGACAGGCCTTGTCTGCGGACAGCGCCGACCGCCATGTGCTTTACCAGCAAGCGGTGCAGGACGTAGAGGCCGAGATCGACTTTATCGAGCAAACCTGGTCCGAACTGCGTCAGCGGCCGGCCGTGCTGTTGCGCGAAGATTTCTGCGGTACAGCGAACACGGCCTGCGAATGGGTCCGCCGCCACCCCGATTGCCAGGCCATCGGTATCGACTCCGACACCGGGGTGCTGGAGTGGGGTAGCTTGTATAACCTCGCGCAACTTGATGAGTCGCAGGCCGAGCGGGTCGAGTTGCTGCTTGCAGACGTGTTACACGCACACACGGATCTCGCGGACATCATCCTGGCGATGAACTTCAGTTATTACCTGTTTACCGAGCGCGAGAATTTACGCCGCTATTTTGAATGCGCGCTGGATGGGCTGGTTGACGACGGCATCCTGTTCCTCGATGCCTATGGTGGTTACGAAGCGCCGATGGTGCTGACCGAACCACGTGAATGCGAGGACGAGGACGGCAACGAGTTCACCTACATTTGGGAACAGGCCTCGTTCAACCCGATCGATTCCTGCATGGACTGTCACATCCATTTCGAGTTTCCCGACAAATCCCGCATGGACAAGGCTTTTTCCTACCATTGGCGTTTGTGGACGCTGCCGGAGATCCAGGAAATCCTCTATGAAGCCGGCTTTTCTCAGGTGGATGTCTACTGGGAAGGCACCGACGAGAAGAAAAACGAAGGCAACGGTATCTACATGCCCTCAAGAGTTGGCGATGCGGACCCGGGCTGGGTTTGCTACATCGTCGCCCAAGTCTAAGTCAATAGTGAATTGTAGGAGGGAGCAGTTTTGCTGCTCGCGATCATGCTCATCAATGACTGCGCTGTTGACGCAGGTTAACTTCTTGGTTGGTGAGCCCATGATTGGTGAACGTTCGCTTGCAAGAGCCGACATGCAGTGGTGATCACTATCGCTAGTTGTCTAATAAAGTGAAGCCCCCCTCAGGTGGATGTTCTGATCTGTCGGGAGTAAGATAATCTTGCGTCTTTGGACGCTATTGTATCGTCAGATTATTCATATAAGCCTGCAAATAAAAACCCAATAACCTCCCGGCTCAATAGCGGTTCAGACGGCACTTGAGTTTTAAAAGGGACAACTCCGCATGGACGCATTTATGTAACCGAGGGAGTTCATTATGAAATTAATTCAAATGTTAATGGCAGGAACGATGCTCATGTCTTCTGTGGCCTTTGCTGGACTGTCTTTTGTTGGTCAAGATGATACCGTGATTGACTTAGAGGGACAGTTTGCAGCTGGGCTCTTAACAAGCGCGAGATTTTCCGATGACCCCGAAGAAGGTATCGGTTGTGGAGTACGGCATCATTTGATTGATGGAGAGTTTGTTTCCTGGGCTTTTTGCCAGGCATCTAAGAGCCCCGATATTTACACTGTCTGTATAACAGAGAATGCCGAGTTGATTGACAAGATAGCCGGTCTGAATCATTACTCTTATGTTATGTTCAGGTGGGATGACAATGATGAGTGCACTTACTTTGGATTTTCCACCCAGTCTTTTCAAATTCCCAGTGTTCAAGATAGTCTGATTAATAACAGTAAGAAGTAAACGGTTTCAGATTTACTGAAACTATCAGGTGGAGCCGTCATTCACTGGCGGCTCTTTACTTCTGATACTTCTATATGACCGCTTGTAACCTTTAGCTGGCGTCTAGATAATAAGAAATCGGTTGGTATGAAGGGTTGCTCTCGGCCAGAAGTGGAAATTCAGAAGCGGGCAATGGCAAAGCCGGTTGCGAATTATAGTTGTCTCAAACGTCTACGGGTAAGCCTGCGTTGACGACGATAGTGCCAATGCCCCAATTCAACGAGATGCTCATACTCGGCTTCACTGAGGCGGTTTCTGCAACCCTGTGTCGAATCCTGTGGGTGAAGATTACATCCAGTGGCTGTCGCAACTTGCCTGGCTTGACCAGTGGTTAAATCAGATATTTTCCGATTTCTTGACGCCATAACGCCACTTTCAAGTGTGCGCAGATTTAGATTGAGTTTTCTTAGAGGCTTCCCGCGCTGAATATGGGTTCTGGAGGTCTCGAAATTTGACGCGTTTATGCTTAAACGGCTCATTTGTACATCTCAATGACGATACGTTTGACCATCCAGCTGACCGTGCATTGGCAGGATACTCAACAACACAACGCTCGTCTGCCTAAAGACGATAGAAAATAGCGAAATCACGGTAAAGTGAAGAACGAGAACCCAAGTGTGTTTTAAGCCCATTACTTATGTCCTACATATCGTCTTTCATGGTGAATTTCTGTACTTGGCGGCTGTGGAAGTTCACACCGTTGAAAAACCCACTTGACGGACGATTGCTTACTGGCTGGTAGCCGTCGTTCATCTCACGGGAGCGCGAGGGGTAGCTCGCGACCAGAAGCGGGAGTTCAGGGAAGCATAATTTGTTAAGAAAAGGTGCTCTAAGAAATCAGTCCAAGTGGTGACAAATGCTCTGACGACGTACACTAATGCCCGATGTGAACTGTATTAAGACAAGCTCAGCCTTATTGTTGTTATGGCTGGTGACAATAACCAGCAGCGCAAATGACATGTCATCAGTATGCGCTTCAGAAATCACCCCTGCTGAAAAGAATACCAAATCATTAGTTGTCAATGTGACAGGAATTGGCGCGGTCACTGTTTGGGGAATTTCCCAATGGGATTATTTCTCACGAAAGCCTCATGCCGAGTCGGAAGGCTGGTTTTCCAACAATACAGATGATGGCGGCGCAGATAAACTGGGGCATTTTTATACCAGTTACGCCACGTCGCATGCACTTTCATACCTGTATGAGAGATGGTGTTTTGATAAAGAAGATGCCGCACTTTATGGCGCCTTATCATCTTTTGCTATCTGGGGTTACATGGAACTTGGTGATGCGTTTAGCGATTACGGTGCATCCTATGAAGATTTGATCATGAACGCATTGGGTAGCATTGCAGGCTATTATCTTTACAAAAACCCAGACCTGGCACGCAAAATAGACTTTCGATGGGAAATCGGGTTCCATCCAACCGATTCGGATTTCACCACAGATTATGAAAACTCGAAATATTTACTGGCGCTAAAATTTAATGGATTTGAGTCAACACGGCATAACTTTCTGAAATACCTGGAATTACACTTTGGTTACTATACTCGGGGGTTTAGTGATTTAACTGTCAAGAAAGAGCGCAATATTTATTTTGGTGTAGGCATAAATCTATCAGATATATTCAGACGAAGAGGCCACAAGAAAACAGCTGCTTTTCTAAATTATGTTCAACTACCAGGAACCTATTTGGAATTTGAAAATAATCTCAATTAAGACTTGGGAGTATGAATAGCTTAAAAGCCATAGTGGGAGATATTCCTGGTTGAACGCTCCGGCCATAAATTGACATTTCACCTTCTTGCGTTAAATGCCCACTTGCGGGGTGTGTTCACATCTTCAGACAGTCAGCAAGCGTGGATGTCGGCTTTTTGAAGTTAGCGGACGTTTATGTACATCCCAATTGTGGAGCTTAAATCGCCGCTATGATCTGGTCCCGATGTTCGACTTGATCAGCAGTTTGGTCCGGGTCCATACGGGTCACCACGAACAGATGTGTACCGGATGCACTTCGCCCGCAATCAACCACCACGGCATCATCCGACTGGTCATTGCCAATTAATTGCAACTTGTCCATGGGATTCGGGCAAAGATCGTGATCAAGGCTCAGCAGGCGAGGGTGGCGCTTGACCTTGCCGAGATACTTGGTGCGGGCGACGATTTCCTGGCCCGGGTAGCAACCTTTTTTAAAATTGACCGCACCCAGTTCATCGAAACCGAGCCACTGCGGCAGGAACTGGCCGCTGGTTGCAGGATTCAGCCAGGCGATGCCGCGCTTCAGTTCATCCACCTTCCAGGCATTCACCGCACTGTCACTCGCGGCATCAATTGTTTTTATATCCATTAGCAACAGGGACCGATGTGTCCCGGGTATTGGGATGACGGTTGCCAGTTCCCGGGCGTTGGCAATAATCTCGACTTCAAGGCCGGCCACCGCATGCTGTTCCAGCACTTCGATTTTGACCTTCGAACGCATCACGTAAATCTTCAGCCGGTTTACGATCGATTGCACCAGCGAGCGCGCCATAACAAGGTAGTAGTCATCGCCCTGGCGGCAGACCAGCACCAGCGCCAGCACGCGGCCCTTTGGTTCGCAGTAACAGGCAAACACCGAATCACCTTCCGCCAGTCCCAACACGTCGTTACTGAGCTGGTTATGCAGAAAATCACCGGCGTCGACATCGCTGAAACGAAGGGCGGACAGGTAAGGAATTTCGGTCATTTGTGCAGGTATCCCGTAACAGGCAGTCAGTAATCAATCCAATTTCCAATATTAACGCAAAGCACCCAATAAAGATGTTGTATTATTTGACTGGGATTCAAAGCGAGCTGGCCGTCGGGGCTGGCCATGCAGCAGGTTTCGAACGATAGACAATGCCGCAAAGCAGATCACTCACACTTGTCGTTGCACGTGAAAAAGATTTTGCCGTGCCGGTGCGCGTGATCCTTGGCCTTGCCCTGATGGCCACACTTTTAAGCCCCCGCCCGGTTCTGATGTCCTGCGTAGCTGTTTTGATTTGCACGGCAGGGTGGGCAGCGTATATATTAGGTTTTTCTAAAGTTGAATCTGGGTTTTCGACAGTAACTGTTTTTACTGATGGGCAGATAAGGTTAGAATCCAATACCAATGATGCAATCGGGGGGGCGCTTGATGGTCAGCAATGGTCCACCCGTTATTTTGCAATTCTGCGTGTCAAGACCGCCGCTGGAACCCGGTATCTCCCGGTCCTGAGCGGTCAACAACAAGCGGATGATTTCCGGCGCCTCTTGATGTGGCTCCGGCAGGATTTTTGCAGGGGCGCCAGGGAGACTACGGCGTCCGGTATTTGACCCGTTAAGCGGGTCTTTGATGACATTTCCGGCTGCGTGGAAATGTCAGCGGTGGTGGTTCGGGTGCGGGCTGCCGCTTCATCGTTAAAAAATGAGGGAAGATTTTAATCATGACCTACAACGATAAAGTCGTTAGACAGTTCGTCGTAATGACCGTTATCTGGGGTATCGTCGGGATGCTCGTGGGTGTCATCATTGCTGCACAGCTCTGGATGCCACAGCTGAACCTGGATATTTCCTGGTTAACCTACGGTCGCCTACGACCATTACATACCAACGCGGTGATCTTTGCCTTTGGTGGTTGCGGCCTGATCGGCACATCTTTGTACGTGGTGCAGCGAACCTGCCACGTGCGGCTGATTTCCGACAAGCTGGCGGCCCTGGTCTTCTGGGGCTGGCAACTGATCATCCTTAGTGCTGCTATTTCACTGCCATTGGGTTGGACCCAGGGCAAGGAATATGCAGAGCTTGAATGGCCGATCGATATCCTGATCACGATTGTCTGGGTGGCCTACGCGATCCTGTTCTTCGGCACCATCGTCAAGCGCCGGGTCAGCCATATTTACGTGGCCAACTGGTTCTATGGCGCCTTTATCCTCACCATCGCGCTGCTGCATATCGTCAATAACCTGTCGATGCCGATTGAATGGGGCAAGTCATACCCGATCTACACCGGTGCAGTGGATGCCATGGTGCAATGGTGGTACGGGCACAACGCGGTGGGCTTCTTCCTGACTGCGGGCTTCCTGGGCATGATGTACTACTTCGTACCCAAGCAGGCGGAAGGCCCGGTATATTCCTACCGTCTTTCCATCGTGCATTTCTGGGCCCTGATCGCCATCTACATGTGGGCTGGTCCGCACCACCTGCATTACACGGCGCTGCCCAACTGGTTGCAGTCGCTGGGCATGGTGTTCTCGCTGATCCTGCTGGCCCCGAGCTGGGGTGGCATGATCAACGGCATCATGACCCTGTCGGGCGCATGGCACAAACTGCGCACTGACCCGGTCCTGAAATTCATGATCGTGGCGCTGAGCTTCTATGGCATGTCGACCTTCGAAGGCCCGATGATGTCCATCAAGACCGTCAACGCACTGAGTCACTACACCGACTGGACCATCGGCCACGTGCACTCGGGTGCGCTGGGCTGGGTCGCTATGATGACCATCGGTTCCCTGTACTGCCTGATCCCGCGCCTGATCGGTGAAAAGAAGATGTACAGCGTCAAGGCCATCGACATCCATTTCTGGACCTCCACCATCGGTGTCGTGATGTACATCACCTCGATGTGGATTGCCGGCGTGATGCAGGGCCTGATGTGGCGTGCATTCAACGAAGACGGCACCCTGACTTACAGCTTTATCGAAAGCCTGGTTGCAACCAACCCGTACTACGCGGTCAGGTTGCTCGGTGGTCTGCTGTTCCTGAGCGGCATGTTCTTCTTTGCCTGGAACACTTACAAGACACTGACCAGCAAGAAGATGGAGCCGATTCCTGCCTCTGAACCTGCAGATTGGGGAGAGCACGCATGAGCAAGGGACACAAGATACTTGAGACAAACATCAGCCTGATGGCGATTCTCATCATCATTGCGGTGAGCCTCGGTGGCCTGGTAGAAATCGTGCCGCTGATATTCCTGGACCAGGTGCGCACACCGGCGGAGGGCGTGAAGCCATACCCGGCCTTGCAACTGGCCGGCCGTGACGTGTACATACGTGAAGGCTGCTACAACTGCCATTCGCAAATGATCCGCCCGTTCAGGAGCGAGACCGAACGCTACGGTCCTTACTCGGTGGCCGGCGAGTCCGTTTACGACCGGCCGTTCCAGTGGGGTTCCAAGCGGACCGGTCCGGACCTGGCGCGGGTCGGTGGACGTTACAGCGATGAATGGCATTACATCCACCTGAACAACCCGCGCGACGTCGTGCCGGAGTCCAATATGCCGGGCTACGGCTGGCTGGCGGACCGGCAGGTTGACGGGGCGCTGGTGCAGAAGAAGATGCGCGCCCTGACCAAACTGGGTGACCCGTACTCTGAAGAGGATATCGCAGCGGCACCGGCTGTCGTCGAGGGCAAGACAGAAATGGATGCCATCGTTGCTTATCTGCAGGGCCTCGGCCATGCAAGGAGTGGGCGCTGAGATGGATATCAACGTATTTAGAGGTGTAATCCTGATTATCCTGATGATCTCTTTTGCAGGTCTCTGGGTCTGGGCATGGAGCCGCAAACGCAAAACCGGCTTTTCACGAGGCGAGCATGCTGCCGCTGGAGGAAGACAATGGCCAGGTTCCGAATTTTGAGGGCCCAACTGACGAGTCCCGTTCGAAGGGAAGGGGAGTGGAATCATGTTAAGTAGTTTCTGGCACTGGTATGTCATCATCATTACCATTTTCACCATCCTCGCCAGTCTCTGGTTGCTGCGCTGGACCAAGGGCGTTTCCAACAGTGACGAAAAAGAAGACGGTACCGGTACAACCGGTCACGTCTGGGACGAGGACCTTGTAGAACTCAACAACCCGCTGCCACGCTGGTGGCTGCAGTTGTTCTACATCACCATCATTTTCGCCTTCGTTTACCTCGCCCTGTTCGGTGGGCTGGGTAATATCGCCGGATACCTGGGCTGGTCCCAGGAAGGGCAATACGAAGCGGAAATGGCGGCAGCGCAGGAAGCACAGGACGTCATATTTGCCCGCTACCGGGAGATGGATAACCGAAGCAACTGATAGCCGATGCGGAGGCCAATGCCACCGGCCAGCGCCTGTTCGCCAACAGTTGTGCGATGTGCCACGGCTCCGATGCGCGCGGCGCAAAGGGTTTCCCGAACCTGGCGGACGACGACTGGTTGTACGGCGGCAGCTTTGACACTGTCATGCAAATACTCGAAAACGGCCGTGCGGGCGCCATGCCGGTCATGGTTGCTCACCTGGAACATGCTGCTGTCAGTGACCTGGTGGTCTATGTGCAGGGTCTGTCTGGCCAAAAAGCGGATACCTATATGGCCGAGCGTGGCAAGCAAACATTCGATATGCTGTGTGTCGCCTGTCACATGCCTGACGGCAGCGGCAACCAGGCGCTGGGTGCACCACGTCTGAATGACGATATCTGGCTATACGGTGGTGATCCCGGCGACGATCCGGGAAACGCTGGCCCTTGGGCGCAACGGCAATATGCCGGCGTTCGGAGGGTCTGCTGAGCGAAGATGAGCGTCGCTTGATCGCGGCCTATGTCCTGAGCTTGTCGAAGATAACGGGCGGGCGAAGAGGTATGACGAACAGAGCACCCGGTAACCGGCGGTGGAGCATGCGGCAGCGCGACTGGGCTGTCGTGCTTTGGATTGCGTTCCTGGCAGCCGCCGCGGGTGCTTTTGTTCTGTTCGGGCTGGTCAACCCGGAGGACATGCTCGGTGTCTGGGTTGACCGCTTCGGTATCGGTGTACGCCTGGCCTACGGGCTGGTGTTTGCATTTCTTTACCTGCTCTGCCTGTTGGCAGCGGCATTAACCATGTTCATGATCCGTACCGGCCCGTCAGGCGGGCATAGCAACGGTAACGGCAAACGTTCAATGCCAAAGGTCAGGGATCCCGCTGCGGTCAACCCGGACCTCGAGGGCGAGGACTGGCGATGAGCCAAAAACATGATACGGTTGACTCGCTGTATCGCAAAGATCCGAAGGTTTATCCACGTGATGTAAAAGGCAGGTTCGCGCGTCTGCGCAATGTCGCCGTCGTTCGTTCTGCTTGGTCTTTACTACATATTGCCGTGGGTCAACTGGGGCGGGCACCAGTCGGTGTTGTTCGATTTGCCGGCGCGCAAATTCTACATCTTCAGCATCACTTTCTGGCCGCAGGATTTCATTTTCCTGACGCTGATGCTGGTCATCGCCGCGCTCTGTCCCTGTTCTTCTTCACCGCCGTGGCCGGGCGCCTGTGGTGTGGTTATGCCTGCCCGCAAACGGTCTGGACCGAGGTGTTCCTGTGGATGGAGCGCTGGTGGAAGGTGATCGTGCCAAGCGCATGAAGCTGGACGATTCACCCTGGAATGCCAACAAGGTGCTACGTAAAACCGCCAAGCAGGCCTTGTGGATCGGTTTCGCCCTGTGGACCGGTTTCACCTTCGTCGGTTTTTTCACGCCGATCCGTGAACTGGGGCATTCCCTGGTCAGCTTCCAGCTCGGGCCGTGGGAGACGTTCTGGTTCCTGTTCTACAGCTTTGCCACCTATGGCAATGCTGGCATTCTGCGCGAGCAGGTATGCAAGTACATGTGCCCTTACGCGCGCTTCCAGAGCGCGATGTTCGACAAGGATACGCTGGTAATCGCCTACGACGAGGCGCGTGGTGAACCACGCGGTGGACGGCGCAAGAGTGATGATCCAGGTGAAAAGGGGCTCGGTGACTGCATTTCCTGCACGCTATGTGTGCAAGTCTGCCCGACCGGCATCGATATCCGCGACGGCTTGCAGATCGAGTGCATCGCCTGTGCGGCCTGTATCGACATCTGTGACCAGGTCATGGACAAGATGGATTACGACCGGGGCTTGATCCGGTACACCACCGAGCACCGCATGAGCGGCCAGGGAGGCCAGGTGCTGCGGCCACGTATTATTGTCTATTTTTTCCTGTTGCTGGCGCTGATCAGCGGTGTTATCTGGTCGGTGAACCAGCGTGTATTGCTGCGCGCTGACCTGCTGCGCGACCGTAATGCCCTGTACCGCGAGCTGCCTGGTGGGCTGATCGAGAACGTTTATACACTGAAACTGATCAACATGGATCTCAAGCAGCACCGCTACCGCATCGAGGTGGTGGATAACAACGACATGGTGTTGTTCGTATCCCCCGAACCGGTGTTGGAGCCGGAAGAGGTCGGTAACTTTATCCTGCGTATGCAGGCGCCGGTCAGTACGCGGTACCGGTTCGATGGAAATCGATGTGCGTTTTTCCACCGAGGATGAACCGGTCATCGAACGCACGGTCAGTGCGCGTTTCCTGATGCCATTCAAATAAGCCCGCATATTGCACCAGTCGAAACAGGGCCTCAGAATAAACATAAATGGTAAATTTGAAATAAATGGTTTTCTACCGATTAATTCAGAAGTTCACTTTGAATCCGGCCCTGATTCTATCCCGGTCCTGGCTGGTCCATATTCACCTGAAGTTGGGTTTCCATCGACCAATAGCTTCGGCTATTGGTCTCAGTCCAACTCTGCGGTCAGGCAAATCTGTACTGCGCCATCACCCGGGATACTGGTGCAATATGCGGGCTGTGAGTCTCTGATGCCAAATCAACACTCAATTGGCCAGGATGTGCCCTGGTACCGGCAGTTCTGGCCCTGGTTCATCATCGCCCTACCGGCAAGCGCGGTTGTCGCCGGTCTGCTGACACTGTGGATAGCGATGAGTAACCCGGATTACCTGGTCATCGACGAGGATGAATATTCACGCCTGAGGGACAGCCTCAAGGCTCAAACCGGGGAGCCGGCGCCACCGGAACGCCGGAGCCACCCGCCAACCCAGGTTCGCATAACGACTGAAGCCCATGACGGACAAGGCCCTGTTCTGCTTCCATTGCGGGGAACCCGTGCCAGCCGCGTGCACGCTGAGCGTGGAGGTGGAGGGTGAAACGCAACCGGTTTGCTGCAGCGGTTGCCAGGCAGTGGTCAAGCTGATCCTGCAGTCCGGTCAGTCACGTTATTACCAGTTCCGCTCGGAAACAGCCCTGAAACCTACGGAGGAAGATGCCGCGATCAGTGAGGACTGGCAGCGCTTCGACGAGCGCCAGTCGCTGTGGGGCAATGCGCTCAAGGACGGCCGTTATGAATTGCTGCTGCAGGTGGAAGGCATACGCTGTGCCGCTTGTGCCTGGTTGATACGCAGCCAACTGGAGGCGCGCAACGGCATTGACCGTGTCCAGGTGGATGTGGCGACCGGTTTTGTGGGCATCACCTGGTGCCCCACGGAAATATCGCTCAGCAGGATGGCTGCCATCCTGTCCGGTGTCGGATACCGTCCACACCTGCCGCTGGCCGGTGCGGAGGCCATGGGCCGGCAGGAGGAACGGCGCAATGCCCTGAAACGTCTCGGTGTTGCAGGTCTCGGCATGATGCAGGTCATGATGTATGCCGTGGGCCTGTACGCCGGTGACGCGCTGGGGATTTCAGAAGGTTCCGAACGTTTCCTGCAGTGGATCAGCCTGATCGTCACGACCCCGGTGCTGATCTACTCGGGCAGTATTTTCTACAGCAGCGCATGGCGTAGTCTGCGCAACCGCAGGGTCGGTATGGATGTGCCGGTCGCGTTGGCAATTTCCGCCGCCTTCATCATGAGTTGTATCAATTTCCTGTCAGGCAGCGGCCACGTGTACTTTGATTCGGTCGTCATGTTCATCTTTTTCCTGTCGCTTGGCCGTTACGCCGAACTGGTGATCCGGCACCGTAACCTGCAAACCGGGCTGGCGCTTGCGCGCCTGCTGCCGGAGTGGGCTGATTTGATCAAAGACGGCGAGACCGAGCGGGTGCCCGCTACCGACCTGCGCAAAACAGACCTGGTCCGTGTCAGGGCAGGGCAGACCTTCCCGGCGGACGGACGCATCGTGAAAGGTCAGACGGAAGCCAACGAGGCATTGCTGACCGGTGAATCACGCCCGGTATCAAAGCAGGTCGGAGACCGGGTAATTGCAGGCAGTATCAACCGCTTGCAGACCGTCGAGGTGGAGGTGACGGAGGATCCGGATAACTCCACTGTTTCCGTAATGGGGCGTATGTTGTTGAAATCACAGACAATACGCAGCCGGTATGCGCAGCTTTCGGAGCGTTACGCAGGCTGGTTTGTGGCGGTTGTGCTGGTCATTGCCGGTCTGACGGCGGCCTGGTGGCTGGTGCATGACCACAGCATGCTGTTTCCGGCGACATTGGCCGTGCTGGTCATTTCCTGCCCGTGCGCGCTATCGCTGGCGACACCCGCGGCGATCGCCTCATCGAGCAGGGCCTTGCTGGAGCAAGGTGTTTTGCTGACCCGTGGTGTAGCGCTGGAGATCATCGGCAGCGTGGATACCGTCGTGTTTGACAAGACAGGCACGCTGACCACCGGGTCTCCAACAGTGGTGGACACCGTCATTAACCCGGCCAGGAGTGAGTTCGACCGGCAGCGTGCGCGCCACATCGCGGCGGCACTGGAGATGGACTCTTCGCATCCCATCGCGAGGGCATTTAGCGGCATTGCCGTGAACCGTGCAACAGTCAGTGATTTGCAAAATTTTGACAATGGTGTGCAGGGCAGGGTGGCTGATGCCACCTATCGGCTTGGCAACGCGGCATTCAGCAATATTAATGAAGTAGAACTTAATGCCGGCCTCGGGCGGGTCTGGTTATCTGATGATGAAGGCTGGATAGCGTATTTCGACCTGGACGACGGTTTGCGGGAAGCTGCAGCAGCGACCATCGAAGCGTTGCGGGGCAGGGGGCTTGAACTGATCATATTGTCAGGCGATCACCCGTCAGCTGTCGAATCCGTGGCCACCCGTACCGGTATCAAAGCATGGTACGCGGAACAGAGCCCAAAAATGAAAATGGAGTTCCTCAAAGGCCTGCAACGCGGAGGTAAAACCGTGCTGATGGTGGGTGACGGTATCAACGATGCGCCGGTCCTGGCAGTTGCCAACACATCGATGACCGTCAGTGGCGCCAGTGAGCTTGCCAATAGCGCTGCAGACTTTATATTGACTGATAAATCAATGATATACGTTGATAATGTATTCAGGTCAGGCGAGCGTACACGTGGCATTATCCGGCAAAACCTGTTGTGGGCGCTTGGCTACAATCTTCTGGCTGTTCCTTTCGCTGCTGCGGGGCTTATTGTGCCGTGGATGGCAGCATTGGGCATGTCCCTGAGTTCCTTGCTGGTGGTGTTGAATTCAGGCCGCCTGGCAAGACGCAAAACCGTGGCCATCTCGTATGGCCAGGGTGAGGTGGGTGCGACGTGAGTATGCTCTATGTGTTGATACCGTTGGCTGTCGTATTACTGGCATTTGCGGTATGGGCCTTGTTGTGGGCCATTAAAAACGGCCAGTTTGACGACCTTGAGTCACATGGATGGAGCGTCGTGCTTGACGATGATCAGAAGCCACCACCGCTTGACGAAGACGAGTCCGGTGAAAAGAACCAAGAGGATCAAACATGACTACGATGATTGATATTTCTGCGTTACTGACAGCATTTCTGGTTGGATTGCTTGGTAGCGGGCATTGTTTTGGAATGTGTGGCGGTATTGCCGCAGGTCTTGGAACTTTGCCGGTGCACGATGAACCCTGGAAAGAGGCCCGTCCCAGGTTTTCTTCCGCAGTACTGTTCAACCTGGGCAGGATTGTCAGCTACACGGTACTCGGATTGCTGTCCGCGTGGATATTGGGTGGCGCCGGGGAAATGCTCAGCATTCCAAAGTGGAGCATGATCTTGCGCCTGATTACCGCGCTGATGATCTTCCTGATCGGTATACAGTTCCTGTTTAACTGGCAAACACTGGGCTTTATCGAGCGTGGCGGGGCGAAAATCTGGAATCGCGTGTTACCACTGGCGGTACGCGCGTCAAAGATGCCTGGCGGCATCGGACGCCTGGCGGTGGGCCTGTGCTGGGGGCTTTTGCCGTGTGGATTGGTCTACAGCGTGCTTTTAACGGCGTCTGCAGCGCCTGAAACACTTGCGGGCGGCGTTATCATGCTTTCTTTTGGCGTAGGGACGCTACCGTCAATGCTGGGCATCGGACTTGCGGCGCCGACGCTTGCGGCCTTGCTGAATGACAGGTGGACGCGGCGGCTGATGGGTGCGGCTTTGATACTGCTTGCAGTTCTGAGTGTTTCCCTGATGGTGATCAAGATGCAGGGGTCGGGTGGTGGGCACTCCATGCAGCACCACGGTGCACTGCTTACTGTAAGCGCGCAAAGTACAACGTTAAGCTGATTCCTGTTTTGGACGAACAGGAATTCACGTTTCAAATGGCAATATTCCTGTAGGGATGAAAAGTATCGTTTTGGGGGAGTAGGTCATTTTTCCACTCAAATCTCATATATCTAAGTGCGTATAATGTATATTATGTTAAATAGAGCACGTGATTTAGCCAGATATGCGGGATATGACGGGATATGACCTGGGCGGCAGTTGCCCTGTTCTCACGCCACGTAAAACGTACTGAATGTAGTTTGGATCAGGCGTTGTCGGCATGAAACGATAGTTTGTGTATATGGAAATATATTCATATAAACAAATTAGATATCAATTGGCTATAAACTATTTATAAAATAAATATTAAGAAAGATCGCTGTACCGATACAGGTGATATTCGCTTGGGTTATGTACAGAATATTTGAGCTAAACACCTCGCGTGTAGGTGAATTGCGTATGTCAGCGGCGCCCAGGAGCGCCTGGTTTTGGTTTTGGCGGGACAAATACCGCTCGAGTGAGCGTACAGGGGCCTGGTGCGGCCCCTGCTCTTTCAAATACGCCTAACTTGCGTAGCGCAATTTCTGCATCAAAAGATCAACCGTTTCGGTTTTCACTGGTACGGGATCCATTTGTGAGCCGACGACAGTGTTGCAGTGAGGACACAAAAAATTGATGCAACGCAGGGATTTTCCGGAATGGACCCTGCCGGTGATATGCGCGTCAACAACAAGTTCGGCAAGCAATTCCTTGCAACTGGGACATTTTCCACGAGCCATTTTAAACTTCCTTGTTAAAAATGCCGCAAAAAGCGGATGTGTTTTGGGGTTGGACTTACGGGCGAGTCAATTCCTTTTCGATCACGCCTTGTGAGAAATATAGCAGTGATCGTCACATTTAGCTAAAGTTTTTTATGACCATTCTCTAGTTAGCCCAATAAAGGTACAATCCGCATTCAGTGTGCCCGGGTGGCGAAATTGGTAGACGCAAGGGACTTAAAATCCCTCGGTAGGAATACCGTGCCGGTTCGATTCCGGCCCCGGGCACCATTTAGGTGGGCATCAAGCCCACCTAAATGAGGCCAGGCTGGAACGCCCGTTAACGCACGGCCTGAATACGACACCCTGCCCTGCTTCTGTAGACTCTAGATTTGTCTTCGTCGATATGTCGGAGGCCGGTTAGATTGATGATTTACGTCCCTGTAAATCACCCTGCGGGCGCGCTATGCGCGACCAAATCCGATCCCGTCGGATTTGTCCGGCCCCGGGCACCATTTAACTCAAACACTTATGAGGCTCCCCTGCCCTCTTTTCAGAGCAAAAAAAACGAATTAGTTGTAAATTAGTTGCAACCAAATGTAAGTCCCACAAATGCCCTCATGGGATAGTTAATCCCCACAAAACCCTCAAGGTATGCGGCTTGTGAGTCCCCGGTTGCAATATGTTTACAAATAGCAAGAAGACTACCATCACCAGACAGCTATTCAAGGCAGGAACTTTGCTACCATTTATAACCGAGTTTTAGTTTAAATGTCTGATCCGTGGTTTCCGCCTCGACTGCCGGTTCACTGTCGTAATCGATCTCGTATTCAACACTGCCAACCAGCCCTGCAATCAGCGGCACACGGACACCCGTCCAGGAACGCCACAGGAATTTGTCGGAACTGTCGACCGCTACGAAACCTGTCTGGCGATGATAAAGCTGCAATCGTTTTTTCCAGACCATTTGATCGTAATCGAGGAACCAGGCAGGACCCCAGAACGAAGCATCGGGCTGGTCGTAAAAATCATCAGACAGGTAGTAAGGGCCGACTTCGACCCGGAGGTTCAGTGCCTTGCTGTCGAAGAAGCGATAACCGATCCCCGGGCCCAGCATGGTTCGAAGTTCCAAATCTGAAAACTTATCACTTTTAAACATGACCGCACCGGCGTAATACCACTTGCGTGAGAAGGTGTGATCCAGGTTCGCCATCACCGACCAGTTATCTGTAGACGTGAAACCGCGGGTGGTGTCGTATTCGAGTTCACCCATCACCAGCAGGTTGTTTTTCCTCCAGCGATTGTTCATCGAAAAATCCAGGTCGAATTCGTTTTTCTCGGAGTTGCCCTTCTCGTTATCCACTGAGATATTGACGCGCCCGGTGAACTTGTGGCCCTGCCCCAGTTCCCAAGGATCGGGTTCGATTACTTTCAACTGGCCCGCGTCGATGGTGATCTCAGATGCTTGGGAAACGGGATGTAACACATACTGGTCACCATTCCTGAAGAACTGATCGATTTCCAGCACCTGCTCGTCATTCAGAATGACTGTGACAGGTTCGTCCAGGATCAATTGCTGCACCTGGCTCCATTCAATTTCCAGCGTGCCGGCAAAGGTGGTTTTGAGCCTGAGCGCGCCCGCATCCTGGCGCACTACCTCGCCGGTAATGCGGCTCGCCGTTGACGATGACCACTTCGTCGGCCATGGCAGCCAGGGGAAAAGTGAACGTCAGGGCCAATACGGCAGTGGCCCTGAAATACAGGGCCAACTGGTCGATGATTTTTCCATATTTCATGATGCAACCCCGGGCGCTGCAGCCAACGCCCAAGCAAATGTAATAACACCCGCCTTAAAAGCGGAATTTGATCCCGGCGTAGGGCCCTTTCATGGCCATGTCCTTGATCATGGACTTCTTGTCAAAATCCCAATCGATGTAGGCATATCCCAGCGTCAAATCGACCTTGCTGAAGCGGTAGTTGACTCCCGCAATAGCCCGCCACGTCATGTCAGAATTTCCTGTACCGATGTCGGCGTAATAGTGGATGTACCACTTCTCATTCAAGTCGGTCTTACCCCTGGCGCCAACGATAAAATCCCAATTGCTTGCGGAGTCTTTTTCGCGCCCCGAGGCAACAGGATCAATATCGTACTTGAGATCGGCATCCATGGAGAGATAGCGCGCACCGGCCAGCAGGTTGAAGGTGGATTTCCCGGTGTCTGCAACCTGGTAAGCCGCGCCGAACGTGGATACGAATTGCTTCATATCGAGATTCAGATCCGCCTCAAGCGGCATTGGAACGGCCAGTGGAATGGTAGCCTTCTCACCCAGATCCACGTATATGAAATCTCCAAAGATCGTCCATTTGTCCTTGTTGACTGCCAGCGAACCCATAAAGGCAAAATCGAGGCTGTCGAGAATATCATGCAATGGCACGTCGATGTCCTCGCCGGTACTGGCGGTACCATCCAATTGGGCGCCCAGGGCAAACAGCTCACCATACCACTGCCACTTTTCCGACTCCTGTTGATCGGCGGCAAACGATGGTGCCGCTACAAATATCAGCAGAGGCAGGATAAAGTGATGTATTCGCATCCTGTTGTTATTCATACATTTTCTCCAATATGGATTTAGCCAAAGGTTCCGTCATTCCTCAACCCGCCAACCCGGTGGTTCATCGGTCCAGGGGTAGCCCTTGCGCGCCATTTGATATCCCAGTTCATACAATTCATTCATGTAGTCCATGTCAAAAGGCTCCTCGGGTCGACGCTCGAATTCATCGGGAATGCTGGCCAGTTGATAACCGATGCCGTCGCGTTGTGTGAGCATGTAAATCATGTACAAGTCACCGATACCCTGGGTGCGAATCAGGGAAGAAATTGACCGTCCGGCAATAGGCGTTAGCTTGGGTTCAACGACTTCGTGATATGGTTTGAGTCGCGAATTGCGAATGACGTAAGCGGTGGTTTCTCCCGAAACATCCAGCAACTGCATTACTCGTTTCCAGTCAGTGGTGGTAGGGTAAACAAACACCTGGGCTGCAACACCACCATCAACGTGCATTTCTTCATAGGTCCTGCCATTCGCCGTTACATTGATTCTTACAGGTGGCATGCCAGCTGGAATGGACGCAGAAGCGAGTAGTATCTTTCGTACAAGTGCACTTGCGCCTGGTTTACCACTGGCTGCGATGGCACCGATATCCCAGATCACCGGCCGCATGTAATCCAGGTCTGTGGTACCAATATAGAGCCCCCGGCCACGCCGGTGTTCAACAGCCGATGGCGGCGATGACTTCATCATTGACATATTTTTTAAGCAAATCTTTCAACGGTGTCGTATCGGCTACGGCATCGGCTGTCAGCAGTGAAAAAAGCGAACGTTTTTCCAATATGTTCTTGGTGGAGATCGACGTATATACCGTTTTCAGGACGTCGTCATAGTCCGACCCGAGATAGGCGAAAGGTGCGATCAATGCGCCGGTGCTGATACCGGTTACCATCTGAAATTCCGGGCGGTTGCCGGCCTTAGCGCTCCAACCCCCCAGCAAACCGGCACCAAACGCCCCTCTTGCTCCACCGCCAGAGATCGCCAGGTAATTGTGCGGCTGTCCATACAGTGCCGGGAAACCAGTACGAATTTCCTCCGGTGTCAGGTTATCCATCTCCCACTTGAGGTGCGGGGAGAGCTCATCCCCCCAGAATCGCGCGTTGGGAATACCCTCGATTTGTGCAGTCCCGACCGCGTCGAATGGAACTGGATTGCGTGGTAACACGGAGGAACACCCGGCAAGCACGAGGAATGAAACCGCGATCACTCCGGCCAGACAGCGTTTTGATAAAATGACCACAATATATCTCCTTTCATTTAAACGACGGCAAGCTCAAGAACAGCCTTTCAACCTTACCCGATGGTTCGTGTGCAAAGTATCTGATTTACACGCAAACAGGGCATCCCTACAAACGGGGGAGATGTGAGTGGATTTAGAGGGGTAACAATGCTCAGAGCTCCTGGATTTGTAGTAAGGTGACGGGGTTGGAGTAAAAACCAGGCGTTCAATCCTGCCCCGTTCCGCCTTCCATTGGCCGCATTCGAATTTCCAGCGGTTGCTTGGTATCCAGGTGGACATCACGCTGTGGGAACGCTATTTGGATGCCGGCTTCCGCGTATTTCCGGTTGATTGACTGGTTCAGTTCGCTCTGTGTTCTCAGGCGATGGTCCATCGAAGGCAGGTGGACACGCAGGCTGAGGTTGAGCGCGTTGTCGCCGAAATCCGTGAAGATGATACTGGGCTCCGGATCATCAAGAACCAATTCGTGTTCCAGCGCTGCCTGTTCGGCCAGCTTCATCGCCAGGGCTACATCGCTGCCATAGGCCACGCCAACGGGTATCACCAGGCGTACGATTTCATCCGAAAGGCTCCAGTTCAATAAACGACCGGTGATGAACTCCTTGTTAGGCACCAGCAGTTCGCGATTGTCCCAGTCCCTGATGGTGGTCGCACGGATTTGAATGCGGGTAACCACACCACTGGTATCCCCGACGGTTACGGTGTCCCCCACGCGGATCGGACGCTCGAACAGCAGCATAAGACCGCTGATAAAGTTGGCCACGATTTCCTGCAAACCGAAACCGATACCAACGCCAAGGGCGGCTACCAGCCATTGTGCCTTGGACCAGCTGATTCCGAGCATGCTGATGACGATGATGCCACCGACACCCACAATCAGGTAGCGCAGCAAGGTCGTAGCCGTATAACGGCCACCCATGGTCATCGACGTCCTTTTCAGCAGGAAGAGCTCAAGCAGCGCCGGCGCACCTTTAGCTGCGGCTGCAGTCGTAAAGGCAACAATCGCCGCAACCAGGAGATCTGCCAGCGTCACGGGAATCCGCACCGTTTCACCGTCGATGATTCCCCCACGGGTCCACAATGAAACATCATCCAGTATCCCAAGCGCAGGAATGACCGGTGCCCAGATCAGCCACAACCAGAACAGGCCCAGCAGCACCATCAGTGTGGTTACCAACCCGCGGCTATTACTGCTGAGTTTCGCAAAGTCAACTTGAGCCTCCGCCAATTCGATCTCGCTGTCATCCGCGATATCCCCGGTAGATTCCTTTGCCGCGCGGCGCGCTGCCCGGGCCGCATCCCTGCGTGCAACAGCGGCCTTGTACTCCTCCTGTTGGTAGCCAAGCACGAGCCAGCGGATCAGCAAACTCTGCACGAGCATCAACCACAACAGCAGCCAGAATGAGTGCATGAAACTGACCGCCAACACCTCAGCGGTATAGTTGTAGCCAACCAGCCACAGAATGATGAGCAAAGGCAGAACCGAAAACAGCAAGAGTAGCCAGAAGGAACGGGCCTGCGCCAGAAAGCCACCCGGATGCCGCTGCAGATGACCGCGCAACATACCCCCCGCCGGTGTGAACAGGCGAATGAGCAGTATGGCGAGCGCCGCGGCTGAGCCTACCGAGCCAAGCACAGCAAGCCCCCCGAGTGCACTACTGGCATCGAGCATGACGCTGCTATCGCCAATCAGCCGGGCCAAGGGGAATACAAGCAGGAACCAACTCAGTTCCTTGCGTAGCTTGCTGACCGTGGCGGCCGACCAATCGCAATGCAGGAGCAACAGACCCTTTTCCCGGCTGGCATCGAGGAAGAACTGGATAATCAGCACGTTCGCAGCAACGGCGATCATCACCGTGGCCACTGAACTGGAAAATGGGGCTGATGCCTGGTTGGAAAGCACCACCATCGCCAGCAAGACAAAAACGATCGGGATTGAAACGGCCGCCAGGATGGTATAGACCAGCGCTTTTATCGAGTAGATGAAACGGTCTTTTGTAATTCTTCCGACAGATGCCACGTTGTCTTCGATCCGAACCAGGAAACGGCGACGTAGCAGTCCCAGCGCCATGAAAGATGCCAACAAGATCATGTACAGAGGTTTGCCAGCTAACCCCGCCACGAAGTCCCTGAAAAACCCTTTCCAATTGGCCGGGGATACAAGGCGTTTTACATCCTCGGGAATCGTTGACAGTGCGTCCGTCTGTATGGGCGACGTGTTTCTGACCCATAACAAGGTGCTGTCCAGGAATTTCCTGTAACCATTAACGGCGTCCGTGAGTTGGCGCTGCACCAGGCCGAGTTCGCCCAACACACGAAGGTACCTGGCCCCGGCATCCATGGACTTCCCTACCAACTCGCGCCGGCTTTCAACCAATGGTCGAAGCTCTTCACTGGCAGCTTCCGTTTGATCAGTCGGCAGGTCTTCTACCAGTTTGTCGATATAGCTGTCGTTATTACGCAAGGCGCGGCGTTGCTCTCCGAGTTCGATCTGTTCAAGCCCAACATCGGCCGCCACTTTCTCCCACTCGCCCGTTTGTTTTTTCAGTGTGTTGAGATTGGGCAATGAGCGTTTCTGGTCGATGAGCAACTGACCCATGGCCTGGTTCAGGCCGGCAATATCCAGTTTTTTCCTCGTCGAACTCAATTCGTCAGTAAAACGGGAAACCAGCTCGGTCACCTCGTCGCGTTGCGCTGAAGCGCTTTCGATTTCCAGGCTCCGCTGCGTCAGCCGGTCACCCATTTCAACATTTTCAGCCGCCAGCCTGGTCACAACTTCGTATTGGCTGGACAGTTCCTGGCTGGCCGTAACCGCTTCCTGCAAGGCCTGTTCGGCTTCGGCACCACGTCGCCCACTGATAGTCTCTTCCAGAACACGTGATCGCGCCGTGGCCCGCTCTACCTCCAGGCCCGCGTACTCCTCCTGTGCCTCCAACAAGCCCAGACGCACTTCTTGTGTCAGCAATTCCTGTTCGAGTTTGTGTATTTCCGCTCCCAGTCTCAGCACTCGTGAATCGAGGTGCCTGTGCCGCGCCTCGGTGACCTCACGCATTTCTCCGATCGGTGGCGTCGCGTTCCTCTCGCTTAAGGCGGCTTCCCGTTCGACACGTGCATCGCCAAGCCGCTGCCTGGCCAGAGCTGGGCGTGCTGCCTCAGCCGTGTATTGGGCACGCAAATTAGCGAGGCGCTCCTGAGCCGCGACCAGCTTCGCCTTTTCATCGGACAGGCTTTGCTCCAACCCGGACAATGTTGCCCGGTCGGATATCCTGAGGCCGTCAGTGGGCTCGGAAGCCCGAAGCTTCTCAATGGATTTGCGGGTGTTTTCCAGTTCACCGGGCGCATGCTCTGCTGATTCGGCCAATGCATCCGCGTTGACCCGTTCAACACGCGCTCTTTCAATATTGGTCAGGGCCCGCCGGTATAGGCCGACAAGGGTTTTTGCCGTTTCTTCGTCAAGGGTGGTTGATGCCTCGATCTCCGCAATCTTGAGAGCGATCAGGTCAGCATCGGCCTGTTTCTCCGTCGTCGCAGACTCATCCTGCGACAGGATAGCTACGGGGAACAACAACAAGACTGCCAGGCAGGCGGCCCACAGATATCGGCTTTTGTAATACAGTTTCTTCATCTCTTCATCGGACAATTCGAGACCAGAACAATGACTATACCCAAATTTGGTTTTTTGGCCTTAAGACCCTTGGCGACGCCACTCAGCAGCGGGCCAACCATCCCGGGCAACAGGGCCTAGGCCGTCAGTTCAGCTCTTCTAAATCATTCAATTCCCAGGTCTTGTTAATGTAGCCTTCCATTGGGCCGTAGAAGCGGAATACGCAGGAAGAAGCCCTTTTCGGG
>CAVWBD010000012.1:0-11322 GCA_963753105.1 uncultured Gammaproteobacteria bacterium
TTTTTATTCCGGTCCAGATGCGGGTGCCGCCGAAAGCAGCAGGAGTGTGGCAAGCGCCAGTGAACCGGCTTTGCGAGGGAAAGGAATTTGAGAAATTATGCTGCTGTTCATCGTGATCTTCTTCAAGGGAATTCAACCGCACACGGACCGGGTCAAGCGTGATCAGATTATAGGTCCTGGCCACATCGCGAACAATTTGCAATAACGGAAAGCAGCACTAAAGGAGCGGTCGTCAAGCTGCAGGGTTACCCATACGTGTTCGATTCATCTCGAAACCTGTTCTCGAAGAAATCAAGTATAAGAGAGTCGGTTCTTGATATTGCGTCCGAAGGTTACGTCGTCAATTTTCTGCCACGTGAAATAGACATCGCCGAATTGTCTTATCAATTGTCAGACAAGGGTGCCTTGGTATTTACAGACCGCAAAAATTTCAGCCTGGATATAAACGAGTCCGGCGTTAACCGGTAGTAGCGCCTGACTAACTGAGGGTCGTTTGCCGCCGTCCTGGCAATCTGCGGGCCCGACTGGCCGATGGCGGCACTACCAGCGCCCTGCCGTATCGCTGTATATGGATTAAATCGGTCGAGACTGCTTAGTCCGACGCTTCACCCTTTTCCCTTAGTTCCTCTTGAATACTCCGGTAATGCTGGACCACTGCATACCAACCGGCAATCGTTTGCCGTTCTTCCTCGGTCATATGCGTGGCATTGTCCGGCGGCATGGTCTTCGAGATCACTGTCATTTCGTAGAGTCTGTCGGCGTACTTCAGCACCTCGTCCTGGCTGTCCAGTTCAATACCAAGCGGCGCGGCGGCAATGCCAACGAATTGTGGCATCGTTGAGTGACAATGCTGGCATCGCTGCTGGATAATTGATCTCACATTGTCCAGCCAGGGCGGGCCATAACCTTCATCCACCGGTACTGGCCGGGGCTGGGGAATCGTGACATATATCAATACCGCCAATAGCGCCGCTGCAGGCACCC
Organism: uncultured Gammaproteobacteria bacterium; assembly: GCA_963753105.1. Lineage (GTDB taxonomy): Bacteria > Pseudomonadota > Gammaproteobacteria > Xanthomonadales > SZUA-36 > SZUA-36. The sequence goes on from CAVWBD010000012.1 coordinate 985, forward strand.
ACAATTTCATGCGGCTGCCTGGTTCGTGGAGTACGTTGAAGTAGTGCCTTATGGCCACTGCAAACAGTGCAATTAACAACAATGCCAACCAGTTAAAGACATGCCCATAAGTGACCGGGTAATGACCGGAGATCATGATGAAGAGAACGGGCAGTGCAAAATAACTGTTGTGCCTTGATCTTTGCAGTGCAAGCGCGGCTTGCGCAGAATCCGGGTTACGCCCTTCGGTAAGCGCTTTCACCAGGTCTTTTTGCGCAGGCGAGATCATGTGGAACACGTTGGCAACCATAATCGTGCCGATGGCCGCACCTACGTTGACGTATGCGGCGTGCCCGTTCATCAACTGGGTCAGCACCCAGGTTACTACGCCAAACCAGCCGAATATCAACGCTCCGAGCAGCAACTCGTTGCGTGATACCGGTGAGCGGCAAAGCATATCGTAATACACCCAGCTCAGGATGAGCGTAGACAGGCCGGCAACCACGGCCAGTCGTGCGGGAATATCCGCCACACCCGTATCCACCATGAACGTGGCTGCCTGCCAGTAATAGATCACGATGAGCATCAGGATGCCGGTGATCCAGCTGGTATAAGCTGCCCGCTTGAACCACTCGAGTTGTGCCGGCAATGCTTGAGGTGCTACAGCCAGGCTCCGCAAGTAGTTGAAGCCACCTCCCTGAACGTCCCGGAGGTCATCTGCGATGTCGTGGTGTTGGCCAAGTTGCCGCAGACGGTTTTCCAGCCAGCTGAAATAAAACGAAGTGCCTATCCATGCCACACCGGCAATGACATGCGTCCAACGTAACAAAAGGCTTAGCCAGGCGTGCAGATGTGATTCCATCAGCATTCACCTGCTGTGGGACAACGTACAAATTTGCCCCAGTCAGCACTGCACCCATGTCCGAAAACAGACCGGTCATTCCTTGATTGCTGCCTTACGAGATATAGCATGTCGCCCCCTCCAAGTATAAAGAATCAGTTGTCTACTAAGCATAGGCGATATCACCCAGTATTCAATCTCCAAGTCTGGAACGGGGATCCAGGTATAAAAGAGGCTAAAATTCCGTTGCTTACAGCATTTGAACAGCCCTGTCAGAAGGGTTCTGAATCCCTCTGACAGGGGTAATGCTTTACATCATGCGTACGCAGAGATATAAGTCACTAACAGCAATACCTCTTGTACAAAACCATCCAGGGGACCCAAATGTCACTGTCCAGACTATGCGTTATCCTGCTAGTTACCTCGCTAATGACCGCCTGCCAGACTACTGATACGGCCGCTGCTTCACCTGAAACGCCAAGATATGAAGAATTTATAACCCTGGGCCAGGTCTTGCCCATTGAATCTGTCGTCGATGTCAATGGCGAAACAATCGATTTGACCACACCCGACAAGCGCAAGCTGGTGATCCTGTTCGCCACCTGGTGCAAGGACTCGAACCATGCGCTGAAGGCCCTGAACCAGTCGGAACTGCTGAACGACGATTCTATCGAAATCATCGCCATTGCCCGCGAGGAGAGCGCTGAAACGGTGATTGCCTGGCGTGATGAGAACGGTATCAAGACTCCGCTGGCCGCCGATCCCGACCGCAGCATTTTCAAGCAATTCGCCGCCGCGGGTGTGCCACGTTTTATCACGGTTTCAGCCGACAACAGGGTGATCAAAATGAACCTGGCCGAGGTGGAAGATCCGCTCAGCCTGATCGAATGGCAATAGCAATAGACTAAATAACGTTTGCCGGAGAAATAAATGAAAGTGATAAAAATTTTCCTGGCACTGGCCATGTTTTCGACTCCCCTGGCTTTTGCCGATGATGAGCAAACGCTGAGGGAAATCAAGACAAAACTCTGGCCCGCTGCCTATAAAACACAGGACGCGGAACTGCTGGGCTCTATCTTGCACAGTTCATTTGAAATGATTGACGCGGATGGTGGCCGGTCAAACCGGGAGCAAGAGCTGGATTATGTCAGAAATAACAAGTGGGAGCCGGGCGAATTCAGCTATGTCATTGAAAGATTACAGATTTATCAAGGCCGCTTTGCCATCATTGATGGCACGGGTGACGCAGAAAAATACACTTACAAGTCCAGCAACGCTTTCATAAAAGTGGATGAAGAATGGAAGGCGATTGCGTCACATGTTTCCGGCTACAAGGAAAAACAGAAAACAACCCCGCTGCGGGTAGCAGTGGCCCAGTTCAGCCACGAGACCTGCACCTTCTGCCCGGGAGGAGACACCACCATCGAAGACTGGACACGCCTGGGGCCTGTGCTGAAAGGCGATGACCTGCTCTCATCCGGCGGGTCTATCGGTGGCTTTGTATCGGTGGCCGGTGATTACCACGATGTGAAACTGGTGGGCCTCAGCTCCCCCGGCGAAGTATTTGGCGGCTCATCACGTAGCTGGAATACGAAGGAGACCTTCGATCACTTCATGGGCCTGATGCTGGAAGACCTGCGCGCAGCCATGCCCGTGGACGGTGTCTACCTGTCCCTGCACGGCGCGATGGCGGTGCGGCATGTACCCCGGCCCGAGGCGGAAATCGCACGCCTGGTGCGCGAGGTGGTCGGCCCAGACGTGCCGATCGCCGCGACCTTTGACCTGCATGGCAACGAGGATAAGGCCTTTCTCGAGCAGGCGAATTTTGCCTTTGTGACCAAGCGTTACCCACACTACGACACACGTCTCCAGGGTGAGCGCGCAGCGCGTGCCCTGGTTAGATCGATGCGCGGAGAGTACCGGCCCACGACCGCCACCCGTAAACCCGGCGTCATCACCGCCACGGTGCTGCAGTGGACCGGGCAGACGCCATCCATGGATATCATGGAGCGGGCGCGGCGCTGGGAGGCCCGTCACAAGGACGTCTACGTCAGCGTATTCTATGGCTACCCCTGGTCTGACGTGCCCGACGTGGGCGCCACGGTGCAGGTCATGACCAATAATGACCAGGCACTGGCGGATCGAATCGCCGACGATATGAATGACTACATTTGGCGGGTTCGCGAAGCATTTGCCGTGGGTGGATTCCCGTTGCCGGAAGAGGCTGCCGGCATCGTGGCAGACGCCGTGGCCGCGGGTGAAGTGCCGGTGGCCGTGGGTGACTACTCGGACCGTCCCGGAGATGCCACGCATATTTTGCGGGCGTTCGAGGCCAGGGGAATCGACCGGGTTCTGTACGGTGCCATCACCTCGCCAACAGCACTCGAGGCACTTAAGGCATCCGGCGCCGCTGTCGGTGACGCTTTCGACATGGAGATCGGTGGCTTCACGCCGTCCGGCGGTTCACCGTTTCGTATCACAGGGAAGCTGGCCTACGTGGGTGAAGGCCTTGGCTATCCATACATTGCGGCAGTGAATTTCGGTGATGGAAATACCGTGTTCCTGACACCGGCTTACTGCCAGGTTCGTTATCCTGAACGTTTCGCCATGGGCAACGTGGACCCGGCGAACTACGACGTCTTCATGGTCAAGTCACGCGTCCACTTCCGCAGGGGTTTCGATGAGACCGGCTACGCCAAAAAGATCGTGATAGTGGAAGCGCCAAAGCCATTTGTGGGCACGACATCCCTCGATGCGCTGCCGTACGAGAATGTGGATCTCTCAGTACTCTATCCGTTCGGTACGCCAAAAGACCGGTGATCGAGATGGGCCTGGCCGGGGAAGAAGACCAACTCAGCCTGATTGAATGGCACTGAGGTTATCCTGGTACTAATTAGTAATTTTCACTCCGACGCCACATCACCGGACCTGCTATGGAGGGGGGCAAAACTTGCACCCCCCCGGTTCAGGTCTTAGATCAGAGTTGTTCAATCCTGCAGCTCAGTTCCGGGCTGTCTTCCACCCTGCTCATGACCGCTTTCATCGAGTCAAGATCAAGCGTGATCGTTGACACCTGGTTTGAGTACATCGATGAATAGGGCTTTGCTTTGAAGGCAAACTGGATCACATCGCCGTTAGCCTTGTAGTTGTACTTGTATCTGCGACCCTTGTTGGCATCACAGCCTTTACTCCCACGGAACTCATAGTAGGAGTACTTATTATCGAATTCGTCTGTCTCCACCTGCATGCTGTAAGTTGCATAGGTGTTGTTCGGACCGCAGCCTTTCTCGCCATCCCACGCGGGGCGTTCACAGACATACAGAACCGGTTCTGCAAGAGCTATTGAACAAAAACTAAGTGTGAGTATTACAGTAAGAATTTTTGACATTTCTTCACTCCATTGCAATTGAAATCCCAATGACAGCACATTGGGTACCTCTAAGACGCAGTAGCTGTATAAACAGTTACTTACCCATGACTTATGACCTATAAGGGTTGATAAAAAGCGTGTGAAAAGAGTATCCAGAGGGGACCCTGCCCCCCTTGATCCTGCAAAATAGCGTTTAACCGGTCTATTCCCAAGACGGGTGGTTTGTAGACCCGCTTGCAACCACCACCGCTGCCCTCCAAACTCTTCAGTCTCAGCCTCAGGAGATGGCCAGACCGACTGGCCGCATGGTTCGTTGCACTGAACGAAAATGGAAAGGACAATGATGAAAACTGGCAAGTGTGTTGCAGTCATTTTTTCTATCGTCATCGCAGGAGCCGTTTCGGCCCAGCAGCAAGATTTTCCGCTACTCGAGGGTCCATACCTGGGCCAGACTCCACCGGGAATGACAGCCGAGGTGTTTGCACCGGGAGTCATATCCACACCCGCGATAGAAGCCAGCCTGACGTTTTCGTATGACCACCGTTTCATGGTGTTCAGGAGAGGCTTCAGGGATGACACGGAAATATTTCTATCGGAGAACAAGACCGGGAAATGGACTGAACCAGTACGGGCGCCGTTCTTCGTCAAAGAATATGGCTTTGGTGATTTCACATTTTCTCCCAACGAGCCCGTACTGTACTTTACGAGCAGGAGACCGCTGGAGCCCGGCCAGGCAAGTACTGAATCGTCCAACCTGTGGAAGGTCGAATACGATAACGGGAAATGGCTGGCCCCAACTTCCATTTCTGATGTCCTCATTACGCCCCTGCATGAATCCTACCCGTCGGTGTCGAATGACAAGACGCTGTACTTTTTCCGCAGGTTCGATGACGAGAACAGGAATTACGAAATGATGTTTTCCGAGTTCGAAAACGGTGCTTACTCAGCACCGATCAGGATGGGTAAGGAAATCAACACGCAGTGGGAAGAGTGGGACCCGAGTGTCGCCCCGGATGGGTCTTTCCTGGTTTTCTGCTCGAAAAAACCGTCGGGTTTTGGACAGGACGATCTTTACGTGTCATTCAGGACAGCAAACGGCGGCTGGACGGATGCGGTTAACCTCGGGGATGGGATCAACTCGGAAGGATCTGAAAACCGCCCGTTCATCACATCAGACGGAAAATACCTTTTCTTCAACAGGGGTTCTGACGGTGGCAGAGACGTCTACTGGATAGACGCGGCAGTGATTGAACAGTTCAGGCCAAACCCGGATTGAACGGAAAAATGCTCTAATCCCGTTCTTGTCCGCAGCGGGCAGGAAATGCAGAATCAATATTGTGTTCTATACTGTTTGGAAATAACCCGTCTAATGTAAATACGGGTGGATTGATCTTAACTATTTCCTGGGGGGATTCAAAAAATGTCTGCTGTACTTAAATCACGATTTCTGGGTCTCTTGAGACGCGAATTGGCGGCACAAAATTTTCAGCCGTCGCCGCATGGTGAGCGACGAATCAGGAAAATGGTGGGGCACGGCATCACGCGGATGCGTATCAACAATGCGCATAACCAGCCCGGCCATATCATCCGGGCCGAGCAAAACCTGAAATCACTGGTAGGATATTTTTCAAGGTGTTCGGAGGCGGCGGGAACCTTTCCAACCCTAAGCGATGCCGCTTTCGATAACGCAGTGAAAGATTGCCCCACTTTGTGGCCGTTTCATAGTTGACTGGGTGCCGCCAGGTACTCATCCACTTAATTCATTCGTTCCAGAATGCCGGCCACTGAGCCCTGACTCCTCCAATTTTTTTTACTGATAATGAAAAAAGCTGTCGGATTTTGAAATCCATCAACATTATTCAATAACAATGAGACGGTCTTGTCCACAAGGGATTTAATCGGGCTCGGGTGATTGAACACCCGGAAACCTGATTAAACCTGGAGATTCAACATGAACCGTCAAGTTCCACTTCTGCAAGAAGGATTATTGCTTGGAATCGCGTTGTGCAGCCTGCTATCCCCTGTTTCATTGTCGGCAGATACGCACCCCGAGGCTACAGGTACAGACTCGTCCCAGGCATTGAGCGTTGACGGCGAAGAGGTCGACAGCAACAACTCGGCAACAGCCGATCAAGGAGCATCCGACAGTGCCAGTTCGCTGCACCAGGATGAAAACCACTGGCGCCTGCGATTTAACCTCTCCTGGGTCGATCCAACGGGGAACTCGGTATCGACTTCCATCGGGCACGGCAATATACACGTTGGCATTGGCGCCGGCGCTGGTGCCGGTTTGCAGGCTGAATACCGTTTGTCACCCCGTTTGGGGATCGAACTGGGGGTGCTAGCCGCAGCAAACTTCGAAGTCACCAGCAGGATTTCCCATGGCAGTGCTGGCAGCGGCATCAGTCTCAATGGTTTTACCCCGTTTAGCCTGGGACTCAATTTTCACCTGACCCCGGAGCACGCGCTGGATTTCTACGCGGGACCGCAATTAGCGCTGGTCACCTACGGCAACGACCAAACATGGTGGGATTGGGACCTGTCCTCAGGTGGAAACAGGGCATCAACAGGGAGTGACTGGGCATGGGGTCTGACCGTCGGGCTGGATATACCGCTTGGGAAGCGTGGCTGGTTGTTCAATACCAACCTGCGTTACATCGAGACCGATGTCGAACAGTCACGGGGAAACGTCCGTTTTGATGGGGAGTTCGACCCGGTGATTTTCTCTGTGGGTTTCGGTTATGCATTCTAATCAGCCGTTTATTGTCCTCCCGGCCCTGGAAATGAGATACTCTAATGCTCGTTTCCAGCAGCAAGTGGTGGACAATCATGTTACCGCTCGACTTATTTTTTCGATCCGGCAACACCGCAATGCTGATCCTGTTGGCATTCATCCTTTTCAGGGAGAGCCAACATAAGCCCAGTTTGATCCTGGGTTCCATTTTCTCCCTGTGCCTTGCCGGCATATACCTGTTTAGCATCACCCTCGAGTGGGGGTGGAACACGCTTGAGCCACCCCTCAACTTACTGGCGCTGGCTTCGCCGTTCGTGTTCTGGTTGCTGGCGAAGTCGATGTTCGAGGATACGTATCGCTGGCGATGGTCTTACCTGTGGCTATACCTGGCATACATGGCAGCCGCGGTCGTGGGCCACTACCTGACTTTCGGTGACTTCCGGGGCGTTGCGCACTGGTTCCTGCGCACTGGAGTAGGCAACCATGGCATGTGGTTGATCCCGTTTATCGCCCTGCACACCCTGCTGGTTGGATTGGCGCTTTATATCGCTCTCCGGGACTGGCGTACGGACCTGGTCGAAAGCCGCAGACGCGCCCGCATGTTCAGCGTTCTGGTTGGTGGCATCGTCATTCTGCTTGTAAACGCCGTCGAGTTCTACCAGCTTGGCACTGCGCGGTCCCAGTTCGCTGACATTGTCATGACAGGCGCATTTTTCCTGTTGATCATCGTTGTCTGCACTCGTTTTTTGGGGGTGCGGGGTGGCCAGTTCAAGGGTACGGCACCGGAGATTTTCCCATCGGCCGACCCCGAGGAAATCGACGCTTTAAGCGGCGAAACCGGCACCGTGGTCATCGGCGAACTCGGACGCCTGATGCAGGAAGAAAAGGTCTTTCGGGAAGAAGGTTTTACCATCCGCAGCCTGGCAGACAAGCTGGGAGTGAAAGAGTACCGACTGCGCCGCCTGATCAACGGCCATCTCGGTTACCGGAACTTCAACCGCTTCCTGAACGAATACCGCGTCAGGGAAGTGGCGCGTTTGCTGGTTGAGCCTGATACGCGGCACCTGCCGGTGCTGACCATAGCGTTGGATATGGGATACCAGTCCCTGTCGCCGTTCAACAAGGCATTCAAGGAAATCAAGGGCATGACACCCACTGAATTCCGCAACCGGCATCTAAAAAAAGAGCCGGAAACACCTTTGAATTGAATGTTTCCGGCCCCAGGCTGGTTTAACAGGAATTGCTTGCCACTAGTTCTGAATAGCGAATAGTTTCACCAGCGGCAGCGATATAACCGGGGTATGCCCCCAGGCCAAAATGGTGAATTCAGAGGGTGTATAACTGAAGACCCCGGTGTTCTTGTCTGAAAATTCAAATCGCCCGACACCACCCGCTTCGCGCACAACACTGTCGGGGTCAAACTCACCGAACACCATACCAACGGGCGATTTGAACTCGACCTCCAACACGTTGCCGTCGGGTACGCCACTGCCCACCAGGAATATAGGGTTGCCAAGATCATCATAGGTATACCAGTACACCACAACCAAAGGTAAGCCATTTGCCCTGGTGCCGATTTGGATGGAAAAACCATGACCGCTTTGCTCACTGGCATACCACGAACCGGTATGGCCGGATCCGATCGCCGGTGGACCGGCGGTGCCAGGAGCCTCACCCAGCCACTGGACTTTAGATAAACCGGTCAAAGCCACATCGAGGTGCACATCATTGCCCCAATATTTCAGCTTTGTTATGCCAATCAGGACACCACTGATCGTTGAACCGGCAGCCATGTTCAGGGTAGACACGTTAACACCATCCAGTCCCACATCCGCATACTGCAAGGGCGCGATGTCACCAAAATCCACACCACCGGTACCCATTACCTTGAGATCCAATTCGTCGATCCACATCGAAGTGCCCCGGACCCGGCCCGTGCCGATGATATTGACCACAAGTTTATGTTGACTGAAACCTGACAGGGTCGCGCTACCCACTCCCAGGATTTCAATCGAATCCAGCATTGGCAGTGTCACGTGGGCCTTTAGTGTCGAAAAATTGTAGGGGCCAGTACCCACCCCAAGAATCAGCGTGGAGCCTTCCTTCCATACCTCGATGCCTGCTGTATATTGTCTATCAACGGTGACTTCGACCTGGAATTCTCCGCCTTGTACAACTTCAAGCTGATACGGTGATGGGATCAGGATTTTGTCGAATCCCCCGACGTCGAAATACAGTGTCTCCGTAACTGCCATACTGTAACGCGGCAGGCAAAGAGCGATTAGCGCCAATGCCAAAACGGGCCATAGTTTCCCGGGAATCAGAATACGCATGATTTGGAACTCCTTTGATTGCAAAGTTGCTCTCCCTGATCACAAATTGCCATCTCATACCTGATTCAAGCACCATTCCTTCCTAAGATTCTTACGAAAACTGAAAAATGCTGACCGATTTCAAAAACCGGAAGCTTTTTTCAGATTCAATAGGTGGATAAATGGGGCCGGATACATTTAAGCCCTTCAAGAAGGACCGAAATTATGTACTAAAGAGCATGGCCCTACATTACTCGGGCAACTTCACCTTGAAATCGATCGCCGCCAATTTCTCGGGTGACTTGCCGAATTGCTCCAGAAACGGCGGCCAGCGCGGATCATCGTACAGGTTGGCGAACATGTTGTTGACACCAACATTCTGCAAGCCCGGGTCTTTGTACTGGACCGCCTTGTCGAGCCACACAAATGCTTTATCAGGCTCCCCGCGGAATGCATAAATATAGGCGACATTATAGGGTGCGTCGCGCTCGAACTTTTCAATTAGCGCATCCAACGCCGTGTCGCTTTCATCAGCCCGCCCGAGGGCATGGTAAGCCAGGGCCTGGCCGATCAGGCGGAAGCCTTCCATTGGCTCATTCATGATCTCCTCAAGCGCGGCTTCCAGTTCATTCTTATGCAACAGCGCCTCGCCGATCCGGTAGTGTGTGCGGAAGTGTGCCGGGCTCAGCGTCAGCGTGGTGCGATGCGATGCGATGGCCTCGTCAAATCGTCCGGCCCAGAGGTAGGCAGTGCCCAGGTTGCTATGGGTGGTGGGGTTCACCGGGTCCCGGTTGCTGACGTGCTCCAACAACGATATGCATTTATCAAGACGGCCGAGTTTTTTCATTAAATCAGCTGATTCCAGGATAACGACAAAGTTTGTCGGTTCCAGTGACAGCGCGTGCTCGAAGTGCCGAGCCGCAGTTTCCAGGTCTCCGTCATAGGTCATCGCGATCCAGCCGAGGCTGGAATGCGCCAGCGCAATATTTGGGTCAAGCGACAACGCAACGTTGATGGCCTCGCGGGCCAGGGCGCTGCCTTCGTCAAGGGGAATCAATCCACGGCCAACCTGGTTGATGTAGTTGGCCCCCAAACCGCGCCA
>CAVWBD010000013.1:0-17028 GCA_963753105.1 uncultured Gammaproteobacteria bacterium
GCCTTGCTGGGCAAGGGAGTTGGTGACCGCTTCGAAGTCGAATTGCCGGAAAATGTGACCGCCTTCGAGGTCATATCCGTCCGTTACCTCTAGTAAGGGATCTTGTGGTGTCTCTGTGGGGCGGCATCCCGGCGCGATTGGTCACACTCCATGTGGGAGTGAGATTCCGCCGTAATTCCGGTTCGCAAGCACTTTCTTGGCTGAGCCAGGGATTCCTTTCCGGGACACTCTCAAGCCATCCCTGGGCGCTCGTCATTTGTTCCCGACAAATGACGGTCCCGGTAAGGAACGCCCCGGCACAGCCTAGTGAGCAATTCCAGCAAAGCCTTTGACCCTGAATCGCGACCGGCTACGCCGGTTGCTCCACACGTAGGCCCGGTGGTTTCCCGGTGTGGGCGACATTAAAGTACCGCACCGAATCCTGAGAGGCAGGAGAGGAGAAATGTGCGGGATTCACATTTCAGGCAGATCAGGGCATACGCCCTGTGAGGCCAGCCCTGTTAAGACGGCTCAAAGGAGAGGGAAGTCCGCAGACTGCGGGGCCAGAAGACCACACCGGCACATCATCGGGCGATAGCCGAATGGCCAAGTGCCGCGCCCAAACGATCTTGAAAAATTGCGTGAATCACCCTTGAACTTTTTGGGCCCGTCCCAATCTATTTAGACGTGACAGCCTTCGGGGGTCACAGGCAGCTTCCGGCCATAAGGCGGAAGTAATTTTTAGACCGTAATTGCTTCAAAGGAGAATACGGATATGACTACTTTTGATTTCTCACCTTTATACAGAACTTCCATTGGTTTTGACCGGCTCGCATCGTTGATGAGCGCTGCGACGCGCCACGACCAGGGAAACAGCTATCCCCCGTACAACATTCACATGTCAGGTGAAGACCACTACCGGATCACCATGGCGGTTGCCGGTTTTGCCGAGGATGAACTCGACATCACCACGGAACAAAGCCGCTTGACGGTTACCGGTCAGAGCAAGGAAGAACAAGAAGAGCAGGGCGAATACCTTTACCGAGGCATCGCCACGCGTTCTTTCGAGCGGCGCTTCAACCTCGCGGATCACGTCAAGGTTGTCAACGCCAGCCTTGAAAACGGATTGCTTCACATCGACCTCGAGCGTGAAATCCCCGAGGCGATGAAGCCGCACACCATCAAGATCGGCAAGTCCAAGTCGCGTCTTCTGGATGTCAAAAAGGAATCCAGGAAGAAGATCGAGTCAAATTCCTGACATCGCTTGACCAGGCTTGTCATTGATGAGCATTTGGAAAGAAAGGGGTGCAGATTTTGCACCCCTTTTTTTTGAAGCCCGTAAATCACGCCAGCAGCGCGGATGATTGCGCCGGACAGGTGCGCTTGGGTGCTGGGCTGGACCGACAGTCATATCAATAGCTATGGCTGGAGGGAAGCCGAATCCCGAGCGTGCCTGAACAAGCTAGAGCCGCGATAGAAATAGAACCGGGTACAAAGTGAAATTCCGGGCTTATATTAAGAGGATGTTATTTATTTTTGCGTGATCTTATGTATGTAGTGAGGTTCTATTTCGGCTGGGGCGATTTACGGGCTAGATATATTGCAACGAGCTTGAGCTGTGGTTAGTCTGGACCCATGAAATCCGTCCTCCTGTTCCTGTACCAGTTCTACGTATGGCTGGTGTTGCTGCCGATTGCGCTGGTACTGACCCTGGTGGCCGGTTGGGCGTCTGTATTGGCGGCGGCCATCTGGAATCCGGAAGCAGCGAGTCGCAATATAGCCCCGTGGTGGGGCAGGATCATATGCTGGCTGACACCCGTGCGTGTCATTGTCGAAGGTGCGGAAAATGCCGTCCCTGACAAGACTTACGTGGTCGTTCTCAACCATCAAAGCCTGTACGACATCTTTCTGGCCTATGGCTGGTTGAAGCTGGACCTTAAATGGTTGTTGAAAGCAGAGTTGAGGAAGATGCCAGCTGTCGGTATCGGCTGTGCAAGCCTGGGGCACATATTCGTGGAGAGGGGCAATCCAGACCAGACCCGCAAGGCCGTGGATGATGCCCTGAACCGGGTGGGTAACGGTGTCGGCATACTGTTTTTCGCAGAGGGTACCCGCAGCCTGGACGGCAGGTTGTTGCCATTCAAGAAAGGCGCTTTCCGTTTTGCCACATCCCAACAGTTACCAATTCTGCCGGCGACCATTGTCGGCGCACGCAATATCCAGCGGGCGAAATCGCTGCTGATCTTCCCGGGAACAATGCGCCTGGTCATACATCCGCCGATAGAGACTGACGGTCACTGGACGGATGAGGACATCCCGGGACTGATGGATGAGACCCGGGCGGCGATTGCTTCCGCGTTACCTGAAGAGATGCAATAGTCCGGACTAGCCGATGCACATCTCTAAACCTGATCCGCGTTTCATCTCCTCCAAGAGGGCGCAAAGGAATTTCAGCCTGGCGCTGAAGATCGCCCTGTGGGCGGTATTGTTACTGTGGGTCATCCTGATTGCCGACAGTGTGCTGGGCCTCGGCCTTGCGCGTTTTGGCCTGCGGCCCAGGCACATTTCAGGCCTGGTCGGTGTGTTCACCGCACCGTTGCTGCACGGTGGCTTTGAACACCTGTTTTCCAACACCTTGCCGCTGTTGATCAGCCTCACGGCCATTCTCTACCTGTATCCCGCGTCCGCGATGCGGGTCATGCCGGTTATATGGGTGGGTTCCGGTATATTGGCCTGGTTTATCGGCCGTCCGAGCCTGCATTTCGGTGCCAGCGGTTTTGTTTATGGGCTACTGGCCTACGTGTTCATCGGCGGTATTCTGCGTCTTGATATGCGCTCGGTCGCGGTGTCCATGATGGTCTGGTTCCTGTACGGGTCAATGATCTGGGGTGTATTACCCATACGCCCGAACATGTCATGGGAATTGCACCTGAGCGGGGCGATCCTGGGGGTTGCACTGGCGATTGTCTACCGGCGCTGGGACATCACACCGGTCAAACGCTATGCATGGGAGGAAGATGACGCTGTACCGGAGTGGTTTCCGCAGCGTGAAACACCACCCGAAGATGCGTCCACGGAGGTGTCAATGACTGAAGTACCACCACTGGAACTGGAGAACAAAACCGAACAAGAAAACAAGGAAAACGGTTCCGGTTCCGGCAAGGGACCGTCTTGACCGCTTGTCGTGCTGATCTTAACCTGATGTTTGGTTTCAACGACAGGGGACTGTTTTGAAGAAAGTCATCATCCTTGCAGTGGTTTTACTCGCCGCCTTTGTCTTGACCGGTTACCTGCTGCCCAGGCAGGTGCACGTTGAGCGTTCCATCACTATTGACCGGTCTGCAGGCGTGGTCTTCGGGATACTGAATGGCTATGGGGATTACCAAAAGTGGTCCCCGTGGGCGGGAAGGGACCCGCAGGCCATGTTTGTCGTATCCGGACCGGAAAGCGGTGTAGGTGCGCGCTTGAGCTGGAGCGGTGATCCACAACTGGTCGGCAGCGGCTGGCAGGAAATCGTGGCCAGTAAGCCGTACGAGCGTATTGATATCCGGCTGGATTTCGACGCCCAGGGTGTCGCGGATACCGGATTTGCGCTGGCCCCCGATGGTGATGCAACGAGCGTGACGTGGTTTTTCGACTCCGACCTGACCGAGGGTGTGAATTACCTGGACGCCTTCCTGGCCCGGTATTTCGGTTTATTGTTCGACCGCTGGGTCGGTGGCGATTACGAGCAGGGCCTTCTAAGCCTGAAACAGTATGCCGAGTCATTACCCCCAGGCAGTTTCAGTTCGCTTGAAATCGAGCGCCTGGACGTCGTCGCGCAGATGATCCTGTATGTCACCACACAAAGCAGCCAGGAACCTGCTGACATCGCCCAGGCCATGGCGCAGGCCTATACGCGGATCAATACATTCATGTTTGAAGCGGGTATCGAGCGGGCAGCGCCGCCGATGGCCATCACCCGTGCGTGGGCCGAGGGTGGTTACGAGTTTGACGCTGCCATACCAGTGGGCGTGATTCCCGATGAATTACCCGGTGATATCAAGGCAGGCTATTCACCATCGGGCACCGCCATCAGGGCCGTGCACCACGGCGGCTACGATGAAATGATGCCGACCTATGAGAAGCTGGCTGCCTACCTGTCCGCCCACGGGCTGAACCAGGGTGAGGTCTCGTGGGAGCACTATATTTCCGATCCGGCCGTTACCGCATCCCCCGACAGGGTTACACACGTCTACATCATGCTGGAGTCAGCGGCCGGGCAATAAGCCGCGGTGGCTTACCACCGTGATTGGCAGCTAAAGTCCCCGCTCCAGTGATCGGCATCATTGGTGTATTCCAGGTGCCGGTTGAATTCGCCGCGTGAAATGTCCTCTGCGCCCATGCTAGCAAGGTGTGGGTTGCCGACCTGGCAGTCGAGCAATGAGAAATTCCATTGTTGCAGTTTCCGGCACAACGCGACCAGGGCGATCTTGCTGGCGTCCGCGTGAGCGCTGAACATGGATTCACCGAAAAATACCCGGCCCAGGGACAGACCGTAGATTCCACCCGCCAGTTCTCCGTCCAGCCATACCTCCACCGAGTGCGCGATGCCAAGTTCGTGCAGGCGAATATAGGCATTGATCATGTCGTCGGTGATCCAGGTTTCAGCTTGCGCTGGCCGGGGTTCTGCACATGCCCTGATGACCTGTTCAAATGCCTGGTCGGCGCTCAGCGTGAACCGGCCCTGGTTATAGCGGCGCTTTAGACGGCGTGACAGGTAGACGCGGCCGGGGTACAGGACACAGCGCGGCGCCGGGCTCCACCACAGGATCGGTTCACCCTCGGAATACCACGGGAATATACCGTGACGGTAAGCGTTCAGCAGGCGGGCAGGGGACAGGTCACCACCAACCGCCAGCAGGCCCGGCGGATTGTCCAGGGCCTGATCTGCCGGCGGGAAGGGTGACTCCGGATCTTGCGCCAAAATCGGAATCATGAGCCCGTTCCGACTGGGCTACTGTTCTTCCAGCCAGCGCTCGGCATCCAGTGCCGCCATGCAACCAAAACCGGCGGAGGTCACCGCCTGGCGGTAAACACTGTCGGTCACATCACCCGCGGCAAACACACCAGCGACACTGGTCATCGTAGCCAGGCCCTTGTTGCCGCCACGGATCAGGATGTAGCCACCCTCCATGTCCAGCTGACCCTGGAAGATCTCGGTGTTCGGGTTGTGGCCAATGGCGATAAACACGCCATCGACATCAATGTCAGTCAGGTCTTCGGTTTTTGCGTGTTTCAATCTCGCGCCGGTGACGCCGGCATCATCACCCAGGACTTCGTCCAGGTTGTGATCCCACATGATGCTCACATTACCATTCCGTTCCTTTTCGAACAGGCGGTCCTGCATGATTTTCTCGGCCCGCAGTTCGTCGCGGCGGTGCACTACCACGACCTCTGAGGCGATATTGGACAGGTACAGCGCTTCCTCGACGGCCGTATTGCCACCACCGATCACGGCCACCTTGCGGTCACGGTAGAAAAAACCGTCGCAGGTGGCGCAGGCGGACACACCGCGGCCCATGAATGCCTCTTCGGACGGCAGACCGAGGTACCTGGCACTGGCGCCGGTGGCGATCACCATGGCATCGCAGCTGTATTTGCCGGAATCACCCTCGAGCACAAACGGATATTCGTCAAGGTGCACGGTGTGAATGTGGTCAAAAATGATCTCGGTATCGAAACGTTCTGCCTGGGCCAGCATCTTCTGCATCAGTTCCGGGCCCTGTATGCCCTCTGCCTCACCAGGCCAGTTATCCACCTCGGTGGTCGTGGTCAGTTGCCCGCCCTGCTGGATACCGGTGACGATGGCTGGCGCAAGGTTGGCACGCGCGGCATAGATCGCCGCGGTGTAACCTGCCGGACCGGAACCGACGATCAACAGGCGGTGGTGTTTGATATCGCTCATGTATGTGCTCCGTTATAATTTCCAGGCACCCTCCCTCGTGGACGGGTTTCGAATATCGCCAAAAGGATACGCTTACCAGTTTCCAGCTTGAGGCTGAATCAACAAGTTCAAGTGCGTTATTCTAACCGAACATCGCACCGGAAAACCGGCTCAAACAGCACCTTCTGGCCCAGGCCTGGAACCGTTTCCCGCGATATGGTTTGAATTGTCGTTGCTAAAGGTTAATATAGACTTGTTCTTGGCGTTTATTTGACTTCAAATAGAACAACTTAAGAAATAAACCTTATAAGGTAGATAAATTTGGCGCAAGCACGCAAAAAAGCCGTTAAGAAGGCCGGCGCACCATCCAGGCTGACCCGTCACTTGAAAGAGAGCGCGTTTTTGCTTTCGATCCTGGTCGCGGTCTATATCGTCGCCTGTCTGGCCACCTATGATCCGACCGATCCGGGGCCTTTTAATTCGACCAATTCCGACCACGTACAGAATGCGGGCCGCATTCTTGGGGCCTGGATAGCGGACGCACTGCTGGGTCTGACGGGTTATATCGCTTACCTGTCCCCCCTGATCGTGGTGTATGGTGGCTGGCGCATCTGGAGTGACCGCAGCCCCGCATCCGAGACCCGATTGATGGAAGCCGTGGCGATAATAACGGGCCTGGCCCTGTTCCTGATGGCATCCACCGGTTTGTCCTACATGCACCTGATGCCGCCCGCCGGGACCATGCCGGCCGGTGGTGGCGGCGTGATCGGTGACGTGATCGCATCACCGTTGCGGGAGATCACGGGCCTGCTGGGCTCGACACTGTTCCTGTTTGCCATGACCCTGGTAGGTATTACGCTGTTCACCGGGCTTTCCTGGTTCCACGTCATGGACGTTACCGGGCGGATAACGCTGAACCTGGTGGACTGGGTAGTCGGCAACGTTGTCAGCATGCGCGACTGGTTCGCGGGCCGCAGGGCGCGCGCCAAGCGTGACGAGGTTCGCAAGACCGACCAGGTCAAGCGCAAGGGCCGCCAGGCACCGAAGATCGAGCCACAGATATCCATCCCGGAAGATCACACCGGAAAACGCGCTGCTAAGGAAAAGCAACCGCCGCTGTTCAAGAACATGCCGGCAGACTCCTTGCCGCCGCTGGACCTGCTGGATGAGCCGGGTGACCAGGCCCCGGGTTACAGCGAAGATGTACTGAAGGCCCTGTCCAAGCAGGTCGAACTGAAACTTGCCGATTTCGGTGTCGAAGTGCACGTTGTCGCCGTACATCCCGGACCGGTTATCACGCGGTTCGAACTCGAGCCGGCCGCGGGCGTGAAGTCCGCGCAGATCATCAACCTGGTCAAGGACCTGGCGCGAGGGCTTAGCGTTGTGTCGGTGCGCGTGGTTGAGGTCATTCCCGGTAAATCCACCATCGGCCTGGAGATACCGAACCAGAACAGGCAGATGGTGTTCCTGTCAGAAATCCTGCGTTCCGATGTGTATGAGAGCAGCAGCGCGCCGCTGACGCTGGCGCTTGGCAAGAACATCTCAGGTAGTCCGGTGGTGGCCAACCTGGCCAAGATGCCGCATTTGCTGGTGGCGGGCACCACCGGTTCCGGTAAGTCCGTGGCGCTGAACGCGATGATTCTCAGCCTGATTTACAAGTCCACGCCGGAAGAAGTCAGGCTGGTCATGGTGGATCCGAAGATGCTGGAGCTATCGGTCTATGCTGATATCCCGCACTTGCTGGCACCCGTAGTGACCGACATGAAGGAGGCGGCCAACGCGTTGCGCTGGTGTGTCGCCGAGATGGAACGCCGTTACCGCTTGATGTCGGTGGCAGGCGTGCGGAACCTGGCCGGTCTGAACAAGAAGATCCAGGAAGCCATTGATGCGGGCACACCCTACAAGGATCCGCTGTTCAAACCGGATGAGTTAGACCCCGACGCGGAAATCCCCGAGCTCGAGCCGCTGCCGCATATCGTCGTCATCGTTGACGAACTTGCCGACATGATGATGATTCTCGGCAAGAAGATCGATGAACTGATCGCCCGTCTTGCGCAGAAGGCGCGTGCTGCGGGCATCCACCTGATCCTGGCTACGCAACGTCCATCCGTGGACGTCATCACCGGCCTGATCAAGGCGAATATCCCAACGCGTATTGCATTCCAGGTATCCTCGCGTGTCGACTCAAGGACCATCCTGGACCAGATGGGCGCCGAGCAGTTGCTGGGCCACGGCGACATGCTGTACATGCCGCCCGGCACCTCGATACCCGATCGTGTGCATGGTGCTTATGTCGCGACCCACGAAGTGCACGCAGTGGTCAATTATTTGAAGTCGCTGGGTGAACCAGATTACATCGAGGCGGTCTTGGAAGAAGAGCAATTGACCACCGATGGAATGACGATTAATCCGCAAGGTATACCAAAGGAAGCCCAGAGCGACGTGGACGAGTTGTACGACCAGGCAGTAGCCTTTGTCACGGAGTCCCGCAGGGCCTCTATTTCCAGCGTGCAACGCCACCTGCGGGTCGGTTATAACCGCGCCGCGCGTATCATCGAGGAGATGGAGTCGGATGGTGTCGTTTCCCGGCCACAGCACAATGGCCAACGCGAAGTGTTGGCGCCACCACCGCCACGGGATTGAATATGCGTGCAAAGCTGAGTTTTTTGTTGTTGGCAGTGTTTGCCGCGCCGCTTGTGCAGGCCGATGGTTCCGGCCCGGCCCGCAGCGCGCTGGAGACGTTCACCTATGGGCTGGATACCTTCCAGGCCGAGTTTACACAAACCGTCAAATCGCAGGATGGCCGCGTGCAGGACCAGACCAACGGCATGTTCTGGCTTAAAAGCCCGGACCGCTTGCGCTGGATTTACCAGGGTGACTTCCCGGAAACCATTGTCGCTGACGGTGACAATATCTGGATCCATGACGAGACCCTGCAACAGGTCACGGTCAAGCCCCAGTCTGACCAGGCAGCCGATTCGCCGTTGTTGATCCTGACCGATATCAGCCGGCTCGATGAGCAATTCCGGATCACCGAACTGGGCGACTTCGAAGACATGTTACTGCTGGAGCTGAAAAGCCTGGATATGGAAGCCGAATTCGAGCGTATCCTGCTGGGTTTCGATGCCACAGGTGTAAGCATGATGACCATGGAGGATGCCTTTGGCCAGCGCACCGAAATTCACTTCAACGACATGAGCCGGAACCAGCCCATTGACCCCGCTTTATTCCGTTTTGAACCACCCGCTGACGCGGATGTGGTCGGGGCACCGATCCTTCCCGATTGAAGTGTTACAATTCCGCCTTTCCAATACCCTGAAAACATAAAATGCTTGATCCACAGATACTCAGATACGATCTGCCGGCAACGGTTGAAGCGCTCAAAACACGCGGTTACACGCTCGATGTGGCTGCCTGGGAAGCACTGGAATCCCGCCGCAAGGCTTTGCAAATAGAGACGGAGGAGTTGCAGGCAAAACGCAACGCCAGCGCCAAATCCATTGGCCAGGCCAAGGCTCGCGGCGAAGACATCCAGCCTTTGCTCGATGCGGTGGCCGAAATGGGCAGCCAACTCAAGGACGTCGAAGCACAGTTCCGGCGGGTACGTGACGAGCAGGTAGCCTGGTTACTGGATATGCCCAACCTGGCGGCAGACGATGTGCCGGCGGGTGAAGACGAAAGCGAGAATGTCGAGATACGCAGCTGGGGTGAAAAACCCGGGTTTGATTTTGAGCCACGTGACCATGTTGAGTTGGGTGAAGTCCACGGCATGATGGACGCGGAGGGCGCGGCCAAGCTGGCCGGCGCCCGCTTTACCTTGTTGAAGTCGTCCTTTGCGCGGCTGCACCGGGCGCTGGCGCAATTCATGCTGGATGTGCACACGCAGGAACACGGTTACACGGAAGTGTACGTGCCGTACCTGGTCAAGGGCGAAACCATGCAGGGCACCGGCCAGTTGCCCAAGTTCTCGGAAGACGCGTTCGCGACTACCGACGACCCACCACGTTATCTGGTGCCCACCGCTGAAGTGCCGGTGACCAACCTGGCCGCCGACCGGATCTATACAGACGAGGAATTACCGGAGAAATATGTTGCGCAAACCCCGTGCTTCCGGCGCGAGGCAGGCTCTGCCGGGCAGGACACGCGCGGCATGATCCGCCAGCACCAGTTCGAGAAGGTCGAGTTGGTACATATCGTGCGGGCGGAAGATTCCAAAGCCGCGCACGAGGAACTGATCGGAAACGCCGAGAAGATCCTGCAAAAACTGGATCTCGCTTATCGCACCATCGTGCTGTGCACCGGCGACATGGGTTTCTCGGCCTGCAAGACCTACGACATCGAGGTCTGGCTACCGGGGCAGGGCGCCTACCGGGAAATTTCTTCCTGCAGCAACTGCAGCGACTTCCAGGCGCGGCGTATGAAGGCCCGTGTACGGAATTCCGAGACGGGCAAGCCCGAACTGGTGCACACACTGAACGGCTCCGGCCTGGCCGTGGGCCGAACCCTGATCGCGGTGCTGGAAAACTACCAGCAACAGGATGGCTCGATAAAAATCCCCAAGGCTTTGCAGCCCTACATGGGTGGCCAGGAGGCCATCACGCCCGAGTGATGGGTGCCGAAGGCAAGAATGTGAGAGCAACCGGCGCAGCCGGTCGCGATAAAAAAAGACCCGCGTCAAGCGGGTCTTTTCTTTTGTGGCTTTTAAAGCTCGTTTAGTCCTCGCCGAATCCAAAGCCAAGAATATGCAGCAGGCTGGTGAACAGGTTGAAAATGGCAACGAACAGGGTGACCGTGGCCATGATGTAATTGGTCTCACCGCCCCGCACGATCTGTTGCGTCTGGAACAGGATCAAGCCGGCCATCAGCAGGATAAACATGCTGGAAACCGCCAGGCCAAGCGCCGGCAACTGGAAGAACAGGTTGCCAATGGCTGCCAGGAAGGCCACCAGGATGCCGATGGCCAGGAATTTACCCATGAAGGAGAAATCCCGTTTGGTGGTCAACGCCAGGCCGGACATGGCCAGGAAGATCACACCGGTTCCACCGAGTGCCATCATCACGAGTTCGCTGCCGTTACCAAAACGATACAGGTACATATTGATGATCGGGCCCAGCGTGACGCCCATAAAACCCGTCAGCGCAAATACGGACAATATGCCCCAGGCGCTGTTACGTAACTTGGTCGTCAGGAAAAGCAGGCCAAAATACCCGGCCAGGACGATCATCGGACCCGGGTAGGGCCAGTTGAGCGCCATGGCGACACCGGCCATGATCGCGGAGAACAACAGCGTCATGGAGAGCAGGGCATAGGTATTGCGTAATACCTTGTTCATTTCGACAGCCGAAAGCGGCTGTGCGGTCATGGTTCTGTATTGTGTCTGGTTCATACTCTGGGTAATGCTCCGTTATGTGCGATTCATTTATAAGATGGGGCGCGTGCCCGATAGTTCAATATTCAATGTTCAATACATTAAAGCCGGCCAAAATGACCAGCTTGTATTAATACCTTAATCAATTTTGACGTAACTGTCATATGTCCGTAGTAAGGGGTGGTACGTGAGCGCGTTTTTCTGTATTCTTGCGCACCTCAATACGCGCCACCAAAACATGGAGAGGTGGCAGAGCGGTTGAATGCACTGGTCTTGATTCGGCGCCGGGAGCGCAAGAAGACGGCAGGCGGGGCAAGCACAGGCCGGGAGCGCAAGGCCGCCGGGGCGCAGCCACAGGGAAGTGCGAGTCCAAACCAGCACTTGCTGGTTTTCAAAAAGAGTAAAATAGTTTCTTACAAACAGTTTTGGAGAGGTGGCAGAGCGGTTGAATGCACTGGTCTTGAAAACCAGCAAGGGTTAATAGCCCTTCGGGGGTTCGAATCCCTCCCTCTCCGCCAAGTCAATAAAACGCCCCAATAGGGGCGTTTTTTTGGCTTAGAGGAAGGGATGAGAAGCCATATCCCGTAAGGGATCGGGTTCGACAAAATCGTCGGGAACGATTTTGAACGTCGAAGCGGAGCGAGACGGCCTGAAGGGCGAGGGCAGGGACAGCCCGAGTAATCCCTCCCTCTCCGCCATTTATAGTTATATAATATTGATTGTAAAAGATATTTAAAGGCAATCAGTGTTTTGTATCATACTTAGTAACATACTCGCAACCAGCCAGAAAATTACCTACAAGTCATTAAGCAGGTTGCCGACATACAGCCGCGGCTCTGTTGGTTCAACATGACCGCTATGCGCCCAATACCGGACTGTCACTCCTTCGAGTGCCGATAACGGGAAGCGGCCAGAAGCAGCCTACCAGGCAAGCTTGATGCTGTAATGGAACGATCCCCTATAAACAAACAGGATTGGCGGTTCCGCAGGTGCATCCGCCCCTAAACCGGTGAACAAGCTCCTTGAATCGTGGCTCATCCCTTAGAAGTTCCAGACCACCATCCGTGCTAGCCAGTCAAGGTTGAGACTTCCGGTCTTAGCGGCTTGCGCCAGGTAGTCCAACGCTTTGTCGGCGTCACCAACCATTGCGTAAAAACTGGCCGCGTTATAGGTCAATACTGAATTACGTGGAGAATTCCGCATCGAAGTCTCCATCCATAGTTTTGCCTCATCAACCTCGCCAAGCACGTACAACGCGAATGCCCCCATATTCTTGGCGCGATACTCATCCGGGCTCAATTCCAGGAATGCCTTTGCTCTGCACAGCCCTTCCCTTGCTTTCTCCTTTGCACTTCCAGGGTCACCCAATTCACTCAACAAACGCACCTGCACCAGGACGCTGTGATAGTCCTGCGGCCTGATTTGAGAGGCTTTCTGGTAAAGCTCGACCGCCTTATGGCATCGCCCTGGTAACTCTTGCTACGAGCCCATGTGAACCAGGCACCAAATGAATCAGGATGCAGATTGATGGCAGTTTCAAATTCCAAATCTGCTTGCTTGTAGTCCTGGTGAATTGAGTAGGTGATGCCGCTGGCTATATGGGAATCTGCTATACCGGGTGCAATACTGAGGGCAATATTACTGATACGCCTGGCTTCTGCTTTGGCATTTCCATCAGGGTCACTGCATAAGTACTCAAATACATAAGTTGCGGCAAGCTTGGCCCAGGCACGACCAAAATCGGGGTCGATCTCAACAGCGCGTTGGTAGAACTGCCGTGCGAATAAAATACTCTGTTTGTCAGGACGCATGAAATAACTTCTGGCTTTCAGAAATAAATCATAAGCCTCCGAACTCCGTGTCATCGGGTGCGTCAGTTTGCCATTCCCTAAAGACAGACGCATTGCGCTCACGACGGCCTGCGCCATTGTTCCTGGACCTCGAAAATGTCCTTCAAATCGTGATTGTACTGCCCTGCCCAGAACTGGTAACCACTGTGTGTGTCTATCAACTGAATGGTTATCCTGATTCGCTCACCCACCTTGCGGACGCTTCCTTCAAGCACTGTTGAGACGTTCAGCTTTCTGCCAATTTCAAGAACATCAGCGCTCCTGCTATCAAACTGGAACGACCCAAGCCTGGACGCAACCTTCAAGCCATCAACTTCATCCAAAGCACATAAAATCTCTTCCGCGATACCTTCACAAAAATACGCTTGGTCTTCTTCAGAACTCATGTCTTCGAATTGCAATACCGCGATCGATGGTGACTAATCCTCGATATCTTCTTTTGCGCCGCCATAACGCGCCATACGCGGCCTGTTGGCCATCAGGATCCTTAACGATGCCATCAGGCGTGAGCTCGAACGCCCATGCCAACAGCAGCGCGAACGGGAATCCGAGCATGATGAAGACGACTAGGAGAGTGTGCGCCCAATCAGGTAAATTCAAGGCTTCAAAGGTGGCCTCACCACCTGGATGACGATCCAGGTGACCACAATATAGGCGACTGCAACACGCAGGACTTTCCGTTCCTTTAGTTCATTGATAAAGGAAACAATACGCTTTTCATTCATCAGTTTTTGGCTCGCCATTTTTTTCCGCCCATGTGAGGCAATACACTCAAAACACAAAAAAGTTTGTGTCCACAGGCTAAAAGTTTGCTCCCACTCACTGGATAGACCACAGATAAAATCACGGGTACGAAGCTTGGTGGTATCAATGAATTTGATCATGCTCTATTCCCCTGGCTGATAAGCAGCAATATCTTTTTGCGCAATGCCTGTCCGGGGATAGGGAAGAGCGTCCCTGCAGATTCGAATCACAGGAACAGGCTGTTTAAATAGTATAGGTTACGAGAATAATTCTTGCTTATTGACGCAAAAAATTAATCTTTATAGAGTTTTTTCTGGTACTAGAAAAAATTTTACCTGAGGGGCTGCTCAGCCAGGAGCAGACCTTCACCACAAGTGCTGAAATCCTTCCCGCTGACGATTTAAGCTCCCAGTAAGGTAACTTCTATTAGAGTTGTGCGGCGTTACTGCGCTACCGGATAGCCAGACTATTCATATAAGCTTGCAAATAAAAATCCAATAGCCTCCCGACCTGATAGCGGCTCAGACCGCGTTTAGTTCTTAAGCTCGAAAAGGAAAACTCTGCACGGACGCTTTTGTTTCATTTAGGAGGGATTTCTTATGAAGATGATTTTTGCAGCCGTAGCAATGATCTTATTTACCGGTGCAGTATTTGCTGGGACCATCAATATCCAGAATGCCAATTTTATCGAAGCTAAGTCCAAAGTTGTCGTCTCTGGAAAACTCACTGGTTTTGAGAAGTCAAACCAAGTAGTTATCAAAGACTCTCTGACCGGAGAGCTACTGGTCGAGTTAACGGATATCAAAAAGAACTTCAATGCACAGATTGACCGTGGCGAGGAGCAGGCCATCCCTTGTTCCGTGACGGTTACCAGTGGGTGGAGCATCTGTGTCCAGGGACGTGGAGGTCTGCCCCAGCGGACTGCAGTAATCGGTTCACCTTGTCCGGGCTTGTTACTGATTCGGATCCTGCCATATGCAACCGTTGTGGTGCATGTTGGTGGTCAAACATTCACCACCGTTGCGGACGAAAATGGTTTCTATTTTCTCGACATTGCGACCGCATCAGTGGATGATCTTGTCACCATCGAGGCAGAAGCTGAAAAACGAGAACTTCAGACAGATCACTTTAGTTAACTCTGCTGGCACATTCTCAGAGTTATGGTCCGACCCGGCTGAGAATATCACCAATGTCACGACGGCTCAGTACAATTTGCTGATCGAAGCGAATGGGGACGAGCCACCAACGTCCGAAGAGGAGCTTCGTGATGCCGAAACCCTCCGTAGATGCGACCAGGTTACTTGAACTCGCTGCGGTAACCAAACTTATTGTAGACGACCCGCGACATATTCCCTACCGGACGGATTTGAGTCGATCGTCCTTTTCATTGCTGATGAACCAGCAGTGGATCAGTTCATTGCCGATGTGAACGTGAATGACCCCAATGCCATTACTGACACCATCCTTGCCATCCTTGAGGATAATGACCTGGTAGATGGCTATACCGCTGCCGAAGTCCCATCGTTTTATTACGCTTTATCCCCAGAGCGAATCCTGGCTGGCTAGCTCAAGAAGGTGGCCGCCTATGAGTTTGATGGCAGCACCTTTAAAGGGACCATGTTCTCTGCTCAAGGCCACGGGAGTGGCCTTCCATTCTCTGAGAAATTTACCTGGGATGTGACAGATGGCGTGCTTGAACTGAGTTTCACGGATCCCATTACCGTTACATCGTGGAGTGGCGGCGTTCATAGTGCCACCACCGACCAAGCCCTTATTGACTGAATACCTTGGATGTAAGTTGGCGGACCCCTTCTGAAGCTGGGATAACCATGCACGAAAGGCGGTGGACAAGCAGTATTACCCGCGTTGTGGACGGGTCACTGGTTGATATTGCTTCCAGAACAGACGGTATGGAGCGTTGGTTTGACCCCGTAGAAACGACCTTTCAAGAAGGGGACTGCTCCGGGGAGCCGATCCAGTTTGATCCGGTGTTTGACTTTGAAACGTACGAAGTGACTTTGAGGTCCCGTGCTGACATCACACCGATTCCGTTCACTGATGGACCGGGGGGAGCGGACGTAGTAGGCAGCTGGGGATTTCCATATTTCTACAATCCGGGTGAAGACCTCTATAGTCTGCCAGCGAGACGAGTGCTTAGCAATTTGCTAACCTTCAACCCGGATGGTACTGG
This sequence comes from uncultured Gammaproteobacteria bacterium, assembly GCA_963753105.1. Taxonomy (GTDB): domain Bacteria; phylum Pseudomonadota; class Gammaproteobacteria; order Xanthomonadales; family SZUA-36; genus SZUA-36. Next base: position 16,060 of record CAVWBD010000013.1, read on the forward strand.
CAGCAAGTTGTTTGATGATGAAGATTTGACAGATCAGACCTTCACCTGGCAAATCGTTGGCAATGATCTCGTCATTAGCTATCCCGACGGTTGGACACAGACGTCGCCCCATCCTGGATCAGGAAAGCAAGCAATACGGTGTGTTCCATGACTTCACCAAAGGAACTGACCGGTTTGCCTTTTATAGTCTCTCCTTCAAGCAGGATCCATCCTTTACATTTACCGAAGCCGATCTGCCCTCGCCAGACCCTGGCAAGTTCTGGAATAGTGCGATTAATAATTGGGTTCCGGATTATTCTTTGTCGATGGGAATTGGACGTTTACTGTCTTCATTGGGGCTGGGACTTCAAGCTCCCCGACCCGCCTGTTCTCCTCGATCCCCCTTTTCAATGGCACACACCCCGCGCCGTACTGGTTTGATGGCCAGCGATACTGGAGCGAATTCTGCCATGACTTGGAAGTCCACACTAGCGGAATGCTGCAAACCACTTATTTGGTACCTACCTATGGAGGAGGAGGAGCATTAGAAAGACAACGCTTCTGGACTCCCTTGGCAGAAGACCCCAGTCACTGAAGATCCGGTGACCGGGGAAAAAAGTTCACTAAGTAGGCGATTTTATGTGTTGGAGTATGAAGACCAACCCCCTTACAGGCGAATACAACCACGCATTAACATCCAGCAGGAAGCAGATATTCCAGAATACGATTGGGAGGAGTTCTGTAAGTTCGTTACTGACCCAGCACCAGAGTGGAGTTGCACTGAAGAATGATCGTAGATCACTAAGGGGCCGGGAAAACCGGCCCCTCTTTCGGCCAACACTCTTTGGAGGAAAGTGGCCGCTGTCAACCACCCTTCAGTTCCACTGATTTTCCGACAGAAGAATTGTGAATGCTAATGTCTCCTTGTGGCCGTGTGTTGCCCTGCAGGAATTGCAAATTCATGCCATTTGACTGACGGCTTAGATTCTG
>CAVWBD010000014.1:0-17834 GCA_963753105.1 uncultured Gammaproteobacteria bacterium
GCCCTGTTGGGCAAGGGGATGGGTGACCGTTTCGAGGTGGAGTTACCGGAAAGCGTCACCGGCTTTGAGGTGATATCCGTCCGCTACCTGTAGCATGCTTGGTCTCGTCCACTGATATCCCGCTATGTCAGCCGGGGCCATCCCGGCCATGGTATTTCCTCCAGAAACACGCCGTGGATACATCCCTGTAGGCTCTTCCACAACATCCCTGTTGTGGAAGGTTTCTGGAGGCAACACCACACCCGGAATGGAACATAAGCGCCGTCTCGTCGCGAAGTCTTGCCAGGTAAGTGCCTGCCACGGATTAGGTGGGATGGTGGTAAGTTAGGTTCATTTTTCAGCCGATCGCGACCGGCAAAGCCAGTCCCTCCTTGTATCTTGACCTCTGTGTTCGAAATTGGTTGTTAGACTGGTTTCGAACCCCGGGGTGAAACCGTTTGCTCCTGAAGGCTTTGACCTTGATCTGTAGAGTGGTTCCCCCGCCTTAGCTGCGAATGCCGGAGAGTATCCGAGACCTCGAGTCTGTATCACAAGGTGTGCACGCAGATGTGGAAGGTCAGGGGAACCGGGGTTCACTGTAGCCTTTCAAAACGGAGATGACAATGAACCAGCTCGGTATCGATGTATCCAATGAGACATTGGATGCCACCCGACAACAGGCCAAGGGTCTTACCCGACGTCAGTTCCCCAATACCCCAGCGGGCCACCGCGCCTGTATCCGCTGGGCTTTGCAAGGTGTTAATCACGCCCAGGTCTGTTGTGAGGCCACTGGCATCTATCACCTGCAGTTAGCGCTGTGCCTGCATGCGCATCCGGCTATCGAACTGATGGTGCTCAACCCCTGTGCCGCACGACGCTTCGCACAAGCCCACATGGTGCGTGCCAAAACCGATGCCATCGATGCCGACGGGTTATTGCTGTTCCTGCAACGCATGCCGTTTCAACCCTGGTCAGCGCCACCTGAGAGCGTGCTGCAACTGCAAAGCCTGGCACACCGCATGGGTCAGTTGGAGCAGGAAGTGGTGCGTGAACGTTGCCGCCTGCATGCCACACGCAAAGCAGGCCCACATACCCGTGTGGTGCAACAGGATATCCAGGCCCATATCAAACAACTGCAACGACGTTTACTTTGCATCCGACAACATGCCGCTCAGGCGGTCCAGCAGGATACATCGTTGGCTAATGATGCGCGCTTGATCGATAGTGCTCCTGGCTTTGCCCAACTCAGTGCCATCAAGTTACTGGCAGAACTGGCCGCACTGCCTGATGACATGACCCCGTCCCAGTGGGTGGCCCATGCTGGTCTGGATCCCAGACCCATGGAGTCCGGCACCTCTCAACGACCACCACGGAGAATCTCCAAACAGGGCAACGTGCGTATCCGGGCAACACTTTACATGTCGGCCTTGGTGGCTGCACACCATGATGAGTACGTCTCAGCTTATTACCAACACCTGCTCAGTCGTGGAAAGCCGAAAATGGTGGCGTTGACTGCGGTCATGCGTAAACTGCTACATGCTCTCTGGGGCATGCTGCACCACCAGCAGGAGTGGGAAGGTAATAAGTTCTACCAACTCAATCCTGCTTGACAGGTAAGAGAGTATCTACAGGCATTGATCCAGAAATTTTGGTCCCGGGTCTTGAACTCCAAAACACCACCCCCATATTTCTCTACGTGGCAGCCTTCGGGGGTCACAGGCAGCTTCCGGCCGTAAGGCGGAAGTAATTTTTAGACCGTAATTGCTTCAAAGGAGAATACGGATATGACTACTTTTGATTTCTCACCTTTATACAGAACTTCCATTGGTTTTGACCGGCTCGCATCGTTGATGAGCGCTGCGACGCGCCACGACCAGGGAAACAGCTATCCCCCGTACAACATTCACATGTCAGGTGAAGACCACTACCGGATCACCATGGCGGTTGCCGGTTTTGCCGAGGATGAACTCGACATCACCACGGAACAAAGCCGCTTGACGGTTACCGGTCAGAGCAAGGAAGAACAAGAAGAGCAGGGCGAATACCTTTACCGAGGCATCGCCACGCGTTCTTTCGAGCGGCGCTTCAACCTCGCGGATCACGTCAAGGTTGTCAACGCCAGCCTTGAAAACGGATTGCTTCACATCGACCTCGAGCGTGAAATCCCCGAGGCGATGAAGCCGCACACCATCAAGATCGGCAAGTCCAAGTCGCGTCTTCTGGATGTCAAAAAGGAATCCAGGAAGAAGATCGAGTCAAATTCCTGACATCGCTTGACCAGGCTTGTCATTGATGAGCATTTGGAAAGAAAGGGGTGCAGATTTTGCACCCCTTTTTTTCGTGCATCGCGATATTGCAACGAGCTTGAGCTGTGGTTAGTCTGGACCCATGAAATCCGTCCTCCTGTTCCTGTACCAGTTCTACGTATGGCTGGTGTTGCTGCCGATTGCGCTGGTACTGACCCTGGTTGCCGGTTGGGCGTCTGTATTGGCGGCGGCCATCTGGAATCCGGAAGCAGCGAGTCGCAATATAGCCCCGTGGTGGGGCAGGATCATATGCTGGCTGACACCCGCGCGTGTCATTGTCGAAGGTGCGGAAAATGCCGTCCCTGACAAGACTTACGTGGTCGTTCTCAACCATCAAAGCCTGTACGACATCTTTCTGGCCTATGGCTGGTTGAAGCTGGACCTTAAATGGTTGTTGAAAGCAGAGTTGAGGAAGATGCCAGCTGTCGGTATCGGCTGTGCAAGCCTGGGGCACATATTCGTGGAGAGGGGCAATCCAGACCAGACCCGCAAGGCCGTGGATGATGCCCTGAACCGGGTGGGTAACGGTGTCGGCATACTGTTTTTCGCAGAGGGTACCCGCAGCCTGGACGGCAGGTTGTTGCCATTCAAGAAAGGCGCTTTCCGTTTTGCCACATCCCAACAGTTACCAATTCTGCCGGCGACCATTGTCGGCGCACGCAATATCCAGCGGGCGAAATCGCTGCTGATCTTCCCGGGAACAATGCGCCTGGTCATACATCCGCCGATAGAGACTGACGGTCACTGGACGGATGAGGACATCCCGGGACTGATGGATGAGACCCGGGCGGCGATTGCTTCCGCGTTACCTGAAGAGATGCAATAGTCCGGACTAGCCGATGCACATCTCTAAACCTGATCCGCGTTTCATCTCCTCCAAGAGGGCGCAAAGGAATTTCAGCCTGGCGCTGAAGATCGCCCTGTGGGCGGTATTGTTACTGTGGGTCATCCTGATTGCCGACAGTGTGCTGGGCCTCGGCCTTGCGCGTTTTGGCCTGCGGCCCAGGCACATTTCAGGCCTGGTCGGTGTGTTCACCGCACCGTTGCTGCACGGTGGCTTTGAACACCTGTTTTCCAACACCTTGCCGCTGTTGATCAGCCTCACGGCCATTCTCTACCTGTATCCCGCGTCCGCGATGCGGGTCATGCCGGTTATATGGGTGGGTTCCGGTATATTGGCCTGGTTTATCGGCCGTCCGAGCCTGCATTTCGGTGCCAGCGGTTTTGTTTATGGGCTACTGGCCTACGTGTTCATCGGCGGTATTCTGCGTCTTGATATGCGCTCGGTCGCGGTGTCCATGATGGTCTGGTTCCTGTACGGGTCAATGATCTGGGGTGTATTACCCATACGCCCGAACATGTCATGGGAATTGCACCTGAGCGGGGCGATCCTGGGGGTTGCACTGGCGATTGTCTACCGGCGCTGGGACATCACACCGGTCAAACGCTATGCATGGGAGGAAGATGACGCTGTACCGGAGTGGTTTCCGCAGCGTGAAACACCACCCGAAGATACGTCCACGGAGGTGTCAATGACTGAAGTACCACCACTGGAACTGGAGAACAAAACCGAACAAGAAAACAAGGAAAACGGTTCCGGTTCCGGCAAGGGACCGTCTTGACCGCTTGTCGTGCTGATCTTAACCTGATGTTTGGTTTCAACGACAGGGGACTGTTTTGAAGAAAGTCATCATCCTTGCAGTGGTTTTACTCGCCGCCTTTGTCTTGACCGGTTACCTGCTGCCCAGGCAGGTGCACGTTGAGCGTTCCATCACTATTGACCGGTCTGCAGGCGTGGTCTTCGGGATACTGAATGGCTATCGGGATTACCAAAAGTGGTCCCCGTGGGCGGGAAGGGACCCGCAGGCCATGTTTGTCGTATCCGGACCGGAAAGCGGTGTAGGTGCGCGCTTGAGCTGGAGTGGTGATCCACAACTGGTCGGCAGCGGCTGGCAGGAAATCGTGGCCAGTAAGCCGTACGAGCGTATTGATATCCGGCTGGATTTCGACGCCCAGGGTGTCGCGGATACCGGATTTGCGCTGGCCCCCGATGGTGATGCAACGAGCGTGACGTGGTTTTTCGACTCCGACCTGACCGAGGGTGTGAATTACCTGGACGCCTTCCTGGCCCGGTATTTCGGTTTATTGTTCGACCGCTGGGTCGGCGGTGATTACGAGCAGGGCCTTTTAAACTTGAAACAGTATGCCGAGTCATTACCCCCAGGCAGTTCCAGTTCGCTTGAAATCGAGCGCCTGGACGTCGTCGCGCAGATGATCCTGTATGTCACCACACAAAGCAGCCAGGAACCTGCTGACATCGCCCAGGCCATGGCGCAGGCCTATACGCGGATCAATACATTCATGTTTGAAGCGGGTATCGAGCGGGCAGCGCCGCCGATGGCCATCACCCGTGCGTGGGCCGAGGGTGGTTACGAGTTTGACGCTGCCATACCAGTGGGCGTGATTCCCGATGAATTACCCGGTGATATCAAGGCAGGCTATTCACCATCGGGCACCGCCATCAGGGCCGTGCACCACGGCGGCTACGATGAAATGATGCCGACCTATGAGAAGCTGGCTGCCTACCTGTCCGCCCACGGGCTGAACCAGGGTGAGGTCTCGTGGGAGCACTATATTTCCGATCCGGCCGTTACCGCATCCCCCGACAGGGTTACACACGTCTACATCATGCTGGAGTCAGCGGCCGGGCAATAAGCCGCGGTGGCTTACCACCGTGATTGGCAGCTAAAGTCCCCGCTCCAGTGATCGGCATCATTGGTGTATTCCAGGTGCCGGTTGAATTCGCCGCGTGAAATGTCCTCTGCGCCCATGCTAGCAAGGTGTGGGTTGCCGACCTGGCAGTCGAGCAATGAGAAATTCCATTGTTGCAGTTTCCGGCACAACGCGACCAGGGCGATCTTGCTGGCGTCCGCGTGAGCGCTGAACATGGATTCACCGAAAAATACCCGGCCCAGGGACAGACCGTAGATTCCACCCGCCAGTTCTCCGTCCAGCCATACCTCCACCGAGTGCGCGATGCCAAGTTCGTGCAGGCGAATATAGGCATTGATCATGTCGTCGGTGATCCAGGTTTCAGCTTGCGCTGGCCGGGGTTCTGCACATGCCCTGATGACCTGTTCAAATGCCTGGTCGGCGCTCAGCGTGAACCGGCCCTGGTTATAGCGGCGCTTTAGACGGCGTGACAGGTAGACGCGGCCGGGGTACAGGACACAGCGCGGCGCCGGGCTCCACCACAGGATCGGTTCACCCTCGGAATACCACGGGAATATGCCGTGACGGTAAGCGTTCAGCAGGCGGGCAGGGGACAGGTCACCACCAACCGCCAGCAGGCCCGGCGGATTGTCCAGGGCCTGATCTGCCGGCGGGAAGGGTGACTCCGGATCTTGCGCCAAAATCGGAATCATGAGCCCGTTCCGACTGGGCTACTGTTCTTCCAGCCAGCGCTCGGCATCCAGTGCCGCCATGCAACCAAAACCGGCGGAGGTCACCGCCTGGCGGTAAACACTGTCGGTCACATCACCCGCGGCAAACACACCAGCGACACTGGTCATCGTAGCCAGGCCCTTGTTGCCGCCACGGATCAGGATGTAGCCACCCTCCATGTCCAGCTGACCCTGGAAGATCTCGGTGTTCGGGTTGTGGCCAATGGCGATAAACACGCCATCGACATCAATGTCAGTCAGGTCTTCGGTTTTTGCGTGTTTCAATCTCGCGCCGGTGACGCCGGCATCATCACCCAGGACTTCGTCCAGCTTGTGATCCCACATGATGCTCACATTACCATTGCGTTCCTTTTCAAACAGGCGGTCCTGCATGATTTTCTCGGCCCGCAGTTCGTCGCGGCGGTGCACTACCACGACCTCTGAGGCGATATTGGACAGGTACAGCGCTTCCTCGACGGCCGTATTGCCACCACCGATCACGGCCACCTTGCGGTCACGGTAGAAAAAACCATCGCAGGTGGCGCAGGCGGACACACCGCGGCCCATGAATGCCTCTTCGGACGGCAGGCCGAGGTACCTGGCACTGGCGCCGGTGGCGATCACCATGGCATCGCAGCTGTATTTGCCGGAATCACCCTCGAGCACAAACGGATATTCGTCAAGGTGCACGGTGTGAATATGGTCAAAAATGATCTCGGTATCGAAACGTTCTGCCTGGGCCAGCATCTTCTGCATCAGTTCCGGGCCCTGTATGCCTTCTGCCTCACCAGGCCAGTTATCCACCTCGGTGGTCGTGGTCAGTTGCCCGCCCTGCTGGATACCGGTGACGATGGCTGGCGCAAGGTTGGCACGTGCGGCATAGATCGCTGCGGTGTAACCTGCCGGGCCGGAACCGACGATCAACAGGCGGTGGTGTTTGATATCGCTCATGTATGTGCTCCGTTATAATTTCCAGGCACCCTCCCTCGTGGACGGGTTTCGAATATCGCCAAAAGGATACGCTTACCAGTTTCCAGTTTGAGGCTGAATCAACAAGTTCAAGTGCGATATTCTAACCGAAATCGCAGCGGAAAACCGGCTCAAACAGCACCTTCTGGCCCAGGCCTGGAATCGTTCCCGCGATATGGCTTGAATTGTCGTTGTAAAGGTTAATATAGGCTTGTTCATAGCATTTATTTGACTTCAAATAGAATAACTTAAGAAATAAACCTTATAAGGTAGATAAATTTGGCGCAAGCACGCAAAAAAGCCGTTAAAAAGGCCGGCGCACCATCGAAGCTGACCCGTCACCTGAAAGAGAGTGCGTTTTTGCTTTCGATCCTGGTTGCGGTCTATATCGTCGCCTGTCTGGCCACCTATGATCCAACCGATCCGGGGCCTTTCAACTCGACCAATTCCGACCAGGTGCATAATGCCGGTCGTATCCTCGGGGCCTGGATTGCGGATGCCCTGCTGGGCCTGACGGGTTATATCGCTTACCTTTCCCCCCTGATCGTGGTCTATGGTGGCTGGCGCACCTGGAGTGACCGCAGCCCCTCAACCGAGACCCGATTGATGGAAGCCGTGGCAGTCGTAACCGGGCTGGCCCTGTTCCTGATGGCTTCTACAGGTTTGTGCTACATGCACCTGATGCCGCCCGCCGGCACCATGCCAGCCGGTGGTGGCGGCGTCGTCGGTGACGTGGTCGCAACACCGCTGATGGAAGTCACGGGTCTGCTCGGATCCACGCTGTTCCTGTTTGCAATGACCCTGGTGGGTATAACGTTGTTTACCGGGCTCTCCTGGTTCCACGTCATGGACGTGACTGGCCGTATCACGCTGAATATCGTGGACTGGGTGGTCGCGAGCGTGGTCAGCATGCGTGACTGGTTCGCAGGCCGCCGCGCACGCGCAAAGCGTGACGAGATACGCAAGACCGACCAGGTCAAGCGCAAGGGGCGGCAGGCGCCCAAGATCGAACCGCAGATCTCCATCCCGGATGAGCACGTTGGCAAGCGGGCTGTCAAAGAAAAACAACAGCCGCTGTTCAAGAATATGCCGGCCGACTCCTTGCCGCCACTGGAGCTGCTGGATGACCCCGCCGACCAGGCCCGGGTTACAGCGATGAAGCCTGAAGGCCATGTCCAAGCGGGTCGAACTGAAGCTGGCGGACTTCGGGGTCGAGGTCCACGTTGTCGAGGTGCATCCCGGCCCGGTCATTACCCGTTTCGAACTGGAACCGGCCGCGGGGGTGAAATCCGCGCAGATCATCAACCTGGTCAAGGACCTGGCGCGCGGGCTCAGCGTGGTTTCAGTACGCGTGGTCGAGGTCATACCGGGCAAGTCCACTATCGGGCTGGAGATACCGAACCAACAGGCAGATGGTTTTCCTGTCGGAAATCATACGCTCCGATGTGTACGAGCGCAGTTCTGCGCCGCTGACACTGGCCTTGGGCAAGAGCATCTCAGGGCGTCCCGTCATCGCGGACCTGGCCAAGATGCCGCACTTGCTGGTGGCGGGCACCACCGGTTCCGGTAAATCCGTTGCGCTGAACGCAATGATCCTGAGCCTGATCTACAAGACCCAGCCGGAGGATGTCCGGCTGGTGATGGTCGACCCGAAGATGCTGGAATTGTCGATCTACGCCGATATTCCGCACCTGCTGGCGCCGGTCGTGACCGACATGAAGGAGGCCGCCAACGCGCTGCGCTGGTGTGTCGCTGAGATGGAGCGCCGCTACCGGCTGATGTCGGTCGCCGGAGTCAGGAATCTCGCAGGTCTGAACAAGAAGATCCGCGAGGCCATCGACGCGGGTACGCCATACAAGGACCCGTTATTCAAGCCGGACGAGATGGATCCGGACGCGGATATCCCAGAACTTGAGCCGTTGCCACATATCGTCGTCGTAGTGGACGAGCTTGCCGACATGATGATGATCCTCGGCAAGAAGATCGATGAATTGATCGCACGCCTGGCACAGAAAGCGCGCGCCGCGGGCATACATTTGATCCTGGCCACGCAACGGCCTTCGGTGGACGTCATTACCGGCCTGATCAAGGCCAATATCCCCACCCGTATCGCCTTCCAGGTGTCCTCGAGGGTGGATTCAAGGACCATCCTGGATCAGATGGGCGCCGAGCAGTTGCTGGGCCACGGTGACATGCTATATATGCCACCGGGTACGTCGATACCCGAACGCGTGCACGGGGCCTATGTCGCCACCCACGAGGTGCACGCGGTGGTCAAGTACCTCAAATCACTTGGCGAGCCGGATTACGTCGATGAGATACTCGAGGAGGAGCAGTTGACCACCGACGGCATGAGCATCGATCCGCAGGGTCTGCCAAAAGAAGCAGAGAGCGACGTGGACGAGTTGTATGACCACGCGGTGGCCTTCGTCACGGAGTCCCGCAGGGCCTCCATTTCCAGCGTGCAGCGTCACCTGAGGGTCGGTTACAACCGGGCTGCGCGTATCATCGAGCAGATGGAAGTGGATGGCGTCGTGTCCCGGCCCCAGCATAACGGCCAGCGGGAAGTGCTGGCGCCGCCACCGCCACGGGATTGAAAGTGATTTCCCGGTTAATCCTGTTATGGATGATCAGCTCCATTTCGCTGGCGGATGGAGCTGGCCCGGCACGCAGCGCCCTGGAGTCTTTCACATTTGAGCTGGAGACATTCCAGGCGGGTTTCACACAGACAGTCAGGTCCCAGGATGGCCGTGTGCAGGACTTGACCACGGGCAAGATCTGGCTGCAGAGCCCGGATCGGCTGCGCTGGGTTTACGAGGGTGATTTCCCCGAAACCATCGTCGCTGATGGCAGCAACGTCTGGATCTACGATGAAACACTGCAGCAGGTCACGGTCAAGCCCCAGTCGGACCAGGCGGCGGATTCACCGCTGATGATCCTCGCGGATATCAGCCAACTCGATGAACAGTTCCGGGTTACCGAGTTGGGCGACTTCGAAGACATGGTGCTGCTGGAGCTGAAAAGCCTGGACATGGAGGCGGAGTTTGAACGTATCCTGCTGGGTTTTAACGCGGCCGGTATCAGCATGATGGCCATGGAGGACGCCTTCGGCCAACGCACGGAAATCCACTTTGATCAATTGCTTCGCAACGAGGCCATCGAGCCCGCCTTATTCCGCTTTGAGCCACCCGTCGACGCCGATGTCGTCGGAGTCCCGGCACGTACCGACTGAAGTGTTACAATTCCGCTTTTCCAATACCCAGAACAAATAAAATGCTTGATCCACTGATTCTAAGATACGACCTGCGGCCACTGTTGAGACGCTCAAGTCGCGTGGTTATACACTCGATGCTGCCGCCTGGGAAGAACTCGAAGCGCGCCGCAAGTCCCTGCAAATAGAGACCGAAGAACTGCAGGCAAAACGCAATGCCAGCGCCAAGTCCATCGGCCAGGCCAAGGCCCGTGGTGAAGACATCCAGCCCTTGCTGGATGCGGTGGCGGAACTGGGTAAGCAACTCAAGGACGTTGAGGCGCAGTTCAGGCAGGTGCGCGACGAGCAAATGGCCTGGATGCTGGACATGCCAAACCTGGCGGCAGACGATGTTCCGGCCGGCGAAGACGAAAACGAAAATGTCGAATTGCGCACCTGGGGAGAAAAGCCCGAATTTGATTTTGATCCCCGCGACCATGTCGAGCTGGGTGACGTTCACGGCATGATGGACGCCGAGGCTGCGGCCAAGCTGGCAGGCGCCCGCTTCACGCTGTTGAAAGCTTCTTTTGCGCGGCTGCACCGTGCACTGGCCCAGTTCATGCTGGACGTGCACACGCTGGAGCATGGCTACACGGAAGTGTATGTGCCGTACCTGGTCAAAGGCGAGACCATGCAGGGCACCGGCCAGTTGCCCAAGTTCGCGGACGATGCATTCGCCACCACCGACGAGCCGCCGCGCTACCTGGTGCCGACCGCAGAAGTGCCGGTCACCAATCTCGCTGCCGACCACAATTATGCCGACGATGAATTACCGGTGAAGTTCGCCGCGCAAACGCCATGTTTCCGTCGCGAGGCGGGTTCGGCGGGGCAGGATACGCGTGGCATGATCCGTCAGCACCAGTTCGAGAAAGTCGAGTTGGTGCACATCGTGAGGGCTGAAGATTCGCTGAAGCCGCCACGAGGAGTTGATCGGGAACGCTGAAAGAATCCTGCAAAAGCTGGGTCTCGCCTACCGCACCATCGTGCTGTGCACAGGCGACATGGGCTTTTCGGCCGCCAAGACTTACGACATCGAGGTCTGGTTGCCGGGGCAGGGCGCCTACCGCGAAATCTCGTCCTGCAGCAATTGCACGGATTTCCAGGCACGTCGTATGAAGGCCCGTGTGCGTAATCCGGAGACGGGTAAGCCCGAACTGGTGCACACCCTGAACGGTTCCGGCCTGGCCGTGGGCCGCACCCTGATCGCGGTGCTGGAGAACTACCAGCAACAGGATGGATCGATCCTGGTGCCGGAGGCGTTGCAACCCTACATGGGTGGACAGAAAGTCATCAAACCCTGATAACACCTGCAGAATGCGAGCATGTGGGAGCAACCTTTGTGGGCGCAACCTTTAGGTCGCGATAAAAAAAGACCCGCTCGATGCGGGTCTTTTTGTTGGATCACTGGATAAGTTCAGTCTTCGCCGAAACCGAATCCAAGTATATGCAGCAGGCTGGTGAACAGGTTGAAGATGGCAACGAACAGCGTGACCGTGGCCATGATGTAATTGGTTTCACCACCACGCACGATCTGCTGGGTCTGGAACAGGATCAGGCCTGCCATCAACAGGATGAACATGCTGGAGACCGCCAGTCCGAGCGCCGGCAACTGGAAGAACAGGTTGCCGATAGCTGCCAGGAAGGCAACCAGGATGCCGATGGCCAGGAATTTGCCCATAAAGGAGAAATCCCGTTTGGTGGTCAGTGCCAGGCCGGACATGGCCAGGAAGATCACACCGGTGCCTCCCAGCGCCATCATGACCAGTTCACTGCCATTACCGAACCGGTACAGGTACATATTGATGATCGGGCCAAGCGTGACGCCCATGAAGCCCGTCAGTGCGAATACCGACAATATGCCCCAGGCGCTGTTACGTAACTTGGTCGTTAAAAACAGCAAGCCAAAATATCCGGCCAGGACAATTAACGGACCCGGGTAGGGCCAGTTGAACGCCATGGCGACACCCGCCATGATCGCGGAAAACAACAGCGTCATGGAGAGCAGGGCATAGGTATTTCGTAATACCTTGTTCATTTCGACAGCCGAAAGCGGCTGTGCGGTCATGGTTCTGTATTGTGACTGGTTCATACTTTCAGATAATGCTCCGTTTTGTACGATTCCTATATACAGATGGGGCGTGTGCCCGATAGTTCAATATTCATGTTCAATACATCAAAGCCGGCAAGCGTGCCGACTTCTTTTACTAAGATAATCAATTTCGAGTTTAGTTTCATCTGAATGTCGTCAGGGCTGGTAAGAAGAGCGTATTTTTCTGTATTCTTGCGCGCCTCAATACGCATCACTCAAAACATGGAGAGGTGGCAGAGCGGTTGAATGCACTGGTCTTGATTCGGCGCCGGGAGCGCAAGAAGACGGCCACAGGCCGGGGCGCAGCCCCGAGCACAGGGAAGTGCGAGTCCAAACCAGCACTTGCTGGTTTTCAAAAAGAGTAAAATAGTTTCTTACAAACAGTTTTGGAGAGGTGGCAGAGCGGTTGAATGCACTGGTCTTGAAAACCAGCAAGGGTTAATAGCCCTTCGGGGGTTCGAATCCCTCCCTCTCCGCCAAGTACAAAAGGTGTATACCGGAGACATGGTTTACACTTTATACCGGAGACATGGTTAACACTTTGTCTCGAACGAAAGGATTAGGGGCCGGTTCCACCCGGCCCTTTTCTTTGTCAAAGAATCCTAGATCATAATCCATAAAGCTGACAAGCCAGATCTCGTCAGCGACCTCTCTGATGCCCACCACCTGGCCGGCGAACACGGTACTGAGGTTGATTTTACGTTTGCCGATGCAGATACGCCCGCAGCGCGTAATCCGGACCGTTCGGTCATGAAAGGGATACTCGGGTTCATCCGGTGGTCGGTATTCCCTCGCTGAAGGTGTATACACATCACCTGGGTAGGCCCCACCGAGTGCCTGGTGGGGTCGTTCATTGTTGTAAACCCCGGTAAAGCGATCAAAGCGTTCCTGCTGCTGCAGGAAGTTGAATGAGGCGGGCTTGGTGGTCTCGTTCTTCAGGGTCAGGTGCATACGCTCGTGACGGCCGTTCTGTTCCGGGTGACCCGGCTTGATACGTTCGATGTTGATACCCAGACGTAACCACCAGACCGAGAGCTTACTGAGGCCGAACAGGGCATTGGGAGAAGCAAAGGGAATACCGTTGTCGGTGCGGATGGCCTTGGGTAGGCCGAAGTCTTTGAAAGTACGTTCAAAAACACTGAAAGCAAAGTCTGATCGGGTGGATGACAGTCCTTCGCAGCTGAGCAGATAACGGGATCGATAATCGGTAATGGTCAGGGGGTAACAGTACTGCTTGTTACCCAGCATGAACTCGCCTTTGTAGTCGGCACACCACAACCCGTTGGGACTCATGTGCAGCCACTTAATGCGGTGCCTTCGGCCTTGTAGCGGCGTCGCTTGCGGCGCTTGACCAGGCCATTACGATCAAGCACAGCGTGCACGGTGCTGATCGCCGGTGGCTTGATCATGGGGTATTCCCTGATCAGCTTGTCGCGGATCTTGGGCGCACCCCAGGTTGGATGTTCTTTCTTGATAGCCAGGATCGTGCGCTCGACCTGGAAGGGTAACTTGTTGGCATGGCGGTAAGGTCGGCGGCTGCGGTCGTTCAATGCATCCAGGCCGCATTCCTTGTAGCGGTTGAATATCTTGTAGCCGGTGACGCGTGAAATACCGAACTCACGGCACACAGGGGCCATCTTCTCGCCATCGAGCAGGCGGGCAATAAATTTCAGTCGTTCATCCATTGGTTTACACTCTTTCCAAGGCATCTGGGTTCTCCCCAAATGCTTAAATGTGTAAACCATGTGTCCGGAATAATCTGTAAGCTATGTCTCGCTAAGGACAAATACGCCCCAATAGGGGCGTTTTTTTGGCTTAGAGGAAGGGATGAGAAGCCATATCCCGTAAGGGATCGGGTTCGACAAAATCGTCGGGAACGATTTTGAACGTCGAAGCGGAGCGAGACGGCCTGAAGGGCGAGGGCAGGGACAGCCCGAGTAATCCCTCCCTCTCCGCCATTTATAGTTATATAATATTGATTGTAAAAGATATTTAAAGGCAATCAGTGTTTTGTATCATACTTAGTAACATACTCGCGACCAGCCGGAAAATTACCTACAAGTCATTAAGCAGTTTGCCTACATACAGACGCGGCTCTGTTGGTTCAACATGACCGCTATGCGCCCAATACCGGACTGTCACTCCTTACGAGTGCCGATGACGGGAAGCGGCCAGATGCGGACCCTTGATGACCCAGAAGAGAGCCGTTACTTTGTGGCGTCCAGAGGACTCAGTGGTCTTAGGAAGCGGAGTCTCTCCATAATCCACCGGAGGTGAAATTGTTGGCCACAAACACGCGGGCCAACTCTCCCGTTGCTGATCTCGATTGCAATAGGTGGCCATTCGATTCAGGATCAAGGCAATCATGATTAAGAACATGCTGCTTGCCCTGATTGTCGCTTTTGTGCTTTTCGAGATTATCGAGCATGTCGTCGTTCCCTTGGTCGGGTTTCTGCTTGGCAGAAAGAGGAGATCCATCAGCGGTGCAGAGGGCATGGTCGGCAAGGTTGTGAAAGTCAAACAGTGGAACACAACAGAAGGGCAGGTTTTCGTCAACGGGGAACTGTGGAGGGCTAATTGTGAGGTCCCGTTGGTGAAGGGTGATAAGGCGATTATTCATAGTGTGGAGGGGCTGACATTGAAGGTGGAACCGTTCACCGACTGAAGCTGGGGAGCACAAAAGATGTCTTGGCGGGAATCACCCGAATCACACGTCAAAAATCCGTCACAGCCAGTAACGAACACGATCGATACTCGAAGAGAAGTTTGCGAAGGTCCGTTCCTTCTTGACCGTATCTAGCTATTTATCGAGTAGATATTTATCCATCTCTAAGGACTGCTTGCGGCCAGGCGCGAAAGTTCACCACTTTGAATTGTAATTTCTATTTCCTATACAGAGTGGACAGCAAGCAACCACCAGAATAAACTAATATCTGACATTCCATATATATGCTAATACGCATATAATGCTCTGATGGAGCCTGACAATCTTTTTAGCATTCTTTCCGATCAAACCCGTCTGCGGGCACTCATGCTTATTCAGGCAGAGGGTGAAGCATGTGTCTGCGAAATCACTTACGCACTTGATGAATCGCAACCCAAGATTTCGCGACACCTGGCCCTGATGCGGGAATCGGGCATCGTTGAATCGCGGCGGGAAGGTACCTGGATGCACTATCGGATTAATCCCCGCCTCCCTGACTGGCCAAAGGAGATCATCAGGCAGGTATTTGCTGGGCTTATCGAACTGAGTCCTTTCAGGGACGATCAAAAGCAACTTGAACAAATGAACAACCGTCCGGAAAGAGGCTCTTCCTGAAGTGTTCAACAAACTGACATCTCTGTACCAGGAGAATCGTGAACAAGGCCATTTACTGATTTTAATCTTGGCGGTGTTCCTGGTCATTTACTTTGTTCCTGTCGGAACGGTTCGCTTTGATAACGCCATCCTCGAAGCAGTCCGTTTAACTAACTGGTATGCACAAGAGCACGTCATCCTTTGCCTGCTTCCGGCCTTTGTTATCGCGGGCGCAATGGCGGTCTATATCAGCCAGGGGTCAGTACTGCGTCATTTAGGTCCGCTCGCATCAAAGCCAATTGCGCTAAGTGTGGCTTCAGTTTCAGGTACTTTACTTGCTGTCTGCTCCTGCACCGTTCTACCGTTGTTTGGTGGCATCTACAAACGCGGTGCGGGATTGGGAGCAGCGACTGCTTTCCTGTACTCAGGGCCCGCGATCAATATCATGGCGATTGTTGTTACAGCCAAAGTGTTAGGACCTGAACTGGGTGTTGCCCGCGCGGTTGGTGCGATCATATTTGCCATAGTGATAGGCGCTATCATGCATCTGATTTATCGGAAGGAAGAGTCAGCCAGGGCGCAAGCCTCAACAAGTGGATTCGGTTCCGATGAACTGGAGAGACCGTTGGGCGTTGTGGTGGCTTTCTTTGCCCTGATGATCGGTATCCTTGTTTTTGCTAACTGGGCAGCTGCCGACAGTTCTGTATGGATGCAGATTTACCGGTGGAAATGGCTCATTACTTCGCTTCTGGCGATTCTATTCGCCGCATTATTGGTCTTGCGCTGGCATTGGTCTGCCAGACAATTGCTTGCTCTCACCGGCCTGGTAGTGATCAGTGCCTTGTTGGTTCCCGGTACACCTGAGCTTCCCTTTGCAATTGCCGCACTGGGCCTGATGTTGTTGGCTGCAATACGCGAACAGGATCAGGAATGGGCCACCCAGACCTGGAGTTTTACCAAGCAGATCATGCCGTTGCTTCTTGGAGGGGTTTTTATAGCCGGATTACTGCTGGGCCGTCCCGGTTACGAGGGATTGATCCCGTCTGAGTGGGTCAGCATGGCCGTGGGTGACAACTCAATGTTATCTACATTATTGGCTTCCATTCTCGGCGCGTTTATGTATTTTTCCACCCTGACTGAAGTTCCCATTGTTGAAGGCTTGCTCGGCTCGGGCATGGGCAAAGGACCAGCACTGGCACTTTTACTGGCTGGACCCGCACTTTCGTTACCCAACATGCTGGTTATCCGGTCAATTCTCGGGACTCAGAAAACGGTGGTTTATTGTTCCTTGGTGGTGGTTATGGCAACCATCACAGGCTTTATTTATGGAAATTGTTGGTAAAAACAAGAATGGAGATTTGATATGAACTTGAAAATATATGGCAGTGGTTGTGCCAAGTGTAACCTGTTGGCTGAGCATGCCGAATCCGCAGCACGGGCACTGGAAATCAATTATGAGATTGAAAAAGTAACGGATATAAATGAGATCATTGATGCTGGAGTGATGCGTACGCCAGCATTGGCGGTAAATGATGAAATTGTCGTTGCAGGAAGTGTTCCAAGCGCGGATAAGATCAAAGAATATCTTTCATAAAGGAGATTGGTCTTAGCCAGCTACTTAAACGGTTTAGGGCTATCTTCAGCGTGTTTCCGTCTGCTCCTTGGAATGAAATGGCTCAAATGAACGGTTGTGTTCCCTTGCTTGTGTGGGGTTCCGCTATTGGCCGTTCTCTGCTATCCGTGAAGATGAATATTGCGGCCTTTCAGTAACTGCTATATAGCTCCTAGCAGTCGTTCAAATGACATAAATTTCTGAACTGGTTTGGGCAGGACTCGGCCACAAGCGGCTGCTCGGGACTCAGCTCGTCAGCGGCACAAGTGTTGTCAAACTCATTACTAACAATGCCAGTACCGAATAGACCGCAAAAACACGATGAAATAGCAGATTGTCGGTGCGCAAGGCAAACAAGGAAAACACGATCAATGACCCTATAAACGCTGCATATGGCAATTGCCCAATGATCGATAAGTTTTTGTCCAGCTTGACGATGTAGTCGATCAGATCAACACAGAGAAAAAGTAACAGTACACCGAAAAACCAATACCGGTTTCGCATGAATTGCGATCGATAATTATGATCTGCCGGCACGCCCTCCGGAAATAGAAGCGCCATCAGGAAGAAAAGCAGTGTTGAATAGGCAAGCAAAAAAACGAACAGTGGAAACGTCCACTGCGGCTGTTCGGCGAGTACAAACGTAAACCACCAGAAAGCAACGGTCCAGATCAAGATTGCGATGGACCACAACAGCTGCACCCACGAAATCGTCACGTCACCCCGGACGTGGATGATACGTACGACGTTAGTCAGAAAGGACGTCACAGACAATCCAACAACAACGGATATAAGAACGGTAAGATATTCAAAAACCATGCTTACATTATGCGGTACTTTGAGCGTAATTCCATAAACGTTCCTGGTTTGAGCTTCCGCTCTTGGCCG
>CAVWBD010000015.1:0-36764 GCA_963753105.1 uncultured Gammaproteobacteria bacterium
CGCAACTGTTTCAGCAGTTTTTCCACGCGTTTTCCCGGTTCCACAAACGGAAACACAAAACCACCCGGGCGAGCCAGGCTGACTGCCCTCTCCAGGCTGGCAAGTGCCGGTTCAGTTTTACCTTGCTGGTCAAATGCATTGGACTGCAGGCACAGGACCTCAATTAAATGAAATGTATTGTGTTGAGCTTCACCGGCCTCTATTAGCTGCTTGAGGAGCTTTGGGCTTCCCCGGTTTTCTCATCCGTTCCTGCTTCGAGTAATGCCCTGCATCGTGTGATAGTTGGAAGATCCAGCCACCAGATCATGGCTTCTCCACCTGGGTTTAAATCCGTGGCAATCTGGTTATTGGCTAGTTCAATGCGTCCCTGGAGAATGGAAAGCCTCGCTGTTGAAGAATCCACGAAGACCCAGAGTGCGGGATCATTCAACTGTCCTTCGTAGTCGCGCAGGATTCCCAGCGCGGCCTCGGCCTCTTCAAATCTGCCGCTGGCCTGCTGCGCCAGCATCAGCGCGGTGAGCGAATCAACCGCGGCGCGCTTGAAATGAATGAAGCGTTTTTCGACAGAACGCTCCAGGTATGACACGGCCGCATCCAGTTCGTGCCGGCAGAGATGAATCTGACCCTGCATGTAGTCAGACCAGGCGATTGCGTACGCGTAGTTGCCAGCTACGGCAACTGCTCGTAAACGCTCGTTCGCCATTTCGGCTAAGGACAGATCACCGGCTATAAAGTGAATAAAAACATAGGAGACCAACAAGCGGGTTTTTCTAAGGTCTTCGGGCGAATCGTAATGTTTCACCAGGTCATTCAAACCGCTCACAGCATCTGAAGTTTGTCCAACCATTTGGCTCGATAGTGCAAATATGACCTCGCATTGAGCCCGGGCTTCATAAAACGTCCTTGGGATTCGTTTTAACGCTTCCTTGATATGGCCCAGACTCTGGGCGCCCTGCCCCAGGAAGAACAGCATGTAGCCACGAAAAAGTTCGAGCTCACCGAATAAGTCATCCTGTGCCGGATCATTCCCAAGCAGGGAGTCAGCCTGTTCCATGACTGGGACAAGTAATTCCCAGCGTGACTGATGGAGATATATCCACGCCCGGGCCAACAAAAGCTCAGTATGCTGATGCAAAGTTGATTCCGGCAGACGCGAAAGCCATTGTTCGAGGACATACCAGTGGTCCGCATTAAGTGCATCCATTCGATGTCGTATAACAATTTGCGCAGCGCTCTCTGTATTCCCAATGGCCAAAGCGTGCTTCAGTGCCTCATCAATTAACCCCGAAGCCTCGAACCACTCGCTGGTTCGCGTATGCAGTTCTGAAAAGAATTCTGCACCATGAGTTCGTCCTAGTTCTTCCTGCAACAACTCCTGGAACAGATGGTGGTAACGAAACCACTCACCCCGGATATCGAGAGACAATGTAAACAAGTTGTCCCGCTGGAGTTGCCTGATCAAATCTTCTGCCGTCAGATCCAGTGAGAACGATGCTGCAATGACTTCTCCAATCGCTTCAAGTAATGGCTTGCAGAACCGGTCGAGAATTGATGATGCCAACAGGTATTCCCGCATTCCCGGCGCCAGAGATGCCAGGACCTCTTGCAGCAGGTAAGACCGCGCAGCGGGTAAGCCGCCGCGCATGCCCTTGATAAATGCCTCAGGATCGGCCGTATTGCGCAAAGCGAGCGTTACCAACCTTAGCCCGACTGCCCAACCTTCCATCTCGTTTTGCAGGTTGGTGATTGCATCGTCACTGATCGCAAGTTCCGATGCGGCATTCAGCAGCTCAGCTATTTCGGATTTTGTGAAGCGCAGGTCCTGCAACCGGACTTCATGCATCTGGCCGCTGGCCCGGAGATTTCCCAACGGCAATGGTGGGTCTTTACGCGTGACAATAACGAAGCGGAGTTGCTGCGGCGGGTGTTCGAGCAGGTGCCTCATTAATTCGTGCACGGGAGAGGTCGCGTCGATACGGTGATAGTCATCCAGGACAAGGACACCGGCTGTTTCCAGTGCCTGCAGATCGTTGAGCAAATAGGCCACTACCGTCTGTAGTGGCGGCAGACTCTCGGCCTTCAACAAAACCTGTGTTTCTGCGCAAGAACCGGGAGCAATAGTGGATACTGCGGCAAGAAGATAATCGAGGAAGGTTTTAAGATCACTGTCGCGGCCATCCAGGGACACCCACGCCACCGGCATTTTGCTTCGTGCGGCCCATTGGCCGGCCAAAACACTCTTGCCGTATCCGGCGGGGGCCGATACCAGTGTAAATGGCAATTCTTCAACCCTGTTCATCCAGTCAAGCAACCGGCCCCGCTTTACCAGGTCAGCGCCAAGGTGTGGTGAATACAGCTTGGTGCGTAAGATTGCTTGTAACGGATTTTTACGGGTTGTCACGTGACAGAGTCTTGGAAATTTCGCCATGCTCGATTGCCTTTGTGACCGCCTGGCGGCGATTACTAACACCGAGTTTCTGGTATATGTGCTTGAGGTGATCCTTGACCGTGTGGGTGGAGATGAAAAGCTTGTTCGCGATTTCCTTGTTCTGCATACGTTGAGCCAGCAATTCCAAAATATCGAGTTCGCGGTTGGTAAGGCTGTCGTGCTCACCTTCAAGTGCTGTAACGGCAGCAATTGGTAGCCCGGTATCAGTTGTACTGGTTCGCTCAGTGTGAGTGCTGACGGTGTTGACAACAGTCATCAGGTGATCGACAAAACCATTGCCAGCGCTTTTCTCGCTGAAACGTCTGAGCAACCGGGCCATTGAAGGACCGGCTTCGACGAATGGACGTACCCAGCCACCCATTTCCGCCAGTTTTATGGCCTGGTCAAGTGCATCCAGAGCCTCTTCATTGCGGTCCTGTTTCTCGAAAATGACGCATTGCAAAACCGCGATCTCGATTAATTGCCCGATAAAGTGGCATGACTCGCTATACGCGGCGAACTTCATCAAGCAATTCCTGTGCTTTTTCCAGGCTGGCCGCTGATTCCTCCGCAATCAAGAAGCGGATATGGGTGACAGCCGGTACGTCCAGCCATACGAACAGATCGAACACGCCGGGTGTGGCAGTTGACAGATCCTGCCCGGGAGTTGCTGTATTGACCTGCCCTGCAACAGGCCGATCCTTGGCTCGCAGGAATCAGCCAGGGCGAGATTTTCAGGTTCATCCGTTTCCCTGACAAAACTTTTAAGCCTTTCGATGGTGTGATCTGCTTCTTCCTGCTGACCCGATAATTGTTGAGCCATCGCCAAGCCCGCGAAGCTATCAATGGCTGCCCGCCTGTCGATCAAGTGAGGCCGGTCAATAACCCTTGAGAAGCGTTTCTCCGCCGCCTCGAGCTGAAAACGATGCAATTCAACACAACCCGTGAAGTAGACGCTCCAGGCATCCGTCAATCTGCTGCGCATTTTTCTGCCTATAGACCGCATGCGTCGTGCTTTGAGTTCGAGACTGGTCAAATTGCCGGAGAGCATATGGATAAATGCCAGCGCACCAATACGGCGTGCCAGTTGTAAACCACCGAACGAGCTAATCTGATCGTTAATCAATTGCAGCGCATCATCAGCCTGACCATTCATGTAAAGAACAATGGCGAGATGTAGATCCGTCTCGGCGATGGGCATGTTCTTTTGGCTGGAGACACTTGAATGCGCACGCCCTACATGTTCTTTTTGACTGCTCGAACTCGCCTTGCCAAAAGAGCAACCATCCCTGGAAAAAATAAAGTTCTCCGAAAAGTTCTTCCGAACACTTTTGCTGTTGAAGCAGTAGCTCCAATTCTTCAACCAAAGCGGCAACCTTGTCTATCTGTTGATTGAATGTGAGAGCCCATGCGTGTGCCAGCATCAGTATCGGCCGCGCACGCTTAACATCCTCAGGGATCTGATCGAGCCAGCGCTTGACTACGTACGACCTGTCCACCTCCAACTCAGCATAGCAGTGGCGCTCAACAATCCTCGCTGCGAAAAGAGTATCGCCGGCCTTTATCGCATAAAAAATCGCATCATCGATATAGCCATTACTCTCGTACCACTGGCTTGCAAGCAAGCTGATCTTATTGAGATCATCCTTTGTTGTGCTGCGCTGAAATTCCTGTCGCAACAAACTCTGAAACAGGTGGTGAAAACGAAACCATGAGTGCTGATCATCGAGGCAAATCGTGAACAGGTTTTCCCTTTCCAGTTGCTTGATAAAATCCGTGGCGCTCAAGCTGTCGGCTTCCGGTTTTGTAATGTCATAATTCCGGATGTGCTCAATAAGGTCCGCGCAGAAGCGGTTCATCTGCGAGCAAATCAGCAGAAGCTTGCGAACATCTTCGGAAAGTCCGGACAATACCTCCTGTATCAGGTACTCCTGGAACTGCGGAATACCACCACGGATGGATTTGAGAAACTCATCCACTTCGCTGCGATTTCTCAAGGCAATGGATATCAGGCGCAGACCCACAGCCCAGCCTTCTATCTCATTCTGCAGATGAGCCAGGGCATCATCACCGGGTACAATCCCGATACTCTTATCAAGTAATTCTCGAATTTCGTCGCGATTGAAGCGCAAATCTTCCAGTCGAATTTCCAATAGCTGGTTGATTGCCCGCGAGCGGACCAACTGTAAAGGTGGATCCCGGCGCGTGGTCATTATGAAATGGACGCCCGGAGAGGGGTGTTGCAAAACTTTTTCCAACAACTCGTGGACCGGCGAGGAAAGCGCCAGGTGGTGGTAGTCATCCAGCACAACGGAACAGGGCTTGTCGAGTTGGTCCAGGTCGTTCAGAAGGTAGGATGCAGCCACTTCCACAGAAAAGTTACCGGGCGCGTGCAGAAGTTGCTCTGAACTTTCACAGGCGCCAGGGATTTCTTTCTGGATGTCAGCGATCAAATAAGCAAGGCACTGCTGTATATCGCTGTCAGAAGGGTCCAGTGAGAACCAGAATGTGTTGTGTTTCTGACGGTTACACCATTGGCTGACAAGTATGCTCTTGCCGTAACCCGCAGGCGCTGAAACCAGGGTCAGCGGAACCTCAAGCGAACCATCTAACAATGCCATAAGGCGGTCGCGCTCAACGAGGTCACTTGTCAAAAGCGGTGCACAGAACTTGGTTTGAATAATCGGTACCTGGTGTTTACCGACACTCATTTTGATATCCCCCGACCTTCGTCTAAGGTCACCAACCTTATGCAATTATTGACTGTATGTAAACCGCAAGAATCCGTGGGAATTTTTTTGAGTAATCCAACGCTTCTTGTGAAGCTTTTGAGGACTGCTACAGAGTAACTAATATACAACGGTCTTCAATTTCCGGAATCGTTAATCTGCATCTGACCTTTTCAATTAGGCTTAGTGTTTGGTGATTCGTGAAGAGTCAGGTTGCAAATCAGTTGCAATAATTCTCAACACGCCACCTGAACAGACGATATTCTCCTACAAGAGTTATAGCGCAAACACCTGATGAGTATACAGTCTATTGTGGTATGTTATTGTTATATTTTGATATTTTGGGACTTAAAATCCCTCGGTAGAAAACCGTGCCGGTTCGATTGTTGGCTCACATCTGACCTCCAGGGACGGAGGAAATGCAGGGGATTGTAGGGAACAATCCCTGCCCTGTGCAGCACCCTGCGGGCGCACTTCGTGCGACCAAAATCCGATCCTGTCAGGTTTGTCCGGCCCCGGGCACCACTCCCCTCCCCTGCGGGGTAGTAGGTGCGACCAAATCGGATTCTTTCGAATCCATCCTGACCTGGGCGCCACGCATTTCAGTCATCCGGTTTCTTTGCCGGCCAGAAGGCATTGAAAACGGCGACTGCCGCAGTACCGTAAAAGGCAATCAGTATGAATAGCCAGATCCGTGACCAGATGGCTGTCCCGGAGCCGCCGCTGCCCGCGGAGTCAAGTAAAGCTGGTGCCAGGATGATGATCGCAGTCAAATATGCGTAAGACCAAATTGAGAATTTCGGGTGCATCCCCGGACCCAGGAACACACCCCGCCCATAGAGTAAGCCTGCCAATCCTACGAGCAATGTGTAAGGCAACAGGGACGGCCAGATGCTCAGCAAGGTCCAGCCAATGAGTGCGCCGACGCCGCCCCAAATGGTCGACTCCAAGAGTGAATTGCCCATGGCGGCACTCCTGTCCGCACTGGCCTGCTGCCCCATCGAAGCAACCTTTATCATCATCACGGTATACGAGGTGCTCCCGCTCATAAACAGGAATAACAAGGCAATGGGCAACACCACCAGTAAGGCACGAAGCGCGTCACGACGTGCTACTTTCAGGTCCGGCTTTGCTGCGGGTGGAGGCGCTGGCTTAACGGCAAGTGGATCGGGGGGTAAATCCGGTAATAAGGCATGTGCGATCCAGACAAATACGATGCCAAAGACCGCGTTGATGGCCAGTGCTTCAACAAGTGCCGCCAGGGCCTGGGTATTCACTGATCCAACGGTGACGACAAGGGTCAGGCCAATGGTCATGAACGAACCCAGGACAGGTTTTCCACC
The DNA here is from genome assembly GCA_963753105.1 of uncultured Gammaproteobacteria bacterium. Lineage (GTDB taxonomy): Bacteria > Pseudomonadota > Gammaproteobacteria > Xanthomonadales > SZUA-36 > SZUA-36. Next base: position 6,501 of record CAVWBD010000015.1, read on the forward strand.
ACGTGCCGTGTAATAGAAGCTGTAGAACAGGGCCAGTGTCATCAGGAGGATACCAACCCAGCGTGCATGCATCAGGAAGGGTATCAGCGCCATGCTCGCAATCGACGGCAACAACAACGCGACGACGAATGCGACACCCTGTTTGAGAGTGGGGGCCGGAAATGGCGTTGCCAGCAACATCAGGGTCAGCACGGGAGCAATAAAGGAAATATTCCAGGCAAATACCTGGGAACAGCAAAGCGACAGGGCTACACCCAACGCCAGGCGCAATATGCGCCTGGCTGCGATGGGATGCATTGCCACGCGAGCGCTTGACTTTACTGCTGTTTCCTCAGTAGGCATAGGTCAGGTAGGAGACCAGCCAAACCCATAAACTGGCCAGGGGATTGCTCACCCAATGTTTGCCGGTGTACACCACCACCGAGGCCTGGGAACCCACCTTGAGCAGCGTTGAGCCCTGATTTGCGTTCAGGTTGAAATCAATCAGCACCTGGTAGCGTTGTTCCGCGCGTAACCAATCAGGGTCGTTATTGATCGTCGGCAGACTACCCAACGGTGCCGTGTCTACGGCCACACCGAAACCAATTTCGCGTACCCGTCCGGTGATGACCTGACCCGGCAAAACATCAAATACGATTTTGGCCTCATTACCCGGCTTGATATGAGCCAGGTTGTTTTCCTTGAAATCGGCCTGAACCCAGACATTACCCGCAGCGACGAACGTCATTTGTGGGGCTCCTGCGGAAACAAAGTTGCCCCTGTCCAGACGCACATCCGTGACCACACCATCCGTGGGCGCGAATACAGTGGCCTTCCGGAGGTTTAACTTTGCCTGGTCGAGCGATGCCTGGGCCTGCAGAATACGCGAGTTGCGCTCCCCTTCTGCACCCAGGTTCTGGAGCGCCTTTTCACGATTGGCTTTAGCGGCTGCCAATTGACTTTCCGCTACTGCCAATGATGCTTCTGCGGATTCCAGTCTGCGTTGGGAGATTGCACCCGGGTCTTCCTTTCGTATGTTGCGCATTCGAATGGCGTCCGAGCGGGCCCGTGTGACAGAGGCTTCGACCGCGGCCACCTGTGCATCGGCTGCGCTGACAGTGGCCTCTGCGGCACCAACCGCCTGTTGTGCGGCTTCATAATTGGCCTCGGCCGTTTGAACCGCAAGCCGGTATTGTTCGATATCGATCTGAAACAGTTTCTGACCCTCGGAAACCGCCTGGTTGTTGCTGACGAAAACCTCCGTGATCGTGCCCGAAATTTCGGCTGCAACAGGCACCACCAGTGCGTTCACACGGGCCTGCGAAGTGTACGGCGTAACCCGGTCAGAACGCAGGTACCAGGCAAAAAGCAGCACGCAGATGGCAAGGATGATGAATGTCCAGCGGCGCACCGGGTTTTTGGCAGGTTTAGGATTGGATTTGGATTGTATTTCTTCGGCCATGTGGTTTTCCTTTAGATTCTATGGCTGAGGGTCGTTTACCTGTGGGTAATCGACCTCGATCATATCGCCCCAGTCAGTGCGTTCCTGCATCAATTCGAGGGTGTCCGGGTTAATCCAGGGAAGACCGTCGTCGTTTTTCCAGCCACCACCGAGCGCCTTGTAAAGCGCCACCAGGCTGTTGACGCAATCACCCTGGGCCGTTATGAAACGCTGCTGTTGTGTGAACAGGGATTTTTGAGCATCCAGTACGCGTTGGTAGTCTGAAAAGCCTTCTCTGTAACGCAGCGTGGAGAGTTCGTTCGAGCGTTGAGCCGAAACGACGGTTTCAGCCAATATCGTGGTCTGTGCCGTTGCTCCAGTATACGCAGCAAGGGCGTCTTCCGCCTCCCTCGCGGCTTGCAGGACGGTTTCACTGTAATTGATCAGCGCCTGTTGCAGACGCGCGTCCTGTACACGGACATTATTCTTGATACGACCATAATTCAGAAAAGGCCAGACAAAGGACGGACCGATTGAAAGACTGATTGCATCAGAACTGAAGAGGTCACCGAAACTACTGTCACCGGGCCCACCCGAACTGAGTCCGATCGAACCCGTCAGGCTGAAACTTGGATACAGATCCGCCTTTGCCATGCCAATCCGCGCATTCTGCGCCATGGCCAGGAGTTCCGCCTGGCGTACATCGGGTCGGCGACGCAGCATATCGGCGGGGAAGCCAATGGCGATATTCTCTGGCAGAGCGGGAATACCATTGCCCTGCTCAAGTCTTTCAGTAACCGAACCAGGTGGCTGGCCCAATAACGTGGAGAGCGCGTTACGCGCCTGTCTGAGCGATGACTGCAGGCTGGGAATCGTTGATTGTGTTGAGAGCAGCAGGGTGTTGGCTTGCTGCATATCCAATTCCGAATCGGAGCCATTGCGGTACAGCACGTCGGCAATGTCATAGCTGCGCTTCTGGATCTTCAGGTTTTCATATCCAATACGCAGTTGCTCCTCGAGGACCCGGATCAGAACATAGTTATTAACCACCGCAGCGCCAAGCAGTACACGGGCCTGGTCATAGGCGGCGATGGACGCCAGGAAAGCCGCATCGGCCGACTCAATTCCGCGCCGGAAACGACCCCAGAAATCAATTTCCCAGGATGCACTGGCACCTAGACCGTACTGCCAGAAACTGGAACTGACCCCGCTATTGTCAGCCGGTGATACCCAGGTCGCCTCTCCGGCTGCAAATTGGGACTGAGGATATTTCGATCCAGTCGCAATACCCAGCTGGGCCCTGGCTTCAAGCACACGTAAGCCGGCGACTTCCAGGTTGTTGTTGTCCCTGAGAGCCGCCGCTACCAGCTCATCCAACACCGGATCATTGAATACCCGCCACCATTCGACCAACTCGGCAGGTGCTGTTTCAAGCCCGCCAGTGACCGGCTGAGACCATTCGTCTGGCACCTCGGTATCTGGCTTAACGAATTCCGGTCCTACCGGGGCGCAACTCGCAACAAGAAGCAACAGGATCGGAGCCAGCCGGCGAACTGCCGCGCGGTGCCTGGCGGCTGAATGCATGATGTTAAATGTTTTCATGGAGCGACTTTTTCTGCCGGGCTTCAACAATTATTTTATGGCGGCCAAACAACCTGGTCATGACCGTCAGGAAACCACTGGCGGTGAGTCCAAACATCAAAATGCCATTGGCCGCTTCCAGTGCACCGAGCAGACGCCATTTCTCGCTCATCACGATGTCCCCGTAACCGAGTGATGTGAAATTGACCACCGAGTGATAGAACGCAGTTTCAAAGTCGGCAAATTCACCCAGCCACACAAACAGGATTGCCCAAATTGCAAATTGCAATTCATGACCCAGGAACAACACAAGGAGAACGACACCCATCACCGTTACATCCGTGCGAAAACCGGGCGCCATCCGACCGTTACTCATACGACGCAAAAGGTATCCAATAACAAGCACGACCGCGACGACCTGGATGGCCATGTTGATAACGAGTGCGAAACTTCCAATCAATAGTGCCGACAGCATGATTTCACCAACTCCTTTAACTATGGCTCAGCCGTCTTCCGATGGTTGTGGTTCGTCGGCCTTCAACCAATTTGTGAACAACTGGTAGCCCAGTGCAAGAATGACTGCGCCCAGGAACAAGCCGATAAATCCTGAGTAGATCAGTCCACCGATGGCACCCAAAAGGATCACCAGCATTGGCGCCTCTACACCCCGGCCGAGAAACATAGGCTTCAGAATTGCATCGCTGAAGGAAACAAGCACGCTCCAGACGGTAAATATCACGGCTGCGGTAGTACTGTCATTGGTAGAGAACACGTAAATGATTGCGGGTAATAAAACCAGCAATGGGGGTAGCTGGGCGATGGCCAGAATCAGGATGAACAGGGCCCATAAACCGGCTCCCGGGACACCAATGAGCATCATGCCTGCACCGCCAGCCACGGCCTGGATAAAAGCAATGCCCAGCACGCCCACGGCAACGGAACGAGTGGTGGCCGTGGCCAGATCCAGGATTTCATCTGCATGGTCACTAACCAGCTTGTGGAAGAAACCTCTGACCATGGCCACCATCGACTCGCTGTTGGCCAGCATGGCTCCTGCGATAAAGGTGGCAAGTACAAACTGCAGGATAGCGAAGCCGATTCCGGCTGCGCCGCTGGTGGCCCTCTCAAGTATGGTTTTAACCTGTTCGTGGTGTGTTTCCAGCCACTCTTCAAAATTGGAGGCAGCCGCTGACCAGTTCTGATACAGCCTTTCGCCCACCACAGGCCATTCTTTGACGTTTTCGTGGGCCGGGGGAATGGTAAATTGACCGGACTCAAGACTTGTTCTTACGCCCTGCGCGCTGCCGATCAATGAATCGGCGAACATCCATGACGGCAGAATAATAATGGTGAGACCAAGCACGATGAAGACCGTCACTGCCATTTTGTTGCTGCCGCCAAGTTTTTTACGCAGTTTCTGGAACGGGGTAAACGTGGCAACGGCGATAACGATGCCCCATAAAATGAACGAGATAAAAGGGCTCACTATCTGCACACACCAGAAGAGAATGGCGAAAATCAGCGACAGGTAAATTGCTATTTCGATGGCGATTCGAACGGCATTGGAAAGTACAGGTTTGTTCATGATGTTCTCCTATTTTTTGTATTATCTGCTGCGTTTTCCTTTCGGGCTATCCAATTTGCCAGTGGATTGGCCGTTACACCGTGCAGAATCAGGCTAGCAAAAACCGTGCAGGTTACAACCAGGGCAATGAACTCTGCGCCTGGCAGATCATTGTCCAGCACAATGATTGCAAAAACAATGCTGGCCAGGCCACGTGGCCCGAACCAGCCGAGGAACAAGCGGCTTTGAACAGATTCACCACTGCCTGTGAGAGACAGGAAAACCGGCACCATCCTGACCACTGTCAGGCTGAGTAATGCATAGGTAAAGACTTGCCAGGTGAATTGCCCAAACAGCTGGCCGATAACGGCATAACCAAACAATAGCCAGGTCAGAAGGGCCAGTGTTTCCCCAATACCCTCCGAGCCAAGCAACAGTTCGTGCTTATCTTCCTTGACGAGAAAACCGAACAGCATGCCGCCCGTAAATGCCGCAATATAGCCACTGCCATGCAGGCTTTGCGCCAGTGCAAAACAGGAAATGGCGAGCGCTACAACAGTGACTTGAACCCAGACCCCAGTTACCCATCCCATCTTCCAGCAAACGCGTAACAACCAGGTGCCGATTGCTGCAGTTCCAACCCCCACCAACACACCGATACCCAGTTCCGCGGCCAGCAATTCCATGACAAGGCCTTCACCGACGCCGGCCTCGGTGCCCACCTCGAGTGCGATAAAAACGAATAGTATTGGAACGCATAGTCCGTCGTTCAGCCCGCTTTCAACATTCAACCCTTCCCGCAGTCGGGCTGGAACCGAGGTATTGGTAACGACCGCCTTGCCGAGTGCTGCATCCGTAGCGGCCAACATGGTGCCGAGCATGGCAGCTTCGAAAACAGTCAGGATATTGAACATCACCAGGGCAAGCCCGAAACCCAGGACAATGGAACCGGGAAGTCCCAACAACAACATCCGGGTCGGGATTCCAAAACCCCGTTTCAGGACTGACAGGTTTGAGTTCGCCGCATCGGTGAACAGGAACACCGCCAGGGTCAGATCTGCCAGCATTCGCAGATCGGAGCGCGTCTCGTCACCCGCAAACCAACCCAGCACCATCGGCCCCATGATGAACCCCACGGTCACAAAAATGATGGGGCCCGAAAGTATGCTTCGGTCCACACGACCCGCAATGATGCTGTAAAGAAAGATGAAAACGGCAAGTATGGCAAGTTGTTCGGTCATGTCAGTATTCCTTCGCCAAGCTCAAAATTCTTCGGGTGGATGTTCGAAATCACGTATCAACTAATCTCTATGCAGGTGAGCATAGTGTGCTTCACATGTCCAGCGCGTACATCCCCAGTAAAGGGGGAAATGGGAGTGGGTTTAGAGGGATAACCATGCTCGGAGCTCCAGTTCATGTCAAGATTGGACATTGAGTGTCCGATACCCTGGTTTCAGGGCGGTTAGTTTTCTGGTTTGAATGGTGAAGGTAACAGACGATGTTAAAACAACTTCGCGGAATGATGAAACATGCGCTGAGACTGCTTTTTTACGGCGCAATCGGCGTGGCACTGACCCTGGTAGTGGTTTTTGTAAATTACCTCGATGGCCGGGCTGATCTCAGTGTCTGGCACAACGCCTACCTGGATCAGGAATTCACAAGCCGACTCCCCGGTCGCCAGTTTTGAAGAGTACCTCGCACTCGAAGATCGCCTGTTCGCACAACTCGACGAACTGGTTTATGCGCAGACCGGTCCGGTCGGGGATGACCTTGTTAACCGTTACAAGCGCGGCAGCCTGTCCGACCCGGAACGCTGGTCACCGAACTGGAACCGCAGTTACGAAATGCCGGTAGAAACGCCACGTGCGTCCGTGTTGCTACTGCACGGCCTTTCAGACTCACCCTATAGCCTGCGAAGTCTCGCCCAGCGCCTGCACAATGCCGGTGTGCACACGCTGGGTCTGCGTATACCGGGCCATGGCACTGCTCCGTCAGGCCTCGTCAATGTTAGCTGGCAGGACATGGCGGCAGCGGTGCGCCTGGCGATGCATCACCTTGCAGAGCAAAATGGTGACCGGCCGATCCACATCGTGGGTTATTCCAACGGAGCGGCGCTGGCGGTCCAATATGCCCTGTCCACGCTGGACGACCCTGCCCTGCCCCGGGTCGACAGCCTGGTGCTGCTGTCCCCCGAAATCGGTGTGACACCCGCCGCGGCGATGGCGATCTGGCAGGCGCGGCTTGGGCGGTTGCTTGGCCTGGAAAAACTGGCCTGGAACGATATTCTGCCCGAATACGATCCTTTCAAATACGGTTCTTTCGCGGTCAATGCAGGCGACGTGTCCTACCGCCTGACCACCGAAATCCAACGCCAAATCGGTGCGCTGCAAGAAAGCGGAAAACTGGATGACATGCCACCTGTGCTGGCGTTTTCCTCCGTGGTGGATTCAACGGTATTGGCGCCTGCCCTCGTCGAATAATCTGTTCAACCGCCTGTCACCGGGCGGGCATGAACTGGTTCTGTTCGATATCAACGCCCAGGCGGGAATGGAACACCTGCTGAAGTGGAACCCGGACGAGATGCTCGACGCCTTGCAAAGCGCAACCGATCCTAGCATTTACACTGAGCCTGGTGACCAACGAGAATCCCTGCCAGCCGCGAGGTGGTCGAACAAAAATGGACTTCCGGAAAGGAACCTGCCGTTACAAGCGAACTGGGTCTGCAATGGCCAGAAGATGTTTACTCCCTGTCACATGTAGCGCTGCCCTTCCCTCCCGACGACCCCCTTTACGGTGGGGAAGCCGCATGAGCCTAGCCCCGGCGTGGAGCTGGGAAGCCTTGCCTTCCGGGGTGAAAAAGGTGTCCTGAAGGTTTCGCCGGCAGCCATGCTGCGTCTGCGCTGGAATCCGTTTTACCCCTATCTCGAACAGCGCACGCTGGAATTTCTTGGGCTCGGCCTGGGTTACCAGGATCAAGAGCAGATCGAGTCCGAAATTGATGCTGCTTCGGGAACATGAACTGTAACTGCAATCGAATGCTCCGATCGCCGGTAATATCGGGTTTCTCCAGGTTGTAATAGTAAAGGTCAGGGGTCAGGGCAATTACCTTGACCCCTAAATATCCATCACACTAAGCGGCCTTTGATCAGGCATCAGCCCGTTGGGTTGGTCAGGAATCCGAGCCACGCCTGTATGCGCACCATGACCCTGGTTATCATTTGAAAAGGTTTACCCGAATCCGTATAAAAAGCAACAAAACTCTGTCCGCCCTGCCCTACTTCAAGCAATACCGACGGATCGTCCAGCACAACGCGAACTGGGCGACGGCCCTGAATGGGCGCTCCACTGAACACCGGAATGTCTCCGCTTTGTTGAATCTGGGCTTCACCTGTCGCGTAGATGATGGCCTTTACCTTGCCTGTGAACACCTCGCCCGGGCGCGCAGAAAATACAACTTCCACGGCATCTCCCGGCTTGACGCGGCGCGCTGAACTCTGCGAAAGACTGGCGAGAACCTCGTTAAGTTCGGTCAGCACAAAGGTCATGGCAGGATTGAGCGGCACGGTGGTAACCCGATAACCCGGCCGCACTTGCATATTGACGACATAACCATCGTTGGGGGCACGCACCTCGGTCTGCCCAAGCTGCCATCGTGCGTTATGCAGTTGGGCATTCAGAGCCGCGATCGAAGCAACTGCCGCGTCCCTGTTCGCCGTCCATGTATCAAGGTCCACCTGGGCAACTGCCGAGCTTTTAACCAGCTTTTGAGCACGTTCCGTCTGTATTTCAGCCAATTTTCTCTGCGCGTCGGCTTGCCGGATGGATGCTTCGATCTGATCCACGCTCGCCTGGAACGGGACCGGATCGATGCGAAATAGCAGGTCACCTTTCTTCACAGGAACCAGTGGCTCTACGGGTACCTCGGTCACCGGACCTGCCACATTGGGCACGATCGGTTGGACAAACTGGAACACCCGACCGTCGTGTGGTGGTTGGGGAAAAAGTCCACCACATGACAATGATGGTGCCTACCATCACGACCCCGACACCCACAAAGATGGAAATATTCCTGGCGCTTTTCCTGACTATGCCTTTGCCAAAGAAAACAAAATAGAAAGACGCATAAACCAGGGTAAGTACGGCAATCATACGTCACCTCCTGAAGACTTCATCGCAGCCACTTCTGCTTCCAGGGCAGCAATTCGTTCGCCGAGATGTTCAGCGTGTTGCTCGCTGCTGCGTGTGTACGCCCAGACCAGCGCAAACGGCCAGGCCAGGCCCAGTGTAACCACACCAACCCAGCCTAATACACCGATTGCGTCTGCCTGCGGATGCCCGCGTTTTTTCGCAATTTTTCCGGGCATCGGCCCCAGTAAAACGACAAGAAAAATGACAAGGGCAATCAATATGCCCATGACTATGAGTGCAAAAATATCAAAAACCACGATCATCTCCTTTGTACTTAACCTGAATCCAGCGAGAATTCCTCTGTATGGTAACCCAACCGGTTGGATTTGCCGGGACTATTCCGGAGGCCGAATAAATGCTCTGCTCATTTAAAAGCTGAGAAAGGCAGAGAGCTTCATTGCCCTGTTACCGGGTGATAGGATACACGGCGCAATAACAAGCAACTGAAAGGAGTCAGACGAACGTGGCCGGTTCTTCAAAAAAAGCCATCTATGCAGCCCTCATTGGTAATTCGATGATCGCTGTAACCAAGTTTGCGGCAGCGATGCATACAGGCAGCTCCGCGATGATGAGTGAAGGAATTCATTCCCTGGTTGATACGGGAAACCAGGTACTTCTTCTGTATGGTCTCAAGCGTGCAAAAAGGCCGGCAAGTCCCGAGTTTCCATTCGGGCATGGCAAGGAGATCTATTTTTGGAGTTTCGTGGTTGCGATGTTGATATTCGCACTGGGTGGCACAGTGTCCATTTACAAGGGCTGGACCCACCTCACACACCCCACGAGCATCGATAATTTGGCCATAAATTATGTTGTGCTTGGATTTGCCATAGTTTTCGAAAGTGCTGCGCTTTGGGTGGCTTTTAAAGAGTTCAATCTTAGCCGTGGACCCAGGAGCATCATCAGGGCCATCGTCGGTGGAAAAGATCCGACATTGTTCGTCGTAATATTCGAAGATTCGGCTGCATTGCTCGGCTTGTTCATTGCCCTGGGCGGTTTGCTGCTGTATCAACTGACCGGCAACCCCCTATTTGATGCGCTGGCGTCCATTGGCATTGGCGTGGTTCTCGTTCTCACGGCACTGGTCCTGGCCATAGAAAGTAAAAGCCTGCTGATAGGTGAAAGCGCCAACCCTGAAGTTGTGGCCGGAATCAGCGCAATACTGGAGCAGGATGACAGGATACTGTCGGTCAACGAAGTGGCCACCTTGCATATGGGGCCTGAATTCATAGTCGTGACCATTTCAGCGGACTTTATCAATACCCTGCCCGCTGGACAGATCGAATTGGCCGTGACCAGTTTTACCCGGCAGATCAAAGCTACAGACCCACGTATTCAACGGGTTTTTATCGAAGCGGAAAACCCTGAAAATCATTACGAGCCACCTGAGTCAGTAGTCCCTGATCACGGGCAAGTGAAGCAGTAGTTCAATTAACGGCATCATGGTAAATATGAAAAAGCCAGTCCTTTCGGAATGGCTTTTTCGTTCTCCTCAAAGAAGGACAAGTGTACTTTGGCGGTTTCGGTTTCTCTCAGTTTGCAGCCGCCTGTTGTTTCACATCACTGAGATGTGCGCTCAACAAGCTCGCCCAGCTTTTGATAATCCTGTCGGCAGCGGCCCTGTTGCTAGCCCGGGTCGCGGCTTGTGCAAACGCTTTGTCATCCGCCTGTGGATCAATCACACGCGCCAATAATGTGCTGGTGGCCGAATCGTACATCTCCATGTAGAGCGTCATTTGACCGGCTGAACGAACTATGACTCTGCTGAAATCCGAACGGACATCCGGCGCCTCGATATACAGGTTGATAATAGCCGGGCGTAGCAGCAGGACATCGGGTCCTTCTTCATCAACCACTGCGTGGCCGTCCTTGGTCAGCACCTCGGTAAACTTCTTCTTGAACTCGTCTGCCAGGTTTTTCTTGATCTTTTCAATATCTTTATCCGTAATTCGCCCGCTCAACCCCATCTGGTCAAGGTTGTAATCGTGCTGGTAGTCATCCATGAAAGCGACGAAACAATCAACGAGCATCACCTTGGTGTACGGCTCGAGTGTCGCACCGGGCTTGGCATAAACCACGCGGGCCTTGGTGTCTTTGAGCAAGTGCAGGCCATCCTCGGTGACTTCCGGTAGTTCCTTATTGGCCTTGTTGGCGATCGCGGGGGCGCACAACAGCGCTGCAAGTGCAGCGATGGACATCAGTAGTACGGCATTGCGTGTTAGTGCAGCGAGTGATTTTCTTTCCATGGTATCCTCCAAATAAGCTGTAGAAAAGTGATTAATAAGTTCGGGTCAATTGAGCAGCCACCGTGGCCTCATGCTCTGCCAGTATAAACCTGTCATAACGCGTAAGTGTCGCGTATTGCTAGGTGATTAAGCAACCATGTGTGCATTAATTAACCCTCCAGCAATCTGCCTGGGTGGTTTAATTCCTAGCACTTCGACTAAATTATCTTTTTCGGACAGTTGATCGACAAAGCCCTGCCCTTTTGCTTATGCGATAGATTACGGTAGCTTGAGAGCTATCAAAATTTGTCAGAACATCGTGGACCAACCGAAAGACAGGCTGTCCAGGTCTGAACCGGTATCTTTTTGGGAACGGAAACGCAACCAAGAGAATTTGAGGCCCTGCGTGCGGCTAAGCGGAACACCTACACTCAGTGCAGTGACCCAATTGGCTGCCTTGTTGTCTTTTGGCAAGCCATTGACGGTAGCTTGAAGGCCACTACCATAGGCGCTGCTTGCTGATATCCATAAACCTGGCCGGAAGGTGTAGATCAGGTGCCCCTGGAAGGCGTACAGGGGATCACTTTCGAGCTTGTTGCCATTCCAGAATTCGTCGTTGTCACCGTAGATAAATACGGAACCGGTTAATTCGTAGGTCCATTTATTGCGGGTATGTGTTACCCCGAGTTGTGGGCGGAGGACCCATCGATTCTTCCCCAGGTTAATCAGGCGGTCTTTGAGGTAGTCGCCAAGAGGGAGTTTGATTGCCACGGCGGCGCCTACAACGGTGTTGGATTTCTTGCTTTTTGCAAACTTTTGCGGTGATTCAGCAGGGCTGCCGTATAGCAAAACGGATAACCTGAGCCGGGGATCCAAAAAGCCCCTGCGACGAGTGGTGGTGTAGACACCATCGACCAGCCCTTCCCAACGACCTGAGGCATATGGGGCGGAAAAATCCACGCGCGCCGACTTGCCAAACATCCCAAAGCTGCGGATATAAGCCAACCCGGCCCCGACCATCTCAAATTCCACATCTTCAGCCAAAAGAACCGGGTCCAGAAAAATGTCACCTTCGGTGTAACTCGTCCCGAGGCCAACAAAATTCAGACCGGTGGGCATTTGCGCCCAACGGCGCGGTTCCGTGTCCTGGGCAAAAAGCTTAGTGGAAACACAAAACAGGGCCATCACGAGCAGCAGGCCACGCCAGGGGCTGGCCCAGCTATTTCTAATAGACATGCCAGTTACAATCTGCCGCAGCAATGACTCAAGAGACGAAATAACTATTTATTATTACAGGGGTGTGGTCTTGTGTAGGTAACAAAAAAGCCCTGTAGGTCACCATCTTCAATATAGACGGACAATGCTTCAAAATCCCAACCCTGTTTCTCTGCGTTCCGGTGGGATTCCGTCAGGTTATCAGCACTGCCTTTCGTGCGGCTACCGCCCTTATCAGGAACAAATACTGTGGAAGCCTGCAACCGGGCACATTTCTCCGGACCGGGTGTAGCCGCATCCGTATCATCTTCCTGTGCAAAAGCAACATTACTCGCAAAAGCCAATACCAACATTGAAATAAATAATTTACGCATGAGCTTTTTCTCCATCATTGAATGAATTGGCCGGTGCTGTTAAACAGGCCATCGGGCAGGGAAAACAGCTTAGTCTCTATCCAGTCCAAAAAGAAAGCCGTTTATCAAAGAAACCAGCAACGAGAACGCCAGCGCCCACCAAAAACCGGCTATCTGGAACCCATCGATCAGGGCATCAGCAGCATAAAGTACCAGCACATTTACAACCAGTAAAAACAGTCCGAAAGTAATAATTGTTAAAGGGATGGTTATCAAGATGAGCAGGGGTTTCAGGGTGACGTTCAGAGCCGCCATGACCACCGCGACAACAAGGGCTGTCATAAAGGTCTCGATCTGAATGCCTGAAAGAATGTAGCTCACGACAAAAATACTGATCGTATTGATCAACAGGTTTCTTATAAATCCACCTGAGTGATTAGTCCTGGTTTGTGTCATTTTCGATAACCTCCGTAGAATTGTGTCCAGGTTTTTTTCTCAAACCGGCAAGCAACACCGCAACCAGCCCCATTATCACCTCATCGGCCAGCGGTACCACATCCGGGATAAACAGGTTGAGCACGAATAATACAGATGTGATCAGAAAAAGATAGGGGAATCTCAGACGCGATGCCCAACGTACAAGTACACCCGCCATACCACCACGCATTAACATACCCATTTCAACCTCCTGGTTGCCCTCTTTTGATCACGAACCCCTGGTTGTGTCCTCATTCTAAGCCGGTACGGCTTAATGAAACTGCCTGGTCTTCGCGAGATACCTAGATCCGGATTTGCATTCTCAGGCCCACGACCAGGGCATTATCAAAGTTGCCGGTGGCCGTGTTGATGTACTGTATGTCCGGCCCGACATAAAGCCAAGGTGTCACTGCCCAATTGTAATAAACTTCGATAGCTGATTCATCGTCGAACTTGGTTTTAGTCAAGGAATGTTGAAGCACGTCACTGAGATTGTAGTAGTACACAACCAGGCCGAAATTGTCTTGAGGACGTCCGAAAAACAGTGCCCTGCCGCCTACCCCGAAGAGCAACGAACTTTTCACATAGTTAGGATTACCATCAGCGATCCCTGCCTTGAGATAGAATCCCCAGGCTTCGCCCGCTTGCACATTGCCTTGTTGCAGATCGTGCCTGAACTGAACGTTGACATTGTAGGCGCCCGACTTGTTGCTTGTTTCCACGAGACCGCCCCCAATTGACGAGTAATCCACACCGTCTGCCGTGCTATACAGACCAGTGATTCCGAACGACGTCTTGCGCCCGGCGAGCGTCGTGAAATGTGTCGCATTGACCGCAAACAACACGCCATCTTCGAACAGGTCACCTGGAAAGTAGTCGTTGGTACGGTCGTTTGGATCGGAGACGATGACAGTCCAGTCAACTGGTGCGGTTACGATGTTGGTGAGCACCCCCATGAACACGACGGGGATCAGACCGCTTGGCGGCGCGACGGGGACAATATTCGTGAAACGGTCGATGCCCCAGCCACCATGAAAGGCGTGTGATGCATACACATCAACGGGGTTGAATTTACCGACCGCAACAGTACTTTTTTCTCCCACTTTCTGGGTGTAGTTCAGCGAGGTGGCCACTACCTCTTCCGGTGTAACCACAGGCCAGTACAATGCGGTATTGGTCGCAAACAGTGCGCCACCGAGATTGGTGGCAAGATCGCCATGGCTATACTCGATATGCGAGCGAAAGCTGCCACCCTCCCACAGACCCATTTTGCCGCTGTCCAGGTTGATGAAGGCATCAACCTTGCCGCCGTACTCGAAATCCTGGTTTCCGGTCCCAGATACCAGGCCCTGGTAGAAAGAGGTGTACCTGAGATCCACGCTCACGCCATTGTCAGCCAGGTTTGCGCGTGCACCTCCCCAATCACCTGTGAGGGTGGACCGCGATAGAAAGTCTGTATCGGCAGGTGCATAGCCGGATTCGTCCGTTGTCTCGACAGTGGACGGCGAATCATCTGAGGATATCGGAGACTGCCCAAAAGAAGCAGGCACTACCAATACTGACAGGAATAGAGACAGGATGAATTTAGACATCAACAATCCCTTGGTGCCTGCGGGGACAGACGCGAAGGAAACACTACGTGGGAGACCTTCTCAAAAGGTCTCCCACACAGCTTATCTACTGAGATTCCGCGAGATTATCCAACCCTCCCCTGCATGGTAGGAATCTTCTCCATCCCCCGGCGCAATAAGGCACTACGCCGAGGTTCCAGACTTCCGATGGAACGGTAGCACTTATAATTTTCAATATGTTTCGGAATTTAGGCTGCTATTTTGAATACCTAAGTATCCATGCCGTGACTGGGGAAATTACGGGTTACGTACCAGACAATAATGCGTTAACCTACAGATTGCTGCTCCGTTAATTGCAGTGGTCCGGGCAATTAATCAAAGGGTTTTTTAGGAGGATACAAGATGAAAGAGAATCTGGGCTTAAGTCTGCTTGCAGTGGCTTTATTAGCAGTATCCGGCACAACATTGGCGCAGGACTATGAGTATCATCCTGGGCTATCGGATCATTTCGATGCTTCGCTGGGCTGGTTCAGATCCGACAATACTTTCAAAATTCAAGTGGACGGTATCAATATTGATAACGAAGATCTTGATCTTGGTAAAAATGCTGGTGTCGATCAAACTAACACCCTGCTAGACGTCCAACTGCGTTGGAAATTCGGCAGCGAGAATAAATGGTCATTATGGGGACAGCACTTCAAAAATGACGCTAGCGGTGAAGCTGTACTGAAAGAAGATACGGAATGGGGGGACGTTATATTCCGCGAAGGCTCCTATGTTGGGGCTGGCGTATCAGTGGAGGTAATCCGGTTGTTTGTTGGCCGCAGTTTTATCAAGAACGACCAGAATGATTTTGGTGCCGGTATCGGTATACACAATCTGGACCTTGGTGCTTACATCGAAGGTGAAATTCTTATCAATGATGAGGATACCGGATTTCATAAAGGTGAGGTAAAAAACAGCGCGCCATTGCCAAATCTGGGTGCCTGGTATCTGTACTCACCTGCCAAAAAATGGTTGCTGCGTGCGCGGGTGGACTGGATCAGCGCTAACGTCGGTGATTATAACGGTACGCTGTGGAACTCCAATGTGGGCGTCAATTACCAGATGTTCCGTCATGTCGGTCTAGAGCTGTCCTACCAGTATTTCAACATTGACTTGAAGGTTGATGGCTCCGATTGGAGAGGTGGTGCTGAGATAACCTATAGCGGTCCGGTGATTGCGTTAACGGCCAATTGGTAGAAACTGACATGTTCCGGTATTTCAGCTGCTTGGTGCTTCTTTTTATCTCCGGCTGCGCCTCCTATGGGGTAATTGAAAATGTGCCGGTCTCCGAGCCCGCAAGCGCCCGGGAGTACTCCCTGCGTTCATTTTCTGCCGCTGACAAGAACAGTGACCTGAACCTGCTGCTGACATTCTCAGGTGGTGGAACCCGGGCAGCAGCAATGGCTTACGGTGTAATGCAGGAACTGCGTGATACCGTAATCGTTATAGATGGTGAGTCCAAGCGACTTCTGGACGAAGTTGATACCATCAGTTCTGTTTCCGGTGGCAGCTTCACTTCCGCCTATTACGGTCTGCATGGCGACGGGTTATTTGATACGTTTGAAGAAGATTTTCTTCGTTTTGACATGGATAAACACCTGGTATACAGGTTGCTGAACCCGGCATTGTGGTTCAACAAAAAAGGCCGCACGGACATGGCAGTCGACTACTACCAAAAGCAGATATTCCACGACGCGACCTTCGCCGACATGATGAAACCGGACCTGCCGATTATCGTCATCAACGCATCCGATCTGGCCTACGGTATCCGCTTTTCATTTATCCAGGAGTATTTCAACCTGTTGTGCTCCGATTTGAGATCATTTCCAGTGGCCCGGGCTGTTGCAGCATCATCAGCAGTACCTGTAATGTTTAGCCCGATTGTCCTGCAAAATCTCTCCGGATGTCGTTACGACAGTTCTGAATGGCTGGAAAGCGCCAGTGCGCTTGCCAAGGACAATGCGGAAATGACCATGTTGTCTGAAGGTTTGAGGACTTACACCCAAAAAGACCAGCGTAAGTATATTCATTTAGTTGATGGAGGTATTACCGACAATACAGGTCTGCGGGCCCTGTACGACATAGTTGAGATATCGGGTGGCTCAAAAAATTATCTTGAATTGGCCCATAAATCAACACCAGCACAATTTGTTGTTATCGCTGTTAACGCTGCCACCGATCCCATATACGAGATGGATAAGACCAATGAACAACCATCCATTTCAGAATCCATTAATGCCGTATCCGGCGTCCAGCTCCACCGCTATAACACCGCAACCATTGAACTTCTGCAAGAAAGCATGGAGGCCTGGTCGCAAGATTTGTCCACTCCCGACCAGCCCGTGACACCGTACTTTGTTGAAGTCAGTTTCCAGGATATCAAGACGCCGGAACTGCGTCTGTTTCTTAATAAAATTCCGACTGCTTTCACGCTTTCTGATGAACAGGTTGACGCATTGATTAAGAGTGGGCGCAACCTGTTGAAAAACAACCCGGTATTTCAGCAGCTGCTACTGGATTTGCGAGAATAAATTTTACGTTTTCATGAATGAGTAATGATAATTTTCCGCGCACCAACGTGCCCGGAATAGTTGACTTCATTTGCAGGTATTCGTCCCACTTACTAGGAAATATTGCGGGTTCCAACTGTGTCTGATTGATCCTATGATTGTTCGGGATAACTGGAGGTAAAACTTATTAAACCAGGTCGATCTTTTGCCATTCATTTACCTCTATTGCTTTGTATGATCTTCTTTGCAGGTTTCACAACCGCAGCAAGCGCCGGTGAAGAAATAACGAAACCCGCTCTGCCCGAAGGTAAGCAGACCACACTGGGGCTTTTTGTAACTTCAACAGGGGCTTATGAAAAGTGGCGTGCTGACCCTAACGCAGTCAAGATTTTCGATGTTCGCACGCTCGAGGAATACATATTTATTGGTCATGCACCGATGGCCTGGAATATCCCCCTGATGTCACAGACCCATGATTGGGATGCTGAAAAGGGACACTTTGCCATGCAGCCCAATCCTGATTTTTTGTCCCAGGTTAAGGAGGTGGCCGGACCATCAGACACGCTCATGGTCATGTGCCATTCCGGTGGTCGTAGTGCTCATGCCGTTAACCTGATTGCTGAAGCTGGCTACACTCATACTCATTTCTTTTCTTCGAAATGGGAGGGCGAAATATGAAACGGCATCGCTGTTTTTTATTTCCGCGCTGAATACAGCAAAGGAACGCATCTGGCTTTCGGCAGCTTACTTTGTGCCCGATGATGGCGTCATGAAAGCACTCGAACTGGCCGAACTTCGTGGTGTTGATGTGCGTATTATCACGACTGGAACACCTGATAGTTGGCCGGTATTCATGGCGGCATTCAGCTATATAGACCGCCTGCGAGACACTGGCATCAAGTTCTATGCTTACGAGCCCGGTTTTCTGCATGAAAAGGAAATTCTCTACCACGAACCTGAGTGCTTTTTTAGGCATATTTTATTTACCCAATCATGGAGAGAATCACAATGAACATAGAAAATACAAACTTCAATGAGCAGTCGGAACTATGAAATTGATGGGCACCCTTGCTGTCTTTATGGAGTTCTGCACATTGCAACCCCTGTAAGCATCATGGTATTCAGGTCTCCCGTGGTTTGAGGGTCAGCTTCATACCTCCTGCACTTGTTTGACTTTAAACAGCACCGCATAAAGCACGGGGACCACGCCAAGTGTCAAAATCGTAGCGAAAGCCAGGCCGGTGGCAATGATCAGGGCAAGCGAGTAGAACACCGGATCGTGGCTGATGATCAAAGGCATGACACCAAGAATGGTCGTGATCGTAGTCATCCAGATCGGTCTGAAACGCGACACCGTGGCTTCGATCACGGCATTGTATGCATCGCGACCTGCCTTGCGCTCCTGGTCGATTCGATCAATGAGCACAATGCCATTATTGATGATAATGCCCGCGAGACTCAACAGACCGAGAATGCCAAAAAAGTCAAACGGTGCACGGAACAGTATCAGGCCAATGAAGGCGCCGATAAACGCCAGCGGAAGCGTAAAGGCGATGATAAAAGGCCGCCGGAAAGAATTGAACTGCCATATCAACAGCACCACCATGAGAATTGCGCAGTGGGGTAGCCACTTGGCGAGTTTCGGTATGGTCTCTCCCTGCTTCTCAATTTCACCGCCGACTTCCCAGTGATAACCCTCGCCCAGGTTCAGCGCCTCGATTTCTGGTGTTATTGCGGTGAGCAACTCCATTGCCTTCATCGTTTCGTGCTTTAATTCCACGGTCAGCACACGCGCCTGGTTGCGCCGCGAAATACGGGCGTATTCCCAGGCCCCGTTAATACTGGCGATTTGCGATAACGGTACAACACGCCCTACCGCCCCCGAATTGACGCCAATATCGTAGAAGTCACTGCCGACATCCCGCTCCTGCTGCTGGGACCGGACAACAGTCGGAATGGCCTGATCACCCTCGCGGTAATCCGTCGCCCGGATTCCATCGATATGCGCCTGCAGTGAGTTTGCAATTTCCCTGGATGAGACACCCACGCGGCGTGCCTGCGTCTGGTCAACAATGACCTCGGCCTTGATGACCTTATTTTCCGCGTTGTTACGCACATCCACCGTACCGGGTGTTGCACGTAAGGCGTCTGTGAGTTCCTGGCCCTTCTCGTAAAGACGCGCCACATCCGGCCCATACAGACGAACTTCCACAAACCCGGGTTCCGGGCCGGTGGTCCACATCCGCTTGACCCGGCCTTCTGCCTCCGGAAGTTGCTCTGCTATAAAACGTCGTACCCGTTCCGCGGCCCCGGGCACCTGTTCACCCGTCTCGGTTGTGGCTATGATGAATGCCCGGTGAGGGTCGGGATCGAAAGGCGCAAGTACAAGTACGAAACGGGGACCGCCGGTACCCACGTAGGCAATCGAACCGGTAATATCCGGGTTGGCCTCGTCGTCTTCCAGCCAGTCGGTCAGACGTTGAACAACATCCTGCGTAGTGTCGATGTTGTAACCCGCTGGCAGGTCGACATAGATCAGAAACTGGTTACGGTCGCTATGGCCGAACATTTCACGGACCAGTGTCGAGCCCAGGTAACCACCGCCGACAAGCACTGCGAAAATTACCGCGAGCACGACGTAACGCCCTTTTATCAGGCTCGCGAGCAGCGCCCGGTAGGCCACATAGATACGACCGCCATAGGGGTCCTCGGTCGAATCCTTGCCTTCTTCCTTCTTCGGCGGCTTCATGAACCAGTAACACATGTAGGGTGTCAGGTACATGGACAAAAACCAGGAACCCATCAACAGGATGATGATAACCACGGGTAACGAGACCGCGTACTCGCCAACATCACCCGTGAGCAGGTAAATCGGCATGAAAGCAATAATAGTCGTGAGTGATGAAGTCAACAATGGAATCGAGAGCGCCTTTGCCGCATTGAGACAGGCCGAACGCCTGTCCTCACCCGCATCGAGCCGGTTACGGATTTCTTCTGCGGTCACAATGCCATTGTCAACCAACATACCCAAAGCGATGATGGTGGAGGCAATGGAAATCCTCTCTAACTCAACTCCGGCAAATCGCATGACAATCAGGCCGAGCAGCATCGTCATCGGCACAAATGAACCGACGATCAAACCGGTTCGCAGGCCTAGGAAGGCAATCACCACCACCAGGACAATAACCAGTGTCTGGTAGACATTCAGTAACGCGCCACCAACCGCCTTTTGCACGAGATCCGGTTGAAATGTCGCAAAATCAAGCGCATAACCTATTGGCAAGTTTGCCTGGAGATAATTTACTTTGGCTTTGAGGTTTTCACCGAAGGCCACCGCATTGACCCCGGGAATGACGGAAAGACTGATGACGATGGCACGTTCGCCATTAAAAAAAGCGAGATCTTTAGGCGGTTCCGCGAACCCCCTGCGGACATTCACCACGTCCTTGAGATAGATGGATTGTTGTGTTCCGGGAACCGCGATCAGGAGGTTTGCGATGTCCTCGATGGAACGGAAATTTCCGCTTGGCTCGATGATCAAATTCTCACCTGAGACGTTAAAAAGGCCGCCCGGCAACACGACATTCTGGTCGACCAGGGTCTTGACAATACCGTCGATACTGAGACCCAACTGGGCCAGTTTCGTTGCGGAAAATTCAAGGTACACACGCTCGTCATGAACACCCCATAGTTCGATTTTTCGGATGCCTTCAAGCTCATAAAGCCGGTCACGCAGATCCCACGCGGTATCGTGCATCTCATCCATGCCGAAACCTTCAGCCGTTAAGGCTATTGTCGCGACTGCAACCAGGCCAAATTCATCATTGACTACCGGTCCAATGGTCCCTTTCGGCAGACTGGGAGCCAGATCCAGCATGCGGTTGCGCACCTTTTGCCAAATCGCCCCAACATCATCGTAACGATCTGCCGTATCGGCATGTATGACGGCGACACCTGTTTTGGAATCTGACCAGATATCGTCAATCTCCGGCATCGCCCGCAAGTCATCTTCAATATGGCGGGTGATGAGCTGTTCAACATCCTCGGGGCTCATTCCCGGAAACTGGGCCGTAACAACCACTTCACGAATCAGGATAGGTGGATCTTCCTGGCGGGGGAAATTAATGAACTGTCCGATCCCTGCGAGAATCACCAGGGCGATAAAAACCAGCGTCAGGCGCGGGGAGTCAAGGCCAAATCTTGTGATACCGTCCACTTGATCAGTTCCGCGCCATCATTGGCTGGAGCCTGAATCAGGCATCGGTTTGACCTTCTGGCCATCGCTCAGAAATGACACCCCGGCCACGACCAGGATATCACCAGGCGTAATACCGTCGGTCACAACGACACTGTTACCCTGGAAGCCCTTGGTCTGTACAGCCGTCTTGCGAACTGAAGAGGTCTGGGCATCAAACAGGTAAACGTGATTTTCACCTGTATTCATGCCAGGCAGGAAAGCATGCACCGGTACCAGGTAGGCAGTACTTATCTCATCGTCCGCAAATGACAACTGGAGTTGCGCCGTCATACCCGGGCGAATCCTTTCGTCCGCGTTGTTAATGACCGCCGTGACTGGAAAGGCATTGGCTGACGAGGCAGACGAACCCAC
Organism: uncultured Gammaproteobacteria bacterium; assembly: GCA_963753105.1. Classification (GTDB taxonomy): domain Bacteria; phylum Pseudomonadota; class Gammaproteobacteria; order Xanthomonadales; family SZUA-36; genus SZUA-36. Next base: position 28,256 of record CAVWBD010000015.1, read on the forward strand.
CTTGGTGACGACGGCGGCATAGGGATCATCGGGCTGGTTATTTAGCAGAACATTACCCTCGAGCCCAACACGGACATTGCCAATCAACTGTTCCGGAATACTGACAGCAATCTGCATGGCTCCATCGGCATAGATCTCGAGCATGTGTGCGCCCCTGGCTGCAACCTCCGACGGTTCGATATAACGAGCTGAAACGATACCGGCATAAGGCGCCTTCAACTCGGTATAGGCCAGGTTTTGTTGCGCAAGTTCGAGTTGCGCCTGGGCATAAGTTACGCCCTGTACCTGGCTTTCATAGGCTGCACGTGCCTGGTCGACGGCCTTCTGGGTTGTGGCGCCGGCATCCTCATCCTGTATGCGTGTCTCCCTTTCATAGGCGCTTTGTTTTTCCTCAAGCTGGGCGGAAGCCCTTGACAGCGCAGCCTTGGCGGATTCAACACCGAGCTGAAAGGGTTTGTTGTCGAGATGGGCAAGTACATCGCCCTGGTTGAACTTGTCGCCAACGTCCACCAATACCTGCTGGACGATACCATCAACCTCGAAACTGAGCTGCGAGGAATCAACCGGCTCGATGGTACCGGGGAACTTACGCATCTGCTCTGTGGCCAGATCCGCCACGACGATGGTCTTGACCGCACGGACGCTTTCAACCGGCGCGGCGGCCTCCTGCTTGCATGCGACCAGGAAAGCAGTGGCGAAGTAACAGGCAAAAAAGCCGCCAGGTTAATCGAGTTTGAAAGTACTGCTTGTCTTTTCACTGGTTTATATTCCGCTATTGTCTGAAAAAAAGGTACTAATCCGGCAAACTGTTACGCCAATACTTCGTGCGCGACCGCAAATCCTGTTTATCTTTTTCGGCCGCGTAATCCTCGACCTTCCACTCATTGTCGATCTGCCAGCCACCGCCAAGCACTTTGTACATGGATACCAGGTTGGTAGCGATGGTGCCGTTGGTGGTGGTCAGGGCATCCTGCTGTTGCGATTGCTGGGTCATGGTGATCAAAACCTGGTTAAAATCGGCCGAGCCTTCACGGTACTGGACCAGGGATAACTCAACCGAACGTTCAGCGGCCCGGGCGCTCTCGGCCAGATACTCCGCCTGCGTATGGGCACGCAGGTAGGCAACAATGGCGCTATTCACCTCGGCCTGGGCAGTGAGTACCAGGTTCTGGTAGTCAACCAAAAGCTCCTGAAAACGCGCGTCCTGAAAGCGTATATTGTTTTTCAGTCGACCGTAGTTCAATACATTCCAGCTGAACCCGCCAAACAGCAACCCGTTAACGCTGCCTGAACTAAACAGATCGCTGATACTATTGGAACCGATCGTGGTGGTGGCCACGCCGATGGATCCACCGATGGTCAGATGGGGATAAAGCTCGCTGATGGCGACGCCAATCTGTGCGCTTTGGGCTGCCAGCGCCCACTCTGCCTGGCGGATGTCCGGGCGCCGGCGGATCAGATCCTGTGGCATGCCAACGGCGACCTGTGCCGGTGGCGTGGGAACAGGTGCGGATTCGACCAACAGTTTTGCAAGATCCTGCGGTAACATTCCCAGCAAAACAGACAAGGCATTTTTTATATCACTCAGGTTGGTCTGGAGAACAGGTATGAGCGACTTGGTGTTGTAAAGCATGGTGCGTGCCTGTTGAACATCAAGCTCCGTGACTTTGCCATTACGAAATTTGACATCGGCAATTTGCAGGGCGCGTGCCTGGGTACTTACATTTTTCTCGGTTATCTCGATACGGCTTTCCAGCGCCCGCATCAGGATGTAGGAGCGCGCCACCTCGGCCGTCAGTGAAACCATGACAGCATCATAGGCGGCCACTTGAGACTGTAACTGAGCCGCAGAAGATTCGATCATACGGTTGAATCGCCCCCAGAAATCCAGCTCCCAGGATAAGCCGAAACCCAGGTTGTAGAGCCCGAAGGTATCATCAAGTAACGTGGTATCAGAACCATTCTCACTGAGATCGACCCCGTTCGCGGAACCCGTCAACTGCTGCACCTGCGGATATTTGTTGCCGCTCACAATCCCCAACTGGGCATTCGCCTGAAGCACACGAAGCCCGGCACTGCGCAATGTGAGATTCTGGGACTGTGCCGTTTCTATCAGTTGATCCAGAACCGGATCATTGAATACCTTCCACCACTCGGGGTGGTCTGCCGGTTGGTTGCTGATCATCTCCTCACCGGCCTCGGCCCACTCATCTGCGACCGGTGCTTGCGGTGTCTCAAAGTCGGGGCCCACACTGGCACAGCCCACGACAAACACCATGCTCAGTAACGCCAACATGGTGCTGGCGACTCTCACAATCTGATAAGACGAATTGTTCATCATGTGATCACTTGTAGTCTGTTTCTCTCACTAAAAGGTGTGCTGGAAAAACTGATGGTTGGTGACAACAAAACTTATTGCGTTTTTCATGCCACGACACATTATACGGTGCCATCAACATGGAAACTACCCGTAAAATTACTAAGTTACCTGCTCCAACCGCGCAGGCTCACAGTGTGTTGAGCGACTTGGGGAACAGCCGGACAAACTGTTCACAAAGTTGCCTGTCCGGTTAAAAGTGACTTTACGCTGACCCCAATTTTTTCAAAACCAAGATAATTAACACCAACTGGCTTCCAAGGTCGGATGCCTTGCCAGTTCCTCGATGTTGGCATCAAGAATACGGTAGCCCACATTGCCATAAAGAAGTTGGCGGCCTTCATTGAGCACCCAGGTGGGGCTGCCCCGCATCCCCAATGCATTGGCACTGCGCTGGTCATCGCTCAAGGCGGCTATCGCACTGCCATCACGCAGTGCAGATTTCAGTAACTGCTCGTCAATGTTTTCGGCCTCTGCACACTCAATGAGCGTTGAATAATCGTTGATGTCTCTGGCCTCTGAAAAAAATGCCTGGCGGATACGAAGCGCAACAGGTTCAACAAGGGCTTCATCAGTAACCAGGGCCACAGCCTTGAGAAACAGGTGTGCCTGTAGTGATGATCGTGGCCGCACCTTCGTCCAGATATCCGGGTTAACCTCGAGGTTTTCGAATGGGGCTGACCGATTTTACGACATGGGCGCCAAATTTCTCGAAGCCGTCCGTTTCTCCCCACTGCGTGGCAATCTTGCGGTGGCTGTCACCGAAAATATCAAGATAGCGGTGGCGAATGGTGACTCTTCCAGCCCATTGACGATTGAGTTCCTCCAGGCGTGGCTGCGCAATCCACGCCCAAACACAAAGTACATCGGTGTAATAATCAATATGGATAGGGGCAGCGATATGGGGCATTTACAAATTCCTCTGTCTATTCAAACGGGTTCAGTATGCGAACACCCGTACCCTCAAAATCAACCGTATTTCGGGTAACCAGTGTTAAATCATGTGTGAGCGCCGTAGCGGCAATTTGTTTGTCCAGAGTATTTTCATACTGCGGTACACGCAAACGTCCCCAGACCTGCGGCGCGTTGTCTATTTTGACCAGTTGGGCCAATTCAGCGTTTTTGATCACAGTACTTATCTTACATTAGGTGTCCGTAAATTTACCGTCCTTGCCTTCCAGGCAGGTGCCAGCTTCTAGGGTTCCCGGGAAGCCGCGGGGGTGTCCTTTTCCATTGGCAGTTTCGGATCGGCAGCCCATTCAGTCAATGAGCCGTGATAGACAGCTACCTTGCGCCCACCAAGCAGAGTCAAGGCCAGGGCATCGAGGCTCGCGGCAGCGCCACCACCACAATAGGTGATCGCGCGATTCCCTTTCAGGGCATTGACGGCGTTGAAAACCTCGGTCAACTGGTCTATTGGCAGAAACGTGTGCGCGTCTGGATCGGTAAGCAATTCACAATCGACGTTGACGCTGTTTGCTATCCTGCCTGCTCTAGCAAAGGGGCGTCGGAGCACCCTACCACTGTGTTCATCGGCAGATAGGCTATTAATGACCGTAGTCTCTTCGTCGGTCAATGCCGCCAGGACCTGCTCTTTGGTCGCAATCAACTCTGACCGCCGCCTGACCGTCAGGCTACCCTGCGGATAGCCTGCTGGTTGTGACGAGACGGCCCGCTTTTCGTTCACCCATTTCTGCCATCCTCCGTTCAATACTGCGGCGTCGACACCGCATACGCGCAACATCCACCAGACACACGCAGCCCACACGTGGTTGGAGCGGTCGTAGAGTACGACCTGATTGTCATCGCCAATTCCCCGGGATTCCATCGCCTCCGCAAAGTCAGACAATGGGCACATTAACGGCACCGCTGGAGAGTAACGCGGACCAAGATCGGTTAAAAGGTCCACAAATGCGCTGCCTGCGATGTGGGCTGAACCCCAGGCAGCTCTGCCGCTGGAGTAATTGCGATCACCCCCATCAGTGATTTCCATCATTAGAGAACAGTCCATTATGCGAAGATCAGGGTCTTCCAGATGTTCCGCCAGCCAACTTGTTTCGACAAGCGGCCGGGGCATTTCTTGTCCAGTTAATTTAGTCATATGACAATTATCCGCATTCAAATATGTACAAAGACATGAGGCATGTACTACCTCGTTGTTCAAATCTTAGCAATGAAACAACTTCCGCACCTTTTACGCCCTGCTTGACATCCAGGTAAACCAGGTCGGGCTCATCGCTTGCAACCGCAAGCGAACTCATATGACAGCAGGCTAACAGCAGGGAAAACCATTAATCGGTCATTTTGACAAGGTCAAAATCGATGGGCTGTTCGTCCGTCGAGGCGTCTGTTCTGTCCAACCATGCCTGGAGTAAATCCAGGTGCTCCTTTTCCTCAATGGCGAACTCTGCGGCCATGGCAGCGACATCCGGCACCTGGCTTTCGCGGCCGATCTGATCATAAAAATCAAACGCACACCGCTCGTTATCCATTGCCAGTTGAAGTGCCTGGGCTGTGTTCATCAGGTAACTGACGGTGGACATGTCGCCGGTCTCCGGGGCTTCCATGTTTTCCCAGCCGAAATCCCAGGGTGCGATCACAGGTAAATCGTGGCCTTTTGCACGATCCCTGATCTCCTGCGTATGCATACAGCTGTAGTGCGCTAACTTGCGGAAAGTGGCGGCCACTTCCCGCCCGCCCTCGGCTTTTGTTTGCTGGATCAATCACGCTGTCCGAAAATTCTCTTGCCTTGACTAGTAAATTTACGAGTGGAGTCGTGGGATAACCAGATGTTAAATAATCAGTATTGAAAAAAAAGTGGAACAATTCGATGATCAATATAATGGGCCACGCGGGTTATCACCGTCGGGTCGCGATCAATGTCGGAGCAGGGTTCGTCCCGGGGATGAATTCTGTACTTATGGGCGCAGCACTGGCGGGTGGGAAACTGGGATGGGAATTGGTCGGTATTCGGGACGGCTTTGAAGGGCTGCTCCATCCGGAACGGTATCCGGATGGCGGATTGGTCCCATTGAGCCTGGAACGTGTTGAGAGTCTCGACTCATCCACCGGAGGCCTTCTTGGCCAGGCTCCAATGGTGGATTCTTTTCACACACCAGGCGGAAGCACTGGAGAGGTAGACCTTTCCGATGTCGTGATGAAAAGATTGAGGGAAGAGGGGTTTGAGGCCCTGATTTCCTCAGTCGGCAACCCGGGTCTGGAGATACTCCATAAGTTGCATCTCAAGGGTCTCCACACGGTGTGTATTCCACGGTCTGTCGAGAATGATATTGCCGGTACGGCAGCTTCCTTTGGTTTCAACACGTCATTGAGTGTCACCATCGAGATGTTAAACAAGGCCTACCAGGCAGCCCGTTCGGCCCAGAAGATTGCGGTGGTCGAGGTCCTGGGCGAGCAGGCTGGTTGGCTTGCATTGCAGGCCGGAATCGCTGCCCGAGCCGATGCGGTGTTGATCCCCGAAAAACCCTGCAACGTGAAGCATGTGGCGGCCAGGTTGAAGGACAAACGGTCGGCCAGACGTCCTTACGGACTGGTCGTGGTAGCCGAAGGAGCGAGTTTTGTGGATGATCAGGGTGAGCTGGATGACCGCATCACACTGGGATCCGGGCAGGTTGCCGGGAGTACGGCCAGGGCATTGCAATCGCTGATGACCACCGATTGCTACCCGTTGGTCATAGGTAACTGGGCAAGAGGTGGAAACCCCACGGCTGTTGACCAGCAACTCGGTATGGCCTTCGGTGCGGGAGCAGTCGAACTTCTCAAATCGGGGCAGACTGCCGTGATGGTGGCTTTTGTGCCACCCGACATCAAGTATCTGCCTTTGAAGGAGGCCCGCGAGACGGTCAGAACCGTATCGGCTAGTTGTGAATTCATGCGGCTTGCGGGGTCGCTCGGTATCTACCTGGGGACGCCATTATGATCGCACTCACCTCATATTACCCTCAATCCAACTCAGCAAATCTGGACACAAGATCATGAACAACAACAGCACGACAGTAGATGTCTATGAGAGATTGGCGGATGCCCTGAATGCACTTCCATCTGGCTTCACAAGAACACCTGGAGGTCTCGAGATCGAACTGATCAAGATCGTGTTTACCTACGAGGAAGCCCTGATCGCTGGTCAACTGTCCCGCCTTCCCGAAACTGCAGCCGAGATCGCCGAGCGAGTCGGCATGGGTGAAGAGGAAGTCACCGTGCACCTCGAGAGCATGATACCACGACGTATGGTTCGCGCGGATACGCTTGCCCTTGAAACCGGCGTAAAAGGCCTGGGAAAGGTCGAGGCGAACGACGGTGCCAGGACCAAAGCCCCTGATGCGAAAACATACCGTCTCTCCCCTTTCCTCGTCGGTTGGTTTGAATCCTACCTGCAGGAGAGCACGCCGGACTCCGGGAGATTCGCAAGACTTTATGAGGAATATGTAATTCAGGGGGGCGGCGAGCGTATATTCGCCCCGCGTCCCGGACCACAGGGTGCGATCCCCTACCGTGGATCGCTCAAGTCTGAATGGCTTGAGCGCGAGCCTCACAATGATATCGACGCGCACTTCCAGCGATATGACCGTTTTATCGTGATTGATTGCGTGTGCAAGAAGGAGAAGGTGGCGGGTCACGGCTACAGTTGCAGTATGCCGATAAAGCGTTGCGGTTTTGTCGGCATGCCACCGGCCGTGCCATTTTCAGAAAACGTGATCAACCGCGAGGAAGCGATCAAGCTCTGGGGTGAACTCGACGCCATGGGCACGATGGTCGTGCAGGGATTTTATGGATTCACAATGGGAGCTGAAGCCCCGCAGTTTGTGGGGGGATGCCATTGCTGTGGTTGTTGCTGCGCCATCATGAATTCGCGCCACCTCGGCAATCTGAAGGAGACTGTCCAGCGTTCAAACTATCGAGTGGTCAAAGATTATGACAAGTGCGAGGGTTGTGGTGAGTGCGTGCGACGTTGTCAGTTTGACGCCCATAGCTTTGAGGACTCCCTGGATGGAAATCCAGTCTATAACCGGGATCTGTGTGTTGGCTGCGGCTCCTGTGGCATGGGCTGCCCGTCGGGTGCACTTCACCTGGAGCCCGTCCCTGAAGAGGAGTGGGTCGAGGTGGCTTCCAGTTTCACTGAATGGGAAGAGCATCGGTTGCGGAACATGGAGGCCGGCAAATAGACGGTCCAGAGCTGAATCGACTCCGCATCCCGAACCCGGATATGCAAGTAGCGTAGTCATCACCTTGATGTATACAAAGAAAATGACGCGATGACAGCGACCTCTGCAACGCCTGCTGTTGCAAGCGCGGCCGATGAAGATGACGGGATTGGTACCCGGGTTAACAGGCAACCTTACGTCGAGACTCTACGTTGCACATCCTGTGACGATTGCCGGAAGGTTAATCCCCTGGTATTTGTATACAACGATGAGTACCAGACTGTCATCGGCGATGCCAGGGCCGGAACTTTCAAGCAAATCGTGACGGCGGCTGAGAAATGCCCTGCACAGTGCATACACCCGGGTGATCCGCTGAACCCGGAAGAAATCATCCCGGTCGGCCTGATCCGACGGGCCGCGCGCTTCAAATGACCGCGCTTCAAATGACACTGAAATTTCCACTAGCTGGCTGCCATCATAAGCAATGACAAATGAATTCACACTTCTACTGGTGACAGCAATATCAGTTGCTTTCATACATACCCTGTCGGGTCCTGACCACTACCTGCCCTTTATTGTGATGGCAAAGTCCAGGAACTGGTCATTGGCAAAAACATCCTAGTTTACTGTTCTTTGTGGTTTTGGACATGTGGCGGGCAGCGTCGTCGTCGGGTTTATCGGTATTGCTTTTGGCCTGGGACTCTCGAAACTGGAACTTTTTGAAAGTCAACGAGGCAGCCTGATTGCATGGTTGTTTAGCGCTTTCGGCCTGGTCACGATCCTGACCATGCTTGCAGTTGTGCTGATAGCCTCTTTCGGGATCAAGATATTGCCCACGAAAATGTTTGAAAAATACAGCCACGCGATGGCAGGCGGTACTATCCTGATGTGTGGTCTTGGAATGGTTTTTTTAGGCTTATGAAAAAACAGAAATTTAGGAAATTTAGGGTCACCCATTAGCGGTCGCTTA
>CAVWBD010000016.1:0-6569 GCA_963753105.1 uncultured Gammaproteobacteria bacterium
GCTCGAAGCTCGGTGCCACCGTGGAGACGTGGTAACCGGCTTCCTTTAAAACACGTTGCAGGGTACGGATGCCGGGTGCTGCGTGGCCGTCATCGTTGGTCAGGAGGATGTGTAAAGATTGGGGTTTGGGCATGCAGTACATTTTACCCCTTATTGCATACTTGATAGCATAGAAACCGTGTCTTCTATCTCTAATGCAGAACTGGCAATAATGCCGACCGGGTCGGTGGAATGGGGATAGCCATGCAATCGTCAAAATTTGGCCGGTGGGCCCGCAGCAATCAATTCAAGTCACATGTCGTTTTGCCGGGCGGTTTGAGCCTGCTCCTGATGGCCATGTATTTTTCCGGCAATACCTACCTGCAGAATATCGTGGCCCCGACCATTGAGAACGTGCCGCTATTTTCTGCGCGTGAATTCGGGGCCCTGGAAATCCTGCAAAATATCTTGCTGCTGTGCATTATTTTTTATTCGGTGCGTTGTTTACTGGCCGCCGGGAATGCCTGGGTCAGGTTTATCGCCCTGTCCATGGTGCTTGTCAGCGTATTTACGTTTCTCGAGGAAATCGATTACGGCGTGCATTTTGTCGAGTATTTCACCGGGGAATACGGTTCCCTGGCGCAGGAAACCTGGAGCCGGAACTGGCATAACAAGACCAATTCTACTGGCGTGCAGAATGTCAGCTACCTGAAGCTCGCCGCCAAGATCGTCATGTTGGCGGGTTTCGTGCTGGCGCCATTGCTACTGTCTTCGGCACGAAACCCGGTCATCCGTTTGCTGGTGCCGTCGAAGTGGATGATTTCAACGGTAGTGTTGATCGTGCTCTTGTCGTTGTTGGCGCACGGCCTGGATGATGCCGGCTATTCCATCATCGGGGAGACGCCTGGAAACCTGTACAAAAACGTTTCTGAATTTCGTGAACTGAATATGTACTATCTGTTTCTGTTGTACGTGGTCACACTTCATGAGCGGCTTATCCTTCATGGTTAAGCCCGGTCGTTGACGGTTTCTGTCAGAGGTTCTTTTCCGCCTTTTCCAGGTCCTCGCTGTATTCCAGCCAGTCCCATTCCAATGCAGCCAGCACCTCTTTCAGTTCAGCCTGTTTTTGCATCAGGGCGGTCATTTCCTGCTTGCGTGACTCGTCGGTATACAGTGTTTCGTCGTGCAGGACCTCTTCCACTGCATCGAGGTCTTTGCGGTGCACGGCCATCTTTCTCTCAACCTGGCGGAGTTTGTCACTGAAGGGTTTGAGCTGTTGGCGTTTCAGGGCCTCTGCCTGCCGGATCTGCTTGCGCGTATTTCCGGATTGGTTGCTATCCCCGTTCTCGTCCTGGTGTGCTGCGGTTGAGGCCGGCGAGTCCTGTTCTTTCAGCCAGGCCGGGTAGTCGTCCAGTGATTCCTTGAACTCGCTGACACGCCCGTCGTGCACGATATAGAGTTCATCACATACGCTGCGCAGCAGGTGCCGGTCATGTGAAATGACAAGCAGGGCGCCGCTGAACTCGGCCAGTGCCACGCCGAGCGCGTGGCGCATTTCCAGGTCCAGGTGGTTGGTCGGTTCATCCAGCAGTAACAGGTTGGGTTTTTGCAGGATCAGCAGGGCCAGCACCAGGCGTGCTTTCTCACCCCCGGAAAATGGCGCCACGGGATCTGTCACACGGTCACCCTGGAAACCAAATTGGCCGAGGTGGTTGCGCAGGTCGAGTTCACGCATTTCCGTGGCCTGTCTCTGCACGTGCCACAAGGGACTGCAATCCATCCGCAGTAACTCGAGTTGCTGTTGCGCAAAATAACCACTGCGGGTGTAGTTATTGACAATGCGTTCACCGCTCAGCAGGGTGCTGCCGTCCACCAGGGCCTTGACCATGGTGGACTTGCCGGCGCCGTTGGCGCCCAGCAAGCCGATACGGTCACCGGCACCCAGGCGGAAGCGGAGTTCGGTGACGACCTCGTGTGAGCCATAGCCCAGGGTTGCGTTTTCCAGTTGCAGCAATTGCTGGGGCTGACGCTCCGGTTCCTGGAACCGGAAATGAAACTGTGAGTCAACGTGTGCCGGCGCGATCTTGACCATGCGTTCGAGCATTTTCAGACGGCTCTGGGCCTGTTTTGCCTTGCTGGCCTTGTAACGGAAACGGTCCACGAAGCCCTGGATATGACGGATTTCTTTCTGTTGCCTGGTGTACATCGCCTGTTGCAGGGCCAGTTGTTCCGCACGCACTGCTTCGAACTGGCTGTAGTTGCCGGTATAGGTCTTGAGTGTCTCGTGTTCGATATGGGCGATATGGGTGCACAGTCCGTCGAGGAAGTCCCGGTCATGTGATATCAGCAGCAGGATTCCATGGTAGGAACGCAACCAGCGCTCCAACCAGATGATGGCCGGCAGATCCAGGTGGTTGGTGGGTTCATCGAGCAACAGGATATCGGAGCGGCACATCAGCGCCTGCGCCAGGTTCAGGCGCATACGCCAGCCGCCCGAAAACTCGTTGACCGGTTTCTGCATGACCTCCGCGGCAAAACCCAGGCCGTGCAGCAGCCGTGCCGCACGCGTCTCGGCGGTGTAGCCGTCGATGTTTTCCATCTCTTCGTAAAGCTTGTGCAGGCGTTCATCGTGGGCGCTGGCCGCTTCCAGCTTGGTAATACTGGCCTGCAATTTACGCAGGCCATGGTCTCCATCCATCACGAAATCCAGCGCCGTTTGCTTCGACGTGGGGCTTTCCTGCGCCACGTGTGCGATGACGTCTTTGCGATTGACCAGCAGGTTGCCTGCATCGCTCTCCAACTTTCCGAGGATCAGGGAAAACAGCGAGGTCTTGCCGCTGCCATTGACGCCGATAATGCCCACGCGTTGCCCGGGGTGGGACTGCAGGCTGGCGTCTGTAAATAACAGCTTGTCGCCCCGGCGCAGTTCGATTTGTTTGAGTTGTAGCATGGTCTGTTTCAAGCCGGGGCGGTATTCAAGGGGTGGCATTATAAGACAGTACGGCACGTTTCTGGTAAGCCCGTCAAACAGCTGGCAATGCGCCAGAAGGCTTTGCTGGTGTACGAGTGACCCAGCCTGCTTGGGAAACAACAGGGTAAATTGAAATTGCATGGCGAAACCTCCGGGCCTGGTTTTGGTGGATTCAACATCATTGCTTTGTATTGTGATACCCAGACCAGTCCAGTAAAGTAACGGCCTGTCCGGAAGATAGTCCAAAATTCCACGTGGTAAAGAGGATATCCAGTGAAGAAGAATCATCAAAACACCCCGTTTTATCAGCAACGGTTTTTATTGGCATATGCAGCGGTTTTATTGGCTGGTTTGCTGTCTTCCTGTTCATCGGGACTGCAGGTGCGCGCCGACATCGACCCGGCTACGGATTTCAGTGCTTATACGAGCTATGATTTCTTTGATCCAATGGGTATCGAGAGCGGCTACAACTCGCCGATTTTTGGTGAGCATTTCCGCGCCTCGCTCAATTCCGAATTGGCGCAGCGCGGTTACCGTGTGTCTGACAACCCTGATTTCCTGATCAATGTAACGATCCGTGGCGATGACAAAGTCGAAATGAAGTCATACAGCGCGCCGTACATGACCGGTGCTTATTACTCTCGTCCGGGCGGCCCTTATTATGGTTCGGCGCTGGGGGTTGGTGTTTCAAGCACCAGGGTCGCCACCATGGTTACCGAAGCTTCGGTGTTTATTGATTTTGTTGATCCCGAACGACACAAGCTGGTCTGGCAGGGGGTTGCCGTTTTCGAAGCCAGCGAGGACGTGGCCACACACTTGCGAAACGCGGTCTACACGACAGTCAACAAGGTGCTCACAGGTTACCCGCACACCGCAGGAAATTAGTAGCATGTGCGCTCGATGACAAGACTGCTATTCATCGTTTGCACAGCGGTCCTGGTTTACTGGTTCTTATGAGTACCGGGGCGACCGGCCAATCGCCACCCGCCCGGGGTGTTGGTCAGCGAGAGGCCACTGCAGCAGGACGTGTCACCGTCACAGTTCATGCTGGATGACTACCAGGTAACCCGCCGGGCACAGTTTGAAATCCGTGCCCGGGTATTGTCCAGGGAACCTTACTACCTGCGCCGGGAATCCGACCTCTCACCGCTTGACCTGGCACTGGGCTGGGGTGTGATGTCCGACGAGGCAGTGCTCAAGAGGATAGATATCAACCAAAGCGGCCGCTGGTATTTCACCCGCTACGAGTACCCGGCGCCGCTCATGGACGCCCAGATTACGGCCAACAGCAGCAATATGCACATGATCCCCGCCAGGAAGTCCGTCGAACGGCGGCTCAAGGACCTGCGGCCCGGGGATATCGTCTTGTTGGAAGGTTTCCTGGTTGATGTGGACCATGAATCCGGCTGGCGCTGGCGGACCTCCATGTCGCGTACGGATACCGGTAACGGCGCCTGCGAAATCGTTTACGTGGAATCAATAACGGTTGAATAGCCGGCTCAGAGCACCCGCGCCAGCAAGTCGTTGATGATGCGTTCACAACGCGACAAATAACCACCGCCAAACAGGTTCAGGTGATTGAGCACGTGATACAGCTTGTACAGGTCGTGCGCAGTTGATGACCAGCGGGCATGGGATAGTTCGCCTGGTATGCGGCATAGAATTCACCACCGAACCCACCGAACAGGCCCGTCATCGCGATATCGGTTTCGCGGTCCCCGTAATAGCTGGCCGGATCAAAGATTACCGGCGCTCCTTCAGCCGTGTAAGCCTTGTTGCCGGACCACAGGTCACCGTGCAGTAATGAGGCGGCAGGCTGGTGGTCTGCCAGCAGCAGGTGCAGGTTTTCAAGCAGCCGTTCACCGGCGTCAGCCAGACGTTTGCCATAGATAACTGCCCGGGCCATTTCAAGCTGGGGTGCAAGCCGGGAATCCCGCCAGAAAGTTAGCCAGTCGGCGCAACGCGTGTTGTACTGCGGTGTACTGCCGATGTAATTATCACGGCTCCAGCCATGCTGGTCTGCCGTCACGCGGTGCAGTGCTGCAAGTTGTTCACCCAGCAGCGCTTCAGAACCATGAGACTTGAGCTCCAGGTATTCCAGCACCAACCAGCCGGTGCGACCGGTTCTGCCGAATGCGACAGGCGCCGGCACCCTGATGCAATCCTGATCAGCAATCTCGGCCAAAGCCTGTGCCTCTGCGGCAAACATGCCGTCCGGTGCATCGTGGTGGTACTTCAAAAACCACTTGGTCGTGCCATCGCTGAGCAGGGCGGCCTGGTTGATATCACCACCCGACAAGCGGCCTGCCCATTCCAGATGCCCGCTACCACCCAGGGTGCCCGACAGGCCATCGCGGATTGATTCGAGCAGTTCGTCTTTCCTGAACATGGCCTGATTTTACGCCTGCCGCCCAGTGGCTGCACCATCGTCATCCCGGTGGCTTGCTGCACGTGCCTGCAGAACGGGAATGTGGGTAAAATGTGCTTACACACGAATGGAGGATTGGGCGTGGGAATTTCACTATCAGACCGGGGTTTGCTCAAGACAGAAGCGTACATCAACGGACAGTGGGTCGCGGCGGATAGCGGCGAGACACTGGATGTCGTTAATCCGGCCACGGGTGAGGCGATCGCAAAGGTCGCAAAATGCGGTACTGCAGAAACACGCCGGGCCATCGATGCGGCCGAAGCTGCGCAGATTGAATGGCGTCAGCGCTCCGCCAAGGAGCGTTCAGCGATATTGCGCAAGTGGTTTGACCTGATGATGGCGGCCCAGGAGGACCTCGCACAGATACTGACCGCTGAAATGGGCAAGCCACTGGCGGAGGCACGTGGCGAGATTGCCTATGGTGCAAGTTACATCGAGTGGTTTGCGGAGGAAGGCAAACGAATCTACGGCGACGTCATCCCGCAACCGGCCATGGACAAACGGATCGTGTGCATCAAGCAACCGGTCGGCGTTGTCGCCTGCATCACGCCGTGGAATTTTCCCAACGCCATGCTGACGCGCAAGATTGCCCCGGCCCTGGCCGCGGGCTGCACGGTGGTTTGCAAGCCTGCCAACGCGACACCGTTGTCGGCCTATGCGTTTGCCGAGTTGGCGGAACGCGCGGGGATCCCGGCCGGTGTCATCAACCTGGTCACAGGTATTACCGCGGAAATTGGCAAGGAACTGACCTCCAACCCGGTCGTGCGAAAACTGACCTTCACCGGCTCAACACAGGTGGGAAAGCAGTTGATGGCGGAATGTGCAGCTACGGTTAAGCGTACTTCAATGGAACTGGGTGGTAATGCGCCATTTATCGTGTTTGATGATGCAGACCTGGATACCGCGGTGGCCGGGGCCATGGCGAGCAAGTACCGTGCGTCCGGCCAGACCTGCGTATGTGCCAACCGCATCCTGATCCAGGAAGGCGTCTACGATGCTTTTGCGGAGAAACTGGCGCAAGCCGTGGGAGGCCTGAAAGTGGGCAACGGGGCGGACGAGGGTGTCACCATCGGGCCGTTGATTGATGAGGTTGCTGTCAATGACGTGATGGGTTTTATTGACGACTCCACCGCCAAAGGCGCTCGTGTGATTGCCGGGGGAAAGCGTTCTGAACTGGGCGCCTGCTTCATC
>CAVWBD010000017.1:0-30667 GCA_963753105.1 uncultured Gammaproteobacteria bacterium
CTGGATGAAAGTTTCCGGGAATTCTGCAAGTTCAAAGCCGACCGTTTCACAGGCATCCGCGGCAACGATGGCGTGCCCGCCCGAGCGGGAAATGATCGCCAGCCGCTTGTTTTTCAGAGGCGGCAACCGCAGGGTTTTCATGTAGTGCGATAGCGTCGTTACATCGTGCACGCGGGTAATGCCGCACTGCCTGAAGGCAGTATCCACCACGCGGTCATCGCTCGAAAGCGAGGCTGTATGGGAGGCAGCCACACTCTGTCCCAGCCTGCCGATATTGGACTTCATCGCCAGGATGGGCTTCGGTGAATCTTTTGCCAGCTTCATCAAGCGCCGTCCGTCACGGATACCTTCCAGGTAGATAAAAATGATCTTTGTCCCTTCATCCCCGATGTAATACTCGAGCAGATCTTCTGCATCCACATTGAGCTGGTTGCCGACGGAGGCGAACTTGTTCAGCCCGATCCCCTCGGCCGCCATGTGGTTCATGATGCTTAAGCCCACACCGCCACTCTGGGAAATGATGGAAACTTCGCCTTGCCGGATGAAGGGGGTGAGCCGGGGGAACGGAACGCAAAATCCGTTCTCCATATTGATGACGCCGATACAGTTGGGCCCGATGAAACGAATGCCGTATTTCTTCGCAATCGCGACGACCTCGTCTTCGATATTCTTGCCTTCTTCACTGTACTCCCTGAATCCGGCGGTCTCGACGACGGCCCGCTTTACGCCTTTTTGACCGCATTCTTCCATGACCTGGGGGACGTGCCTGGCCGGTACGAGTATGACTGCCATATCGACGTGGTCCGGGATGTCGACCACGGATTTGTAGATACGCCGGGTGGTGATGGTTCCACCGCTGGGTCCGACCGGGTAAACGATGCCGTCAAAACCGAAATCGATCAGGTTCAGCATGATATTCCGTCCCAGGTTATCCGGTTTTGCCGAAACACCTACAACAGCCACACTCCTGGGGTAAAAAATGCCTTTCATAACCGCCTCCTGGTTGCTAGCAATATAGCTTTTATCCCACTCGCACTCAACGAACCTGGATCAGGTACATTTAAATTGAGCGGCGGTGGATTTATGCTTGTCATACGGCAAGTGGGCTATTGTGTAGACCTGACCCCTGCTAACACAAAACTGGAGGTGCCAAAATGAGCTCAACACCAAAGATTTCACCGGACAAGGAACTCATCAAGGTTTTCCAGGCAGCCGGAGTTGTCGACTACCTGGAATATTTGCAGTCAGGAAAGAGAATCATGTGGGTGAATTTCAAGGCAGGCGTGGCCAAGGGCCTGGGAATGACGCTGGGTATGACCGTGATACTGGGTATATTTATCTGGGTGCTGACAATGCTCGTGGATCTCCCCATTGTTGGGGAATATTTTGGACAGGCGGAGCAATTCATCACTGAATACACGGACGAAACAAACTACAACGACGAGTTTTCGGAAATGAATCAATTGCTCAGTGAAATAAATGAAAATATTAGGACAGAAATTGAGCTGGAAACACAACAACCCGATGTAGAATAATCAACCTCCGGGAGGAGAAGGTAAATGCCCAAAGCCAGTGAAGTAAAAAGAGGTGAAGTCGTTCGTCACAAGGATCGGGTGTACGCGGTGCGCAAGATCGAAATACGCACACCTTCGTCACGCGGCAGCAACACGCTGTACCGGATGAAACTGCAGGATGTACAGACCCGCCAGAACCTCGATGAGACCTTCAAGGGTGAAGACATGTTGGGGGATGTGGATTTTATCCGCCGCCAGGCGAGTTACTCGTATTTCGATGGCGAACTGTACGTGTTCATGGACGACGAGGACTACAGCCAGTATTCGTTCAATGAAACTGACCTGGAAGGCCAGCTGGAGTACCTGAGCGAAGGGCTGGGCAGTATTTTCGTCACGGTCATTGATGGCGTGGCGGCAGGCATCCAATTACCACCCTCGGTGGACCTCGAAATCGTGGAAACGGCACCCATGCTCAAGGGTGGCACTGCCACCAAGCGCAGCAAACCGGCGAAGCTCGCCGGCGGCCTGGAAGTACTCGTGCCTGAATTCATCGAAACCGGCGAGGTCATCAAGGTCAATACAGAAACCGGCGAATACATGTCCCGGGCTTGACCCTGTGGTCACTCACTGCGCACTGCGCACCAGCCTGACAAAGTTGTAGATCCGGATGGCATCGCCCTGTGGTCCGCGTCCTGTCGGATAGTCGGCTGGGTCACCTGACTTGGGATCACTGCGTTGGGCACCCGCACCGTGTATATCCACCCAGGCGTTGTTCATGTAGCCCAGTGCACGACCAAAACTAACGTATACGCCGGCCGAACCTGGATTTGATCTCTGGTCCAGGTGAGTAGTGCCGGTCCAGTAAGCCGGCCAGTCTGTCTCACCCGTCTCGTTCACGAAACTGGTGGCGTCGAACATCGGATCAATCGCAGCGGAGCCGGTTGTATCGGGGGAGCGGCCGTAATCCACCAGGCCCTGCAATTCCTTGGCATTGGGGAGCCTCCAGTTGTTGTAACCGAGGTAGTCGGCTTTGTTTTGCTGGGTGACCCACGCCAGTGCCTCTTTCCAGTCCAGGCCAGTCAGGCTGTCATCGCTTGTCCACATCAGGCCTGTTGCCTGATCGGTGATTGTTCCGTCACCGTTTTCGACGAAGTCGTTTTGACCGTAATCCTCGGCACCCCGAACGCACATGACGTAGAAGGTTTTGTCCTGGCCCTGCATGCTGAGCCCATAACCCTTGATGCGCCCGTCGGCAAAATTCACACCGAACATGGTTTCGGCATTATTGGGACCTGTCGTGGAGACATAGAGCGTGTCGGAGGCGAATTGGGCGTCGATGATGCGCTCACCGGCACCTGTGTCGCCGTAGCCGAAATCAAAATATGTGTCGTCGATGAATGGCACGAGCCCGGAAGTGTCAGCTCCATCGTAGGCGCTCGGATCGACACCGTTGAAATCGATCAATGAATAAAGCTGCTTGATGTCAGGCAGGCGCCAGTCGGTCTTGCCGGCCAGGTCCAGGGTGTCGCAGTAGGCCTGTGCTCCGGCATATGGAAGTTTGTCATTAGCGTCAATGTATACGTCCAGGTTGGTGTCCGGACTCTGTTGCCAGGTCAGGCCGGTGGCGAGGTCCAGTACCGTGCCGTCACCATTGTCCACATACTGCGGGGTGTTACCGGCGTATTGTGCGTCCTGACCATAGAAGGATTCGATCCTGGACGGGCAGGTGATTTGCACGCCGGTGTCATCAAAGCACTGTTCCTGGTTTGTGTCGATAATGGGAAATCCTTCGGCTTTTGCAGCGCCATGCCTGATCTGGTCAACCAGGTATTCCAGGTCTTCCATGATTTCCATCGGTGCGGCTCCAGAGGCAATCAGGTCGGTGTCCTCGAAGGGATCGACGGCCAATTCATAAAGCTCCTGATCGCCATCGCTGGGTTCGATCAGTTTGTACATGCCGTCCGACAGGGCCCATTGCTCACCGGTGTCGGCGGATTGCTCTGAAAACTGGAAATGTCGCTCCGATGGTTGGTCATAGCCAAGCAGGTATTCGAACGAAGTACTGTCATGAACCTGGTCGACATTGACACCAGCCAACGAAGCGATGGTGCTGAACAGGTCGGTCGTATTGATCAGGGCGGATTCACGGTCGTTTGTACGCGTGACCCCCGGTCCTGAGACGAAAAACGGTATGTTGACTCCACCCTGGTACAAAGAACCTTTGGCTTTTCCTCTTCTGTACGGAGACTGGGCCACCTGGCCCGGCGTGCCGTTGTCACCCATGAAAATAACGATTGTATTGTCACGTGTTTCGGCATCGAGAGAATTCAGCAGACGATTGATTTCGGTGTCCATCGCTTCGATCGCGGCGAAATAGTAGGGCAGTGGGTTGGCATCGATGTCGGCTTCTGTTCCCGACAATTGTCTGTCGTGCAAGTCGGCCGGGGGCAGGTGGAAAGGTGTATGTGGTGCATTGAAGGCCAGCCATAGGAACCACGGTTTTTGTTGCTCTCCTGTCCACTCGATCGCCAGGTCCACCAGCTTGCTGGTCACGTAGCGCGTTTCATTGCTGCGCTCACCGTTGACTGTCAGTGTCCAGTCCTCATAATCGTCCACACCACCGACAAGGATGCCGGCAAAATGGTTTATCCCCAGCGCTTCTGGATGATCCAGCCCGCCCGGGGAGGGTCCCAGGTGCCATTTGCCGATAACTGCATCCGTGTATTTGCCTGGCAGGTGTTGATGTATATACGACTGCAACGAGGTTTCGTCCTCAGACAACACGTCACCAGGTTCCAGTACCCCGGTACGAGAGCCATACTTCCCGGTCAAGATTCCGGCACGGGTTGGACTGCAGGTCGGGCTGGACCAGGCGTTTTCAAATACCAGTCCTTCATTTGCCAGTTGATCCAGCGTCGGGGTAATTGGCTGTTCCGCTGAAATTGCGTACTGGTTGGACGCGTCCAGGCCCAGGTCATCGGCGATCACCAGCAGGATGTTGGGTGACTTGGTCACCTCACAAGCCGGACTCCCAACACTGGTCAAACGGGTCAGTGTTTGCTTGCCGTCGCCATAGGCAGGAAAATCGGAGGCATAATCGAATTTGCCGAAATCGCAATCCAAACCGACTACCAGGCTGCCCCACGTTGTGCGCTGGACATCTTCCGGGTCGAAATCGGGTCCAAAACGTCCGCCGCTGGTGATTTTCATGTTAGGGATGGAAATGACTTCCCCATCCTGTTGCCCCGAACCGACGAACCAGGCCTGCCCACCCTCGTTGTCATAGCTGAACCAGTAGACGAGCGCACGGCCGTCGGTGAGGATTTCAATGGCCAGCCCCTCGCCATCGTGGGTCTGGTCGAACCAGGAGCCGGTCATCGAGGACGGCGGGGAGCCGGGGGACTCGCAGTCCAGACCCATGAGCGTGGTGAGCCGCGTCAGTGACTGGCTGCCTGCAACGCCGTTTATGGTGTAGTTCGCATTCGCTGACGAGCAATCGCTCCATTGCATGGTCAAGGTGCCGACTTCTGTAAAAACGACGTCATTGGGTTCAAATTGTTCGCCGAACCTGGCGCCGGACGTTTGTTTTAAGCTGGCAAATACCACGGAATCATCTTCCACAGCACCCGTTGCCACAAACCAGCGTTGATTACCGGTTTCGTCGTAGGTGAACCAGTAGACCACGGCCCTGTCGTTCTCCAGGACTTCGAGTACGAATCCTTCCCCGTCATGAGACGGGTCGTACCAGGAACCGCTCATGCTGGCGTCAACGACGGTTTGGGCGTGGGCCAGATTGAAATTGCCAATGCCAAGAAATAGCCATCCGAAAAACAGGTATTTGCAGAATTTGTACATCAGTTGAGAATCTCAATTGCCAGTGTCTTGGGTTCATTGGACAAGATCATGTCGTACGCTTGTGTCAGTTGAGTGTAAAAACTGGTAAAAGCGGTTATCAGTTGAGGTCAGCGTGATGGCCTGGTTTTGCTAAAATCCACTAAATCCCGAAAAGCAGGCGCGTCATGAAATACAAGTACTACACATGTGATGTATTCACCAATCGCCGGTTTGGCGGCAACCAGCTTGCCGTGTTGCCGGATGCCAGGGGACTGGATGACAAGCGGATGCAGCAGGTAGCAAGGGAATTCAATTATTCAGAAACCACTTTTGTTTTTCCACCAGAAGCCGGTAACACGCGCAAAGTGCGAATCTTTACACCGGCACAGGAAGTGCCGTTTGCCGGACACCCCAATATCGGAACCGCGTTCGTGCTGGCATCGAATGGTGAATTTGGTGACTTTGGCGATGCCACGCGAGTCGTGTTTGAAGAAAAGGCCGGTTTGGTACCGGTTTCCATACGCAAATCAGACGGGGTGAAGATTGCGTGCGAGTTGCAGGCGCCGGCAGAACTTTCGCTGGGGACAGAATTTACCGCCGGGACCATGGCCAAGGCCTTGTCGTTAACCGAGGATGAAATCGTCACCGGTACGCATTTGCCCCGGCTTGCGTCCGTCGGCCTGGATTTCCTGATGGTGGAAGTCAGGGATTACGACGCGCTCAAGAGATCTCGTGCAAATGTGGAGATATTCGAGAGAATCGCAGCAGGCGGGGTCAATCCGTATGTGCATGTCTACGTCCGCAGCAATGACGAATTCGATATCCGCTCACGTATGTTCGCACCATTAGACGGCATACCGGAGGATCCGGCAACCGGCAGCGCCAACTGTGCGTTAGCCGCGTTGCTCGCACATTACGCAGCGGCAGATTCCGGCCACTTCAACTGGCGTATAGCACAGGGCGTCGAGATGGGCCGGCCCAGCCTGATGGAGGCACGGGCCGAAAAAACAGAGGGACAGGTCACGGACACATGGATCGGTGGCACCTGCGTGATGGTCGCTGAAGGCGTGATTCACATCGACTAGCTCAGCACCACCGCTTTGATCACCAGGTTCGTGTTTCGAGAATGAGAATAAAGCCGTGGGCGAGGGTGCCCACGGCCAGAATTAGTCAGTTATGCTTAAGCCGCCCGGCGCGAGCGTTGACCCTGGTTACTGCTGCGCTTTGCCCCTTTTGGTGCATTACGCCCCCGGTTATGACGCTGGCCTTTGAGTGACTGCTTTTTGCGGCCGTTCTTGATCGGCACCGCCTTGATACTTTGGTCTGGCTCGTACCCTGGGATAACGACCTGCTCGATATCGCGGTTCAACAGGCGTTCGATATCGGCCAGCAGTTTTATTTCATCAACACAGACCAGTGAAACAGCCTCGCCATCCAGGCCGGCACGACCGGTACGGCCAATACGGTGGATGTAATCCTCCGGAACATGGGGCAGTTCAAAATTGACCACGTGTGGCAGTTGTTCGATATCAAGTCCACGGGCGGCAATATCGGTTGCAACCAGCACACGGACCTTGCCCTTCTTGAAATCGGCCAGTGCGCGGGTGCGGGCGCCCTGGGTTTTGTTGCCATGGATGGCAGTAGCAGATAATCCGTCCCGTTCCAGTTGCTCACTGAGCCGGTTGGCAAGGTGCTTGGTGCGTGTAAACACCAGTACCTGTTGCCAGTTACCGGCACCGATCAAATACGACAGCAACTCGCGTTTACGGCTGCGGTCGACCGGGTGAACCACCTGCGAAATTTGCTCGGCGGTCGTGTTCTGGCGTGCGACCTGGATTTCCACGGGCGCATCCAGAAACTCGTTAGCCAATTGTTTGATTTCTTTTGAGAAGGTTGCCGAGAACAGTAAATTCTGCCGTTTTCCCCGCATAACCTGCATGATTTTGCGGATGTCGTTGATAAAACCCATGTCGAGCATACGATCAGCTTCGTCGAGTACCAGGGTTTCGACGGCGTCGAGACGAATGGTGCCGCGCTGCATATGGTCAAGCAGGCGTCCCGGGGTGGCGATGACAATATCGACACCACGGCGCAACTGGGTAATTTGCGGATTAATACTGACGCCACCGAATATCACGGCGGAGTTGAACGGCAAATAACGTCCGTAATCGCGAACGCTTTCTGCAACCTGGGCTGCAAGTTCACGCGTAGGCACCATGATAAGTGCGCGTACCCGGCGCTTGTTGTGACCCTGTGGCTCAGATACCTGTAGCCGTTGAAGCAGGGGCAGGGTGAAGCCCGCGGTCTTGCCGGTACCCGTCTGTGCACCGGCCAGCAAATCGCGGCCTTCGAGAATATGTGGAATTGCTTGTTGCTGTATCGGGGTTGCATCAACGTAACCCTGTTTTTCTGTCGCGCGCAACAATTCGGCCGAAAGGCCAAGTTCTGAAAATAACATGTATGAATTTACTCCGGGATCGCCCTGCCCAATCGCTGTGAATCATTCACTGCATGGGTCGGTCGAGGCTAATCTTTATGGATCTTCGCAGCCTGCGAAATTGCTGGCCGGAAGTATCTGGCACAGACCGATGTGTGCCAGGAAGCGACGCACTATAACAGAAGTTCGGCCAGTAGCAAGGAACATTTTTTCTCGGAAAGTTTCCGATCCCGTTTATTTCATTGCCTTTTTGATCGCTTCGACCGTTCGGTCGATGTCCTGGGGCGTGGTGCGGAAATTGCTCAACGAGACCCGCATGACACGCATACCGTGCCACACAGTCGGGCCAAACCAGGCTTCACCGCCCGCGTTGATGCGATTGATGACCTCATTGGTCCGTGTGTCGTGGTCGCCATCGGAATCGAGGAATCTAACCAGACCCTGGTTGATGATCGGGGTCGTCAGCACTTCAACGCCGGGCAAGTCACCCAGCTTTGAAACGAGGTCGCGGGTCAGGTCGCAACAACGTTCGATCATCGCCGCCACACCGTTGCGTCCAAGCGCTCTCAGTACCGCGTAGATCGGTATGCCGCGTGCGCGTCTTGACCATTCGGGCCCCCACTCGATCTGGTCGCGAACGTTTTCGACCTCGACCTTGTATGCGGCCGGCATCGTCATGGCGGTCCTGTGCGCTTCAGAATCGGCGACGAACGCAATCCCGCTGTCGTAGGGGACATTCAGCCACTTGTGCGCATCGGTCGCCCAGGAGTCGGCTTTTTCAATGCCCTTCACCAGGTGGCGAAAGCGCGGGCTCGAAGCCACCCACAGGCCAAACGCACCATCGATATGCACCCAGGCGTTAAACGTGTGGGCCAGGTCACAGACTTCATCGAAGGGATCAAAGGCGCCTCGGTTCAGGTCACCGGCGGCCAGTGAAACGATGGTCGGCATATCCGGGTTTTTCTCGAGCTCTGTTTTAAGAGCATCGACGCTAATCGTGCCATCGTCATGCATTTCGACCTGGGCTACTGCATCGGTGCCGATACCGAGGTGTCGCAGTGCGCGTAACAGGGTCTCGTGGTGTTCCCCGACCAATATGCGGATTGGCGGGCTGCCGGCCAGGCCCTGCGTTTCGACGGACCAGCCCTTATCAGCCAATACCTTGTGACGGGCAGCGGCCAGCGCCGTGACATGCGCCATCTGGCAACCGGTCACAAAGGCAAAGGAAGCCTGTTGCGGCAGGCCGAGGATGTCCTTCAGCCAGCCCGCAGCCACATCTTCGATGATGGCAGCCGATGGCGAGCAAGCGTAGGCGGCGGCGTTCTGGTCCCAGGCCGAGGTCAGCCAGTCGGCCGCGATGGAAACCGGGATTCCGCCACCGATCACCCAGCCAAAGAACCGCCCGCCACCGGTGTTCAAAAGCCCTTCGCGCGCATCTTCGGCGAGTTCGTCGATGACCTGCAGCGGTGGCAGACCGTCGTCGGTCAATTCCTTGTAAAGACGGTTGCGAAGTAGTTCCGGGTCGGGTTCTTCGCTGACTTTTTGGTGATCGAAAGATTCAATGTACTCGGCGGCAAGTTCTGCCGCGCGTTTCAATTCGGGGTTCAAGGCGTGGTCTCCATGGTTCGTACTGTGATTATTGTCCATCATGAACACATTAACCACCCGCTTCTTGTTCAGAGGCGGTTCAGGGCCTGTATGGATAATAAATGGTGCAGGGAGACAGAAAAGGAGCGTGAGAATGATTACGATCAAGCATGTTATTGCCCTGTTCGTCGTGGCCATTGCGACTGCGGCATGCACCGCCAGTGTGCGCGTGATGCCAGGTCCGGATGATGTGAACCTAGTCGTGGCGCGGGACATCGAAAAATACGGTGCCGAGAAAGCGGCTCACAAGGCGGCCGTCGCCTATTGCGAAGAGCACGGGATGGAGGCCGTCTTCATCAATGATGGGGTCTGGTATGAGGGCTCAATGGATGAGGCGCAACGGGCAGCGATACGCAGACAATCTGAAGCTGCGATCATCATCGGTGGAATGGTCAAGTCTAATGGCAATGAAGATGCCGGTATGGTGATCGAGAGTGCTGGCGTGGCAGGAACTTCGGCGACGTCGGGCAAGGATTACACCGCGGAGGTCGAGTTCACTTGCCGGGCAGTATAGATTCCTCTGAGCGAGGAGACGAGGGGGTCAATTGATTATTGACCCCCTCTGCGGAAGCGGGGATCAGGGCTCCATTCTACCCGGACCCAGCAATGGGCACAGGAAGAAGACATCACCCTCATCCATGTAACCGCTCATATTGGCGTCCACCCACCAGCGGCCGCCGTAATAGCCCATATCCCGGGGGCCAAACTCGGTTTGTATACCCGTCGGTCCATCAAATTCCAGTAATTGAAAATTGTCGGTTCCGTTAAACGGCAAGTCTCCCAGTACGATCGTGTCGAAATACAGGTCCTGGGAAGTGACGTAGACGACCGGTCCGGTGCCTCTGCCCGTGGTTCGTTCCCCCTTCTTAGCGTAAACGCTGGTGGTCATCAGGGTGATGGCGCCGGCGAGGACAATCGTGGTCAGTAATTTGAATTTGCTCATGGTAGTGCATTCCTCTTTGGTCAAAAGCGGGCTTTCGCAAGCCGTTTCAGTGCTTGGGTAAGCCGCCAATCGTATCCGGCGGCCCGTAAACCCAGTACGGGTTTGGGAGCGGATACGTGGGCCAGGGAGAAAAGGTTACACCGGCTTGGAAAAAAGCTGGTGCCGGGCTCTTTCGGCAGGGTTCAGTGTTTCCCTGACGGGTGGCGCCGTCGCGACCAGAACGCGGCGATGAGCGCACCGACAACCGCCACCAGCAAGCCGGGCAGGATGTGGTAACCGATGATGTGAGTGGGCTCGTACATGCACGCGATCTGCATGAATAGCGCCGGCAACATTCCGGCCGCCAGGCCAACGAATATGCCCGCCTGGGCGGGGCGCAGGGGATAGCGCCGGTGCACGATGAACAGCCCGGCCAGGGTCATGGGCAGTGCGTAGAGTACTGTTTCGAGCGCGCAGTGGCCGCGTTTGCCGAGCATGGACGGTTCCAGCGCGGGGCTGATAAAACCGATCACGTACTGGGCCAGCCAGATACCCACCAGCGCCACGCCAGTGAGCATGAACCCCCTGGTCAGGGCACCGGGTACGGATGCGCGGAAAGCCGACAGGCTGACCCACAGGATTGCCGCCACGCCCAGCAAGGTTTCAAGCAGGAAACGGGGGTGGTTGCCGAGTTGCGCAAGCGCGCCCGGGCGAATGGGCCCGGCTAACAGTGTGGCCACCACGACAAACAGTGCGCCCAACAGAAACCAGGCCGCGGCCAGCCGGTTGATATTACGTGGTGCCGTAACCGGCGCCAGGTCACTGCTGAGTTCTGAAATCAGTGTTTTGATCCTGCTCATATTGTTTCCGCCTCCATTTTCATTCTCAATTTGCGGATCGCCCGGTGCACGCGCACCTTGACCAGGCTTTGCGATATTCCCAGTTTTTCTGCCGCCTCGGCAACGCTAAAGCCTATGATCTTGGTCAGGATCAGCACCTCCCGGTGCGTTTCCGGTAAAGATTCGAGCAAATGGCTCCTGGTCATTTCGTGCTCAGCTTCATTATGGTGCTGCTGCTGGGCCATAACCTCTTGCGTGTCCCTGTATTGGCTAACCGTTTTTTGACGGGTGCCTTGTTGACGCAAAACATCGATGGCCTTGTGTCGCACGATTGCGAATAACCATGCCCGGAACGGTCTCCGCTTGGTCATATGTGTGACGGGCCTGGTGAATGGTGATCAACGTCTCCTGCACACAATCTTCGATGAAATGGCCATTGCCGAACCGGTTGCGCAAAAAGCCGTGTATCACTTGTGTCAACTCGGTGAGCAACTCCCGGTAATCGGATTCGTTACCCGCCTGCGCATTGACCATCAAGCGCGACCAGCGCTGTTCATCGGACTTGTGTTGCAGCGAAATTTCTCCCTTTCTGTCCATGTAAACCGGCTTGCCCAGGACAGGTTTGAACCCCGGACTGTTGGCCGGTAGAGGTCTTGATCCTAGCAAAGAAATTATTTCAGTCACAGTTATGTTCCACTGCAGCACCAACTGCCAGCTTACCCGTCGGATACGTTTGCCGGTCGAAAAGGGTTACAGGGAATGTAATTATTTTGCCTAATTGTTGAATGTGAATTCTGAAGTGACCCGGGAGGTTGGGGTCAGCATAAGTACCCACGCAAATTGCCCGGAAGCCCGGAAATTTACTTTGCCTCCCGCTCCTCGTAAGGCAGGTCCGGGGGGCAGCGCCCCGGTTGCAGTTTGTACAGGTCCTGGATCAGCCACAGACGCCAGATCCAGATGACTGCGATCAGAAGTGCCGCTGCCGGTGAAGCGGGTGCCGGCATGGCAATGGCTATGACATCGTAGAAGCCGTGCAGAATCGCAGTACAGACAAAGGCCAGGATAATTGTCAAAACCCGGGCCCGGTTACAGAGGAACGCCCGGCCGATGTAATAACCCCAGATGGACGCAAATACGATATGGACCAGTGGGCGGGCAAAGCCGCTGGCCCAGGCTTCCACACCTGTTTCGCCGTGCAGGTACTGGATATTTTCCAGCGTGGCAAAGCCCAGCGCGATGAAAGACGCGTAGATGATGCCGTCGATCGGTTCGTTGAAATCCTTGAAGCGGATGACGAACAGCAGGAACGGGATCAGCTTGGCGAATTCCTCGATACCACCGATTGCCAGTATGGAGTAAGCAAAGAGCCCCGGGATGTTTGTCTCAGCCAGGTTATACGCGTTAAAACGCAGATCTACCAGGCCCAGCGACCAGTACATCAATCCGCTGAGATAAAATGCCCCTGCACCAAACGCAAAAGTCAGCGCCAAGCGGCTGAGGGGTTCGGGCAGACGCCGGTCCTTGTAGTAGTGATAGCCGGCCCAGAACAGCACCGGCAATATGATCGGCAATTGGTGTATAAGATGATCCATCAGTGCGAATGATAGGGGCTTGAGGCTGCCGCGTCACGCCCCGGAAACAAAGCCTGGGTTCCGGTGGGTTCTTTGTCTTTTTCATGTCCTGGCCGATACAATGCATTTTTCTAACAGTTTCCCTAAACCGAAGCACGTGGGAACAACTATGCACAAGGCCATTACGTTACTCGTCGCGCTGGGTTGTGTTGCTACGAACCAGTCTCATGCCACCGCATCCGGTGAAAACTGGCCTGAGCTCAAAGGCTCTTACCTTGGCCAGGCACCACCCGGCTTGGTGGCTGAAATATTTGCGCCCGGAGTCATTTCGACCGTCGGCAGTGAAATCAACTCGGCTTTCTCACCCGATGGCAACGAGTTTTACTACACCACCTGGGAGGAGGAAACCGGTACCCGCATCATGTTGACACGGCAGATTGATGGCCGATGGAGTGAGCCAGTGCAGGCCTCGTTTTCCACCCACCCCACGGACGTCGACCCGGCCGTCAGCCCCGATGGCCAGCGCCTGGTGTGGGGCAGTCGCCGGCCGCGCCCGGGCGAGAGTGGGGAGGCGAGGGATGGCTTTGATATGTGGTTCGCCCGGCGTGTGCAAGACGGCTGGGGTGAAGCGGAATACATGGGGCCGGTGGTCAACTCCGGCACCAGCCAGGTGTACGCGACGCTCACACAGGATCACACGATGTATTTCCAGGCGGTCAGGGAAGGGGGGCTGGGGAAGGCTGATATCTACCGTGCCCGCCTGGTTGATGGCCAGCACCAGGCGATTGAAAACCTCGGTGCCGTGATCAATTCCGAAAACTACGAAGGCGATGTCTTTATCGCCCGCGATGAGAGTTACCTGATTGTCACGGTATACGGACGCCCGGATGATATGGGGGCGGGTGATTTGTATATCAGTTTCCGTGGGTCTGATGATTCATGGACGCCCTTGAAGAACCTGGGCGATGCGGTCAACACGGATGCACGGGAGTTTTGCCCGATGGTAACGCCTGACGGAAAATACCTGTTTTTCACAAGCAAACGCCGGGGTGACGGGGACATCTTCTGGGTGAATGCAAAAATCATCGAAACCCTGAGAGATTAACGGCTCACGGGTTTGGTATAGGAGTAAATCCAAGTGAAAATAATCGAGATCTGGATTGTGTGTCCTGACCGGGAAACCGCGCGCAGAATATCGGATACGCTCATCGCCAATCGACGCATCGCCTGCGCAAATATCTTTCCTGAGATCGAGAGTTGGTATCGATGGAAGGGGCAAACCGAGAACGAGAGCGAGGTACCGTTGGTGGTCAAGACCCGCAAGGAATATTTTGCGGCCATCGTGAAAGACGTCCGCAAACTTCACCCCTACGAAACACCCAGCATCATCGGTGTACCCGTCAAACGCGTGAACGACGATTACCTTGAATGGGTATATTCGGAAACAGAGCGATCCTCGAGGTAAAACGTGAAAAATCTTGCCACTCATGCTGCTTTGAAGAGCGATATACAGAAAGCCTACGACGACATCTGCGATGCATTTGCAGAGCTGGATTTCGAGGCCGTGCTTGGCTATTTCGCCGACGAAGGCATGGTGAAGATCAGCCAGGGCCAGTTGCTGAGGGGTAAACGGGAACTGACTGAAAACTGGCGCCAGCGTCTTGCCGGGGTCAAGGAACTGCGGATCAGGATGGAAAACGTCGAGGTTCACAGGATCGACGAGAACCATGCCTGGTCAACCGCTGACGAGTACATCTCTGTCGATGGTATGGAGCGCCGGGCTATCCTTTCAAATATCTTTGCATTGCACGATTCGGGATGGAAAATTCTGCTCGACCACACCACTTATATCGAAGAGGGTGACTGAGGAAGGTCAGGCATATGGTTCGATCCACTGTCGGACTAATAGTTAATAGTGTGAGGACGCTGGATCGGGTATTCCTTCCCGGGGCACGCCGTGGATACATCCCTGCAGGCTCGGTCGCGACTCCTGTCGCTCACGGTCCCGGGAAGCAACATCCCGGTCCATCGTAAGACCCAGTGTAATTTGAACAGCAGCAAAATGACCTTGTTCGCAATTTTGGTGTAACGTTTCCGAGGCTGGTGTGTCCTTACCTGTAGTTACACGGGAATCACGATGCAAGCAGTATCCGACGAACAACTGATCGAATGGGTGGCCAATGGCGATGCGTCATGCCTGGGCACCTTGTTCGAGCGCTACCACACGAGCGTTTACCAGTTCTGCTTGCGCATGACACGCAACCCCGGCTTCGCCGAGGATATCACGCAAGATGTATTCCTCAGGGTGCTGAAAAAAGCCGGCAGTTTCCGTCACGAAGGTACTTTCAAGGGCTGGCTGTTCAACATCGCCCGTAATCTGACCCTGGATTACCTGCGCAAGCAGAAACGGCATGGCAGCACGGTACCGATGGACGAGTTCGCGGAGTCACGGCTGGTTGACCACCATTCGGCCGAACAGGCCGCGTCCGGTTCCGAGCAGGTTGGCACACTGGAAAAAGCCCTCGCATCTCTACCCCTGCATTACCAGGAAGTGATCTGGCTGGGCCGCTTCGAATTCAGTTCATTCAAACATCTGGCGCAGGCGCTTGGTTGCAAAACCGGGACTGCGCGCGTACGCATGCACCGGGCCATGCAGCAACTCAACGTGGCGTTTGCCGACCTGGGAGGAGTTCCACACGATGCCTGACAAGAAAACCACCTCCGTACCATTCGAGAGCAGTGACCAACATGAACAACGTTTATGGACTGCGCTGGGTGACCTGCCACGTGGTGAACCATCACCGGATATGCGGCGTTCGTTTTACCAGAATCTGGAACAGGCCAGTACCCGGCGCTGGAGTGAACGACTGCGCGACTGGCTGGGTATACGGAACAATGCTGGCTGGGTTACTGCAACAGCCTGCGTATTGATTGGCTTTGGCGCCGCGCAGTTGCTCAACCAGGAAAATACAGGTGACCAGGACCGCCTGGTGGCACTTGAGCAAAACATCAATGTGCTCAACCGTGAACTGATCCTGGACCGTCTGCAGGATGAGGCTGCCGGGATGCGTTTGGCGGGGGTTTACGATGCGCGTCACGTGGTGCAGGACGACGTACAGATCGCGCAGGCCCTGTTACAGCGCGCGGCCACGGACCGCTCATCATCCGTTCGCTCAGCCGCCATTGATGCACTCGGGCCACAACTGAATTCTGAAAGCGTTGGCGGCGAGTTGATGACATTGCTGGAAAATGCCGACTCACCAATCGTACAACTGGCACTGGTTGACATGGTGCTGCGCAACGGCAACTCCATGCAACTGGGACAGCTACAAAGCCTGGCCAATGAAAAACGCCTGCACCCGGACCTCGTCAGGCATGTGCAGAAATCACTTGGGAGTGAAACGATATGAAACGTATCTTCGCAGTAGCTTGCGTGCTGGGTGTGCTGGCCAGTGCTAACGTCGTGGCAGAGCGGGTAGAAGAATCCCGTACCTGGACCGAGACCTTTGCCGTGGGCCAAACAGCACCCACGTTGGCGATCCGCAATATCTGGGGTGATGTAAAGGTCCGGGCGGGTAAGGCCGGAGAGATATCGGTAACCGTCAGCGAATACCGCTCGGCGCCTGATCAGAAACGCTTTGAACGTTCCTTGGAATACCTGAAGCTGAATACCCTGGCCGACGAAAGCGGTGTTTCCCTGTGGGTCGGTCACTCCGACCGGAATTGGCACGGCAACAACCGCTGCCGTGGTTGCAGGGCCGAATACAGCTTTGAAGTGCTGGTGCCGGTCGACACGCAGCTCGATGTCAGCACTGTCAATGATGGCCAGGTTGAGGTGACGGGTGTAAGCCACATCGCCAACGCGGGTAATGTCAACGGACCGGTTTCGGTATCCGGGCTGGACAATTGCGTTGCGCTGGAAAGCGTCAATGGCGAGGTGACAGCCAGTTTTGCACATGCCCCCAATGAGGCCTGCGATATTCAGACGGTCAACGGTGACATCATTCTCAGGATGCCGGAAAAAGCTGGCCTGAATGTCGCCATGGACCTGTTCAACGGGCATATGAAGACCGAATTCCCGGTCGATCCGCTGGCCATACCCGCGCGGGTAGAACAGATCCACTCTGACGGCGTGTACCGCTACCGCATCGAACAACCGGCTGGTGTCAGTATTGCTGGCGGTGGTCCCACTTTTACCATTTCATCGATCAACGGTGATATCCGAATTCAAAAGAACCAGTGAAGGAGAGTCCCATGAGAACTTACATTAACAAAGCAGGCCTGGTCGTGATGCTGGCGTTGTTCGCCACACAGACCTTCGCTCAGGTGCAACCCCAGGTCATCAATATTCCGTTGACCAGGCCGGGCGAGCCGATCGAACTGGATATTTCAATCCTGTCTGCCCGTATCGAGGTCATCGGTGAGGACCGTGAAGACGCCGTATTCGAGGTTTCAGTCGGGGAAGGGACCCGCAAGATAATCACGCCGTCAGGTACCCAGTCACTCGCAGCCGCCTCGTTCTCTCTGGAAGTGGAAGAGAAGGACAATCACATCTCGGTGGACGCCGACTGGCGGGCAAAAAAGATTAGTGTGCTGGCACGTGTGCCCCGCCAGGCCAACCTGGAACTCTCCACGGTCAATGACGGTGAAATCATCGTCAGCAACATCACCGGGAAGCTGGTGCTGGAAAATGTCAACGGCCCCATTACCGCCAAAAACATCAGTGGCTCGGTCATTGCAGAATCGGTGAATGACGATATCAGCGTGAGTTTTGC
This sequence comes from uncultured Gammaproteobacteria bacterium, assembly GCA_963753105.1. GTDB lineage: Bacteria > Pseudomonadota > Gammaproteobacteria > Xanthomonadales > SZUA-36 > SZUA-36. The sequence goes on from CAVWBD010000017.1 coordinate 17,540, forward strand.
CCTCATTGATGCCGATGAGGCCATGTCGTTCAGCTCGGTCAATGGCAGCCTGAACCTCGGCTTGCCTGCCAACGCCGGTGTCGAGTTGCATATCGACAGTGCTGATGGTGAAATCTATTCGGATTATGAGGTCGAGGTGCGGCCCACCAAGCCCGAAGTCATCCGTGAGGACGGCCCAGGTGGTGTTGAAGTGCGTGTGAAAAGCGTGATCGTCGCCGACGTTAACGGTGGTGGCACGGTCATCAAGTTGAAAACGCTCAACGGAGACATCCAGATCACCAAGTCCGGTAATTAGAACCCCACAAAAGAGGCTCTCAGGATGGGCCGGATACACTCTTTTTCCAGTGTATCCGGCCTTTTGTCATCATCCTGCCGCGTAGTGGTTTCGAGCTATCGCAAGGGAGTCTGCTATGACAATCGCAAGCGCTAATATGAGCCTCATTGTCACCGTAAAGGGGAACCGTCATGAAGGCTGATCTTGTTGCGTTGATCGTTGCTGCTTCCGCGTTGATTTCACCCGTTCTGACGATTGCTGAGGAAGGCTTTCCCGGTGGCCCCTATCTCGGGCAGGAGCCACCGCAATCCACGGCCAGGGTCTTTGCTCCAGGGCTGATCGGAGAGGATGAGTGGGTCGGGACGTCGGGTTTCCTGGGCGAGGGCAGGGTGTTTGTCTATTCTGCGATGAAGGGCGATACCGATTGGCGGTTCAAGCAGACGCATGTCATGTACCAGCGCGACGGGGGATGGACAAAACCGGAGATTGCGCCGTTCAGTGAACACGTGCCCTATAACTTCACGGTTGGCCCGGGTGGAAAAACCATCTACTTCACCAGCCTGAAGTCGGCGGATAAAGCCACCTCCCAGTTGCTCGAGCAATCCAATATCTGGGCGGTTAGTTACACTGGCGAGGGTTGGACGGAGCCGGTGATGCTGGGTCCTTCCATCAATACCGATGAACACTACGAGAACTACCCAACCGTGGCGAATGACGGCACGGTCTACTACATGAGCCGGCGTGAGGACACGCTGGGCAAGACCGATATTTACCGCTCACGTAATATCGATGGAAAGTATGCCGAAGCGGAAAACGTCGGCGCGCCCATCAATTCCGCGGAATCGGACCAGGACCCGTTTGTCGCACCCGATGGCAGCTACCTGCTCATTTGCCTGACCGGGCGGGATGACAGCGTGGGCAAGTACGACTTGTATGTTTCGTTCGCAATCGAAGATGGCTCCTGGTCGGAGCCGGTCAGTCTTGAGGGTAATGTAAATACACCAGGGTCGGAGTTCAGGCCGTACGTAACACGTGATGGCAAGTACCTGTTCTACACCTCGCTGGCCCCTGAAGGTGAACTCGGGAGCCGGATTTATTGGGTCAGTACAGACATCATCAAGGCAGCTAAAAGCCGGGTAAACACAGACTAAGAACGAACATGCACCGGTTCAGCCAGGCCATATGTTCAGCGCAAATTAATTTCCAGGCTTTATACTCTAATCGTGATTAGCACGATTGACAGGTTTGGACCGATGAAAAACCCTGCGAAGATTTTGATGTTGGCTGTACCCGTGCTGCTAGCCGGGTGCGCCTCCCCTGACAAGGTAGATATTCCACTGGATTCCGACCCGCGTGTCGGGGTTGAGGTCAGGCAGGTTTGTTTTACCAGAAACATCGACAGTTGGAATGATGTCGATAACGACCGCTACGCCGTGGTTCTGAAAATGAACAACCGCGAATATTACAAGCTGAAACTCAGTGGTGGCTGTGATCCGCAGTGGGCCATGTCGCATCTCGCGGTTATTACCCGTGTTGGCTCGAGCTGCTACACGCGTGGTGACCGGGTCAAGACGGATGGCGACCCGTTCCGTGGTTCCGGAACAGCCTGCGTCATTACGCAGATCAACAAGTGGGATCCGGACGCGGTCAAGCGGTCTGAACAACAGTCTGAAGCCGAACAGCAACCGGACAAGTAAAAGCTACCTAAAAAGGGGTCATGTTCATTTTTCTGGGTCGGGTCACGACCGAAAATATGAACCTGACCCCTTTTGTGCTTTTGTGATGAGCCTGATCCCTTTTGCCTTTCAGCAAGTTTAAATACGGTCGGCCCCCTTTTTGCTGTGTATTTCTGGCAAAATTACTGTTTGCCTTTATTCAACTACCCACATGAATTTATCCGTTGCTGACGGTATCGAAAACAGGAAAAAATCATGAATAACAGAAGACTGATCCAGGCGTTTGTATTGTTTTCAGCACTTGTACTGGTGTCAACGGCAAACGCCCGGTCACGTCCGGACAATGCTGCCGATTATGCGGCCAAGCTGGATGCCTGGAAATTACATGCGCAAATGGTTGCCAACTCACCATACGCGGGTCTTGAGTGGCGCAGTGTCGGGCCCATCGTGCAAGGCGGACGCCTGGTGGACATGGAGGCCGTACCCGGTCAGCCGTATAGCTTTTACATGGCGTACGCTTCGGGTGGGCTGTGGAAAACGACCAACAACGGGCACACTTTTGAGCCATTGTTCGATGACCAGCCCAGCATGATCATGGGTGATATCGCAGTGGACCCAAACAACCCGGATACCGTCTGGGTGGGTACCGGTGAGAACAACTCATCCCGTTCAACCTACGGTGGCATGGGTGTGTACCGTTCCGATGACGGCGGTGAGAGCTGGCGTTACATGGGCCTGGGTGATACCGACCGTATTGGCCGTATCCTGGTTGACCCGGATGATTCGAACCTCATCTACGTCGCCGCCATTGGCAAACTGTACACACCCGGTGGCGAGCGTGGCATTTTCCGCAGCACCGATGGCGGTGAGAACTGGCAGCAGGTACTCGAGGGGGATGAGTGGACCGGCATTATTGACCTGGTGTTCAAACCCGGTGATGCGAAAACCATTTACGCTGCGGCCTGGGATCGTCAGCGCCGGCCCTGGGATTTCACCGAGGGCGGTGATGGTTCCGGTATTTACAAAACAACCGATGGTGGTGATAACTGGACCCGGCTCGAGGGTGGTTTGCCGGGTGGCATCCTCATTGGGCGTATCGGCCTGGCCGTATCCCCCGACAGCCCGGAAACACTCTACGCCAGCATCGATAACCAGCAGTTGTTGCCCGAAGACCAGTGGAATATGGGAGACCGGCCGATCACTGCCAAGCGCTTGCGCAAGATGAGCAAGGAAGAATTCCTGGCACAGGACAAAGACGAGATCGAGGCCTTTATCCGCGCCGCGGATTTTGAGGTTGGCATCGATGCTGACAAGCTGATCGAATGGGTTAAATCCGGCAAGGTCACCACCCAGGACATCGTTGATGAAATGAGTGACGCCAACGCCAATATGCTCAACACCGATATCGTGGGTTTGCAGGTGTGGCGGTCCGACGACGCGGGCGCCAACTGGCAACTGACCCATGACAAGCCCCTGGATGGCGTGGTTTATACCTACGGTTATTACTTCGGCGAAATTCGCGTCTCGCCAAAAGATGTGAACGAGGTCTACGTGCTCGGCGTACCCCTGATCAAGTCTGAAGACGGTGGCAAGACCTGGGCCCTGGCAATGGGACGTGACGTGCACGGCGACCACCAGTCCATGTGGATCAACCCGGAGCACCCCGATCACGTAATCACCGGCAACGACGGTGGCGCCGATGTCAGCTACGACGGCGGTCAGACCTGGGTCAAGATCGATGCCCAGCCATTGGGGCAGTTCTATACCGTCAATGTGGACATGGCCACGCCTTACAATGTGTACGGCGGTTTACAGGACAATGGCACGATCCGTTGTTCATCAACCAACCGCTGGCAAACAGGAGCAAATTGCAGCCGTATCAACGGCGGTGACGGCATGTACGTGGTCATCGATCCGCGTGATAACAAGACCACCTACACCGGCTGGCAGTTTGGCAATTACAGCAGGATCAACGCCGATGGTTCCCGCGATGAATTGCGGCCACGCCGGGCTTTTGGCGAGCCGGCATTGCGTTATAACTGGAATACGCCGGTGATTCTTTCACCACACAATCCCGACGTGGTGTATTTTGGCGCCAACCGCCTGTATCGCTCGATGGACAAGGGTGATACCTGGATAGCCATCAGTGGCGACCTCAGCCGCTCCGAAAACCGTGGTGACGTGCCGTTCGCCACCTTGACCACGCTATCTGAATCCAGCCTGCAGTTCGGCCTGATCTGGGCCGGTACCGACGACGGGCAGGTGTGGGTCACCGACAGCAGCGGTGTGCGCTGGACAGACGTGGGTGGCAAACTGCCACGGGACCGATGGGTCAGCCGTGTCGAAGCATCCAGCCATGTGAAAGACCGTGCTTACGTCACGCTCAATGGCTACCGTGACGACGACATCCGTGCCTATGTGTACCGCACCGACGATCTTGGCAAAAAATTCAGGGACATCAGCAAGGGTTTGCCCGACGAGGCGGTCAACGTGATCCGTGAAGATCCCGTCATCGAAGATATTTTATACGTGGGCACTGACCGTGGTGTGTACGTCTCTACCGATGGCGGTGATTCGTGGGCCGCATTGCAGGGCGGTCTGCCCAATGTGCCGGTGCATGACCTGGTGGTGCATCCGCGTGAACGCGAGCTGGTAGCAGGCACCCACGGGCGCAGCATCTGGATCGTTGATGTGCTGCCGCTGCAGGACCTGGTTGAAGCCGGTGGCGATGTTGCACTTAAGGTGTTTTACATCGACGAGGTCCAGGCCAGCCGCAGTTGGCGCTCCGAGCGTTCCCGCTGGTGGTTTGATCCTGAAGAAGCACCCCAATCGACCATCAAGTACTGGAGTGACAAGGCAGGCCCGGCCAGCATCGAGATCGTTGATGGCAACGACAGCGTGGTACGTAGTTTGAGCGCCGATGCGGCCAGGGGTATGAACAGCCTCGAATGGGACCTGCTGGTGGATCAGGAATTGGCACTGGCGGCCGAGGCTGTAACGTTGGACAAGGCCGGGGAAGACCAGGAAGAGACCGACGAGGAAAACACCCCCAACCTGGCCAGGGCCCCTTATGCCGAATCCGTCAGGCTGGGGCACGCCCTGTATGCCATTCCAGGCGATTACAGGGTCCGGGTCAGCGTGGGTGAGAACAGCGACAGCGCTGAACTGAAAGTCAAGGCACCCGAGCCGTTCGAGCCCAGGTTCAAGGAAGCCTACAAGTTACGCGGCAAGAAATAGAAGCAAAGTAAAAAGGGGTCAGAGTTTCTACTCTGACTCCGATTTTCGACGGCCACAGCGGCGTGGATATCCAGGCAGCCGGGGACTTTGGCCGCGGGATTAAGGACATTTAGTTACTTGAAAAACAATGGCAACTGACAACGGGAAGAACCTCTCCGTAAAAATCGGCTACCGTGACAGTCGCCGGGCGGCTTCCCGTATCCTGCATCCCGGCAAGCGGTATGCGCTCAGGCGTTTTCTGCTTTTTGTCGCGGTCACGATTGCGGCCATCGGTATCTGGAATACACTCACGCATTCCCTGCCACCGGAACAGCGCGCGGTGCTGCTGTTATTCCTGGTTGCTGTCGGTCTGTGGGTTACCGAGGCGGTACCGGCGTTCGCGGTAGGTTTGTTGATTATGGGCTACCTGGTTTTTGCACTGGGTACGCCGCTGATCATGGCCGAGCCCTGGGATGTCAAGCCCTACCTGAACACTTGGTCGAGTCCGGTCATATGGCTGATGTTGGGTGGATTTTTCATGGCGGAGGGGCTTTCTAGAACCGGGTTGGACAGGCAGCTTTTTGCCTTTGCAATCAAGCCGGCAGGCACGCGTCCAAGCCACGTGTTGTTCGCTGTTATGTGCGTCAGTGCTGTGGCTTCGATGTTTATCTCCAATACTTCAACAACTGTCCTGATGATCGGTGCAGTTTTACCTCTGGTGCGCCAGATGGGAAAAAACGAACCGTTTTCAAAAGCACTGTTGGTTGCAATTCCGCTGGCGGCCTCGGTGGGTGGTATGGGCACCATCATCGGCAGCGCTCCCAACGCGATCGCGGCGGGAGTTGCAACCGCTTCGGGCTCCCCGATCAATTTTATTGAATGGATGATGGTTGGCGTTCCGGTTGCCCTGGTGTTGGTTGTTACGGCCTGGTTTTTTCTGCTCAAGCGCTACCCGGCGGGACTGGCGGACATCAAGCTCGACCTGAGCTCGTTGGACGAGCCGGAATTACCCGAAAAACGTGACCGGGTGCTCGTCAGCGTGATATCCGCAACCACGGTATTGCTGTGGATGACCACACCTTTGCACGGTATCCACCTGGTAGCCATTTCGTTGATCCCGATCGTCGGACTGACCATGACACAGGTCCTGGGTGCCGCCCACGTTCGAGGTTTACCCTGGGATACGTTGATGCTGGTGGCAGGTGGTTTGTCATTGGGTTCAGCGGTGGTGGATTCCGGGCTGGCGGCACGGTTTGCAGAGGAACTGGGCTTCCTGACCAGTCTGAACCTCGACATTGTCGTATTTGCAGCCCTGGCGCTGATCACCGTTGCCCTGTCGAATGTCATGAGCAACACGGCGACAGTATCCCTGGTTTTGCCAGTGGCCGTCGCCCTGTTGCCGGGCCGTGAACTGGAAATGTGCCTGATCCTGGGTCTGTGCGGTTCCTGCGCACTGATGTTGCCCGTTTCAACGCCACCCAATGCCGTGGCCTACAGTACTGGTGAGATCGACACACGCGACCTGCGTCCGGGCGGTATATTGATCGGTCTGCTTGGTCCGGCGCTGATTATTGCCTGGGTACTGTTCATGAGTTGGTTGATCCTGTAATCCATTCAGGGGGTAAGGCCTTGACGATTCGATACGAATACCTGTCGGAAGAAACATTTCCCCAGGCGCACGCAACCATGGTGGAGGCGTTTTCGGACTACTACCTGGATATGAGCTACATGACTGCTGAGCGTTCCTGGTTGAGGAATGTGAAAAGCGGTGTGCATTACGATTGCTCGGTCGGCGTCTTCGATGGGGACCACATGGTGGGATTCACTTTCGTGGGCCTGGACGACTGGCAGGGGGAGACGGCTGCCTTTGACGCCGGTACCGGGATCATCCCGGGCTATCGGGGGCAGGGCATTGCCAAGGAAATGTTTGAATTCATCCTTCCCAGGCTCGAGGAGAGGGGCGTATCAGAATTCCTGCTGGAGGTGCTGCAACCGAATACGGCTGCGATCAGGGCGTATCAGAAGACCGGTTTTGAGATCACCCGCGAGTTTGCCTGTTATGACCTGGTGGCAGATACGTTTGACGCGGGGAGTCTACCTGGTGGTGAGTTTGAGGTGCGGTTCATCGGGCAACCCAGGGTGCAGGCTTTCAGCAAACACGTGGACTGGAATCCTTCGTGGGAAAACAGCTTTGCCGGTATGGATCGTATCCAGGACGACCTGGTCAGGCTCGGTGCGTTCATCAACGGCCAGTGTGTGGGATTACTGGTTTATTACCCCCTGTTGCAATGGCTCATGAGCCTGGTGGTGGACAAGGACTTCCGGCGCCAGGGCGTGGCTTCAGCCCTGTTGAAGGCCTTGATGGCTGACTTGCATCTTCCCCCGGACGTGGACAGGGTGAAGATCAACAATATTGACCATTCAGACCTGGCCCTGCGGGCCTTTGTTGAAAATGCCGGCGCCGTTTGGGTAGTCGACCAGTACGAGATGGCGTACCGGTTTTAAGAAGGGCCCGGTTATTGGGTTCTATCAGTTATTTCCTCATGTAATCGCAAACTCATTCCCACCTTTCAGATCGACCCGCGAACTGTCCTGTTTAGTACTCAGTTTATCGACTGTGGATGGCGCTGCATTTATTATGGATTTATGCTCCCGCTGGACTTGCAAGGAGTCAGCATCATGAAATCCTGTTCAGGCGTTTTGCGGTGTTCCGGCATCACCTGGCTACCGTTCGTGACTTTGATCATGCTACTGGTACTAGGTTTCCAGGCCACTGCCCAAGCCCAGTTTCTGCCCCGGTACGATGGTGTCCGTTTGGAGCGTATGGCTTACACCAACACGGGTGGTGAAGACGGGGTGTCCATTTATCATTACCGGCGTGACGGCGTGATGGGGACAGGTACCTGGTTGCTGACAGATCGCAGCCGTTATTCCGCCAATTACTACATCTACGATGAAAACGGCCGGATGGTCGAAAAATACCGTGAATTTTCAGATGGCCTGGTATCGACCCAGCGGTTTGAACACGATGAGGCCGGACGCGTGACAAAAGAGTCCTTCGAGCGCTCGGACGGCGTCAGTGGTTATGCCGATTTTACATGGGATGAATCCGGTCGCCTGTTGAGTGCAGATTGCCGGAAATTCCGGGGCTGGTTCAATGGCTTTATCCGCTACCAATACGAAGACGGTCGACTGAATTCCGCTACCATCACCCGTGATGACAAGCCATTCGGTGTGATCCGCTATGTTTACGGCCCGGACGGTCGCCTGCAAAGCGAGATCTGGGATCTGGCCAATGGCAAGTGGAGCCAGGCTTTCAGCTACGAATACGAAGCGGTCCCGGTGCAGGTGTTCAGCGCTTCCAGCCCGCTGGTAATGATGAACCCGGCCTACCGCGTGGTCGGCGAGAACTATGATTTCAATGCCCAGGGTGGCGGGCCTTCACACTACAGCTACGATGAGGCGGGACGCCTGCTGAAGAAAGTTTTCGAACGCGCAGATGGACTCAGAACTGAAACCAGTTTTGTTTTCGATGATTCCGGCAACCTGGTGTCGTCCCATCGTGTTTACCACGATGGCCGACCGGCAGATTTCCTTTACCAGTACGATGATGCCCGCGATTGACGGGCAAGACATTCAAGCAATCCACAGGTGAAGAAGGCTTCGAGAAGTACACATACGACCACCTGGGTCGTCTCGTGGGAGCCACCTACCGCAACATGGATTTCTGGCTGAACGGCGAACTGACATTCAGCTACGACAGTTGGGGACACCTCGCATCAGGCCAATTCACCGGGCAGGATGGTTTTGACGCCGAACTGGAGTTCAAAACTGACCAGCATGGCAATGTGCTGCGCATGCACTGGAAATTCAGCAATGGCATGACCCAGACCTACACCTTTGAATATCGGTAGTCATATTCGGTGCTGTCCGAAGGTATGAAGCTGGGGCCGGTATTGCTTACCGGGACCGTGAGCGACAGGAGTCGCGACCGAGTCTACAGGGATGTATTAACGACGTGTCTCGTTAAGCAATACCGGCCCCAGTTTCCTGAAAGAATCTAATTGAACAGCAAGGGTTAATATCCGTGAATTTTAAAAATTCACCAATTAATAGGCCTGACCTCTTATTGCCCTGCTGGTATTGCAATATACTTGGGCCTGCCTTCGACATAACAAGAAGCAGGAGTCAGCATGACGGACAATAGCGAGTCTTCAGGCACTAATAGTCCCGGCACCGATGAAGCGGGCGCCATCCCAAATCCCTTCACCGAACTGGTCACCTCGTTCCGTGAACTGAAAGATGCTCCCCGCGGGTTCTGGATTACCAATTACATGTATTGGCTCGATGGAGTCGCCTATTTTGGCATGCTGACGTTGCTGGCCATGTACTTTCACGACATCCTCGGTATGACGGATGACTCCGGCCACAAGATCGTCTCCGCCTACATGGCGCTGATCACCGGTTTCATGTTGATATTCGGTCCCATATCAGACAAGTTGGGTGTTCGTAAGTCGCTGATTATCTCAGCGATTCTTTACATTGTCGGTCGTGCAGCCCTACCGCTGGCTCCCCACCTCCTGCCTGTGGATTCGAACACACTGTTGATCGTTGTCTTCGGTGGTTTGTTGCTTGCCGCGGCGGGTAATGGATTCATGCAACCGGCGTGTTACGCCGGCGTACGCAAGTTCTCGGATGAGAGAACAGCCACCATGGGCTACGGTCTTCTTTACGCCGGTATGAACCTGGGTATCGTTTTCATCGGTTTTGCCTCTTCGAGGATCAGGTCCGGTCTTCACATTGGTGAATTCATCAATATCGACGGCTTTGGAATCGAAGGCGTCATGTGGTTTTGTGTGCTGGTCAACGTGCTGATGCTGGCGATCATGTTTATCTTCTTTACACCGAAGGTCGAGCGCGAGGCCGAGGAGGCTGGATTTGACGAGGAAGCTGAAGGCGAAAAACCGGATGGCGTTCGGAAATCAGCAAACCCGCTTGCCGGCGTGCTCAGCTGGTTCAAGACCAGCCCGTTGTCGAACGCCAGGTTCATGTTCTTCATCTTTGCGCTGATGCCGGTTCAAACCCTGTTCGCGTACCAGTTCCTGGTCATGCCGCAGTACGTGACACGGGCTTTCTCCGAGGTCGTGGCCAACAACATGGAGATGATCGTCAACGTGACCAATCCGCTGATCATCGTGCTCGGTGTGCCGATCATCACCGCTATGACACGCAAGGTGCCGGTGTACAAGATGATGATTATCGGCTCACTGGTCTCGGCGTTACCGACCTTCTTCTTCCTATTGGGCCCGAGCTTCTGGCTGCTGATGGCCTACCTGGTCCTGTTCTCGATCGGTGAGGCGCTGTGGCAGCCGCGATTCCTGCAATACGCCGCGGAACTGGCGCCCGAAGGTAAGACCGGCGCCTATATCGCATTTGCCAACCTGCCGTGGTTCATGATCAAGTTCATCGCTGGCTGGTATACCGGTCGCATGATGGATATCTACTGCCCGGCCGAGGGTGCGCTCAATACAGAAACGATGTGGCTGATTTATGGCCTGATCGCAATTACCAGTCCGATCATGCTGGTAGCGGCAGGGAAGTGGGTACGCAAGGGAATTGATAAAAAGACGACTTGAGCTGGAATTAGAGAGGTCTGGGCCCGGTGCCCGGTTTTCCACCCGTCGTGATAAATGTTAACGTTTAACGGGGAAGGGGTATTGATACGTGCTGGTTTGACCAGCACGGCTTGGGCATAGAGAGGGAGCATCATGTCTGAAGGATCATTTAACAGGAAACGACGCAGCCTGAACATCGTGGCAGTGGCGATAATCGTCTATTTTCTTACCGGTGTGGAATTTGGCCATGATGGCCTGGCCATCATCAGCTTCCGGCACGAGATGATTGCGTACGCATTAATCTGGATCGCATTTTTCTACTTCTGGTGGCGGTTTTACCTGTATGGGGAAGATATTCGGCGTCGCTGGAAACTGGATTATCTGTATGAATTAAGTAAGAACAGGAAGTTCCGCAGCCTTTATTCGCAGCCCGAAGGCGTCAGTGAAAATGAACCCACGGTATGGGTGCCCGCGCTTAACGGCGAGGGATTCAAGCGCTACCTGCGCTGGAATGAAGCATTCCTGGTCGGAATCAGGGCAGATGACGGCAATATCCAGTTCGCGGACCCTTCGACCTTCAGCGATTCCATCAACCCGGAAATGCAGCGGTGGAACGTCGGGCCGGAGACGGTTATACCGCTTAAATGGCGGCAATATTTGTTCCCGGCGATCAAGGCCAACCTGGCTGCGATGTCAAATAAAAGCGGCACTGAATGGGCCTTGCCAAACTTCCTGGCATGTCTCGCTCTGATCCTGGGGATTTCAGCCCTGATGGTGATCATCATTTAAAAAGCGTCGAATCTGCGTCTTTTTTGAAATGCCGGCAGCAATGCAGGCATTTTCGTAATGAAAAAGGGTAGGTTCATTTCACTGTCTTGATCTTTTGCTGCGGAGTGGTGCTTTCTACCGGGACACGTCGTTATGTTCAGGATGAACGGTAGATCGCGGGCGCAGGACGCGCAGGAGCGATCCCATCCCTCGGCAATTGCTCCCGGCATTGCTCTCGACAATTGCTCCTGCATTGTTCTACCTTCGCCCGTCCTTGGGCTCGTACCTCCTGCATCCCTGCAGTCGTGGGGACTCGGTCGCGACTTCCCTGTCGCTCACGGTCCCGGTAGAAAGCACTCACGCCACAGCTCATGAGGCCATCACGACTTTCAGACAATTTAAGACTTAATAAAACTGACCCCTCAAATTTTCTTCAAAACCCGTGTGGCTAAAGACTTGATCTCGTTGCCCGGTCCGGGTTGGTAGGGCACCAGGCGCGACAGCACCAGTGAAATCACTGCCATGGCCGTTCCGGCCAGGAAGACCAATGAGGGTGAAAACAGCCAGACGATACCAAAGCTGGCGGGTATCACTACCGCCGCGATGTGGTTGACGGTAAATGCCACGCCCGAGGTCGAGGCGATATCTGCCGGGTTGGCAATTTTCTGGAAATAGCTCTTAATTGCGATGGCCATTGCGAAGAGCATGTGGTCCAGGATATAGAGCAGGGCAGCCACCCATGCCGTTTGTACGAAGGCATAAGCCGTGAAGATGATGATCAGACCGATGTACTCAATGGTCAGCATCCTGCGTTCACCAAAACGGGATATAAATTTGCCGATCCTGGGCGCCACCGAAGCGTTCACCACGTGATTGATGATGAATAACAGGGCAATATTGGCCGCTGAAAATCCGAATTTTTGAACCATCAGGAAACCAGCAAAAACCACGAAAATCTGTCGTCGTGCTCCACTCATGAAGGTCAGCGCGTAAAACAACCAGTAGCGCTTACGCATTAACAACTGCTTTTTCTGTGGCACTTTCTGCTCGAATTGCGGGAACCACGACCAGGCGAAAACGGCCAGGGCCACTGCAGTCACGCCTGCCACCAGGTAAAGCCAGCGGTAGTCTATTTCAAGGAACCGGATGCTTAACCAGATGCCGCTGAATGCGATCAGGGCGGCGATGGATGACACAGACGAAAGACGCCCCATTACCACGGGCGCGTTTTCGGTGTCGATCCACTGCAACGTCAGTGATTGCTGCAGGGTATAGAAGTAATGAAAACCGGTCGACATCAACACGGTGGTGAAATAAAAACCGTACTCGGTTGGCAGGAACCCCGTCAGCACCACACCCGTGCCCAGCAAGCCCACCGACAGCAAGGCAAAACGCTGTTCACGTATGATCAGTAATACAAAAACGACGGTAAAAGCCAGGAAGCCGGGTATCTCCCTGAGGCTTTGCAATATACCGATCTCACGCCCGCCAAAGGCCACCTGTTCGATAGCGAAATTATTCAGTAACACCTGCCAGACAGAAAATGCCAGCGTGGCAGCTACCGCCATCAGGGCAAGCA
>CAVWBD010000018.1:0-29847 GCA_963753105.1 uncultured Gammaproteobacteria bacterium
GCAGAATGCCCGTCCTCAAACCGGCTATCCAGTTTGCGCACGCCATCGCTCACTTCCTGCTCCAGCAGCTTCATGCTGACCAGCAGGCGATCCAACTCGTCATCATCGAGAATACCGGCCTGTCTCAGACCGCGCGCATGTGCTGAGCTCGCCTGCAAATCAAACGCCAGAAGCTCTTTATCAAGCTCAACGTCCTCACCTGCGAGAAACGCCATGATCGCGGGATCTGCACTGTCACCTTTGTCGTCTTTTTTCCAGATCAAGTCTTTCATGGCAGGCAGTATATGAAGAAAGAATACCCGTGACCAATACGTTTGGACGACCAGGCCGTGCAATCTGCACCATCACTGACCCGGACAGACCATTAATTCGCGTCTTAAACGATGAAACCATATACTGACGGGACAGCAAATACCGGGAGTAAGATCATGCGCCGTATTCTGGTAATCCTTTTTTTGTTTATCCTGTTGCCTGGTTGTAGCGTCAATCCTGTCACCGGCGAGAATAATTTCATTCTGCCAAACCTGGATGAAGGTTGGGAGCGCGAGATCGGACTGCAGATGTATGCCCCGATGCGTCAATCCCAGGGTGGTGATTACAAGCTCGATCCCGCGCTCATCGAATACGTGCAGGGTGTGGGCAGTCGTCTGGCCGCACAGGCCAAGCGTGACCTGAACTATGAGTTTTACGTGTTGAATGATTCCATACCGAATGCCTGGGCGCTTCCTGGCGGAAAAATCGCAGTTAACCGCGGGCTGTTGACGGAATTAAATTCCGAAGCCGAACTGGCTGCTGTATTGGGTCATGAAATTGTCCACGCCGACGCTGCCCATGGAGCGCGCCAACAATCCAAGGGTATGTTGACGCAGGTTGGAATGATGGCCGCGATGATTTATGGCGTCAGCAAGGCCGATACCCAGGCTGGCCAGCAGATCGCTGTAATCGTGCCACAACTTGGGGCGCAACTGATTACTACCAAGTATGGACGCGACGCTGAACGTGAATCCGACCAGTATGGCATGCACTACATGTCAGCGTCCGGTTATGACCCCCAGGGTGCAGTGGAACTGCAGGAAACCTTTGTAAGGCTCTCCGAAGGCCGCAGAAGCGACTGGCTTTCAGGCTTGTTTGCCTCGCACCCTGCGTCCCGGGAGCGCGTGGCCAACAACCAGAAAACCGCAAAAAAACTTCCGCAAGGCGGTGAATCAGGCCGGGATGTTTACATGCAGAAAACCGCGTACGTACGGGAAATGAAACCGGCATACGAGGCCCATGACAAGGCACGCAAGGCGCTGTCAGAGGAAAAGATCAGCGAGGCGCGCGCCCTGGCATCCAGGGCCTTGAAGCTCGAACCACGAGAGGCCCTGTTCCATGCCCTGTCAGGCGACATCTACGCCAGCGATGAGGATCTCCGCAAGGCCGAGCGGGCTTACAGCGACGCCCTGGAGCGGGATGACGGCTTTTTCTATCATTACCTGCGTCGTGGCCAGGTCAGGTATAAACGAAAGAACTATACGGCCGCCCGTACCGACCTGGAACACAGTATCGAATTATTACCTACCGCACAGGCACACTACCTGTTGGGCAACCTGGACAAGCGGGGCGGCAACGTGTCGGCCGCCGTCAAACACTACCAGGCAGCCGCCCAATCGGGTTCTGCTGTCAGCAAGGAAGCAGAGAGAGAACTGGTGCTGCTGGATCTGCCGAGTAACCCGGGCAAGTACATTAAATCCGGTGCCGTACTGGGGCAAAATGCCACTGTCAGTGCGGCAATTCTTAACAATTCGCCCGTCAGTGTGAAAGCCGTGCGCCTCAAGGTGGAGTATATCGATTCCAGTGGGCAGATACGGCAATTATCACGGACCATAAACAGAACACTGGCAGCCGGTGAACAAGCCTCGATCCCTACCGGTATAACCGGTATCGAGAGCGCCAATGAACTCGCCCGCCGCGTTCGGGTGACCGTAATAAGTGCTCAAATTGCGGATTGAGCAAGACCGGCGCCAGCATTAGCCTGTCAATTAGGGTGACGGGCTAATCCCGGCCGGTTCTATCGCTGACCGATACCGGAAAATTCGTCCAGACCAAGCGCGAGGTTCAGGTTTTGCATGGCCTGCGAAGCCGCTCCCTTGAGCAGGTTATCCAGCACAACGACCAATGCGCCCCGGGCGGGGTTGCGTGAATCGACCGTGAACCCGCCGAGGCGAACGCCTGGCAAGCCCTGGACTTCGCTGACCTGGGGAATGTCTTCGGATACCGTGACCAGGTTTTCCCCGGCATAGGCCTGCTGGAAAATTTCCAGCAAGTCCTGCGCCGTCACAGTGCCGTCGAGCTCAAAAGAAATGGTCAGTGAAATGCCCCGGAAAAATGCCGCCACGTGCGGCATAAACCTTACATCAACACCCAACTGGTAACTGATTTCCTGCTCGTGCACGTGGCCGGCCAGCGTGTAGGGCATCAGGTTGTCGCGCAACCGCTCCGGATCATTACGTGGCGATGGTGTTTTGCCTGCACCGCTGTAGCCGGACACACCAAAAATCACCGGTGGCGATGCCAGACGGTCCGCCAATGGCAGCAAGCCAAGCTGGGAACCGGTGGCATAACAACCGGGATTGGCAATCAGTTTTGCTCCCCTTAAGTCATCGCGGAACCGTTCGGGCAGACCGTATGTCCATTCCGGGTCAAAACGGTAATCTGCACCCAGGTCCAGGATTACACAGCCAGGAAACCCGGAACGGATAGACTCAACCCATTTACCAGCCAGACCATTCGGTAAAGCCAGCACCCAGGCATCAGCCGGGTAAGCAGATACATTCCCCGGCTCCAGCCGGGTAAATGTTCTGCCATCATCCGGCCAGCCATCGCAGGTGGAGGAGATCGTCTGGCCGGCTTCAGTACGCGAACTGGCTATACCCAGTTCCATGGACGGGTGTTTTGCCAGCAGACGCAACAGTTCGGAACCCGTGTAGCCGCGCCCGCCGACCAGGTTGATGGTGCGTGAGTTGTTCATTCAGCCACCCAACCCGAATCCCGCACCAGCGCGTCACTGACACATTGTTCCCGTTGCAGCATGTCCGCCATGCCGATTGTAAAGACCACCCACTCACCTGAGCGGTTGCTACTGTCCGCCTGTTGAAAATACCAGGGCGTCACCGGGTTGGTATTACGCGAGCGCCAATACAGGGCCGGGTAACGTGCAGTGACCACCTGCCAAACGGCAGCGCCGAGGCCTTCTCCCTGGGCCCGTGATGTCACGATGAATTTATCCAGGTATGGCATACCATCCACACCGGTGGTCATGACCGCTGCCGCACGCCCGGTCTCCGATAACAGGATCAATGGTTCGGGCAGGTTTTCGAACCAGTCATCCCGCAATTTCCTGCCAAAGGCGTGCTCGACGAGCCCCCTGACCGTGGCCAGGGTTGCTTCGTCCGGGTTCTCGTGCACATTGATCGCCTCACCTTTCCTGACCAGCGTACCGGCGCCACGGTAGGTAAACAGTTCCCGGGTCAGGTGCGCGGCAGAGGTAATGGACACCGAGGCATCATCCGGCAAGTGTTGCAGCATCTCGTTGATCTGTTGCAGCTTCAGGCGCATACCCGAGTGCACCCAGGGCTGCTGCATCAGGGCCTCGTAATCGTTGGTAAGATCAACGGCAGAAATGATCCTCCCCTGGCGGTCCAGCAGCCCGCCGGTGGGTGACAGGAAGATGACCTTGTGTGGTTTCAGCTGCCAGACCAGTTCACGGGTGGCGATGTCGGCGTTGATGTTGAGCACCTGGCCAGAAGGCGATTCACCCAGGCAGGTCAGCACCGGCACCGCGCCACTGCGCACGGCACTCTCCACCGCACCCAGCTCGACCTGCTCCACTTCGCCGACCAGGCCGTAGCTCTGCTGGTCGAGGTATTTACACTGGAAGACACCGTGTTGAATGCCGCGGGCCCGGATGCCCCGGCTTTCCAACGCATCGACCAGGCGCAGGTTCTCCCGGTACATCAACGGCCTTGCAACCGACATGACGGATTCGCTCGTTACCCTCAGGCCGTCACGTTTCTCGGTTTCGATACCGGCATCCGACAGTGCCGTATCCAGCTGCGGCCCGGCACCGTGCAGGACCACGGGGATCAGGCCAAGACGATGCAGAAAGGCCAGCGCCGAGGTCAATTCCTCCAGGTGGTCCCGCAATATGCCGCCACCGATTTTAACCACGGCAAAGCGCGCCTGGTTGAAGCTGGAAAATTCTTTCAGGTATTGCTGTGCTTCGCGGCTGGAGCCCAGTTGGGCGAGTAGCTCGTGGACGATCTGCCGTACTTCAGTCATCGTTTTTCACCAATTGTGTGTATATCTTCAAAGCCCTTTGCAGTTGTTCGATACTGACCCACTCATCAACCGCATGCGCCTGGGCGATGTTGCCGGGCCCCAGCACGATGGCGGGAAATCCTGCCTGTGCAAACAGGGACGCCTCGGTCCAGAAATCCACCGTGGTGCCAGCCTCGAGACCATGTTGTTTGGCAAATCCATCCGCCTGCGCCGTATCCATGCCGCCGGTAGGCAGCGGTGGACCCGAAAACGGCACCTGCCACCGTGCCGCGCCATTGCTATCCAATCCGCCCATGATCTCCAGGAACTCGTCATTGTCAGCACCCGGTGACAAACGTGCACTCCAGTGAATATCAGCCGTATCGGCAATGACGTTGGATTTGATCCCGCCGTGCACCTCCCCGACATTGAAGCAGGTTCTGCGTCCCTGGCTGTCCAGCTGTCCAGCTTTATCAACCGCAGCGCTCACCCAGGCCGAGAGCCTGTGAATCGCGTTATCCCGCAATGCACGCGCCTCGGACGAATGCCCCGCCACACCTGCGAACCTGCCCTTGACCGACAAATAGCCACGATGGCTGCTGATGGCCAGGCAATCCGTTGGTTCCGCCACCACGACCTGTTTGAACCCGTCGGCCCGGCCGCTACGCAGGAATTCCGCTATGCAGCAACCGTTGGCGCCCTCCTCGTCGGTGGTAAACAACAGGGCCATCGGCTCCACGGTGTTGCAGGCAACTTCCAGCAGACAGGCGGCCGCACCCTTGATATCACATGCGCCACGCCCGTATACCCGGTCACCATCCCGGGTCAGATCCAACGCCGGGTAGCGTGCGCCTTCCAGAACCGGCACAGTGTCCAGGTGGCAGTTGAACAGCAACGAGGGCTCGCCACGCACCGCCAGCATACTGACCCGGCCAAGACCGTGGTCGGTCATTTCAATGACAAAATCCGTACCGAGCACGCCACCAAGCCAGCCAAACACGGGATCATCCCTGGCCAGGGACCGCGGCGGATTTTGTGTGTCAAATGCCACCAGGCTTTTGAGATGCTCCAGTACGCCGGCCAGTTTCATTTTGCTTTTTCCCTGACCCGCTTGGCCATGGTCGAACTCTGACCAGTCAGCTTGATAAAACCTTCCGCCTCGGCAGGCGACCAGGTACAGCTCTGGGCATACACCGCATTGGGGTCCTGCACGATGAAATCGGAATCCACGGCCACAGCGTGCATGGAGCCGCCCGTCGATTCCAGCGTCACCGTACCGGTCACGTGTGACTGGGAACTGGCCAGGAAGGCCTCAAGGTCCTGCTTGTGGGGCTCATAGAAGAACCCGGCATAGACCAGTTCCGCCCAACGCTGTGCAACCTGG
Organism: uncultured Gammaproteobacteria bacterium; assembly: GCA_963753105.1. Lineage (GTDB taxonomy): Bacteria > Pseudomonadota > Gammaproteobacteria > Xanthomonadales > SZUA-36 > SZUA-36. The sequence continues at coordinate 5,684 of CAVWBD010000018.1, forward strand.
TGGCGGAACTGGTTCTGGAATCGCGTATTGACGCAATCCTCCAGCGCCTGGTGGGCCAGCAACAGCGCGTCAATACCCGGACATTCAAAAACGATCCTACCCTTCAGACCAATGGTGACATCACCGGTGTATATATGCCGGCCGACCCCATACGCTCCAAACACCCGGTTCAAGTGTTTCACAATCTCCGGCCCGGCCATCGCCTCGCCATCGATGGCAACGGCTTCACCTTTCTCAAAGCGGATGGAGACGCGCAATGCCTGCGCAGGCCATTCCTCCCTGGGGCGGCTGATCTGCCAGGTTTCCGCACCCGGCGATTCAAACCGGTCAATCTCACTTCCGGAAATGGTCACGCCCAGCAGGTTTTCGTTGATTGAGTACTTGCCGGTTTTTTGCGGGATCGAAACACCGGCATTTTCCAGGTACCCGATCTCGATATCCCTGATGTTACCGGGTTCCTTTTGCAAATCCCTGATGGGTGCGTGAATTTCATAATCTCCCAGGCTGCGCACCGTCTGGTCAAAACGCATCTGGTCATTACCCATACCGGTACAACCGTGGGCAAAATGCCGCGTGCCCAGTTCATCGCACAGTTGCAGACTCAGCCTGACGATCAGGTAGCGATCCGAACACAACATCGGGTATTCACCCAGCATCCTGGACTGGCTCCACACCAGGGGCACGACGAACTCATCCCAGATCAGCTGGCTGGCATCGGCCACGTGGTGCTCGTGCGCACCCAGGGACATGGCGCGTTCTTCGATCCATTGCACTTCATCCGGGCTCAACCCGCCCGTGTCGACAAACACGGTATGTACTTCAAAGCCCTGGTTCAATAAATCCAGCACGCAGTAACTGGTATCCAGACCACCTGAAAACGCGAGTACGATCGGGTTTTTGTGTGTATTCATTGATCTGCTCCCAGCAGTGTCATCATCAGCGCCTTTTGCACATGCAAACGGTTCTCGGCCTCATCCAGCGCCAGGCAATACGGCGCATCCATCACGCCGTCGGTGGCCTTGATGTTGCGCCGCAGCGGCAGGCAGTGGCTGAACAGGCCATTGTTGGTCAAAGCCATCTTTTCCTCGTCCACGATGAAATGACGATATTTTTTGCGTAACTCGAATTCTTCTTCAGGCCTGCCGTAATACGGCAAAGCACCCCAGCTCTTGGCATAAACAAAATCGGCCCCGTCATATGCCGCTTCGATATCGTGGCTGACCTGTAGTGAACCTCCACTGGCAAGCGCGTTGTTACTGGCGGTATCCATGAACTGCGGATCCAGCAAGTAGTCTGGTTCCGGGCACAGCAGGGTCACGTCCATACCGAACTTGGTGCCGATCATTAGCGCGGAATTGGCCACGGCGGTGTTCAACGGCCGGGGGTGCCAGGTCCATGTCAGCACCATCTTGCGCCCGGCAACACCACCCATTCTTTCCTTCAAGGCCTGCATCATGGCCAGTTCCTGACAGGGGTGGACGATGGTCTCCATGTTGATTACCGGCACCGATGAGTAACGTGCCAAAGACTTGATCAGTTGATCTTCACGGTCCTTGGACCAATCGACAAAGGAAGGAAACGCCCGAATCCCAATCAGGTCACAGTAACGTGATAAAACACCGGCCGCCTCGGCGATGTGTTCCTCGGCGTCACCATCCATAATGGCCCCGGCCTCGAACTCCAACCCCCAGGCATCCTTGCCGGGCTGCAAGACGATAGCGACACCACCCAGTTGTTGCATGCCCAGCTCAAACGAGGTCCGTGTGCGCATGGATGGATTGAGAAACAGCAGTGCTATCGATCGCCCCTTAAGGCTCGTATTCAGAGGGTTCTGCTTCAGTTCCCCTGCCAGACGCAACAGGGATTCCAGGTCATCAACTGACCAGTCACTGCTTGATAAAAAATGTTTCACTTCAAATTCTCCATCTTAGGAAGTCCAAAACAAAAAAACCCAGCCGTTGGCTGGGTTTTCTGATTCTTCATCGTGTCTATTTCAGAGGCACATGACAACCCGGCCGGACTTTTTAAAGCCAGTACGTCGATCTCGTCGGATGATACTGCAACCGGGTTGTGAATTGCCTGTCAACATCGGGTTTTCAATCGCTCTCATATGACACATTAAACTCAGGGGATTGAATCTACGTTTTTCCCCGAAGATTTGCAATCACTAATTTGATATTTACCTGGTATGCGCGCAGATTGGCGAATTTGGCCATTTGAGTTGCGGTATTTTTCGATAAATCGATACTTCACCGCACATTACTAACCGCTCACCGTAACCAAAATGCAATTGAAGGCGTCTGACCATATAATGCAGCCGCTCGTAAAAGAGGGATTCGACGATGAGTTGTTCTGCCATCATGTTCAGCCTGTTCCTGACCTCTCCCTGTCCACAGGGTGGTGGTACGGATGTCAACGAAGCAGTCGCCAGTGCGATCGCTAATCCGCAACGACCGGCAGAAGACATCGTCAGAGACACCGATCGCAAACCAGCAGAGGTCCTGTCCTTTTTTGAAATCAAGCCGGGTATGACGGTATTCGAAATGTTCTCGGGCTCGGGTTATTACACCGAGCTACTCGATTCATTGGTCGGTAAAGATGGCAAGGTCATCGCGCACAACAACAAGGCATACATGTCATTTGTTGGTGACGCCCACCAGAAACGGCATGCCGATGGACGTCTTGCCAACACCAAGGTCGTCATCAGCGAGGCCGCTGACCTGGAGTTTGCGGCAAACTCCCTCGATGCTGCGATGCTGGTACTCACCTGGCACGATTTCCTGTTTGCCGATGCTGATAACGGCTGGCCGGCCATTGATGAAGACCTATTGCTGGACAAGTTGTGTACGGCGATGAAACCCGGCGCCGTGTTGGGCCTGGTGGATCACGCCGCCAACCCCGGGGGTGATCCCGCAGAAGTCGCCCAGGGTTTGCACCGTGTCGATCCACAACTGGTCAAGGAACAGCTTTGCAGACTCGTGTTTTACGCTGGAAGCGGAGGCCAAGTTCCTGCGCAACAAGGAAGACGATCACACCCTGAGCGTGTTCGACAAGTCCATCCGCGGCAAGACCGATCGCTTCGTATACAAATTCGTCAAGAAATAATCTGTAACAGCCCGGGCTTGATATTTTAAACAGTGCCCGATTTGGCCGGCCTTAGCCGTCGGCTGTTCGACGCAAAGCAGTTACTCAACCAGCACTTTGCGACGAACACCAACGATGCCGCCAATCAACATCAGGCACGATAGCAGTATAAGGGCAAACGACCCCAAACCTGGCACTGGCGCTGGTGCAGGTTGACTAGATCCTCCAATCCAATATGCAATATTTTGAGCGAAAACAGCATGATCATAATTATTAATCTCACCATTTCCATTCCAGTTACTATCAAGAAATACAAGTACCTCACCAACGCCCACACCATAAACACCTGCCAGGTTATTATCAAACAGCATATCCGGTGACCCTGCACTGGTGAGTTCACTACCACATACATTTCGGATTGATCCGACACCACTTGTCAACATATGACCTGAAATAGCCGTTCCGACATCCCCAAAACAGCCACTTAGGTACCCACCACCAACAATGGACAATATTGAAGCATTCCAGGCATCCCAAGAATCATTTTCGCCCACCAATACCAGTTTCCCACCAGCAGAAACGTAAGATGTTAATGCTGAAATTTCAGCACCACTTAAAACGTTACCCAGTTCCTGGTCAACCCAAACGGCATCATAAGCGTTAAGTTGAGATAGGTTTGAAAAGTCAGCGGTGGATGTAATTGTGTGCTGGGCCGTCAAATAACCCGTCATTTCAGTCCATGCACTTCCGTTGAGGGTATAGTTTGCATAACCACCCTGAGGAGTCTGCGTTAATATGGTGGAAGCAAATGCGCTACCTACTGCCAATAAAGCGCTAAAGCCAACAATTGAGATTAATTTATTCATTTCTCTTCCTGTCTAATTCTTGAAAATTTTAAGTCTTTTCCATTTATCTGAGGGCTGAATCACTATTAGGTGAATGTTTATTACATCTAAGGTCATTTATGTCAGCACCAAAGATAGTCAAATTTCCAGTTACCGTGTCAAAGGAGCCGTAACCGGCTCAAAAGCAGTCCTTTTACGATGCTTCTCATGACAGAGTTCCCAACCTGAGCCCACGTGACCAAGTATTATTTGTGGTAAATATCATACAGGTAAAATGGTGTTATTAGAACAGTTTTGAGGTCAGTGTGAAGGGACAGATTAAACCCACGTCAAGACATTAAGTTTTCCTACAATGGGCCGGAAGCATTTTATAATCTCTGAAGAATGTTTACGGCCTTTTCAGTACCAAGAAGGTTCAAAGAAGGTTTAGGTTTAGGGTCAGATTCAAGTGCCAAGGTAAATTTAAGACCCGCTGAACTTGTGAGACCAGCCAACTTCCGCACCTGGCCGTACTCGGCTATCTAATACAAATAATCCTAACCACCATAGTCTCAATCCAGTGCCGGTATGGCTTTGAGGTAGGCGGCAATGGCCTCCAGATCTTCGGCTGGCAGCCTGGCCATGTTCTTTTGCACTTTGACCATCGAGCCACCGGCGGTATCGAAATCCGGTGTAAATCCGGATTGCAGGTAGTAGGCAATGTCATCCTGTGACCAGCCCTGCAGACCGCCAGGCGTGATATTGGGCACCCTGCCTTCACCCTCGGGGTCCGGGGCACCAGCCAGCCAGCGTTCCAGCTTCAGGCCTCCGGTCCAATCCCTTGATGTGTGGCATTCGCCACAGTGGCCCGGCCCCTCGACCAGGTACCGGCCGCGCTGAATTTCGCCATCATTCGGCAAACCCGGCACCGCTGGTGCGGTGTCGAGGTTGAGCCACTTCCAAAAACCGACACCAGGACGGATATTCCACGGGAACTTCAGCGCATGTTCCTGGTTCTGCGTTTGATCGGCTGGCAGGGTATCGAGAAAGGACTTGAGATCCATCAAGTCTTCGATATTCATCCGGGCATACGAGGCATAAGGGAATGCGGGGTAGTAATGACGTCCCCGGGGTGAGACCCCCTGCTTCATGGCATTGATGAAATCCAGCATCGTCCATTGGCCAATACCATGGCTGGCATCCGGCGAGATATTCGGTACGCGGAACACACCAAATGGTGTTTCCATCGCCAGGCCGCCACCCAGCAAAGGTGGCCCGGATTCATCGTCGGAGGAGGCATGGCAGGAAACGCATCCGCCAGCGTGGAACATGCGCTCGCCGTTGGCGGCATCCGGTTCGTGTGCAGGCAGGATGGTAGATGGCAGTGTACGTGGCCACGCGATAAGCAGCAGTATGCCGGCCACTACCGCCAACAGGCCCAGCAGGATCGCGAAGCGTTTCAAGATACTTTCCCTGTGAGGGGCGCTAGTCTTCCTTTTCTACCCGGTACCCTTCATGGCAGCTCTTGCAGGCTTGAAATACCGGTCCGGCAGCACTTTTCAAGGCTTCCAGGCTGTCGGGGCTGGCTGCCAGTGCTGCATCAACCTGTGTAGCAAATTTATCCAGTTCACTTTCAAATCCCGCACGATCGGTCCAGATCGTGACCTTGGCTTCGGTATCGTGACCGACTCCAGAACCTTCTGGAAACAGATCTCCCGCTTCGGCTGCAGTGGTTTTCCAGGCTTTGAACGCCTGCATGGCGGCCTCGGCATCAAATGGCTGCTCGCCTTTCAACATACCGCCAATCACCTTGGCCGCATCCCGTGTGTCCTCCATCAACTGCTGACGGGCAAGGATCGGGTCAGAGGCTGCAAAAATGTTACCGGCAGTCATCAAAACAGCCAGGGTGGTCAAAATCACAATTCGAGACATGGTGTTTTCCTGTGTTTGGGTTTCATTAGGTTTGAAAGTATAGCCATATTGAAGCATGGAATAGAAGTCCAGTGTTGGGAATGAGCGACCCCCTGGGCGGCAACTGCTTACAAAGCAGCCAATAGACACTGCAATCCAGTCATTGATTAACCGCGCTTTTTGGGTGGGACATACAGATCGGTAACCGTGCCCTCGAAAACTTCGGCCGACATGGCGATCGTCTCCGAAAGAGTCGGATGCGGGTGGATCGAAAGACCGATATCACCCGCCTCGCAACCCATTTCAATGGCCAGCACACATTCTGCAATCAGGTCACCGGCGTGCGGCCCGACAATACCGGCGCCCAGAACACGGTGACTGTCAGGATCGAACAACAGCTTGGTAAAACCTTCGGTACGCCCGATGCCCAGCGCCCTGCCACTGGCGGCCCACGGGAACCTGCCCAGCTTGTAGTCGATGCCCTGCTCTTTCGCCTCGGTCTCGGTCAGTCCGGCCCAGGCAATTTCGGGATCGGTGTAGGCCACGGATGGAATCACGCGTGCCTCAAAGGCACTTTTCATGCCGGCACAGACTTCCGCCGCAACCTTGGCCTCGTGGGTCGCCTTGTGCGCCAGCATCGGCTGGCCAACGATATCCCCGATCGCGAAGATATGCGGTACGTTGGTGCGCATTTGCCGGTTCACGGGAATAAAACCACGCTCGGTCACTTCAACTCCTGCGGCTTCAGCACCGATGTTCTTGCCGTTAGGTGTGCGTCCGGTCGATACCAGAAGGCGGTCGTACACGGTGTTTTCCGGAACTTTTGTACCTTCGAATGTCACGTGCAGGCCATCATCACGCGCTTCAACCGAAGTCACGCTGGTGTTGACATAAATCCCGGCATAACGTGCATTGATGCGTTTTTGTAATGGCCGGACCAGGTCCTTGTCGGTGCCCGGCATCAACTGGGGCGTCAACTCGACGACGGTGACCTCACTGCCCAGACCCTGGTAGACACCGGCCATTTCAAGCCCGATGATGCCGCCGCCGATAACCAGCAACCGTTCTGGTACGTCACGGAGTTCCAGGGCATCGGTTGAATCCATTACTCGTGGGTCGTCCCATGGTAGCCCCGGCAGCTTGAACGCCTGTGAGCCGGCGGCGATGATGGCCCGGGCAAAACTTACCACCTGGTTGCCTTCGGCCGTCTCGATGGTTATTTCGTGGTCGCCACTGAAGGTGCCGTGGCCCTGGATGACCGTCACATGACGTTGTTTTGACATGGACGCCAGGCCGCCTGTCAATTGCCCCACGACCTCATCTTTCCAGCCACGTAGTTTGTCGAGATCAATTTCCGGCTGGCCGAAAACCACACCGTGGTCTGACATGGCCTCCGCTTCATCGATAACCGCGGCCGCATGCAGCAAGGCCTTGGATGGGATACAACCCACGTTCAGGCAAACGCCGCCCAGCGCCGGATAACGCTCAACAAGTGCCACCCGCAAACCAAGGTCAGCCGCGCGGAAAGCCGCCGTGTAGCCACCAGGCCCTGCACCCAGTACCAGCACATCATAATCATAGGCAGAAGGATCAATATCATCTTCAATCACAGCGGGTTCCGGGGCCGTGTCAGCGGGTTCCACCGTCTTTGCAGCAGGAGCTTGTTCCTGCTCTTTTGGTTCAGTATCGCCAGCCTGCACGGCTGCACCTTCTTCTGCTTGCAAAACGGCCACCAGCGCGCCTTCTGAAACCAGGTCACCTTCGGCAACCCCCAGTGACAGCACGGTACCAGCGGACGGCGCCGGTATTTCCATCACGGCCTTATCGCTTTCCAGCGTAACCAGCGATTGATCCGCATCTACACGCTGCCCCGCCTTGACCAGTACTTCGACAACCGGAATGTCGGTAAAGTCACCGATATCAGGTACGCGGATTTCCACTTCATTACTCATCGATCAGTGCCCCCTGGCCCTGGCTGATTACCAGCTTGCCGTCCTGTTGCTGCAAGCTGTAGTGTTTAAGAAAGCTCATTCCGAGCAAGATGCCATCAAATTCGCCATCGGTGATGCTCGCACGCACATTGCGGCGCCTGATTCCGCCGACCATCACCTCGTCCAGACGCGTCATCCAGGCAGTAGCTGGTCCGGCCGCTGTCATGACCCGCACCTTTGGCCCGAACTGCAGACCCAGGGCGCGTGCGGTGGATTCGGGCAGGGCGACGTCGGTTGCACCGGTATCGACCAGGAACGTGACCGCCCGGCCGTTGATCTCACCTTCCGCCACGTAGTGACCGCTGCGATCCTGTTCCAACACCACCATGGCAGAGCCGGATGAGTCCACTGAACTAACCATACCGCCACCGCTATCTAACATGGAGAACAACAGGTAAAAGGCCCCAAGTAACCCGATCGCAGCCAGCCACAGCATGCGCCGGCCCAGGCGTGAGTTGGAATCTCCTGCGTCCCCATTCATCGCGTTCTACCGGTCACACACCGATGCTTTCAATGTCTTCCAGACAAGTGGCGAGGTAGCGTGTAAAGCGTGCGCCATTGGCCCCGTCAATCACCCGGTGGTCGTAGGACAGGCATAATGGCAGCATCATGCGCGGCTGGAACGCCTCGCCATCCCATATTGCCTGCATACTGGAGCGGGACACACCCAGTATCGCCACTTCCGGTGCGTTGATGATCGGTGTGAATGAAGTGCCACCGATACCACCAAGGCTGGATATGGAGAAACAGCCACCTTGCATTTCAACGGGTTTCAGCTTTCCTTCACGGGCCCGCTGGCTGAGATCAGACAACTCTGCCGCCAGTTCAAATATGTCCTTTTTGTCACAATCACGAATCACCGGCACAACCAGGCCGTTGGGTGTATCCACCGCGATGCCGATATGGAAAAACTTCTTCATCACCAGGTTTTCACCTGTCCCGTCCAACGAGGCGTTGACGAAGGGAAACTGTTTCAGTGCCGCTACGCTGGCTTTGATCAGGAACACCAGCGGTGTCAGTTTGAATCCCTTTTCTTTGGCCTTGTCGGCATTGGCCTTGCGATAGACCTCCAGATCCGTGATATCAGCCAGGTCGTTTTGGGTGACATGCGGAATGCTGACCCAGTTGCGATGCAGATAGGATCCGGAAACCTTCTGAATCTTCGGCAAGGGTTGGACTTCGATCTCACCATAGCGGCTGAAATTGACCTTGGGCGGCGGCGGCAGCTCAAAACCCAAGCCGCTCGAGGCGGACGCTGCCGCGCCGGTCATAACCGCTTTGACAAAAAGTTTCACATCTTCACGGATAATGCGTCCACCACGACTACTGCCGGTCACCCGTGACAGGTCAACACCCAGTTCACGTGCAAAACGGCGAATGGCCGGGCTCGCGTACGGCAAGCTCGTTCCCTGGGCCGCAACCGCACCCATCGATACCGGTGGTGATTGTCGCGCACCCACCGGTGGTGGAAGCGGCTGGACTGCCACGGGGGCGGGTGGGCTGGGCGCTGGTTTGACAGCTTCAACCTTGCTGTCGTCCACCGGCTTCTCAGCCGTCTGCTGCGGGATTGGAGCAACCGCTTGTGGGGGCTCGACGGTCTCGTCAGATTGCATGACAACCACGATATCACCCTCTGATACCGTGTCATCCAGCCCGACACGCAGATCAACAATGGTCCCGGCGACGGGTGCAGGGATTTCCATGGTTGCCTTGTCGCTCTCGAGTGTCAGCAAAGACTGATCAGTCTCGACCACTTCACCTTCCGTAACCAGTACTTCGATCACGGGGATATCACTGAAATCGCCAATATCCGGTACTTTTACTTCAAATTGCTGTGTCACTGTCTGCCACCAATCAATGTTTCATAGTGCGTTTTCATTGTTTACGACTTTGAAGGATCTGGTTTGCCGGGATCAAGGCCAAGGCGTTTGCGCGCTTTCAGCAGCTCGTCAACGCCCAGGGAACCCTGCCTGTACAGCGCGTGCAAGGTGGAATAGACAACATTATTGCTGTCGACTTCAAAGTAACGCCGCAGGTTTTCCCGTGTATCCGAGCGGCCATAACCATCGGTCCCGAGTGCCGTGAAATTTGACAGCGGCAGATAAGGACGGATTTGTTCGGCATAGGCACGCGCATAATCAGTTGCCGCAATCACCGGCCCTTCATGCCCTTCAAGACACTCCTCGAGCCATGACACGCGTGGTTCCTCATCCGGGTTCAGTCGGTTGTAACGTGCCACGCTATAGGCATCACGTTGCAACTCGGTAAAACTCGTAGCACTCCAGACCGTGGCGCTGATCGAGAAATCACGCTCAAGGATTTCCGCTGCCGCGATGACTTCGCGCAGGATCGCCCCGGAGCCCATCAGTTGTACCTTGTGCGTTCCGGCACGGCCCGGCCGGAACCTGTACATGCCCTTGCGGATACCTTCCTCGACACCATCCGGCATACCGGGATGAGTGTAGTTCTCATTCATCAGCGTGATGTAAAAGAAAACGTCTTCCTCTTCCTGGTACATCCGGCGCAGGCCATCCTGCAGAATCACGCTCAACTCGTAGGCAAACGACGGGTCGTAGGAGATACAGTTGGGTATCAACCTGGAAACGACGTGGCTGTTGCCATCCGCGTGTTGCAGACCCTCGCCATTGAGCGTGGTCCTGCCTGACGTGCCGCCCAGCAGGAAACCTCGCGCGCGCATGTCACCAGCCGCCCAGGCCAGATCGCCAACACGCTGAAAGCCGAACATGGAATAAAAGATAAAGAACGGGATCATCGGCGCATCGTTGTTGGCATAACTGGTTGCTGCCGCAATCCATGACGACATTGCGCCGGCCTCGGAGATGCCTTCTTGCAGAATCTGCCCGTCGGTATCCTCCTTGTAGAACATCAGTTGTTCAGAATCCTGCGGTGTATACAGCTGGCCCTTGGAGGAATAAATACCCAGTTGACGGAACATGCCCTCCATGCCGAAAGTGCGCGCCTCGTCGGCCACGATCGGCACGATAAACCTGGCGAAATTCTTGTCCCGCAGCAATAAGGCCAGGGCCCGCACGAAGATCATGGTGGTGCTGACTTCGCGGTCCCCCGTGTCTTTGAGCAGGGATTCGAACACCTCCAGCCCCGGTACTTCGAGAGGCCGGGACTTAACACGGCGTTGTGGCAGGAAGCCACCCAGTGCTTCGCGCCGCTCCTTCATATATTGAATTTCCACGCTGTCTTCACCGGGATGGTAGTAGGGCATCTCGGCCAGGTCCTCATCAAACACCGGCACCTTGAAACGATCCCGGAATGCACGCACGGATTCCACATCCATCTTTTTCTGCTGGTGGGATATGTTCTGCGCCTCACCCGAATCACCCATGCCGTAGCCTTTGACCGTCTTGGCCAACACCACGGTGGGTTGACCGGTATGCTGCGTGGCTGCCGCATAAGCCGCATAGATCTTGTGCGAGTCGTGCCCGCCACGGTTTAAACGCCAGACATCCTCATCGGTCAGGTTGGAAACCAGTTCCTTGAGTTCCGGATAGGCGCCAAAGAAATGTTCACGCGTGTACGCTCCACCCTTGGCCTTGTAGTTTTGGTATTCGCCATCGACGACTTCTTCCATCCGCTTGCGCAATAAACCGGTTTTGTCCTTGGCCAACAAGGCATCCCAGCGTGAGCCCCAGATCACCTTGATGACATTCCAGCCCGCACCCCGGAAGACACCCTCGAGTTCCTGGATGATCTTGCCGTTGCCACGTACCGGGCCATCGAGGCGCTGCAGGTTGCAGTTGACCACGAATACCAGGTTGTCCAGCCCTTCACGGCCAGCCAGGGAAATCGCACCCAGTGATTCCGGCTCATCGCTCTCACCGTCACCCATGTAGCACCACACGCGGCGCTGCGAGGTATCCTCGATGCCACGGTTATGCAGATACTTCAGAAAACGTGCCTGGTAAATGGCCATGATGGGACCAAGCCCCATCGAAACGGTGGGCATCTGCCAGAAATCCGGCATCAGCCAGGGATGTGGATAGGAACTCAAGCCACCGCCATCGACTTCCTGGCGGAACCTGTCCATTTGCTCTTCGTTGATACGACCTTCCAGGAATGCCCGTGCATAGATACCAGGTGAGGAATGTCCCTGGATAAAGACCAGGTCACCGCCGCCCTCGTGATCAGGGCCACGGAAGAAATGGTTGAATCCCACATCATAAAGTGAGGCGGCTGAAGCAAAACTGGCAATATGTCCACCCAGTTCGCCACCGCGCTTGGCCGCGCGCAAAACCATCGCCAGTGCATTCCAGCGGATCAGCGCACGAATACGCCGTTCGACCTCGTAATCACCCGGCAGCTTTTCACTCTGTCCCGGCGGAATCGTGTTGATATAGGCGGTCGTGGCATCGTATGGCAGGTGGCCGCCTTTGCGGCGCGTGAAATCCACCATCAATTCCAACAGGTAATGTGCACGCTCCAGTCCTTCGTGCTCGATAACCGCGCGCATGGATTCCAGCCATTCCTGTGTCTCCAGGGGATCAGCATCCTGGGCCTGCAAAGATGATCTAACGTTCATTCAAAGATGCCTCTTTTGTATCTGTGATAGTCCAGCATTGTGTTAACAGACCCTAAGTATAGGCAACCTGACGGTGTTTAAACCGTTCGATTTGCCGGTTGATTCAGGAAACCCGAACAACCGGGTCAGTGGATGTCCAGGGAGGGATTATATTCCAAATAACCGTCGGCCCCGACCAGCACCAGGCGCAGAGAGTTGGTGCCACCCTGGTTTTGGGTATGTTCGCCCATGGTCATGATGATCCGGTCACCAACCTGGATATAGCCCTGCTGCAACAGTAATCGCATGCCTTCCAGCAGGGATTCCTCGACGTCGGCGCCGTGGAACTCATGCGCCACCGGGTACACACCACGGTACAGGGTCATGCGCCGCAGGCTGTCGCGCTGGGTTGACAGTGCATAGATCGGAACAGCTGTGCGGACCCGTGACAGCCATTGTGCGGTGGAGCCGGACTCGGTCAAGGCCACGATGGCCTGCACCGAAACATTGTTGGCCATGAACATGGCTGCCATCGCGATAGCCTGATCGATACGTTGGAACTGTACGTTCAAATTATCGCAACCAAGCCGCGTCTTGTTATGTTTTTCGGCGCCTACGCAAATCCGGTGCATGGCTTCCACCACCTTTCGTGGGTGGCGTCCAACGGCGGTTTCGGCCGACAGCATAACCGCATCAGTGCCATCAAACACCGAGTTGGCGACATCCAGCACTTCTGCCCGCGTGGGGATGGGGCTTTCGATCATCGATTGCATCATCTGTGTAGCGGTGATGACAATGCGGTTCTGTTCCAGCGACTTGCTGGTGATCAGCTTTTGCAGACCCGGCAGCTCGGCATCACCGATTTCCACGCCCAGGTCACCCCTGGCGATCAATACCGCATCGCTGGCAGCAATGATCTCTTCCAGGTTCTCAATGGCCTCGCTACGTTCGATCTTGGCCACCAACCTTGCCTGGCTGCCCGCTGCGCGCAAACGGCGCCGTGCTTCGTGCATATCACGTGCGTTACGGGGGAAGGAAACTGCCAGGTAATCGACACCCATTTCAGCAGCGTGTGGAATATCCTCCATATCATGTTCCACAATACCGGGCAGTGATAAACCCCCACCCAGCACGTTAATGCCTTTGCGATCGCGTAATACTCCACCCGCTTCAACCTCGCAAATAACCTCTGTGGGCCTGGTTTCAATGACCCGCATGGTCAAAAGGCCATCATCGAATAACAACAGGCTGCCTGGTGAAACATCCTCGCTGAGTCCCTTGTAGCTGACACCAATCCGTTTCTGATCGCCAGCGGCAGGTTCATCCGAGGTGTCCAGTATGAAAGTGTCACCGGTTTCCAGTTTGATCGGGCCATCGGCGAACCTCTCAACACGCACCTTGGGTCCACGCAAATCAGCTAATATTGCAACTTCCTTGCCCAACGCCCGGGCAGCCTCTCTGACCCGCTGCGCGCTTGCGGAATGATCTTCGTGGGTACCATGCGAAAGGTTTATCCGGAAAATATCGGACCCGGCCTCAATCAGTTCTTTCAGTACTTCGGGTGAATTCGTAGCCGGACCCAGGGTGGAGATGATTTTTGTACGGCGTTTTTGCATATACCAGGTAGCACTTTATTCAGGAAAGGACGCGATTATAGGCGAAATAACAAGCAGTGCCTCAATAATAAACAACACGCATTGCAGAAATATGACCCTCCTGGGGCCAAATCCCAATGTGCGCCAGCACTGGGTATTCTCTGCATATTCCATTTTTGCGAGCCTGTCACAGCGCCAACGTCAGGTAAAAAATCCTCAGATGTATTGCAAATATATGAATGTGGTGGACAGATTCCAATTCTGTTATTGTAAATAGTTACCATTTCGTTTTGTTTTAATTTTAGGAACCTGAAGGAGGACAGGGGTTATGAAACCCAATATTAAGTTCTTAGCAGTGTGCATTGCGCTGCTTGCAATGACGTTTGGCGCTTCCGCCATCGCGGCGGACAAACCGAATATTCTTGTAATCTGGGGTGATGACGTCGGCATGTACAACATCAGTGCGTATCACCGCGGCATGATGGGTGGTTCCACACCCAATATCGACCGCATCGCCAACGAAGGTGCTCTTTTTACCGACGGCTATGCACAGCAAAGCTGCACGGCGGGCCGCGCTTCATTCGTTCTGGGGCAACATCCGTTCCGGACAGGTCTTTTAACCATCGGTATGCCGGGTGCCAAAGAGGGGATCATGGACAAGGACCCCACCATTGCAGAATTGTTGAAGGACCACGGCTATGTCTCCGGGCAATTCGGCAAGAACCACCTGGGTGACCGTGATGAGCACCTGCCCACCGCACACGGCTTTGATGAATTTTTCGGTAACCTCTATCACCTTAACGCGGAAGAGGAACCGGAAAGCGAGTTCTATCCGAAAGACCCGGAATTTCACAAGCAGTTCGGCCCACGCGGCGTACTTCACGTAACGGCTGACGGAAAAATCGAAGACACAGGCCCCTTGACCAGGAAACGCATGGAAACTGCTGACACCGAGTTCCTGAACGCCAGCCTGGACTTTATCGAGAGGGCTCACAAGGCGGATAAGCCTTTCTTCGTTTGGCACAACTCCACCCGCATGCACGTGTGGACGCACCTGAGCGATAAGTACAAGGGCAAATCCGGATACGGCCTGTATGCCGACGGCATGATGGAACTTGACGACGGCGTTGGCGCATTGCTGGATAAACTGGAAGAACTTGGCATTGCCGACAACACCATCGTCATTTTCAGCACCGATAACGGCGCTGAAAAATTTACCTGGCCGGATGGCGGAACCATACCCTTCCGTGGGGAAAAGGGAACCACCTGGGAAGGCGGTTTCAGGGTGCCCATGATGGTCAGGTGGCCCGGAACCGTAGAGCCGGGCACGGTCATCAACGATATCTTCTCGCAGGAAGACTGGATGCCCACCCTGCTGGCGGCTGCCGGAGAGCCCGGCATCAAGGAAAAACTGTTGGAAGGCCACCGTGCCGCGGGCAAAAATTTCAAAGTGCATCTCGATGGTTATGACCAGACTGATTTGCTGGCTGGCAAAGGCCCAGGCAAGCGCAACGAAATCTTCTATTTCGATGCTGCCGGCAACCTGAACGCCGTCCGGTACAAGGATTGGAAGGCCCATTTCACCATCATGGAAGGCTCCATCAACGAGGCTTACCGCAAGACGCCAAGCTGGCCGCTGATCGTCAACCTTCGGATGGACCCGTTTGAGGTTGGTCCGGATTCAGCCATGTACGTCCGTAACTTCTATGCGGACACCATGTGGCTATTCGTCCCTGCCCAGGCATACGTGGCGCAGTTCCTCGAGACATTCAAGGAGTTCCCGCCCACGGCAGGTGGCTCTTTGAGTATTGATGCTGTCATGGACAAGATGAAATCAGCAGCAAGTCGTCAGTAGTCTTTCTGCGACTCTTACACCGGGGCGGGAGTGTCATTTCCCGCCCTTTTTTTGCCAAAATTTCATGCTAATAATGTACGATAATCTATCGTCTTTCGTAATAGAGAACTGACATTACCCCCTTCTTTTTACAGGTTTTGTAAATGAGTACACTTGATTCAGTCCGCAAACTCCAGTCCCGCATGGGTCAATCCATCATTGGCCAGGAAGAGGTCATCGAACAGCTGATAATCGGTCTGTTAGCCAACGGCAATATCCTGATGGAAGGCCTGCCGGGACTGGCCAAAACCCGTGCTGTAAAAAGCATGGCAAAAAACATGGATGCGGAATTTTCACGTATCCAGTTCACGCCTGACCTGCTGCCTTCTGATATCACCGGCAGCGAGGTTTTATATACAGAATCCGGCCAACCAACCTTCCGTTTCGAAGCCGGACCGATCTTTGCCAACATCGTTTTGGCGGACGAAATCAACAGGGCGCCTGCCAAGGTGCAGGCAGCATTGCTCGAAGCCATGGAGGAGCGCCAGGTAACGGTGGCCGGCACCACCCACAAGATGCCCGGCTTATTCATCGTAATGGCAACCCAGAACCCCATCGAGCAGGAAGGCACCTACCCATTGCCAGAAGCACAAATGGACCGCTTCTTGTTGCATGTGTACATCGATTACGGCACCGAAGATGCCGAAGCCAGGGTGATCCGGTTGGTGCGTGGCGAGGAAGGCCCAGCCGGCTCTTCAGAACAAGAAGACCCCGTGATACAGCAGGTCATTTTTGATGCACGCGGGGAAATCAACCAAATCCAGGTGTCCGAAGCTATCGAGAAATACATGGTTGACCTGGTTTTTGCGACACGCTACCCCCAGCGTTATGACGAAAAACTCGCGTCCTGGATACGTATCGGGGCCAGTCCACGCGGGGCGATCGGACTCGACAAGTGCGCGCGTGTGCATGCCTGGCTCAATGGCCGTGACCACGTGCTGCCGGATGATGTTCGAGCCGTTGTGCACGGCGTTCTTCGTCACCGGATCGCACTGAGTTATGAGGCGAATGCGGAAGGAATTTCAGCCAACGATATTATTGATATCATTCTTAAGCAAGTAGCAGTGGGGTAAGACACAACATGAGAAATGTATTAAACAGCGTTGCGGCGAAGTTTTTACCGGTACTATTTTTGCCATTGCTTTTGTTACCTTCATGGGGGGCAACAGCGGACCTGTCACCGCCTAAACTCATCCTGCAGATCACCGTGGATCAATTGCGCGGCGACATGCCCACCCGGTACGCGGCCCGTCTTGGCGAAGGCGGGTTCCGGTACCTGATCGAAAACGGTGTCCACTACAGCAACGCCCATTACCAGCATGCGAATACCGAGACCATTGTCGGTCACGCGTCCCTTGCAACCGGGGCATTACCGTCCGCGCACGGTATGGTCGCCAACGTCTGGTTTGACCATGAATTGCAACGCCTTGTCTACAACATAGAAGATCCGGATTACCTGCTGCTGACCGCCGATGCTGGAGTCGACAAGGCGACGGAGATTGATCCAACCCAAAGGGTTGCCGCGGTCACCGGCCGCTCTCCAAACGCCATCCTTGTTTCGACTTTGGGTGATGAAATGGCCATTCACTTCGGAGGCAAATCGAAAATTTTCGGTGTTTCAGTCAAGGACCGTGGTGCGGTCGCCATGGCCGGACATGCGGGTAAGGCTTTCTGGTTTTCAAAATCGAGTGGCGAGTTTGTCACCAGCAATTACTATTACGAGAAGTATCCTGAATGGGTGTCCCAGTGGAACCAGGACGGCCATGTGTCGGCTTATGCGGGCAAATCATGGAACTTGCTGCACGAGCAATCAAGTTACCTTTTTGGTGATAGCGATGACCGCCCCTGGGAAACTGACTTTCCGGGTTTTGGACGGACTTTCCCACATGCCTTCGGCGAGCCTGATGACAAGTATTTCACCACGCGTCTGACGCTCAGCCCTGCGAGTGACAAGCTGACGCTGGATTTTGCCCGGGAATTGATCCGCCAGGAAAAGCTGGGCCAGGATGATGTGCCCGATTACCTGTCGGTCAGTTTTTCTGCAACGGATTACGTGGGTCACCTGTTCGGTGCTTCAAGCCTCGAGGCGGAAGACAACATCCTGCAACTGGACCGGACGCTGGCGGAATTGTTTGCATTTATCGACCAGGAAATTGGGCTGGAAAATACAATGATCGTGCTGGCGGCTGATCATGGCGGCCCGGAAGCACCAGGATTCCTCAATTCCTTAGGTATTCGCAGCGCCCATTACTTCGATACCCACAACCTGGATCGTGAGCCTGCCATCGCACGGCTCAAACAAAGGTTCGGTATCGGTAAAGAACTGATTACCATGTACTCTCATCCCTATGTTTACCTGAACCGTGAGCTGATCCGGGAAAGCGGCCTGGAACAGGCGGCGGTTGAACAGGCCGTCGCGGAAGAACTGATGAAGTTCAAGGGCATCTCCGTGGCAATAGCCAGTTCTTCGCTGGCCAGTAATCGCCAACCCGATACCTTGCTGATGCGCTCGGTATTGAACAACTATCATGCCAAACGCTCAGGCGATATATTTGTAGTGTTTGAACCCAATGTGTTTATCAATGATTTTGACGGTTTGGTTGTAGCGTCCACACACGGCTCACCATGGCGTTACGATACCTTTGTGCCGATTTTCTTTGCCGGGTCGGGTATTGACAAAAATACGATCTACCGTGCGGTGTCACCTTACGATATCGCACCAACGTTGGCTGCCCGTCTGCATATCAAGCCACCTTCCGGGGCATTCGGACAGCCCCTGGTGGAAGTGCTCAGCGACTGACATTGAATTCCGTGCAATACACCGCCGTCACAAAAAAGTCACAAAACGTCAAAAGCAATGCCAACATCTACGCGGATCTGGATGAATTGGTCAGGTTACAATTCAAGGCGTCGGGTTTCAGCTTTCTGCCAAGACAACCTGTACACAGCATTCTGAGCGGGCGCCATGCATCAAAGCTGCGGGGGCGCGGACTCAATTTCGAAGAGCTGCGTAACTACCTGCCCGGTGACGATACGCGCAATATCGACTGGAAGGTGACCGCCCGAACCCGGGAACCCCACGTCCGGGTCTATACGGAAGAAAAAGACCGCACGGTCTGGTTACTGGTTGACCAGCGGGTCGGCATGTTTTTTGGCAGCCAGAAACGTATGAAGTCCGTGGTTGCTGCCGAAGTAGCAGCGATTTCCGCCTGGCGGGTGCTGAGTGCGGGTGACCGGGTCGGGGCGCTGGTATTCAACGACTCGGACATTTCTGTCGTCCCACCACATAGAAGCCGTGAACGGGTGATGCAAATCCTCAAGCAGGTGGTGGCAAAAAATCATGCCCTGAGCGCAGATCCTGATATCACCCCCGATGCCGGCAAGTTGAATGAGGCGCTGAAGCAGGTCAGCATGCTGGCCAGGCATGATTGCCTGATCTGCCTGATCACCGATGCTGACGGCATCAATCCTGAAACACGTAAACACATTACCCGGCTTTCAGAGCACAACGATGTGCTCACGGCGTTTATTTATGACCCGCTCGAAAAAGAAATACCCGCTGCCGGCCGCCTGAGGTTCGCGGACGCCGACGGACAATTGGAAGCTGATACATCAAGCAAGAAACTACGTGCGGCTTTTCAAAGCACATTTGAACAAAAACTGGAACAGATACAAACCGTCTCGCGTCGATTTTCAATTCCGGTTCTGCCACTACAGACAACCCTGCCGGTACCTGACCAGATACGCGATGCGCTTGGGCATCACCAGGCTCCCAGGCGTGGCTGAATGAAATCCCCGGACCCCGCCAGTCTGCAAAACCTCAACGATATCGTGCTGCCTGCGCAGGTAAGCTGGTGGCCGCTGGCACACGGCTGGTATTTCCTGTTCGTCCTGTTGCTGCTTGTTCTTGCCTGGTTTGGCTATCGGTCACTTAAACACTGGTCCGGTAACCGCTATCGTCGCGCCGCCCTGGATGAGTTTCACTCGCTCGAACAAGACATTAAAAACACCACCAAACAGGATCACAGCCTCAGGCAAATTCCTGTCCTGATCAAACGCACTGCTCTGATGGTTTACCCACGCGACCAGGTTGCCTCCCTGACGGGCAAGGACTGGCACCGTTTTCTGAATTCAAAGCTGAAGAATCCGCCATTTACAGAGTCTGTTGCAGGAACCCTTGACCAGGTTTCCTACTCCGCCGGTGATTTGACCGATCTCGACCCACAGGCTGCGACAGCCCTGTTAAAAGCCACTTACCACTGGCTGAAGCACCATCGCACAGCGTCCGCGCCAATGGACAGCAAGGAGACATGATCCCATGCTGACAATGGCCCATCCCTGGTTGTTCCTGCTGCTGCCGCTACCCTGGTTGATACGTACACTGTTACCAGCTCATCAAGAGAACAAGGCAGCGGTCCGGGTTCCCTTTATGCAGCGCCTGTCACGACTGGCCGGCCTGGAGCCTGGAAGGAGTGTGGCGGTTGCCAAACGGCCTGGATCACAATGGCTGCTACTGGGTCTTGCCTGGATTTTCTTGATCGCTGCCATCGCCCGTCCCCAGTGGCTCGAGGAACCCATCGTCAAGGAGCTACCCATGCGTGACCTGCTGGTTGCGGTAGACCTGTCCGGCTCAATGGAGGCACAGGATTTTGCCGGTGCCGATGGCAACAACGTAGACAGGTTGACTGCCGTCAAGCAGGTTCTGGACACATTTTTCGCCCGCCGTGACGGTGACCGGGTCGGGTTGATCCTGTTTGGTTCAGCAGCATTTGTACAGGTGCCTTTTACCGATGACCTGGATGTTGTCAGGGAACTGCTGGATGAAGCCCAAATTCGGATGCTGGGCCCAAAAACCATGCTGGGTGATGCCATCGGCCTGGCCATAAACCAGTTTGAACGCAGCGAAGTTGACGAGCGTGTACTGATCGTACTGACCGATGGCAACGATACCGGCAGCCTCGTACCACCAGAAAGGGCGGCAGAGATTGCCCGTGACAACGAGGTTGTTGTACACACGATCGCAATCGGGGACCCGGCCGCAGTTGGAGAACAGGCACTGGACGAAAAGACACTGGGGAACATTGCCGCCACGACCGGTGGCGGTTATTTCCACGCCAATGACCGGCAGGAGCTGGAGGCCATCTATGATCACCTTGATGAAATTAACCCCCGACAGGTGGAAACCCAAAGTTACCGCCCGCTAACAGATCTTTATCACTGGCCTTTGGCTGCGGCTATGCTCGTATCCCTACTGTATACACTGTTGCTGGAAATTCGTTTGCGCTATTCAAACCGGCATCCGTATGAGCCTTATGCATCGGAGGGGCCAGGCTGATGGATTTCCTGGTGTTCCTGGGACAGTTCCACTTCCTGCGCCCTGCCTGGCTGCTATTGCTTTTACCGGCAGGTTTCCTGATGTGGTCCGTGTACCAACGGAGTGATTCACTCCGAGCCTGGAAAAAAGTCATCAACCCCGATTTGCTGGAACATTTGTTGTTGAGCGAAAGTGGTGAAAACGGCCGCTGGCGGCCGGTTTATATGCTTGGTATTGCCTGGCTGACCGGCATACTGGCCCTGGCCGGGCCAACATGGCAAATGCAGGCCTCGCCCTTTAGCGAAGATCAGGCGGCTATGTTCATCGTCATCAAGGTAACGCCGGAGATGCTGGCCCAGGACATCCAGCCCAGCCGTCTGCAACGCAGTGTTATCAAGATTCACGATTTACTGGAACTCAGAAAAGATATCCGCACAGGCTTGATTGCATACGCCGGCAGCGCACACCTGGTGATGCCCCTGACCTCCGATGCCGGTGTAATCAACAATTTCGCCGCAGCGCTGGAACCGGGAATCATGCCTTTACAGGGTGACGAACCTGCCGAGGCCATTGAACTGGCAAGCCGGCGGATCAAGGACGCGGGGGTACCGGGTTCCATAGTGCTGATCACCGATAGCGTGGACGCTGCTCAGCTGGGTGAGCTGGAAAGCATCCACAAACAATGGGCCATTGATGTGCATATCCTCGCCATGGCCGGGGGGGCGGAGGTCATTCCGCCGCCCGGCAGCTACCCGGCGCCCGTGCTGAACATGGATTCACTCGGCAAGGCCGCCCGTGTTATGGGTGGAACCGTAACTGCCGTAACTGCGGACAAGCGTGATGTTGAAGACCTGTCAGCCAGGATCGAACGCAATATCAGTCATGTACCCGCGCAGGAAGGCCGGCAATGGAAAGATTCAGGCTACTATTTGCTGGTAGTGCTGGCGCTGGTTATGTTGTCCTTTTTCCGCCGCGGCGGATCGGTGGTAATCGAATGAGATTATTACTGGCCATCAGCTTTTTATTACAGGTCCCATCCGCCATGGCGCTGGAATGGGCTGACCTCTGGTTTACGCCCGATCAGCAGGGTCAACGTCTCATGGACCAGGGCGAATATCAGGAAGCAGCCACCAAATTCACTACCCCCGAAAGAATCGGTACGGCCCTGTTTATGGCCGGGGATTTCAAAACGGCCGCAAGTGTACTGGGCCGATCGGGCACCACCGATGCACACTACAACCGGGGCAACGCACATATCATGCTCGGTGAATATGACGCAGCCATCGCCGCCTACCAAAGCGCCCTTTCAAAACGCCCGGGCTGGCCAGAAGCCGAACAGAATTTACAGATTGCGACCCTGCGCAAGCTGGCATTAGCGCCGCCCGATGATGATGCCGGCGGAACCGGTGGCATGCTGGAAGCCGACGAAATCGTTTTTGACCAGGGCGGCCGGGTTAACAGATCATCAAATGAGCAGGTCATTGATGCCGCTGACCAGCAACTGGGTGAGGACGCCATGCGTGCAATGTGGTTACGCAAGGTGGAAACCCGTCCCGCCGACTTTCTGGCGGCGAGATTCAACTACCAATTGGCCACCCGGGAGAGCTCACTCACAGAAAATGGGGATGCACGCGGTAATGAATAAACACCTTTGCACAGCCGTTATTCTTAGCTGCCTGCTGATGCCCCTTGCGGTGTCCGCCCAGGATGATGAAGTACAGGCCGCCATCAGCATCGGTATCCAACAGGATCAGGAAATCTGGGCAGGCCAACAGGTCACCATTAACCTGGATTTGAAAACCACCGGTTTCAGTTTCTCCAACACACATTTCAACCTACCGGAAGTCAGCAGCGGCTTCCTGATGCAGACCGATACCACAACGATAAAACTAAGTGAAAGAACCGATGGCCAAAGCTGGCAGATCATCCGTTATCCGCTCGCACTTTACCCTCAAAAGGCCGGTAAGCTGGAAATTCCACCCATTGACGTGCGTTTCACCACGTCCGCGGGATTTGGCAGCGCAGAAAAGGCATTTGTGTTTCAGACCAGGCCGCTGGAACTAACCGTAAGCCTGCCACCGGGTGTGAGAGAAGGCGATCTTGTGGTTACCACAAGTTCTTTTGAGCTCGATTATAACTGGCAGCCGGCAATAACAACTGCCCGTACCGGTGATGCATTCACCTTAACGGTCAACAGGCGCGCCGATGACATATCTGCGATGTTGCTTCCACCACTGCCGGTGTTCCGAACCGTTGGCCTCGCCGCCTACCCGCAGGCTCCCGAAGTCAATGACCAAACCAGCCGCGGGGAGCTGACCGGAGAACGCAGGGACACCATTATCTGGGTCGTTGAAAAATCCGGCATATACGAAATCCCGGGTATACGTTTCCAGTGGTGGGATCCGGACAATCATGAACTGCAGCAACAAATCGTCCCGGGCCTGAACCTGGAAATCCTGCCATCACCGGTGGAAAGCGCTTCGGAGATGGCAGGTGAGAACGCTGCAGGGGATTCCCACGATAGACTGCGGATATTGTCTATTGTCCTGGCAGGTATTCTGGTTGCTGTCCTGTGGTGGCGCTTCGGACACAATGCCCGCAAGAAGGCGCTGGATAACGAAAAGTCTGCGTTTACCAGCCTGCAAAGAGCATGTAAGAGCAACCAGGCTGGTCAGGCATATTCCGCAATTTATGCCTGGCTTGAATGCGCCACCGTGTCTTCTTCAGTTGCCGTGAAACACGTGACACTGGATACATTTGCCCGGATCTGGGGCGACAAAAAACTGGTCGTGGAACTGGGTCAATTGCAAAAAGCGCTGACATCTAAGGACAGTAGCTGGACAGGCAAGGCTTTGGCAGATTCACTACGACGTGCACGCCGCAAAATAAGCAATACTAAAACTACAGAATCAAAATTCCATATAAATCCGCTCAATCCTTAAGCGGAAAACTTTTCACGTAGACAATGGTGTAAACCGTCTTGCTGGCCGGCACGGGGTTGCGTGCCAGTGAGGGAT